>NZ_CP083590.1:6219464-7638929 GCF_020099395.1 Streptomyces mobaraensis | reverse complement strand
CCGCAACCCGACGCGCCGCCGCACGCGGCGGAAGAGCACCCCCACTCCGTGGGGTGCTCCGGGACTCCGTCCCGGAGATCCGGCCACTCCGTGGCCCGGGAGGCCAACTCCGTTGGCCTCGGCTCGGATCGCTCCGCGATCCGCCTGACGGAACGCGCTCCGCGCGTTCCTGGGCTGGCTAGGGGTGGGGTGTCGGGGTGACGGAGCGTCAAGGGGGTTGTTGGGTCATGGGTTGGGTGGAGCGGTGTGCTGTCTTTCGTCATGGCGGTTTCTTGGGCAGGTGATGGCGCGCCGGGGTGCTTCGGAAAGGCGTGGTGCGTCATTCTGTCTGGCCGCTATCTTATGGAGAGAGGAGCGGTCCCCGCTGCGGATTCGGGTGACCGGCAGGGCATCCTGACTCGGACGGAAACATGTTCTTGAAAAGCTGAATTTGTTACCTTGGTATTCAACTCCTGTGTTTCTGGCGCAATTGGATTCCAGTGGATCCGAAAGGCTTCGGCGGGAATGGCGAAGGGAATTGGTATGCTGGGGAAAGAACTGTTCCCGCATCAGGTGGAAGCCGTCGACGCCATCCTCCGCGCCCTACGGACACCCGCCAGTGGGCACATGCCGGCCGGGGACTGCGGACCCAGGTCATCGCCGCGACAGGCTCGGGCAAGACTCTGATCGCCGCCGAGGCCACCCGGAAGCTGGGGGCGCGGCGAGTGCTGGTTCTGGTGCCGACTCTTGATCTTCTGACACAGACCGCGGCCGTATGGCGGGAGGATGGCCGTGCGGGGGCGTGATCGGGTCTGCTCGCTACGGGCCGGCGACTCCGGCGGCATGCCTTGTACGACGGATCCGGCCGAGTTGGTGGGGTGGGTGCGGGGCTGGAGCGGGTGACGGTGTTCGCCACCTACGCCGCCGTCGGCCTCGGCATCCTCCAGCGCGCACATGCTCAGGGCTGGGGGTGTGGGACCTGATGGTCGTGGACGAGGCCCACCGGACCAGCGGGGATGCAGGCAAGCCCTGGGCAGCCGTACATGACCAGACCAAGATCCCCGTAGCCGCCGTCTCTACATGACCGCCACGGCCCCGTGTCTGGAAGCAGCCGGGAGCGGTCGTGGCGAGGAGCCGCGCCTGATCGCGAGCATGGACCCGGCTCCCCGTGTTCGGGCCCGTGGCCTTCAAGCTCACCTTGTCTGAGGCCATCAGCCGCGGACTCGTCGCCCCTTACCAGGTCGTGTGCGTCGATATCACCGACCCTGAGCTCACGAGGCGCACCAGGTTGCCGGCCCTGGGGCGGATGCGGTGCGCGGGGTGCGGCTGGCGGCGCTGCAGGCTGGGGTCCTGACCGCGGCGGCGCAGGAGGGGCTGCGGAGGATGCTGGCCTTCCACGGCAAGGTCAGCGAGGCCGAGGCCATGGCCGCCGGCGTCGTCGGTGCCGCTGAGCGCTGTGGGAGGACGATCCGCGCCGGTTCCCGGCGCCGGAGCGCGTATGGGCCGGCTGCTGTGCGGCGAGCACCCCCCGGCCACCGGTAGGGTCGTGCTGGAGGAGTTCGCGTCCGACGTCATCGAGGGCCGGACGCGGGTGAGGGCCTGGGCTACGGCGGCCGTGCTGCGTGTGCTCAGCTCTGTGAAGGTACTGGGCGAAGGCGTGGATACAGCGAATTGTGATTCGGTCGCCTTTTGTGATGCGCGGTCGATGATCGATATCGTGCAAATGGTCGGTCGCGCACTCGGATGAGGCCTGGGGAGGGGAAGATCGCGTCACTGATCGTTCCGGTATTCCTTGCACCGGTGAGATTCCGGACGACATGCTGACCTCTCCGCTACGGCACCCTGGCGAAGATTCTCGAGGCTCTCCGCGCCCACGACACCGACACCATCGAAGCGCTCGCCGACCCCCGTGTGCGCAGCGGCAGTTACGAGCCTGAGAGGAGGCCGGCTGGCGCAGGTGGTCAGAGCGGTGGGAGGGCGGGCGGGGGCCGAGTGTGCTCGCGCGGGAGCTGCTGAAGTTCAGCACGCCGCGGGATCCGGCGCTGCTGGCGCGTTTGTGAAGTTGCGGGTGCTTGAGCCGAGAACGCCTTCTGGCGGCGCGGGATCGAAGCCTGCGTGCGGTATGTGAAGGAGTCCGGTGCCGGCGGTTGCGGGTGCCGTACGGGTTCGTCACCCCGGACGACTGGGTGCCGGCGGGGTTTCCGCTGGGGACGTGGCTGGCGGACCAGCGGCGTTTCAACAAGCCGGGCGCCTGGCTGCGGACCGGGTCGCCGAGCTGGACGGGTTCGGGATGGTCTGGTCCCACCGGGACGTCGCGTTCGAGGAAGGACTCGCGGCCGCCCGAGGGTGGGCGCTGTGCACGGGCATTTCCTGCCGCCGGCAACCGCTGTCTGGGATGGGTACCCGGTGGGGACCTGGGCGAAGAATCAGCGGACTGCGGCCCGGCTCGCGGACACCATCGCCGAGCGCCGCGGGGCCGGTCTTCCCGTCGAATCCAGCGTCAAGGCACTCACCGAGGCGCGGCGTGAGGCGTTGGAGGAGATCGACCCGGCTGGTGCCCGCGTGGGATGTGGGTGGCAGCGCTGCTTCCGTCTCGCCCAGGCCCATGTCGAGACGGCGGGGCGGTGCCGACGGTGGTAGGTGAGGTGATCGTGCAGGGCGAAGACCTGGACGCTGGGCGGCCGGCTGTCGCCTTGGCTGGGATGACCTGCTGCCGGTCCAGCAGTGGCTGCTTGAGAACGTTCTTGGTCTCACGCCGCCGAGGAAAGAGGAACGCCTGTGAAACGCACACAGAGCGACAGGTGGGCGCTCAACCTCCGTGCTGCACAGCAGTTCCACGCCCGCGAAGGCCACCTCAACGTACCTCGGAAGCACGTCGAACACCTGGAATCAGAAGGCGGGCCGCGGGCCGGCAGGGCGGCACTGGGGGGCCTGTGGCCATCAAGCTCGGCATGGTCCTCGACAACATCAGGAAACGGGCCGGCAAACTCACCGCACAACGCCGCACCGACCTCAACCAACTCGGAATGCGCTGGTGATGGGGTGGGTGAGTATGTGGAGCCGAGCTTGCTGATGGCCGGCGGAGGGCCTCCTACGACGGCAAGCTGTTCTGTGTCGTACGCGGTGACGGCAGCCGCTGGAGCAGCTTCCAGCAGCTCCCCTCCGGTTACATCCCCGTGGCCCCCGCACTCGCCCCGTACAACGGCACGCTGTACTGCGTGATGCGCGTCAGCGGCGGCCATGAGTTGTATTGGGCCACCTTCGGTGGTTTCGCCTGGAGTGAATTCACCATGGTCAACGGGGTCGCCAGCCTCGAAACCCCTGCCCTGGCCAGCAATAACGCCTACCTGTTGTGCGTCTGCTGCGGCTGACGCATCACTCTGACCGAGGGTCACTCTGGTTCCGGACGGCCGTTGGCGCTTCTCCGTGGTACGGATGCGGTCTGGGGCGCGCGCTCGTCGCAGGTGGTCTTCGAGGCGGTCTCGGCGGCGTCGGTCAGGGGGGTGGCCCGGTCGGCGGACTTCCCGTCGATCTCGCTGTCCTGGAAGCGGTCGGCGACGGTGATCCGCAGGCTGTCGATCTTCGTGTCGAAGGGCTCGATGCGGTAGTCGGGGGCGAGGGCGAGCAGGTCGCGGTGGAGCTGGTCGAGGAGGAGTGTCCAGGCGGGGACCTGCCTGTCGCAGGGGACGGGAAGGCCATGGGAGTCGTCCATGGGCTTCATGATGGCGGCGGGGTCGGAAATGGGCCGCGGCCGCGTAGCCAGCGGTGTTGGAGCGGGAGCCGTCAGCAAGGTGGGCGCTCCGTAGGGGCGTCCGGTCTTCGATCTGGTCAGGCGGCGGTCTGCTGGAGGAGGTCGGTGTTGGCCTTCACGTTGTACCCGAGCGCCATCGCATGGCGGGGAAGCTCGCCGAGGAGTTCGAGCGGGGGCTTGGTGTCGGGCAGGTCGGTCGGGAGGAGGGCGAAGATGTCGGGGTAGCGGTCTTCGGGGCCGGCGGTGAAGGAGTCGGTGTCCTGCGCTCCTCGGTTCTCGTCGGGGAGGGCGGGTTCGGCCCCTGGGGGTGATCTGGGGGAAGAGGGTGCGGGCGGCGTGTTCTTCGGTGGCCAGGGTCAGGTCGAGCCGGCTCGCGGGCTGGGTCGGGGAGGAACTGGGGCTTGACGTTCTTTGCCGGACTCCTTCCACAAGGGGGTGCGGCTGCCGGGGTGAGGGGCGTCGGTGGCCTTCTGGTGCTGGGTGGGGTAGAGCTGTTCGCCGCGCTGGACGCGTTCGCGGGCGGCGGCCGGTGGTGGAGGTCGGCGGCCACGTGGTCTGGCAGGAGAAGGCGTTTCAGGTGGTCGGCCTGTAAGGGCAGCGGGTGCTTGTGCTGGGTGAGGACGGCACGGACGCGTCGTTGCCGCTGGGGTGGTTGTTCGTCGATGCGGGCTTTGCGGTGGTGGGCGCGCGGGCGCCGGATGCGGTGCCGCAAGTGGGGGCTGTTAGGGACAGTTCCGCTGGCAGTCTGGCAGCGGCACTGGTGGCTGCCGCACGTCCGGGGGGGTAGAGATCGGTCGGCCGCACTCTGAGGGCAGCCGGGAGGGGCAGTGGAGCGGGCCTGTGCGGAGGCTGTTACAGGGGCGGGGTGCGCGCCTCGACCCGGTAGTCGAAGGCGACACCGCTGACGCTGGTGGTGGTCACCCCGCCGTCGACGGTCAGGACGGCCCCGTTGACGTAGGACGCGGCGGGCGACAGCAGCCAGGCGATCGCCTCGGCGACCTCCTCCGGCTCACCCGGCCGCCCGGCGGGAGACAGCCGGGTCGCCTCCTCGTACCCCGCCTCGGCGCCGCCCGCCAGCCCCGCCTCCGCCGCGAACCGCGCCATCCGCCGGTCGGCCATCTCCGTGCGCACCCAGCCCGGGCACACCGCGTTGGCCCGCAGCCCCTGCGGCCCGTAGTCGACGGCGAGGGAGCGGCAGAGGTGGAGCAGACCCGCCTTGGACGTCGCGTAGCCGGCGTTGCCGACGCTGTTGCGGAGCGCGGCGACCGAGGCGACCGCGACCACCGCCCCGCGGGCCGCCAGCAGATGCGGCAGCGCGGCACGCAACAGCAGGAAAGGACCGGTGAGGTTGGTCCGTATCAGCTCTTCCCAGTCCTCGACCGCGATGTCGCCGACCGCGCCGGGCCGCCCGACTCCGGCGTTGAGCACCACACCGTCGAGCCTCCCGTAGGCCGTCACCGTCTTCTCGACGAGCTCGCGCACGGCCTCGGGGTCGGCGGTGTCGGAAGGGTGTGCCAGCGCTCCGGTCTCCTCGGCCACCCGGTGCAGCGGCTCGGGCCGCCGCCCGGAGATCACGACCTGATGCCCGGCGGTGCGCAGCAGCCGGGCGGTGGCGGCCCCGATTCCCGTTCCCCCGCCCGTCACCAGAACAACACGCTGTTCGGGCATGGTCGTTCGTCCTCCGAAGGTGGTCGGCTTTTCGGCTCCCCGTGCTGTGATCATACGAAGTGCCGGCATGGCCGGGCCGAGCGGGGGGCGTGGTCGTCGGCGGCACCGCGGCTGGGTGCGGGGGCGGCGGAGCGAGGGGGCCATGAGGTCGTTTTCGTCGGCGAAGTCTGTTTGATTCCCGACGTGTCTCAGGGCCGAGAAGTGACTTTTGGGGTTGTGGAGTTCAGTGCGGTCACTGCGACTCGTTGGGGGCCCGTATCCCAAAGGTATTGCGGAAGGTTGTGTTCAGGGCATCTTCTGGGTACGGGCGGGGTGTTGAGGGCTCAGTCGTTGTGGGTGGAGACGTTCACCGGGCTGCGGAGGCGGCAGTTCGAGGGTCTGTTGCGGGTGGTGTGGGAGCGGGGTGGCAACGGTCGCGGCGGCGGTCGGCCCGGGGGGGGCTGCCGATGGCGGGCCGGGGTCCTGCTGGTGGCGGGCCGGGGTCCTGCTGGTAGTCGTCTCCTACCGCACGGACCTCACGATGCGACAGTCGCGCCGCTGTTCGAGATCTCGCCGGCGACCGTGGGCCGGGTCATCCGGCGGCTGCGGCCCCTGCCGGCCCTGGAGCCGGCCGCCCCGCCCACGGATGCCGCGGACCGGCTGTGGATCGTGGGCCGGCCCTTCGGCGCCTTCGGTGAAGCGGCCGGTCAGTGTGCGAGAAGGATGCGTCTTCGGAGTAGGTCGAAGCCGGCCCTGGCCGTAGTGCCGACGCTTGAGGAGCTTGATTTTCGTGATGTCGCCTTCGGCAGCACCGGAGTTCAGCGGGACGCTGAGGCCGGCGGTGACGGCATCGAGGTGCCAGGCCCACATCCACAACGGCGGAGTGGTACCGGCGGCGGAGGTGGGCGAGGTGGTCATGCAGGGCGAAGACCTCGGCCGCTGGGATGGGGTGTGTCGTGCTGGGATGGGGCGTGTCGCCGTGGCGGGGACACTCTCACGCCCGTCCGGCAGTGGATGCTGGGAAACGTCCTCGGCCTTGATAGGGCTCGTTGAATTTCCCCACCCCCTGCTCGGGGTATGGGACAGACCTGCTCGCTGTGGTTCCCCACCCGCGTCGGCCGACCTGCAGCCGGACGCCACAGTGGAGGGGCCGCCCGATAGCCAGCCAGCACCAGGGCCGAGCCGAACTGTCCAGGGTGAGCGCAGCTCATCGCGTAGCGACGCCGTAGGCGCCCTTGACCGGTCGGCACGGCCCGCACACTCATCGACCGGGCGGCCCCGGTAGCCAGTTGACCGCTGAACCAAGTGGGGAACCCGAGTAGCCCCGGGGAAATTCGCTGATCCCCATCAACCTCACCCCGGCCGGGAGGTACGAGCGGTCCGTGAAGCGCACGCAGGAGACACGTGGGCTCTCAGTGTCGGGGCGGCACGCCAGTACCGTGCACGCGAAGGCCCCTCAGCGTTCCCAGGAAGCACATCGAGTACCTGGAGCTGAAAGGCGGGACGACGGCCCTCAGGGCGGCGCTGAGGAGCCCCAGGCGGTGAAGCTCGGCATGGTGCTCGACAACGTCAGGAAGCGGGCCGGCAAGCTCACCGGGCAGCGCCGCGCGGACCCGGACGCACTCGGCATGCGCTGGGGCCGGGACCGTATCCAGCGGGAGCCGGCGGTAGAGAGCGGCTGGGAGTACGCAAGGGCCCCGGCCCTTGCGGGTCCGGGCCCGTCCTCGGGCTCTTCTACGCGGCGAAGCCGACGTTGGTGACGTATTCGTACTGCCCCCATTGGGAGCCCAGGTCGACGATCGTGTCGTCCCAGGCGGCATCGAGGCCCTGGTGGTCGCCGGCCGCCCAGGCGCCGATGATGCGGTCCCAGCGGCGCACGTTCAGGGTGCGGTATTCCACCACGCGCTGCAGCGGGCGCGGGACCTGGGACTGGTTCAGGGGGTGGATCTCCACCCGGGTCCCGCGTCCCTCACGGTTCAGGCGCCTGAGGAGGTGCCGGGCGACGTTGCGCCGGCGCACCGCCCGGTAGGCGGCATCGATGCGTTCCAGGTTCGCCTTCGACGGCTGGCGCTTGCCCTCCAGCCACGCCTTCAGCGTCCGGTCGGTGACCGTCAGCCCGGCCTCGCGCGCGGCCTGGCGGCTCTTGCCCGACTTCGTCAGGTAGTGCAGGCGTGCTGTCCAGCCGCGCCGGGCGGTCACCGGGGTGGCGATACCGCCCGCGAGTTCGTCGAGTGTGCGGGCGACGGCGTCGCTGCCCTTGATGCCCCGGGCACCGAACTTCCCGAAGTCGAGGTTCTTCTGCGGCACTACTCCTCTCCCTCCCCTTCCGTCTCGTTGGTGTCGGTCCCGGCGGTGTAGGTGTCCTTGACCTTCACCTCGGTAACACCACGGCCCTCCGGGAAGACACTGCGCCAGTCACCGATGACGTGGAGCTCATCGGTGCCCATCGCCCGGACGACCGCCAGGCCCTCATCGTGGGCCTTGAGCGCCTTCAGCCACAGGTTCGCGAACGCCTGCGAGCGGATGATGTGCATCCAGTCCGGACGGTAGAGCTCCCGGTTATAGTTCGACTCCCCCATCGTCGAGACGAACTTGGAGTACATCGCCTTCACATACTCCACAGTGACCTCGTCGCCCTCGGCGATCGCGGTGTCACGAGCGTCCTTCAAAGCGATACGGAACTTCTCCAGCAGGTTCTCGGTCGCCCCGGAGGTGTAGGACTCGTGGATCTCCGGCGGTGCGCACAGCGCGTGTTTCGGGCCCGACAGGCGCAGCAGCAGGCGCAGGGTCGGCTCGGTCACCCACAGCGGTCCCGGCTCGTCGCGTTGGCCGATCGGGTTCGGCAGGACCGCCTCATGTTCCCAGGCGGGCGGGGTGATCAGGTAGACGCCGGCGCGGCGGCGGTCGTGCGGGAGGCCGGCGGAGTGCTCGAGCCGGCCCAGGGGCAGGTGGGTTTTGAGGGCGGAGAGGTAGGCGCCGTTGACATCGAGCGCCGTCACCTCATGCTTCCCGGGCGGCAGCTGGTGGCGGGTCCATTTCGGGCGGGCCTCCCAGATCTGGTCCGCGCCACGGGAGGACTGCTTCTTGAGGATGTCCGGGATCCACGGGTGAGCGATGATGTCGTAACGGGCGCCCTTACGGGTCTCGTCCAGCAGCCGCATCGCATCCGGGATCGCCCGCTTCACCAGTACGGCCGTCGCCGCCTCCACGTCACCGTGATGCTCGACGAGCACGGCCTTCACCGCCCGGCCGATCAGATCGACCGGAGCAGACGGCTCCTGGAAAGCGCGACGGGACGGGCCCTGGGAACGCTCAGAGGGACGCGCCGCCGGGCGCGGTGCGCGCGACGGCGGCTCCCCGACCGAAGCGGCTTGAGACCGGGCGAGCGCCGTGACCGGCCGGGTGACAGGCCGGGCGGGCGCTGTGACAGGCCGGGCAGGTGCTGTGACAGGCCGGGCAGGCGGCGCGGTGGGCCTGTCGGGCGCGGCAGTAGCGGCCTGGCAGTCGGCCGGGTGAAGGTGCTGGGCGAAACCCGCCACCCGGGTCCCTGCCGGATACCCGCACAACACACACGGCTCAGGCACCGCGAGGACCTCCACCTCGTCACCCTCACCGCCTTCCTCGGACACCGCCGGGGAAGCCGGCGGAACGTCGGCCGCGGCAGAAGGCTGGGCCACGGCCGGCTCGACGCCAGACAGGGCCACCGGCACCGTGCCAGTGCTGATGCCAGCGCCGACGCCAGTGCCGGTGCCAGCGCCGGTGCCAGCGCCGGTGCCGGTGCCAGCGCCAGTGCCAGTGCCAGCGCCGGTGCCAGCGCCGGTGCCAGCGCCAGTGCCGGTGCCAGCGCCAGCGCCGGTGCCAGCGCCGGTGGCGGTGCCAGCGCCGGTGCCAGTGCCAGTGGCGGTGCCGGTGCCAGCGCCGGTGGCGGTGCCGGTGCCGGTGGCGGTGCCGGTGCCGGTGGCGCATTTGGCGGCCAGCCCGTCCAGCAGATACGCGTACTTGGTGCGGGTATCGCCGGCCGGGTCCCGGCCGCTCTCCCATGCGGCGACCGTAGACGGACTCACCCCGAGCGCCCTCGCCACCTGCGCCTTGGACAACCGGGCCCGTTCCCGCAACACCTGGCGGACCTGAGGAGAGGGGAGTTCGGCTTCCGGGCCTACGCCGGCGAGCAGCGAATCGATCGCATCGAAGTCACTCACCTGTCCACTCCCCCGGGGATGTATGGGGGATGTAGGTGACGGGGTTACGGGAAAGGTGCGGGCTGGGGGTGGGCCGGCCGACGCGCGGGTCGCCGTGCAGGAGGGTGCCTTCGAGGGCGTAGCGGTCGCCGTGTTTGGAGATCCCGGTGATCCGCGCGACCACGAGGACGGTGCCCTCGGTGTTGATGATCTGCACCTCGTCCTGCGAGAGAGCCCGGTCGGCATTGAACTTCCAGATGCCCCGGCCCGCTGCCCACGCCTCGTCCTCGCTCATCCCGGGGCGCCACCCCAAGGTGACACGCCCCAGGCGGTCGTCCGCGTCCGCAGCGCGTTCGGCACCGATCTGGATCTGCAGCACCGCCCACCTCCCCAAAGAAGAACTATCCAACTTGTTGCAATGTTAGCCAAACGGGCGCGAGGGGAAGGTGCCGCCGTCCCGGGCCGGGCGTGTCGCACGCCGAGGAATCGGCAAACCCCTCATGCGCGCAGGCTGCGGTCGGCGGGATGAGCTCATGGGTCACAGGAAGATGAGGCCGGACCGGGTGCGGCCGATCTTGGTCAAGTGTCCGGAAGGTCCTGTGGAGGCGGTCGTGGAGGCCGACGCACTCGACGCCGCGCTGGATATGGACAGCGTGCTGGCGCGGGTACCGTTGTCCGGGGTCGTCTCACAGGACGCCGGCGAGGCACCGCGGTGGCGGGTCGTGGTCGCGGTGCAGGACGGCTGTCCGCAGCCGGCCCGGGACGGCCTCAACTCACTGCTGTGGTTCCGGGCCAAGGACGAGGCACAGAACCCGGCGGAGCGGCGTGCCCTGCTGGCGGCCGTGACCCGGCTGGAGAGCGAGCGCGTCGATGACCTCACCGTGCTCGGGACCCCGCTACCGGATGGCGCGCCGAGGAGTACACAGGGCTGGGGTGCGACGGCATCGGGCAACCCCGGCCCACCGACTCCGAACCCCCGTCCCCAACTGGGACCGCGGCGCCCGGGACGCGAGCATCGACGACGGCCTGGTCCTGGACCCCGAAGCACCCATCGCACCCGCCCAGGCAGCGGAACGGCTGGCACTGCGCGATCTCGGCTACGCCGGGGGCCGCTTCCCCGAGGACGTGCGCGGGGACTCCCAGCGGGCGCTGACGACCCACCCGGTAGGCCGTTCTATCTGTTACGGCGGCAGGGCACCGGGCCCAGCGTGTCGCAGATCTTGAAACCCGTCCCCATGGGAGCCCATGCCGTTCGGCTGGTGCGACACGCTCGGAACCCGGCAGTACCGGCGCCGGCCGGTCCCGAACCTCCTGTGCGGTTTGGGGCGTCTGCGCTTCGGCCGCCGCTCGGCCACGGGGCGCGGCCGACGGCTCAGCTCACGCTGCGCAGGCTCTCCCGCAGATAGTCGTGCACCGCCTCCTCCGGCACCCTGAAGGCGCGCCCTACGCGGATGGCCGGGAGATACCCGGCGTGTACCAGCCTGTACACGGTCATCTTCGACACGCGCAGGGTGGAGGCGACTTCGGCGACGGTCAGCAGCCGCCCCTCGTAATCCGGCAGCGGCGGTTCGGGCCTGTGCCGGGCCTGCGATCGCGCTGCCGCGTGTCAGGCTCGGGTTGGGCCACAGGAGAACCGTCCGGGCGGGGCGGCTGCGCGGTGGCCGGGGCGCTGCGGGATGCGGGGGTGGCCCCGAGCGAGGGCGCCGGCGAGCTGGTTGAGGAAGCCCGTGCGGGCAGGACGGGGGGCTTTCTGGAAGGCTGGAGTAGTGCGTGCCGGGGCGGCGCACAGCTGAGAGCCGAAGGAGTCAGGCCGCACCGGGACCTCCTTGCGCGGAAGCTTTGGCCGTCTGCGCGGACGTGCTCGGGGCTGTCTGCGGCAGGGGTTCCACTGCCTGGTGGGCCAGGCCCTGCCGGAAACAACGGTCTTCGGGGCGGCGATCCCGGCCGCGAGGGCGCCCAGTGGGCCGGCGACTTGTGCCGACGCTCCGAAGGCGGCCGCGAGGCCACCGCCCAGCACGACCCGGATGACTACGGAGGCCAGGTGGGCGGCGAAGGCGGCTTCGCCTTCCTTGCGCCAGGGGAAGTCCTTGACCCGGTGGATCGCGCGGTACAGGACCAGACCCTCCACCGCAGCCGCGCCGGACGACCCCCATAAGGCCGCCGCCCACCACAGCGCCAGACCACTCCCCTCCCCCGCACAGGCCGAGCCGGTATCCGGCCGAGGATGCCGTACCTCTCCGAAGACCGCGAGAGGGGCAGCGGCCATATCCGTCCAGGAGCACAACAGGATCCGGACAGCTGGGCGCCACGGCCGAGCCGCGGAGAAAGCAACCTCGGCCCGGCCATCAGCCGCCGGCTCCCGTCGAATTCCAGAGCGCCAAGCAGCGCACCGGGGCCGGGAAGCATGTCATGCGGCTGCTTGAGCATCGGCTTCGCAGGAGGCGCCGGCACCACCGCGTCGTCCTGGGCGTTCCCGGCGGGCGGAAGCTGATTCATCCCCACGTCCAGAAGCACAACGGCCCCGTGCTGCCAGCAGTGTTCGGCCGTACGGGCACCGCTTCAGCGGTCAGAGTGACGGGGGAAGCCACCCGGCCCGGCTGTATCACACCTCTTCCTCACTGCTGTCGCGTCGGGAAGAGGTGTCGCCGCCTCCGGACGGCTTACCCACAGAGCCTGACCTGCGCGAACGGGCGGCATCCGATGTGGGGGGGGCGCCCACCTTCGGTCATCCCCTCGACCCCTCGCTCGGAGCAACCGTCCAGCCAACGGTTCAGCCGTTCCTCGGCCCGACCCGCTCCTGATACGGCAGGCCGGGTTCTTGGCCTTTGCTGCTGTAGCGCGCGAGATGAGAAAGCCCCCCGGGCACTGCCGGGCAGCGAAGCTTTCGTGGGCCGGGGTATCGCCCGCAACAGGGGATCAGGAGGGTGATCCGGGTTCTCCGCCCTGTTGTGCGCGCAGCAGGCGATCGGCCTGCGCACGGGCCAGGGGAAGAAGAACACGAGCGTTATCTGGGTTTTTATCCGCGTTTTGATAGGTCAGCAAGGCGACGACTGTGCCCACACGCACCGCTATCTGGGTGGAGCGGGCCGGGCTGTGTGCGCTGAGGAAAGCGAGCAGCCGGCCGTGGTGCGTCTCATCGAGCTCGGTCACCCGCTCCTCCCCCGGATGGAGCGGCGGTTCGTCGACCGTCCAGCGGAAAGCCCAGGCGATCGGGTCGACCACTGCCTCGGCGTCCTACCAGGTGGAGCGGCGGCGATCGGCTGGTGGACGGCATCCGCCGCTTCGGCACAGGCGCCGGTCGACACGGTCAGGACGGAGATCAGCCACGCGTGAGAGTGAGGTGTCGGTGGAGCACCGCACATCCTTACGCGCCGTGACGTCAGGGCCAGCCCGCTACCGTTCACCGTGCCGCCTGCTGTCACCGGTCGACTGCCTGCAGAGCGTACGCCGGGCGCTATGGGCGCCGTCCCAGCGGGGTCGTCAATGCGTTGGAGGCACTCCGGCCATGTCATGCTGAGCAGTCGCAATTTCTATTTACATAGGAAAGGGACACTATGCGCTTCCCGTGGCGCCGACGACCGGCAGGGCGGTCGCAACGGCTCCTCAGTTTGGCGGGCGTCACGCCGGGATCGGTTGACGGCACCGACGACCTCGACGTCTGCCGACAGGTCGCCTTTCGGGTCGCCCGGAAGGGTCACAGCGCGACCGTCGAGGTTCTGTCGGTCGTCGAAGACCTTCTGGGCGAAGAGGCAGAGTACGAGTTCGTCGTCACGTTTCTGGAGGACCTCCAAAACCTCGTCTCCCACGGCCTCGACGTTCTCCGGTCCGCTGACGAGATACGTCTGCTCCTCGGGCCCCGCAACACGATCTGCTGGGACACTCTGAACGCTTTCTGGGCCGCGGTGGCCGACTGGCGGGTGCGCACCGGCCAGCCGTTGCAGCCCGCCGCCCCGCTTCTTGGCGTCCAGGACGACCACCTGCGCATGCTTCTGTGGACGACGAACAGGGCACTCCCGTCGGGCGAGAAGCTCGGCATAGCCGACGCTGTGCGCTACGAGAAAGCCGGCGAGCCGACTATCCCTGGATACAGCCACATCGCGGTCGCACTGCGCATCGCCGGGCAGGACGGGTCCTGACCCCGCAATCGAAGGACGTCGCGCTCTCTCCGAGGCGGTCCCCTTCATTGCCCCTCCCCCTTTGTTGCTGTCGAACATGAATGGGTGTTGTCGGCGGTATGAGGTTCGGCAAGTCGCGCGGCCGTACCCCGTAGGGATCCAGGTTCGATGCTCACGCCCACAATGTGCCGGTGATGAAGAGCGAGGCGGATCTGCTGACGATACTGGTCAAGCTCGATGACCCGGAGTGGCTGGAGTGGCCGTCCGGCTGCGATCGCACCCGGACGGCTGCCCTGTTCGGCGACCTGGTGGCACGGCTTGAGGCCGACTTCACAACTCACTGCCGAGCGGGACACCCAGGACTCCAGCGAGTACGGACGTGTCGTCGTGCCCGCGGAAGCAACCTTGCGTGGGACTCGGATCGTGGCCTGCGTGAGCAAGTTCGGGTCCCTCGCCCTCATCTGTGCCGAGAACCCAGGAGCCTTCCTCGGCACAGAGGATGCCCAGGCCCAGGGCGAGCTGGATGCCGCCGATCTCGCCAAGGTCGAATGGGCACTGGCCGATCTCGGGTATGTGGTACTTCCCGAAGAACTACTGGAACGCGATTACGACGGGCCCAGCCAGTTGCCTTCGCATGTCCAGCGGCCCAGTTGGTGGCATCGCTTCTTCGGCAGCTTCTGATGACCACATTCTGAGAGCCAAGACGGTACCGACGACGCAACCGCCGACCAGGCCCGGGAAGTATTGGATCTGCTTGAGCCTGCGTTTGACGGCCTTCGTGATCCGGCGCCGAGGTCGGCTGCGGTGAGGTTGCCGACGTCGCGTCTGACAAGTGATCAGATGCCCTCCTGCCGATGGCGGCCGGTGAGTATGCGGACAGCTCGAAGACGGTGAGCCAGTCGGCATTCACGGCGGTGAACTCCCGAAGCGGGGCCGTTAGGTGGATCCGGACGCAGGCGCATACCAGGATGATTGGGCCACCGAGCCCAGGACGCGGGCGCGTATGAGCAGGCTGCGGAAGTCGCGCCATCCGAAGCCCTTGGGCTGGTCCTTGCGGCCGTTGTACTCGCAGACCGCGTGGGAGGTTCGAGACCGCTCGCCGGGTTTGTAGCAGGCAGGCGGGGATAGCACCACACCTCGCCCACAAGCTCAGTAGTGCGCCCCGGCTGCGTCCCGGACGGCGGTGTGGACGGCTCGGGCGAGGCGGGAGCCCCACAGAGATCGGGGGCCGGCGAAGGCGTGGGGTTCCTCGCCGGGGCGCGGAGCGTGCGCGGCGACGCAGACCGCGTCGGTGGGTGTGCCGGAGCAGTCGAACCCGGCGTCGAGCAGGGCTTGCACCTTGGCCTCGGTGGCCGTGGCCACGGCGTTGACCAGTGCCGCGTCGGTCAGGGGGGCCGGGACGGCGAGGACGATGTTGATGGTGCCAGGCCGGGGGCGGCGGTCGTGCCGTCGGCAGTGCGGCGGCCCAGCCGCGCACTCCAAGCCCCGCGGTGACGACCGCCTCGGCCCCGCCGTCGCGCGCGTGGCCGTGGGCCCGGACGTCCGCGGCCGTGAGCAGACCCACGCCCGGCCCGCGCGCGCCCGCCCCGGAGGCCAGGGCGGCGAGGTGCCGGTCCGGGTCGGTGCGCCGGTAGCCGTGCGGGACCTGGGCGTTGAGGACCCAGGACCGTTCACCGATGCCACCGCCGAGTACCGCGCTGCTGACCACCCGCCACCCGGGCCCCGCCCGCCACTCGCGCCGAGGTCGGCTGGGGGCAGCTGCGCGCGGTGGAGAAGGGCCGGCGCTCCCCGCTCTCGCCGCCCTTTAGCCGCAGCCGGCCCGACGAACACCGGCCGGAAGCGATGGCGCCTCTCCGCCTGCGGGGGAGGAAGCGGGGCACCACCGTCCCACACGGGCACATCCCAGTCCTGAGAATCAGGAAACGCACGTGCGCTCAAGCTGTGGTCGGCAGGATGGGCGCATGAGTCATGGGGAGACGACGCCGGACGGGGTACGGCCGATCAAGGTCAGGTACCCGGAGGGTCCGGTGGAGGCGGTCGTGGAGGCCGACGCACTGGACGCCGCGCTGGATGTGGACACGGTGCTGGTGCGGGGGCCGTTGTTCGGGGTCGTCGCACAGGATGCCGGCGAGGAACAGCGGTGGCGGGTCGTGATCGCGGTGCAGGACGGCTTTCCGCAGCTGGCCCGGGACGGCCTCAACTCGCTGCTGTGGTTCCGGGCGAAGGACGAGGCCAAGGACGTGATGGAGCGGCGGGCCCTGCTGGCGGCGGTGGCCCGGCTGGAGAGCGAACGCGTCGATGAGCTCACCGTGCTGCGGACCCGCTACCGGGTGGTGCGGGCCGAGGAGTACACGGGGCTGGGACCCGACGGGATTGAGCAGCCTCGGCCGACCGACTACGAGCCCGCCGTCCCCAACTGGGACCGCGGCGCCCGGGACGCGCGCATCGATGACGGCCTGGTCTTGGACCCCGACGCGCCGATCACGCCCCTTCAGGCCGCGGAACGGCTGGCGCTGCGCGATCTCGGCTACGCCGGGGGCCGCTTCCCCGAGGACGTGCGCGGGGACTCCCGGCGGGCGCTGACGACCCATCCGGACGTGATGCCGCTGCCCCCCGTCTTCCGGATCGTGGAGCAAGACGGGCAGGGGTGGAAGGCCAGCGGCGGTCCGCACGCCACCGCCCACGACGCCCGCAAGTCGCTGGACTTCGCCCTGACCTGGCTCGAGCCCCGCCGGCGCGGCCTCATCCCCTGGGACTGCGACGACAGAACGGTCGACGCCCGCGCGATCGCCGCGCAAGGAACCGACCCCGCGGCCGGAGAGCTGACCGAGTACGCACAGGCTGCCGACCGGCTGCGGACCGAACGCGCCAACCAGCTCGAGGCCGGCGGCACCGTCTACCGGATCTGCCGCGCCCGCCGACTCCTGCGCTGGGGCCCCGACGGGCCCGAAGGGCCACGCCCCTCCGACACCGACGGCCACCCTCCCGCGCAGATCCACCCCTACCTCGACGAAGACGGCAACGTGCACTACGACGATGACGCCAACGAAGACTGACATCACCGGCGTAGGCGACGGACGAGGCGCTGAACGAAAGGCCCCGCAGCGCGCTGCGGGCCCCCGCCGGGGCCTTTCGCGCCGGCGGCACGACCGCCCTCCTGGCTGAGCGAATTCGTCCGCACGGCACGCCCGCGAGCCGTAGGCTCCGTCCATGGGCGACTTTTATGTGCCGCATGCCTTCTCCGACATCGACGCGCACCCCGACCCCGGGCGGCTGGTCACCACGCTGCACCGCCTGAGGGCCGAGTCGTTCTTCGTCTCCTACAAGCAGCGTCTGCGCGGTCTGCTTCGGGCGCAGCCCGGCCGGCGGTTTCTCGACGTCGGGGCCGGCACCGGGGATGCCGTGCGCGAACTCGAAGCCGAGACCGGCGCCGAGGCCGTCGCCTGCGACCTGTCCCAGACCATGTGCGCCGAAATGAAGCGCGCCGGCCTCCGGCGGTTGGCCGTTGCCGACAGCCGTCGTCTTCCGTTCAAAGACGGGGCGTTCGACGGAGCGTGGGCGGACCGTGTCCTCCAACACGTCCAAGGCCCCGGCCAGGCGCTGGACGAGATGCTGCGCGTCGTCCGCCCGGGAGGTCGCATCGTCATCTGCGACCCGGACACGGCGACGCAGGCTCTGAACATCGAGGACCACCAGCTGGCCGCGGAGATCCTGGACCTGCGCCAGAGGGTCAGTGTCCAACACGGCACCTTCGCCCGACGCGTTCCCGGCCTGCTCACCGCGCGTGGTCTGCTCGACGTCGAGGTCGAGCCGCGTACTCTCCTCGTCCGCGACAAGAGCACCGTCGACGACACGATGGGCATCCGCAGCTGGGCCGAGGTCTTCGCCGACCTTGGCCACCTCGACCGGTCCGAGGCCCAGCGGTTCAACACGCTCCTCGACAAGGCGATCGAGGGCAGCCAGTTCCTGTACTCCGTCACCTACTTCCTCACCTCCGCCACCGTCCGGTAAGCGACGAGGGCGCCGCCATCTGACCCCGTCGGCGGCCCGCGTTTCCACGACATCGCGATGGGGCTCCTCCAGGCCGCCGGCGACTTCGCTGCCGTCGGCTTGACCGCAGAGACAGCACGGGGGCTTGGCCCTGTCCACGACCGGGCCCTGGCGGAGCGCCGGCACGCCCACCACCAGGAGCACGCCGTGCTCGGGCTGCTGTCGGCCGAGGAGAACCTGTGCCGCCCGCACGGGTAGCGCGCCACAGGCACCAGATGCCCGGGACTACGGCGCACGGGTGTGCGAACCGGCGCGCGCACGATGCGTTGAGTTGCGCGCGATGCAACGCACTCCCCCGCCTGGTGGTGCGCATCGGGCGGACTCCACCTGCGCCTGGCGATGCCTTCCCCTCTCTACTCGGTGTGGGCGGTGCCGCGCACCTCCAGGTGGAACGCACCATGAGTGCCACGCAGTCAGAGCTCCGCGAGGAGGCGGAGGACCGCGGCGGTGATCTCGCGTTGGCCGTCGAGGGTGATGTGGACGCCGTCGTCGAGGTGACGGCCGGTGACCGCCGGGCGGGTGTCGACCGCCGGTTCCGGGCGTTCGAGGAGGTACGCGGTGATGGCGTCGACGTCCTTGCCGGCCCATGTCAGTCCCGCCCTGCGGAAGGGCTCGAAGGACGCGACCCGCTTCTCGTCGACCGGTGTCGGGGTGAGCCAGACCCAGCGGGCGTCGGTGAGTTCGCGCAGGGCCGCCAGGTTGCGCCGGGTCTCGGAGGCGCTGACGAGGGTGGCCGGACCGGTGCGCCGGGCGTCGTTGGTGCCGAGCAGGCACAGTACCCAGCCGGGCCGGAGCCGGGTGAGGGCCGGGGCCTGGGCCAGGGCCTGGGTGGTGGTGGAGCCGGAGACGGCGAGGTTGGTGACGGCGACGCCGTCGGGCAGCAGGTGCCGCAGGATCTCCAGCCAGGAGAGCCGGTCGGCGGTGGTGCTCTCGCCGAGGGCGACGATCCGCTGCCCCGGCGCGAAGGGCAGCCGGGCCGGCAGGCCGGCGGTGCCCGGTGCGTCGCGGAGCACCGCCGCCGCCGTGCGGGTCTGCGCGTCGAGGGCCGCCAGCCGGTCACGGTACGCCGGTGGCGTCAGGCCGAAGAGCCCGGCGACACGGTCCTCGTCGAGGCCGGTGAGGTACGGGAGGTCGCGTTCGGGGCGCTGGAAGCGGACGAGTTTGGCGGTGAGCGCCTCGTGGGCGGCGGTCTCACGGTCGGGGTTCATGGGCACTCCTCGGTGCGGACGCGGTACGAGCCGGTGTGGGCGCCTGGGTGCGGGCACGCTCCCGGGGCAGCAGGAACCCGGCGGCCACGAGCCAGATCAGGCCGGAGAAGCGGGCGGCCGGCAACAGCGGTGCCGTGTCCTCGGCGAGCAGGACGAGCACGCCGAGTTGGGCGACGGCGGCGATGACCAGCCCGGCGTACGCGAACCAGCGGGGCAGCAGCCGGGCGAGCAGCCCGGGTACGGCGATGCCGGCGACGAGCAGGCCGAGCGGCGCGACGTGGCCGGGGCCGCCGGAGACGAACGCCACGTAGTGCAGGGCTCGGACGAGCCCGGGCTGCGCCAGGACCTCGGGGCGGGTGAGCACCCAGCTCGCGAGCGCCGAGCAGACCAGCAGGCCGGCCGCGAGCAGTCCGCCGGCCAGGGCGATGAACGCGCCGGGGGCCCGCACGCCGAGCCGGTGCAGACGGGCGGTGACGGTGGCGGCGTAGACGGTGAGCGGCATCGCGGCGGCGAACTGGAGCGCGGCCCCGAACCGTACGGCGTCGTCGTGGTCGCGGAAGTAGGCCACGATCGAGTCGGTGTCCCCGAAGGGCGAGGGGAAGGGGCTGCCGCCGGACAGTACGGCGGTAAGAACGACCCCGGCCACGAAGAGCGCGGCGAAGACGGTGGCGACGGCTCCGGGCGGCGGCCCGCCCTGGTGCGGGGCGCTGGACGCGCGGGTCGCGGCCGCGGTGACGGCGGTGCTCATGCGATCACCCGCCCACCGGTCAGGTCGAGGGTGGCGCCGGTGACCCAGGAGGCGGCGTCGGAGGCGAGGTAGAGAACGGCCTCGGCGATGTCGTCGGACCGCCCGAGGCGGCCAAGCGGGAACCCGGCGGCGAGTGCGGCCCGCTGCCCGTCGGTCGTCTCCCGCCGCATGCGGTCGTTCGGTACGGCGGAGGGTGCGAGGCAGTTGACGCGGACGCCGTGCCGGCCGACCTCGGCCGCCAGGTGCTTCGCGAACATCACCACCCCCGCCTTGGCGACGGCGTACGCGATGTTCGCACCGCCCGGGACGCGCCCCGCGGTGGAGGACATCAGGACGACGGCGCCGGAGCCCTTTTCGATCATGCCGGGCAGGAACGCCGAGACGGTCAGGAAGACCGAGGTGAGGTCGGATTCGATGACGGAGCGCCAGCGGTCCGGGTCAAGTTCCGCGGTGGGTACGGGGCCGCCCTGGCCGCCCGCGAAGGGGGCGAGGATCTCCACCGGGCCGAACTCGCCCTCCACTCGGGCGCGGAGCCGGTCGACGGCGGCGGGGTCGGTGACGTCGGCGGGAGCGGCCAGGGCCTGCCCGCCGCCTTCGGCGATCGAGGTGACGACCGCGGCGACGGCGGCCGCGTTCCTGCCGGTGACGGCGACCCGCGCGCCGTGCGCGGCGAGGGCCCGGCAGGTGGCGGCGCCGATGCCGCCCGAGCCGCCGGTGACGAGGGCGGCCTTGCCCGCGAGTCCGGAACGGGACCCGGGGCCGGGATGGGGATGGGGACTGGAGTTGGAGATGGGGCTGGGGCTGAGCGGGGCCGGGGAGGCCGAAGGAGATCGGGATGACACAGCGCAATCCATTCTCTCTACTGAACGATTCATACAGCTGAATCGTTCTGGTGGCGTACGATAGCCCCGTGAGCACGACAAGGCAACCGAGCGAGGAACCCGGCAGGGCTTCAACTCACCCCCGCGGCACGGCCTTTCTCCTGGCCCAGATCGGGGCGCACGCGGCGGGCCGCTTCGGCGAACGCGTCGCCGCCCTCGGCCTCACCCCGCCGGACGTCGGGCTGCTGCGCATGATCGCCAACCGCCCCGGGCTCAGTCAGCGGGCGCTCGCGGCGGACCTGGGCGTGGTGCCCAGCCGAGTCGTGACCCTCGTCGACCACCTGGACGGCAAGGGGCTCGTCGAGCGGCGGCGCAGCACCGAGGACCGCCGCAACCACGCGCTGCACCTCTCCCCCGGCGGCCGGCGGATGCTGGAGGAGATTGGCGAGGTGGCCGCGGAGCACGAGGCCGACATCTGCGCCGGCCTGGACGCGGAGGAGCGCGCCACCCTTACCGCACTCCTCGAACGCGTGGCCGCGCGACAGGGCCTCACACCTGGCGTGCACCCCGGCTACCGGGGCATGGCGAAAGGGAGGCCCCGGTAGGCACCGACACTCCCGACGGTCGTCGCGCGTCCGCAACGGCCGGCGCCCGCGCGGCGGATCATGCGGCCACCTCGGGTTCGGGAGATCCCACGAACGAGAAATGGGAGCTCCCCCGCACCCGGCCGGACTCTCTCGGCGGCGACAAGCCGCACCCCCCGCGCCGCAACCGCCGCTACTTGCGCAGACGGCAGAACAAGCACACCCGCGATCCACACGCGCGGGAACGAAGCGGAGCGGCTGAAGGAGCCCGTCGACGATCCGCTGCCCGAACTTCAGGAGCGCGGGGACGGGCCATCAGCGAGCAGCTGGTCTAGCGGGCGCGCTCTCCGGGCAGCCGGCCGTACTTCTTCACGTAGTCGTCGGTGATGCCCTCGAGGACGCCTTCGATCCGGCGGCGGCGGGTGGAGGACCAGTCGATGAGCTCGGAGCCGACGCCGGCCATCTCCGTCACCGGGCGCAGGCCCGGCGTCACCTCCCGGGGCGCGGTCGCCGACCCGGCTTCTCGCACCTCGGTGGTCATCTCCAAGGTGTACAGCGGGTCGGCCGCCACGATGTTCTTGTAGAGCCGGACCGTGTCCAGCGCGTACCAGAAGCCATCCGCGCGCTGTACCCGGTTGGCGATCAGACAGTGCTCATGCAAGACCTCCGTCCAGGAGCTCGCGCTTCATGCGGTCGGCGTCCGGGTGCCGGCCTTCCCCGGACACCAGCTTCGTCTGCCGTTCCGTCACCACCTGTCCGTCCGTGAGGACAAACACGGGCAGGCCGCGGCCCCTCCACGCCCCGGGCGGCCGCCCGGCCATCTCCTGGGTGTCCTTCAGCGACCAGTCGGCCACCCGGTGCCCGTTCCCCGATGCGACGCCTCGCCGCGCACGCAGTACCGCCAGGCATTCCGTCGCTGGACCTTCGCAACACTGATCAACCCGGCAGCGAACACCTGCTCTGGCCTGTGCGAAAGAACGGTTCCGCGGGGCGGGGGGGGTGACCGGAACTTCACGGTCGATCCCGCACAGCGGGTGCCGGCAGCGACGTCTCGCCCGTCCCGCGGGCGCCTCCGAGACCACGCAACTCCCGCGCGTCGCCCGGCCACACGCCCCCCCACCCCGAAAACCGCCAGCAGATGACTCCACTGTCAAGGCCCGTACATCTACGCACAGCTCTCCGTGGGTGACGCTGTCGGGGATTTTGTTGGCTGGTTCTGAACATCTGGGTGCCACGGGCCTCCGCGTCACTCGTTGATGGGGCTGTGGGGGGGTTCCGGGGGTATCCGGTTTCCGTCAGCCGGGTGGCGCGGGGATCTGGTAGGGCCGTATGGGTCAGGCAGTGGAGGATGAGGGTTGGCAGGCTGTGGCCGGTGTGGTGCCGTCGGTGGCTGCCGCGTTCGAAGCGGACACCGAGATCGGCCAAGCCCGTGATCTCGCTCGTTCCTTTCTGACGGACGTGCAGGCGGTGCACGGCTTGCCGGTGTCCGAGCGGGCGATGGGCATGGTGCTGCTGGTGGTGAGCGAGCTGGTGACCAACGCGCGCAAATACGCCCCGGGACCGTGCCTGCTATCGCTGGAGGTCGACGAGGGCGCCGTCGAGGTGACCGTGTGGGACAGCGAACCGGGGCTGCCGTCGGTAGGCGCTCCCGACGCGGAACGGATCGGTCAGCATGGCCTGGAAATCGTCATGGCGGTCTGCCGGAGCTTCGCGATGCACCGCGAACCCGTGGGCAAGCGCATCACAGCCGCCGTCGTGCTCGCCGACGGCCCGGGCGGCGGCCAGACGCCGTGATCACATAGCCACGCCCACGTCAAAGGGCGGTTTCCACCCTTGTGCACGCTCGATGCCCTGCACCGCCCGCACCGGGTGCGCATCGCGGCCGTGCACTGGATGCCGCAGCCCGGGCGGAGGGAGACGGTTGCGGACGGGGCGGGAGTGCACTGCACCGTCGGTCAGCGCACCGGTGCGCCTGATGGGCTGTGCCGTCACCGCGGCGAGCGTGGGGAAGGCGAGGGAGCCGGGCTGGAACCGCTGCCGCCCGCCGGAGGCTCCGACAGCGTCGGCACACCATCGCGAGATGGGAGCCCTTACGTCGCCTTGTGACGTCACAGCCCAGCAGTTGTCTTCGGGGTGAGGCTGGACGGCACGGCCGACGAGGTGACATCGGTCCTGGCGCGGGAACGGCCGTGATCAGCACTCGCTTCCGAGCGGATCAAGCCACATTCCGGCCCCTACGGTGACAGTCGCCGCTCTCCGAGGGCGGGATGACATTCCCCAGGCTCATGATCGGAATCGAGCACCATGTCGCATGACAACAGCACCGCACTCCGCCGCCTCGGCAAGGCGACTGCCGCCGTGGCGATCGCCGCCGCAGCATGCGGTCTCGCCGTGAGCCCCGCCGACACGGCCCCCAGCAGACGGCCTCGGTCTCCTCGGCCCTCGGCGACGGCAACCTCCTCCCCGGTGACGCACTGAGCGCGCACAGGTCAGGGCGCGTCCTTGTGTGCGGTCAAGGCCAGGTCACGGTGGGTGCGGGGGTGGCCGGTGCGGAGGGGACGCCGCTGGGGCCGACGGCGACGATCTCCAAGGCCGTCGTGGTTTCCTGCCCGTGGCGTAGCAGCTCGGGGACGTGGCAGACCGTGTTGGTGGTGGCGGCCAGGAAGACCTTCGGCCGCGTGCGGTAGACCTCGAAGTGGTGCACGGGCGCTGTGGGCGCCGGTTCTTTCCAGCGCAGGCGCAGGGCTTTGCCGCGGTCCGTGGCGCCGGCGGCGATGGAGACGACACTCGGGTCGGTAGGTGCCGCCGGAGCGGTCAGCGGCTCCTGGTGGACGGCGAGCTGCCCGATGCGGAGGGCGGAATGGGCCACAGTGGCGCTGGTGGCACTCAGGTGCAGGCCGATCTGGGCGATGGCCCGGCCCTGGTGGGCGATATCCAGGTCGGCCGTAAGGGTCTGCCAGTCGGTGGACGTGACATCGCCCAGATCCGCGAGGACGAAGCGGGTGGGGTCGTCGGTGAAGGCGAGTGCGGCCTTGAGGTGGAGGGAGTGCGCGGCCTCGCTCTTGGCGGTCACTGTGATCCGGGTTCCGGCGGCGACGGGCAGCTCTGCCTGGTAGAGGCGGAGGAGCTGGGGTTCGCCGGCCTCGACGGCACCCTGGAGGAGGAGGCTGGTACCCCCGTGGTAGGCGTCGTCGAAGGCGAGGGAGGGGGTGAGTCCGGCGCCGTCGCCGCTGATGATCCACCGATAGGTCGGCAGGACGTCCTGCAGCGACAGACTGTGCCAGCCGCCGACGCGTACTTTGTCGCCCTGGGCGTAGAAGTCGGTGCCGTGCCCGGTGTTGAAGCTGGTGACGAACGGCAGCTCGCACACCGGTGAGTACTCGGGGATGCAGCGGGCCACCCCGGTGCGTGCGGTGGCGCCGGTGGTGTCGGAGGGATCACCGTTCGGCCCGACCCAGAACACCGACTCCTTGCGGTAGTACTCCTCCAGCTTCATCGAGTCGATCTCGCCGAGGCTCGGCATCGACGCTCTTTGCGCCGGATACAGCCCCACCGAGACCCGATGCTCCTTTCCCGGTGGGCACACCTGGTCCAAGTCGCCGTATTTCTCGACGAGTTCCAGGCCGGCGTACAGGTCGTACGGGCTGCGGCCCAGCTTCCGCGCCAGAGCCGCGGATCCCTTCAAGTGA
The DNA here is from genome assembly GCF_020099395.1 of Streptomyces mobaraensis. Lineage (NCBI taxonomy): Bacteria > Bacillati > Actinomycetota > Actinomycetes > Kitasatosporales > Streptomycetaceae > Streptomyces > Streptomyces mobaraensis. The sequence goes on along the minus strand of NZ_CP083590.1, from coordinate 7,614,159 downwards.
TCGGCTCCCCACCAGTAGTTGAGGAACATCGAGTCGGCGACCTGTGTGCCGTCGTCCTGGAAGAACATCTTGTTCGCGTCGGTCAGTGCGTTCTGATAGGAGATCGACCCGTCCTCGATCATCGAGTCGTACCACATGACGTCCACTTGCCCGGGAGCCAGGCCGCGGGTGTAGGCCATGAAGGCGCGCATGTCGGCGCCGATCCGGTCGATGCGGGACGCGGGGGTCTCCTGGTTGACGAACCAGCCGTCGAAGCCGTAGGTCCGCGCGACTTCGACGAGCTTGTGCGCCACCGGGAAGGTGACCTGATGACCGCTGACCTTCTTCCGCACGAAGTCCCTGAGTTGCTGCCGGTGGTCTTCGTCCGAGCCCGCGGGAAAGAAGATCGAGCCGTAGACCTTGACGCCGTTGCGGTGCGCGGCGTCGATGATCGTGGGGTTCGGCGCCAGAATGAGCCCCTCCTTCAGCGAGCCGCCGAACGCCACGACGATATCCACGTACTGCCAGTAGCCGAATGCGTAGTATTTCCAGGTCGGTGCTCCCTGCGACGGATTCTTCGATGTCTCGTGGAATTCGGCCAGGGACACGAGCCGGGCTTCCGGGCGTGCGTTGGCGTTGGCGGCCACCTTGAGGTTCCGCACACGCTTCGCGAGCGGCACCCGGGAGCGGTTGAAATCCGCGTCCGGGTCCTCTTTCGGGTCCCAGTCCAGCAGGGTGCGCGGATGCCAGACCGAGGCGTACGGACAGAGGTCCGGTGGCAGCGGGCCAATGTCCTCGCCTGCGGAAGCCGGCGGAGTGTTCATCGGAAAGCCTTTCTTGCGCGGCTCCGGCAGTACCGGCGCTCGGACGGGCCGGGGCCGCGCGGATCTCGGTCCGCTCAGTCCATCGCGCCGAGCAGGGGTTCGATGTCAGCACCCGCCGCAGGTCACCAGGCTGGAGTACTCCATCGCGCCATCTGCCGGAGGCCGCACTTTCGGGCGCGTGGCCGGGCCGGGGGTCTGAGCAGGCAGCCCGCACCCTGCGGGCCGGCAGCAGGAACGACGACATGCCGCTCCGCTTCCGCACCGCCGACTCGCGCTCCCTTCGCTACGCCGCGGAGCGGGCCCTGGGCGACATGCGCGCGACCGTGCTCACCCCACTCGGCGGCTGGGGCGGTCTGGAGCAGATCCCCCCGCCCCCCTTCGCGCTGGACCGCGACTCCGCGCGGCGGTCCAGCCCGTAGGAGACCGACGCCATGGTCGGCGGCGTCCGCTGGTGCTACGGGTTCGAGCTGGGCAGGCACCGCGTTTCGACCACAAGCGCCGCCCGCTGGCGTTCGTCCTGACCGCGGGGCGGAAGGGGCGGTCAGTGGCGGGTGTCCGTGCGGGGGCGTTGGAGGGTGAAGGTGTCGACGGGGGTGAGGTCGCCGTGTGGGCCGTCGAAGGTGTAGTAGGTGACCCGCATGCGTGTCAGGCCCTCGTGGCGGTCGCCGGGGTCGACGTCGAACGCGGCGAAACCGCGGTTGTACTTGCGGTCCTGGACGGCCGCCCAGGGGGCCTCCTCGGCGATCCACACCGGTTCGCGGTGGCCGGAGGAGGTCTTGTCGTCCTTCAGGGCGACGAGGACCCGGGCTTGGGGCGTGTCGAAGAGGTCGTCCTGGCTCGTGGCGATGTTGCCGCCCGCGCCGATGACCATGTGGACGGTGCCCTTGCTCGTGTCGACCAGGTCGGTGCGGGTGGCCGTCGGTATGGGGGTGCGGGTCTCGTTGGGGAGGGTGCCGCGGACCGGGTGTGAGCGCTCGTAGTGGTGTTCGTGGCCGCTGACGACCAGATCGACGCCGTACGCGTCGAACAGCGGGCCCCAGGCCCGGCGCACCCCCAGGTCGCTGCCGGCGCTGCGGTGGCTGGAGATCATCGGCTGGTGCATGCACACCACGATCCAGTCGATGTCCCGGTCCGCCCGCGCCGCCTTGAGTTCCCGCTCCAGCCAGCGGCGCTGGGCGCCGCCCGAGTAGCCGCTGATGTAGGTGTCGCCGCCGTCCTGGAGTGCCACGTCGTCGTTGGCGAGGCTGATGAAGCGGACGGCGCCGACGGTGAACGCGTACCACATGCCCCGCGTCTCCTCGTCGCCCGAGGTGGAGGAGGGCAGCGCGAAGTAGGTCTGGTAACCGGCGGCGCCGATGGGGCCGTTGCCCTTCTCGTTCTCGTGGTTGCCCGCGCAGGGCATCCATGGGCGCAGCCGGGTGGAGCGGCTGTTGTTGATGAACCAGTCCGCCCAGGTCGCCACCCGGCTGGTGCCCCACGCGCCGGCGATCGCGGCGTAGCAGAGGTCGCCGTTGACGAAGTTGAACAGCGGGGCGACCCGTTCCACGGCGGCGACGATGTCGGCCGAGGCGGGCGAACCGACCTGGCTGCTGGTGTGCAGCGGGAAGCGGTTGACCGGGGAGGGGACACCGTCCGGGAGGTGGATGATCCGGCGCAGGTTGGGTGTGGCCTGGTCGCCGAAGCTGGTGAAGGTGAAGGCGGCGCGGCCGCGGGGTGCCGTGGTGAACGAGCCGGTCTCGGGGGTCGCGCCGTCGTGCCCGGCGGTGTAGAGGTACGTGGTCGAGGGGCGCAGGCCGGTGATCCGGGCGTGGTGGACGTACACCTCCTCCTTCGACAGCCCGTCGCGGTAGGTGCGGGTCTCGGCCTCGACGGCCCGGCCGCCGTGGCCGCCCGCGGGCGAGCCGAGCCGCACCTGGGGTCGGCGGACCGACTGCGGGGTGATCCAGGAGACGGTCATCTCCGACGACGGGTCCGAGCCGAACTGCAGGTGCACGCCCAGCACTCCGGGCGCGCCCAGCCGGTGCGGCCGGTTCTGCAGCAGGGGTCCGACGGCCGGCGCCGCCGGTGAGGGGGCGGCCGCCGCTTCCCCTTCACCGGCGGCGGTGGCCACGAAGGAGGCGGCGGCCGCGGCCGATGAGCCCTTGAGTACGGATCTCCGTGTGATCGCCATGTAACGCCCTGCTTTCGTGGGGGAGTTGATCAATCAGGGCACTGTAAGCGATGGCGTGTTGATATGCCCATGACGAATTCGTGGGTGCGGTGCGTCCGGTCGGGTGGATGGGAGCGGGCGCCGGCCGTGACGTCGCGCGCGTCAGCCGTTCGCCCGGGGTGCCGGGGAAGCCGGCCGTGGGCGGTGGGGAGCAGGCGCGCGATGAGTGTCCACGAGCGGGCGGCCAAGGCGGATGTCGGTCGCGGCGAGCGAAGGTCGTCTTGCCTGACCCCGCCGAGCCCAGCGGCACCCTGCGACGACGTCTGAAGGCGAGGAAGCCGCGGGCCGGCACCCGGCGTCCGCAGCGTGGCAGGGCGCAGGCGGCGACGGCGCGCAGTGCCCGGAGGGTACCGGCCGTCGCCTTCCCGCACCGGGCGGCGGACGGGGTCGGCAGTGGTCGCTTCGAGGGGGCGTTCGCCCGGCGGTCGGCGTCGGAGGCCGTTGTCAGTGGTGGGTGAGAAGGTGGGAACACCGAGTCGGAACGAGGGGGAGACGGCCATGTCCGGAACGCAGAACTACATCAATCACGTTGCCCTGGTGCTGGACGCCAGTTCGTCCATGTCGCATCTGAGCCAGAAGGTCGTCGACGTCGCCGACCAGCAGATCGCCTACCTGGCCCGCCGGTCGGAGGAGCTGGACCAGGAGACCCGTGTGACGGTGTACGTCTTCGCGAACGAGGTCGAGTGCGTCATCTACGACAAGGACGTGCTGCGCATGCCGTCGCTGAGGGAGCTGTACCGGGTCGGCGGGATGACGGCTCTGCTGGCGGCCACGCTGAAGTCGCAGCATGAGCTGGCGCAGACAGCGCAGCTGTACGGTGACCACAGCTTCCTCACGTTCGTCCTGACCGACGGGCAGGAGAACGCGAGCCATCACTGCGCGGACGCTCCTTCCGGTGACCGGCGTGAGCTGGTGCGGGCGGTGGCCAGGATGATCGAGACGCAGGAGGACAACTGGACGCTGGCCGTGCTCGTTCCGGACCAGATGGGCAAGCGCGAGGCCATGCAGTGCGGTTTCCCGAAGGACAACATCGCCGTCTGGGACGCCACGAGCACACACGGCCTGGAAGAGGCCGGGCAGGTCATCCGGGAGGCCACCGAGAAGTTCATGGTGGGCCGCTCGCAAGGGATCCGGGGGTCGCGGGCCGTGTTCTCCACGGGGGCGGAGGCGGTCAATCAGGAGACCATCAAGGCGGCCGGTCTCACTCCGGCGGACCCTTCGGGATACGAACTGATCCCGGTGGTGCGGGAGATGGCCATACGCGACCGGGTCGTCGAGCACGGTCACGCTTACCGTACCGGCTGCGCATTCTATCAGTTGAGCAAGTCGGAGAAGGTCCAGGCGCGCAAGCAGATCGCGGTGCTGGAGAAGGAGACGGACCGCGTCTACACGGGGCCGGAGGCACGCGCCCTGCTCGGACTGCCGGACGTGGAGGTCCGCGTCAGGCCCGACCACAACGACGACTTCACGATCTTCGTCCAGAGCACCAGTGTGAACCGGAAGCTCGTACCGAACACTCGGTTGCTGGTGATGCTCTGACGGAGGCGGTTTCGGGGCGCGCACGGGTTGGTACCCATCTGGACCTCTGGACGAAGCGGGCCTCGGCGCGGAGGTGAGCGGCCCGTGGCGGGATGCGCCGCGTCACGCGGGGTCGGTGGTGGGGGGTGGAGGGGCCAGGATGATGCCTCGGCGGGCGTAGAAGCGGCCCAGTCTGTCCCAAGGGACGGGGAAGTCGCGTTGGGAGGTGCCCGGGAAGCCGGAGGGGTTGTGGATCAGCAGGCAGTGCTCGGTGGCTCCGACCGCGAGCACCAGGTGGCCGCCCTTGGCCGGGGGTTCGCTGTCGGGGTGGCGGATCGACGGGTGCACCGACAGGATCGCCAGTCCGCCGGCGGCGAGGATGCCGGGGAGGTCGGCGGCGGACAGTTCGGGGCGCGCCTCGGCCGCCAGGCCGAACCGGTCCCGCACCCAGGAGGCGAACGGCGCGTGGATCAGGCCGTGCAGCCCGTCGGCGTGCTTGACGTATCCGCCGGCGGCGGTGCATTCCGCGGCCAGTTCCATCGCCTTCGGCGGGGTCCGCCCGAAGTGCGCGAGGGCCATGCGCAGACAGGCGATGCCGCAGAGCCGCCAGGACCACCACGCGTACTCCTCCGGGTCGGAGGCGCCGTACTGGGCCCAGGCCGGGTCCTCGCTCGCCCGGATCCGGCCGGTCACGATGTCCTCGACGAGGTGGGCGGAGGCCCACTGGGCGAAGTACGGAACCGGTGCCGGCCGGAGGGTGGTGAGCGTGTCTTTCATGGGTCCTGAGCCTATCCGGCCGGCCGGTCAAGCGGGCCTGGGCGGTCAGGGCGGTCTGGGCGGCTCCGGCGTTGGGCGGGCGGGGCCCCGGGCGTCCGTGTGCGCGTGACGCGTCGGGTCAGGTGGTGTGCCACTGCTGGTGGGAGCCGAGGTTGCAGTCCCAGAGGATGACGGACGCGCCGTTCCACCAGTTGGCGTTACCGATGGTCAGGCATCGGTCGTACACCGGATCGCGCAGCCGGGCGCCGTCCCAGACCCACTGCTGCGGGGCTCCGCCGTGGCAGTCCCACATGTTGAGCGCGGCGCCGTTCTCGCTGTTCCCGGCGACGACGTCGAGGCACTTCCCGTTGAGGTCGCTGCGGATGGTCGAACCGTCCCAGTACCAGCGTTCGTTGGAGCCGCCGTGGCAGTCCCACATGTCGACCAGCGCGCCGATGCCGGTGTTGCCCGCTCTGACCTCCAGGCACCTGTTGTTCATATTGGAGGCGATCATGAAGCCGACCTTGATCCGGGCACCGTCGGGGCGCTCCGCGGCCGGAACCGCGGCCGTGGCCGTGGTCGGCGCGGCGAAGAGGCCGGCCAGGCCCAGGCACAAGCCCACGGCTGCCGACAAGGAGCCCAACCGCCTTGACGTACGCACAGGTACCTCCAGTGGGTGCACGGGCTTTCGTCGGCGCCGACCCTAGGGGCCGGACAGGGCCACGGGTGAGACGAAAACCCGCCGCCCGTGTCCTGCCCCTCGTCGAGGGGCTGGTCCCGGGACGGGTCCGGGCTCGTGTCCGGCCGTCTGCGGCGGTCTCGCCGGGCGGCTGTTCGTGGATCCGCCCCCGGCCTCCGCGGTCGATGTCAGACCCTGGCCTCATCATGGAAGCCGGCCCGAACGCGATGGGTGATGTGCTGCGAAGGAGGGGCAGGAAGCATGGCCGACGGTACGGGCGGCTTCCACGCCGCCACGGGTGACGAGGGGCCGTCCGCGCCCGCCGGTCGGAGGCCCGACGAGCGTGCGGACGCCGTGCGGCAGGCGATGGACGGGCTGCACCGGATTCGTGCGGTGATGAACCCGCCGGCCGGCAGGCCGTTGTCCGTGCCCGCCGACTGGGAGCGCCTCCAGCCGGTCCGCGCCGTCGCCCTGGCGCTGGAGGCCGCCGGTGTGCCGCCGTCCGCCGTCGGGACCGACGGCCGGCGCCTGGCGACCGGTTACCGTGTGCACGCGGACGGGGGGACGGTACGCGTCGAGTGGGTCGGTCCGCCCGGCAGTCGCGTGCGGTATCAGCAGCAGGAGGGCCTTCGGCGGTGCGCGGACGTGCTGCGGGGGCTGGGCTGGCAGGCACTGGAGTACCGGGGGGCGCGGGGGCTGCGCTGGTTGGAGGTCGAGCCGCCGTGATCCCGGGACGGGGCGCCTCGTCCCGCGGAGCCGAGCCGATCCGGGCCCGGCCCCTTCCCTCCCCTCCCCTCCCCTCCCCTCCCCTCCCCTCCCCCGCAATGGTCGGCGTCGCGACGCCGTCGGTTACCGAATAGTGCACGCCGGCGCGGGCGCGCGGTTCCAGCGCATGCGGGACCAGGGCAGGGTCAGTCCGCTCCGGTCGGACACGTCGCGCGGGGCCAGGTCCGTGATCGGGACGGCTTCGTGGTGGCGGGCGTGGACGGTGTCGGTGTAGCGGTGGCCGGTATCGGCGGCGATGAAGGCGGTCGGGCGAGCGCTCACGTTCGTGGCGGGCGGCGAGGTAGCCGGCGCCGGTGGACAGGCCCGCGAAGACCGCGTGCCGCCGTAGCAGGTCGACGCTGCCGGCCAGCGCCGCCTCGAAGGAGATCCAGTGGAGGGTGTCGTATAGCTCGTGTGAAACGTTCCCGAACGGGATGGAGCTGCCGATTCCGGCGATAATGATCTCGGGGTCGGTGACGTGTTCGGCACCGAACGTGACGCTTCCGTACGGCTGGACGCCGACGAGCTCGACGTCGGCCGGCCCGTCGGGCCCGTCCCGCAGTCGGCGGGCGAGCGCGCCCGTGGAGGCCCCCGAGCCGACCCCGCCGACGACGGTCAGTCCGTCCGCGCCGACCGCCTCCCGGATCCGGTCGGCGATCGGACGGTAGCCGAGGTAGTGGATGTCGTCGTGGTACTGGCGCATCCAGTGGTACTCGGGGTGTTCGGCGAGGATCTCGTGGATCCGCTCCACGCGGCGCTTCTGGTCCAGTTTGAGGTCGCTGCACGGCTCCATCTGTTCCAGCGTCGCGCCGAGGACGGCCAGTTGGACGCGCAGAGTGCGGTCCACGGTCGTCGAGCCGACGATTCGGGCTCCCCGTCGCGCTGCGGGTCCGCGGGCACGGGCGCGCCGCCATCCACGCCATGGTCGCCGCCCGCGGCTACCCCTCCTTCGGCCTCACGACCGGGCGGCTCCCCGACGGGCTGACCGCCCGCCCCCTGACCGACCCTGTACCGCTCTATCCGTGGCACGCCGTCTGGCACCCGGCCACCGGCGCGTCACCCGTGCTGGACCGCACCCTCGAACTCGTCCATACCTACGCCCGGGACCACGGCTGGCACCGCCTCCCCGACCGCGAGTGGTGGCTGCCCGAGCCGGACCGCGAGGCCGTGGACCGGGCGGCGGGGGCGCGGTCGCGCTGAGCCTGTCCTTTAACCAGGCGGCTGGCTCAGTGCCGGGCTGAGTGTCAGTGCTGGCACGTAGATTGTGCGGGTGAGCTGGGATGTATTCATCATGCGGTTTCCGCCCGAGGCCGAGGCGATAGACGAGATCCCCGAGGACTGGGAGCCACCGAGCCTGGGCGCGGGCCGCGACGTTCGCGGTGTCCTTGCGGATGTGTTGCCGGGCATCGAGTATTCGCAGAATGGTTGGGGCGACTACGAGGGGCCCGGCTTCTCCATCAGTACCCCGGTCAACGAGGCTGATGACGCCCCGGTCGCCGGAGTCAGTCTCTTCATCCATGGCGACAGCGAAGCAGCAGCTCACGCTGCCCTCGCGGTCGCCGATGCGTTGAAAGCACGGGCCTTCGAGACCGGGTCGGGAGACTTCCTCACCGCGGACTGCGCCCAGTCGGCTTTCGATGCTTGGCGCGCATACCGGGATCGCGTCCTGGACCAGCGTGGGCACTGAGCACGTCTTCTGACCTCTGAGGCTGTCGCGTTCGATGATGTTCTAGGGCCGTCTGGTCGTCTTCCCGACGTCCTAGCGGGTCGTGGGACGGCGATTCTAGGAGCCAAGCGGTCTTCCTGGTCCAGGTGTTGAGGGTTTGGGGGCACGGGCCGGGACGGCCACCCGGCTCGAAGAACCGACGCCCCGCCACCCGCTACGACGTGGGCAAGACCGCGAAACGACCAGAAAGCATTACCGAACGAAACCTACTCAGACCATAAAGAACAAGCTGAGGGAGACGGGCGCGGGTCCGTCTCACGGTCCGTCCCGCGCGTCACTTGCCGAGGCTTCTCGCCGCGGCGGCGCGCCGGGCGAAGACCTCGTCCCGGGCGTCCTCCATCTCGCGGAGGGCGGACTTCCGTTCCCGCCGCGTCAACCGGTCCAGGTACAGGCGGCCGTTGAGGTGGTCGGTCTCGTGCTGGAGGCAGCGGGCGAAGTAGCCCCTGCCCTCGATCACCAGCGGATCGCCGTTCTTGTCACGGCCCCGCACGACGGCGCGGTCGGGGCGTGGCACGACGCGGTAGGGGCCGGGGACGGAGAGGCAGCCCTCGGATTCGTCCACCAGGCGGCGGTGTTCGGCGGGCACCTCGTCCAGGACGGGGTTGGCTATGTGCCCGACGTGGCGGACGCCCCACTCGTCCGTGATGTCCCAGACGAACAGGCGCAGGTCCACGCCGACTTGGTTGGCGGCGAGTCCGGCGCCGTCGGCCGCCTGGTTGGTGGCGAACATGTCGTCGATCAGCGCCGCCAGTTCGGGAGTGCCGAACCGGGTCACCTCCCGGCACGGACGGTGCAGGACCTCCTCCCCGACCACGGTGATCCGGCGCACCGCGCCGCGTTCCACCTCGGGGGCGAGGCGCGGGTACGACGCGACGGGCTCGCCCTGCACGCGTACGCGGCGGTCCCGCGCGGTGTCACCGAAACCAAGAGCCATGAACGATCAACGCCTTCCGTGTGTGCCGCCGGCGGGACGCGGGGTGCCGGTCCGGCCGTCTGACAGGTTGCCAGATGCTTTGCAAAGTAGCACCCTTTGCAAAGTGAGTGATCAAAACCCTCGAACCACACCCGCCGGTCCCCCGCCGGACCGCGCCCCGCGCTCCCTTCCCGACCACCCCGTCCGGATCGCGCTGCTGGACCTCCTGGCCGAGGCCGGCACCCTCACCTCCACCGAGGCCGCCGTCCGCCTCGGCCACAGTTCCGGCCTCTGCTCCTTCCACCTGCGTCAGCTCGCCCGGCACGGCCTCATCGAGGAGGTCCCGCACCAGGGCGGCCGGGCCCGGCCGTGGCGGCTGCGCTGGGGCTCGCCCGAACCGTCCGGCCGGCCCCCGCAGGCCGAACACGACGAACCGGAAGCGTTCCCGGCCCTCGCCCGCGGGCTGGAGGACGAGAGCTACCGGCAGTGGCTGACCCACCGGCACCAGGCGCCGGCGGAGTGGCAGCGGGACGACTCCTTCAGCGCCGTCCTCCACCTCACCCCGGCGGAGGCCGCCGAACTCACCTCGTCCGTCCGCCGCTTGTTCGCCGCCTACCGCGACCGCGACGAGGACCCGGCGGCGCGCCCCCGGGGCGCCGTGGCCGTGGCCGCGATCAACCGGCTGTTCCCCCTCGTCGGCGGGGCGTTCCCTGCGGCTTCGGCGGAGACGGGGGCGGAGTAGCACCCGGCGCGCCCCTCCCCGACGCGGGGATCACCGCGGCCGCGAACCGGTGTGATCCCGGCGGGCGGGCGGCAGCGCGTCCTTCTCCCCCGCCGGTTCCGCCACGGAGAACCAGGCGAGGACGGAACCGGCGACGCCGACCGCCGCGGTGGCCACCAGGACCCGGTTCAGGCCGTCGGCCATGGGGCCACCGCCATGTTGGAACAGGACGCCGAAGGCGGCGACCCAGAGCGTCTGCCCCAGTTGCCGGAAGGTCGTCATGGCGCCGGCCGCCATGCCGGACCGCTCGGCCGGGAACGCCGCGAAGACCGCGGTGCCCATGACCGGCCCCGTCAGTCCCACCCCGACGCCGGTGACGGCGAGTCCTACGGCCAGGGACGCGGCGGACGAGTCGGCGCGCAGCCCCGCCTGCAGCGCGCAGCCGGCCCCGTTCAGCAGCAGACCTGCGGAGAGGACCACGCGCGGAGGCTTTCCGTGCAGCCTACGGCCGCCGATCAGTGAGGTGACGAACGAGGCCAAGGCGAGGGGCATGAGCGCGAGCCCGGCACGTACCGGCCCCAGGCCGAGCCCCGACCGCAGACACAACGAGGTGTAGACGAGCGCCGCGAAGGCGGCCGTGGAGGCGATCACGCACGTCATCACCGCGGAGAAGGACGCCCGGGTGAACAGCCGCACGTCCAACAGCGGCGCGCTGCGGCGCAGTTCGACGCGGACGAAGACGGCGAAGGCGAGGGCGGCCAGGGCCGGCAGCCCGAGTGCCGCCGGGGATGTCCAGCCGTCTTCGCCGGCCCGCGTCAGGGCGTAGGCCAGCGATCCCGCGCAGACCGCGAAGGCGACCGTTCCCGGCAGGTCGACGCGGATCCCGGCATCCGGCCGCCCGGCCGTCAGGACGCGCAGGGACAGTGCGACGGTGACGGCGACGAGGGGGAGGTTGAGGAAGAAGACCGCCCGCCAGCCGAGGTACTGGGTGAGGACACCGCCGAGCATCGGCCCGACCGCGGCGGCCAGGCCGGTCACCGCCCCGAAGACTCCCATCGCCCGTCCCATGTCGGGGCCCCGGTAGACGGCGCCGATCAGGGCGAAGGTGGTCACGGCCATCGCCGCGCCGCCGATGCCCTGCACCGCACGGGCCGTGATCAGCACCCCCGTGTCCGAGGCCAGGCCGCACGCCAGGGAGGCGAGGCCGAAGACCGTCAGGCCGGCCACGTACACGGCGCGCGCACCGTGCCGGTCGGCCAACGCCCCCATGGTGAGCAGCGAAACGGCCAGAACCAGTGGGTAAACGGTCACCACCCACTGCAGGGCGGGCAGCGGAGCGGACAGGTCGTCCCCGATGTCGGGCAGGGCGACGGTCAACACGGTGGTGTCGAGCAGGAACAGGAACGTGCCGAGGCAGACGGCCGCCAACGGCCACCACTTGCGCATGGGGCTTCCTCCATGGAGCTTGTCGGTTGCCTCCACGGTCGGGACCGGCACCCTGATCAGCCATCCGGCCCGTCCCGCGCGCCGGATACTGGCACACTCGTCCCCCGTGAAGGGGGATACCGTCAGGCTGGACGAGGTGGACCGGGGGCTGGTCCATGCCCTGCAGATCGACGGGCGCGCCCCGTTCCGTCTCGTCGGCCGAGCGCTCGGCGTGTCCGAGAACACCGTCGCCCGCAGGTACCGCCGGCTGCGCGCCGCGGGCATCCTGCGTGTGGTGGGCGCCCTCAACGGCGCCCGCCTCGGGCACAGTGCCTGGACCATCCGGCTGCACCGCACCCCCGACGCGGCGACCGCCATCGCCAGGGCGCTCGCCGCCCGCCCCGACACCTCCTACGTCCATCTGCTCTCCGGCGGCACGGAAATCTCGTGCGGTGTCCGGACATCCACCACGGAGGAGAGCGAAGCACTGCTGCTGCACAAGCTGCCCAGGACCGGGCGCGTCACCTCCGTCTCCGCCCACCTGCTCCTCGACCACCACGCCCTGCCCGGCGACTGGGCCGGGATCGCGTGCCTTACGCCGGAGCGGACGGCGCTGTTCACGCCTCCGACCATCGGAGTCGGCGAGGTCTCCCTGGAGCCCGTGGATCGCCGGCTCCTGGAACTGCTGTCGCGGGACGGGCGGTCGAGTCACGCCGAGCTCGCCGTGGCGGCCGGTGCTTCCGAATCGACCGTGAGACGGAGGATCACCGCCCTGCGGCGGGCCGGTGTCCTGACCTTCCTCCTCGACATCCCACCGGCCGTACTGGGCTTCCGCAGCGAAGCCCGCCTGTGGATGTCCGTACGGCCCTCCGAACTCACCGCCGTCGCCTCCGCGATGGCCCGCCATCCCGAAGTCTCGCTCGTCGCCCGGACCACGGGTCCGACGAATCTGCTCGCGGCCGTCAACTGCCGGAACGCCCTCGATCTCGCGCGGTATCTGAGCGAGCGGATCGCCTCGTTGAACGCGATCCGCACGATGGAGACGGCTCCGGTGATCCGCACGGTGAAGCGGGCCGGCGCTCTTCTGCCGGTCGAACGCTGAGCGGGACGGCTGGGGGTGTCCCCGTCGCGCCGGGCGGTCCCGGGTTACGCCAGGCTGCCGCCGTCGATGGTGAGCACGGTGCCGGTGACGAAGGAGGCGGCGGGGTCGGCGAGGAAGAGGACTCCGGCGGCGATCTCCTCGGGGCGGGCGTAGCGGCCCAGTGCGTTGGTGGACCGCTGGCGGTCGGCCGTCGGGCCGTCCTGCGGGTTCATATCGGTGGCCGTGGAGCCGGCCGCGACGACGTTGACGGTGATGCCCCGGGGTGCCAGGTCCCGCGCGGCGCCCTTGCTGTATCCGACGACCGCCGCCTTGCCCGCCGCGTAGTCGGCGACGCCGGGGAAGGCGGTGCGGGCGGCGAGGTTGGAGCCGATGGTGATGACGCGGCCGTCGTCGGAGAGCAGGCCGGCGGCGGCGCGGATGGCGGCCACGACGCCGCCGACGTTGACCTCGTACTGGCGGTCGAGCGCGGCGGTGTCCGCGGCCGGGTCGCCGACCGTGCCGGAGGCGATCACTCCGGCGTTGTTGACGAGGATGTCCAGCCGGCCGAAGTCCTCGGCGACGGTGGCGACCAGCCGGGCGACCTGCTCGGGGTCCGCCTGGTCGGCGCGGTGGGCGGCGGCCCGGACGCCGAGGGCGGTCAGTTCGCCGACCACGTCCTCGGCCCGGGCGGCCGACGCGGCGTAGGAGATCGCGACGTCCGCCCCCGCCTCGGCGAGCATGCGTGCGGTGGCCGCTCCGATGCCCCTTGATCCTCCGGTGACCAGTGCGACCTGGCCGGCCAGTCGCCGCTCGCGAGGGGCCGGGGCGCTCTTGGTGGGTGTGGTGCTCGTGGGGACCATGGAAACCCTCCCTAGTTCTGTACCGATCGGTACTGAACGGGGACGCTACCATACCGTTCAGTACAGAACTTCGACGGAGGCAGCCTCATGACGCCCGGACGCCCGCGCGAATTCGACCTCGACGAACGGCTCGACCGCGCCCTGCGCGTGTTCTGGCGCCAGGGGTACGAGGGCACCGCGCTGTCGGACCTCACCGAGGCGATGGGCATCAGCCGGCCCAGCCTGTACGCCGCCTACGGCAACAAGGAGGCGCTGTTCCGGAAGGTGCTCGACCGCTACATGGAGACGGCCCTCCATGTGCGGGACGCGCTCCGGCAGCCCACCGCCCGTACCGCCACCGAGACCCTGCTGCGCGGCACCATCGCGGCCACCACCGGGGAGGACGGCCCCGGCTGCCTCATGGTGCACGGGGCCCTGGCCACCGGGGGCGCGTCCGGCGCTGTCCGCGCCGAGGCGGCCGCGCGGCGGCACGCCGCGGAGGACGCCCTGCGCGAGCGCTTCGAGCAGGCCGTCCGCGACGGCGACCTGCCCGCCGGCACCGACGCCGACGACCTGGCCCGCTACGTCTGCCTCCTCTGGTACGGCATCGCCGTCCAGGCGACCTCCGGCGCGACCTCCGGCGACCTGGAGGGCGCCGTCGACATCGCGATGCGGGCCTTTCCGGGGAAGTGAGCGGGCCGCATGCCTCCCGGGAATCGTCGGAGCGCGGCGCGAGTGGGTGGTTGAGGGATCGGGTGGTGGAGGAGCTGGGTGGTTTGGGGACCGGGCCGCGGCCGCGGCCCCCTGTCTCAGTGGGGCCCGTAGGCGGCCCCGAACGCTCGGCGTGCGGCGCGGCGCCACTGGTTGGCGGGCAGGCCCGGGCGCAGGGCCGCGAGCCCGCCGCAGTACTTGGTGAAGGTCGCAGAGCGCTCCCCGTAGGAGTGCAACAGCCGGTCCGCGTCGGTGAGATGGCCGGCCGACTTGGTCTCGACGAGGACGAGGTCCGTGTCGCAGTGCACCGTCCGCCCTGTCCGCAGATCGCCGCAGACCAGCCCGGCGTCGCAGGTGACGCGCTCGCCGTCGGCCACCAGGGTGGTGCGCAGATAGTCCGTGGTGACGGACGGGGTGAGCGCGGCGGGGGGTTCGATGCCGTAGGCGCGGCGCAGCGTGCCCGCGAGGAAGGAGCGGTGGCGGGCGTCGAGCGGGCCGGCGCCGTCCGTCAGGGCGCTGCGGTGTTTGACGGTGTCGCCGCGCCGTCCCTTGAGCTTGATCTCGAACTGCCGCTCGCCCGAGTCCTCGTACACCCGCTCACGGATCTTGAACCGGAGTCTGCGGCCCTGGCGGTGGTCGTGGAAGGAGCGGAGTCCCGGAGTGTCGTAGTAGACGGAGTGGTAGCGGAAGGCGCGCCGCCCGTCGATCGTCAGGGCGCGGAAGGGGCCGCCGGGGCGCCGCGGGTCCGTCAGCCGTTCGGCCAGCCGCAGGAAGACCTCCGTGGGGAGCAGGTAGGAGCGGTCGAAGCGGGTGAGGAGCCCGGCGCGTGCGTTGAGTTCGGTGAGGGAGACGGGGGAGGCGGCGTCGGCGGCGGCCCGGATGCCGCGGACGCCGGCCGATAGCGTCGCCATCTGTCCGATGCCGCTCACGCCGCCTCGCCGACGGGCTGGGCGCGGTGCGCGTTCACCCCGGGGAGCGCCGGCAGGGGCTCGCGGTACCGCACGTCGACGACGGTCAGGTCCCGGACGTAGTCGACGTTCAGCACCGCCCAGTGCACGGGCTCGCCGAGCCTTCGGGCGAGGTCGGCCCGCAGAGTGTCGGGGTCGCCGTGCGCGGTGTCCAGGGTGACCAGGGCCCGGCGCGATCCGGCCAACAGGCGTGGGTGGTCCGCGGCGTGGACGACGAGCAGCAGGACGGCGCTGAGCGCCGCGGCCGTCAGGAGCGAGAGGTGCGGCAGCGCGCAGAGCAGGCCGAGGACCATCGCGGTGAAGTAGTAGCCGACCTCCTCCTGCTGAACGGCGTCGGACCGCAGCCTGACCAGGGACAGCACGCCGAACAGCCCGAGCCCCAGCGAGGTCCCGCCGTGGCCGCCCCCCGTCGCGGCGAGGACGTGGACGACGGTGAACAGCCCGACGTTCAGCGCCAGTAGGGGCGGGACGAGGTCCCGGCGCCCGTGGCGCGGATGGTAGATGCGGAAGGTCAGCAGGCAGACGGCCGCGAGGTCGAGTCCCAGATGGGCGGTGAGGTGCCGCAAAACGTCCATGGTGGTGCCCCCTTGTGCGCGTTCTCGGTGTGGTGGAACGGGCACCGACGATAGGCGCGACCGCGGTGAACATGCGTTCGGCTGTGGAGAAACGATGCGCCATGATCCGTCCCCCTTAGCGCTCTCCGTTCGGGGGGAAAGAAGACGGAAGGCGGCCGACGGGCAACCCGCGCACGGAAGTTGACTCCCGGGACCACTCACCCCTCCCCCGGGCGACCGAGAGCAGGAAGGAAGAGTCATGGAGGAACCGCTGGGCACGGCAGCTCTGATCGTCAATTCGCGTGGGGAGTACCTGCTGCACCTGCGGGACGACATCCCCGGCATCTGCGACCCGGGGACCTGGTCGCTGCTCGGAGGGGGCCGGGAGGGCGACGAGGAGACGCCCGAGGCGGCCGTCGCCCGGGAGCTGAAGGAGGAAGCGGGCCTGGTTCTGCCCGGGCTCAGGCCGTACGCCGTTGTCCCAGCGCACGCGACGGACGCGACGGACGCGACGGACGCGACGGATGACCTGATCGCCGTCTTCCTGGGCCGCTGGGACGGTGAGGCCGAGGCCCTGCCCCTCACCGAGGGGATCATGGTGCGCTGGTTCCCGGCCTCGGTGATCCCGCGCCTGGTCATGTGTCCGTGGGCGCAGGCCGTCATCGAGCGGTACGAGCGGGAGAAAAATCTTTGAGCGGGGCCGGATTCCCCGGGGTGCGCGGCCTGGCCGCGGCGTGCGGTGGGGACGGTCGGCTTCGGGGCGTCAGGACGTGCGGTACACGGCCGCTTCGGCGATGAAGCGCAGAGCTCGGGGGGCCATCACCGGGCACCGTCCCCTCCGCCCCCGTACCCGCCGCCATTTGCCGCCGTTCCCCTCCATGCCTCCCGTGCACGGCACATCGCCGCCTGCCGACGACCGCGCGCCCGCAGCGCGCGAGAGCACGGGAGCGCGCCAGGCGGACGGCCCTGCCGTGCGCGCCCCCCGTGTGGTGCGCGCTACCGGTCCTCGGTGGAACGCGGCGCGGTTGGGCATGCATGTGCCTCAGTGAACGGGCCGCTTCCGCTCCCGGGAGCGGCTGGTGCGAGTGGGGAGGGTGTGGCATGCGCCGGGCGAGGTCGTGGGTGATGAGGTGCGGGGGTGCGGCCTTGGCCGTGGGGATGATGGCGGCCGGGCCGGCCACGGTGGAGGCGCAGGGGGCGGCAGCGGCCGTCAGCTGCGTCGGGACCAACACCGTCGGGTTCTCCCCGGGGCTCGGCCTCCAGGCGAGAAGGACCCGGATCTCCGGGACGGGCGTCTACACCTGTCCGTCCGCCCACCCGGGATTCGCCTCCGCCACGTCCGTGATCAGCGGCGGCGGTGTGAACGGGTGCTTCGCCTCGGATGCCACCACGGTGGAGAAGATCACCTGGAGGAACGGGGCGAAGAGCGTGGTGATCTATCCCATGGGGGCTGTCCAGCAGGTGGCCGGCCAGGCGGTCGTGCTGGTGGTCGGCAAGGTGGTCTCGGGCGCGTTCCGGGGGCGGACCGTCGCCTCTCCCGGGGTCCAGCTCACACTCGACGTGCCGGCGTGCACCACGGCACGGGGAGTGCGGGAGATCACCGGTCCTTCGACGCTGGCGATTCTCTGAGCACGCCCGACGACTCCGCGAGCGCGCCCGTCGACTCTCTGAACGCAGCCACCGACCGGCGGCCGTGGCGGACCACCTGATGGAGTACGTACGCGACATCGTCCCGGGTGCTGCCGGGGTTGACGGTGCACATGCGCAGCACCGTGGCGCCGTGCACCCGGGTGGTGAGGAGCAGCGCCTCGCCTTCCGCGCACACCGCCCGGCTGATGTCCTCCTGTGCGGCGTCGGCGTCCCAGCCGGGCGGGGCGTCGGCCGGGTGGTAGCGGAAGGTGAGGACGGCGAGGCTGGCCGGTGTGACCAGCGTCAGCTCGGGCCGGTCCGTGATCAGGGCCGCCGCGTGCTCGGCCAGGTCCATGCCGTGCTCGATCGCCTGCCGGAAGGCTCCCGCGCCGAAGGTCTTCAACGACAGCCACAGCTTCAGGGCCCGGAGTCCGCGGCTCTGCTGGGGGCCGTGGTCGGAGAGGTTCACCTCGTCGCCCCGGGGGAAGGTGGGGGCCAGGTAGCCGCTGTCCAGGGTGTGGCGTGCCAGGTCGAAGGTGGCGCGCAGCAGTTCCGGGCGGCGTAGGAGGACGCATCCGATCTCGTATGGCTGGAAGAGCCATTTGTGCGGGTCGACGGTGAGGGAGTCGGCGCGGCGCAGTCCCGTGCGCAGCCCGTGGCCGCGGGCGGTGGCGGCCGCCGCCGCGCCGTGGGCGCCGTCGACGTGGAGCCAGAGTCCTTCCCGTTCGCAGAGGTCGGCGAGGTCGTCGAGGGGGTCGACGGCGCCGGTGCCGGTGGTGCCGAGGGTGGCGACGACGGCGAAGGGGCGCAGGCCGGCGCCGCGGTCGCCGGTGACGCGCCGCGCGACCTCCGCCGGGTCGAGCCGCAGGGCGCGGTCGGCCGGTACGACGGAGAGGTGCCCGCGGGTGAGGCCCAGGAGGTGCGCGGCGCGGGCGACGGAGGGGTGGGCCTGGGTGGAGCAGTAGAGGCGGGCGCGGGAGCGGTCGTCGCTGAGGTGGTGGTCGCGCGCGACGGCCAGGGCGGTGAGGTTGGCGACGGAGCCGCCGCTGACGAACAGACCGCCGGCCTCCTCGGGCAGGCCCAGGAGTGCCTTGAGCCAGTCGAGCGTGGTGAGTTCGAGCTGGGTGGGTCCCGCGCCGACCAGCCACGCCCCGGGGACGGAGAGGTAGGCGGAGGCGAG
Source organism: Streptomyces mobaraensis (assembly GCF_020099395.1). NCBI lineage: Bacteria > Bacillati > Actinomycetota > Actinomycetes > Kitasatosporales > Streptomycetaceae > Streptomyces > Streptomyces mobaraensis. The sequence continues at coordinate 7,595,682 of NZ_CP083590.1, read as the reverse complement.
GGCGTCGGCGAGGACGGCCGGGAAGTTGCCGGTGGCCGGGGTGAAGACGAAGCTCCGGGGGTGGTCCAGGCGGGTGGCCTGGCCGAGGGCGTCACGGGTGACGCGTTCGAGGAGGGCGCACAGGTCGTCCGTGCCGCTCTCGGGCAGGGGTTCGTCCAGGACGGCCCGTAGCTCGTCGGGGGACGGGACGCACAGCGGCGGGCGCGCGCGGGAGGTGGTGAACCGCTCGATGATGAGGTCGAGGGCGTGGAGGCCCGCCGTGCGCATCGGCCCCTCGGGCAGCCGGAGCAGGGGCGTCGTGGCCTCTTCCTTCTCTTCCTCCTCTTCTGTCCACGACAGGCCGTGGAAGGAGGAAATCCACTCCCGTGCCTCCGGGTGGAGGCGGGGCCGAGGTTCGAGCGGGGCGACGGGGTGCCGGAACTGGAGCAGGGCCAGCTCCTGGCCGGCCGCGACCGGTCCCGGACGGGCGACCGCCCAGTACAGGGCCTCGTCGTCGTGGAGTTCGGTCAGGTCCGCGGGCGCGGCGAGCGGGCCTGTCACAACTCGGCCGGCACGCCGGTAACGCCCGGTGGGAGCAAGGCCGTGCAGCGTGGTGTCCTCAGCGGCATGGACGACGAGTTGGCTCGGACGGCACGGTTCCGACGGCAGCGTCCCCGGCACGGACGGCGGCAGCGCGGGCAGGAGGAAGGAGAGGATGTGCAGCCCCAGCGTGGGCAGGAGTCCCGCCGCGCGTTCGGCGGCCTGGACGAGGGAGACCACGGTCTGGAAGCGGGGGTTGACCTCGACGGCCAGGAGCCTGCCGTCCTCTTCGACGAGGTCGAGTCCGAAGACGCCCCGGAAGCCGCGGCCCCGCAGCACCTCGCCCACGCGCCGCGCCGCCTCGCGGGCCTGTCCGTACAACCCGTCCGGCAGATCGCCGGGGTGGACGAGCTGGTTGCCGCAGTGTGTGCCCCAGGAGGCGGCGAGTTCGGGCAGTCCCACCAGCTGGTGGGAGACGGCCGAGACGACGGTCCTGTCCGGTCCGGCGCAGGCCGTGACGGTCAGGGAGATCCCGGGAGCCCGGCGGCTGAGCCGGACCGGCTCGTCCGGCCAGCCGGCGAGGCGGCGGTCGAGGTCGGCCGGGGAGGCGAGCGGGGCGGTGCCCCGTCCGATCAGGTTGTTCTCCCTGCGCTGGGCCACGGCCCCGGGCCAGTCGTCGTGCCAGTACGCCCGCGCCGGTGCCCGGCCGGTCGCGGGGACGACCACGCACGGCGGGGTGGCCACTCCCGCTTCCCCGAACAGCTCCAGCACGCTGATCTTGTCCGCCGCCCAGGCGGTCACCCCGGCGTCCGGCGCGAGCAGCCGGTAGCCGTGGGTACGGGCCCAGGTACGGGCGTTGGGGCCGTGCTCGGGCGCGAACGAGACGCACACACGTCGCCGCCCTGGCGTGCCCCGGAGGCTCGCGGACGCGGGCGGCGGCACGGGCAACGGCCGGAACGCGGACACCGGTTCATGGCGCAGCCAGGCCGGTGCCGGGCCGAACGACGCGCTGACGAACGCGCAGTGGTCCAGCCACACGGCCTCGTCGAGCAGGCCGTCCAGCAGCTCCCGGCCGGTGTCGGCGTCGATCCCCTCGATGTCTCCGGTGTGCTCCGTGGCCGGCCCGCCGTCGCCGGCGCGACCGTTCAGTCGTTGGTGCACGGTGCTCCTTCCCGGGACGGGTGCTGGGCGAGTGGGCGCGCAGGAGTGCGGGAGTGCGGGAGGCACCGGCGGGTGCGCACCGCTCGCACAGGCTGCCGTGATGACGGCGATCTCGCCGCTGGGCCTCCCGGTGCGTCGTCTCACGCTCCAAGGTGTCCTGGAGGAGTTCGCGCACCAGGCACTTGGAGACGCCGTATACGGCGCACCGTGGCGCGGCGGTCCCGGTCGAACGCCCCGGAGGGTCCCGGCGGCATATGAGGCGACTCCATGGTCGGACGGGTCTCTTCCCGGTGGACGGCCATGGGGAAGCCGACGGCGAACTCCACGGCGGTGCCGGGCGATGCCTGTCGCGGACGATGCCGCCGTACCGGCCGTCGTCGTTCTCGCGGGCGGTCACTCCGCCGGCTTCGCGAGGTCCGCGACGCGGTGGTGCAGGCGGTCCAGGTACGGCTCGCTCTCCGGTTTCATCAGGACGCTGCGCAGGACGTGCGTGTCCTCGTCATCGCGTACGACGTGCGGGTGGCGCCGGGTGAAGGCGTCCGCGTCGACCCGTGCGACGCTGAGGAAGACGGGGGTCTCCTTGGCTTCTTTGGCATCCATGCCGCGGGCTTCCATGCGGCGGACTTCCATGCCGCGCCGCATGACCTCTCGCGACGCGGTGCCGATGCGGGACAGAGCGGCGGGTTCGGTGCGCGGGTGGTACGTCATGATGTCGAGCTCGGGCCGCTGGTAGAGCTCCAGGTGGGGCGTGGCGGCGATCAGATCGGCCCATCGGAGGGCCGCCCGGCGCCCTGCGGCGAGCACTCCGCCCAGCCCCTGCCGGGTGAGCGGCAGCAGCCGGAGCGTCAGCCACAAGGCGGCCGCGGCGGCTCCCGACCGTGAGCACTCCAGGCTGATCTCGCCCAGGTGCGGCCGGGCGGAGGTGAAGTAGGTGTAGGGAGAGTCGTGCCGGTAGAAGCGGGCCACCGTGGGGTCGGCGAAGAGGACCGCGCCGCAGCCGTAGGGCTGGAGGCCGTGCTTGTGCGGGTCGATCACCACCGAGTCGCACCGGCCGACGGCCCGGAGCGCGTCGGCGGTGTCCTCGTCGAGGAGCGGGTCGTCGGTGAGCAGCGTGAAGAACCCGCCGTAGGCGGCGTCCACATGGACGCGGGCACCGTACCGCCGCGCCAGCGGCACGACGCGGTGCACGGGGTCGACCGCGCCCAGCGCCGTGGTGCCGGTGGTGACGACGACGGTGCCCACGTCCCCCGAGGCGAGCAGCCGCTCCAGAGCCCCCACGTCCATCCGTCCCGCGCCGTCGGCCGGCACGGTGCGCACCCGCACGCCCAGCAGGTGGCACATCCGCGCGTGGGTGTAGTGGGCTTCGGCACCGACCGCGACGGAACGTCCGGGCCGGCTCTCCCGGGCGACGAACAGCGCCTCCAGGTTCGCCAGGGTGCCGTTGCTGGTGAGATGCCCGAGAAAGGTCTCCCCCAGGCCCAGCATGGAGGCCAGTTGAGCGACGGCCTCCTCCTCCAGGGCGGAGGTGGCGGGGCCGCCGTCCAGCGCGTGGTTGTTGGAGTTGACGAGCATCGCGGCGAGGTATCCGGCGACGGCGGCCGGATGCGGGGGCTTGAGCATCTGTCCCGCGTAGCAGGGGTGGAAGAACGGGTAGCTGCCGCGCAGCCTGCCGGCCAGTTCGGCGAACGCCTCGGCGCAGGCGTCCTCGGTGACCTCCATGGCCGGGTGGGCCGTGTACTCCTCGTACGACCGGGTCCACGCCTCGAACGCCTCGACCCCGTACGCCAGCCACCGTTTCAGCTCCACGTCCGCCCCCCAGCGCCACAGCCCGACCGGGCCACGGTAGCCACGGCCCCTCCGGACGCGCGGCCCTCGTCCGCGGTCTCACCCGAACGGGGGAAGCGCATCCCGGGTGTATGTGCGCCGTGACGCGCTCCCCGGCCCCCGTCCGATGGCGGTGCGCCGTGCCCCTGTTGCTTGCGCGCGGGGGGCCAACTCCCCGCATGCCCCGGGGTGTCCGGGGGCCGCTTGCCGACAGCGGACGGCCGTCGCCCGATTCGGATAAGGCGGAGGGCCGACGCGCCCTACGGTTCCGGAGGGAATCGGCGTTCTGGAGGCGTACGTACATGGAGAACTGTCGCGATGCGCGGACGGCCGTGATCGTGGGTGCGGGCGTGGCCGGTCTGGCAGCGGCCACCGCCCTGGCACGCGAGGGATGGCAGGTGGAGATCGCCGAGGCCGGACCGCCGGAGGCGGCTTCCGGTTGGGGGCTGTGCCTCACCGGCCCTTCGCTGCGCGCGCTGGACGCGCTGGGTCTCGCGGACACGTGTCTGGCCGAGGGCTACGGCATGAGCACGATCACGCGTGTGGACGTGCGCGGTGAGCCCGTGGGTGAGGTCCGGTTGCCGCGCCTGATCGGTGCGCGGCGGCCGGCCATGGCCGGTATCGCCCGTCCCGCACTGCACGGCGTCCTGCGCGCGGAAGCCGAGCGGCGCGGTGTGGTGGTCCGCCACGGAGTGACCGTCACCGCGGTGGATCCGGAGCGGGAACCGGTCCGCGTACGGTTGTCGGACGGGACGGCACGGCGAGCCGCGCTGCTGGTGGGCGCGGACGGGATCCGCTCGACGACACGGGGTCTGCTGGGGCTGGAGACCTCGCCCGGCTGTCACGGGCAGGTGGTCTGGCGGGCTCTGGTACCACGCCCGCCGTGGGCCACCGGGATCCACCAGTTCGCGGGGAAGGCCGGCGCCGCCGGTCTCGTGCCCCTCTCGGACGGGCAGGCGTACGTGTTCCTGACGGAGAACACGGAGAACACGGAGAACGGTGCCGAGCGGAGCGTCCTGCCCGACGCCGAACTCGCCCCGCGCCTGCGGCGATTGCTGGCCCCCTTCCCGGGCCGGGTGGAGGAGATCCGCGCCCTGGTGTCCACGTCGGAATCGGTGGTGCGCCGCCCGGTGCTGACCATGCTCGTGGCGGGCGCCTGGAACCGGGGCAACAGCGTGCTGATCGGCGACGCGGCGCACGCGCCCGCACCGCAGACGGCCGGCGGCACCGCCCTGGCCGTCGAGGACGGGCTCGTGCTGGCCCGGGAGCTCGTGCGGCACGAGTCCGTCGGCGCGGCGCTCCGGGCGTTCGCCGGCCGGCGCGCGCGACGGTGCCGGACGCTCGTCGAGACCTCGGTGGCGATCGTCCGCCTGGAACGGGCGCGGCGCCACCACGTGGCGTACCCGCTGGTCGATTCCTGCCACCGGCTGATGGCCGAGCCCGCATGACCGTCCGGCCCGTCGATCCGGAGCCCTGGGGGCCGGGCACCGGCCGGCGGGGGCGGAGGACTTCGCGAGCCGGGCGCGCGGGACCACGGAGCGCGGCGACCGCGAGGGAACGGCGACCGCGAGGGCGCGCTGGTACGACGCCCCAAGGCGGCCCGGTCGTTCCCCGGCGGTCACATCGGCGAGGGGCCCCGAGGGAAGCGGCGGGCCGCGCGTCCGGAGGGGCCGAGGCAAGGGGCGGGCCCGGTGGCCATGGCCGCCGATAGATCCTGGAGAGATGACCGACACCACCGTGCCGACGCCGCTGCGCAACCACCTCATCACCAGGTCTCGCAACCCCGTCGACCTGCTCGACGCCGCCGCCCGGCTGTTCGGCGGGGCGATCGCCACATCGCCCCTGGGCGAGCTGAGCGGCGGCGAGCACGAACTGCGCGGCACGGCCGCGCACGACTTCGCGGTGGGCTGCTTCGCCTCGCCGCTCGATGTGCGCGTCGCCCCGGCCGGGGGCCGTGACGGCGGCTCCTACTTCGTCAACGTCGGTGTGTGCGGGGCCATCTCGGCTTCGTGCGGGGGCCTGCGGGCGACCCTCGACGAGTCGACGGCGGGAGTCGCCAACCCCGGGGACACCCAGGAACTGCGGCCCCTGCCCAGCCGGCGGACGCGGTTCCTGGGCCTGCGGATCGACGCCGCCCTGGTCCGGCGGGAGTTCACCGCGCTGACCGGGCGTCCGCCGGCGTCCACCGTGCGCTTCGACTTCGCCCTCGACCTGGCGGGGTCCAAGGGCCGGGCGGTGCGACTGCTGATCCACTCCCTCGTCGAACAGCTCGACTCGGGAGACCCCCTGTTCCAGCGCGCGGAGCTGCGGCGCGGCCAGCTGCGCTGCCTCGTCACCGCCCTGCTCCTGGCCCAGCCGCACTCGCACACCGACGAGCTGCGCGACGGTCCGCGACCCGGCCTACCGCGCTCCTTGCGGGCGGCCCTCGCGTACATCGAAGCGAACCTCGCCGAGCGCATCAGCCTCGGCGGCATCTCCGACGCCGCGGGCTGCAGTCCGCGGACCCTCAGCGCCGCGTTCCGCGACCGGCTCGGCCTGCCGCCCATGGCCTACGTCCGCGGCCTGCGGCTCGACCGGATCCGCGAGGACATCCTCGCCTCCACCGACCCTGTCGGCACGATCGCCTACCGGTGGGGCGTCGCGCACCTGGGCCGCTTCGCCCGCGAGTACCGCGCCCGCTTCGGCGAACTCCCCTCGGAGACCGCGACGCGCGGCTGACCCGGTCTTTCTCCCCCGGGGCCCCACCGACTCCGACCGCCCTGTGCCTCCGCACGACGCCGTGGTCCCCGCCCGCACCGTCGCCAATCTCCGCGGAAACCCGCGGCAGGCGACCTGACAGGCGCGGATGGCGCGGCGGCCGCGCCGACCACCTACCTCCGACGCCCGCCGGAGGCATGAGTGAGCACCGGCCCGGAACGCTCCCCCCTCAAGGGCACGTGACAATCTGCCCCGCCCAGGACATCCCGCCGCCGAAGGCCATCAGCAGGACCGGTCCGCCGCTGGGCAGTTCGCCGCGCTCGGTCAGTTTGGCGAGGGCGAGGGGCACGGACGCGGCGGAGGTATTGCCGGAGTCGACGACGTCCTGGGCGACCACCACGCTGTCGGGCAGGTCGAGTTGGCGGGCGACGGACTCGATGATGCGCAGGTTGGCCTGGTGGGTGACCAGGCCCGCCAGGTCGGACGGGGCGAGCCCGGCGCGGCGGCACGCCTCGCGGGCGAGGGCCGGGAGTTCGGCGGTGACCCAGCGGAAGACGGTCTGGCCCTCCTGGGCGAAGCGCGGGTGCCAGTCGCCGACGAGCCGGACGGCGTCGGCGCGCGTCGGGTCCGAGCCCCAGACGACCGGGCCTATCCCCTCGTGGCCGGCGGCGCTGACGACGGCCGCGCCCGCGCCGTCGCCGAGCAGGACGCAGGTGCCGCGGTCGGTCCAGTCGGTGACGTCGGACATCTTCTCCGCGCCGATGACCAGGGCGTGGCGGGCGGCGCCGGCGCGGACGGAGTGGTCGGCGGTGGCAAGGGCGGTGCAGAAGCCGGCGCAGCCGTTGTTGAGGTCGTACGCGACGGCCGAGGGGATGCCGAGGCGTCCGGCCACCTGGGCGGCGGTCGACGGGCAGCGGTCGACGGCGGTACAGGTCGCCACCGTGACCAGGTCGATGTCGGAGGGCGCCAGGCCGGCCGCGGCGAGGGCCTTGGCCGCCGCGGCGGTCGCCATGTCGGCGACCGACTCGGTCTCGGCGGCGATCCGCCGGGTGGCGATGCCGGTCCGGCGGCGGATCCACTCGTCACTGGTGTCGACCATGCCCGCCAGGTCGTCGTTGGTCAGGACGCGCGACGGCTGGTAGTGGCCCAGGGCGGCGATACGGGATCCCGGCACGGTCGTTCTCCTTGCTTCGGTCTGCTTCGCTGCTTGCTTCGGTCTGCTTCGCTGCGACTCGACAGGAAGGGCGGCGCACCCGGGGTCCGGCCGGGCGAGGCACCGCCACGCCGGAATATAGCAACCGACCGATCGGAAGCTAAATGCCGCCCGGATGACTAGGATGGCCGGATGAGCCCACGCAAGTCCGCCGCCGAAGCCCGCTCCACCCGCCGGCGCATCATCGACCGCGGCATCGCGATCGCCTCGGTGGAGGGCCTGGAGGGGCTGACCCTCGGGCGGCTCGCCACCGACCTGGGCATGAGCAAGGCCGGTGTCCTCGGCCATTTCGGCACCAAGGAGACCCTCCAGCTCGCCGTTCTGGAGGGCGCCTCCGCGGTCTTCGCCCATGCCGTCTGGCACCCCGCCGAGGACGCCGCGCCGGGCCTGCCGCGGCTGCGCGCCGTGTGCGAGGCGTGGATCGGCTACCTGGAGCACGAGCGCGCCGTCTTCCCCGGCGGGTGCCTCTTCACCACCGCCTCCGTGGAGTTCGACGCCCGGGGCGGCCGGGTGCGCGACGCGGTGGTGCGTCTCAGCCGCGTCTGGCGCCGCCGCCTCGCGGCCGAGGTCCGCCACGCGGTCGCGGCCGGTGACCTGCCCGCCGGCACCGACCCCGAGCAGGTGACGTACGAACTCGTCGGCTGCTACCTCGCGCTCAACCAGGAGTTGCAGCTCCTCGCCGACCCGGAGGCCCCGGCCCGTACCCGCCGCGCCCTGGACCGGCTGCTCGCGCCGGGCACCGCGGGCCGTCCGCGGTGACGGCGCCACCGGGCACCGCGAGCCGTCCTCGGTGACGACGCGGCCGGGCGCCGCGGGCCGACCTCGGTGACGACGCGGCCGGGCGCCGCGGGCCGACCGCGGTGACGACGCGGCCGGGCGCCGCGGGCCGACCTCGGTGACGACGCGGCCGGGCGCCGCGGGCCGACCTCGGTGACGACGCGGCCGGGCGCCGCGGGCCGACCGCGGTGACGACGCGGCCGGGCGGCCGACCACGGCCGGGACGGACCCGCGCGGAACGGACCCACGCGGAGGCGACCTCGCCGCCCGGCGGACGTCACCCGCGCACCGGTGAAGATTCCGTGTAACGCCGGACGCCCCCCACCGCGTACAGGGGGAGAGATCGGATCACGGAAGGAAACACGGTGGGGGAAGCACCCGGCGACTACCTGGAGTTCGCGACCGCGCGCAGCGGCTATCTGTTCCGCACGGCATGCCTGCTGACCGGCGGTGACTGGCACCTCGCGGAGGACCTGGTCCAGGAGACCCTCGCCAAGATGTTCCGGTCGTGGCGCCGGATCGACCGCCGGCAGTCGCCCGTCGCCTACGCGCACACCGTGCTGGTACGGACGTTCCTCTCGCACCGGCGGCTGCGCAGTTCGCGCGAGCGCCCCAGCGACTGTTTCCCGGACTCCGCCGGCCGCGCCGACGACGTCGAGCTGCGGCTGACGCTGCTGGACGGTCTGGCGCGGCTGGCCGCCAAGGACCGTGCCGTGCTCGTACTGCGTTACTGGGAGGACCGGACGGTCGAAGAGACCGCCGCGGCGATGAAGATCTCGCAGGGCGCGGTACGGGTGCGGAGCCTGCGGGCCCTGCGGCGGTTGCGCGAGCTGCTCGGGGACGAGCTGTCCGAGCCGGCCGTCCGCTGACCCGCCCCACTCCCCCCTTCCCACCGCGGATCCACCGAGGTGCCCGGCACCACCTTTGCTGCCCGGTCACCGCTGTTCGAGCCGTACGAACGGAGCTGTCCATGCCCCTCGACGACCACGACGACGCGTTGGCACGGCGGCTGTCCGCCGCCTTGAAGAACGCGGCCGAAGCCTGCCCGCCGCCCTCCCCCGGCCTGGTCGACCGCGCCACCGCGCGTGGGCGCCGGCTGCGCCGGGCCCGCTTCCTCCAGGCCGGTGCCGGGGCCGCCACGCTGACGCTCGTCGCGCTCGGCGGCACCCTGCTGCTGGACACCGGCGGGGCCGGCGGGGCCACGCCGGCCGAGGACGTCCGCCCCGCGGCCCCCCGCACCGCGCGGCCGTCCCCCACCCGCGTCAGCGGGCAGGAGATGGTGGCGACGCTCACGAGCCTGCTGCCGAAGGGCGGCACCGTCACGGGCGCGAGCGGGACCGGCTCGGGGGACGCCGGGCAGGCCCTGACCGCCAAGCTCACCTACACCGGCGCGCACGGCGCCACCGCTCTCGACATCGCGATCCGGCGGCTGAACCCAGGCGACCGGCCGGACGGCTGCCTGCCCGTCCAGGTCCGCCCGTACGACCGGTGCGAGGCGCGCGAACTCCCCGGCGGGGGAACGCTGTACACCACCCGGTCCTTCACCCGCCCCACCGGCGACACCGGCCAGCGGCGCTGGTACGCCGAGCTCGTCACCAAGGACGGCGTGTCCCTGCTGCTCCAGGAGTTCGGGGGCGGCGAGGAGAAGGCCACGGAGAGCGGCGCCGACCCGGCCCTCACCCTCGACCAGTTGGGTTCGATCGTGCGGAGTCCGGCGTGGCACAAGGCCGTCGACGCCCTGCCGCCGGCCGGCGCCCCCTCCTCGTCCGGGAAACCCACCGCCTCGGACGGGCGCCTGGCCCGGGTGCTGCTCTCCCTGCTGCCGCCCGGCGGCCGGATCACGGATCTGCACTCCGACGACGCCCTCGTCCAACTCGTGTACGACGACGGCCACGGCAAGTCGATGATCGAAGTGGATGTGCAGGACGGCATGGCGGAGGCGCTGGACGGCCATATGACCTGCCCGTCCGACGCCGGCGACGACTGCCGCGCCCGGCCCCTGCCGGACGGGACCCGGGTCAAGGTCACCCGCACCCCGTCGGAGAAGGGAGGCGACGCCGTCGTCTGGACCGCCGACACCCTCCGCAAGGACGGCCGTCGCGTCCTGGTCCGGGAAATCAACTCCTTCGCGGAGAGCGGTCCGGTCACCCGTTCCGAGCCGCCGCTCAGCCTGGACAGGATCCGGAGCATGGCGCTCGACCGGAAGTGGATCGAGTAATCCCGGGGAGGCACCAGGCCGTCGGGACCGGGGCGCCGATGCGGGCCTCACCGAGTACCTGCTGACGGGCCGGGCGCCCGGACGCGACACGACGTGCGCGGCCGGTCCGCTCCCGGTCCCCGCCGAGGCGAGCGCGCGACCGGCCTCGTATGGTCCCCGATGCCCCTGAAGTCCCTGCAGCCCTTCACCCTCCGAGGTGCCCGCGCAGCACCTCCGTATGGCTGTGGGCCGGGTCCTTGGCCGCGGTCAGGAGGGTGACGGGGCCTTCGGCGACGAGGCCGCGCAGACGCCCGAGGGCCTCGGCCGCCTCGGGCGCGGCGAGTTCGGCCTCGTAGCGGCGGCGGAACTCGTCGAACGCGCCGTCGTGACCGTGGTACCACCGGCGCAGCTCGGTGGAGGGCGTGAGCTCCTTGGGCCACTCGTCGACGTGCGCGTCCTCCTTGGCGAGGCTGCGCGGCCAGAGGCGGTCGACCAGGACCCGGGTGCCGTCGGCGGGCTCGGGAGGGTCGTAGACACGTCGCACGCGGACGCGGGGTGCGGGTTTCCGGCTCATGGAGGCTCCTGTCCTTCCGTCACGGTGGTGCCGTATGCCACGGCTGCCACAGGCCACCCTCCCGGAATCCGCCCGGTCCGCCGCGCTGCCACGACGCGGGTCGCGGGAAGACAGCGGAATCCCGACGGCCTGCGGTGACCGGACACCGCCCATGGCACAGTGCTGCCATGAGCAACCTCGATCTTCATCCGGCTCCCACTCCGTGCGGCGGCCGGGAGGACGTCACCGCGCGTCCCGTGCACGAGCTGCTGCGGGCGAAGAGCGTCCCGCTGGGTGAGAGCACCATGGTCCGGCGGCTGCTGCCCGGCATGGGACGGCGCATGATCGGCGCCTGGTGCTTCGTCGACCACTACGGGCCCGACGACATCGCCGGCCGGCCGGGGATGCAGGTGGCGCCGCATCCGCACATGGGTCTGCAGACCGTCAGCTGGCTGCACGAGGGCGAGGTCCTGCACCGTGACAGCCTCGGCAGCCTGCAGACGGTGCGGCCGCGGGAATTGGGGCTGATGACGTCCGGTCGGGCCATCGCCCACTCCGAGGAGTCGCCGCGCGAGCACGCCCGCCTGCTGCACGGCGCGCAGTTGTGGGTGGCCCTGCCCGACGCCGACCGGCACCGGGCGCCCATGTGGGAGCACCACACGGACCTGCCGCGGGTCCACGGCGGCGGCCTCGACGCCACCGTCATCCTCGGCGAACTCGACGGCGCCCGCTCCCCCGGCACCACCTTCACCCCGATCGTCGGCGCCGACATCACCCTCGCCGCGGGCGCCTCGGCACGCCTCCCCGTCGAGCCCGACTTCGAGTACGCGGCACTGACGATGTCGGGCGAAGCCGAGGTGGACGGCGTCCGGCTCGCCCCCGGCTCCCTGCTCTACCTGGGCTGCGGACGCCGCGAACTCCCGCTGCGAGCCACCACGGACAGCGCGTTCATGCTGCTGGGCGGCGAGCCGTTCGAGGAACACCTGGTCATGTGGTGGAACTTGGTCGGTCGTTCCCACGAGGATATCGCACAGGCCCGTTCGGACTGGATGAACGGCTCCCGATTCGGCACCGTGGACGGCTACGACGGGCCCCGACTGCCTGCTCCCGAACTGCCGCCGGTGGCGCTCAAACCGCGAGGAAGGGTGCGCTGAACCGGGCAAACGCGTAAGGGCCAGGCTGCTCGCCGCAGCCGTGGCCTTCCGGCCCAGTCCCTCGCCGAACCGGCCTGGGCGCCCGGCGGTTCGACAGCCGCATCAGGGACAGCCTGCTTCCAAAGCTTGGACCTCTGCCGACAACTTCTTTCATCCTCATGCCGACCTAATGCCGACTTCACTGACGGCTCATCAGTACCAGCGGCCGCTGCGCCTGGACAGCCGGGCGCGGCAACCGCGTTGTCCCGCCCCCGGACCACCGGGCCCGCTTGTAGGCTCGGGGTGTGACGACGAGCGCTGAGCGCGGGCGGGGCGGCGGTGCCGTGGCCGGGGCCGAAGGAGCCAAGGTCAAGGTGGAGTTGAGCGGCCTCCCGGAGACGCTGTTGTGGACCTTGTGGAACCGGGCCTGCGAGGCGGAGCACGCCGATCCGGTGCTGGCCGATCCGATGGCCGAGGCGCTGGTCCGGAAGCTCGACTACCCCTTCGAGAAACGGCTGGGACCGCCGCATCCGCTCTTCTCCCAGGTGCAGGGCCTGCGTTCGCTGACCTTCGACCGGGCGGTGCGGCAGTACACCGAGCGGCGTCCGGAGGCGACCGTCGTCGCGCTCGGCGAAGGCCTGGAGACCGGGTTCTGGCGGGTGGACAACGGGCGGCTGCGCTGGCTGAGCGTCGACCTGCCGGAGGCCGCCGGGTTGCGGCGCGCCCTGCTGCCGGAGCACCCGCGGGCGCGGGTCCTCGCCCGGTCCGCCGCCGATCTGAGCTGGCTCGACGAGATCGACGCCCCGGAACGGGGCACGATCGTGACCGCACAGGCGCTGATGATGTACCTGCGGCCCCGCGAGGTGCGGGACATCATCGCCGCGTGTGCCGAACGGCTGCCGGGCGGGGCGCTGGTCCTGGACTCGATGCCCCGCTGGATCACCCGGCTGACGCGCGAAGGGAAGATCCGCATCGGTGAGCTGGCCATTCCGCCGATGCGCTGGTCGATGGCGCCGGGCGACCGCTCCCGGCTGTACGCGGTGCACCCGCGGATCACGGATGTGCGGGCGCTGACCATGCCGCGCGGCCGCGGGGTGACGGGCCGGCTCGTCCGGTACCAGCACCTGGTGCCGGTCTTCCGGTCCGTCTCCCCCGCGGTGACGCTGCTGCGGTTCGCCTGACCGCGTAGCGGGACCCGGCCGGTCAGGCCGCGGCCCCGGCGCGTGCCACGACGCGGTACGCGTTGGAGAGCCGCGTCCGGCGGAGGAGCGGCGCGAGCAGCTGTTCCGCGCCGTACACACCGGCCAGCACGGGCACGGCCGACCAGAACAGGGCCGTACGGGCCCTCCGCTGGAGATTGCTGGGCGGGGTGGCGCGCCAGGGGTCGTCGGCGGGCGGCAGGGCGTGCGCGAGGGCGAGGAGCGCGGCGCCGGTGAAGTCGAACGGGATGTGCGGTTCCTGTCGTTCGACGGCGACGACGGTGTAGCCGAGTGCTCCCAGCTCGCGGCGGAGGTTGGCGAGCGGCATGAGGTGCAGGTGCTGGGGCTGGAAGTACGGGAACCACCAGCGGCCCAGGACCGCGCTCGCCAGGCACTCCGGGTCCGGGACCTCGACGATCAGGTGCCCGCCGGGGGCGAGGGCCGTACGGGCGGCGGTCAGTTCCGCGCGCGGGTCGGTGGTGTGCTCCAGGTAGTGGAACATGCTCACCGTGTCGTACGTGCCCTCCAGCTTGGGGGCGAGCTCGGTGAGGAGGCCGCGGTGCGCCTCGGCGATCCGGCCCTGGCGCCGGGCCTCCTTGACTCCTTCGCCGACGTCGAGGCCGTCGAAGTCGGTGGCCGGATGGACCGTCGCGGCCGTCCGCGGGAAGTGCCCGTGCCCGGTGCCGACGTCCAGCCAGCGGCGGGGCGTGCCGAACGGGAGGAGGGCGCGGGCACTGGCGAGGTAGCGCCTGCGGCTGCCCTTGCTGTCGAAGATCCACGCCGCCTGCTCGGCTCCCAGGCCGTCGTAGAAGTCCCGGTAGTAGAAGTCCAGTCCCTCGGGCGTGAGCCGGGGGTTCTGGAAGGAGTGGGAGCAGGCGCGGCACTGGTCGACCACGAAGGTGCCGGGCTTGTGCTGGAGCAGGTCGACGGTGCGCAGGCGGGTGCGCAGGCGGGAGGAGCCGCACCAGGGGCAGGTGGTGCGTCTCGGTTCGTGGAAGCGGTCGGTGCCGAGGGCGAGTTCACGTTGGTAATCGGCACGGAGCCGGTCTACCTCCTGGGTCCGGTTCATGGTCTTCCCGGTTCTCCTCGTCGGGTGGGGGCAGGGGTGGGCTCGGCTTCCGCCCAACGTACGGCGGCCTCTTCGAGGTGCGTGGCGGCCGCGGCGGCGCCTCCCGCGGCGCGGAAGGAGTCCCGGACGCGGTGGGCGGCCGCGCGGTACCCGGGCTCGGTGAGCACGGCGTCCAGTGCGGCGCCGATCACCTGGCGGTCGCCGCGGCCGAACCGGATCCGGATCCCGGCACCGGCCGCGGTGACCTGTGCGGCGATCACGGGCTGGTCGTCCCGGATGGGGGCGACGACCAGGGGCACCCCGTGCAGCAGGGACTCCGCGACGGTGTTGTGCCCGGCGTGGCAGACGACCGCCGACGCCCGCCGCAGCAGGGCGAGTTGCGGCATGCTCGGCACGGCCAGCACCGTGTCGTCCGAGGTGCCGGCGAGCGCCCCGCCCGGGTCGGCGACGACGGCCTGGAGGCGCGGCGAGCGGTCCCGTACGGCCGCCGCGCACTCGGTGAGGAACCGGCCGCCGAGGTCGGTGTTGGCGGTGCCGAGGGACACCAGGACGGTGTGCCGTGCCGGGTCGAGCCGCTCCCAGGGGAAGGGCGCCGTGTCGGACCGCCGGGCGAGGGCGGGCCCCACGAAGCGGGTCTGCGGGGGCGCGGCGCACCCGTCCGCCAGGGCGGTGGTGGTGAAGGCGAGGACGAGGTCGGGCGAGAAGCGGAGGTCGTGGGTGCGTGCCGGGTCGCCGAGCGTGGCGCGCAGTCCGGCCAGCAGTCCGTGGATCCATTCCGCCACCTTCGGCATTCCGGCGAGGACGGCGGAGAACTCGGCGGAGGTGGTGGCGGAGGTCGCGTAGGGGATGCCGAGCCGCTCGGCCGTCAGGGCGCCGACAAGTGCCTGCTGGTCGGCGACGATCACGTCCGGGCGGAAGACGGCGGCCGCCCGTTCGACCCCGGGCGCCATCGCCGTGGCGAGCGGGACGAGGAAGTCCTGCCACAGGAAGCGCAGTGCGGCGGCCCCGCGCAGATCGGGCGGCCGGTGGAGGTCGCGGGGTGCGTCACAGGGGTGGATCTCGGCGCCGGGTCCGGCCAGGTCCCCGACGGGCCCGGGGAGACCGGCCCAGGCGACCCGGTGTCCGCGCCGGGTGAGTTCGGTGGCCACCGCGACGGCCGGGTTGACGTGTCCGACGAGCGGCGGCACGACGAAGAGGAATCGCCTCGGCCGCCTCATACGCGCGCCGCCTTCGCCCGGTGACCGTCGCGGATCCAGTCGAGCAGGAGCGTCCCGACGGCCCGGGGGGCGTTCACGAGGACGGAGTGGCCGTGGCCCGCGATCCGGTGGGTGCGGCAGTCGGGGAGCAGGGACTCCAGCCACGGTGCCGTGCCGGCGAGGTCGGAGGTGCTGCCGTACACCGCGAGGACGGGCAGGTCGAGCTCCCGCCAGCGTTCCTCGGTGGGGATCCGGCTGGCCGCGATGTCGGCGGCGATCGTCGTCTCCCGCAGCAGCGGGCGGGCCTGGCGGACCAGCCGGGCCGAGTGCCGGCCGTAGTTCCGCTCGATCCAGGGCAGGGCGCGCGCGTCGTGGAGGCTGCCCGCGGAGTCCGCGAGGATGCCGCTCATCTTCGCGGCCCAGGCCGCGGTGGGCGGCTCGGACTCCACGACGACGAGGCCGGCGACGCGGTCGGGGTGGCTCAGGGCGTAGTCGAAGGCGACGGTGCCGCCGAAGGAGTTCCCGACCAGGTGGACGGGACCGGTGGTGTCCAGGCCGTCGACGAGGGCGGCGAGGTCGCCCGTGAAGTCCTCCAGCCGGTAGCCGGCGGCGGGGCGTTCGCTGCGGCCGTGGCCACGCTGGTCGTACATCACCACGTCGTGTCCGGCCTCGGCGAGCGCCGCGGCCACGGTGAAGTAGTAGCTGGTCAGGTTGTCGGTGGCGATGCCGTGGACCAGGACGGCGGTGGTCCCGCCGGGTGGTCCGACGCGGGCGACGTTGAGGCGCGGGCGGCGGGCCGTCGTCACCTCGTACGCCCTGCGACGTACCGGACCAGCCGCCCGGCGGAGAGCTCGATGACCTCGGTGAGTTCGAGGGAGGCGAAGAAGGCCGGGAAGTCGACCCGGTCGCCGTAGCGGCGCCCCAGTTCGGCGGTGAGGGTGACCAGGTCGATGGACTCCAGGTCGAGGTCCTCGACGAAGCGGGTCTCCATGGTGACGGGCGTGCTCTCCAGCGCGAGTTCGGGGATGACGGCGTGCAGGGCCTCCGTGAGCTCGGCGAGGACGGCGCTCTCGTCGGTCCCGGGGAGGGGGGTGACGGCGTCGGGCGTGGGGGTGGTGGTCATGAGGGACTCTCCTCGTGGTGCTGCCGGTGGGCGTCCTCGGTCCAGGCGACGACGTAGCGGCGGGGCGGCAGGCCCGCCGGGTTGCCGACCTCGGCGAGGGACACGGAGTGGGTACGGCCGGAGGGCGTGCGGACCGTCATCCGGTCCCCGTCCGCGGCGGTGACGCGGAAGTCGCGCGGCCTGCCGTGCAGACCGGTGCCCTCGGCCTTGGCCGCGGCCTCCTTGGCCGTCCAGAAGCGGGTGAGGGCGCGCGCGTCACCGCCGAGGCGGTCGTGGAGCGGGAGTTCCCCGGGGGCCAGGACCGCGTCGCGGGTGGCCGCCGGCCGCTCGGTGATCTCCTCGATGTCGATGCCGACGCCGGGGCCAATGCCGGGGCCGGTGCCCGTGGGCGCGGCGTCCGACGGGCGGGCCAGGGCGACCGCGGCTTCCGCGCAGTGGGCGAGCGACAGGTCGAGGAGCGGCAGTTCGCGGCCGTGCACCCCTTCCGCGTACGGCCGGCCGGTGTCGTCGTTGCGCACCCGGATCTCCGCGGGGAAGACGGGGCCCGCGCCGTGCCGCCACAGGTGGTGGCGTACGGCGTCCTTGGCGGCGATCCGGCCGAGCAGCCACTGCGCTCTGCCGCGCGCCGGGCGGGCCGCGTAGGCGTCGCGTTCGGCACCGCCCAGCAGGTTGCGCATCGCCAGGTCACGGGAGGCAGGGTCGGGCCAGTGCTCGAAGACCAGGTGCCAGCCGCCGGGCTGAATCCGGGCGAGGGTGCTGTCCCCGGGCCTGCGCCGGATGGCGTCGGCGGCGGCCGGCGAGTCGAACCGGCGGTCCTCCCAGCCGGTGATCTCGCACCGGACGGTTCCGCGCCGGCTGAGCTGGACGTCCGCCGCCAGCCGGGTCTCGGTGAGGTCGGTGATGCGGACGTGGCAGTCGAGGCGCTCGCCGGTGGCGGGTTCGGGGCCGTGGAAACGGATCTCGCGGATCCCGACCGGCAGGACCACCGTGCGGTCGGAACGGGTGGCCATCAGCCAGTAGCCGAGGAGCTGTCCGGCGCTGTCGAGGAGCGCACCGGGCGCGGGCGGAACGGTGAGCACGCCCCGGACGTGCCGTGCGCCGAGTCCGGTGACCGCGGTGACGCCCTGGAAGAGCGGACCGTGGAACATCCAGCGCTGGTCGTACATGCGCCGGGCGGACACGGTGGGCGCCTCCTCGCCGGCCGGCACGCTCCAGCGGGCCGGCGGCGCCGGGTACCGAGGCGCCGTTTCGGTCTCGGCGCGCGCGTACGGGCCGAAGTCCACGGTGTGGCGGCCCGGGCGTCCGGGGACGCTCCGGACGGTCATGGTCACGTCGACGGCGGGCTCGGCGACCAGCCAGGCGAGGAAGCGGGCGCCGCGGACGGCGACCGTGACACCGGCGCCGGACGCGGCCGCCGCGTCGGTCATGTGCCGGATCATGGTCGTCGCGGGGACGACGGGCCAGCGGTCGCCGATGTCGGGCCAGTCCGGCCGCTGGTGGTAGAAGCAGTGGTCGGTGAGGTAGGGCATGGTGTCGAGGGCCACTCTGAGCGTGGTGGTCCGCGCGGGAGGCGGCAACGCCGCGCCGGGGGCGGCCGCGGCGGACGGGGCCTCTTCCGGCCACCGGGGGGCCGCCCCGGCCGGGCCGGGGGCGGGGTCTCCGGTCGCGCCCTCGGACTCCGGACCGGCCACCGGCGCCGGCGTGCCGGGGGCGGAGGACTGCGCGGCCGCGCCGCGAGTGGAGTGCGCCGCGAAGAGGGCCGCGGCCGTGCCGGCCGTCTCGGTCAGCAGGGCGCGCAGCTCGGCTGCCTCCGGGAACCGCCGTGCGGCGGCGTCGAGCTGACCGGTACCGGGCGCTCTCGCACCGGTGAGGGCGGCGCGCAGTTCCGTCCGCAGCCGGTCCCTGGTGGCCGGTTCGAGACGGACCGGCCCGGCGTCCAGGCCGAGCCGTACGCCCGGGTGGGCCGGTGCCGTGGGCGGCAGCGGGACGGTGCCGGCGGAGCGGCCCGCCCCGGGGGCCAGGGCGGCGAGGTCGGGTTCCGCCCCGTACGCCCACAGACCGGCCGCCGCCCGGCGCAGCGGACCAAGGCCGTCGCCGTCGGTGCTTCCGACGGTGACCGCCAGGTGCTCGCGGTCGGCGAGGATGTCGTCGACGAGGGCGGGCAACTGGCCCTGGCCCGCCTGGACGAAGGCCCGGAACCCGGCCGTGTGGAGGGATGCGACCAGGCCGCGGAATCGGACCGGTTCCACAAGGTGACGTACCGTCACCTCACGGATTTCGGCCTCCTGCGCGGGGAACGGTGCGCAGGTGGTGCCCGACCAGACCGGCACCGAGGGGCGGTGCAGGGCGAAGCGCCGCATCGCCTCCCGGATCGGCCCGAGATAGGGCATCAGCATGGGCGTGTGGAAGCCGGACGCGAAGGGCAGCGTACGGCCGAGCACACCCGCGCGGCCCAGCCGTTCCGCGACCTTCTCCACCTGGGCCGCGGGGCCGCAGGCCACGGACTGGTGCGGGGCGTTGTCGTGGGAGAGGGCCACGCCGCGGATCCCGGACATGGCCGCCTCCACCTGCTCGGCGGGCGCTCCGAAGGCCGTGAAGACCAGGTCGGGGACCCGCAGCGTCAGGGGGTCGAAGTCCCTCAGGAAGGCGTCGACTTCCTTGTCGGCGAAGATTCCGCCGACGGCCATGGCGGTCCACTCCCCCACGCTGTGCCCGGCCAGGGCGTCGGGGGTGATGCCGCAGCGGCGGAGCGCGGTGGCGAGGAGCCGGCCGAGGTCGACGACGGCGGCGCCGTGTTCGGCCACGGCGCCGACGCGGGCCTGCTGCCAGGTGGGGCGGGGCAGCCCGAAGTGGCGGGCGACGTCCTCGCCCTGCGGGGTGAAACCGGCCTCCAGGCCGGGGAAGAGGAAGGCGGTACGGCCGCCGGCCGGCCCGAGCAGCGGCCTGGGCGCGAACCACACCTCGCGGCGGCCTCCCCAGGCCGTGCCGCGGGCGACCACTTTACGGGCGAGGGCGAGACGGTCGGTTCCGGGCCCGGCCACGGCCAGCCGGACGCCTCCGGTGCCGGCGTCCGTCGCGGCACGCAGCCGGGCGTCCTCGCTGTCGAGCAGCGCGCGCAGCCCCTCCGCCGAGTCCGCCGCGAGCCGCAGGACCGGTTCGGGCTCGTCGACCCGGAGCCCCGCGGACGCGGAACGCCTCTTCCCCACCGACGGGCGGAACTCCTCCAGCACCACATGGGCGTTGATGCCGCCGAAGCCGAAGGCGTTCACCCCCGCCCGACGCACGTCGGTCTCGGGACCGGCCTCCCAGGGGCGGGCCACCGGGGACGGGCGGAAGCGGGTGGCGAGCAGCCCGGGGTGGGGGTCGTCGCAGTGCAGGGTGGGCGGCAGCACGCGGTGGTGGAGCGCGAGAGCGGCCTTGACCAGGCCGGCGGCGCCCGCCGCGGGCATGGTGTGGCCGATCATCGACTTGACCGAGCCGATGACCGCGTCCGGTTCACGCGGAGTGCCGAACACCCGTCGCAACGTGGTGATTTCGGCCGCGTCCCCGTTGGGCGTTCCGGTGCCGTGCGCTTCGAGCAGCCCGATCGCGCCGGGCGCGGCGGGATCCAGGCCGGCCGCCTCCCAGGCGAGCCGGACCGCCCGCGTCTGACCGTCCGGGTCCGGGTTCACCAGGGCGGCGGCACGCCCGTCGCCGGCCACGCCGGTGCCCCGGACCACCGCGTACACCCGGTCGCCGGCCCGGACGGCGTCGGCCAGCCGCTTGAGGACGAGCACGGCGGTGCCCTCGCCCATCAGCACGCCGTCCGCGTCCCGGTGGAAGGGGCGGATCCGCTGGCTCGGGGAGAGGGCCCCGAGCCGGGCGAACACCGACCACAGCGTCACGTCGTGGCAGTGGTGCACGCCTCCGGCGAGCATCACGTCGCAGCGTCCGGCGGTCAGCTCGCCCACGGCCTGGGCGACCGCCAGCAGGGACGAGGCGCAGGCCGCGTCGACCGTGTAGGCGGGGCCGCGCAGGTCGAGCCGGTTGGCGACGCGCGAGGCGGCGAAGTTGGGGACCAGGCCGATGACGGCCTCGGGGCTGTCCGGCCCGAGGGCCTCCTCGAAGGCGGTACGGACCCGGGCCAGCCGCTCCGCGCCGAGCTCGGGCAGCAGCTCCCGCATCGTACGGACCAACTGGCCTGCGGTGCGGACGCGTTGGTCGAGCCGGGCCAGCCCGGGCGTAAGGTAGCCGCCGCGGCCCAGCACCACTCCGACCCGTGCGGGATCCACCGCGGCGAGCCCGCCCGCGTCGGCGATCGCGGCGGCGGCCGTCCGCAGGGCGATCAGCTGGTCGGGCTCGGTGGCCGGGACGGAGCCCGGCATGATGCCGAAGGCGGCGGGGTCGAAGCCGGCGAGCCGGTCGTCGACGAAGCCGCCGCGCCGGCAGTAGACGGCACCGGAGCGGTACTCCTCCTCGTCCCAGCGCCCCGGCGGCACCTCGGTGACGGCGTCCACGCCGGTGCGGAGGTTGCGCCAGTAGCGGTCCAGGTCGTCCGCGCCGGGCAGCACGACCGCCATGCCGGTGACGGCCACCGGTTCCTGCACGGGGTTCCCGGAGCGGCCGCGGTCCACCGTCACCACCCCGGAGCGGCGTGGACGACCTCGCACGTGGCGTCGTCGCCCCAGGTCAGCTCCCGCAGCAGGGCGAGCGTTCCCTCCCTCGGGTCGATCAGGCCGATGCCGCGCCGGGCGTACTCCCGGGCGAGTTCCGGGCCGACCATCCCGCCGTGCGAGCCGTCCGGGGCCCACGGCCCCCAGTGGACGGTCACCGTCCGCGCGCCCGTGGCGCGGTGCCACGCCCGGCCCTGGGCGGCGAGGGCGTCGTTGGCGGCGGCGTAGTCCGCCTGGCCCCGGTTGCCGTGCACCGCCGCGACGGATCCGAACAGCACGGTGAAGCACGGAGGTTCGGGGAGCCGGCGCAGCGCGGCGAAGAGCGTGCGGGCGCTCTCCGCCTTGGTGTCGTGGACGCGGGTGAAGGAGGCCGGGTCCTTGTCGGCGATGAGTCTGTCCTCGATGACGCCGGCGGCGTGCACGAGGCCGTCGACGCGTCCGTGCCGGGCGTGGATCTCCTTGACCGTCTGCTCGACGGCCTCCGCGTCCCGCAGGTCGACGGAGCGGTATCCGGCCGCGCCGCCGGACGTGCGGATCGCGGCGAGGGTCGCCTCGATCTCGCGGCGGGCCAGGACGAGGCCGGCCTGCCGGTCGATCTCCGCGGGCCGGAGCCCGTCGAGCCCGGCGAGCGCGGTCCGCAGGGCGGCGCGCCCGGTGACCCCCGCGATGCCGGGCGGCTCGGGGGCGTCGGACAGGGCGGTGCGGCCGAGCAGTTCGATCCGGCAGCGGGCGGCCGCCGCGAGGGCGACGGCGACGCGCGCCGCGATGCCGCGCGCCCCGCCCGCGAACAGCAGGACGGACTGCGGGCCGAGCCCGAGCGCCGTCGCCGCCCGCTCGGCCGTGGACGCGTCGTCCGTGAGCAGCGGGCCCAGCGGGGCCTCCCGCGGCTCGGTGCCGAACCGCCGGCCGTCGTCGGTGCGGACGACGACGGGTTCCCGGTCGGGGGCGAGGAGTTCCGCGACGATCGCGGCCGCCGTCCCGCCGGTGTCCGGCCCGCCGGGCAGGGTCACCAGGCGGGCGACCGTGTCCGGATACTCGCGGGCGGCGGTACGGAGGAAGCCGCCCAGCCCGTCGGCCCGGTCGCCGTCCTCGGCCCACCGTACGCACAGCAGGTGGCGGGGCCCGCGTCCCAGCAGCTCCTTCAGGAGGGGGAAGGCGCCCGGCAGCACGGGCCCGGCGCCCTCCCCGGCGGACCCGTCCAGCAGGATCACCGCGCCCAACGGCCCGGGTGCGTCGTCGGAACGGGTGGCGTGCGCTCCCATCTCCCCGAGCCGGGCGAGGAGCGCCCGGGCGGTCGCGTCGCCGCCGCCGAGCACGAGGACGCGGATGCCCCGCAGGTCCGGGGGCTCGTCCGGCGGCGGGGTGTCGTCCAGGGCCACGCGGCAGGGGACGTACCGCCGGGGCGCGACGCCGGCCGGTTCCGGCGCCGCCGTGCCGTCCGGCTCCTGGTCCTGGCCCGGTCCCGGGGCGAGGGTCTCCGCCGCCGGGCCGCCCGTGTGCGCGCCCATCCACGCGACGATCGACTCCGCGGTCCGGGCCCGGGTCAGGGCCTCCAGGTCCGCGTCGTCCGGGATCCGCGCCCCCGTGCCGGCCAGCCGTCTCGCCAGTTCGCCCGCGATCTCCGTCCGCTTGATGGAGTCCACGCTCAGGTCGGCTTCGAGGTCGAGCCCGGGGTCGAGCATCTCCACGGGGTAGCCGGTCCGTTCGCTGATGACCGACAGCACCGTGGCCAGCAGGTCGGGCTCGGCGTCCTCGGCCGGGAGGGCCGCCGCCTCGGCCGCCGTTCTCGCCGCGGGGACGGCGGCCGGCTCCGGCAGCAGTCCCGGCAGCGGCTCCGCCGGAGCCTGCGGCGGGACGGCCTCCGTCCCGCCGAAGTACGTCAGCAGGACGTCGCGCTGTGCCGCGATCAGCTCCCGGCCGCCCCGCAGGAAGTCCTGGAGAAGGACCGCGCGGTCGGCACCTCCGGCCCCGTGCGCGCCGGCACCGCCCGGGGCCGGTGCCGGCGGTGCGATCCGCCGGGCCGGCCGCATCCCTCCGGGGACCGGCCCGCCGTCCGCGGTGCGGACCAGGTGCCCGTCCACGATCCAGCCGGGGCGCTCCGGCGTCCGCCCGGGCTCGGCCTCCACCGCGTCCCGGCCCGCGAACAGCGCTTCCGCGTCGATGTGCACGCCTCCTGAGACCGCCAGCCGGGCCAGCGTCTCCAGGTGGCCGCGCAGCCCGGCCTCGGGGTGCGGCTCGAAGGGGACGGCGAGGTGCGGCCGGTCGCCGAGGGTGGCACGCACCAGGCCGGTGAGGACGGTGCCCGGGCCGGCCTCGACGAAGACCCGGGCCCCGGCCTCGTACATCGCCTCGATCTGCTCGGCGAAGCGCACCGGCGCCGTGATCTGCCCGGCGAGGCGGGACCGCAGCTCCGCGGGGTCGGCCGGGTGACGGGTGGCCGTCAGCCCGGACCACACCGGGATCTCCGGTGCCCGCAGCGGGCGGGAGGCGAGCGCTTCGGCGAAGGTCTCCGCCGCGCCGGCCATCATCGGGCTGTGGAAGGCGCACGCCACGTCGAGCGGCCGCACGCCGAATCCGGCGTCCTCCAGTGCCGCCGTTCCCCGGCGCACCGCCAGGCTGGGGCCCGAAATCGTCGTCTGGGACGGGGAGTTGCGGCCCGCGACCACCACGTCGCCGAGGAGCCCGGCCCCGGCCAGTACGGCTTCGACCGCGTCCGCCCCCGCCGTGACGGCGGCCATGGCGCCCGGCTCGCCCCCGGCCGCGCTCAGCATCGCCTCGGCGCGCAGCTCGCTCAGCTCCGGCAGGTCGGCGGCGGGGAACGCGTCGGCCACGCAGAGCGCCACGAGTTCCCCGTAGGAGTGGCCGGCCGCCATGTCGGGCCGGACGCCGAGCGTCGACAGCACGTCGTGGACGGCCAGGCAGGTGGCGCCGAGGGCGGGCTGGGCCCGCCGGGTGTCGGCGAGCCGGGCCCGCTGCGCGTCCCGCTCGGCCGGGTCGAACGCGGCCGGCGGGAACATCGCGGCGACCGGGGCGCGGCGCAGGCGCTCGTGCGTCTCCGGGAAGGCCGTGAACAAGTCGGCCAGCATGCCGGGCCGCTGGCTGCCCTGGCCCGGGAAGAGGAAGGCGAGCTTGCCGGCCGGACGTCCGGCGGTGGGCTTGGGGGTGCACGCCTCGGCCCGGGGGGTGAGGGTGTTGCACTCGGCCTCGGGTGCGCGTCCGTTCCCTTCGGCACCGGGAGTGAGGGCGTCGCACTCGCCCCCGGAAGCACGGCCGTCCCCATCGGCCCCCGGCATGAAAGCGTTTCCCCCGGCCGCGGACGCGAGCGCTTCGCGCTCCTCCCCGGCGGTGAAGACGCCCGGCGCCGCGCGGCCCGCCAGCGCGGCCCTGAGCAGGCCGGGGAGTTCGGCGAGGTCGGCGGCGACCACGGCCGCGGTGACCGGCCCGGCGGCCGGGTCCGCGGCCCGGCGCGCCGCCGCGCGCGCCAGGTCGCGAAGGCGCCAGGGCCGCCAACGAGCCGCGCCCGATCCGTCCGCGCCGGCCTCCCACCCCGCCTCCGACCCCATCCCCGCCAGCCGCAGCAGCTCCTCGATCGCCGCCTCGCCGCGGAACAGGAAGAGCTCGGCCGGCCAGGCGTCGGCGGCCTGGCGCGGGGGCGCGTCGTCTTCGCAACCGCGCAGCACCACATGGAAGTTGGTCCCGCCGAAGCCGAAGGCGCTCACACCGCCCACCCGTTCGCCGGGCGGCACGGCCCACGGCAGGGCCCGTCGGTGGAAGACGAACGGGCTGTTCTCCGGACGCCACGCCGGGTTGGGCCGCCGGACGTGCAGGGTCGGCGGGCGCACCCCGGTGTACAGCGCCAGGGCCGTCTTGATCAGGCCGGCGAGGCCGGCCGCGCACTTGGTGTGGCCGATCTGCGACTTCACCGAACCGATCACACACCCGCCCGGTTCGGCCCCGGATTCCCGGAACACCTCGGTGAGCACGTCGAGTTCGGTACGGTCGCCGACCACCGTGCCCGTGCCGTGCGCCTCGACCAGGCCGACCTGCGCCGGTGCGATCCGGGCCTGGGCGTAGGCCCGCTCCAGCGCCGTGCGCTGGCCCTCCGGCCGTGGCGCGGTCAGGCCGCGGGAGCGTCCGTCGCTGGAGGAACCGACGCCCTTGACGACGGCGTAGATCCGGTCGCCGTCGCGCCGCGCGTCGGCCAGCCGTTTGAGCACCACGCAGGCGATGCCCTCGCCCAGGGCGATGCCGTCCGCTTCGGCGTCGAAGGTCCTGCAGCGACCGGTGGGGGACAGCGCGTGCACGGACGAGAAGAGGACGTAGTCGTTGATGCCGTTGTGCAGGTCGGCGCCGCCGCACAGGACGAGGTCCGCCGTGCCCGTCGTCAGCTCCTTGCAGGCGGCGTCGAGGGCGGCCAGCGAGGAGGCGCAGGCGGCATCCACGGTGTAGTTGGCCCCGCCGAGGTCCAGGCGGTTGGCGATCCGGCCGGAGATGACGTTCGCGAGCATCCCGGGGAAGGAGTCCTCGGTGAGGACGGGCAGCTGCTCCGCCAGGTCCTCAGGGAGCGGCCCGCCCAGGTAGGAGGGCAGGACGGTGCGCAGCGCGGTCGCGTTCGAGAGGTCGCTGCCCGCCTCGGCCCCGAAGATCACCGCGGTGCGTGCGCGCGGGAAGTCGCGCCGCTCGTAACCCGCGTCGGCGAGGGCGCGCCGGGCCGCCTCCAAGGCGAGCAGCTGCACGGGCTCGACGGACGCGAGTGAGGCCGGCGGGATGCCGAAGCGCAGTGGGTCGAAGGGGATGCCCGGCAGGAAGCCGCCCCACCGGGAGGCCGAGGTGTCGTGCGCGGGCGCTTCCGGGCCGTGGTGGAGGGCCGGGTCCCAGCGGCTCTCGGGCACTTCGGTCACCGCGTCCGTGCCGGCGAGCACCTGGGCCCAGAAGGCGGACAGGTCGGGGGCTCCGGGGAACATGCCGGCCATGCCGACGATCGCGACGTCGAGCGGCGGCGCGGGGGCCGGGGTGGTGCGGGAGGGCGCGACGCCGGCCGCCGGTGCGGCGCGCCGCTCGTAGAAGGCGGCCGCCCGGTCCGTCACGGCGCGGTGCAGTGCGGCCACGGTCGTGGTGGCGTCGCGGAGCACCGCGACCTCCCCGGCCATGAACATGCCCTCGTCGAGCTGCCGTTCCTCGTCCACCGGGCGAAGTTCGTCGGCCACGCGCTCGACCCCCTTGGCGGCGATGCGCAGCCGTCCCAGGTTGAGCCGTTCCAGCCGCTCCCACGCCTCTCGCCCGCGAACGCCCTGCCGGCGCAGCTCCTCCTGGCGCCTGCGGTAGGTGTCGGTGAACGGGCTGGGTACGCAGCGGGTGACGTGTCCGGGGGCGGTGTCCAGCAGGACGGTGCTCTCCGCGGCGAGCACGGTGTGCTGGAAACCCGGCCGGACCGCGCCGCACTCCACCGCCTCGCGGGTGAAGAGGTACGCGGTGCCCATCAGGACGCCGACGGCGGCACCGCGCCGGGTGAGCCCGGCGGACAAGGCCGCGACCATGGCCGCCGAGCGCTCGTCGTGGATCCCGCCGGCGAACAACACCTCGATTCCCGGTGGTTCGTCCGGCTCCCGCCGGTGGCGGTCGTCGAGGAACCGTTCGAGGACGTCGAGTTGGGCCTCCCAGAGCGGGAAGGAATTGCTGGGGCCGACGTGGCCGCCGCACTCGGCGCCCTCGAAGACGAAGCGCCGGGCCCCCGCGTCGAGGAACTGCCCGAGCAGCCCGGGCGTCGGGGTCTGCAGGAACGTTCGGACGCCGTGGGCTTCCAGGGCGGCGGCCTGGGCGGGGCGGCCGCCGGCGAGGACGGCGTGGGTGGGCCGGAGTTCGCGGACGGCGTCGAGCTGGGCGCGGCGCACCTCGTCCGGCGCGAAGCCCAGGATGCCGACGCCCCAGGGCCGCCCGGCGAGCACGTCCCTGGTCTCCTCCAGGAGGGACCTCGTCCGCTCGGGGCCGGAGAGGGCCAGCGCGAGGAACGGGAGTCCACCGCTCTCCGCGACGGCCGCGGCGAAGCGCGCCTGGTCGCTGACCCGCGTCATCGGCCCCTGGGCTACGGGTAGTTCGGTGCCGAGCGAGCGGCACATGGCGGATCCCGGACGGAGCGCGTCGGCGGCGCCGGGGGCCCGGAAGGCCTGCTCGACGCCCTCGCGGACGGCCCGTACCGCGTCGCCCACCGTGCGGTGGTCCCGGGCGAAACGGCGGGCGAGGAAGGCGTCCTGCCCGAGCGGGACGGGGCGTTCCCGTAGCTCTGCGGGGAGGCCCGGCCGTTCCCGGTCCAGCAGGCGCCGCCCGTCGGCGTGGACCGTGCCGGTGCCGTCCGCCGTGCGCAGCAGGCGGGCGAGCGCGGGCGGGGTGGCCGCTTCCGCCAGCAGCGCGAGCTGTACGTCGAGGACGACGCCGGCGGCGCCGGCGAGCACGGCCGCCGCGGCGGTGTTGGGCCCGACGCCGCCGCACGCCCAGACGGGGACGTCCGACTCGGGGTCGGCGAGCAGCTGTTGCAGCAGCACGTAGGTGGACAGGTCACCGGCCGGCCCCCCGCACTCGCTGCCGCGCGCGACGATGCCGGCCGCCCCCGCCCGTACCGCTGCCCGGGCTTCGGCGCGGGAGCCGGCCTCGGCCAGGACGGTGACGCCGGGACCCCAGCCCACGGGCGGGCGGGCGCCGGGGGCGAGGAGGACGGTGTGCGGTCCCGGGGCGTGCCGGTCGCGGAGTTCGTCCGGGGAGAGCGCGCAGCCCTCCGCGACGCGTACGCCGAAATCGCCGCCGGTCCAACGACGAACGAGCGCGAGGGCTTCGCGGGCGTGCCTGCCCCCGTCGCCGAGGTCGAGGACGCCGAGTCCGCCGGCTCTGCGGACGGCCGCGACGAGTCGCGGGTCGGCCTCCCCGAAAGGACTGACACCGATCACGGTTGTCTGCACCACGAAGACGGCTCCCCACGAGGGACTCTGGAACCTGGACCATGCCGGAGGAGCCGGAGGCAGGACGCTCACTCGCGCCTCCGCAGTTGCTTGCGCCTCGGCAGCAAACGTTCCGGATCAACCTTCCACGCCCGCGACCGGCGGATCAAGTCGGGTCGCAGGGCGCACAGTTGCACACACGGGAATCTGTCAGCGCTCGCGCATCATATTCCGCTTGACAACGGACCTCAATACCTCATCCTCATGCGGGCCGATGGCCCCTTCCCGTAACCACGTCGACGTCTCGGCCGGCCGGCATCGACACCATCGGGTTCCCCCCGAACGCCCCCGCTCGCCGCCCCCCTGCAGCCGGCCCCGGGGACCCTGCCCGTCCGGCGCCCGCGACGCGTCCGAAGTCGCCGCGGTGTCAGGCCCTCCGTCGAGGTCCAGCTCGTAGGCACGTGCCCCTACCGTGCCGAGACCATCACCGTCGTCACGCCCGAAGGCACGCATTTCGCCGGCGAGATGCTGTGGGTGCGGAAACCCGGCCGGGCCACGTACCCCGTTCGGGCAGCATGACCTCCGACGGCGGGGCGCTGACGGCCGACACCGTGCCGCTGGACCTGCGTCCGTCTCCCGACCCGGACCGCACGGCCATCCTCCAGGCCGAACTCGCCGTCGACGGAGCGGCCGAGACGGGCACCGCGGACGTGCGCTTCCATTTCGACACCTGCCCTGCGGGACCGCCGGCCTCACCGCTCAAGGTCCCGATGGGGACCCGACACCGTATCCGGGGTGTGGTCCCGAAAGAGTGAATACGGGAGGCCAGCTGTTGGGGTGCCGGGCGCATGGGCATGGACACGGGTGCCGTCGTTCCCGGACTCTGAGGAGAAGCCTTGCGCACCCGTGTCGCATCGGTGGCTGTGGCAACCATGGCCGTCCTGCCGGTATCGGCCGTGCCGGCCGCCGCGCAGCCGTACCCGTCGGGTCCCTTCGCCATCCAGTCCGTCGGCAACTCCGGGACCTGTATCGCCCATGCTTCTTGAGGTCTCGGTCGAGGCGCGTGGTCTCGGCACCGTCTGGCCGTTTCCGGATCAGTGGGTCGAGAACGGGATGTGTCTGTGCAACGCACATGCGTCGTAGCGGTGGTCGGAGCCGGGCCCAGTGGATTGGCGGTCGCCGCGATGCTGCGCCGTGCCGGGGTTCCCCCGGTGGTGCTGGAGCGGGGCGAGGGGGTGGGAAAGAGCTGGGCCGACCGCTACGACCATCTCAGACTGCACACGGTGCGGGGGGCGTCGCGGCTTCCCGGCCTGCGGCTCCCGCGTGGTTGCGGTCCGTGGGTCGGTCGGGACGACTTCGTGCGCTACCTGGAGCGCTACCGCGAACATCACCGGCTTCCGGTGCGGTTGCGGACCACGGTGGAACGCATCGAACCGGGCCCCGCCGGGGCGGTGGAGCGCTGGCGGGTGCACACCGACGGCGGCGTGGTCGCGGCCAGGGCGGTGGTGGTGGCCACCGGGCGCTGCCACACCCCTCAACTGCCGGACTGGCCCGGCCGGCAGAAGTACCGCGGCCATCTGCTGCACTCGGCTCACTACCGCGGCCCCGCCCCCTACCGCGGCAGGTCCGTGCTGGTGGTGGGCGCAGGAAACAGCGGTACGGAAATCGCGAGCGTGCTGGCGGACGCGGGAGCCGACCGGGTGTGGCTGTCTTTTCGCACCCCTCCGAACATCCTGCCGCGCAGCTCCAGCCAGTGGCACGTGCTCGGGCGCCTGACGGAGTCCCTTCCCCTGTCCTGGCGCGACCGCTCGGCACTGCTCACCCAGCGCTGCTCGGTTCCCGACCTGACGCCCTTCGGTATTCCCCGGCCCCGCAAGGGGCCCTTCACCCGCAACGCCGAAGAGGGCAACAACCCGGTGCTCGACCACGGGTTCGTGGAAGCCGTGCGGGCAGGTCGGGTCCGGCCGGTGGCGGCGGTGGCCGGCTTCGAGACCGACCGGGTGGTGCTGACGGACGGCACCCGTCTCCGTCCCGACGTCGTCATCGCCGCCACCGGCTACCGCCCGGGACTCGAACAACTGCTGCCCGTCCAGGACGTTCTGGACGCCTCGGGCCGTCCCATCGTGCACGGGGCGGAGACCTCCCGCGCCGCCCCGCACCTGTACTTCGCAGGCTTCACCAATCCCCTCAGCGGCGCCTTGTACCAGGCCGGCGTCGAAGCACGTGCGATCGCCCGGACCCTCGTGGCCGGCACTCCGCGGGTGCCCGCGCCGCGCGGCACGTCCGACCCCGGCCGGAACCGCTCCGGACCGGGCCGGGCGGCGGGACACCCGCAGCCCGGTGAGTGAGCCGCCCCACCGCGGCGCGCGGCGACGAAGAAGGAAGAGCAGCCATGGCGCACGTCGGCCCGCGGTGCCCGGACAGGCCGCTGCCCTACCCGGACGGATGGTTCGCGGTCGCCTTCAGCAGCGAGCTGAAGCCAGGAACGGTCCTGCGCTCACCGCCGATGGGGCCGACGTGGTCCTCTGCCGCACCCGGCGGGGCACCG
The DNA here is from genome assembly GCF_020099395.1 of Streptomyces mobaraensis. Lineage (NCBI taxonomy): Bacteria > Bacillati > Actinomycetota > Actinomycetes > Kitasatosporales > Streptomycetaceae > Streptomyces > Streptomyces mobaraensis. Next base: position 7,564,892 of record NZ_CP083590.1, on the reverse strand, counting down.
TCCGCGTCGTCGAACCTACGTGCGCACTCCACCCTGCGCGGGACGCACTGGCCGTAGGAGCACTGGCACACCGACGTGGCAGCCACGGACGGTGCGCTGCAGACCGCGGTGCTGTGCGCCGAGCGCACACTCGAACGCATCACCGTGCCCATGGGCATCGACGACTACGTGCCCCCGCGCGCACCTGCACGGCGTCGTCCTGGTCGCCCGCCCCTCCTGAGCAAGGCTCGCCCGCAGTCGAGCCGGGCGGCGCGGTGACGCGGACCGATCCGTTCGGCCACCTCGACGGGCAGCGCAGGCACCGACGGCTCGACGCCGGCGAAGTGTGCGGCGGCTTCGGCGTCGCAGACCTCCGCAGAAGCCACGCCGACCCTTCCCGGCACGGAGTCCGGGCGTCCCTCGCGCGTCGTTGCGGCGGTCGTCTGTCGCGTCAGGTGCTCCGGTTCGCCGCGGGTCCAGAGGATCAGGGCGCGGCGCGGGGCGGTCGGGGCGCGTGGCCGAACTCTCGCTGTCTCCGCCACCGAAGTCGGTGTGACGACCGACTGACCAGCCATCACAGCGTCGGTCGGCAAGCTCAAGACATGGCGCGGGACCCGGAGCACACAGTGATCAGGACTCAATGGCCCTAGGGCGCCCACACGTTGCCGGGGTCTTGTTACCGAATGCGGACAGACCTGAGCGAACGACGCCCGTCCTGACGTCGTCTCATGGGGTGCACAGCGAAACAGCCGATGCGGACGGTCGCCTTGTGGTCGAAGGGGAAGTGCCGTCCTGACAGACCGTGGGGAACCCTCATCATGATCAATCACCATGCCCGCCGTACCGCCCGTTCCGCCGCCCTGGCCGCCGTCACCGCCGCGCTGGCGCTGGGCCTGACCGCCTGCGATGGCGGCGACGACGCGAAGGCGTCGGGCGGCGACCACACCGCTGCTCCCGCCCAGAGCCGGTCCGCGTCCGACGCGCCCGGCAGAGACAGCGCGGGGCAGCCCGACAGTGGTGGTGACCGCAAGGAGGAGTCACGCCCGGCGACCGGCCCGGGCAAGACGCGGGAGGCCGCGGGCAAGAGCACGACGGCCGGCGCCCGGCAGTGCCGTGGCGACGAGATGCTGGTCACCGCGGTGCACCGGTTCGCCGGTCAGCAGGGCGACCACCTGCTGGTCACCGCGTCGAACAAGGGCACCACACCGTGCTGGGTCACCTCGTACCCGGCCGTGAAGCTCGGCGGAGACGTCGACACCGCAGCGCTGCCGCACTCGAAGAAGGACGACTCGGGCGGCGACCAGCACATCACGCTCCACCCTGGAGACAAGGCGTACAGCGCGGTGAACCTCTTCGACTACGGTTCGAAGAACCACACGGCGCAGTCCTTCGCCATCGCACTGCGCGGCGCGGACGGTCACGACGGCCCCTTCTATTCCGTCGACTCCAAGGGCGAGAAGCCGACGTTCAGCTGGAACGAGGCCGACGTCCTGAACTGGAGCACCAAGAAACCGTACGGCATCTGACGGTGCGTCGGCCGGTGACGTACCACCGTCTTCCGGCACGTCTGAGGCCGGCAACCCGCAGGGTTCCCGGGTGGCCGACGACTCGGCGCAGCACGCAGACCGCCCCCCTGCCCCGGTGACGATGAGGAGGCCGGCTCCGCCGAGCAACCGGGGAGTGCTATTGGCGCCGGTGTGGGCGAATGAGCCCTCGGGCTCGGCCACGGCCGCGGGGTGGACCGGCCTCTACCGCCGTGTCCGTACCGTGCGCACAGGCCGCCGCGACCGTCACCGCCGCGTGGAAAGCAAGGCACCTTTCGGTCAGCGGGCACGAGGGCCAGTACGCGATGCGGGAGATCGTAAACGCGCAGCACACCTGGCAGCGCGCGTCCCGGGCATAGGGGTCTGCGTCGCCTTGCCCTGCGTGCCGTGGCAGCCGTTTCGCGATCCTCCCTGGCCGCCCGAGCCGGACTGGCCACGCCTCGCAGGCCGAACCGCCTGGTCAAGCGGCTGACGGCCGCCTTGCCCGCAGGCTGCCCCCTGACACCCCGCTGAACGGCGGTCCCTGCGCCGCGAAGGCCCGGGAGCGGCTCCTTGTAGGATCCGGAGGCTGCGTCCAGGGATGCGAGGGGGAAACCGGTGATCGAACTGTCCGACATGATCGGTGAGTTGAGACAGCAGCTGAGCGCGGCCCTGGCCGACGGGGCCGGGGAAGCGGTACGGTTCGAGCTCGGGCCCGTGGAGCTGGAGGCGACCGTCGCCGTCAGCCAGGAGAGCGGCGCGGACGCGAAGGTGCGGCTGTGGGTCGTCGACGCCGGGGCGGACGGGAAGTACGCCCAGGCCCAGACCCAGCGGGTCTCCATCACGCTCATGCCACGCACCGGGGCGGCCGGTACGCATCCCGTCCTCATCGCGGGCGGGGAAGCAGACGGTGAGCGGTAGTCCTGAGTCGCTCGTGTACAGGATGACCGGGTGCTGAGCGTCGAGCGGGTGGCCGAGGTTGTGGTCGCCCTCCCCGGCGGGGGCGGGCGCCGCGGGTCGGGCTACCTGGTAGCACCCGGCCGGGTACTGACCGCCGCGCACGTCGTCGACGACGCGTTGGCCATCCGGGTTCGCTTCGACGCCGACCGGCCGGGCGAGCGGACCGGTACGGCAGATGTTGTGTGGATGCACCCGGGCATCGACGTCGCCGTGCTCGGGGTCGCGGACGAGGGAACGGGTGTCGCTCCCGCCGCCTTCGGGCGGCTCGGCGAGCAGGACGCGGTGGTGCGCTGCACGGCCGTCGGGTTTCCGCGGTTCAAACTCCGCACGGACGAGGACGGTTCGCGCTACCGGGACGCCGAACACGTCCACACGAGCTGCGCCGCGCTGTCCAACCGCCGTGAGGGAACCCTGGACCTCCGCGTCGACGCGCCACCCGCCGACGACCCGGACGCCGGGCGGGACGCCTGGGAGGGGATGTCCGGCGCGGCCGTCTTCAGCGGCGGGCACCTGGTCAGCGTCGTCACCCGCCACCACCGGTCCGACGGACCCGGCCGCATCGCCGCCGGCCGCGTGGACCGCTGGGCCGAAGTTCTGGCGGCGGATGAACTCGACGCGCTGGAAAAGGCTCTGGGCAGCGGCGTCCGGCCGGTCCTGCTGCCGGACGTCCTGCCCGCGACCCAACTCGGCCTCCTCCAGGAGTTCCACCGCGCGCACCTGGCCGACTACGCGCCCGAGGAACTGCGGGATAGGCGGCGCGAGACCGAAGCCCTCGTCGCGTTCTGCGGCGGCGCCGAGCCGTACCTCTGGCTCCAAGGCCCGCCGTGGGCCGGGAAGACCGCGCTCACGGCCTGGTTCGCGCTGCATCCGCCGAGGGGTGTGGTGCCGGTCTGGTTCTTCGTCACCGCGCGCGACGCCGGCCAGTCCGACAGCGGCGCCTGCTCCGAGGCGCTCGTCGACCAGCTCGCCGCGATAGCCGACCGGGAACCGGTCAGCCGCGGGCCGTCGCCCGCCCACGACGGCGAACGCGGTCTGCTGCTGCGCCAGGCGGCGGAGCGCGTCGCGCGGGACGGCGGCACCCTCCTGCTGATCGTGGACGGCCTCGACGAGGACCAGTCCCTCCGGCCCGGCGGCACCGGAAGGAGCATCGCCGCGCTGCTCCCCGAGCGCCTGCCGCCCGGTGTCCGCGTCCTGGTGACCAGCCGGAGCGGTGTCGAGGTCCCGGCGGACGTCAAGGGCGGGCACCCGCTGCGCACCTGCCCGGTCATGGACCTGCCGGCCAACGCGGCGGCACGGCACACCGAGCACGAGGCGCGGTACGAGCTTCAGCAGGCGCTGTTCGGCGGTACGCCGACGGAACGCGACCTCGTCGGACTGTTCACCGCCGCGCGCGGCCCGCTGACCGCCGGAGACCTGCGCGCGCTCACCGGCGAGCCCGAGTTCGTCCTCCGCCGGCTGCTGGGCGGCTCCTTCGGACGCATCCTGCGACCGCAGGCTACCGGCACGCCGGGCCGGAACGGCGACGGCACGGCCTCCCTCGCAAAGAGCCGCGGCTACGCCTTCTCGCACGATACGCTCCTCGCCGTGGCCCTCGAGGAGTTCGGGCCGGACCTGGACCCGTACCGGGAACGGCTGCACACCTGGGCCGCCGGTTATGCGGCGGAGGGCTGGCCGGCGGGCACTCCGGCGTACCTGCTGCGCCCGTACGGCCGCATGCTCGCCGCTCTTCAGGACCCGCGCGACGCGCGGCGGGCCGTCTCCCTGGCCACGGACACGCGACGGCACGAGCGGTTCCGGGAGGAGACGGGGAGCGATGCGGCGTGCCTCGCGGAGATCGCCGCGGTACGGGAGGCGGTGTACGGGCTCGGCGCGTCCGCCGGACTGGACGCCCTGGCGGCGCTGGCGGTGACGGAGGACCTCGTGGCCCGCCGCAACGAGCAGCTGCACTACGACGTGCCGGCCGCCTACGCCCGCCTGGGCAAGGTCCGGCTCGCCGTCGGCCTGGCCCGCAGCGTCTTCCATCCGCTGCACCGGTCGACGGCCCTGCAACGCCTGGCCCGGGTCCTGGCGGAGGCCGGTGACCGGCGGGCGGCTGGACTGGCGGAGGAGGCGGTACGGCTCGCCGAGGGGGAACTGCGCGGGAGCGACCCAAAGGTCGCGCTGACCTGCCTCTGGACGGCGCTGGGCATCCAATCTGCCGCGTTGGCGCGGACGGGCCGGCGGGAGGAGGCGATGACCATCCTCGCCCGGGTGCCCCAGCCGCGAAACAATCACGGTGAACGCGCGTCGTTCGCCCACGCCATGACGATCGCGGCCGTCGCGTTGCGGGACGCCGAGACGTCCTCCGGCCTCCTGCGGGCGGCGGAGGAAGCCGTCCACGGGATTGACTCCCCGCCGCAGCGGGCGTCCGAGCTGTCGGTCCTCGCGCGGGCCTGGCAGGACTGCGGATTCCCGGAGGAGCGGGACCGGCTGCACGACAAGCTGCTCACCTTGGTCCACGATCGTCCCAGGGACGCTCGCCTGCCGCCGATCGCCGCCCGCGCGCTGCGCGCGACCCGCCCTGAGGTGGCAAACGCCCTCATCGATAGCGCCCTCATCGAACCAGCCCATGGATTCGGCCACGGACCCGACGCAGTGTTCGCGTTCATCGCCGCCGGCAGGATGCCGGACGCCCAGCGCTTCGCAGCCCGCTTGGATCCGGAGAAGAGTCGGGAGCAGTGGGATGGCGATGTGCACCGGTGGGGGCAGATCGCGAACGCCCTCGCCGAGGGGTGGGCGCGCTGGGGCGAGGCCGCCGCAGCCTGGACGGCCCTCGAACTCTCATGGAGTAGTACTACCGACAAACTCTACCGGGACGGCAGCGCGACGACCGTCGCTACGCTCCTCGCTGAGTCCGGCCGGGCCGCGGAAGCCGAGGCATGGCTGACCAGTACGGAGGTTCTGCCCCGGCATGTCGCCGCCGAGGCGTTCTCCGCCCTGGCCCTCCACCACGCGGCAGATGACCCGGACCGCTCACTGCGGCTGCTTTACCAGGCTGTGCACGGTTCCCGGCCCGGCAGTCGGACGATCGCCTCCCACCAGCAGAACCACTTTGTCCCGCTGGCCGGCGCGCTCGCCGCGGCGGGGCGCCCCGACACCGCCGAGCGCCTGGTTGCCGCGTTCTCCGACCCGGCGGTCCGTATCCGCGGCCTGGCGACCGTGTCGCTGGCCGTGCGGTCGGCGTACCCGGGCCGTGCCCTGCGGCTCGTCGAGCAGGCCATATCCCTGGGGCCCAAGGCCGACCTCCGGAGGGCTCCTGGTGCCGAGACGGCCATCTACCAGGCGCTGGCCGGCGCCGGTGCCGCGGAACGGGTCACTGAGGCGCTCGACTACTTAGAGGATGTGACGGAAAGCGCCGATGCCCTCAACCGGGCCAGGCTCGAAGCGGCGACGCTGCTGTGGCCCCACGACCCGGACGCGGCGGCCGACTTGCTCGACCTCGCCGTGAGCGATCTGCTCGACCGGTCCGACGGGGCGAGCTACATCCAGTTCGTCCAGGCGCTGGTCGCCGTAGGCCGTCACGACGACAAGCGGGCCTCGACTCTCAAGGGCATCCTCGACGACCGCGAGCCCCGTACGTACCGGCGTTATCTCCACCCCAGGTGGTCGTATCCCTCCGGAGACGCGTACGTCGACACCGTGCCAGCCGGGCTGCTCGCGGCGGTGCGCTACGGCCCTCATACGCGCTACCACTCCATCGACGCAGTGGCCGAAGAAGACGAGGGAGTGACACTGCCGGCCGCACGAGCGGGAGCCGTCGCCCTCGCATACGCGGCACTCGGCGACCACCAGCCGGCCCTGGACCGCGCCCGCCGCGCCCGCAACGAAGCGGAACGCTCCGAAGTGCTCGCCCAACTCGCCGCCTACTACGCCTGCCTGCCCGGCGACTCCGTGGCTGCACCCCTCTACGAGGACGCCTCCGACATCCTGCCCACGATCCGGCGCCTGGCCGGCCTCGTCCTCCCGCCCCCGTCGGGCCCCGACATCCCCCGTGCCGAGGCCCTGCTGGCGGAGGCGCTCACTCCCGGCGGCTGGCACCACGCCGTGTCGGTGCTCGTGGAACTGGACCCCGCGGCCGCCCTCGACGCGGGCGACATCGTCCTCGCGCATCTCGGGGTCGAGGGCTGAGGGGGCTGAGGGGTGCATACGGGCGGATGCTCGGCCGGGTCGGGCCCGTACAGCTCGTCGCCACCGTGGAACATGCCCGTGGCGACCACCCGGCAGCCCCTTGGCCTGCGCAATGGCTTGCGCAGGCCAGGTGTGTGGCGGAACTCCGTCGGCCGTTCCCACGACGGGATCGCCGAGGCCCACACGGACTCGCACCCGCTCCGCGGGAACGCCGGGCCCGGCCGCTCAGGCGGCCTCGCCGGCCGCCGCGTCGTCGAGGCCGCGGACGGTGACCAGTCGGGCGGTGCCGTCGGCCAGCCGGTACGACAGGCCCACGACCGCGGCCCGTCCGGCGTCCACCGCCTCGGCGAGGACGCGGGAGCGGTCCAGCAGGAGGTCGACGGTGTGCCGTATGTGCTCGGCGATGAAGTCCTGGTCCTCCGTGCGCCCGGCCGCGCGCACGGCCAGCACGCTGGGTGTCACCCGTTCGATCACGTCCCGCACGTAGCCGCCGGCCGTCGTGCCGTCCTCCACGGCGGAGCGGGTGGCCGCGACCGCGCCGCACGCGTCGTGGCCGAGCACCACGACCAGGGGCGCGCCGAGCACGCTCACCCCGTACTCGATGCTGCCCAGCACCTCGGGGCCCATGACGTGCCCGGCGGTGCGGACGACGAACAGGTCGCCCAGCCCGCGGTCGAAGATGATCTCGGCCGCCAGGCGCGAGTCCGAACAGCCGAAGAGCACGGCGAAGGGGCTTTGGGCCGGAGCGACCTCCGTGCGGCGGGCGGCGTCCTGGTTCGGGTGCTCGGGCGTCCCCGTGACGAACCGCTGGTTCCCCGCCAGCAGCATCTCGAAGGCATCGCGCGGCGTCGGATTCTGGGCATGGGTCATGACCGCAGGTTACGGGACCGCGGTCCCGCCGGGACCCCCGCCCCGGCGCCTGTGTACGGGCTCGTCGGCCACCGGCGTGTGCACCTGTCCCCTGGTCCTCCTGCCGGCCACCGCCGTCGTGGGCACGCCGGCGGGTTCGCAGTGCGGCTACGCGATCGGTAGAAAGGCCGGCGGCGCCCTGCCGGCCCGCAGCCGCTCGGCCCGGCTGCACGAGGGCGCCCGGCGGGCGCCGCACGGCGGAGCGGGACGGGCCGGTGACCCGGCACCGCACAGCGGCCACGGTGGCCCTGACCGCCCTGACCGCCTTCGCGCTTCTGGCCGGGATCGTCACCGCACGCGGCGGTGGCCCGCTGCCGGGGGACGGCTCCCTGCTCTCCCGGGCCGTTGCCCACCGCCCGGCCACGGCGGTGACCGCGATACGGAGACTCACGGACACGGGGACGGGGCCGATGACCCTCATTGCCCGAGCACGCTTCCGTCAGCGGCTGTCGTCCGGCCCGCAGTTCCTCCGCCGGTGCTGTGCCAAGGTACGTGCCATTTCGCTCTTGGGTGGTCGTCGCTCTCGTTGTCCGTACGGCGTCGGCGCAGCGCGAAGACCGCTCCTGCGGGACGACGATGAGGAGGAGGAAGCCGGATCCGCCGAGCGGCCGGGGGGCGCTGTCGGCTCCGGCGCGGGCGAGCGAGCCCTCGGGCTCGGTGGCTGCCGGCCGGAGGGTCCGAGCCCGTCCGGGACGGGCTCTGACTTCGGCCGGCAGCCAGCCTATGATCACCCGGCAGAAGAGCCACAGGTTCGGCAGGTCGGCGTACGGGAGACGTGCGGGTGAAGAGGTCAGAGGTGCCTGCGGTGGGCGGGGCGGTGCGCATCCGCTTACTGGGGCCGGTCCGGTACGTCTCGGCCCGGGGGGACGCCAGCCGGCCCGGCGCTCCCGGGCCGCAGGCCGTACTGGCGGCGCTGGCGCTGAGCGCGGGGTCGATGCTGACGGTCGACGAACTGGTCAACGGCCTCTACGACGACGACCCGCCGGCCTCCGCCCGGCGGGTCGTCGTCAACTACGTCCACCGGCTGCGCACGCACTTGGAGCGCGAGGACGGCCCGGAGCCGGGCGGCGAGGGGCGGGACGCGCTCATCGCGACCGCGGCCGACGGGTACGTGCTCCGGCTGCCCGGGGAGCAGGTGGACGCCGTGCGCTTCGGCCGGCTCACCGCGCAGGCCCGGCGCCACGCCGGGGCGGGCGCCCCCGAGGCGGCGACTGCCTGCCTCGAGGAGGCGCTCGCGATGTGGCAGGGCCCCGCGCTGGCGGGGCTGCCCGGTCCGTTCGCACAGGACTGGCGCCGCGCGCTGGGCGAGCAGCGCGCGTCCGCGCTGGAGCTGCGCCTGGAACTGCTGCTGACGTGCGGGCGCCATGCGGAGGCGGTGCCGGACATCGAGCAGGCCCTCAAGGCGTACCCGTATCGGGAGCGACTGCACGGTGCGCTGATGCTGGCCCTGTACCGGTCGGGGCGCGGCGCCGAAGCGCTGTCGGCGTACGACCGGGCCCGCCGGGTGCTCGCCGACGACCTGGGCATCGACACCGGACCCGCCCTGCGCGAGCTGCACGCCGCGATCCTGGCGGGGGACCGGACTCTCCTCCTCCCGACCGCCGACGGCGGGGGCGGGGGCGGGAGGGGAGGCTCCACCGCTCCGCCGGACGCCTCCGGACTCCAGGAACCGGCCCAACTGCCGCCCGTGCCCTCCGACTTCACCGGACGCCACGAGCAGGTGGCCGCACTGGTCGCCGCGCTGACGACCGGCGGCCCGCACGCCGTGGCCGTCATCACGGGCATGGGCGGGGTCGGCAAGACGGCGCTGGCCCTGCGGGCGGCGCACGCGATCGCCGGGTCCTACCCGGACGGGCAGTTGTACGCGAGCCTGCGCGCCCCCGACGGCACCCCGGGCGAACCGGCCGGGATCCTGGCGGGCTTCCTGACGGCGCTGGGCGTCCCCGGCGAGCGGATACCGGTGTCCCTGGCCGATCGCGCGGCGCTCTTCCGCACCCTGCTCTCGCGGCGGGCCGTCCTGGTCGTGCTCGACAACGCCACGGCGGCGGCGCAGGTCGAACCGCTGCTGCCGGGCGCGGGCCGGTGTGCCGTGCTCGTCACGGGCCGTTCCCTGACCGCGATGCCGGCGACGGTCACCGTGCCGCTGAAGGGGCTGGGCGCCGACGAGGCCGTGGAACTCCTCGGCAGGATCGCGGGGGTCCGGCGGATCGAGGAGGAGCCGGAGGCCGTCGCGGCGCTGGCGGCGACCTGCGGCACCCTGCCGCTCGCGCTGCGGGCGGCGGGCGCGCGGCTGGCGGCGCGTCCCGCGTGGAGCGTCGCCGCGCTGCTGGAGCGGGTCTCGGACCAGGCCCGGCTGCTCAGGGAGCTGCGGGTGGGCGACACGACGGTCGAGGCGGTGTTCGAGATGTCGTTCGCGCAGCTCTCCGCCCCGCACGCCGGAGCGCTCCTGGCCCTGTCGATCCCGCACTTCTCCGAGTTCGGCGTCCAGGCGGCCGCGGCGGTCCTGCGGGTGCCGGAACAGGACGCGGAGGGCACCCTGGAGGCGCTGGTCGACGCCGCGCTCCTGGAGGCGGGCGCGCCGGGCCGGTACCACTTCCACGACCTGGTCGGGGCGTACGCGCGGGAGAAGGCCCGCACCGGACTGTCCGCGTCCGAACGCCGCGGAGCGGTGCGCAACGCGGTCGACTTCCTGTGCGCCGGGGTGGTCGCGGCCGTCGTGGCCTCCCAGCCGCTGGCCGGCCCGCTGACCGCCGACCTGCACCCGCGCCGGACCAAGGACGTGCACGTCGGCAGCGGGCGCGAGGCGATGCTGTGGATCCGCCGCGTGCTGCCCGAACTCACCGCCGTCGTCGAGCAGGCGGCGGTCAGCGGCGACGCCGAGTCGGTGGCCCTGGCCGTGGACGTGCTGGTCCTCGTGCCCTGCTTCGAGGAGGTACTGCCCCTGGGCCGGCTGGCGCGGGCGGCCACCGCGCTGGTCCCGGCCGCCCTGGCGCACTGCGGGGAGAGCGTGGTCGGCATGGCGTACTACGCGGCGGGCACCACCCTCAAGAAACACCTCTCCCCCGGTTCCCTGCGCCGCTCCCGGGAACACCTGCTGAAGGCGGTGGAGATCTTCGGCGCCGCGCCCCGGCCCGCCGACGGTCCGCGACCCTTCCTCGTGGTGCTCTTCGCCCTCGCCATGCTGGCCCAGATCGACGTGCAGTTGGGGGACTTCGCGTCGGCCCGCGGCCACGCGCAGCGGTCGGTCGCGTTGGCGGCGTCCACCGGCGACCGGTCCCTGGTCGCGCGGCGCGGCACCGTGCTGCTCCAGGTCGAGGTCCAGGACCCGGGCCGGCACGTGGACCTGGCCGCCATCGGAGCGCGGTGCCGGGAGCTGGCCGGTGTCTTCACCCGCGGCGAGGACGTGAAGTGGCTGATCAGGGTGATCATGACGGAGGCGGAGAGCCTGTTGTACGGCGGTGACCACGCGGCGGCCGCCCGCCTCTACCGGCGGGCGCTGGAGCGGGCCCGGGACAGCGACCACGTCCGCAACGAGGCGGAGTGCCGGTTCCAGCTGGCCAGGGCCCTGCTGGCGGCCGGGGAGGCGGAGGCCGCCGTCGGCCACGCCCGGGAGGCCGTGGCCGTGGCCCGGCTCACCCAGGAACACCAGCTCATGGCGGGCAGCCGGCAGGCGCTCGGCGAGGCCCTGCGGGCCGTGGGACGGATCGCGGAGGCGGACGGCCATCTGGCGCGCGCCGCGGACCTGTACCGGGAGATGCGGCTGGCCGCGCCGGCGGACGCTGCGACGACGTGAAGCCGTAACGCCGCGGCAGCGGTACGGCGTGACGGCGTACCACCGTCACGCCGTACCACCTTGACGCCGCGACGCCATGACGCGGCCCCGCCCCGATCATGGGGGTACCCGGGCGGGGCCGCGCCGGTCTGGTCACCCGCGTGCGGGTGTCCGCCGGTCTCCGGCCAGCCGGTCGGCGAGGACCGGCCCGATGTGGGCGAGCCGGTCGGGGCGGGTCAGCTCGCCGTGTGCGCCCTGGACGGGGGTGACGTCGATGCGGCCCGTGACGTACGGCCGCCAGGCGTCGGCCCGGGGGGAGCCCGCGGCCTTGCCCTCGGTGGCCTCGAAGAGCAGCATGTCGCCCTCGAAGGTCCGGGGCACGAAGCCGTCTTGGAGGGCGCCGTGGTGGGCGAACACCCGGACCATGGCGGCGAGGGCCCGCTCGCCGAGCAGCGCGAGCGGCCCGTCGGGGTCGGCGGCGTCCGGCCGGTGTCCCAGCGAGGCGAAGAGGGCCCGCCGGAGCTCGTCCTCGTCCGCCTCTCCCCCGGCGGGGACGGCGGCGGCCGGCGGGAAGCTGTCCATCAGCACGAGGGAAGAGACCTCCTCCCCTTCCTCCTGGAGCCGCACGGCCATCTCGTGGGCCACGAGCCCGCCGAAGGACCAGCCGAGCAGCGCGTAGGGTCCCCGCGGCCGTACCGAGCGGATCCGCGTGAGATAGGACTCCACCATCTCCGCCATGCTCGCCGGTGCGGCGTGTGCCTCGGTGAAGCCGTGCGCCTGGAGGCCGTACACCGGTTGGTCGGGCGCCAAGTGGCGGAGCAGTCCCGAGTACACCCAGCTGACGCCCGCCGCCGGGTGGACGCAGAACAGCGGGACGGGTGCGGCGGCCGTGGAGGGAGTGGAGGGAGAGGCCGCCGTGCGTGCCGTGGGGCGCGCCTTGCGCAGGGGAAGGAGGACGGCGAGAGAGTCCTCGCGCCGTTCCTGACCGAGCAGTTCGCCGAGTTCGGCGACGGTGGGCGCGTCGAACAGGGTCCGGATGTCGAGTTCGGCCCCGAGCACGGAACGCACCCGGCTGATCAGCCGGACGGCGAGCATCGAATGGCCGCCCAGGGCGAAGAAGTCGTCGTCGACGCCGACCTCCGGCACGCCCAGCACCTGCGCGAACAGGCCGCACAGCAGCTCCTCGCGGACCGACCGGGGGCCTCGGCGACGCACCGTCGCGCCGTCTCCCGGAGCCGGCAGCGACCGCCGGTCCAGCTTGCCGCGCGAGGTCAGCGGCAGGGCGTCGAGGACGACGAAGGCGGACGGGACCATGTGGCGCGGCAGTGCGGCCGCCGCGAAGCGGCGCAGGTCGCCCGGGTCCGTTGCCGACGGGCCGTCATCATGCCGGTCGCCCGGGTCCGCCGCCGGGCCGTCGCCGGGCCGTTCGAGGACCGTGTAGGCGACGAGCCTCCGGTCGCCCGGCCGGTCCTCGCGGACGACCACGGCGACCTGACGGACCGCCGGGTGACCGGCGAGCACCGTCTCCACTTCGCCCGGTTCGATCCGGAAGCCCCTGATCTTGACCTGCTCGTCGGCGCGCCCCACGTACTCCAGCACCCCGTCGGCGGTCCACCGCGCCAGGTCCCCGGTGCGGTACATGCGCTCGCCCGGCCCACCGTAGGGGCAGGCCACGAACCGCCGCGCGGTCAGCCCGGGCCGGCCGACGTAGCCGCGGGCCAGGCCCGCGCCCGCCAGGTAGAGCTCACCGACCACTCCCGCCGGAACCGGTCGCAGCCCCGGATCCAGGACGTACGCCCGGCTGTTGCCCATCGGCCGTCCGATCGCCGGCCGCTCGTGCTCCGCGGCGTACGCGTACGTGACGTACACCGTGGCCTCGGTCGGGCCGTAGCCGTTGACGGTGACGGTCCCGGGCACGGCGCGCAGCTCGCTCCACAGGGCCTGGTCGCAGCCCTCGCCGCCGAGCTCGATGATGCGCGGCCGCGCGGGCCGCGCGTCGGACAGCAGCCCCGCGGCCAGCAGTTGGCGGCAGAACGTCGGTGAGACCTCCAGGTAGTCGACGGCCTCGGCCGCGACGTACTCGGCCAGCGCCTGCGGATCGCGGCGCGTCTCGTCGTCGATCAGGTGCAGCTCGTGGCCGCCCATCGGCCACAGCAGCGGGCACCAGGAGGAGTCGAAGGTCAGCGGCCCGGTCAGCGCGGCCCGGATGCGCCGCCCGCCCGCCGCCTGGGCCGCGTGGACCTCGCCGAGGTGGCCGTGGAGCAGGTTGGCCAGGCTGCGGTGCTCGACCGCCACGCCCTTGGGCCGTCCGGTCGAACCGGAGGTGTAGATCGAATAGGCGAGGTGGTCGGGGCGCAGCCGTACGGGCCGGTCCTCGCGGGCGGGGTCGACGTGCGCGTAACGGATGCGGACGGCCTGGACGGAGGGGTCGTCGACCGGCAGGACCGGCAGGTCCGGCGCGCAGTGCGGCCGCATCCGGGCCTCGTTCGCCACATCGGTCAGCAGCAGGGCCGGGGCCGCGTCCTCCAGCATGAGGGCGAGCCGCTCGACCGGGTCCTCCGGGTCCAGCGGTACGTAGCAGCCGCCGGCCTTGAGCACGGCCAGCAGGGCGACGATGTGCTCGCTCGTGCGCGGCAGCAGCGTGGCCACGTGCTGGTCCGGGCCCACGCCCTGGCCGATCAGCATCCAGGCCAGCCGGTTGGCGCGGCTGTTGAGCTCGTGGAAGGTCATCGGGCCGTGCGCGTCCACGAGGGCCGTGGCGTCGGGCGTGCGCCGGGCGTGCTCCTCGAAGACCTCGTGCGGCAGCCGGTCGTCGGGCAGCGCGCGGGCGGTGTCGTTCCACTGGGTCAGGATGCGGCTGCTCTCCTGCGGGGACAGCAGGTCGAGCGTGCCGACGGGGGTGTCCGGAGCCTCGGTGACGGCGGTCACGAGACGCAGCAAGCGCTGGGTCAGGGACGTGGCGGTGCCGTGGTCGAAGAGGTCGGCCGCGTAGTGCAGGGTGCCGCGCAGCCCCGCGGGCGTGCCGTCCGCCGTGTGCCGCTCGGCGAAGGTGAAGTCGAGGTCGAACTTGGTGGGCGCGGCGTCGAGCTGCCGGGGCGTGATGCTGGTGCCGGGGAGGTCCAGGGTCGCCTCGGCGTTGTTCTGCAGGACGAACATGGTCTGGAAGAGCGGGTGCCGGGCACTGGTGCGCTCCGGGTTGAGCTCCTCCACCAGCCGCTCGAACGGCAGGTCCTGGTGGGCCAGTGCCGCGAGATCCGTTTCCCGCACCCGTCGTAGCAGTTCCGCGAAGGTGGGATCGCCGGACGTGTCGGTGCGCAGGACGAGCGTGTTGACGAAGAACCCCACCAGCTCGTCCAGCGCCTGGTCCGTACGTCCCGCGGTCGCGGTGCCCAGCGGAATGTCGGTGCCGGCGCCGAGCCTCGTGAGCAGGGTGGCCAGCGTGGCCTGGAGCGTCATGAAGAGGGTCGCGCCGTGGTCACGGGCGAGGGTTTCCAGGCGGGTGTGGAGTTCGGCGGGGATGTCGAAGTGGACGAGTCCGCCGGCATGGGTGGGCTGTGCCGGGCGGGGGCGGTCGGTGGGCAGGGCCAGTTCCTCCGGCAGACCGGCCAGGGCCTCGGCCCAGAACTCCGCCTGCTCCTTGCCTGTCTCCTCCAGAAGCTCACGCTGCCAGAGCGTGTAATCGCCGTACTGGACCGGCAGGGGCTCCCACCGCGGCACGCCCCCGGCCCGCCGGGCCTCGTAGGCGATGGACAGATCACGCAGCAACGGCACCTCCGACCACCCGTCGCTCGCGATGTGATGCAACGTCAGAAGAAGGACGTGGTCGTCGGTGGCCGTCGTGAACAGAGATACCCTGAACGGGAGTTCATCCGCCAGCCGGAAGGGGGTGAAGGCCTCCTCGTGGAAACGCGCGGTGACCTCCTCGGCCGCGCACCGGACCACCTTGAGCTCCACCGAAGCCTCACCGGGAGCGAGGATCCGCTGGAAGGGCTCACCCTCGACCGCGGGAAACACCGTCCGCAGGGACTCATGACGTCCCACCACATCGCCGACCGCCGACCGCAGGGCGGCCACGTCCACCTCACCCCGGACACGGAAGGCGAAGGGCGCGTTGTACGTGGGGCTCTGCTCGAACCGGTCGAGGAACCACAGCCGCTGCTGCGCGAACGACAGCGGCAGCACCTCCGGCCGCACCCGGCGCGTCACCGCCGGCCGGGCCGTCACTCCGTCGGCCAGGCAGGCGGCCAGGCCCGCCACGGTGGGCGCGCCGAACAGCGCGCGGACGCCCAGTTCCACGCCCAGCACCGAGCGGATCCGGCTGATGAGCCGGGTGGCCTTGAGCGAATGACCGCCCAGGGCGAAGAAGTTGTCGTCCACACCCACGCTCGGCACATCCAGCACCTGGGCGAACAGGCCGCACAGCAGCTCTTCCTGCACCGACCGCGGGTTCCGCTCCTCGCGGACCGCCGCCGACGCCGCTGCCGCTTCCTCGGCGATGGCACGGCCGCGTTCCTCGCAGCGGGCGCGCAAGGCGCGTTCCTGCTCCGCCGCCTCGAAGAACTCCAGCGAGCCGACGGGCGTCTCCGGGTCCGCGGCGGCGGCGTCGAGAAGGCGTCCCAGGAGGCGGTGGAGGGTCTCGGCGGTCGCGTGGTCGAAGAGGTCGGTGGCGAACTGCAGGATGCCCGCGATCCCCGCCGGCCCGCCGCCGGCCTCCCGTCGTTCGGTGAAGCTCCAGCCGAGGTCGAACTTGGAGGGCGCGGCGTCGAGAGGCTGCGCCGTGACGGTCGTGCCCGGGAGGTTCAGGGCGGCCTCGGCGTTGTTCTGCAGGACGAACATGGTCTGGAAGAGCGGGTGCCGGGCGCTGGTGCGCTCCGGGTTGAGCTCCTCCACCAGCCGCTCGAACGGCAGGTCCTGGTGGGCCAGTGCCGCGAGATCGGCCTCTCGCACCCGCCGCAGCAGCTCGGCGAAGCTCGGGTCGCCTGAGGTGTCGGTGCGCAGGACGAGCGTGTTGACGAAGAACCCCACCAGCTCGTCCAGCGCCTGGTCCGTACGGCCCGCGGTCGCGGTGCCCAGCGGAATGTCGGTGCCGGCGCCGAGCCTCGTGAGCAGCGCCGCGAGGGCCGCTTGCAGGGTCATGAAGAGCGTCGCGCCCTGCGCGCGGGCCAAGGCTTCCAGGCGGGTGTGGACCGCTGCGGGGATGTCGAAGTGGAGGAGCCCGCCGGTGTGGGTGGGCTGTGCCGGGCGGGGGCGGTCGGTGGGCAGGGCCAGTTCCTCCGGCAGACCGGCCAGGGCCTCGGCCCAGAACTCCGCCTGCTCCTTGCCCGTCTCCTCCAGAAGCTCACGCTGCCAGAGCGTGTAATCGCCGTACTGGACCGGCAAGGGCTCCCACCGCGGCACGCCCCCGGCCCGCCGGGCCTCGTACGCGGTGGACAGATCACGCAGCAACGGCACCTCCGACCACCCGTCGCTCGCGATGTGATGCAACGTCAGAAGAAGGACGTGGTCGTCGGTGGCCGTCGTGAACAGAGATACCCTGAACGGGAGTTCATCCGCCAGCCGGAAGGGGGTGAAGGCCTCCTCGTGGAAACGCGCGGTGACCTCCTCGGCCGCACACTCGACCACCCTGAGCTCCACCGAAGCCTCACCGGGAGCGAGGATCCGCTGGAAGGGCTCACCCTCGACCGCGGGAAACACCGTCCGCAGGGACTCATGACGTCCCACCACATCGCCGACCGCCGACCGCAGGGCGGCCACGTCCACCTCACCCCGGACACGGAAGGCGAAGGGCGCGTTGTACGTGGGGCTCTGCTCGAACCGGTCGAGGAACCACAGCCGCTGCTGCGCGAACGACAGCGGCAGCACCTCCGGCCGCACCCGGCGCGTCACCGCCGGCCGGGCCGCCGCCGCGCCGTCCGCGGCCTGTGCCGCCAGTCGTTCCGCCAGGCCGGCCACGGTCGGCGCGCCGAACAGCTCCCGCACGCCCACCTGCAGGCCCAGCACCGAGCGGATCCGGCTGAGCAGCTGGGCGGCCTTGAGCGAATGGCCGCCCAGGGCGAAGAAGTTGTCGTCCACACCCACGCTCGGCACATCCAGCACCTGGGCGAACAGACCGCACAGCAGCTCTTCCCGCACCGACCGCGTCTTCCGCGAGTACGTCATGACTCCCCCTTGAGGATCCGGTACCGGTTCACTTGCCGACGGCCGGTCGCGGCGTCAGGTCGTGCCAGTGCTCTTCGACGTAGTCGAGGCAGGCCTGGTAGCCGGCCGCGCCGTACGCCACGGTCCAGCCCATGGGGGGTGCGAGCCGCGTCGGCCACAGGGAGTGCTGATTGCTGTCGTTGGTCAGGACCAGGTAGGTCCCGTCGGCGTCTTCGAAGGGGTTCGTCACCACTGGGGTGTCCTTTCCGGCAGGGTGGAGAGAAGGGGGGGGAAGGTGGAGGGAGCGGGATGCGCCGTGCGGGCTCAGGCGGGGGCGCCGAGCGGCGGGCCGGTCAGCGCGCGGATGTGGACCGGCAGTTCGCGCCAGATGTCCGGGGTGTAGAAGTGCCCTCCGGGCAGGACGTCGTGGCGGTAGGGCCCCGTCGCGACCCGGCGCCACTGGTTTCCGGCGTCCTGCTCGATGACGTCGTCGTCGGTCGCCGAGAGCATCTGCACCGGGACGCTGACGGTGGTCCCCGGCGTGTAGTGGAAGGTGTCGCGGACCTGGATGTCCGCCCGCATGAGCTCCACCGCCATCTCCTGGAGGTCGGGGTCCTCCAGGACGTGCGCGGGCATCAGGCCGTTGGAGCGCATCCAGTCGAGCAGTGCCGCGTCGGTGTCCTGCCGGGCGGGGAACATGTCGCGGGGCGTCAGACCGCGGTCGGGGGCGTTGCACGAGGAGACGACCAGCGTCTCCGGCAGCGGCCCGCCGGCGCGCTCGATGCGGGCCGCGACGTCGAACGCCATCCAGCCGCCCATGCTGTGGCCGAACAGGACGTACGGACCGTCGACGGCGGAGAGCACGGCGGCGGTGGTGTCGGCCGCGAGCCCGTCCCAGTCCGTCGCGTACGGCTCCGCGAACCGCCCTTCGCGGCCGGGGTAGCAGACGGCCGACAGGGCCACGTCCGCCGGGAGGCACGCGCTCCACGCGTGGTACGGCCCGGTGCCGCCGCCGCAGAAACCCAGGCAGATGAGGGTGCGTGCGGTGTGCTCGTCCCGTTGGTTGACCCTGATGACGGTGGTGTCCTGTGTTCCGGGGGTTCGTTCGGCCATGGCGATTTTCTTCCTCGTCTTCTTGTGCTGCTCGTACTTCTTGGGCTTCTCGTGCTGCTCGTGCTGCTCGAACGGGTGCCGTCCGGCGGCGGGGCGGTGACCGGCGGGCCCGCGCCCCGCGTGGCGCGCCGCGGTCAGGCTCCGCCGTGCCGCGGTCAGACTCCGGCGCGCAGGGTGTCGACGTGCCGGGCCAGGTCCCGGAGCCGGGGATGCCGGTAGACCTCGCGGGTCGACATGGCGATCCCGAACTGTTTCTTGAGGCGGGCCACGACGCGCAGCGCGATCAGCGAGTGGCCGCCCATGGCGAAGAAGTCGTCGTCGGCCCCGACGCGTTCGCGGCCGAGCACCTCGGACCACACGGCGGCGATCAGCGTCTCGGCCTCGCCCTCGGGGGCGTCGCCCGGCGCCTCGTGTGCCGCCGGTTCCGTGCTCTCCACGGGGGCGGGCAGGGCGGCGACGTCGACCTTGCCGTTCACCGTCAACGGCAGGGCGTCGAGGGGGGTGTAGACGGTGGGCAGCATGAACCGCGGCAGTACGCCGGCCAGCCGCCCGCGCAGTGTCTCGGCGGTCGGGACCTCGTCCGCCGGGCCGGGCGCCGGCACGTAGTACGCGACGAGTTGCTCGCCGGCGACCGGGCCGCGGTGCAGCGTGACCGCGGCGGCGGCGACGCCGGGCTGACCGGCCAGTGCCGCCTCGATCTCGCCCAGTTCGACGCGGTAGCCCCGGATCTTGACCTGCCGGTCGATGCGGCCCAGGTAGTCGAGGGCCCCGTCGGCGCGCCGGCGCACCTTGTCCCCGGTGCGGTACATACGGGTGCCGTCGGCGGCGAAGGGGTCGGCGACGAACCGCGTCGCGGTCTGCGCGGGCCGGTTCACGTACCCCAGGGCCACCTGGGGTCCCGCGAGGTACAGCTCGCCCTGCGTGCCGTCGGCCACCGGCCGCAGATCGGCGTCCAGGACGTACGCCCGTACGCCCGTCAGCGCGCGGCCGACGTGCGGGGTGCCGCCCTCGATCCAGGCCGCGGTGGCGTCCACGGTGCACTCGGTCGGCCCGTACAGGTTCAGCGCTTCCAGCCGCCCGGTGGCGCGGGCCTCCGCCAGCTCCCGCCAGGTCTGTTCGGGGACCGGCTCGCCGCCCATGAACAGCCGCAGCGCGCCCGTCCGGTTCTCGGCCGCGCGGACGAGCAGGTCGGCGCGGAGCAGGTGCCAGTGCGAGGGGGTCAGGTCGAGGTCCCGCACGCCGTACGCGTCCAAAGCCTCGACCAGGCGCGCCGGGTCGGTGCGCTCGTCCTCGCCGAGCACGACCAGCGTGTCGCCCCGGCACACCCGCGCCCACTGCTGGACCGAGGCGTCGAAGGAGACGCTGGCGTTCCAGGCGACGACACGGGGCCGCGCGGCGTACATGCCCGCCTCCTCCAGCCCGGCCACCAGGGCGGCCACACCGCCGCGCGTGGTCGCGACGCCCTTGGGGGTGCCGGTGGAGCCGGAGGTGTAGATCACGTAGGCCGGGGTGTGGGCGGTGACCGGCACGGGCTCTTCGCCGCCACCGGCTCCGACATGTGCCGGGTGCCCGTCCGCGTCGGCTGCGATCCGGCCGTCCGCGTCGGCCGTGGTCCGTCCGGGCTCGACGGTGCGTACGCCGTCCGGCCACGCGCCGCCGTCGGCGGTCAGCAGGATCCGGACTCCGGCGTCGCGCACCATGCCGTGCCGCCGCTCCCGCGGGTACTCGGGGTCGATCGGGACGTACGCCGCGCCCGCCCGCCAGACGGCGAGCAGCGCGACGACGAGGTCCGCGCCCCGGGGCAGGCTGACACCGACCCGGTCGCCGGGGGTGACGCCCAGTCCGGTCAGCACGGCCGCCGTCGCGGCGGTGCGCCGGTCGAGTTCGGCGAAGGTCAGGTGGCTGCCGTGGTCGTGGACGGCGGTCCCGGACGGGTCGTCCGCCACGGCCTGCCGAAAGCGCGTCAGCAGGTCGACGGGTGTGGACGGGCCGTACGCCGTCGCCGGGGCGACGGCCGGCTCGGGGCTGTGGGGACCTTCGAGAACGCCGGTCACGCGGCCTGCTCCTCTCGTGCGGCGGGGGCCACGGTGGGCCAGCAGGCGTCGAGCCCGACCGGGTCGCCCATGGCGACGACGATGCGCCGGTCGCCCCGGAAGGGGTCGCGGCCGTGCGTGGCCAGGATGTTGTCGACGAGCAGGACGTCGCCGGGCTGCCAGGTCCGGCGCATCGTCGCGGCCTCGTAGGCGGCGTTGATCGTCTCGATGTCCTCGCGGCTCAGGGGCTCCCCGTCGGCGAGGGCGGTCTCGAACGGCAGGCTGTCCGGGCCGAACTCGTCGAGCAGCGCCTCCCGGAGTTCCTCGTCCAGCGACCACGAGTTCCAGAAGGCCATGTGGTTGAACCAGACTTCCTCGCCCGTCCCGGGGTGCCGGATGATGCCGGGCCGCAGTTGCCGGGTGCGCAGGGCGCCGGAAGCGTCCCATACGCAGGAGATGAGGTTGTCCGCGCAGTATTTCTCGACGTCCTCGCGGCTCTCGGTGCCGAACGCCGTGCGCCAGTCGAGCGAGATGTGTTCCGAGTAGGTGCGGGACAGCACCCAGCCGGCGGCGCGCATCCGGGCGACCAGGTCGGCGGGGAGGCGGCGCAGCACCTCGCGGCAGTCGGCGACCGGTGTGGCCCCGCCCTCCTCGGGGGCCGTCAGGCAGGCGAACAGCAGCAGACCGGGGAAGGTGAGGGTGTAGCTGTTCTCGTTGTGCATGCGGATCGACTGGTTCGGCGGCAGGTCGGTCGAGGAGTAGACGTCGTTGCCGTAGCTGCTGCGCGGGGTGGCCTTCTCGCGGTAGGGCGTGCGCTGCGGGACGAGGACGTCCCGTACCCGCGCGAAGTCGTCGACGTCGTGTACGGGCAGGCCGCGGAGGTAGAGCGCGCCGTGCCGGTGCAGTGCGGCGCGTAGTTCGGTGTGGACCGAGGCGAGCCAGGCGCACGCCTCGGTGGCGTCCGCGAAGTGCGGGACCTGGGTCGTGGCCGGTTTTCCGGTCTCGACGGTCCACTCGATGGTCGGCTCGATGGTCCGGGAGGGAGAATCACTCATCGTGGTGCGTGTCCTGTCGTGTTGACGCTGTCGTGTTGTCGCTACGTGTTGTCGCTGACGGATTTCCTCGAATGCCACCGGGTCCCGGACGTCATCCCCATCCGGTGTCCCCTCCACCGTTCGGGCCGTGGTGGATGACGGTCGGGATGCGGCGCAGGAGCATGGGGATTTCCTCGTGCTTCCGGAACGGGGGTGGATTCCTTTTTCCGGCCGGCGCCTCGTCTTTCCGGTCGGCGCATCGTCGGACTCGGGCGTCCGGCCGTCGGACTCGGGCGTCGGACCGGAGCACCGCACGCGGTCACCGGATCCGGAGACCGGATGCCGAGACCGGATTCGGTGACCGGATGCGTTCACCGGCCGGCGGGATTCACGCTGTCATCGGAAAAGCGCGCTCACCAAGGGAGTTCGGGGCTGGTGTTCACGCCTGTCGCATAGATGAGAGGGGGCGAAAAGGGGCGATTGCGATCACAAGGAGCACTCGGCCGGGCCCGCCGCCTCCCCTCGTGTCGGCAGGTCGCGGCGGGTGCGGATGGGCGAGCACAGCAGGATCAGCGCGGTCAGCGGGATGCCCGCGGTCATCAGACCCAGCGTCGGGCGCACCCCGAGCCAGGTGCCCAGCCCGCCGGCGAGCAGCGCGCCCAGCGGCAGGGTCCCGTAGTTGAGGAACGACGAGCAGGCGGAGACCCTGCCGAGCACTCCGGCCGGGCAGTATGCCTGGTGGAAGCCCGCCTTGATGACGTTGCCGGCCACGACGCCGACCGAGGCGCACGCGTAGCCCGCGACGAAGAGGGCCAGCCCGGCGCCCCGGGTGGTGAGCGCCATGAGCGGGGCGAGCGCCGGTACGCCGAGCTCGAACACCAGCAGTGCCCGTGCGGTACCGAAGCGGGCCACTCCCCGGCGCACCACCAGCGCTCCCAGGACACCGCCCGCCCCGCCGATCGCCACCAGTACCCCCACCCCCGTCCCGCTCATGCCGACGTCGCGTACCAGGAAGACCACGAGCAGCGTCTGGCATCCGCCCAGGAACAGGTTCGAGGCGGCTCCGAAGCACGTGAGGCTACGTAGGTAGGGGTCGCGCGCCACCAGCCGCACGCCCTCGCCGACCTCCTTGAAGAGGGCGCCCCGCGTCCGTACGACCACGGGTGCCGGCGGCTCGCGGTGCCGGATCCGGGACACGCACACGAACGACACGAGGAAGGTCGCCGCGGTGGTCAGCATGCCGTCGACCACGCCGAGGACCTGGGCGATCAGGCCGCCGGCGGCGGTTCCGGCGAGCTGCGCCGCCGAGGCGCTGCCGTGCAGCTTCGCGTTGCCCTCGGCCTGGTCCGCCGCGTCGACGAGGCCGGGAAGGTAGGCGGTGTACGCGGTCTGGAAGAAGACCGCGGCGGTTCCGGCGAGCAGGGCGGCCAGCAGCAGCCCGCCCACGTCGAGCGCGCCGGACCGGTGGGCCGGCGGGACGGCCAGGAACACCGCGCAGGAGACGGCGTCGCCGGTCAGCATGACCGCCCTGCGCGGCAGCCGGTCCACCCAGACTCCGGCCGGCAGGCCGATGACGAGCCAGGGCACCCAGGTCGCGGCGGTGAGCAGGCTCACCTCGAAGGTGCCCGCGTGCAGGGCGGAGACCGCGACGAGCGGCAGCAGCACGCCGGTGACAGCGGCACCGAACTTCCCCGTGGTCTCGGCGTACCACAATCGCCGGAAATCCCGGTTCCGGCCCAGGAGTCCGCCCCTTGCGGACCGGTCCGCGGGCCGCCTCCCGGCGCTCTTCCCGCTGTTGTCCGCCGTCCCTTCTCCGCGGCTCTCCCGCTCCCTCACCGCCATGGGGACGGCTCCGTCTGCTCGCCGTTGACCGGTTGTTGACCGGTCGCCTCTAGGGTGATCGCGATCGGTGGAAATCTCGAATACCGCAGGGGGGTCATGAATACCTCGCACTCACTCGGTGAAATGGATCTGAGCCGGGAAGCCCTGGACGTTTTCGCATTCGCGGCGGACCGGACCGTATTCGGCATCGCGGATCTCGCGGAGGCGGGCCTCGACCCCGACGACGCGGAGCGGGCCGTCAAGGAACTCCTGGGCTTACGGCTGCTGTGCCATCCCCAGGGGGTGCCGGACCGCCTCACCGTCGTGCCCCCGACGGTGGCCGCCAACCGGCTGCTGCGTCCGATGGAGCGCCGGATCCAGCACCAGCAGGAGGAGATCGAGCGGTTCCGGTGGATGTTCGACGCGTTACTCCCCGCCTACGAGGCGCGCCGCGCGCGCAACTCCGCGACCGCGCCCGTCGAACTGGTCACCGACCTGCACGTGGTCCAGGAGATCATCGAGGAGCTGACCCTCACCTGCCGCGAGGAGGTCCTCACCGCGCAGCCCGGCGGCGGGCGTTGCCCCGAGACGCTGGGGGCGGCGCAGGAGCGGGACCGCCGCATGCTCGCGCGCGGCGTCGCCATGCGCACGCTGTACCAGCACCCCGCCCGCTACCACCAGCCGACGATCGCCCATGTGCAGCACGTGACGAGCCTGGGGGCGGAGGTGCGCACCCAGTCCGAGGGCTTCTGCCGCATGCTGATCTTCGACCAGCAGACGGCGGTGCTGGGCGTACCGGACGACCCGCGGGCGGCCCTGCTCGTACGCGAGCCCCATCTCATCCACAGCATGCGGGGCTTCTTCGACTGGGCCTGGCGCGGTGCCTCGCCCTTCCCGCTCGCCTTCGACACCGCGTCGGCCGTCCGCATCTCGGGCGAGATCCAGGAAGCGATCGTCGCCATGCTGGCCGAGGGGCTGGAGGACAAGTCGATCGCGCGGCGGCTGGGCATGTCGGTCCGCAGCTGCCAGCGCCACGTCGCCGAGGTCATGAAGGCGCTCGGCGCCAAGAGCCGCTTCCAGGCCGGATTCCTCATCGGGCGGTCGCGCGACGACACCGCCGACGGGGCGCTGCCCGGGGCCGGGTGCCGCGTGCTCGCGAGCGCCGGTCCGGCGGACGCCCGGCGCCGGTGATGACGGCGGGGAGCCGTCCGCCCCGGGCGCCCGGCCCTCAGCCGGACCGGCGGGCGGGAACGGGCACGGGTGCCCCGGGGTCGGCCACGGCCAGGTCCGCGACGAGGCGGCCGAGGTCCGCGGCGTGGCGGTCGGCCTGCTCGGGCGCGTAGGTGGCCGGGTTGGCCTCCACGCACACGGTCGTCCCCTCCCCCGGCGACCCCACGTCGAAGAACAGGCTGAGGTCCGGGACGGGCCCGGTG
Organism: Streptomyces mobaraensis; assembly: GCF_020099395.1. Taxonomy (NCBI): domain Bacteria; kingdom Bacillati; phylum Actinomycetota; class Actinomycetes; order Kitasatosporales; family Streptomycetaceae; genus Streptomyces; species Streptomyces mobaraensis. The sequence continues at coordinate 7,540,010 of NZ_CP083590.1, read as the reverse complement.
ACCAGCGTGCGCACCGAGCCCCCGGCGGTGCCGAACCGCAGGTCGCGGTCGAAGTTCACGACGTTGACGAGCGGTCCGACTCCGGGTGGGACCGCCGGGCCCGCGGCGGCGGCCAGGGCGCGCCGGAACTCCTCGTAGCGGTACCGGTGGTGACGCATCGCCTGCCTGATCCGGCCGTCCGCCCGCAGGCAGGCGTCCCGTACCGAGGCGTCCGGCGCCACGGCCACCCGCACGGGCAGGATGTTCGCCAGCGGCGCGACCACGCCGCGCAGTACGCGGGTGGGGCGGCCGGCCACGGAACAGCCGAAGGTCACCTCGTCCGCCCCGGTGACCTGCCGCAGGTACAGGGCGGTGGCCGCGATCAGGAAGTGCGCCGAGGGGATGCCCAGCCGCTCGCTCTGCTCCCCGGCCGCGGCGACGGCGGACGCCGGCAGGTGATGCCGGGCGTGCAGGGCCGCGGACGCGGGCGGCGCCTCCGCGTGAAGCCGTCCCGTGGCCGGCCAGGCCGCCGCCTCCGCCGCCCAGAACTCCCGGTCCGAACGGTACGTGCGGCCGGCCGCGTACGCCCGGTCGTGCTCCACCGCGGCCGTGACGGGCTCGAAGGGGTGCGGCTCCGCCGCGTTCCCGCTCAGCAGCGCGTTGTAGAGAGCGGCCGTCCTGCGGGCCAGGGCGGCCTGGCCGTATCCGTCCGCCACGATGTGGTGGACGCGGCGATACCAGAGGTGGCGGTCGGGCGCCACCTTGATCAGGGCGGCACCGAGCAGCGGACCGGTGGTGAGGTCGACCGGCCGGGCCAGGTCGGCGCGCATCCAGGCCACCGCCCGCCCGTCCGGGCCCGGGCTCCCGGTCATGTCCAGGACCTCGAACTCCCACTCGGCGGGCCGCAGTTCCTGCACCGGCGTCCCGTCGGGTTCCGTCACGAACCGTGCGCCCAGCGACCCGGCCTCGTCCACGGCGGTGCGCGCCGCCCGCTCCAGCAGCGCCGCGTCGAGAGCGCCGGTGATCTCGTAGTAGTCGCCCACGTTGTAGGGCGTGCCGGCCGGTTCCAGGATCTGGGAGATCCAGATCTCCAGTTGACCGGCTGTCAAAGGGACTCGCACGTTTCCGCTCCAGACGCCTCGGGACCGTCGTCCCTTCACCCTGACACCCGCCTCGGCCTGCGCGACAGGCCCCACCGGGGGTGGTGTTCCCGCCTGTCGTGCATCCGAGGGGCACTCTCGGGGCCGCGGCAGCGGGTCCGGCACACCGCGCGGCGACGGACGTCCGCGTCCGGCCGTCGAACAGCCGGTGGTCATGAATGATCACGGATGATCACGGAGCTGTCCGCGCTCCGTGGCCCGTCGGGCGCGTTCGTGGCGGCCGGCCCGCGCCTCGCCCGCGTGAGGGACCCGGCCGAGCCGGGCCCCGCCCGGACCCGGCCCTGAGGAAGCAGCTCAGAGTTCTGCCGTGCTGAACAGGCCGGCGCGGGCGGCGAGCAGGGCGGCGGCGGCCGCGCGGTGGGCGGCCTGTTCGTCGAGGGGTTCGCCGGTGATGAAGAGGCGGTGGTAGAGCGGGGCGGTGGCGGCCCGGATCAGCTCCACCGGGTCGACACCGGCGAGGAGTTGACCCCGTTCCACGGCGCGGGTCACGACTTCGGCGGCCTGCGGTGGCGGGCGGTGAAGAAGGCGCCGAGTGCCGCCGCGCCGAGGTCGGAGCGGAGGGCCGCGGCGATCAGGGCGGTCGGGGTGGTGCGCAGGTCGGGGTCGGTGAAGGTGGCGTAGACCTCGTGGGCCATCAGGTGGACGTCCTCGTCCACGTTCCCGGTGTCGGGGATCGGCCAGGGTTGGTCGGCGGAGAGCGCGAGCGCGTCGGCGATCAGGCCGTCGACGCCGCCCCAGCGCCGGTAGACGGTGGTTTTGTGGACGTCGGCGCGGTGGCGGATCGCCTCGACCGCGAGGTGGTCGTACCCCTTCTCGGCGAGCTCGGCGAGGGTCGCGGCGACGACGGCCGCGCGGACCCGGGCACTTCGCCCACCGGGCCTGGTGCCCGCCGTCGTGGCCTTCTTGGCCGTCGTGGCCTTCTTGGCCGTCGTGGCCTTCTTGGCCGTCGTGGCCTTCTTGGCCGTCGTGGCCTTCTTGGCCGTCGTGGCCTTCTTGGCCGTCGTGGTCTGCGACTTCTCAGGCAAAGTCAACTGCAGTCTCTTTAAGACTTGCGCAGGGGCGGATGCACTGCGAAGATCCTAACGCCACTCCGGTTGCTTTAGCTGCTGTAGCGAAGAAAGGACGCCCCCATGACCGCGTCGATCCCGAACCCCGAGGCCCTGCACCCCCTGCCCGAGCACGACCGGGTGGTCCTGCTCCGCCCGCTGGTCACCGACGCGCGGATCGAGGTCGGCGAGTACACCTACTACGACGACCCCGACGGCGCGACGGAGTTCGAACGCCGCAACGTGCTCTACGGCTACGGGCCCGAGCGGCTGGTGATCGGCAAGTACTGCGCGATCGCCGCCGGCACCCGCTTCCTGATGGCGGGCGCCGCCCACCCCACCATGGGGGTCTCCACCTTCCCCTTCACCATGTTCGGCGGCACCTGGACGGAACGGACCCTCGACCTGGTCACCGGCACACCCAGCCGGGGCGACACCGTGATCGGCAACGACGTCCGGATCGGCTACCAGGCGCTGATCATGCCGGGCGTACGGATCGGGGACGGCGCGATCGTCGCGGCGGGCGCCGTGGTCACCGCCGACGTGGAGCCGTACACCGTGGTCGGCGGCAACCCCGCCCGCACGATCCGGCGCCGCTACGAGGACGCCGACATCGAGCGGCTGCTCACAGCGGCGTGGTGGGACTGGCCGGTGGAACTGGTCACCGAACACCTCCGCACCATCATGGCGGGCACGCCCACCGAGATCGAGCGGATCGCGCGGCAGGCCGCCATGTGACGACGGAGAAGCGGGTCCGGCGGGTCAATGAGCTCGGGGCTCATCCGCCTCCGCTCACCTGTGCACGCCATCGGTTTCGTGCCGGCGGTGATCCATGCTCGACTCGGCCGGATCGCGCCCGCGTGGGATACGGCCGCTGATCGCCAACAGCAGGGCTGTCGACGGGGCAAGCGCACCTGCCACGACGAGTTGTACCCGGTAGTCGACGGTCGCGACCATGGCCGTGCCCGCGAGGAGGGCGAGACCGGTCGGGGCGAAGACCAGCGTGTTCGCCGTGGCCGCCACCCGGCCGAGGAGTTCGTCCGGCGTTTCCTTCCGCGCTGTGGTCAGTGCGCCGATGAGGGGCCAGGGCAGTCCGAGGCCGATGAGCAGGCTGCCGCCCAGTACGGCGGGGACGAGCGTGGTGAGCCGGGCCAGGGCGCCGACGGCGAAGAGGACGGCCCCGGTGGCCGACAGGACGTGTGGCGGAACGCGGCGCAGGAGCGCGCCGGCTGCCAGGCCGCCGGCGACCGACCCGATCCCTTGGACGGAGTTGAGGACGCCGGCGAATGCCGCGGGCTGATGCAGTCCGGTGCCGAGGAGGGCGTAGGTGGCCGTGCCGCTGAGGCTCGATGCCGCCATCGCGCAGCCGGCCGCGAGAACCAGGGAGCGCAGCGTCGGATGCCCCCACAGGTAGCGGACCCCTGCCGCGGTCTCCGCGGTCCAGTTCCGACGTGGCCGGTGGGCGGGGTTGGGTTCGCGCACGCGGAGGAGGCTGAAGGCGGCGGCGCCCAGGAGGAAGGACAGTACGTCCAGCAGAGCGACGGCGGGTCCGCCGAGCACGGCGAAAAGGCCCGCGCCGATCAGGGGGGCGAGGAGTTTGCTGCTCTCGATCGCCGTGCGGACCAGGCCGCCCCACTGTTCCTGGAACCGGCCCCCGGCGGTCGGCGTCCTTCCACGAGCCCGCAAGATCGACTTCGTTGAAGGATGTGCCCATGCCCGGTATGGCTGCTCGCTACCTCTACCTCACTCGCCACGCCGAGGCATCGTCGGACGAAAGTCAACTGACCGACGTGGGCCGCCGCCAGGCCGCCTTGCTGGGAGAGCGGCTCCGTGAGGTTCCGCTGTCGGCGATCCACCACGGTCCTCTGGCCCGCGCCGAACAGACCGCCCGACTGGTCGGCGAACGGCTCGACGGCATTCCCCACCGTCGCTCCGAAGCGGCCGGCGACTACGTCCCCTACCTGCCTACTCACGAAGAGCTGCCGCCGGAGGCAGCCGACGCCTGGCTCCAGTTCCTGGACCGGTTCACGGCTGAGGAACGCGAGCAGGGCCCCGAGCTCGCGGCGGCGGCACTCGCGGAATTCACCGGACCTGTCGTCGGCGACGAACCGCGCCACGAGCTGGTGGTCACCCACAACTTCCTTGTCGGCTGGCTCGTTCGGGCCGCGCTCGACGCGCCGAAGTGGCGATGGCTGGGCATCAATCATGCCAACGCGGCTCTGACCGTCATCCGCTACACACCCGACCGCCCCCCAGCGGTTCTCCTCTTCAACGACACCGGCCACCTCCCCGCCGGGCTCCGCTGGACCGGCTTCCCGCCGGAGCTCCACGTCTGAGGTCCCCGGGAGAATCGATGTCGCCGGCCCGGACGCGATCAGACGCGCCAGTGGCGGATCGGTTCAGCGCAGGTGAACACATCCGCTTGGCCGGCCCGTACGGCGTGCGCGAGGTCGATGAAGCCGCCGTAGGGTTCGGCGAGTCCCTCGCCGGAGGCCTGCATGGAGGAGATCGCCCCGAGGGCGGCGAAGGTGGGGTTGCGCGCGAGCAGCGGGCGGACGCTGACGATCTCATGGAACAGCGCGGCCGCACGCCGCGAGGCGTCGGGCAGGTACTCGGGCTTGGGAGCGTTGACCTTGTGGCGGGCCACCGCGGCGACCAGCCCCGAAAAGCCGGTCACCTCAAGGGCCTTGGGAAGGAACGCGGCCTGCTGCTCAAGAAGCCATGCCACATCGATAGAGAGCTCGGGCGGCATCACTCGGGCGGCCTTCGCCCCCGAGCGGCCGGTGGCGTCGGGTTCCTCGTCGGGGAACGCGGCGGTCTTGCCGAAGACGAACGCGCGGGACCGGCCGGACAGCAGTGCGGAGACAGTGATCGCGGTCGGCCTTCGGACAGGAGGCCATCATCCCTGCGGCGGTGCCGGGCCCGACGAGTCACGGAATCACCTGCTCGGCATCGTCTTGGAGCCAGCCGGTGTGGCCCCTGGCCCATGACATTCCCGGTCCGGCCTTCACAGCCCGCAGAGTGAGCAGGAGCACCGCCAGGCGCGCCTCCGCCTCGGGGGCTGGGGCCTGGGCGTGGGCGTGGGCGGCGACATAGTGACGGACTCCCGGCGCCAGAACGCCGATGAGCCGACGCACCGTGGCCCGGCTGACCCTCGCCGCCAGACCGCCCGTCTTCTGACCCGCGGTGAGCCCGGACGGTCGGACAGCCGCGTCGACCGTACCGACGGCCGGCCCAGAAGTTCCTCGGTGGCTCCGAAACCGCTGGCCTCGCGGCTTGTCGAGAGGGCGCTCAGCCCGGCCTGGCTGCCGAACCGACGGACATCCGTCGTGGTCCGTTGACCCGCCCCACCACTTGATGCACCCGGTTCTGCCGCGATTTCGCGAACCCGCAGGCATGACGCGAGTAGCGGAACGTTTCCTCTGGGTAGCCACGACAAGGTCCCCGTTTGGGGTCTGAGAGGTACGGGTTCCTGCCATGGGCGGGAGCCGGGAGAAGGGGCGAAACGATGAGAATGTGGGCACGCGTGGCAGCCTGTACGGCATCCGCAGCCGCTGTGATCAGCGGCCTCGGCATCGGCGCAACGACAGCCCATGCGGCCGCCGACAGCCACCCTCCGGCGACGGCGGCCGCCCCGGCGCGGCCCTTCGACAATGAGCCCGCGCCGAGTTGCTCGGACAACAACAACACGGTCCCTTGCTGGGAGTACCAGACCTGGTACTGGACGTACGACAACTGCAACAAGGCGGGCACCAACGCCGTAAACGCGGACCGGGGCAAGTTCGACAACCACGTGTGCGTCCTCACCGGCAACGGCGTAGGCGTGGGGCTGTGGTTGCACAAGCTCCACGACTGACCGCGCCGCACCTATGGCAACGGCGCCTGACCTCGAAGTGTCGTACGGAGTCCGGTTCGGGTCCCGCGAACCGCCCAAGCCCTGACGCGATTATCCCGCGATTGTCCAGGGCAGCGACCCAGCCCAAGGCGCGTTTCGACCGGCCTGCCGGTCAGGTGGAACGGATGTAACGGATACCCGGACCGAGATCGGCGTTGTCCGACAGCGGGGCGAGGTGAAGGGGGGTCTGGGAAAGGGTGATGCTGCTGGGGATCAGGCAGAGCGAGTCGTTGTAGCCGATGACGACGGTGCGGTCGGTGCGGTTCTTCACCGAGCGGGCGGTCATCAAGCGTGCGGGATCGCCGGCGGAGGGCTTGACGATGCGGGTGCATTCCACGAGGGCCGACTTGTAGACGGTCTTCTGGCCGCGGAAGCCGCGTTCGGACCAGAAGCAGATGTTGCCCGCGGTGCATTCGTCGGGCCCGACCAGGCGTCCGATCCGGCGTTCACCGGTGTGGTGGTCGGTGTCGCCGTGGCCGTGCCCGTCGTCGGCACCGGCCTTGCCCGGGATGCCGGCGCGGAACAGGGCCTCGCTGCGCCGGTGGACGGTCAGTGCCTCGTCCGGGCGGCCGGTCCGGCGCAGGAGCCGGCCGAGGGAGTTGAGAGCGGAAGGTTCGGCGAGGCGGCTCTGCGCGCCGGTCTGCCGGCTGAGGCAGTCGGCGCCTTGGTGGAGGTGGGCGATGCCTTCGTCGGTCCGTCCAAGCCTGTTGAGGGCCACGGCCGCGTAGTTGAGGGCCCAGCCGGCCTGGAGCTGGTCGTCGATCTCACGGGCGGGGGCCAGGGCCGTCCGCGCGGTGCTCAGTGCGGTGGTGTGGTCGTGGAGGCAGGTGCTGTAGGCCCAGGCGAGGTAGTCGAGGCGGTTTCGTCGCGCCTGCTGTTCAGAGCCGGGCAAAGCCGACGGCGCGCTCGGAGACCTCCGTCCACAGCTCCCAGTGCGAGGGGCGGTCGGAGAACCAGTGCATCGCCTCGGCGGTGTCGACGACCTGCCGGTGACGGCCGGCCGTCTGGGCCCGGCGCAGGGCGGCGAGCCACTGGGCCCGTTCGGCCTCCAGCCAGGCGTGGGCCTGGTCACGGTCGACCGGCGCGGTGGCCGGGTCGGGGCCGCCGCCGGCGTCGTCGTCGGAACCGTCGGGGCGGTGGTCGATGGTGAAGAGCCGTGCGGCGGCGGTGGCCCGGCGCAGCATCCAGGTGTCGGTGCGGGTGCGCGCGAGGGAGATGTCGGCGGGTGTGTCTTCCTCGTCCAACCGCTCGGTGGCGAACAGGCGGAGGAGGTCGTGGAAGCGGTAGCGCTCCGCGGTGGGGTGGGGCTGGAGGAGGCCGGCGTCGGTGAGGTCCTGCGCATACCGGGCGGCGTGGCGCGGGGGCAGACCGGCCAGGAGAGCGGCGGCCCGGGGGCTGAAGTCGGGGCCGTCCGCGAGAGCGGCGCGGCGGAAGACGGTGCGAGCGGTCTCGTCCAGTTGCCGGTAGGACAGATCGGCGCCCTGCTCGCCGCAGCCTGCATGACCGTCACGGCCATGCAGACCCCGGCGGCCGCCCAGGGCGCGACCAGCGGGCTCACCAACTGGCAGACCGGGTACTGCCTCGACAGCGACACCGGCGGAGCCGTCTACACCAGAGGGAACAGCAACGGCTGCGGCGCGAACAACCCCTACCAGCGCTGATTCGTCCACACCTCCGGCAAGCGCCTGATGCTGCAGAACAGCAAGACCGGCCTCTGCCTCACGGGCGGGGGAACCGGAAGTGACCGCGTCATCGCCAAAGCCTGCGACTCCGAAAACCCCCGGCAGTTGTGGGAGCAGCACTACCTGACGGCCGACGTCTCCGCGCTGATCAACCACCAGAACAAGCGGGCGCTGGACTCCAACATGAAGGGCAACGTGTACACCAGCGACTTCTCGGACTCCAACTCCTACATGAAGTGGTACATACCGTTCGCCTCGAACTGACGCCCGTATCGAGCCCCGCCGCGCCACGCGGCGCGGCGCGGCGGTGGCACCGCTCCTGGTCGGCCTGGCCCGGGCCGTGGAAGGCGGAGGTCGACGTCGACCTCCGCCTTGCCGGGATCAGCGGCTGAAGCGGCAGACGGCTTCCGCCCCGCTCCGGTCTCGGACGGTGGCCCAGCGCTGATACGGGCCGTCGACCTCGGCCCTCCCCGAAGGGGCGGGGCACCGCCCAGTGGCCCCAGGCGTACCGGACGCGCACGCGGACGCCGAGGAGATGCACGGCGAGGGGCCCGGCCCCGACCGGCAGTTCGCAGGCTCCCTCTGAGACGTCACGACCTTGACGACCCGGCGACGGAACCCGCCGCCGGATGGCCGGGAACGGCCCTAGGTCAGCCACAAACCCGGTGGCAGCATGAGCATGCCAAACAAGGAGCGTCGGTCGACTCAATGACCTCAGGGGGAATCATGCGAATGCCATCCCGTATACGTACGGCCTCGGCCGCACTCGCCGTCGCCGCGGCCGGCCTCACGTTCACCACCGCCGGGACCGGATCCGCCCAAGCGGCGGGCTGCCCGTCGAACGGCCAGGTGCTCGGGGCCATCCAGAGCATCAAGGTGGGCTCGCAGACCATCGGCCAGTTCTACCTCGGATGGAACTGCAGCGGTGCCTACACCGAGGTCAACCTGTGGAACACCAACTACGTCAACAACTGGCGCTTCGGCCAGGTCGATGTGAAGTCCAGCTCCAACTACGCAGTGAACCAGAACAAACCGGTGCTGAACAACGGCTCGTACTGGTTCGACGCCGGGTACATCCCGGTGACGAACGTGTCGAACACCCGGGAATACAAGGGCAACTGGAACTTCACCGCCTATGGGCACTCGTGCTCCGGGCAGACCTCGACGTGGAACTTCTCCTACGGCGGCGTGAGCACCACCGACAACCATCCGTACTCGAGCTGCAGCTGACGCTCCCGGCGCGTTGCCGATGAGCGGCTCCCGGAGGGGCTCGCCGGCCGGGCCCCTCCGGGAGCCGGAGCGTCGTCGCGCACGGACGGCGGCGCCAACCTCGACTCCCGGATGCGCACGTCACTGACGCACAAGGCGAAAGCCGGCCTCCCTCCGGACCAGGCCCGACAAGCGGTCGACCGCGCCCTCGCCCACGGACCGCCGAGCTGACCGGACGTGCCCGCAGCGCCGCGGAATCACGACGGCGATCACCGGCCGGCCGCCGGCGCACCCGGGCGCGGTCGGCACCGCGCGCCGGACGCACGGCCCGCGGCCGTGCTGTCGCCGTACGGACCTGAGTACCCGTACTCAGGCCCGGCTCCCGCGGAATCGGCAGACTGTGCCGCATGAGCGGAACGACGAAGCACACGGCGACGGGAGACGCGGGGCGCGCCAGACCGTCGATAGGGCAGGAGATCGGGCTCAGCCTGGCGTTGCTGCTCCTGGACCTGATGGTGATGGCCTGGTTCTTCTACGGCTACGGGATCACCGCGTGGGCGGACGGTTACGACACTCCCAACGCGCCGGAGGCGCCGGGGGTCGCACGCCAGGCGATGTGGGTCCTGGCCGGTGGTGCGGTGGTCACGGGCGGCGGCCTCCTCGCGCTCCGGCGTCCCGTCGCCGGCGCGTTCCAGCTCCTCGTCCTGGGCACCGGGGCCGCGTTCTTCGCCGACCTCGCGTCGCGCTGAGCCTCGCGAAGACCGCCGGGGCGGTGGAGCGGCGCTCGCCACCGGTTCGTACCCCGGCAGGGTGGCCGGGGGGCAGGCCCGGCGAACCGGCCGCCGTGGCCCGGCGGCGGATGCGCGGGAGGTCCAGGCCGGCCGTCCCTCACACCAGCAGTGAGGTGGCCGACCGGCGCGCGGACCGGGAGCGGCGCAGGTCGCGGCACGCTGGTGGTTGCGCGGGCACAGCAGGCCCACGTAGTCGCAGCGCGGCGGGTGGAACGCGTCCTCGGTGTGCCACAGCGGCTCGGCCTCGCTGCTGGAGCCCATCTGCGCGGTTTCCTCGCCGGGAACGGGCAGCACGTCGTGGACGATCCGGCCGTTCTGCTGGGTCGCCCAGCCGAACGCCTCACCGAGCAGGGCCGCGTGCAGCAGGAGCAGCGGCTCCTGGTGCCGGGTCCGCTCCGGATCCGGGGCGGGACGGGTCGTGGGGGTCGGTCCGATCCGTTCGTCGTCAACGCCGAAGCCCGTGACGACGAGGGCGCGGGGGCTGTCGCGGAGCCGCATGCCGGTCAGCTCGGCGCGGATGCGCGGCGGCAGTTGCTGCGCGGCGAGCCGGGTGCGGTGCAGCAGTTCCACGGTGGGGTCGAGCGGCACGTCGGCCAGGGTGTGCGACAGATCGTCGGCCTCCGTGCTCTCCTCACCGGTGAGTGCGACGGTACGCAGGTGCTGAAGGTCGGTCACGTTTCTCATCATCGGGGGCCACCGCCGGTGCGGCGACGGTCGCGTGCGCCTCGGAACGTACGCCGACGTCTCCAGACGGGCCGACGAGAGCTTCGAGGAGCGCACCCGGCTGCCGGCAAATCCCCTCCCGGCGAACCCCTATAGTCACCTTTTCGGGTGGTACGGCGCATGGGGTGCATGGCCGAGCGAACGGTGGAGAGAGTGATCGTGCACCCATTGATCACCGTCCCCCGGAGCATCCGTATGAGCCCACTCCTCACCGTTCCGGAACGGCCAACCGCCATGGGCCGCACGGCCGGACGGCAGCGGTGACGCGCCTCCGTATGCCGAAGGCCCGCCCCCGGGCCGCCGCCTCGTTTGTCACCGGGCTCGTGCTGCCGGCCGTCGCCCTGGCCGGCTGTGCGAGCCGGCAGCAGCCCCGCCCGGCCACTCCCGATGACGTCATCAAGGCGGCCACCCAGCGCCTCACGGACGCGTGCCTCGCCCGGCAGGGACTCAACCCACAGATCAGCGCGCAGAGTTCGCAGTCAGCCACCGAAGAGCGGCGAGTCACCGACGCGCTCTTCGGCGCGGGCCGGACGGAGCTGTCCGTCACCCTGCCCACCGGCTACGTCGTCCGCGCGCACAGCGACGGCTGCCTGGCCGCCGCCCAGCGGCGCCTCTACGGTGACCAGCCCCGCTGGTTCCGGGCATCCGTGATCGTCGACAACCTGAAGCCCGAGGCCGACCGCATCCACCGCAGCCTCGCCGAGGTCCGCGACCGGCACCGCACGGAGATCGCCGACTGGCGGCGGATGCGCGCGCGTGCCCTCACCGCGGCCGCCACCGTGCTCGACACCCCACCACCGACGGGAGAACCCCAACAATGAAGCGCCTGTCCGCCCTCCTCGCCGCCGTCCTGATCTCGGCCGGCGCCGCCCTGACCACGTCGGCCGACGCCCAGGCGGCGGTGTCGTGCCGCCGCGGCTACTTCTGCGTCTGGACGGACGCGAACTTCACCGGCATGAAGATCGAGCACAGCGGCGACGACCGCTGGTGGGAGGGCGACATGAACAACCACGACTCCTCCTGGGCGAACCACGGCGTCTCCGGGCCCGGCGTCAAGGACCACGTCAAGATCTACGACGGGCGCGAGCTGACGGGAGGCGTCACCCTGTGCCTGGCCCCCGGTCAGGAAGTCGCCTACAACGGTCACGCGAACGACAGGGGCGGTTCCCACACCTGGACCATGACGTGCTGATGGCCGTCTCCCGGTTCCCCAGGACCCGGTTCTTCCGCCGGAGCCCCGAAGCGACCGCGGCCGTCTCCCGTGAACAGTGGAGTGGTCGGTTCGGCAGGGGTTCCACGCGCCGGCACCGGGAATCCGCCGCTCGCCCCTTGACCGCCTTCGGGGACCCCTCGGAAACTTGGAGAGGTCTCCAAGTTTCCGGAAGGGCGTGGGGCGTGTGCAACCGGTCGAAAAGGGGCTGGTCGAAAAGGGGCTACGAGAGCGGCAGAAGGCCCAGCGGCGGGCCCGGATCCTCGACGCCACGCGTGAACTCCTGCGGGAGAACCCGGAGTCGGTGATCAGCGCCGAGCGGATCGCCCGGCGCGCGGGGGTCGCCCCGGCCACCGTCTACAACCTGGTCGGACCGCGCGACAAGATCTGGGAGGCGCTCGCCGACGGCTTCATGGACCGGCTCGAGCGCCGCCTGGCGGCGTCAACGCGGGGAGCCGCCGGCGGAGCCGTCGACCCGCGGCAGGTCGTGGAGGCGACCGTCCGGCTGTTCGTGGGCGACCCGGTCGTCTCGCGCCGCATGGTGCGCGAGTGGGAGGCGAGCGGCCTCGTCTTCCGTCGCGGCCCGCTCATCCGGCTCCGGCAGGCGATGGCGGACGCGCGGGACCGGGGTCTCCTGCGCGCCGACGTCGACACGGACGCGCTGGCCGCCGCCGTCGCCACCTCGTCCGTCGGCGCTCTGCACCAGTGGGTCGCCGGCCTGATCGACGACGACCGGTTCTTCGCGCGTGCCGTGTTCGCGCTGGACGTCGCGCTCGCCGCGGCGGCCGCGGCACCCCACCGCGACCGGTTCCTGGAACCGCTGCGCGTCGGGGGCACGGCATGACGGCCGGTGCCCGGCCGCGCCCCCGGAGTTTCGGGGGCGGCGGCGGGATCCGGCTCGCCGCGGACGTGTGGGGCGAGGCGTCCCCGCCGCCTCTCGTCCTGCTCCACGGCGGCGGCCAGACGCGGCACGCCTGGCACCGGGCCGGCCCCCGGCTGGCCGCGCTGGGGTGGCGGGTCGTCGCCCCGGACCTGCGCGGGCATGGCGCCAGCGGATGGTCGCCCGACGGCGACTACGACCTCGACCTGTTCGCCGAGGACGTCCGGGCGCTCGTCACCGCACTCGGCGACCGGCCGGTGCTCGTCGGGGCCTCGCTCGGCGGGCTGAGTTCGCTGCTCGCCGCCGGGGAGGCGCCCCGGGCGGACGTACGCGCTCTGGTGCTCGTCGACGTCGCCCACCGGCCCGACCCGCTGGGCGCGCGCCGGATCGCCGCGTTCATGCGCGGCCGGCCGGACGGCTTCGCCGGCCTCGGGGAAGCGGCCGCGGCGGTCTCCGCCCATCTGCCGCACCGCCCGCGCCCCGACGACCCCGAGGGGTTGCGGAAGAACCTGCGGCGCCACGGTGACCGCTGGGTCTGGCACTGGGACCCCCGGATTCCGGAGAGCTTCGAGGGCCACATGGACCCGCCCGGCATGGCGGACCGCCTCCTCGCGGCCGCGCGCCGGTCCGGCGTACCGATCCTGCTCGTCCGCGGCGGGCTGAGCGACGTGGTGCGCGCGGACATCGCCGAGCAGTTCTGCGACGCGGTTCCCCGGGCCCGGCGCGTCGATGTCGCCGGCGCGGGGCATATGGTGGCCGGCGACCGCAACGAGCACTTCGTCGACGCGATCGTCCCGTTCCTGGCAGAGGTGGCGGAAGGGGGCGCGTGAGGGCGGGGCCGCCGGTCGTCGGAGCGTCTCCACCCGGGCGGGATGGCGCGGAGCCGAGTGATCCGGGACGACCGGAACGCACGGCTGGTACGCATCCCCTCCGTTTCCCCGGAGCCGGCACCACCGCGCCGGCCCTCTGTTCACAAGGGCGGCGAACGCCCCCTTCACTCCCCCGCTCACTCCTCCGTGACCGGCTGCGGAACCGCCCTGGTCCGGCCGACTTCGACGCGGCCGGTTCCGGGCCGCAGGCATGGAAGGCACACGAGCCGCAGGGCATCGCCGCGCTTCGGCACCGGGGCGCCGGCGGTGGGCGTTCGGAAAGGCGGCGCGCCACCGGGCCCCCGGCGGCGGCCGCCCTCGTCGCCGCCGGCACCGGGGCGCCGCGGCGGCCGCGCCCCGGTCCGTCGCTCCTCACCGGCGGCCGGACCGCCGGCGCAGGAACCAGAGGCCCGCCGCGAGCAGGGAGACCGCGACGAGGACGAGCCCCGCGGTGCCCCAGAACCCGCCGGCGATCCGGACGTCCGCCACGGCGACCGCGGCGGCGGCGCCGAAGGGCACCACAGCGAGGACGACGACGCGCAGCAGCGCGACGAGCCCGGCCGTCCGGGGCGCGCGGAGGTGCCGTCTGCGGGCTCCGCCCGGCCGTCCGCCGGCGCCGGGGGTGTAGTAGCCGACGGCTTTGGCACCCAGCCGCAGGGTGTTCTTCCGGTAGATCACCGCCAGGGCGGGCACCCAGATCAGCGGCAGCACCATCCCGACGAGGAACAGGGCCACGATCGGGGCCATCGAGAAGACCTGCCGCACCCAGTAGCTCTTCTCCATTCTTCCCACGATGCCCAGGAGTTCGGCCATCCTGACGATCAGCGACCACCGGGTGCGCCGGGGGACCCGGCCCCGGCCTCCCGGCGGGTGGCGCTCCACCGCGCGCAGGGCCTCCATGGCCTCCTCGGTCGTCGGGTACACGTCCTGGAGGACGAGCAGGTCCGCCACCCGCCGTTCGTCGCAGGGGTCGTGGCCGGCGAGGGCGGCCAGTTCGAGCACCATCTGGGCCTGGGAGAGCAGGGCGGCGACGAAGCTCACGGGCATGAGGACCACGAACGGGCCCCCGAGCACCGCGCCGTCGGCCATGGTCAGGCGCGTGCCGTGGACGATCACGTCCCGGCGGAGTGCCTCCTCCCCCGCCAGGGGGTCGCGCTGCGGCCGGCGGTTCACGGAGCCGGCGGCGCGCGGGCCGAACCGCCGTACCGCGAAGAAGGCGAGCTGCTCGGGCATGTGCCGGGGATCGGCCCAGATCATCGGCAGCAGCGCCTGGGCCCGCACCACCGTCGACTCGTCCGGCCGCGGCGCCGGCCCTCCGCCGGTTCCCGGTCCGTCTCCGTTCATCCGGGCCCGCTTCCTCCGGCCGGCGGCCGGGCCAGGGCGGACTGCACGGCGCCGACGACGACGTGGGCGGCGACGCCGAGGAGCAGCACGTCGCCCACCATCTGCACCATGGTGACGACCCGCGCCGGGTCCGTGCGCGGGGCGATGCCGCCGAAGCCGACCGTGCTGAACACCGTGAGCGCGAAGTACAACGCGCCGGTCCGGTCGAGGTGTTCGCTGAAGTCGCCGGCCCGGGTCTGTTCCATGAGGTAGTAGGTGGCCGCGAAGAGGAGCAGGAACAGCGGAACCGTGGTGGCCAGCGCCTCGACCGCCCGCAGGCGGGGCCGGGAGGACCGCAGGACCGAGCGGATCTGCCACGCGAACAGGGCCGCCACGGCGGCCAGTCCGAGGACGAGGCCCAGGGCGGTGGAACCTTCGAACCTCTTGTTCAGGGGCAGGAGGTAGTAGGCGAGGACGAGCCCGGTCGCGGTGGCCAGCGGACGCAGCACGACACTCATCGGCCGGCCTTCCCGGCAGGTCGCCCGGCAGGTCGCTCCGCCGGCAGCCGTCGGGTGAAGGCGAGGGCGCCGAGGGTGATGCCCGCGGTGGCCAGGACGGCGGCCCGGAGGGCGTCGAGCTGGGCCGTGGCGTAGGAGTCGACGACCGCGTCGGCCTCGGCCGGCGGGAGCCCTGCGCGCCGGGTGGCGGCCCGCACCTGGTCCGTGCTCACAAAGCTGACGCCCGCCTCCATGGCGGTCCCGGCCTGGTGCCGGGCGGCGTCCGAGATCTTCGGGTTGTCGTCGATCTGGGTGGTGAAGGCGTGGACGAGGGCGCCGATCAGCAGGGAGCCGATGAGCGCGGTGCCCAGGGGCGAGCCGAGGTTCTGCGCGGTGTACTGCAGGCCGCCCGCCTCGCTGCGTTCGTCCTCTCCGACGCTGGACTGCGCGACGTTCCCCAGTTGCGAGGCGAGGAGTCCCATGCCCAGCCCGATGCCGCCCATCGCCAGGCCGAAGGAGAGGTTGTCGATCCGCGGCTCGATCGTGCCCAGCAGCCACAGGGCCGCCGCCAGCAGCACCAGCAGTCCGCCCCTCACCACCGTGCGCGGTGCGGCGACGCGGCCGAGGAGGGGGCCTGCCATGGCGGACAGCAGCATCGTCACGGACACGGGCAGCAGCCGGAGACCGGTCCGGAAGGCGTCGAGGCCCTGGACGACCTGGAGGGTGGGTGACGACGTATCTGACCTGGCGGCTGGTGTTCGCCGGCGAGGTCGTGGTGGTCCTCGCCATGCTGTGCGTCGTGCGGTGGATCCCCGACGTCCCGCCGGGGCCGCGCGCGCCGACTACGACCGGCTCCGCAGCCTCGAGACGCTGCGCGGCCGCCGCCTGCGGTACGCCGTGACGTCCGTCCTGCTGCTCCTGGTCTTCGTCCTCTCGCCGCTCGCGGTGGTGGCGACCTGGGCGAACAGCCAGGTCTCGGACACCGACCGCTATGTGCGGACCGTCGCCCCGCTGGCGAAGGACCCGTCCGTGCAGAAGGCCGTCACGGACCGGCTGACCACCCACGTCGTCGACAACGTCGACGTCAACGGGATCAGCGACGCCCTCAGCAGCGCGCTGGCCAAGGCCGACGCCCCGCCAGGGATCGTCGACAAGTCGCAGCTCCTCGCCGGGCCCCTGAAGAACGCGGTCACGTCGGCCGTCCGCGAGGTGATCGACAAGGTGGTCACGAGCGGCGAGTTCGCGGAGGTGTGGAACGGCGCGAACCGGCGGGCCCACGCGGCCGTCGTCAAGACGCTGACCGGCGAGGGGACCGGCGCGTGGAGGCCAAGGGCGACGCCGTCGTCCTGGACCTAGGCGGTCGACCGGTACATCCGCGAGACGGCCGGCGACACCGGCGGCACGAGCACCGCGGACGAGCTCCACAAGCTGTCGGAGATGCGCACCCGAGGCGACATCACCGACGAGGAGTTCCGCCTGGCCAAGGAGCGGATCCTGCGCTGACCGCTCGAAGGAGACACCGGCGGCCGTACGGCGCGGCGGGGTGACCTGTACGATCACCGGCGCACCGTCAGCGTTCCGGACCCCACGGCTACGGCACCCCGCAGCGGTCGCCGGGCGGCGTGTCTCCACAGAGCGGAGAGAACGTGTTCATCGCCTACATCACGGTCACCGTCCTCGGCGCGGTCTTCAACGGCGCCGCCGCCGTCACGTACCTGATCGGCCACGAATACCCCAAGTCCCAGGCGGACATGAAGGGCATACCCCGCAAGTACGTACCGGTGCTGGGCCTGTTGCTGGCGGCGGGCACCGTGGGGCTGGTGGCGGGGCTCGCGGTGCCGCTGCTGGGGACCCTCGCCGCATCCGGTCTCGTGCTGTACTTCATCGGTGCGGTCATCGCCCACCTGCGGGTGGGTTCGCGCGACATCGTGGGCGGGATCGTGTTCCTGGCCACCGCCGTGGCCGCCCTCGTCCTGGGGCTGTCGTACCACGGCGCTTGGTGAGCGGCGGGCTCGGCCGTCTCGGGCCCGCCACCGCGGGATACCCTTGCGCGGGGGCTCCGGCCCGCGGCGACCGCGCACAGCGCAGGCCGGTCCCCCCGCCGGCCGGTCCCCTCCGGGCCGCCGCGCCGGGAAGCAGTCAGAGCGGGGGCCCGTATCCATGCAGCGCACCACCTCCACCGGCCGGACCGGTCACGGGCGGCGGCCGGACGACGAGGTGGGGCTCGCGGTGCTCCTCCGGGCCTGGCGGGCGCGGGTGGGGCTCCGGCAGGGGCTGGGCCGGCCGCTGCCGCAGGTGGACGTCGCCGCGCGGATCGGCATGAGCGAGCGCTGGTACCGGGACCTCGAACGCGGCGCCACCCCGCGCATGGACGCCCGGACGCTCGCCGCCCTGTCGGACGCCCTCCGCCTCTGCGCGGACGAACGGGCGGCCCTCTTCCTCCACGCCGCCGGCGGCGAGCTCTTCCCCGCCGTGTCGCCCGCCGACGCCGACCTGGCACCACTGCGACGCCTGCTCGACCAGCGGCCGGAATGCCCCGCCTACCTCACCGATAACGCGTGGAACGTCCTCGCCCACAACGAGGCCATGGCCGAGTGGTTCCCATGGGTCCGACGCCCCGGGGCGAACCTCATCCGCTGGGGGCTCCTCTCCCCCGAGGCCCGCGAGCGACTCGCCGACTGGCCGCGGCACGGGCGGGCGTACCTCGCGATGCTGCGCTACGCCATGGCCCAGTACCCGGCCCACCCCGAGCTCGCGGAACTGCTGCGCACGGCCCTCGCCGACCCCGCGTGCCGGCGGATCTGGGACGACGGCCCGGTCGTCGTCGCCCACCGCGACGGCCACACGTTCCGCCTGAGCGGCGTCCCCCGCTTCGCGCCGCGCACGGTCGACGTCGTCGCCCGGGTGCTGCACCCGGTCGGCTGTCCGGGATTCCGGCTCACCTTCCTCGAACCGGCGGCGTGATCCGGGACGGCGCGTTCGTCTCGTGGAACCTGTCCGAGTACTGCGCCCTCTTCCCCGGCCGTCCGGCCCCGGACGAACCGGCCCGCTCCCGCCGCGTCGAAGCCGTCGACATCCGCGGCACCGTCGCGACGGCCACGATGACGCTCCGGCACGGCGTGGACACCTTCACCGACGTCTTCCTGCTGGTACGCGGGGCCGACGGCCGGCGCATCGCCAACAAGGCGTGCCACCGGCGGCGGTCCTGAGGGTCGCGCCCGGCAGGGTCAGCCGCGGGGCGCGGAGCCCGGCCCCGGGTCCCGGAAGGCGTCGCGGTGGCGGGCGGGGCTGAGGCCGCGGACCCGTTTGAAGGCGGCGCTGAGCGCGAAGGCGCTGCCGTAGCCGACCTGCCGGGCGACGGACGCCAGGGTGGCGTCGGAGGAGGCGAGGAGGTCGGCGGCGAGGGAGAGGCGCCAGCCGGTGAGGTAGGCCATCGGCGGTTCGCCCACCAGCTCGGTGAAGCGGCGGGCGAGGACCGCCCGGGAGACGCCGACCTCGGCGGCGAGCGCGGCGACCGTCCACGGCCGGGCGGGATCGGCGTGCAGCAGTCCGAGGGCGGGTCCCGCCACCGGGTCGCCGTGGGCGCGGTACCAGGCCGGGGCGGCGGCGCCCTCCCGGGTGAGCCAGGCGCGCAGCGCGCCGATCAGGACGAGGTCGAGCAGCCGGTCCAGGACGGCGGCCTGCCCGGGTTCGTCGCGGCCCATCTCCTCCTCCAGGAGCGGCAGCAGGGGCGAGTGCCAGGCGCCGGCGGCCAGGTGCAGCACGTGCGGCAGGGTGTGCAGCAGGCGGCGGCCGACCTCGCCGGCCAGCTGGTAGGTGCCGCTGACGAGGACGTGCGCCGCGCCGGGGCGCTCGCCCCAGGTCCGTACGCCGCGGTGGAGTTCCGCGCACAGGGCGGCCCCGGCCGGGTCGGTCGCCAGCTGTCCCGGGTGGATGACCGCCCGCGGTTCCGTCGTGGGGTGGTCGGCGACCGTGTACGGCTCGGGGCCGCGCACGACGGCCAGGTCGCCGGGGCGCAGCCGCACGGGCGGCCGCCGGTCGTGTGTGATCCAGCCCTCGCCGCGGAACATGGTCAGGACGGTCAGCGGCGCCTCGTCCCGGACGCGGATCGCCCACGGCGGGTCGAACACCGAGCGCAGCAGGAAGGCGCCTTGGGCCCGGGTGCCGGCCAGGAGCGCGCCGAGCGCGTCCCCGCCGGCCGGTGCGGGGTCGGCGGGACGCTCGCGTATGCGGCCGAGGTCCTCGGCCATGGCCGGGGGCGGGCCCGGCGGGTTGACTTGCGGCATGGCACTGCGAACGGGGGTTATGGGAATGTCGGTTGTACGCATGGCGGTCCTGTTCGGGGCGGTGGTGACCACCGGGCTCGGCGCCGGGCTCTTCTACTCGTATGCCTGCTCCGTGATGCCGGGGCTGGCCCGCGCCGACGACCGGACGTTCGTCGACGCGATGCAACGGATCAACGTGGCCATTGTCAACGGCTGGTTCATGCTCTCCTTCCTGGGCTCGCTGGCGCTGATCCTGCTCGCCGGCGTGCTGGAGTGGCGCGGTGGCGGCCGCACGGTGCTGCTGTGGATCGGGGCGGCCGCCGCGTTCCAGCTCGCCGTGCTGGTGATCACGGGCACGGTCAACGTACCGCTCAACAACAAGCTGGCGGCGGCCGGTTCCCCGGAGCACATCACCGACTTCGCCGCCGTCCGCGGCGCCTTCGAGTCGGTCTGGGTCCGGTGGAACCTGATCCGCGCCCTGGCCTCCACCGCCTCCTTCGCCTGTGTTTCCTGGGCCCTCGTGCTCGCCGCCCGCACTCCGGCCGCCGACTGAGTTCCGTTCCCCTCTTCCCCCGTCGCACCGGGTCGTTCCGGCGACCGGCAGAACATTGCCGGTCGGGATCCGTTGACACTCTCTCGTCGGGATTGCGAGTCTTTTTCTCACCGAGTCCTGAGAAATCGCTGGTCACACGCCCGTGAGGTGGGGTGGCGCACAGCGCCCCATGCCCGATTTCCTTTCGGATCGGACATCCCACCGAGTGCTGTTCCAGGAGCGATCTCGCATGCCTTCTTCGACGTTTTCCCGGCGCGGGCCGGCCCCGCGGCGAACCGCGGTCCACCAGGACGGAAGGCCCGATTCCGAGGAGCCGGCGGCGGCGCGGCGGGCCGACCGGCGGGTCATGGCACTCGCCTGCCTGCTGGTGTTCACGGCGCAGATGGCGACGACCGTCTACCTCCCGTCCCTGCCCACCGTCGCCGCCGACTTCGGGATCTCGCGGGGTTACGCGGCGCTGTCCGTCTCGGCGTTCGTGATCGGCGCCGCGGCGCCGGTGGTCCTGTGGGGTGCGGCCGCGGACCGTTACGGGCGGCGGGGGCCGCTGCTCGTCGCACTGGCGCTGTTCGTGGCCGCCGGCGTCCTCGTCGCGCTGGTGCGGTCGCCCGAGGCCCTGCTGGTGCTGCGCGCGGCGCAGGGCGTCGGGGCGGGCGGTGCCGCGATCATCGCCCGCATCCTGGTGCGCGACCGCTGGAGCGGCGACGAGCTGGCCCGCCGCCTGTCGGTGCTGTCGGTGGCGTTCATCACCGCGATGGGCGGCGGGCAGTTCCTCGGCGGCCTGATCGGCAGGTACGCCCACTGGGAGGTGGGGTTCGTCGTCCTCGCCGCGGTGGGCTCGGTGGCGGCGGCGCTGACCTTCGCCGTGCCGTTCGCGCCGGGCCGGGCCGTGCGGCGGCCCTCGGAGGTGCTGCGGATCTGCCTCGCCATCGGCGGGCGGCCGGGGTTCCTGCTGCCGGCTCTGGCCGGCGGCGCCGGGTTCGCCACGATCGTGCTGCTGCAGGAGGTCGCTCCGTTCGTCTTCCGGGAGCGCTTCGGGCTCACCGCCGACCGGTACGGGAGCCTCGGACTGCTCCTGGGCGCCGCCTACTTCGCCGGGGCGATGACCGTCAACCGCCTGGTGGGCCGGGTGGGCGCGGGACGGCTCATGGCCGCCGGGGCGGCCGTCATGACGGCGGCGGGCGCGGCGACGGTCGTGCTGTGGTCCGTGCCGGGACTGCCGGACGGCGGCGCCCTGGCGGTGTTCGTGGCGCTGTACTGCGTGACCACGTTCGGGCAGTCCGTCCTGTTCCCGAACAGCATGGCCGCCGCCGTGAGCGACCGGCCGGGCGACGGCGCCTACGCCGTCTCCCTCTGCGGCTTCCTCCAGCAGTCGATGGCGGGCGTCGCCGCGGCCGGCGCCGCGCTGCTCCACGCGGACCTGGCCTGGGCCGCGGCCACCGCCGCGCTCGGGGCGGCGGCCTGGCTGCTGACCTGGCTCCTGGGCCGGGTCGGCGCCGCGGCGGCGGCTTCGGGCGGCGAGGCGTCCCCGGGGGCGGAGGACGGGGCGTAGCCCGGCCCGCACCGTACGACGGCAGCGGGCCCGGCCCCACCGGAGCCGGGCCCGCCGTGGCCGGATCCTTCGTGGCCGGATCCGTCGTGCCTCAGTGGCCGCTCTCCCTCAAGGCGATGCCCTGAAGGTTGTAGACCAGGCCCTCATTGGACTCGGCGAGGGAGCGGTGCAGCACCTGCACGTGGACGTCCAGCGGTGTCCCGGGCTCGATGCTGTGGCCGGTCGCCGGGGATTCGATGACGAGGTGTCCGTCCTCACTGCCGTCCTTCACCACCGTGTACCAGTGGTCGGTGACCGCCGGGTTGAACCGGCTGCCGGCCGGCAGCCCGTCGAAGGAGAGCCGCCACTGCTGGACGCGGTTCTCGCTGGCGGCGAGGGTGAAGGTGTACGACCAGACGTAGCCCGTCGCCTCGGGAGGCCAGCTCTGCTCGAACCCGTTCTTCGTCTTGATGGTGACGTCGATCTTCGGCGGGCTCACCTTGGTCGTGACGCTTCCGGCCTTGTCCGGTGAGGTGTTGACGACGTCCGGCGTCTCGATCTTCGACGTGCTGGTGATGTCACCGGTGAAGCCGCGTTCGATCGTGCCGGTGACGCGGATGACGGCCGCGCCGCCCCGGGGCAGGTTCAGGGGCTGGACGAAGTCGCCGCCGGAGATGGTGCCTTCGCCGGCCGTGGCGCCTCCGGAGAGCTGGGGCGTCTCGAACGCCGGTCCGGTGAGCCGCGGGGCGAGGGTGCCGGTGAGCCGGGCGGCCGGTACGGCGTCCGGGCCCTTGTTCTCGACCGTCATCGTGTAGGAGATCTGCTTGCCCGCGTCGGCCGTCGCCGGTCCCCGCATGCCCAGGGGGACTTCGGCGGACGGCGGTGCCGTGACCGTCGTCGTGACGGAGTCGGAGTAGCGCGTCGCGATGTTGGCGCGCGTCTCCGAGGTGACGGTCGCGTCGCAGGTGATGCTGCCGCTGCCGCCGGTGGCGACGGTGCCGTTCAGCGGGATGACGGCCGTGCCGCCCACCGGGAGGTGCAGCGGTTGGGTGAACGTCCCGTCCGTGATGGTGCCGGTGCCCGCCGTGGCGCCGCCGCCGAGTTCGAGCGGCCCGAAGGTGGCTCCGGTCACCTCGGTCGGGAGCTTGCCGGTGACCTTCGCGTCCGGGACGGCGTTGGGGCCCCTGTTCTCGACCGTGATCCGGTAACCGATCGGCGAGCCGGCCTCCACCGTCTGCGGACCGGTCATCGCCAGCGGGAACTCGGCGGGGAGCGTCACTTCGAGGTCGCGGACCTCGTAGTTGTTGGTGAGCGCGCCGGTGGCGGCCGACAGGCCGAGCTTCAGCGTGGCCGGGAGCGCGGCCTGCCCCGGCGCGTTCCGCAGGTCGTAACCGTCGATCAGGCGCTGCCAGTTGTTGTCCTTGCGGACGGAGACCGTCACCTTGCGGTCGATGACCGAGAGCAGGATGCGGGTGGGGTTCTCCCGGCCGAGGCTCAGCGGCGGCAGGGCCGCGCCGACGAGGTAGCGGTAGCCGTCGTACCCGTCGCCCGAGCCGCGCAGCACGGCGTTGTCCGGGCGCGTTCCGGGCCCGGTGTCACCCGCGTCGCCGGGGTTGGAGAACGAGCCGTGCTGGTCGACGCCGATGCCGACGTAGCCGTGGGAGACGCCGGGCCGCCGGTCCGGCTTCCCCTTGCGGTAGCAGGCGTAGCCGAGGGCCCCGCCGGGGCCGCCCACGCCGGTCTCGTGCGCGCCGTCGATGAGGAAGAACGACATGCCGTCGGCCGGGTCGGCGCCGCCGTAGGCGGCGAGGTCGAACTGCACCGAGATGCCGTCGCTGCTGGGGAAGGCCACGTTCAGCAGGGCGGTTCCCGCCTTGAACGTCTGCGCCGGCGTGAGACTGAGCCAGCCCTGGCCGGTCATCCGCGCGGAGCCGTACAGCTTCCAGTCGGGCGGAGTGGCGGAGCCGGCGAAGGACTGCTTGTAGGGGAATAACGACATCCCGGTACCTCCGTGGCGAGGGAGCGCGTGCGGACGGGTCGCGGACGTGTGAACGTGCGGACGTGCCGACGCGCGGACGTCCGTGACGCCGCGAACGTACGGGTGCGCCCGGCGCGCCCGCACCGGCGGCATCCCGCCACCGGTGCGGGAACCGGCCCGTCCGGCCGCGGGGGCGCCCAGGCGGCGCACCGGCCCGCCGCGGTGGCCCGGCAGCGCGCCCGGCGCACCCGGAATATGCCCCTGACCATGGCCGGAACCGGGTCCGTAACCGTTTCTGCCGCCAGGGGCCCGGAGCGTCATTGGCCGGCTTTGGCCCCTGGCCGCGCCCGCCCGGCCGCGGGCGGGCGGGGTGAGCCCGGTCTCACTCGGACGGCGGCTCTTTCCTATGAAACGAGTTGCATAGATGATCCAGGGCATGGCGCTCGAGCACGCGATCCTCGTTTCCCTGCTGGAGAAGCCGGGCTCCGGCTATGAGCTGGCCCGGCGGTTCGAGCGGTCCATCGGCTACTTCTGGACCGCCACCCACCAGCAGATCTACCGGGTTCTGAAGCGGATGGTGGGCGACGGCTGGATCGACGTCCGGGAGGTGCCGCAGCAGGGCCGGCCGGACAAGAAGGAGTACTCGGTGGCGGCCCCGGGCCGCGAGGCGCTCGCCCGCTGGCTGCGGGAGCCGGTCGAGCCGGAGGGCCTCCGGCACGACCTGGCGGTGAAGATCCGGGGCGCGGCCTTCGGGGACCCGGCCGAGCTGGTCGACGAGGTCGAGCGGCACCGCCGGGTCCACGCCGAGCGGCTCGCCCACTACCTCGCGGGCGAGCGGCGCGACTTCACCGGCCCCGAGGCGCCCCCGGCGCTCGACACCGGCCAGGAGCTCCAGCACGCCGTCCTGCGGGGCGGGATCGCCTACGAGCGGATGACGCTCGCCTGGCTGGACGACGTCCTCGCCACCCTGCACCGCCTCACCGCCCCGCACCGCATCGGCTCCGCGCCGCGGTGAGCGCGCCCGACGCCAGTCAGCCCCCCGATCCCTCATCCCCCGAGCCGGAAAGGCGTACCTCCATGGCCATGGCCGACCCGCTGCTGTTCAACCCGCGCACCTACGACCCGGCGCACTTCGACCCCGAGACCCGCCGGCTGCTGCGCGCCACCGTCGACTGGTTCGAGGAGCGCGGCAAGCGCAAGCTGATCGAGGACTACCGCTCCCGCGCCTGGCTCGCGGACTTCCTCGCCTTCGCCGCGAAGGAGGGGCTGTTCGCGACGTTCCTCACCCCGGCCGAGGCCGCCGAGGGCGACGGGGACAAGCGCTGGGACACCGCCCGGATCGCCGCGCTCAACGAGATCCTGGGCTTCTACGGGCTCGACTACTGGTACGCGTGGCAGGTCACCATCCTCGGCCTCGGTCCGGTGTGGCAGAGCGACAACGCCGCCGCCCGCGCCCGCGCCGCGGAACTCCTGGCGGACGGCGAGGTGTTCGCGTTCGGCCTGTCCGAGAAGACGCACGGCGCCGACATCTACTCCACCGACATGCTGCTGGAGCCCGACGGCGAGGGAGGCTTCCGGGCCACCGGCTCGAAGTACTACATCGGCAACGGCAACGCGGCCGGCCTCGTCTCCGTCTTCGGCCGCCGCACCGACGTCGAGGGCCCCGACGGTTACGTCTTCTTCGCCGCGGACAGCCGGCACCCGGCGTACCACCTGGTGAAGAACGTCGTCGACTCCTCGAAGTTCGTCAGCGAGTTCCGGCTGGAGGACTACCCGGTCCGTGCCGAGGACGTGCTGCACACCGGCCGCGCCGCCTTCGACGCGGCGCTGAACACGGTCAACGTCGGCAAGTTCAACCTGTGCACCGCCTCGATCGGCATCTGCGAGCACGCGATGTACGAGGCCGTCACCCACGCGCACAACCGCATCCTGTACGGCCGCCCGGTCACCGCCTTCCCGCACGTGCGCCGCGAGCTGACCGACGCCTATGTCCGCCTGGTCGGGATGAAGCTGTTCAGCGACCGCGCGGTCGACTACTTCCGCTCGGCCGGCCCCGACGACCGCCGCTACCTCCTCTTCAACCCCATGACGAAGATGAAGGTGACCACGGAGGGCGAGAAGGTCGTCGACCTGATGTGGGACGTCATCGCGGCCAAGGGCTTCGAGAAGGACAACTACTTCGCGCAGGCCGCCGTCGAGATCCGGAGCCTGCCGAAGCTGGAGGGCACGGTCCACGTCAACCTGGCGCTGATCCTCAAGTTCCTCCGCAACCACCTGCTGGAGCCGGCCGGGTACGAGCCCGTGCCCACCCGCCTCGACGCGGCCGACGACGCGTTCCTCTTCCGCCAGGGCCCGGCCCGCGGCCTCGGCTCCATCCGCTTCCACGACTGGCGGACGGCCTTCGACGCGTACGCCCACCTGCCCAACGTGGCCCGCTTCCGGGAGCAGGCGGACGCCCTGTGCGCGTTCGTCACCACCGCCGCGCCGGACGAGGAGCAGAGCCGCGACCTCGATCTGCTGCTGTCGGTCGGCCAGTTGTTCGCCCTCGTCGTGCACGGCCAGCTGATCCTGGAGCAGGCGCGCCTGACGGGGCTGGACGAGGACGTGCTCGACGAGCTGTGCGCGGTGCTCGTCCGTGACTTCTCCGCGCATGCGGTCGAGTTGCACGGCAAGGACTCGGCGACCAAGGCGCAGCAGGGGTGGGCGCTGGGTGCGGTGCGTCGTCCGGTTGTGGACGAGGGGCGCTCGGCGCGGGTGTGGGAGCGGGTGGAGGCGCTGTCCGGGGCGTACGAGATGGCGCCGTAGGCGACGGCTGTCGCCGGGGGTGCCCCAGTCCCGCCCTTTCACCGTTTCTTGCGGGGGCAAGCCCCCGCCCCCCCAAACCCCGGACGGGCTGAATTCAGCCCGTTGGGGGTACCCCCTCTGGGGGAGTTTGAGGACAAGGGGGTCTGGGGCGCAGCCCCAGGAAACGGTGAAGGGGCGGGGCTGGGGACCAGAACCTCAGCCGCTCACCGGCGTCCACCGGATCCGCGTGCTGCACAGCGACACCACTCCCGCCGCCACCGCCACCGCGGCGAAACCCCAGGCCAACCCACTCGCGTTGGCGATGAAGCCGATGAGGGGCGGCCCGGCGAGCAGGCCCGTGGTGCCCATCGCGGCGACCAGGGTGAGGGAGTCGGAGCCCTGCCGGGCCGCCGCCGCGTAGACGCAGGGGGTGACGGCCGCGATGCCCAGGCCGACGCAGGCGAATCCGGCGAGGGCCGCCGCGACGCCGCCGCTCAGCAGGGCGAAGGCGAGTCCGGCGGCGGCGAGGGCGCTGCCGAGGAGGACGACGCGGCCGTCGCCCCAGCGGTCGCGCCAGCCGTCGGCGAAGAGGCGGGCGACGACCATCATTCCGGAGACGACGGCGATGCCCAGGGGCGCGAGTCCGGCGGACGCGTCGGCGACGTCCTTCATGTAGAGGGTGGACCAGTCGTTCATGGCGCCTTCGGTGACGGTGCCGAAGGCCATGGCGGAACACATCCAGAGCGTGATCCGGGACGGCAGGACCCACCGTCCGCGCGTCGGCTTCTTCTCCCCGGCCTCCTCCGGCCGCGGCTGCTCCTCCGTGAGGAGTCCGCCCCGCGCCGACGCGTTCAGCAGGACGAGGAGGGCGGCGGCCACGCCGAAGTGTGCCGCGACCGACGACGTCACCGCGGTCATGCCGGAGGCGAGGAGCGCGGCGAGCAGGGAGCCGCCGCTGAACGTGGCGTGCAGCCGGGCCATGGCCGTGCGCTCGAACCTCGCTTCGAGGGCGGCGCCCTGGGCGTTCATGGCGACGTTCAGGCAGCCCACGCAGACGCCGTCCACGCCCAGGACCAGCAGCGCCACCGGGTAGTTCGGTGCGGCGGCCAGGGCCGGGAGGAGCAGGGCCAGGGCGAGTTGCGACAGCAGGGCGAGCCGCCGGGAGCCCAGGCGCTTCATCAGCAGCGCCACCAGGGGGAACGACACCGCCGCGCCGATGCCCGCGGCCATCAGCAGGACGCCGACCTCGGCCGTGGACAGGCCGAGGTCCGTCTTGAGGGCCGGGATCCGCGCGGCCCAGGTGGCGTACTGGAAGCCCAGGGAGCAGAACAGCGCGACGATCGCCAACTGGGCGCGCTGGAAGGGGTCGTGGGGTCGGAACACGTACATCAGCTCGCTTCGTGGTGCACGGGCGGGCCGTGCGGCGCCGGCCCGCCCGGTCGGGGGTCCTCTGGGTCGTCGGCGGTCACCGGCCGGGACATGTAGACGGCGTGCGGGCCGTAGCCGTCGGGCAGCGTCACGTCCGGGTGCGCGGCGAATCCGCGGGCCGACCAGAACGTCTCGCTGCCGCCGACGGCGACGAGCGAGATCCGTTCGTCCCCGCGCGCCCGGGCGGTGCGCGTGAGGTGCCGCAGCAGGTGCCGGGCCAGCCCCCTGCGGCGCAGGTGGGGTGCGACGACGATGTCGTGCAGGTGCAGGTTGGCGGCCGGGTCCGCCGGCGCCCCCGGCGCTTCCGGCACCTCCGGCCGGGTCAGGTCCGGGCAGCGGAACGCCGGGTACGGCAGGGCCAGCAGGTAGCCGGCCGGCCGGGAGTCGACGTCCAGGACGAAGCAGGTGGCCGGGGAGGCGTCCGCGCGGGAGCGCAGCGCGGCGGGCCCCTCGGAGAGGCCGAGCGCGGTGTAGGCGCCGGCCTCCAGGGCCACGACGGCGTCCCAGTCGCGTTCGGCGATGCCGCGGACGCGGATGCCGCCGCTCACCGGTCCCACTCCGCTCCGTCGTCCGCGCCGCCGGCGCAGGTGTACGGCAGCGGGGCGATCCCGTTGAAGCCCTGGGTCATGTAGCTGGTGGCGTAGGCGCCGCAGGACAGCACCCAGACCGGGTCGCCCGAGGCGAGGTCGCCCGGCACCTCGACGGGCGCGTGCCCGGGCGTGTGGGCGTCGTCGCTGTCGCAGGTGGGCCCGGCGAGGACGGCGCGGACGTACGCGGCGTCGTGGTGCCCGGGGAACACCAGCCGGTACTGGAGCGCGTCCATCTCGTACAGGCCGTTGAACTTGCCGACGCTCAGGTACAGCCAGTGCTGCCGGCCGCCGTCCGGGCGGGGGCGCTCGGCGAGGCGGACGACGTGGGCGCGGACGGCGCCCTGGTCGGCGACGAGGTGACGGCCGGGTTCCACGACGAAGTCCAGCGGCGCGCCGTGGATCCGCCGCAGCGCGGCCATGCCCTCGCGGATGGCCGCGAAGATGGCGTCGAGCGGCGGGTCGAGGGGCATGCCCCGCCGGTCGAGGTAGCCGAGGGCGGGCAGGCCGCCGCCGAGGTTGACGTGGTCGAGGGTGATCCCGCGCCCGCGCAGGACGGCCAGCACCTCGCCGAGGGCTGTCAGCGCGTCGCGCCACGCCTCGGCCGTCATCTGCTGGGAGCCGACGTGCACGGAGAGGCCGGCCGGGGTCAGGCCGAGCTCGCGGGCGCGTTCCAGGACGCGGACGGCCTGGCCGGGCGGGCAGCCGAACTTGTGGGTGAGGCCCCACAGCGCGCCTTCCCCGCTGGTGGCCACGCGGCAGAAGACGCGGGCGCCGGGGGCGTGGCGGGCGAGGGCCTCCACGTCCTCCAGGCTGTCGGTCGCGAAGTCGCGGATGCCGAGCCGGTGGGCGTGGGCGATGTCCCGGTCGGACTTGACGGTGTTGCCGTAGTGCATGCGGCCGGCCGGTACGCCCGCGCGCAGCGCCTGTTCCATTTCCGGCGGGCTCGCGGCGTCGACGCCGGCGCCCGCGCGCGCCAGGGTGGCGAGCACCTCGTCGACCGGGCACGCCTTCATGGCGAACCGCACGTCGACGTCCGGGAGTTGGCGGCGGAGTTCGGCGTGGCGGGCGCGGATGCCGTCGAGGTCGAAGACGATCCGGTCTTCGTCGGAGGCGGCGAGTGCCGCGAAGAGCGGGGTGGCGGCGGGGCTGTCGCACAGAGTCGTCGCGGCGCTCATCAGGGCCGTCCCGAGGGGGTGCGGACGACGGGGGTGGTGCGGGCGGCGTGGACCAGGGCCTCCCATGCCTCGGTGAGCAGGGCGAAGTCCTCGATGTCGCGCCGGGCCTCGTCGAGGAGGCGCTCGCGGCGGCCGGCCAGCAGGTCGGCGAACTCCGCGTACCGGCCGCCGAGCCGGCGGTAGGCGGCGTCGAGGGCGTCGAGCCGCCGGACGTTCCCGGCCCGGTCGAGGCCGGCGCTCTCCCGGGCGAGTGCGGCGACGACGGAGGCCCGGACCCGTCCGCGGCCGTCGAGCAGCGTGTCGCCGGCCTCGGCCATGCGGGCGTAGACGGCGTTGAAGTAGAGCATGGACAGCAGGAACTTGGCGTAGCGCAGCTGGTAGGCCGTGAAGCCGGTGTCGGTGCGGCGCTCGCCGGTGTAGTAGTTGACGATGTGGCGGTTGTGCAGGACGCCGGGGAGTCCGGCGTCGTGGACGAGGTGGATGAGGAAGTAGTCGCTGCCGATGGTGTCGGTGGCGGGCGGCAGCGGTACGCGTTCGTGGACGTCGTGGAAGGCGATGTTGCACATGTCCACGCGCATCGGGTCGACGAGGGTGAGCAGGGAGCGGTCGCCGCGGAAGGGTTCCGTGCCGGCGCCGCGGAAGGACTCGGCGACGAGGTCGCGCTTCTGCTCGGCGGTCCAGTCCTCGGGTGCCCAGAGGCTGACCACGTCGTGGTAGACGGCGGGGTCGAGGGACTCGATCTCCCCGATGTCGACGGAGAGTTCGCCGATGAAGGAGGCGCCGACCATGGCGACCCGGCGGTCGAGGTGCTCCGGGGCGAGGGCCGTCGCGGTGACGTCGGCGCCGGCGTCCGCGGCGCGCCGGCCCAGCGACGTCAGCTC
Organism: Streptomyces mobaraensis; assembly: GCF_020099395.1. Taxonomy (NCBI): domain Bacteria; kingdom Bacillati; phylum Actinomycetota; class Actinomycetes; order Kitasatosporales; family Streptomycetaceae; genus Streptomyces; species Streptomyces mobaraensis. Next base: position 7,509,564 of record NZ_CP083590.1, on the reverse strand, counting down.
GTGGTGGATCGGGTACACCGGCTCGCCGTCGAGGGTCTGGTACCGGCTGTCGGAGTCCCTGCGGTGGACGGAGTCGCAGCCGAGCGCGGCGGCGATGAGGAACGCGCGGTTGGTGCAGGCGCCGTAGGAGAGGCGGTCCGGGAGCATCAGGTCGAGCAGCAGCTCGGGCTTGGGCCCGCCGGCGTCCGCGATCACCCGCCGGAGGAAGTCCCGCTGCGCGGCCTCGTCGAGGTGGTGCGCCGTGATGCGCGGGTGCGCGGGCAGCCGGCGGACGGCCTCGGCGTGGGCGGCGGCGTCGGCGGGCGCGCAGGAGTCGAGGACGAGCAGGTGCACCTCGACGTCGAAGTGCTCGACGGCGTGGGCGGCTTCGCGCCCGACGGCGGCGATCGTCTCGGCGCAGGGCCTGTTGGTGGGCAGGGTCAGACAGATTCCGCGCATATCTCTTCCTCGGTGGCCCAGCCGGTCTCGGCGGTCGTGGCGGCGTCGGCGGCTCCGGGGGCGCCGGCGTCCTCCCCGGTGGATCCGCCGTGCCAGGTCCGCAGGCCCAGCAACTTGGCGCCCAGGTCGTTCAGTTCGGCCCGCCCGTAGCGCAGGGACTCGTGCCGGACGGCGTCGCCGAGGAGGGTGGCGTTCCAGTCCGGCGTGGCGAGGTCGCGCCAGGAGGCGATCCGGGAGGCGCGCAGGGCCCGGTGGTTCTCCAGCGCGGGCATCATGGACAGGTACTGGACGGCGCGCACCCCGTCCTCCGACGTGTTGGGCGCCACTCCGTGGGCCAGCAGGCCGTTCCAGATGAGCAGGTCGCCGGCGCGCAGTTCGGGGCGGACGACGGGCATGTCGTCGCGGTCGATGCGGGGCCGGAGGGGGTCCCGGTCGTCGGGCTGGAGGGCCTTCCAGCGGTCGAACCGGCGGAAGAGTTCGGGACAGCACTGGAAGCCGCCGACGTCGGGCCGGGTGTCGTCGAGGGCGACGATGCCCTGGACGCGCTGCGGGAGGATGCCCTGGGAGGTGTCGACGTCCCAGTGCAGCTCGATGTCGAAGCCGCGTTCGCGGCGTTCGATCAGGGAGCGGGAGCGGTTGCGGACGTTGGGCGGGTTGAGGTTGAGCCGGTCCAGGGTCACCCACAGCTCTTCGCAGTCCCACACGTCGGCGAAGGCGTCGTAGACGCGCCGGGTCTGCCGGCTGTCCCAGATGAGCTGGTGGTGGTAGGCCTCGACGAAGCCGTAGACATGCAGTTCCCGGTCCAGGTCGGAGCGCCATTCGCGGTCCTGGTACCAGGTGTCGGGCCGGGCGGGGTCCATGCCCTGGAAGTCCCAGGCGAAGTCGAGGAGGCGCCGGGCGGCGGCCGCGGGGATCGCCTCGCGGACGATGACGTAGCCGTAGGTCTGCCAGAAGGCGAAGTCCTCCTCGGACAGCACTCTGAGGGGCCGTCTCTTCTGAAGGTCCCTCAGTTGGGTGCGCGCGAGGTAGGTCTCGCCGTCCGCGCTGAAGTAGGGGAGGTCGGTGACGGCTCGGTGGAGGTAAGGGTCAGCGGTCGGCATGCGGTACTCCGGATCCTTTCTGTCGCCCCCCGGATCTGGGAACGCCAACGGTGCACGGTGGGCGCGAGGGGCGCCGGCGCATGCCGGGGCCGCCTTCGCGCAGGGGTGGGTCGCGGTCCGGCCGGTGGGTCCGGAACGCGGGACGGCCGGGGCCGTCCGTCAGGGAGTGTGGGGCGGGAGCCGGTCGCGGCTCGTCACGCCTCCGGGAACGGCGCCCGTCTCGGGCCGTGGTCCCGGGCGCCGCCGGGGGGGCCGGTGAGTCCGTGTCGGTTCTTCCGGGCCGCGCGCCTCACGCGCCCCACGCTGTATGTGCACCCGATCAAGGTGGACTAGACCAACTCCGAATGTCAACATCCGAATTGAGATCATTTCACACGCTCATGATCCATTCGCCCGCTCTGCGCGGGCGCGCGTGAGGCCCCGTCAGGCCGCGAACGAACCCCGCAAACCCGGACGTTGTCCGTCGAAGTGATGCCGCACACCCTCTTGACACATGCGGTTAACCTAAGCGCACCCTTGTTGGTCTATACCAAAGCCATCGAGAGTGTCGCCGCCGCTCCGCCGACGCCTTCGCTGGCCGCTCCCCCACCGAAAGGCACCGGCCGATGTCCTCCAGTCAGCACAGCAACGCGTTGCGGCGACTCGCCCTCTCCGTCCTGCAGCCGGGTTTCGTGGGCACCGAGGCGCCGGACTGGGTGCTGCGGGACATCGGCGACGGGCTGGCCTCCGTCGTCCTCTTCTCGCGCAACATCGTCTCCCCCGAGCAGGTCGCCCGGCTCACCGAGCGGCTCCGGGCGGAGAACCCCGATCTGGTCGTCGCGATCGACGAGGAGGCCGGGGACGTCACCCGGATCGAGTCCGGGACGGGTTCCACCCGGCCGGGCAACCTCGCCCTCGGCACGGTCGACGACACCGGGCTGACCGAGGCCGTCGCCGCCGACCTGGGCCGCCAACTGCGCGCCGCCGGGGTGAGCCTGGACTACGCGCCCAGCGCGGACGTCAACTCCAACCCGGACAACCCGATCATCGGCGTCCGGTCCTTCGGCTCCGGCCCGGCGGTGGTCTCCCGGCACACCGCCGCGTGGATCCGCGGGCTCCAGTCGTCCGGCGTGGCGGCCTGCGCCAAGCACTTCCCCGGCCACGGCGACGTCGCCGTCGACTCCCACCACGACCTGCCGGTCTACGGCGCCGGCCGGGAGGAGATCGCCGCGCAGGCTCTGCCGCCATTCCGCGCCGCCGTGGACGCGGGCGTCCGCGCCGTCATGAGCGGCCACCTGCTGGTGCCCGCCTACGACCGCGACCTGCCCGCCACGCTGAGCCGGCGGATCCTGCTCGACCTGCTCCGCGGAGAGCTCGGCTTCGACGGCCTGATCGTGAGCGACGCCATCGAGATGGGCGCGGTCTCCGGCCCGCACGGCATCGGCGGGGCCGCGGTGAAGGCGGTGGCCGCCGGCGTCGACGCCGTCTGCGTGGGCGGCGAGAGCGCCGAGGAGTCCACCGCCCGCCTCCTGACGGACGCCCTCGTGGACGCGGTGGTCCGCGGCGACCTCGCCGAGGAGCGGCTCGCGGAGGCGGCCGGCCGGGTGCGGTCGTTCGCGGACTGGTCGGCGGGGCTGCGCCGGGCCGCCTCCGCCGGCGGGGCCGACGGGGACATCGGGTTCGCCGCCGCCCGCCGCGCCCTCCGGCTGACCGGGGCCGTGGACGCCGCGCTGCCGCTGTCCGCGCCGCCCCACGTGGTGGAGCTGGCCCCCGCCACGAACCTGGCCATCGGCAAGGAGACCCCGTGGGGCGTCGCCGGCCCGCTGAGCGAGCGGCTGCCCGGGACGACCTCCGTCCGGCTGTGCCCGCAGGACCTGGCCGCGCCCGACGCCGCGCTGGAGACGCGCGCGCTGGGGGCGGCGGTGGGCCGGCCGCTGGTCGTCGTCACGCGGGACGCCCCGCGCCACGCGTGGATGAGCCGGGCGCTCGCGGACCTCACCACGGCGCGTCCCGACGCGATCGTCGTCGAGATGGGGCTGCCGGGGGCCGAGGCGCCGGGGGCGGTGCAGATCTTCACCCACGGCGCGAGCACGGCTTGCGGGGTGGCCGCGGCGGAGGTGCTGGCGGGCAAGCGCTGAGCCCTCCCCCGCCCCACTCCTTCACCGTTTCCGCCAGGGCCGCGCCCCGGAGCCCCGGCCTCGCGGCCGCGCCGCGAGGTCCTCACCCGCCGGACGGGCCGGAACGCAGCCCGGCCAGCCGCTCCGCCACCTCCCCCGCGTCGGACGGCGGGACGCGCAGCGCGACATGGTGGTCGGGCCGGACCAGCAGCAGGTCCCGGGCCGCCGGTTCCTCCTGGGCGCGGACCAAGCCGCCGAATTCTCCGGCCAGTTCGCGCAGCGCCGGGCCGTCCGGGCCGCGCAGGGTGAACCACGGGCCGCCCTCGCCGCGCCGTACCCCGCCCGCACGCTCGCCCGCGTCGAGGCCGCCCCACGCCAGCGAACTCCACGGGTAGCCGACGCGCAGCGTCGTGGTGTCCTCGGTGACGGCGGCCTCCGTGCCCACGCCCGCCCTGCGCACGCCCTCGCGTACCGCGCCGAGGCGCTCGTCGGTCAGCCGCAGGGTCCACGCGGCGACCGGCAGGCGCTCCTCCTCGTAGGTGTCGAGCAGCGGCTCCGCCGCCTCGCCGCGGTGCACGAGCGCCAGCTTCCAGCCGAGGTTGAAGGCGTCCTGGATACCGGTGTTCATGCCCATTCCCCCGGCGATGGAGTGGACGTGCGCGGCGTCGCCGGCGAGGAAGACGCGGCCGACGCGGAACCGGTCGGCCATGCGGACGCTGATGCGGTAGACCGAGGTCCACCGCACGTCGGTCAGGCGGACGTGCGGCATGCGGGCGTGGCGGTCGAAGGTCCGCTGGAAGGACTCCTCGGAGGGCGGCAGCACCGCGCCGTCGGCGTCGCGCTCGGGCGCGGCCTGGAGCTGCCAGTGGTCGCTGCCGCGGAAGGGGCAGAGCATGATGCCGCCGTCCTCGTCGAACCACTGGTGCCAGTAGGCCGGGTCGAGCCCGTCGGCCCGTACGTCGCCGATCACCATGCACTCCTCGGCCTCGGTGGCGCCTTCGAAGGAGAGGCCGAGGAGCTTGCGGACGGACCCGCGCCCGCCGTCGCAGCCGACGAGCCGGCCGGCCCGGATCCGCCGGCCGTCGGCGAGGGTGGCGGTCACCCCGCCCTCGTCCTGGAGCAACCCGGTGAGTTCACTGCCCAGTTCGACCTCGACGCCGAGCCGGGCCAGGCGCCCGCGGAGGATCTCCTCGGTCCGCCACTGCGGGAGGAGCAGCCCGCTCGCGTACGGCGTGTCGGCCGTCGGGGTGTTGTTCTCGAAGCTCACGTAGTCGCTGACGGGGACGCCGCCGCGGTATTTGCGCAGGGTGATGTGCTCGATGCCGGAGGCGGTGGCCTCCTCGCCCACCCCCAGGTCCTCGAAGATCTCCCTGCCGCGCTGGTTGAGCCCCTTGCCGCGGGACTCCCGGTGGAACGCCGGCGCCTTCTCGACGACGCGGACGGCCACGCCGGCGCGCGCCAGCACGATGGCCAGCGTCAGCCCCGTGGGCCCGGCGCCGACGATCAGTACCGAGGTGTCCGACGGGGCGGTGGTGCGGGTCATGGCGGTTCCTTCCCCCGGTGAGCACTGAGGCGACGCCCGCTGTCCGCACGCGCCGCCCCGCCATGAAAGCCCATCGGCCCCCGAAAAGGCAACTCAGTAATGATTGATTCTCGGTAAGCCGACCGAGGGGGTGGCGCACCAGGGCGTCAGCGGCTGGAGAGCGTGGTCGGGCGCTCGGGTCGGTTTTCGGTCTCGGCGGCCGGCGCCGGACGGCCTGAATTCGCCGTTCCGACCGTGAGGTATACCTGCACGGCGCCGGCCCAGACGAGGGCCGAGCCGAAGAGGTGGAGGACGACGGCCAGGGCGGGCAGACCGCTCAGGGACTGCATCAGGCCGATGCCTCCCTGCGCCACGACGGCGATGAGCAGGAGCACGGTCTTCTGCCGGGCCAGGGCGTGGCCGCGCTTGGGCAGGACGGACAGCAGGTAGACCAGCAGGCCCAGCACGGCGGCGCCCAGCAGACCGTGCAGCGTGGTGACGAACCTCCAGTTCAGGGGCATCCGGGAGACGTCGGACGAGTCACCGGCGTGCGGGCCGGTGCCCGTGGCGAGGGTGCCCACCAGGATGAGGAGGGCGTTGGCGGCGACCAGGGCGACGGTGGCGGGGCGGACGGCCGGCGGCATCGGCACCGCCGGTCTCGCCTCCTCTCCGTGCCGCCGGACCCGGTGCCAGGTGACCACCGCGGCCGTGAGCAGCAGCATCGCGGCGAGGAAGTGCGCGGCGACGATGTACGGGCTGAGCTTCATCTTGACGGTGAGGCCGCCGACCAGCGCGTTCAGAACGACGATCCAGAACTGCGCCCAGCCGCCGCGCAGTACGGAGGGCATCGGGGTGCGCTGGAGCCGCGCCGCGACGATGACCCAGCCCACGATGGCGCAGAGCACGCCGGTGAGCAGGCGGTTGCCGAACTCGATGGCACCGTGCATCCCCATCTCCGCGGTCGGGGCGAGGGTGCTGTCCGAACAGGCCGGCCAGTCCGTACAGCCCAGACCGGAGCCGGTGACGCGGACGACGCCACCGGTGACGACGATGCCGATACTGGCCACGACCGAAAGGAGCGTTGCCCATCGGACGCTGCGGGGCGCGAGCGTATAGCGGTCGGCGAGCCAGGAGAGAGGTGTGCGCACGATGATCCCTTTCGTGCTCCGTGATACCTGGGCGTCAGCGTACGCGCGGGGTGGTGGCAAGGGTGCCGTTCTGGACAGGACCGGCGGGGCCCACCGCCACCCGGGGGCCCACGGCGGGCGCGGTCAGCCGTGGTCGTACACCGTGACCGGTATCCCCCGGTCCGTCAGCCGCGCCCGTATCAAGGGCTCCACCCGCTCCCAGCGCCCTCCCGCCAGGCCGCAGCCGATGCGGGGCATGTGCACGGAGGCGCCGAGCCGGGCGGCCTCGTCCGCGAGCTTCGCCAGGGCCGCGTCGATCGCCTCGTAGCGCACGGGCACACCACTGCCGCGGCCGGTGCGTATGCCGCGCTGCCCGACCATGTTGGCGATCCACAACTCCCGTCCCACCGGCACCATTTTCACGGCGCCGAGGCCGAAGTCGTTGTCGGCGCGGGCGCGGTGCCAGCGCCGGTACTCCCGCTCGGGCTCCGGCCAGCGCCGCGAGAGCGCCACGACGAAGCCCTTGCCCCAGCCGCCCAGGTCGTTGCAGACGTGCGCGATCACCCGGGGCCCCTTGCCCCGCGGTGCCGTCGCGTCACCCCGTACGTATGCGATGTCCGTTGCCACGCCCGTCCCCCTGTCCGTTCCCATGTCCGCAACGGTAGGGGGTACCACTGACAATCCGGCTCCGTCGGCGGCCTCCGGCAGCCCCGTCGGGTCCCTCGACCGACACGGCGACCCCGTCGCCGGTCTCCGCGCAGTCCGTCACCCGGTGTCCGCGCCGCAGGTCCGCGCCCAGGCCGAGGGCGCGCCGCCGGAGCAGTTCCGTGGTGCGCGCCTGCGGGATCGTGAGCGTGAACGGGAAGTCGGTGTCCAGCCCCCGGAAGTCGAGGCGCTCGTCGAGCACCGCGAAGTGTCCGCTGGGGATCCGGCCGCCTTCGGCCAGCAGGTCCCGGTGGGCGTCGCGGAGGGCCAGGGTCTCGATCGTCCGGGGGTGGACCGTCAGCGCCCGGGAGCGCGGGTCGATGCCCGGATCCCGCTCCAGGACCACCGTGGGGACGCCGGCCACCCGCAGTTCACAGGCCAGCCACGACCCCGTCGGCCCGCCGCCGACGATGACGACGCTCTGTTCCATGGCTTCGCTCTCCCTCATCGAATTCACCGGACTCACCCCGAACTCGCCGGAACTGACCGAATCGTGAGTCTCTATCACTGACCAAGACCGCCTGCGCCCAAGATACAATCGATCAGTGACCAAGAAGCAAGGGACGGCCGACCGCTCCAAGGTCGGCATCACGCTCGACCACGTGGTCGGCGCGGCGTTCGACGTCCTCGACAGGGGCGGCATCGGCAAGCTCTCCACCCGGGCGATCGCGGCGGAGCTCGGTGTCAGCATGAACACCGTCATGTGGCACATCCGCAGCAAGGACCGGCTGCTGGACGCGATGGCGGAGGCCGTCCTCGGGGAGGTCGGGCTGGAGGACCTGCCCGAGGAGTGGGACGAGCAGGCGGCCGAACTGCTGGGGCGGCTGCGCCGGGCGATGCTCGGGCACCGGGACGGCGCCGCGCTCGTCGCGGGCACGTTCCCCGCGGAGCCGCGGACCCTGGCGGTCGCCGACCGCCTGCTGACCGCGCTGCTGCGCGGCTGCCCCGACCGCCGGTCGGCCGCGTGGACGGCCTGGAACCTCTTCTACTTCACCCTGGGTCTCGTCCAGGAGGAGCAGGCCGTGCCCGCCACCGGCGCCCGCGACCGGCTGCGCGCGGGCGTGGACGTACGGGAGTTCCCGGGGCTGGGCGCCGCGCTGGAGGACTTCCTGTCCGTCGATTTCGAGGCGCGGTTCCGGTTCGGGGTGGGGCAGATCCTCCGCGCCGCCGCGCTGCCGGCGGCGCCCGGTGGCCCGCCGGGTCAGGGCAGGGGCATCAGCCGGTAGAAGACGGTCGCGACGAGCCGGCGGGCGAAGGCGGCGTCGAGCGGTCCGGGGCGGAAGAGGACGCGGTAGATCATCGGCGCCACCAGGTGGTCCATCACGGTCTCCGCGTCCGGTACGTGCTCGCCGCGCTCCGCCGCGCGGTCGAGGATCAGCTCGACCTGGTCGTGCGCGAAACCGGAGCACTGGCCGGCGTGGGAGCCGTCCGGGTCGCCGGCGAGGGCGTCGCGGATGTACGAGCGGCCGGGCGGGGACGACATCTCCTCCAGGAAGGCCACGGCCCAGTGCTCCAGGTCGGCCCGCAGGTCGCCGTGGTCCGCCGGGGGCGCCTCCGGGCGCAGGCGTTCCACCGCGACGTCGGAGAGCAGCTCCTGGAGGTCGCCCCAGCGGCGGTAGACGGTCGAGGGGGTCACCCCGGCCCGGGCCGCGACGAGCGGCACGGTCAGGGTGGCCCCCTCGGCCTGGAGTTCGCGTACGGCCCGGTGGACGGATTCCTGGACGCGGGCACTGCGGCCGCCGGGGCGTACGGCGGGTCTGGGGCTCATGACCCCAGCTTAACGCGACTTCATTGCGCGATGAGCTGGGCGGCGGCACGGTCCGGCGCCAGGCCCGGCCTGCCCGGTACGGCCTCGGTTCGCTCCAGGGCGTGACCGACGCCGAGGAGGGTCGCCTCGTCGAACGGCCGTCCGATGAGCTGCATGCCGACCGGCAGCCCCGCCCCGTCGAGCCCGACCGGGAGGGAGAGGGCCGGCAGACCGGTGATGTTCGCCGGGGCGCACAGCCGGACGTAGGCGTCGGCGACGGTCTCGGTGGTGCCGTCGGGCCAGCTCACGGTCTCCGTGTCCCGGGGGACGGCGGTGAGCGGGACGGTCGGCGCGGCGACGACGTCCACGGCGTCGAAGAGGCGCTCCCACTCCTGCCGCATGAGGGTGCGGGCGCGCTGGGCGCGCAGGTAGTCGCCGGCCGGGACGAGCCGCCCGGCCTCCAGCAGCGGGTGGACGTCGGCGCCGTACAGCTCGGGGGACGAGCGGAGGGTCTCCTCGTGCACCGCGCTCGCCTCGGGCACCATCAGCCCCCACTGCGTGGCCTTGACGTGCTCGGCGAGGGGGATCTCGACGTCGACGAGGCGCGCCCCGAGGTCCCGTAGCCGCTCGATCGCCGCGCGGACCGTCTCCTCCACGGCGGGGTCCACCCGGTCGAAGTAGTGGTTGCCCGGGACGCCGACGCGCAGGGAGCCGAAGTCGGGCCGCCACTCGACGGTCTGACGTCCCGTCAGGGCCGCGAGGACCAGTCCGGCGTCCCGGCTGGTACGGGTCAGGGTGCCGACGTGGTCCAGCGACCAGGAGAGCGGGACCACCCCGTCGACGGGGACGAGCCCGTACGTGGGCTTGAGGCCGACGACGCCGTTCAGCGCGGCGGGGACGCGGACGGAGCCGCCGGTGTCCGTGCCCAGCGCGAAGGTGGCCGCGCCGGCCGCGACGGCCACCGCCGAGCCGCCGCTGGAACCGCCCGCCACCCGGCCCGGCGCCCAGGCGTTGTGGGTCTGCGGGGTGGTCAGCCCGTAGGCGAACTCGTGCGTGTGGGCCTTGCCCAGCAGCACCGCCCCGGCCTCCGCCAGGCGCGCGGCGACGGTGCTGTCCCGGAGCGCCGTGTGGTGCTCGCGGACCCGGGAGCCCGCCCTGGTGGGCACGCCGGCCACGTCGATGAGGTCTTTGAGCGCCATCGGCACGCCGTGCAGCGGCCCGCGCCGCCGCCCGGCGGCGAGTTCGCCCTCCGCGCGGGCGGCGGCCCGGCGCGCGGCGTCGGCGAGGACCTCGGCGTAGGCGTTCAGATCCGGCTCGACGGCCTCGATCCGGGCGAGGACGGAGTCGGTGAGCTCCACCGGCGAGAGGTCCCCGGCCGCGACGGCGTCGGCCGCCTCGGCGAGCGTCAGCTCATACGGCCGCATCGGCGCGCTCTCCTTCCAGGGGGCGGGCGTGCGGAGAGCGGTCGGCGGCGGCCGGCCGGTACGCGACCCCGTCCGGCCGGTACTCCGCCGCGGGCCGGACGCCGTCGAGATCGAGTCCGCGCAGGGCGCCGAGGACGGACAGGACGTGGTCGGCCGTGGCCGCCACGGCGGCGGTCCGGCCGGCCGTCTCGGGCGGGCCCGGGTCCGGTGTGGTCATGACGTGCCTCCACCTTCCATGTAAAAGCAGAATCTTTGCGTTAGCAGCACCCTAGGCCCTAGGCTCCACTAAACGCAAAGATTCCGCCTTTACCGCCGGAGAGGACCCGCGCCCATGCTCCGCCCCGATCCTGCCCCCGAGCCGTCCCCTCAGGCCCCCGAACCGCCCCCTCAAACGGCCGTCCGCACGTCGTGGCAAGTCGGCGACGTCCGCGTCCACCGTGTCGACGAGATCGCCCTCCCGCCGGAGACCGGTGCGTGGCTGCTGCCGGACGCCACCCGGGACGTCGTGGCCGAAGTGCCGTGGCTGCGCCCCGACTTCACCACGTCCGACCACGCTCCCCTGCTCGCCAGCCACACCTTCGCCTTCGAGGCGGGGGGCAGGCGCGTGCTCGTCGACACCGGCATCGGCAACGGCAAGACCCGCGCCAACCCGGCCTGGCACCACCTGGACACCGGCTACCTCGGCCGGCTCACGGCGGCGGGGTTCCCGCCCGAATCCGTCGACCTGGTCGTCCTGACCCATCTGCACACCGACCACGTCGGCTGGAACACCCGCGCCGCCGGCGACGGTTCGTGGGTGCCCACCTTCCCCAACGCCCGCTACGTCACCTCGCGTACGGAGTGGGACCACTGGGCCGGGCAGGCCGACACCATGGAGGAGAGCCGCCGGCAGATGTTCCGCGACTCCGTCGACCCGGTCCGGGACGCCGGGCTCCTCGACCTCGTCGACGTCCACGACGGCGGCCCCGCCGAGCTGGCCCCCGGCCTCCGGCTGCTCCCGACGCCCGGGCACACGCCGGGTCACGTCGCCGTCGAACTCCGCGCCTCCGGAGGGTCGGCCGTCATCACCGGCGACTGCGTCCACCACCCCGTCCAGCTGGCCCGACCCGGCATCACCAGCTGTGTGGACACCGATCCCGCCCGGGCCGTCCGCACCCGCCGCGGCCTCCTCGCCTCCCTCGCCGGCACGGACACGCTGCTGCTGGGCACGCACTTCCCGCCGCCGACGGCGGGCCGCGTCACCGCCGAGGGGGACGGGTTCCGGCTCGTGCCGGTGTCCTGAGAACCGGCCGGGGCGAGGCCGGCCCAGGGCTCAGGACTGCGGCACCGCCTGGATGTCGAGCTCCACCCGGATCGTCGCGCCGATCATCGCGATGCCACGCTGGATCATCGACTTCCAGTTCAGCGTGAAGTCCTCGCGGTGGAGTTCGGTCACGGCCGAGCAGGCGGCGCGGGTCTCCCCCATGATGCCGGTGCCGATGCCCAGGTATCGGGTGTCGAGGGCGACGTTGCGGCTGACGCCGTGCAGGTTCAGCACGCCCTGGACGGACCAGCGGGGACCGCCGCGGTGGACGAAGCGGTCGCTGGTGAACTGCATGTACGGGTACTGGGCGACGCCCAGGAACTCGGCCGAGCGCAGATGCTCGTCCCGCTGCCGGACGCCGGTGTCGATGCTGGCCGTCTCGATCACCACGTCCAGGCGCGACTCCTCCATGCGCTCGCCGACCCACAGGGTCCCCTCGAACCCGTTGAAGCGGCCGTGCACTTGGGAGAGGCCGATATGGCGGGCGGCGAAGCGGACGGCGGTGTGGTCCGGGTCGATGCGCCAGGCGCCCGGGGTGGGCAGGGCCGGCGCGGGGGCCGGCTCCATCGCGACCGGTTCGACGGTGGCGTGGGCGCCGGCGGTACAGGTGAAGGGGCGGCGGACCGGGCGGAACCCCTCGCACGTCACCGCGAGGACGTAGTCACCCGGCGCCAGGGTGGCCGTGAACCGGCCGTGCGGGTCCGTCTGGCCGGTCAGCACCTCCCGGCCGGACGCGTCGCGGACCGACACGTCCGCGCGGTACAGCGGCAGTTGCACGGGATCCAGCACCTGGCACTCCAGCCCTCCCGCGCCCTCCGGGAGCCGGACGCCCCCCTGCCCCGACGAACCCTTCCAACGGCGCAACAGCACGAGAGCCATCCCCGCCACACCTTCCCCTCAACACAACAACAGCTCCCAACACCACCACATCAAGCCACACCAGCGCAAAACGACCCATCAGGCACCATCCGTACCATCGGTAACAGTGGCGGCCATCACGCCCACGGGGCATCATCCGGCGCAACAAGCCCTATCGGGCTCGATCCCCCGGATACCGGCCGGCCCGGCCGGTATGACGTCCCACGTCCCCACACCCCCGTCAGTCCACGCTGGACAGCACCTTGAGCAGGGCCTCGATCACCCGCTCCTGGACGTCCCGGCGCAGCGACGGGTACATGGGCAGCGAGAAGATCTCCTCCGCGCACCGCTCCGTGACGGGGAGGTGGGCGTCGGCGGCGGGGGTGCCGGCGAAGCCCTTCATGGTGTGGACGGGCCAGCGGTAGCTGACGTTCAGCTCGATGTCGTGGGCGCGCAGGCGCTCCAGGATGAGGTCGCGCCGGGGGTGGCGGGCGACGTAGAGGTAGTAGACGTGGTCGTTCCCGGGGGCGATGTGGGGCAGGGTGAGCGAGGTGTCCTTCAGGGCCTCCTGGTAGCGGTCGGCGACGGCGCGCCGGGCGGCGATGTAGTCGTCGAGCCGGCGCAGTTTGCGGCGCAGGATCTCGGCCTGCACCTCGTCGAGCCGGCTGTTGTGGGCGGGGAGGGTCTCGACGAAGTAGCGCTCCTCCATGCCGTAGTAGCGCAGCCGCCGCAGCGCGCGGTCGACGTCCGCGCGGCCGGTGAGGACGGCCCCTCCGTCGCCGTAGGCGCCGAGCACCTTGGTCGGGTAGAAGGAGTAGGCGGCGGCGTCCCCGAGCGTGCCGGCGGGCGTGCCGTTCCGGTGGGCGCCGTGGGCCTGGGCGCAGTCCTCCACGACCGCCAGTGCGTGGGCGCGGGCGACCTCCCCGATCTCCTCCATGGCGGCGCACTGGCCGTACAGGTGGACCGGGACGACGCAGCGGGTGCGGGGGGTCACGGCGGCGGCCAGGGCCGCCGGGTCCATGAGGTAGGTCGCCGGGTCGATGTCGACGAACCGCACGTCCGCGCCGGTGCCGGCGATGGCGACGACGGTGGGCGCGGCCGTGTTGGACACGGTGATCACCTCGTCGCCGGGGCCGATCCCCAGCGCCTGGAGGGCGAGCTTCACCGCGTTCGTCCCGTTGTCGACGCCGACGCAGTGGGCGATGCCGTGGTAGGCGGCGAACTCGGTCTCGAAGTCCCGCACGCTGGGCCCCAGCACCAGGCGTCCGGAGGAGAACACCGTGTCCACGGCGTCGAGGATCTCCGCGCGTTCGGCCTCGTACTCATCGCCGTAGGCCCATACCAGCACGCTCATGCACATCCCACCTCGGGTCGAAGACGGACAATCGGATGAAGCAGTGGGGCCGCTGGACTACCGCTCCGGTGCGAGGACTTCACCCGTCGCGGCGTCGCGTACGGTGATGGCCTCCATCGGGCAGGTGTCGGCGGCGTCGGTCACGCTGGGGTCGGGGTCGACGACCTCCTCGACCGGCCGGGCCCTGCCGTTGTCCAGGCGCATGTGCCGGGAGGCGGTCCCCAGGCACAGACCGGTGCCGGCGCAGACGTTCCGGTCCACCTCGATGCGCCACCGGCCGGCGGTGGCGGCCGGTCCGGGGGCCGCGGGACCGTCCTGTGGCCGGGCGTCGGGCGCGGTGCGGGGCTCGGGCATTCTCTTCTCCTCGGGGCGGGCGGCGGGGCGGTGGTGCGGGCTCGGGCCCGACGGGCCGGAACCGCGGTTCGGGGACGCGGTGCGGGGCCGTGGTCCGACGCCGTAGTTCAGGGCTGTGGCTCAAGGCTGTGATTCAAGTCCGGTTCCCAGAGCCGTGGTTCATGTCCGCGACTCAAGGCCGTGGTTCAGGGTCCGGCGCCTCGACGGTGTGCCGGTAGAGGGCGTCCACCGTGCGTTCCAGCGCCTGGTCCAGCGTCAGGCGCGGCTGCCATCCGGTGACGCCGCGGAACGCGGACGCGTCGATCTCGACGCTGTGGAAGTCGGCCAGTTCGGCGTACTCGGGCGGGTCGACGGTGAGGACGGGGACGGGCGGCCGGCCGGTGCGGTCCGCGACGAGGTCGGCGATCCGGCGGAAGACGGCGCCCAGCGGTTCGCCGTGGCCGCTGCCGATCAGCCAGTGCCGGCCGACCAGTTCGTGCCCGTGGTCGAGGGCCGCCGCGAAGGCCCGGGCGACGTCGTCGACGTGCAGCAGGTCGCGGAGGACGGAGCCGTCGTGCCACATGGTGATGGGCTCGCCGGCCAACGCCCGTTTGGTCATGGCCGCGACGACGCCCTTGGAGGTGGTGCGGCCGGGCGCGCAGCCGATGACGGTGGGCAGGCGCAGGGTGATCCCGTGGACGTCGCCGGCCCGGGTCGCCTGCTCCAGCAGCCGTTGGGCGGCGAGTTTCTGCCGGTCGTAGGCGCCCTGCGGCTCGTCGGGCTCGGAGCCGTCGATGCGCGGGGCGGCGGACAGGCCGACCTGGCTGGCCGCCCCGGCGTAGATCACGGTGGCCGGGCGGCCGCCGGGGCCCGGGCGGAGGACGTCCGTGAGGTGCCGCATGGTGCCGACGTTGACGCGCTCGGCGACCGGGTCCGCGCCCCGCCAGTTGATGTCGCCGGACAGGTCGGCCAGCAGGTGGACGACGACGTCGGAGCCGTCGACCGCGGCCGCGAGGGCCGCCGGGTCGGTGGCGTCGGCGGTGCGCAGTTCGACGTCCTTGGCGTCGGCGACGGCGGCCGGCGGGCGGTGGCCCCGGGTGACGAGGCGCAGCCGGACCGGCCGCCGGACGAACTCGGCCGCGACGGCGGAGCCGATGAACCCGGAGGCGCCGAGCACGGTCACCAACGGGCGCTTGTCGTCCGGGGTGTTCACGCGCCGCTCCCTTCCCGGCTCGCGCCCGGGTACCCGCCGTAGAGGGCGGCCTCGATCTCCAGCGACTCCCGGTAGTCCGGCAGCATGCCCCGCGCGGCGGACTCGTCCAGGGTGAGGGCGACGCGGTCGCGTTCGGACAGGATGGCGTCCTCGGTGGGAACGGGGAGGTTCAGCGCCGGGTCGTGGATGGAGACGGCCTGTTCGTGGGCGGCGGTGTAGGGGACGGAGAGGAGGTACGTCATGACCGTGTCCTCCAGGGCGACGAAGGCGTGGCCGAGCCCTACGGGCAGGTAGACGGCGCTGGGGTGTTCGGCGGTGAGCACCACCGACTCCCACACCCCGAAGGTGGGGGATCCGACGCGTAGGTCCACCGCGATGTCCAGCGCCCTGCCCTGGGAGCAGTGGACGTACTTGGCCCCTCCCGGCGGGGTCGTGGTGTAGTGGACGCCCCGGACGACCCCGCGCCGCGAACGGCTGTGGTTTGTCTGCCGGACGGGGAACAGGCCGTGCCCGGTGGCCTTGACGAAGGGCTCCTCCTGGAAGGGCGAGGCGAGGTGGCCGCGCTCGTCGGGGAAGTTGTCCGGGACGCAGTGAAAGGCGCCGGCGATCCTCAGTTCACGTACGTCCATGAAGGGGCCTTTCGGTAGGGGTGGGTGCCGTGGGGGAGCCGACGGCGGCCGTGGAGGCCGGGGCCGCGGTGCTGGCCGGGGCCCGGGCGGCGGGCGGTCCGGTGCCGCGTCGGGGTGCGCGCCGGTGTGTACGCGCGGGCGGCGGGCCCGCGTCCTCGTCGGGCACCGGCGGTCACCTCCACGGTCCGGCCCGGCGGCGGTCGTCGACGGAACCGGGAGAACGGAAGGGAGAACGGATGGGGAGAACGGGAACGGGGAGAACGGACGGGAGAGAGCCGACGGCGGGACGGCGCTCCGTGGCCGGTTCTCGGTGAACCGGTGCCGGGGCAGGGGGCGGGGACTCCCCGCCGCCCGGTCACCGAAACGATGCGCCTTCGGGGCCGTTCAAGGAAAGCGGCGTTCGAGCCCGGAGCTCGTCCGTCCACCGCGCGCGCCTCGCTCCCGGGCGTGGTCCCGTACCCGGCCCCGCCCGCGGCGGACGGGCCGGGGACGGTACGGTGACCTGCCGAGAGATCCGGTGCGGGCCGGGGCGGCCGGTGTTCAACCGCGCAGTCACCACGGTTGAACGGTCACCGGTGCGACGGCGGCGGCCGGGGCCGTGTGCCGTCGCGGGGCGCTTCCGGCATCGGCCTTCCCCACCGGCACCCGCGACAAGCACAACCAACGTGCCGGGCGGCCGAAAAGCAAGACCCGGAACCGGCCTTCGGCCTCCGCTCCGCCTGTGGGCCCGCCGTGCTCCGGGGACACCCGGGGCGGGACGGAAGCGAGGGCGGAGGCGGCGCGGGAAGCGGCCGTATCCGGACGTCCGCGGGCGCGTCCGGCCGTGCCATGCTGGCCTTCGGGAGGGAGCGGGGGCCTCCGGCGGCGTCGGCCGCCGGCCGGACGCCGCGCGGGCCGGGGCCGCTTCCCATCGCCTGCCGGGAACCAGCACGCTCCTCCGGCCGACTTCCTCGGGGCGGTGTCCTTCCCCGACGAGGCCGTGAGCCCAAGGAGTTCGGTCCGGATCGGGGAGCCACCGCGCGATCGTCCGACCACCGGGGCGCGGGCCGCGCCGGTGGCGGTGCACGGGTGCGAGCGCCCTCGACACCCGGAACCGGTCAACGGCGGCCTCACGGCCTCGGAGGGGAAACGATGCGGCACGGTACGGAGGAACTGCCGGAGGGCACACGGCGCCCGGCCGAGGACGAACGGCCCCGGTGGGTGCTGGTCGGCATCGCCGGGGTACTGTCGTTCGTGGCCATGCTCGACATGAACATCGTCAACGTCTCGCTGGCCGACATCGCGCACGACCTCCGGGTCTCCCCCTCCATGGCGCAGTGGACGGTACTCGGCTACCAACTGGCCGTCGTGGCCCTTCTGTTGCCCGCCGGGCGCTGGCTGGACCTGAGCGGCGGCGGGACGGGCACGGGGCTGCGTCCCGCGGTCCTGACGGCCACGTCCGGGTTCGCCCTGTGCGGCCTGCTCTCCGCGGCGTCGCCCTGGATGCCGATGCTGGCCACGGCGCGCGTGCTCCAAGGGGCGTTCGCCGCCGTACTGTTCGTCCTCATGCCCGTCCTGGCGGCCCGGTCCGTACCGCCGCACCTGCGCGGCCGGGCCATGAGCGTCCCGGCGACCCTGGGCCCCCTCGGCGCCGTCACCGGGCCTGCCGTGGGCGGTGTCCTGCTCGACGCCTTCGGGTGGCGCGCGGTGTTCCTCGTCAAGCTGCCGTTCTGCCTCGCGGCCCTGCTGGTGGCGCGCCGCGCGCTGCCCGCCCGGGGTCGCCTGGTCGCGCCGGACCGCCGGCTGCTGGCCGACGCCGCGCTCGTCGGCAGCGCGATCACCGCGCTGCTGCTGGCCCTGACCCTCGCCCCGTCCTCCCCCGCCTGGCTCCTGCTGGCGCTCGCCGGGCTGCCGCCCGCGGTGCGGTGGCTGCGCGGGCCGGGCGCCCGGCCGGTGGTGGACGTGGTCCGTGCCTCGGGTACGCAGGGCGTCTACGGGGCGGTGTTCGCGCTCGCCTGCGGTTTCGGCGCCATGCACTACGTCGTCGCCCTGCGGTTGCAGGACGACAGCGGGCTGTCGGCGACGGCCACCGGCCTGACCGTCCTCGCGTTCCCGCTCGCCATGGGCGTGGCCGGGCCCTTGGGCGGACGCCTCGCCGACCGGTACGGGCACCGGCCGACCGCCGTCGCCGGTGCCGCCCTCACCACCCTCGGCCTCTTCCTGCTCACCCTTCTCGGCGACCACGACTGGTCCACGGGCGACATCGTCTGGCGGCTCGCCATAGCCGGCGCCGGCATGGGCCTGTACGGCGGGCCCACGCAGGCCCTGGTGATGAACGCGGCACCCCCGAGGGCCGCCGGAACGGCCGGCTCCGCCGTCCAGCTCTCCCGCAACCTCGGCTTCACCTTCGGCCCCGCCCTGGCCTCCGCCACCTGGGGCCTCACCGACTCCCCCACGGGCGCCCGCTACGCCCTCGCCGTCGCCGCGACGGCGGCCGCGGCCGCGTGCGCGCTGCTGGTCGTACGGCGCGACACGGCGGGCGAGGCGGAGAGCGCGACGGCACCCGCGCCGCCGGTCGGCCACTGAGTCGCGGGCCGGTGCGGGGCTGCCGGGCGGCACCGCTCAAGTCCCCGACCCGGCACGACGGCACCGCTCAAGTCCCCAACCCGGCACGACGGCACCGCTCAAGTCCCCAACCCGGCACGGCGGCACCGCTCAAGTCCCCAACCCGACACGACAGGGCCGGCGGGCACCGCCCCGCGCCCGGCACCAACCACCGGGCGCCCCCTCTCCGCGCGCACCCGGGCCGCCGAACCCCGCGGGCCGGTATGGCGACCGCCGGACCCGACACCGATCACGTTCCGGACCGACGCGCCGCGACCCACCCACACTCCACCGCCAGCCCGGAGCCGACCCGTCACCCACCCCGCTCACCACCATGCGTCCGGCAGCCGTCGGATCCGCACCGGCCGAGGCTCCGGCCGCTCGGTACGCCAGGACCCGCTGCTCCGTTCAGCCGTGCCGGACCGCCGTCGCCCCCCGCCGGGCATCACTCGTAGTGCACCACGGCCTCCAGCGCCGCCGCGCGCACGTCCCCGTCCTCGTGCCGTCGCAGTTCGCGCAGCAGGACGCGCCACTCCTCCGGCCACCCCAGCCGCCGCCCCTGGGCGGCCACCAGGGCGACGGCCAGCAGCCCGCCCGGCACGCCGTCGGCGGCGGCCGTGTGCCGCGCCGCGGCCAGGACGGCCGCGGGGTCCGGCGGCGTCGCTCCGGCCACCTGGCGCTCCAGGTACTCGGCCGTGCGGCAGGCGAGCCCGGGGCGCCCCCGGAGCGCGTCGGCCAGCGCGGACAACCGGGCGCGGAGGACGCCGAGTTCCTGATCCGGGAGGATCAGAGAGCGCAGCAGGCCGGCACGGTGCTCGGCGACCGACGGTTCGTCCGCCAGTTGGTCGGCCACCGCCTCAAGGACGGGGACGGTGCCGGGGTCGACGCGGTGGGGCAGCCTCAGCAGCAGCCAGCGCAGGCGTTGACTGGCTGGACGGTCACGATCCGGCCTGGCGTCGTACTCGGCTCTCCGGACGGCGGTGAGAAGGTCGGCGATCGTGTCGTGGAACAGGCTGCCCGGTGCGGCGCCTCCGACGGGGTGGGGCGCTCCGGAGATGGCCAGGGACCCGAGTGCCCGGGCCGCCTCGCGCCAGCCGACGCGGACATCGAGGTCGGTGACGGTGCGGCCGAGAACGGTGGCGGCCTCCGGGGCGTACGGGGCCCAGGCCGCGAGGCGGTCGAGCGCCTCCTCGCGCACCTCGGGGTCCGTCGTGGAACACACCTCGGCGACCAGCCGGGCGTACCGGGGCCGGTGTTCCGCGGCCAGGTGCCAGGGGTTGGGCATCAGGAGCGCCCGCTGGACGCGCGGCAGCCCACGGCTCGCGTCGTCGAGCACGGCCCTCAGATCGGGGGCGCCCACCAGAGGTACCGCCGAGGCGACGACCGCGGCCCGGACGTCGGGGTGCTGGTCCGGTATCCGGTAGGCCGCGGCGAGCAGTGCCGCGGCGCGTGGCGCCGGGAGCAGCCGGGCCGCGAGCCGGACGGCCTCCTTGCGGCTGGTCACCTTGGCGCCCGGCTGCCGGAGGAGCACGTCCTCCAGTTGGCGGGCCAGTTCGGACGGCGCGACGGACCGTGCGGCGTGCCCGGCCGCGTACACGGCCACCCGGGCGCGGTCGCCGCCCGCGTGGCCGAGCAGGGTGCCGAGCACCTCGGCGGGCCGGCCGGCGCGGGGCAGCGCGGCCAGCGCGGCCTCCGCCAAGAGCACGTCCGGCGCCCCCAGTTGGTCAAGGGCCAGCCGGTGCCCGGCGGGCAGTCCGGCGACCGCGTGCAGGGCGGCGGCGCGCTCGGGCAGCGGCCGGGACGCGTCCGTGACGACCGCGCGCGCCACCCGGACGACCGCCTCCTGCTGCCGGGGCAGCAGCCGGTCGCCGTGGCGCGGTCCGGGCAGGGGGCGGTCGGCGCCCGGTGGCAGGAAGCGCCCGTACGGCGGCCGGTCGCCGAGGAGGGTGTCGAGCAGGTCCGTCCGGCGCGCGGCGAGGGCCTCCAGGACGGGCGGGAGGGCGGCGGCGGAGGGCTCGCGTTCCAGGACGCGGGCGACGCGTTCGTCGCGCGTCGCGGGCGGTTCCAGCCACAGCCGGACCGCCGTCCGGAACTCCTCGTCGTCAGCGGTGCCGAGGGCGTCCTCCAGCATGCGCTGGAGCGCGGACATCCGGTGGGCCCGCCGCCCGAGGGCGGTGGTGAACGCGAACAGCAGCCGGTGGTCCGCCTTTTCGTGGGCGGCTTCCAGCCAGGGGCGCAGCACCTCGAACAGCCGGTGCTCCTGGCCGCGCCGCAGGGTGCGGTGCAGCGGCCCGAAGTCGCGGTCGCCCATGTGTCCGGTGATGCGCTCCAGAGCGTGCAGCGCCCACTGCGGGAGGGCCGGCTGGGCACCCTCGCCCGTGCCGTGCGCGACGAGCAGGCCGGCGGCGAGCCGGCGCAGTGCGTCCCGGGTGGCGGCCGAGGCGTCACGGGCGCCGAGGGCGTCCAGCAGGATCCGGTCGAGCGGCCCGATGTCCTCGGCGGCGAACCGGGCGGGGTTCAGGCCGGCGAGGGCGCCGAGGGCGTCGGCGCGTACGGGGTCCCGTTCGTTGCGCAGCCGCCGCGTCATCAGCTCCAGTACCTCCGCCACCGCGGCCCGTCCTCCGTCGCGTCCCGCGCAGGCGACCAGCAGCGGCCAGACGGCGGCGCGGTCGCCCGCGTCGGGGCGGTCGAGCGCGGCGAGCAGGTGGGGCCTCGCCTCGTCGAAGGGGCCGTGCGCGCGGGTGTCCAGCAGGTCGAGCCAGAACATCTGCTCGGCGTCGGGCTCGGCGAGGGAGCCGCGGACCTCGGCCCAGCGGCGCTCGCGCGGGAGGAGGGCGAGGTCGCCGAGGGGCGCCCGGCCGGGCTCGTCGGCCGCCGTCACCTCGTCGAGGAACGCGGCGCGGCGGCCCGGCGGCACCGCCTTGACCAGGGCCGTCAGGTGCGGTGCGCTCCTCAGCCAGTGACGGCCCAGCAGGGGGAGGGACGGCGGGTCGGCCCGCACCAGCGCGCGGAACGCGCCGGACGGCAGGTGGGGTTCGTAGCGCGGGTGGTCCCGCTCCGGTGCGACGAGCCAGCGGACGAAGCGCTCGGCGTCCGCGGCGACGAGGGCGGCCGCGGACCGGCGGAGGCAGTCGGGCAGGGTGCCGGGGCCGTGGCGTTCCAGCAGGGTGAGCACCCGCTCCGGGTGGGTGGCTGTGACGACGGCCAGGGCGCCGGCGTGCCGCTGCCACCAGTCGGTGCGCTCCACGCCCGGGGGCCGCTCGGCGAGGTCCCGTTCGGCCTGGTCGAGGAAGGGGCCGGGGTGGCGGCGGGCCAGGCGCACCGGTGACGTGACGGCGTGCGCGAGGCCGGGCAGCGCGGTGGTCACGAACGGCCCCGAGCAGCCGGGGAGCAGCCGGGCCGCTTCCGTGACGTCCCCTTGCGCGCGGAGGCGGGTCACGAGCCGTTCGGTGAGGCCCGGGCGGTCTCCGGCCCACAGGAAGCGGGCGATCCGGTCGCGGGTCGCGGCGGACGCGTCCTCGTACGCCGTCTCGATCGCGGCGTCCGGCAGCGGGAGGGTTCGGGCGCCCCGGAGCGCGTACCCGGCGACGACGGGGTCGGGGTCGGCGAGGCGGGCCGCGAGGAAGTGCTCCTGCCGGCCGGCCAGGGCGGCCAGGGCCGCGAGGCGGCGCTCGTAGGCGCCGCGGCCGTCGAGGTCGTCCAGGACCGCGGTGAGCGTGCCCCGCTCGGCCAGGTCCGGCACGGTCAGCGCCAGCCGCCGCAGCCGGTGGGGGTGCGGGAGGGGGTCGAGAGCGGCGAGCAGCGTGTCGGCGGTGCGGAGCATGACGGGAGTGTGCCTGGTCAGGGCCGCTTTCGGCCAATGCATTACGGACGGCCGGGGGGGGCGGGGGCCGGTCCCCCACGACGGTCGTCACGTTCCTCGGTGGTCCCGGGAACCGCCCGGCCCCCCGTGAGCGTCATCCGGTCGCAGGCGTAACCTTCGTACCGGGATGAAACGGCGGACGCCGTTCCGCCCGGCTCCCTTCCCGACCACGTTCCGACCACGTTCCGACCACGGAAAACTCGCGAAAAACCCTGGAACCCACAGGGAACCGTGATGTTTTCGCGACGAAACGGCACAAATCCCTGGGACTCCATCCCATAGGGTCGAGCAGTGATCGAACGTCGTAAAGGGGCACATGCCCGGAAAGCCGCCGCTCCCGCCGGCCTCCGCCGGCTGCTGGGCACTCGTCAGGGAACCGCGCGCCGCCTCGGGCGGTGGTTGCGGCCGGCGTACCCGCGCCCGGGGCGGTCGGGCTGGCGGCGCTGGGTCCCCTCGTGGCGGCAGACCCTGGGGCTGATATTCAGCTGCGTCGGCGTCGTCACCGGCCTCCTGGCGATCATGTACGCGCGCACGGAGATACCCGCCGACCTCAACGCCTTCGCCACCCAGCAGGACAACGTCTACTACTGGGCCGACGGCACCGAGATGGCGCGCACCGGCGAGGTCAACCGGCAGGACCTGCCCCTCGGCAAGGTCCCGGAGAAGGTGCGCTGGGCGGCGCTGGCCGCCGAGAACGAGACGTTCTACTCCGACAGCGGCGTCTCCCCCAGCGGCATGCTCCGCGCCGTCACCAAGATGATCACGGGCGGCAGCACCCAGGGCGGCTCCACCATCACGCAGCAGTACGTGAAGAACGCCTACCTGAACCAGGAGCAGACGTTCTCGCGCAAGCTCAGCGAGATGTTCATCGCCATCAAGCTCGACCGCAAGCTGTCCAAGGACGAGATCCTGGAGCAGTACCTCAACACCAGCTGGTACGGGCGGGGCACCTACGGCATCGCGCGGGCCGCCCACGCGTACTACGACAAGGACGTCTCGGAGCTGAACGCGAGCGAGGGCGCCTTCCTCGCCTCGCTGCTCAAGGGGGCCGCGCTCTACGACCCCGCCGTGAGCGCCAAGAACCACGAGCGCGCGGTCGAGCGCTGGAACTGGGTCCTGGACCGGATGGTCGCCATCGGCAAGCTCTCCAAGAAGGAGCGGGCCTCGTACACCCGCTTCCCCGAGCCCGTCGCCCCGCCGCATCCCAGCGGGCTGGCGGGCCAGACCGGTTACCTGGTGGAGACCGCGCGGGCGTACGTGAGCGCGCACAGCGACGTCTCCGACCAGGACTTCGCCCGCGGCGGCTACCAGATCCACACCACCTTCGACCGGCGTCGCGTCGAGGCGCTGGCCAAGGCCGTGAGCAAGGCCCGCGCCACGCTCGGCCCGGACCCGGACCACCCCGACCGCGACCTGCGCATCGGCGCGGCCTCGGTGACCACCGACGGGCGCATCACCGCCCTCTACGGCGGCGAGGGCTATCTGAAACAGGGCTTCAACGACGCCAACTCCTCGGTGGTGCCCGCCGGGAGCGCGTTCACTCCGTTCGTCTACGCGGCGGCGCTGCGCGACGGCGTCCAGCGGGAGCGCGGCGAACCGCGTACGCCCGTCACCCCGGCGACGCTGTACGACGGCGACGACAAGATCTCGCTCATGACGCCGGAGGGCCCCTACTGGGACCGCTCGGGGAAGATCGTCAAGGCCGAGAACGACAACGGGAAGTCCTGGGGCAAGATCACGTTGAAGAACGCGGTCGCCCAGTCGGTCAACACCTCGATGATGCAGCTGGGCATGGACGTCGGCCTGGACCGGGTCGGCAAGGTGGGCGTGGAAACCGGGCTGCTGGAGAGCAGCCTCGGCGAGAAGCTGCCGTCGTTCTCGCTCGGCACCTCGACGCCCAGCGCCATCCGCATGGCCGACGCCTACGCCACCTTCGCGGCCGAGGGCCGGCACACCGACCCGTATTCGGTGAGCGGTCTCCGCCGGAACGGGGCGGACGTCCCCGTGGAGCGGCCCAAGCCGCGGCAGGCGCTGCCGGCGCCCGTGGCGAAGGCGGTGGACGACGCGCTGCGGGAGGCCGTCCGGCACGGCACCGCGCTCGCGGCGAAGGCCGCCGGGCCCGGCACGGCGGGCAAGACGGGCACGGCGCAGGACGCCAAGTCGGCCTGGTTCGTGGGGTACCGGGGCGGTCTCTCTACCGCGGTGTCGCTCGCCCGCATCGACCCGAAGAGCCAGGAGCTGCTGCCCCTGGACGGCGGCGGGGACGGCAAGGACAAGGGCGACAAGAGCAAGGACAAGGGGAAGGCCAAGGGCGGCGGTGGCCCGTCCCCCGCCTCCGTCCCGCTGGGCATCTGGACGCGGTACATGACCGGCCGCTCGTGAGCGGGGGCCCGGGGCGGTCTCAGGACCGCGCCGGGCCGGATACGACGTCTACTTCACGATCGACTTCCAGTCCGGGGACTGCGCCGGGTCGAGCCCGCGCAGCCGCGCCAGGACGTCGGGGTCCTGGACGTCCAGCCAGTCGGCCACCTGCTTGAAGGAGACGCAGCGGACGCCGTCGCGCTTGCACACGGACTTCACGACGTCCTCCATCGCCTTCATGTAGATGCCGCCGTTCCAGTCCTCGAAGTGGTTGCCGATGAACAGCGGCGCCCGGCTTCCGTGGTAGACGCGCTCGAAGCCGTTGAGGTAGCCGTCCCGGGTCAGTTTCCGCCACTCCGCGTATTTCTTCGGGTCACCCTTGGTGTTGTCACCGGACTGGTTGTAGAGGAAGTTGAAGTCCATGGACAGGACCTGCTTCTCGCTCTTGGGGTACGGCAGCAGTTGCAGCGGGAAGTTCCATATGCCGTCGATCTGGGACGGCCATATCTGGAAGTCGCCGGGCGAGCTGGCGTCGTAGCGCCAGTCGAACTGCCGCGCCGCCTTGAGCAGGTTCTTCTGGCCCTCCAGGCACGGCGCCCGGCCGCCGGCCAGTTCCTTCTCGTAGTCGAAGGGGAGCGGCGGCAGGTCCTTGTAGCCGGTGTTGGTCTTCCAGTGCTGGACGAAGGAGTACGCCTGCTCGATCTCGCTCTTCCACTCCGTCTCGCTCCAGTCGTCGCCGCCCTTCTTGCCGCAGAAGTGGCCGTTGAAGTGCGTGCCGATCTCGTTGCCGTCGAGCCAGGCCCCGCGGAGCTGCTGGAGGGTGTCCCGGATGTGGGCGTCCGTCGCGTAGGAGATGGCGGATTCGCCGGGCTTGTGCTGCGGGGGCTTGTACAGGGTCGCCTTGGACTTGGGCAGCAGATAGGTGCCGGTGAGGAAGAACGTCATGGTGGCGTTGTTCTCCTTGGCGACCTCGCGGAAGTGCGAGAAGAGGTGGTCGTCGCCCTCCAGGGCGCCGTCCCAGGAGAAGACGACGAACTGCGGGGGCTTCTCCCCCGGCTTGAGTTTCTCGGGCTTCGGCTGCTTCGGCTGGGGGCCGGTGTAGGACGTGGAGCCGTCGCCGAGCACCTTGACCTTGCCGTCCCACTTCTCCTCCGGCTTGCGGCGGTTCTGCGGCCGGCTCTTGTGGGCGGAGGCGGAGTCCTGTGACGCGCTCTGCGAGGGCGACGCCGGGGAGTCCTTTCCGCCGCCCTTCCCGCCGGAGTCCCCTCCGGAGTCGCAGCCCGACAGGCCGAGTGCGACAGTGGCCGCGGCGACCAGGGCCGTCGCACGCTGCATGGTCCTCTTCGACACCTTCGTACCCCCTGGCACCAAAACACACATTCCGGCCCCAGTATCACAGGGACCACTGCCCCAACTTCCCCCCACCCTGTTTCCATTCGGACATTCACCATCAAAAGCGTCGTAATCCATGGATGGTCAGGGCGCGGGAACCGGTGGGCCCGGCCGGGGAAACCGGACCGGGCCCGCCTCCCGGCCGCGCGGCGAGCGGTGTTCCCGCCCGCCGCGCGGCGGCACCGGTCAGGTGCGGTAGGCGTAGTAGACCGCGTCCGGGTAGGACGCG
This sequence comes from Streptomyces mobaraensis, assembly GCF_020099395.1. Lineage (NCBI taxonomy): Bacteria > Bacillati > Actinomycetota > Actinomycetes > Kitasatosporales > Streptomycetaceae > Streptomyces > Streptomyces mobaraensis. Next base: position 7,483,288 of record NZ_CP083590.1, on the reverse strand, counting down.
ATGATGCTCGCCACCGACTTCCGGTAGGTGTTGGTGGAGTGGTACGTGAGGTACGGGAGGCCGTACCGGCTGCGGTACGTCACCATCATGGAGTGGTCCTTCGACCCGTCGGCGTCGAAGTCCATCTGCATGACGTCGCCGACCTCGAGCTGGTAGACGTTGGCCAGGCTGGTGACGCGCTTGGAGTTGAGCGCGTACCACGACCACTCGTTGACGCCGACCCAGCTGTCGGACTGGCCGGAGGAGGCGTACCACCACTTGCGGTAGTCGTCCGCCGGGCCGGTCTCGGGCTTCCAGCCGCCGGCCTTCAGGGCCTGGCTGAGGAAGTTGGTGCAGTCGCCGCCGGCGTCGTTGAACTTCCGGTAGGACGGGTTGTAGTTCCGCCAGTACTTCTCGGTGTACGCGGCCATGGCCGCGTAGTCGACGCCGGCCTTGGCGCGCTTGGGCACCGACTGGCTCGTCCACGCCGTGGAGGCGCGGGGGGCGCTGGGCGTGGGGCCGAGGGAGGCGACGCGCTTCCGCACCGTGGGGTCGTTGATGGCGATCGGACCGTCGTCGTCGGTCGTCAGGGCCGTGAGCTCCCAGGTGCCGCCCGGGCGGGCGGTGAAACGGGCCTCGTGCCGGGCCTTGAAGCCGGTCGTGACCGGCTCGTCGCCGCGGACCTTCTTGTACGTGAGCGTGGTGGTCTCGGTGAGCCGCACGACCGCCCGGCCGCCGGCGGAGCGGGTCCCGTCCACGGCGACCTGGACGTCCGCCTTGGTGTACGCCTCATGGAGCCCGGCGAGCCGCTTCTTGCGCGCCTGGAGGGTGGTCAGCCCGGCCTGCTCCGTCTTGGCCGCGGCCGCGGCCAGCCGCACCTTGCGGTCGAGCTGGGTGGCTATGCGCGGCGTCTTCACCGAGTCCAGCAGCGCCGACGTGCGCTCGGTCAGCAGGGTGTCCGCGGCCCGGCCGAAGGAGGCGACGGTCGCCTTGTCCACCGCGCCGGTCCTGGGCGCCGCGCTCGCGGTGGAGGCGGGCACCAGCACCGCCGGCACGGCCATGGCCAGCACGGCTCCGACGGCTGCTCTGAGAGTGGTTGGTTTCACGAAGTTTCCCCTTGTCACCCGGTCCACACGGACCGGGCACGGAATCTTCGCACGAGCCCCCGACGCCCGGAATGCTGGCCCCCGCATCCATCCCGGCCCGCTCCGGGCCGCCCGTGACGGCCCGTCCGCCGGGGCCGCCCCGGGGCTCTGCGGGCGGCGGAAAACCGCTGCCCCGGAGGGACCTTGTGACCTATGGTCCAGACATGACGAGACTCCGCAGGGCGGCCTCGGCCGCCGCACTCGCCTGTCTGCTTCCCCTCGCCGCGACCGTCACCGCCGCCTCCGCCTCCACGTCCGCCTCCACGGAAGCCCCCGGGACACCCGCCGCCGCTCCCCCGGCGGCGAACACCGCGCCCCGGCTCCCGGACCCCACCGGCCCGTACGCCGTGGGCCGTTCGACCCTGCACCTCGTCGACCACGGCCGCAAGGACCTCTGGGTCCCCGAGGCGGACGGCCGCGAGCTGATGGTCGACATCACCTACCCGGCGCGCCCCGGGGCCGGTCCGACCGCCCCGTACGCCACCACGGAGGAGGCACGCCTGCTCCTGAAAGACCGCGAACTGGACAAGGTCATACCGCCGGAGCGGTTCGCCGCGACGCGCACGCACAGCCGCGTCGACACGTCCCCGGTGGGCGGGCGCCATCCACTGGTAGTGCTCTCCCCGGGCTTCAGCGTCGCCCGCTACACCATCACCGCCCTGGCCGAGGACCTGGCGAGCCGGGGATACGTCGTGGCCTCGATCGACCACGCCTACGAGTCCGTGGGGACGCTGTTCCCCGGCGGCCGGATGCTGACCTGCGTGGCGTGCGAGAAGGCCAGGACCGAGAAGGACTTCCACGCGGCCGTGGTCAACCGGGCCGAGGACGCCTCCTTCGTCCTGGACCGGCTGACGGGTTCGCGTTCGCCGTGGAAGCACGCCGATCTGATAGACCGTCAGCGAATCGGCATGGCCGGGCACTCGCTCGGCGGCGCGACCGCGGCGGCCGTCATGGCGGCCGATCCCCGGGTGCGGGCCGGCGTCAATATGGACGGCTCCTTCCAAGGGGCGGTGCCCCCCGGCGGGCTCGGCGGCCGGCCGTTCATGATGCTCGGCACCGACGACGGGATCCACCGCCCGGGCGGTGAGGACACGTCCTGGGACGAGGCGTGGCCCCGGCTGGACGGCTGGAAGCGGTGGCTGACCGTGGCCGGCGCGGACCACTTCTCGTTCTCCGACTTTCCCTTCCTCGGCGACCAGCTCCTGCCGCCGGGGACCCCGTACCCGGGCTCCGGCCTCTCCGGCCGGCGGTCGCTGGACATCACCCGCTCCTACGTCGCCGCCTTCTTCGACCGGCACCTGCGGGGGATCCCGCAGCCGCTGCTCGCGGGCCCGACGCGCGCCAACCCGGAAGTACGGTTCAACCGGCCCTGACGAGGGAGTGACAGGTGACGACGGCCCGTCCCGCCGGTGAACGAGCGGCGCTCACGGCACGGCTGTCGGCCGAGGACGGGGTGGAACCGGCCGTGCGCGAAGGCCAGTTCCACCGCGTGCTGGTCGGCGCGCGGCGAGTGCTCTGCTTCCCGCGCACCCCGGACGCGGCGGCCCGGCTCCCCGCCCGCGCGGCGGTGTTGCGGGCGGTCGGCCGGGCGGGTCTGCCGTTCGCCGTCCCGGCGCCGCTCTCCGTCGAGGACGGCACCGGCGGGCCGGCCCACCTGGTGCTCACCCGAGTGCCGGGCGCGCCGCTGGAACCGTCCGCGCTCGCCCGGCCGGAGGCCTCCGACGCCGCGGCCCGGCAGGTCGCCGCGCTGCTGGCGGCGCTCGGCCGCGCGGGCCGGGAGCCGGGGCCGCGCGGGGAGCTGCCGGAGGCCCCCCGCGACGAGTGGCGGCGGTTCGCGTCCGACGTCCGCGCGGAGCTGTTCCCGCTGCTGTCCGCCGCCGGACGGGCGCGGGCCGAGCGGGAGCTGGCGGCGGCCGAGGCGCTGCCGTACGTGTCGGGTGCCCTGGTCCACGGCGACCTGGGCGGTGAGAACGTGCTCTGGGAGACGGAGGACGGGCTTCCCGTACTGCGCGGGGTGGTCGACTGGGACGAGGCCGCGATCGGCGACCCGGCCGTGGACCTGGCCGCCGTCGCCGCCTCGTACGGCGACGCGTTCCTGCGGCGCGTGGTGGCGTCGGCCGGCCCCGCCCTGTGCGGTGCGGCCGGCCGGGTGGCGGCGGTCCGCGGGACCTTCGCGCTCCAGCAGGCGCTGTCCGCGCTCCGGGACGGCGACGCGGCGGAACTGGCGGACGGGCTCCGGGGATACGGTCGCCGCCGAGACGCGACCGAGGTCACTTCCGGGGCAGGGCGTCGAGCCCCTCCCGCAGGTCGTCGGCGTTCATGACGGGGAGCAGCTCGACCTCGGCCTCCATGTCGAGGAAGAACCGCTCCAGCAGCGCCGGCATCTCGGAGGACTCCCGCATGTCGAAGACGAGGATGCAGGTGCGCCCGCCGTCCATGCAGGTGAAGTAGGCGGCTTCGGGGCGGAGCTGTTCCAGTACGTCCCGCATGGCCGCTCCCATGGTGCCGTTCCTGACCGCCTCGTTGGCCGTGTGGGTGTCCAGCCGGGCCCTGAGCAGAGTACGCATGGCGCTCTCCTTCGCCCTGGCGTGCCGCGCCCGGCGCTCGGGTTCCGCGCCGACCGGAAGCGCGGACGTCCCTTCCACCGTCCCTCGGGGCCGCCGGGGAGGCAAGGCGGTGGCGGTGGTGCTGCGGGGAAGGCGCGGCGGGGCCGCCCGGCGAAGTCCGGCCACACTCGGCTCAACCTGACCTGTACATGACCCCCCGGCGGTGGTGGCATGTCTCGCGCAGTCACTCGGCGGAGCAGCTGGAGGCATCCCCATGTGGAAACCGGCACTCATCGGCACCGCGGCCGCGGCACTCGTCGCCACCGCCTTCTCCCCGCGGGCCACGGCGGCCGAAGGCGCGCCGCCACCGGGCAGAATCCAGATCGACGTGGTCTCCGTCAACGGGTCCGGCTGCCCGGCCGGGACCGCGGCCGTCGCCGTGGCGGGCGACAACACGGCCTTCACCGTCTCCTACAGCAACTACCTGGCCCAGGTCGGCGTCGGCTCGAAGCCCACCGACTTCCGGAAGAACTGCCAGCTCGGCCTGAACGTCCACGTCCCGCAGGGCTACACCTACGCCATCGCCAAGGCGGACTACCGCGGATTCGCGCATCTGCAGAGCGGGGCGACGGGCCTGGAGAAGGCGAGCTACTACTTCCAGGGCATGCAGCAGACGACCTCCACCAACCACCGCTTCAGCGGCCCGTTCAGCGACGACTGGCAGACCACCGACGTGACGGACGTCGACGCGCTGGTCTACGCGCCCTGCGGCGTCCAGCGGATCCTCAACGTCAACACCGAGCTGCGGGTGAGCGCCGGCACCTCCGACCCGGCGTCGACCACCAGCTTCATGGCGATGGACTCGGCCGACGGCAGCGTCAACACCCTCTACCACTTCGAGTGGAAGCAGTGTTCCTGATCCGTGCCTCATCCGTGCTTCCGGGCGCGGCGCAGTGGGAGGGGACTTCATGCGCGGACGCACCAAGCTCAGACCGGCCGTGCTCGGCGGTGCCGTGGCGGCCCTGCTGACCGTCGCGGCCCCGCCGGCGGGCGCCACTCCGTTCGGGGTGCCGCCGCCGGACAAGGTCGTGATCGACGTGGTGACCGTCAACGGTTCGGGGTGCCCGGCGGGGACCGCGAACGTGGCGGTGTCGCCCGACAACACGGCCTTCACCGTGTCCTACAGCGACTACGTGGCCCAGGTGGGCGTCGGCTCCAAGCCGACCGACGCCCGCCGGAACTGCCAGCTCAGCCTGAACGTCCACGTCCCGCAGGGTTTCACGTACGCGGTCGCGCGGGCGGACTACCGCGGGTTCGCGCACCTGGAGAAGGGGGCCGCGGGGCTGGAGCGGGCGAACTACTACTTCCAGGGGATGCAGCAGACCGCGTTCGTCAACCACCACTTCACCGGTCCGCTCAACGACAACTGGCAGACGTCCGACACCACGGACATCGACGCGCTGGTCTACGCGCCCTGCGGGGCGATGCGCTACTTCAACATCAACACCGAGCTGCGGGTGGACGCCGGCACCTCGGACACCTCCAAGACGTCCAGCTTCCTGATGATGGACTCGACGGACGGCAACATCAGCACCCTCTACCACTTCGCCTGGAAGCAGTGCCCCGCGAGGTGAGACGTCCCGGGGTACGAACCGGCCCGCCCGGCGACGGAAGACGTCGCCGGGCGGGCCGGAACCACGGGGAGGGCGGGGAGCGCCTCAGTCGTGCGCCTCGGCTTCCACCGGCTTCGGGATGAGGAACGACGTCCCGATAGCGAGAGCCAGGATCACCACCCCGGCGATCATGCCGGCGACGTACCCGCCGGGCGAGGACGCGTCGGACGGTGCCGTGGCCGTCTTGACGGCGTAGAGCGCGGCGAAGCTGAGCCCGGCGCCGAGGTTGAAGGCGCCCGCGTTCAGGCCGGGCAGGAAGCCGGGGTTCTCCTTGGGCGAGAGCACGATGCCCAGTCCGTTGAGGACGATGTTGGCCACACCCGCGTAGGTGACGCCCACCAGCAGCGAGGTGACCAGCAGCAGGACCCGCGAGTCGGCCGGCACGGTCACGATCATCAGGATGACGGAGATCACGGCGCCGACGAGGCCCAGGCGCAGCACCCGGCCGTAGCCGTAGGTGGCGGCGAGCCGTCCGGCCACCGGTCCCATGGCCAGTCCGGCGAGGGCGTACGGGGTGAGGGTCCACCAGGCGGACTCGCTGGCGCTCATGCCGAGGCCGGCCTGCGCGTCCTGGGCGAACGCCGGGATCAGGCCGTTCATGACGGCGAAGACGCCGGTCATGGTGAGCACGGTGGTCAGCAGGGTGGCCCAGGTGGCGCGCTGCTTCAGGTGGTGGGTGGCGACCAGCGGGTTGGGCGAGCGGTCCTCGGTGCGCCAGAAGAGGGCGAAGGCGAGCGCGGCCACCACGACGAGCCCGACGACGAGCGTCCAGTCGGCGGCCTCCAGCTTCCCGGCCTCGTTGAGGGCGACGAGCAGCGAGCCGACGGAGACGACGAGGAGGCCGACGCCGGGCCAGTCCATCCGGTGGGCCGACGGGACCCTGGTCTCGGGGGTCATGGTGGCGACCATGACGGTGGCGATGAGGGCGACGACGGCCATCGCCCAGAAGACGGCCTGGAAGCCGTGGTGGTCGGCGAGGTAGCCGCCGCCGAGGGAGTCCACGCCCGCGATGCCGCCGTTGACGGCCGTGATCACGCCGAGCAGGGTGCCGTAGCGCTTGGGCTCGGGCACCTCGACGCGGAGCATGATCAGGGCGAGCGGCACGGTCGGGCCGGACGCGCCCTGGATGACGCGGCCGAAGAAGAGGACGGCCACGCTGTTCGCCAGCGCGGCGACGACGCAGCCCACGGCCATCAGGGCGAGCATCCCGACGAGCACCTTGCGGCGCCCGAGGATGTCGCCGAGGCGCGGGAGGAACAGGGAGAACAGCGCCGCCGAGGTGAAGAACGCGGTCTGGGTGAGACCGATCTCCGCGGACGTGGCGCCGAGGCTGTCCTCGATGCTCTTCAGCGCGGGGCTGAGCATGCTCGCGTTGAGCTGGAAGGCGATGCAGGCCGTGAGGAGGGCGGTGACCAGGACGGCCACCCGGGTGGTGCGGCCGGCCGGGGCGCCGGTGGTGCCATCGGCGCCGCGATGGCCGGTGTGAGAAACGTTCATGCCTCGACGTCTTCGTGGGGGGCGACACCCGCTGTCCGATGGGACAGCGGCGGAGCGGAGCGCGTCGGGTGTGCGGCATCGTCTCCGCCGTCCGCGGCGCGGGCCGTTCCGTCGGCCGGAACGAATCAGCCGGAACGAACCTGGTCACGAACCGCCCGTACGTCCAGTCCGTGCCCAAAGGTACCTGTTGCGGACCGTTGACCGGAGTCGGATGTTCCGCTCCAGGGCCGGACAGCTCCCTCACATCACCCGGTGACGCCCACGTCGTCACCGACCGCTACGAAGACCCCGGGAAGGCCGCCGATGGCCGTCAGGCGGCGCCCATGGTCTCCGCGAACGTCTCGGGATCGGCGTCGAAGCCGCGCAGGAGCGGGCGGAACGACCACAGCCCGGCGGCGTCGCGGACGAACTCGCCCACCGTGGCCGCGGTGGACCCGCCGACGGACGCGAAGTCCTCCTCCACCAGCACCTCGTACCCTGCCACGATCTGCACCCGGGGCGCTGCCACGTCCGCGAAGGTGAGCCGGCCGTCGGTCTGCTGGGCGGCCACGCCGACGACGACGCGCCCGTTGGCCTCGGCCATCCGGAACAGCTCGACGGTCATCACCTCGTCCCAGCCCAGCCCCTTGCCGTTGCGGCTGTCGCGGTTGAGGGTGACGGTGCCGTCGGGCGAGCGGCGGCCGAAGTGCACGAGCTGGGCCGGGGCGCCGTGCGGGTCGTCGGCCCTGAGGACGGCGATCACCAGGTCGAGGTCGTGCGGATCGGCGCCGTAGGGCGCGGGATCCCACTTCAGCCGCACCTCGGCCTTCTCGATGCCCTTGCCGAAAACGCTCACGCGTCGTCCCTCCCCGCGGTCCGGTGCCTGTGTCCCCACATGATGGCGTGCGGCGGGGCGGCCCCGGAAGGGGAATCGGACGGCACCGCACGGTGGGGGGACGCGGAAGGCGGACGGCCGCGGGGTCAGGACCTGCGGTAGCACCGCCGCATCCACGGCAGGGCCAGGGACCACAGCCGCCGCCACACCGGTCCCGGGAGGAACCGGCTGCGCTCCTCCCGCGCCACCCGCCCGTACGGGTGCTGGAGCAGCCGGGTGGAGGGGGCGGCGTAGCGGCGGCGGTACTCCAGGGCGACGACATGTTTGACGCTCTTGTAGCCGTACTCCTCCGGGGCCACCAGCCGCACGGGCGCGCCGTGGGCCGCGGTCAGGGGTTCGCCGTCAAGCCGGTCGGCCAGCAGGACGCCGTCGTCCCGGGCGGCGCGGCGGCGGCAGTCGCGGTAGCCGTCCAGGCCGGTGACCAGCAGCCAGCGGGCGCGCGGGTGGGGCCGGACGGTCTCGGCGATCAGCCGTTCGACCTCATGGAAGGGGACGCCCTCCCAGGTGAGGTCCCGCGCGCTCCAGGTCGACACGCAGTGCAGGTCGCCGCGGCGGGTGCGGCGCGGGGCGGCCCGGCGCAGCAGGTCGTCGAGGTCGAACTGGGCGGGCCGGGCCACGTCGCCGCCCACGGCCAGGACCGGCCGCTCGGGGACGGTGACGTGACGGCCGGCGAACTGCGGGGGTCCGAAGCGTTCGAAGGCGGTGATGTGCTGGCCGGGGGGCAGCGGCCGGTCCGGTCCGTGCCCGCGTCCCCCGTCCCCGGTGCTCACAGGGTCTGTGGGGTTCATGGGACCAGGCTGCCACCGGGGCGGGGCCGGCGCCCTCCGGGAGCCGCGGCCTTCGGGGCGGTATGCGCCGATTCGCCCCGTGGGTGCCGGACCGCCTCCCCGGCCACTTCTCTCCTGACGTCTTGTCAATGCAATGTCACATTACTACGTTACGCATCACACAGCGCTCAGCGGCCGTCCTCCCCAAGCACCCCGCACCAGGGGGCAGTTCGGCCGCTCCTCACATCCCCCCACGTATCCCCCCACTCTGGAGACAACGGTGTCCCGACACAGACCTGTCCGCCGCACCCTCGCCGCCGGCGCCCTCGCCGCGGCCCTGTTCGGCCCGGCCGTTCCGCAGGCCGTCGCCGCGCCGGCGGCCCCACCAGGCCACCCGGCCCCGAAGACGACCCCGACGACGGCCCCGGAGACGACGGCGGCGGCCGGCCCGGACTCCGGGCACGACCGGGCCGACCGCCTCGCCCGGGCGCCCCGCCCGAACGCCCGCCCCCTGCCGGCCCCCGGCGGCCTCCCCGACGGCCGGGTGGCGGGCGCCCGTACGCCCGCCGGCCCCGGCACGACGTCCCACCCGGGCCTGGCCCCCTGCACGCTCGACGGCATCACCGGCCTGGGGCCCGAGGCGTTCGCCGACTTCCTCGCCGATCCGGCCGTCACCGCCGACGGCTGCCTCCGCACCCTCATCTGGACCTGGGACGCCCGGCTCGCCCCCGTCATGTCCAAGGCGCACGTCCAGGCCGTCTCCCGGCGCATATCCGCCCTCGCGCCCCGGCACGACGGCCGCAACGGCAGCCATCTGCTGGAGATGCTCACCTACCTCCACGCCGTCGTGTACCACGACTTCTCGCGCTCCGAGATCGACGTCACGGACCCGCCGACCACCGAGGCCATGCGCCGCGCCCTCAGCGCCTTCGGCGGCGCGGCCCACAGCTTCGACGTCACGCGGTCCAACGCGGAGAGCCTGCGCGAGGCCCTGTACGCGGGCAGCGGCCCCGGCCTGCGGCAGTCCCAACTCGGCACGATCCGCAAGGTCCTGGCGACCATGGACCAGTACCACACCACGACGTACAAGGACCCGTCCTGGGGCGGCGCCGCGCTCGCCGGGCTGTCCGTCAACTACCTGGGCCTGTACCCGGGCAACAAGGACACCGCGTTCCGCACCGTCGTCACCGGCAACTCCGCGTACCGCGAGGCGTTCCGCAAGGTCGCCGGCTACACGCACCTGAAGGGCACGCCCAACGAGTGGGTGGTGCGGGACGCCGTCGGCGAGTACGGCCGCTTCGGCGAGGTCGACGCGCTGCGCACGGAGACGGTGTCCGGCCTCGGCGCGCTGCTGCCCGTCGTCGAGCGGAACTTCGGCGCGCTCGGCTCACCGTGGGCCAAGGCGGCGGGCTGGCTGGTCTACTACCAGTCCTGCGCCACCTACAGCGTCTGCAAGCCGGACATCGAGCGGCGCCTCTTCCCCGTCACCTACACCTACGACGGGGGCGGCATCAAGGTGCGCACCGCCCTGGACCGGGCCACCGTCGACCGCCTGTACTACGCGAGCAAGCAGGTGAAGGCCCAGTTCCACCGGGTGCTGGGCACCGACAAACCGCTGGCCGGCGACGTCAACTCCACGCTGAACATCGTCCTGTACGCCTCGCGCGCCCAGTACGAGGACTTCCAGCCGCTGCTCACCGGCCTGAGCACGAACAACGGCGGCATGTACATCGAGCAGGGCGCGACCTTCTACACGTACCAGCGACGCGTCCCGCAGGACTCCTCGCTGACCCTGGAGGAGCTCTTCCGGCACGAGTACACCCACTACCTCAACGGCCGGTGGGCCGTGCCCGGCCTGTTCGGCGAGGGCCCCTGGTACCAGGGCGACCGGACCACCGCGATGGACGAGGGCACGGCGGAGTTCTTCGCCGGCGCCACCCGCGGCGACGGCGTCAAGGTGCGCAAGTCCCTGGTCCGGGGCGTCATCAAGGACACCGCGAACGGCGGCCCGCGGATGAGCGTCGACCGGCTGCTGCACGCCACGTACGACGGCGACGGCTTCCGCTTCTACGACTACGCGGGCACCTTCTTCGAGTTCCTCTGGACCGAACGGCCGTCACTGCTGCGCGAGATGTACGGCCTGCTGCGGGCGGACGACCCGAAGGGGTTCGACGCCTGGCGCGACCGGACGGGCAAGGACGCGGGGCTCCAGCGCGCCTACGACGCCTTCCTCGACCGGCGGATCGCCGAGGTGGACCGGCTGTACGTGCCCAGCACCGACGTCATCCCCAACGACCGGCTGCGGGACGCGACCCCCGAGGCCGTGCGCGCGTCCTTGGTCTCGGCCGCCTCGCTGACGCCCGACTGCGTCGCGGGACCCGACCCGTCGGTGCGGCGCTTCGTGTGCACCGGCCGGATCACCGCGCGGCTCACGGACGCGGCCGACCCCGACCGGGTGTTCCGCGATATGTCGGGCACGGTCGACTACTTCATCCTGGAGCGGGCCCGGCCGGCCTCCACCAACCTGGAGGAGATGAACTGCTCCTTCGGCGCGGTGGACGTCTGGTCCGACGGCCGGGGCGGGACCGCCGACTACTCCTGTGAGGGGCCGCTGCGCAGCTGAGCGGCCGTTCCGTGGCGGGCCGGCGGCGCTGACCACGCCGCCGGCCCGCCCGGTCACCGTCAGGCGCCGGTCTCCAGGCCCATCGGCGGTTCGACGGGCGCCTGCGGCTCGGGACGCAGCAGGACGGCCCGGGCGACGGCCGGCGCGAACAGGGCGGACGGCGGGACGACGAGCCCCGTCATCGCCCGGAAGGCGGCCCCGACGACCGGGTCGCCGGTGGCCCTGCGGACGACGCGGGACATGTACCAGGCACCGGGCCGGTCGACGGCCCGTATCGCGGTCGCGTTCCCGACGGCGGTGGGCAGCAGCCGGTCGCCGCCCGCGGAGATGTTCCACGGCGGGCGGACGGTCGCGCACAGCGCCCGCTGCACCCGGCGGGTCGTCGGGACCCGGCGGACGTCGTCCAGCACCTGCCGCAGGGCCAGGGCGCTCAGCGCGGCCACCGTCATGCCTTGTCCGTAGACGGGGTTGAAGGCGCACAGCGCCTCCCCGGCGGCGAGGAAGCCCGCCGGGCGGCGGCCCGGAAGGTCGTAGCGGCGGCGGACATTGGCGGTCGACCGGTAGCCGTGGGCGGGGGCGAGCGGCTCGGCCTTGTCGATCCACTCGCCGAAGACGGGGTGCGGGAGGTGGTCGGCGAAGGCCCGGAACCCGGCGTCGCCGGTGGGCGGTTCGCAGCCCCGGAGCCCGGAGAGCAGGACGGTCCAGCGGTCCCCCTCCATCGGCAGGATGACCCCGCCGTACGGCTGGGTGGCGTCCGGAACGATGTAGATGCCCCGGAACGGCAGGTCCGCGTTGCCGCCGGCCCGGTAGAAGCGGGTGGCGTAGGCGAGTCCGGTGTCGATCCGCTCCTCGTGGGGCGGTTCGGCGCCGAGGTCCGTCAGCCAGCCGGGGGCCCGGGAGGAGCGGCCGGAGGCGTCCAGCACCAGATCGGCCGCGAGCGTGCCGGGCTCCTCCCCCGCCCGCCCGGCGCCCCGGGCCCGCAGCCGGACGCCCCGCACCCGGTCGGCGTCCCCGAGCAGGCCGGTGACCTCCGTCCCGTCGACGAGCCGGATCCGGGGATCGGCCAGGACCCGGCGGCGTACGACCCAGTCGACCAGCGGACGGGACGCGCTGACGAAACGGATGGTGGCGGGGGTGCGGCGGTACCAGCGTCCCGCCTGCCAGTGCAGCAGTTCGTCGGGCATCCCGATCGCCGGGGCACCGTGCCCGCGCAGCTCGTCCATGACCCCGGGCAGCAGCCGGTCCAGCGCCTGCCGCCCGCTCTCCAGCAGCACGTGCGTGTGCCGGTCCTGCGGCAGCCCGGCCCGGTGATCCGGCCCGTCGGGATAGCGGTCGCGTTCGACGATGGTCACCGTGCCGGCGTGGTCCGCCAGTACGTGTGCCGCGAGGAGCCCGGCCAGGCTCCCGCCGACGACGACCGCGTGCCGCGGCCGCTCCCGTCCCGCCGCACGCCGCGTCCCTGCCGTCTCGTCCACGCTCCACCCCCGACTCCGGCCGCCCCGGCCTCGCGACCGGAACGGGCGCCTTCCCCCGAGCACGGCCACGCTACCCGCCGGCCGGCCTCTCGCGGAACGGAGTCCGGCACGGCCGGGGGCCCGGCACCGGATCCGGCGTGAAGCGCCGTCCCGGGTGGCGCGTTCCGTTCCGTTTCCGCCGGCTCCTCAGCCCTCGGCCTCCGCCAGGAGCGCGGCGACGCCGTCCAGGAAGCGCCGCAGACCGAACTCGAAGAGCTCGTCGAGATCGAGGTCGTAGGGGCCGGAGGTGAGCAGCCGCGCCATCGTGGGGAGGCGGCCACCGGCCAGGATCCGCCGGAGCTCGGGCTCCTGGGCGTCCATCCACGTGTCGCTGTCCATGCCGGTCAGGGCCTGCGCCTCCTCCTCCGCCTCGATGTTGACGGCGGTGCCGCGGATGTAGTTGAGCAGCGTGAGGTGGGTGGAGAAGACCGTCGTGTTGTCCAGACCCCGGCCGTCCAGGGCGCCGAGTACCCATTCGGTGAAGGGCAGGGCGCTGGGGATCAGCTGGGGGCGGGTCACCGAGAGGGCGGGGGCGAGCCACGGGTGGCGGCGGAACGCCTGCCACAACAGCCGGGCCGCGACGGTCAGCCGGTCGCGCCAGTCGTCCGGCGGGGCGTCCGGGAACGGGGTCCGGGCGAAGACGGCCTCCATCATCCGCACCACCAGGGCGTCCTTGTCGGCCACGTGCCGGTAGAGCGACATGGTCGCCACGCCCAGGACGGTGGCGACCCGCCGCATCGAGACGGCGGCCAGCCCCTCGGCGTCGGCGACGCCCAGGGCGGCCTCGACGATCCGTTCGGGCGAGAGCCCGGGATCCGCCGCACCGCTCCCCCGCCGGTCCTGGGCCGGGGCGGGCTCCGGGGCGGCCGGACGGCGGGCGGGACGCCCCGGGCGCCGGGGCGGTGCGGCGACGACGGTGCCGACGCCCGGGACCGCGCGGACCAGCCCCTCGTGGCGGAGCTCGGTCAGCGCCTTGGTCGCGGTCGCCATGGCGACGCCCCACTCCCGGGTGATCTCGCGCGTCGAGGGGACCCGGTCCCCCGGGGCCAGTTCGCCCGTCTCGATGCGCCGCCGGATCTCCGTCACGATCCGGCCGGAGCGCGACGCCGTACGCCCGTCCACGGCCCCTCCCTTTCCGCACTAGTGCACCTCGAAGGGCATCACCGTAGCGACGGGCGCCGGGCGACGCGCGGCCGGACCGCCCCGAGCGGCCCCGACAGCGCTTCCCGCACTAGTGCACTAGTGCACTACACACCTCAACAAGGGCCTGCCTTCCGGTTATTGCCGCAAACCCCCGCTTGCCCAGCCGCATGCGTACGCCGTACATTCCTCGCCATGCAGAACACCGACATCCTGATATCCGGCGGAGGCGTCGCCGGCCCCGCGCTCGCGTACTGGCTGTGCCGGGCGGGCTTCTCCGTCACCGTCGTCGAGCGGGCGGCCGCGCCGCGGTCCGGCGGCCAGGCCGTGGACCTCCGCGGCGCCGGCCGGACCGTCGTGTCCCGGATGGGCCTCATGGAACAGGCGCGGGCGCTCGGCCTCGACCAGCGCGGCTTCGCCTACGTCGACGCCTCCGGCCGGATCTCCGCGCGGATGCCGGCGGACAGCTTCGGCGGGGAGGGGATCATTTCCGAGATCGAGATCCTCCGCGGGGACCTGGCGCGCCTGCTGTACGAGGCGAGCCGCCCCGGGCAGGACACCGAGTACCTGTTCGACGACACGATCACGGAGCTCACCGAGGACGAGCGGGGCGTCAGGGTCGCGTTCCGGTCCGCGGGCACCCGCCGGTTCGGGCTCGTCGTCGGGGCGGACGGCCTCCACTCGACGGTGCGCGGCCTCGCGTTCGGGCCCGAGCGGGAGCACGTCCGGCCGCTGGACCTGTACACGGCGTGGTTCACCGCCACGGACGGTCCGGACCTCGACGGCTGGTTCCTGATGCACAACGCGCCCGGCGGACGCGTCGCCACGGCCCGGCCGGGCCGGCGGCCCGGCGAGATCAAGGCGGGCCTCAGCTTCCGTTCACCGCCGCTCGCCGTCGGCCGCCAGGACGTGACCGCCCAGCAGGCGCTGCTCACCGAGCGCTTCACGGGGGTCGGCTGGGAGACGCCGTTCCTGCTGCGGGCGATGCGGGACGCGCCCGACTTCCTCTTCGACTCGATGGGCCAGGTGCGCCTCGACCGGTGGTCCCGGGGCCGGGTGGCGCTGCTCGGTGACGCGGGGTACTGCGCCACGCCGCTCACCGGGCTGGGCACCAGCCTGGCGCTGGTCGGCGCGTACGTCCTGGCGGGCGAGCTGACCGCGGCCGGCGGCGACCACCGGGTCGCGTTCCCGCGCTACAACCGGGTGATGCGGCCGTACGTCGACCGGGCCCAGGAGCTGCCGCCCGGCGGCGCGGCGGGGTTCGCGCCGATGAGCACGCTGGGCATCCGGCTGCGGAACCTCTCGATGCGCCAGGTCACCAGGTGGCCGATGCGGAACCTGCTCGGCGCCCAGTTCGCCAAGGCCGGGGACATCGACCTGCCCGAGTACCCCGTCACTGCGGGGCGGTGACACACCGGCCACTGGATCCCCGCCGGTGCCGGCCCGCCTTCGCCGTCCGCCCGCCCTACGCTCCGCCGCGGGGCGGCTCCGTACGCCCGACGGCGCACGGTCCGTACGAGGAACGGACCATCGCGTCGACTCACCCGAAAGAAGGATCCGCTCACGGATGACGACAATGAAGGGAGGAGTATGGCTCCTGCCCGCCAACCGGCTCTCATGGGAGCGGCACATGACGAACCCCGACCCATCGGCACGGCGTCTGCGCACACGCGTGGATCTCCACGGTGACCGCGCCGCCATCCGCCTCACGGGCGAGGTGGACCTCGGCACCGCGCCCGGACTGCGCCGGACCATCTGTGCCTGCCTCGGACAGCACCACCCGTACGCCCTGGACCTGCACCTCGCCGAGGTGAGCTTCTGCGACTGCACCGGGCTGAACACCCTGCTGTGGGCCCGGCTGGAGGCCGCGGACGCCGGGGCCGCGCTCTTCGTGCGGGGGCCGCTGCAGCGCGGCGTCGCCCGCCTCCTGTCGGTGACCGGCACCGATACGGTGCTCGGTCCCGTGGCGGCCGCCTGAGCGGCCGCGCCGGCCGCGCGTCTCACGGGCCGGTGGGCACGCGGTAGACCACCAGGGCCTCGTTCTCCTTCTCCAGGGTCAGGCCGCCCGGCACCGGGGCGGTCTCGCCGTCGTACGCGAAGTGCGCGCCGGGGTGCAGCCCGCCGACCCGCAGCCGTCGCAGGCGGGCGGTGCCGAGGACAGGGGTGCTGCGGATGCCGCCCGTGAGGGCCGCCGTCAGCAGGCGGGTGCGGGCGAGCCGGCCGGCGGAGACGATGCGGACGTCCAGGACGCCGTCGGCGAGGTCGTGGCGGCGCACCGGGGCCGCGCCCAGGCCGCGGTAGGTGCAGTTGCCGGCGAAGACCGTCCAGACCCGCCGGCGCCGGCCGTTGATCTCGACGGTGATGGGCCGGCCGGTCCGCAGGACGTGCACGGCGGCCAGGATCCCGGCGGGCCAGGCGCCGATCCGGGGGGCCCACCGCTCGCGGATCCGGACCAGCTCCGGGTAGGCGCCGACGCTGAACGTGTTGAGGAACCACCGTTCGTCGCGCTCCATACCGCCGCGGATCCGCACCATGTCGACGGCGACCGCCTCCCCGCACTCGACGGCCCGGCAGGCGTCGCCGAGGGTCTCGATGCCCAGGTCGTAGGCGAAGTGGTTGCGGGTACCGCCGGGCAGGACGGCCAGGGGCAGGCCGTGCCGCCTCGCGACGGCCGCGGCGGCGTTGACCGTGCCGTCGCCGCCCAGCACACCCAGCGCGCCCCCGAGCTCCCGCGCCCGGTCCGCCGCCTCCTCCAGGGCCTCGTCCAGCGAGGGGCCCGGCCCGTCGGGGCCGGTGCCGACGGTCAGGAACTCGGCGCGCGGCAGGACGGAGCGCAGGGGGTCGACGACGTCCGGGCGTTCGGTCAGCCGCTGGCCCGAGCCCGGGTTCGCCACCACGACCAGCCCTTTGCCCTCCGTGAGGGCGGGCGCGTCGGCCTGCGGCCGGGCGGGCGGCGCGAGCTGCCGGCGGGTGGGCGCCAGGCCGCGTACGGCGAACGCGGCGCCCGCGCCGAGCGCCGCCCCGATCAGCACGTCACCCGGATAGTGGACGCCCGTATAGACGCGCGAGAAGCAGACCGACGCCGCGAGCGGCGCCAGGGCGAGCCCCCAGCCGGGGTTCTCCAAGGCGACGCCGGTGGCGAAGGCGGCGGCCGACGCCGAGTGCCCGGAGGGGAACGACGTGGTGATCGGCTGGCGGGCCAGCCTGCGGACTAGGGGGACGACGTCCAGCAGGGGCCGCGCGCGGCGTACGGACCGTTTGCCGAGCGTGTTCACCGTGGCCGAGGCCAGGGCGAGCGACGCGGCACCGCGCAGCGCCGCCCGCCGGGCCGGCCTGCCGCCCAGTACGGCCGCTCCGGCCGCGATGCCGAACCACAGCAGGCCGCGGTCGGCGCTGCGCGACAACCGGGGCAGTACGCGGTCGGCGCCGGGCCAGTGCCGGGTCGCCACCGCGCGGAAGGCCGCTTCGTCCCATGAACTCACCGCTGCACGCATGCGCCACGACTACCCCGGCGCGCGATGTTGATGCGGACGTGCCGGAGGGCGGCGGCATCCGGGTTTCCGGTGCCGCCGCCCTCCGGCGTTTTGTTTCGCTCTCCGTCAGTACGCGGAGTTGACGTTGTCCATCGAGCCGTACTTGTCGGCCGCGTAATTGCAGGACGCGACGATGTTGGCGACCGGGTCCCAGATGTCCCAGGACGTGCCCTCGACGTGGTACGCCTTGAAGGTCGGGTCGATGATCTGCAGCAGACCCTTCGACGGCACACCATTGACCGCGTTGACGTCCCAGTCGTTGATCGCGTGCGGGTTACCGGTCGACTCCCGCATGATGTTCCGCTTCACACCCTCGTACGAGGCCGGAATGCCCTTGGCCTTCATGATGTCCAGGGCCTGGGAGATCCAGCCCTCCAGGTCGTTGCCGTACGCCTTCGGCGCGGGAGCGGCGGGGGCAGCCGGCTTCCGCATCGGCTTGCGGGCGGTGGAACGGTTCGCGGCCTGCTTCTCCGCGCGGTCCTTGTCCGCCTTCACCTTCGCCGCCGCCTCGGCCTTGGCGCGCGCGGCGGCCTCGTCCGACTTGTGCGCCGCCTCGCCCTGGCCCTGACCCTCGAACGCCTTGGCCTCGAACGCCACCGGCTTGACCACCGGACGCGCGTCCGCCACGGCCGTACCACCGGAGACCACCGCGAACGCGACCGCGGCGGCACCCGCGGCACCGAGACCGGCGGCGGAGAACTTATGGACCTTGGACAGACGGGTATAGCCGGAGTGGGTGGAACGCATGGAGAGGTGAACCTTTCGGATCGGGAAACCGCGACGGGCCTAGGACCGGCGCAAAGAAAAGCGCCGTTCTCGGTCGTACGGCGCCGTGCGGTCCCACCATTCTTAGCGGCGGCCGAAAACCCGAACAAGCACTGTGACCTACTCCCCCGCATCGTTCACCGAGCCGGGAAAGACCCGGAAATCCCCGGGAATTCGGGAACGCCTAGGACTAAAGAAGTCCGTATGTGATCGAGGCCCTATGCGCGGCCTCACACCCTGGGCCCCTCCAGATCACGCAGGGCGAGGATGCGCATACGCGCCGCGGCGGCGGCCGCGTGCGGCGCCGCGCGACGGCGCGTTCCGCGCGTGTGCGCCAACTTCCCGCTCCGTCACGCCGGTTGCGGTGCATCGGCCGGGGTGGAGCGGGCATGCGGTCGGGTGCCCACCGGCGGCACGGAGCCGGCAGCGATGGGCGTCAACGGCATGGACGGTTGTGAGACCGGGAGGTGAACGATGCTCTGGTGGGGCTGGTTGATCATTGCGGCCGTGGGCCTGCTCGTCGTGGCCGGCGCCCTGGCGGGCGTGCAGGCACGCAGGCGGGCCGGAACGGTGATCGTGG
Source organism: Streptomyces mobaraensis (assembly GCF_020099395.1). NCBI lineage: Bacteria > Bacillati > Actinomycetota > Actinomycetes > Kitasatosporales > Streptomycetaceae > Streptomyces > Streptomyces mobaraensis. Next base: position 7,464,652 of record NZ_CP083590.1, on the reverse strand, counting down.
TCCGGCGTGGGCACCGGGCGGGCAGGGGAGGCACGCGGTGGACTCGCTGATGCTCGCGTCCGAGCTGGCCAAGCGGCCGGTGGTGACGCTCGACGGGGAGGCCGTCGCGGAGATCAAGGACACGGTTTTCGACGGCGCGGCCGGGCAGATCACCGGGTTCACGCTGAACGGGCGCGGCCTGCTGGCCGGCCCGCTCAAGCAGAGCCTGCCGTGGTCGTCGGTGCACGCGCTGGGCCGGCACGCGGTGATGATCCCCGGGCGGGAGGCGCTGGCCGAGCCGGCGGCCGTCGTGGCCTCGGGCGAGGCGGCGCACGGCGCGGTGCCGGGGGCGAAGGTGCTGACGGAGGAGGGCGTCGAGGCGGGCAGCGTGCTCGACGTCGTGGTGGCTCCGGATGGCCGCGTGGTCGGCTTCCGGATCTCCGCCACCGAGGCGTTCGTCCACCGGGAGCACGGGCGGAACAGCGTCTTCGTGCCCCGGGGCGAGGCGCTGGCCGTCTCGGGGCGGGCGCTGGTGGTGCCCTCCGACGCGCCCCGTTTCGTGGCGGACGACCTGCCCAGTTTCACCACGCAGGTCGAGCTCTTCGCCGCGAGGGTGACGGCCGCCGAGCGGCAGGCGTACGGCGGGCAGCGGACGGACGTCGGCGCGGCGGAAGGAAAGGAGCACCTGTGATGATGCTGTTCAGCGGGACGAAGGGCTTGCCCGTCGTGACGGCCGACGAGGCGGCCGAGCTCGGCACCGTCGAGGCGCTGGCCGTCGAGGCCCCGCTGGGGCTGATCGGTCACCTGCGGCTGTCCGGCTCCGGCGGCCCGGCCCGCAAGGGCCGGGCCTGGCTGCCCTGGAGTCTGGTGCGGGCGGTGGGTCCGGACGCGGTCATCGTCCGCTCGGCCGCGGAACCGGTGGTGGCGCGGGAGCCGGACCACCACGAGATCCTGGGCCGCCGGGTGCTCACCGACCGGGGTGACGAGCACGGCACCGTCAAGGACGTCGCCTTCGACCCCGCGACCGGGCGCATCGGAACCGTGCACACCACTCAGGGGAACGTGTCCGGGCACCGGTTGCTCGGACTGGGCGACTACGCCCTGGTGGTCCGCGCGGAGTGACCGGCCGGCCGGCTCTCGGGGCGGACGGCCCGGTCCGCCGTCCGCCGCACCCCGCGGGCCGCCGACGGAACCGGCGCGGCGGCCGGGCGGGGCAGGACGGCGCCGGGGGCGACCCCGGCGCCGGAGCCCGTCACGGCGTCGACGGCGTCGGTCAGTCGCCGGCGGGCGGCCCGCAGCGCGTCGGCGATGTCGCGGGTGCCGGTGGTCACGCAGAGGGTGTACGACACGTCCGCCAGCTGCCGCCCGATCGCCGGGTCCGCCGGCCGTGCGGTCGCGGAACGCTGCAGTGCCGTGTGGCGCTCGACGAGGTCGCGGAGAACGGCGGGGTGGGCGAGCAGCATGGATTCCTCCTGAAAGGACGTGGGCAGGCGTGCCGACCAGGAAGCGCCTGCCCCGGATCCCGCTCCTCATTCCGTTTCCGTTCACCGGTGCCTTCCGCTTCGCCGCCTGCACCGGCTTTTCCCTGTCGTCCCGGGGCTCCCCCGCGCCCCTGGGGGACCGCGTTCTCCGGGAGTCCCGCCCCGTCCGGGGAAGAGCAGAAAGGGCATTGTGCCGAGGGCATCAGTTCCGGTCTCGCGGATACACGTACCGGCATGAGCGGGGAACTCGCAGCCGTGGAAGAACTGTTGACGGGGGCGCGGACGCGCCGCCAGGTGGCCCGGGCCTACCGGAGGATCCGGGCGGGGGACGGGCCGGGACGGGACGGGCCGTACGCCCGTGGCGCCGCCGCCGGCTACCGGTGGGCGCTGGGCGCGCCCGGCGGGGCGCCGGTCACCGGCGCCACCCCGCACGGCGGGGTGGGCATGGAGACGCTGATGGCCGAGGTGGACGCGGCCGTGGTGCAGCTCGACGATCCGGCGCAGCCGCCCGCCGCCGCACTGTACACCCAGGGCGCGCACGACGCGCTGGCCTGGATCTGCGGTCTCAGCGACGACCACCCCTGACGGCGGGACCGGAGGCGGCACCGCGGGCGGGACCGCGGGCGGGACCGCGGGCGGGACCGCGGGGCGGGCGGTGGCTCAGGCCGGTACCAGGGTCGTCACCAGCACGTCGCGGACGGCGGGACGGCCGGGGTCGAGGGGGCGGACGGGCGAGACCTCGTGGAGGGTGGCCCGGTCGTCGCCCAGCAGCAGGGTGCCGGGCCGGGTGAGGGTGACGGCCAGCAGCCGGTCGCCGTCCGGCGTGTACACGGCGCTCTCGCCGCCGGTGGCGTTGTCCCGGGCGACGGCGAGGGACGAGACGAGCGTGACGCCGTCGCGGTGCCGGCCCTCGGGGGTGGGCTGCCCGTCGCCGTCGGCCGAGGCGAGGACGCGGAACGGGTGGACGTTGGCCTTCCACTCGGTGACGGTGTCCAGGGCGGTGGCCATGCGGCCGAGCAGCCGGAGGAGCGCGTGCAGCACGGGGTCGGCGGTGAACTCCGGGCTCAGGGGCTCGAAGTGGCGGTCGACGTCGACGTAGAGCGGGTTGCTGCGGTCGGGCTGGACGAACGGGACGTGGTCCAGCGCGCGGATCGTGCCGGTGGCCGGCGTCACGGCGAACTGGCCGTAGCGCCGCAGCCGTCGGGTGCCGTGCGCGGCGGCGTACGGGTCGGGGGCGAGCCGGTCCCAGTGGGAGGCGAACGCCGCCCAGCGTCCGTCGGCGGTCCGCGCGTCGAGGCGGGCGCGTACGTCGGGGGCGGGGAGCAGGTACACGCCCTCGGTGGCGAGGGCCCGCCGGGCGGCCTCCACCGGGTCGGCGTCCGTGCCGGGCGGGGGTGCCGGGTCGCCGGGCCGGGCGGTCGCGGCGGTGCCGTCGGTCGCGTCGGTCTTGTCGGTCACATGGTCCACGGGTGGTCGCCTCCCTCGGTCGGCGGGCCGTTCCCGCCGGGCGGGAAGCGGTGGCCGCGCCCGGGCCGTCGCGTGGCGGAACCGCCCGTGGGACGCGGACGGTTCCCTGACGGCCGTACTGCGCTGCGGACCGGGCGGGACCGGGCTCGGACCCCGGTCGGAATCCTCACGGTCCGGGTCCCGGCCAGGGCCTCAGTCGCGGTCCTCGTAGCGGGCCAGGGCGAGGCCGAGGGTGAAGAACGTCGGCGCCCATTCGCCGACGAAGATGCCCCAGCGGTCGGCCCGGGCGGTGCCGGCACTCTCCGCTTTCAGCGACCCGGCCCAGGCCACCACGGTCAGAGCGATGGAGCCGAAGGCCATGCAGTAGGCGTGTTCGCTCCGCAGACCGGCTTCGTGCAGTTTCTGGACGATCATGCTCCTTCACCCTTTCGTCGGGGACGTCGAGATCGTCGTTCCAGCGTGCACGCCCGCCTTCCGGGCCGCATCTCGGGCCGGGCGGGACGCTCGCCGGGTGCCGAGCACCGGGGAGGTGCTTCACCAGGGATGGTCGGGCGCCTCGTCGGGCTCGGTGACCCAGCCCGCGGCGAGGATCAGACCGGACTCCCGGTGCACGGCCAGGAAGCCGAAGGGGCGCTCGAAGAAGGCGGAGACGTGCCGGGAGCGGCGCGTCGGCACACCGGCCGCGGCCATGCCGAACGCGGTCACGGCCGCCGCCTCGAACCCGCGGGCGGTGAAGGCCGCCACGATGTCCTGCCGAGCCGACGAGACCGCCAGCGGGAAGGGGCTGATGCCCGGGAAGTGCCCGGTGGAGCGGTCGACGGCGGTGCGCAGGCCGAAGGCGCCCGGGCGTTCGAGGAGGTCGTGTCCGGCGCGGACGGTGAACCGGGCGGTGGAGGTCACCAGGACCGGGGCGCTGTCCCAGCCGGTGGCGTCGGCGACGGTGACGCCCGGGCCCGGGTTGCCGTAGGGCAGCGCGGAGCCGGGGACGGTGGCGTGGTCCCCGGCGAGCACGCCCGGGCCCGCCGCGAGGACCTCCGCGCCCGCGACCCCTTCGGCCCCGAGCAGCAGGTGCACGTCCAGGCCGTTGTCGCCCCGGATCTCGGCGACGGTCAGCGGTCCGGCGGGGGTGTCCGGCGCGACGCGGACCGCGTCCAGGTCCCCGCCGCTCCGGTACAGGCCGGTCAGCCGGCGGCCCCGCCAGGGTCCGGTCTCGGGGGTGAGCCAGCCCTCCGAGAAGGGTCTCGTCCACCGGGTGCGGACGAGCAGGGCGCCGGCCAGGACCATGGCGAGGTCGGGGCCGGCCGGCACGGGCATCGACGGGACGGCGCCGTCCGTGTGCCCGGCGGCCCAGGCGTCGAGCGCCCGGCCGTCCCGCTCGGCGTCGCCGGTCAGCTCGCCGCGCACCCCGCCGGGCAGCCGCGCCTCCCACACAGGCCGGACCGGCACGTCCCGCCTCGTCCACAGCCCGACGGCGGCGTCGACGCCGTCGGCAGCGCGCAGCAGCTCGACCAGCCGGCGGCCGCGGTCCGCCGCGTCGGCCGCTCCCGGCAGGCCCAGGACGCCGCGCAGTTCGGAGCGGGCCGGGCCGTCCGCGCCCGCCGCCAGGAAGGCGAGCAACGGCCAGACGGCGGCCGCGGAGAACACGGTCCCGCGTCCCTCGCCCGGTCCGACGGCGAGACGCGCCCAGTCGGCCGTCAGCTCGTTGACGGAACGTATCGATTCCTCGTCGGGTCCGGTCGGCACCGGGTCCCACCCCATTTCGTTCACGGACTTCTGTTCGCCCCCGCACGCGCACACGGGCGTCGCGAAGATCAGGGACGCCGTGGGCGTCCGCCGGGTTCCGCCGCGCGCGACGTGGCGGGCCGGTCAGGGCCGTTCGAGAACCAGGTGGCTCCATGTGACGTCCGCCCGGCCGAGCGGGTCGCCGCCGTGTGCGCGGTGGAGGGCGGCGAGCCCGTGCCGGCGGGCCAGGGCGGCGGTCTCGTCGGCGGTGACGGGGAACATCCGGCGCCCGGGCGGCACGGGTCCGTGCCGCAGGGAGAGGACGATCCGGCCGCCGGGGCCGACGAGGCCGCTCACGGTCTCCATGGCCGCCGGCCTCTCGTCCGCGTCCAGGTGCATCCACACGGCGGTCAGCAGGACGAGGTCGAACCGCCGCCCGCGCAGGGCCCGCAGCCCGGGCAGGGCGTCGTCGACCCACTCGATCCCCCGGTCGGCGTGCAGCCGCCGGCCCAGCGCGCGGAGCGCGGCCGTCGGCTCCACGGCGACGACGCGGTGCCCGCGTCCGGCCAGCGCGGCGGCGTCCCGTCCGCTGCCGGCCCCGATGTCGAGGACGGTGCCCGGCCGTTCGGGGAACAGGTGCAGCACCGCGCGGTGCACCTCGGCGAAGTCCACGCTCTCGTACTGCCCGGCGAGCGCTTCGGCGGCCTCGCCGTAGCCTGCGGTACCGGGTACGGGCGGGGGTTCGGTGGACGTCTCATCACGCATACCCCCGCACTCTAGGGGCTGTTGGGAGACGTGGTGCCGGCCGCCCCGGTCACCGGCCGCCCTGTGGCCTCCGGCGGCGGCGCGGGCGGCGGGCGGTCACGGCGTCCCGCAGTCCGTTCCGCAGTCTCCGGGCCGCCGGGGCGCTCGCCGCGATGAGCAGCCCGGAGAGCAGGTTGGCCAACAGGTCGTGGGTGATGAAGTCGTACACGGCGGTCCGGCGCGCGTCGGCCATGCCGGACCGCGCGCCGTGCTCCTTCGCGTACGCCGAGGCCACCGACGTCCGGCACATCCCCCCGGCTACCGGCGTCGTGCGAGAGGCCGCCGCGCTCCGCCGCCCTCGCGGGCGGGCCGGGACACGGGCGGTCCGGTACCGCCGCCCAGTCTGCACCGGCGGGGGGCGGAAGGGAAGCGGGTCGACGAGCAACCCACCCGGACCCGTGGGGTGTTCCGGCACGGGTCCGGCGCCTGCTCACCCGTAGGAGATGTGCGAGCAGATGTCGTCGTCGGCGGAGCGGGCTTCGTCGGTCACCCGGGAGGGGACGGTGGAGGGTGTCGACGCGGAGGGTGAGGGAGTGCCCGGTGCGGGGTGGGAGGCGTAGGAGGTGCCCAGGGTGACGTCGATTCCCGGTGCTCCCGGTGCTCCCGGCGTGGGGGCGGAGCGCAGTTCCGCGCCCGGGAAGCGGTCGGCGACGGTCCGCGCGCGGTCGTGGAGGCCCGGGCCGTAGGTGACGACGGTCGTCCGCTCGCGGGAAGGCGCGTCGCCGGTGCCGGTGACCGTGAAGCCAGCGGCCCGCAGTTCGCCGGCGGCCTTGGCGGCCAGGCCCGGGACGTTCGTGCCGTTGTGGACGCCGACGCTGATCCCGGCACCGGAGGCGGGCGAAGGGGAGGGCGAGGGCGAGGGTGAGGGCTTCGGACTTCTGCCGGCGGTCTCCTTGCCGTCGAGGGTGCGGTCGTGCCGCAGCGCGTCCCACAGGGCGTCGGCGTCGGGCTGGACGATCGCCACCCGGTTGCCCTGGTAACGCCAGGGCACGGTGACGAACTTGGTCTCGTGGAGGTCCACGTCCTTGAGCGACATGGCGAAGGAGAGCAGCTTCCGGGCCGAGTCGAGGCCCGGGTCGACGGTCAGGGAACGGGTGGCGGCGTCGGCCAGCGGCAGGAGGGTCGTGGGATCGAAACCCTCGCCCTTCACCTTCTTGATGAGGGCGCCGAGGAAGGCCTGTTGACGCCGGATCCGGCCGATGTCGGACCCGTCCCCCAGGCCGTGCCGCAACCGCACGTAGTCCAGGGCCTTCTGCCCCGACACGGTCTGCGGGCCCTTGGCGAAGATGCGCTCGCCGCGCGATCCGCGGTGGGGGTTGAGGTCCCCTTCGTAGACGTCACCGGGCAGGCACACCCGCACCCCGCCGACGGCCGAGGTCATCGCCGCGAATCCGGCGAAGTCGACGACGACGGTGTGGTCGACGCGCAGCCCGGTGAGTTTCTCCACCACGTTCTGGGTGCAGGCGGGGTTGCCCTTGGCCGTGAGCCCCACGGAGAAGGCGGAGTTGAACATGGCGCCGGACCGCGGCTCGGTCCATCTCCCGTCCGGCAGGCGGCAGGGCGGGATGTCGACCAGGGTGTCCCGGGGGACGGACACCGCGACGGCGTGTCTGCGGTCGGCGTAGACGTGCAGGAGGAAGGCGGTGTCGGAGCGTCCGACGTCCCCCTCTCCCCCGCCGAGCGCGCTGTTGGCCCCGGACCGTGAATCCGAGCCGATGACGAGGACGTTCCGGCCGCCCTGCCCTTCGGCGGGGCGGTTCTTGGACAGTCCCCCGGCGTCGAAGCTGTCGATGTTGCCGTCGAGCCGGCAGTAAAACCACACGCCTCCCGCGAGGAGCACGAGGACGCAGGCCGCGGCCGAGAACGCGAGGACGCGTATACGGCCGCGCCGCCGCCGCTTCACCCGCGTGGTGCGCCGGTCCGGGTGCGCGGTCCGTCGACTCGGCCGTGCGGTCTGTGGATTGGGTCCTGAGGTCCGTCGACCCGGTCCTGCGGTCCGTCGACTCGGGCCTGCGGTCCGTCGGCCGCCGTGGCGCCCGGCACTCGTGGCGCGCGTCATACGCACACCTTCATCCGCTTCCTCCGCAATTTCATGGTTGCGCAATATAGCAAGTATGAATGACGGCGCGACCGGGCGGCGCCCGGGCGCGGTGCGCGCCTCCGCGCGGCGCCCGTACGGGACTTCGGCGGGCCGCCCGGTGGGTAGGAGTTTTCGGGGCAGACCGCTCACCTGGCCTTGCGCCCACCCCCCGCTCCCGCTCCCGCCCGCAGCGACGACGAGGACCGTGCATGCCGAGCGCCGACCCCACACGGACCGAAGACCGAGCCGACTTCGAAGACGTCCTTGAACAGGGCCTGAGTTCACCGCGCATCACCGAGGCCCTCCGGACCACGACCGCCGTCTCCGCCGACCGGCTCCGCACCTGGGCACTGGAGTCCCGCGCGGCGATCGCCGCCGCCGCGATCCCCGAGTACCGCGCCTACCTCGAAGCCCGCTCGACGCGCCGGCGCGAGGCGCCGTCACCGCTCGGGAACGGACTGGGCGCGCTGGCCGTTCTCATCCCGGCCCTCGCGGCGGCCGCGGCGGCGGTGTTCCTCGTCCTCGGCTACGGCTTCCGCCTCCTCGGCGTCCAGGCCCGGCTCTCCCGCGGTCTGCAGGCCGCCGGCTGGACGGCGGTGGCGGTGGCGACCGCAGCGGTCGTGCTCGGGGTCGTCGCGGTCCTGGTGATCGCGGTACGCAACCGCACGGCGCGGCCCGCCGTTTCGAGCGGCGAACGCGTGGCGGAAGCGCGGGCGGCCTGGCGGCGGGCGCTGCTGGAGCGCGGGGTGCTGCCGTTCCTCCGCCATCAAATCGAAGAGGCGGGCCGCCCGGAGTGAGGGTGGCCCGATTCGGTTTCTTGCTTGCGCAACTATGAAACTATAGGGTCCGACCTGGGGCTGTCCCACCGCGTCCGGGGTTGTCCCACCGCGTCACCCCGACCGATCACCCATCATCTGGAGGAAGTTCATGGCAGTGACCCTGGCCAAGGGCGGCAACGTCTCGCTGAGCAAGGAGGCGCCGGGCCTGACCGCCGTCACCGTCGGCCTCGGCTGGGACGTCCGCACCACGACCGGCGCCGACTACGACCTGGACGCCTCCGCCCTGCTGTGCGACGCCAACGGCAAGGTGCCGTCCGACCAGCACTTCGTCTTCTTCAACAACCTGCGGAGCCCCGAGGGTTCGGTCGTCCACTCCGGCGACAACCTGACCGGCGGCGGTGACGGCGACGACGAGCAGGTTCAGGTCGACCTGGCCGCCGTCCCGGCCGAGGTCGACAAGATAGTCTTCCCGGTCTCCATCTACGACGCCGCCCAGCGCGGCCAGAGCTTCGGCCAGGTCCGCAACGCCTTCATCCGCGTGGTGAACCGCGCCGACGGCCGCGAACTCGCCCGGTACGACCTGACGGAGGACGCCTCCACCGAAACCGCCATGGTCTTCGGCGAGCTCTACCGCCACGGCCCGGAGTGGAAGTTCCGCGCCATCGGCCAGGGTTACGCCTCGGGCCTCGCGGGCATCGCGCAGGACTACGGCGTGCGGGTCTGAAGCACGGCGGAGCGGGCGCGGGCGTGCGGCGCGGACGGCGCCGAACCGAACACCGTCGCGACAGAGCCGCCGCCACGGCACCCCGGCGGAACGCCGTGACCGGCAGCGGACCGGATACCGGTAGTACCGTCCCCGGAATGACCGCGCCCTCCGCGAACCTCCTGTCCCGCGCCCTCGACACCCCCGGTGAGCCGCCCCTGCGACCGCTGCCGCCCGTGGTGGCGGAACTCCTGCGGACCCTGGGAGCCCCGCCCCGCCTGGCAGCGCACCTGCGCGCGGTCCACGACGTCGCGGCCCGGCTGACCGCCTGGGTGCGGGACCGCTACCCGGATGCGCCCGTCGACCACGACGCCGTCCTCCTCGGCGCCGCGACCCATGACGTGGGCAAGATCCTCCACCCCGGGGAACTGACGGGCCCCGGCTCGGCCCACGAGACGGCGGGCCGTGACCTGCTCCTGAGTCACGGCTTCACCCCGGCGGCGGCCCGGTTCGCCGCCACCCACGCGAGCTGGGACGACCCCGCCGTGACGATCGAGGACCTCCTGGTCAGCACGGCCGACAAGGTGTGGAAGGACAAGCGGGTCCCGGGCCTCGAGGACAGGCTTCTCCGGGAGTTGACCGCTGTGACGGGCAGGGAACCCTGGCAGGAGTACCTCGCACTCGACGACATCCTGACCCGCCTCGGCGCGGACGCCCCCCACCGGCTGGCCTTTCAGGCGGCGTTCCCGGTGAACGGGTGAAGCTACCGCTCGAAGCGGTGGCACCACCGGATCTCGCCTTCGTGCCATGCGTCCGTGGGCACGAGTCCCGCGGCGGCGGCCACGGCGGCGGACGCCCGGTGTTCGGGGTGGATGTGCGCGATGACGGTCCGCACCGACTGCCGTCCGAGCCAGTCGACGAGCCCTCGGGCCGCTTCGGTGGCGATCCCCCGTCCCTGCCACGGAGTCCCCACCACCCAGGCGATTTCGGCGCTGTGCCCGGGGCCGGAAGCGGTGACCGTGGCCTGGACGGTCCCGGTCAGGCAGGACTCTTCGCGGAGCCGTATCACCCAGTTCAGCCAGGAGACGGCCGGGTCGGGGGAGCCCGCGATCATGCGCCGGTAGCGCGAGCGGAGAGCTCGCGGCGGATCCGGGGTGCCGCCGATGAACGCGTGCAGGGCCGGATCGGACAGGACGCCGGCCATCTCCTCGGCATGCCCGACGCGCAATGGCAGCAGATCCAGCCGCTCCGTGCCGATGGCCTCGGCCGCCATGACGTTCATGACCCGGCCGCGATCAGGGCCGGGACACGCGTGCCCCGGCGCGCACGGCACTCGTGGTGGCGATTCCCTGGCACCCACATCTCCTTGAAGCCACCGGCACACGCGCCGGCCGAATCGAACCCTCCCACGGTCTCACCCACCCGGGAGCATAGCGAACCACCCGCACGCCACAGGCCCGGCTGTACAGGGTGGAGCCGGACGGAAACGAGGAAGCCGAGGAGCAAGCCCGGTCATGCCGCCTCCGCACCCCGGCACACCGGCTCACTCCGCCCGCGTGCTCAGCGTCGGAGCCGGTCTGAGGCCCCTCGGCCACGCGACCGCCCGAGTGCGCGGTCGGTGGGCTCGAAACTCGATGCCACCCCGCGGCCTGAGCCGCCTAGGATGCGCACACCCGACGCGGCCTGGTGCGACGCCGAATCGACCCTTCCCCTGGAGACGACATGAGCAGTGCCCTTCTTGTGATGGACGTCCAACGGGCCGTCGTGGACATCGCGGTCGACGACTCCGGATACCTGCCCCGGCTGCGCAGGGCGATCGACGGGGCGCGGGCGGCGGGTATCCCGGTGATCTACGTGGTCATCGCGCTGCGGCCCGGTTTTCCCGAGGTCGGGACGCGCAACAAGCCGCTGGCCGCCATCGCGCGGGGCGGGCTCTTCGTCGAGGGCGAGCCGGGCACGGAGATCCACCCCGATGTCGCGCCCCGGCCGGGCGAGGTGGTGGTGACGAAGAGGCGGGCGAGCGCTTTCTCGGGCAGTGATCTGGAGGTGGTGCTGAGGGCGCGCGGTATCGAAAGCCTCGTCCTCACCGGCGTCGCGACCAGCGCCGTGGTGCTGTCCACCGTGTGCCAGGCGAACGACCTGGATTTCGGTCTCACCGTCCTCTCCGACGCCTGCGCGGACACCGACCCGGAGCTGCACCAGGCCCTCACCGAGCGGCTGTTCCCGCAGTGGGCGGACGTCATCACCGTCGACGACTGGCTCAAGACGGTCGCGCTTCCGTAGTGGCGGAACGCGCGGAACGGGACGGTACCGGCTTCGTCGTGCGCGAGTTGAGCATGGCGGACGCCGCCACCGCGTCGGAGGTGCACCACGTCGGCCGCCGCGCCTACGCGGTCGAGGCCGAGCTCATCGGTTTCGCCGGCATCCCGGCTCTGCGGGAGAGCCTGGAGGAGATGCGGGCCCAGCCCCTGCGGTGGCTCGGTGCGGTCACCGGGGAGGGCCGGGTCGCCGCGTTCGTCGCCTGGCAGGAGCTCGGCGAGGAGACGGCCGTCGACGTGCACCGCGTGTGCGTCGATCCGCCCTGGTTCCGGCGCGGGCTGGCGTCGCGGCTGCTCCGCCACCTGCTCGACGAACTGGCCCCGGAGCACGACGCGGTGGTGAGTACGGGCGCGGGCAACCATCCGGCCGTGGCGCTGTACCGGCGGCTCGGTTTCGTCCGCGTCGGCGGTTTCGAGCCGGTTCCGGGGGTGCCCCTCGCCCGGTTCCGGCTGACGCGGAGGGTCACGGCGGGCTGAGCGCCCTGGGCCCGCCCCGTCCCGCCGCGCGAGTGACGACTCCACGCGTAGTACTCTCAGCGAAGTGGCTCACCCTTAGTACTACGACCGGAGTACCTCACATGGCACGACGTAACGACCAGCGCCGCGCCGCCCTCGTCGACGCCGCGATCGAGGTGCTGGCGCGGGAAGGTGCGCGCGGGCTGACGTTCCGGGCGGTGGACGGTGAGGCGGGGGTGCCCGCCGGGACCGCGTCCAACTACTTCACCAGCCGGGACCAGTTGCTCACCCAGGCCGGCTCCCGCGTCTACGAGCGGCTCCAGCCCGACGAGGCCCTGATCGCCCGTCAGCGGGCGGCCGGCCGCGACCGGGAGACCTACACGGAGCTGATGCGCGAGGTCGTCGGCCGCGTCGCCTCCTTCCGGACCGGGTACCTGGCGCTGCTCGAACTGCGGCTGGAGGCCACCCGCCGCCCCGAGCTGCGCAAGGTCCTCACCGAGCGGGTCCGGGCGGACGTCGACGCCAACCTCGCCTACCACGCGGCCTCCGGCCTCCCCGGCGACGCCATGGCGGTCAAGCTGCTCATCGCGACGCTGAACTGGCTGATCGTCGAGCAGCTCACCCTGCCGGACGTCTTCTCGGACGCGGAGCGCGACGAGCTGGTGCGGGCCGCCGTGGAGCGGATCGTGGTGGAGGAGGAGTAGGCGGCCGCCGTCCGGCGCGGAACAGCGGAATATTCATGTGCCCGGGCGGGTGCCGTTCCGGTAGCGTGCCGATCATGTCGAGCCCCGAAGCATCCAGGGTGGGGGCTGCCGGTCACGCCGTCAGCCCCCCGCACCACTGAATTCCACCGTCCTTCCGGACACTTGACCGGACGCGTGCGCCCGTGGGTGCTGACCGCGGTGACGAGACGAGCCTTCCCGCCTCTCCTCACCTCGGAGCCACTCGATGCCCCTCCCCTTGTATCTGCTCGCCCTGGCGGTCTTCGCCATGGGAACCTCCGAATTCATGCTGTCCGGCCTCGTGCCGGACATCGCCTCCGACCTCGGCGTACCGCCCGGTACGGCGGGCGCGCTCACCCCGGGCTTCGCGGTCGGGATGGTTGTCGGCGCCCCGCTCGCGGCCGCGCTCACGCGCGGGAGGCCGGGGCGGAGCAGTCTCCTCCTGTTCGTCCTCGGGTTCGCGGCGGCGCACGCCGTGGGGGCGGTGACGACGAGTTTCCCGGTCCTGTTCGCGACCCGGGCCATCGCCGCGCTCGCGAACGCGGGCTTCCTCGCCGTCGCGCTGACAACCGCCGCCGGCCTGGTGCCGCGCGACCGGAAGGGGCGAGCGCTGGCCGTCCTGCTGTCGGGGACGACACTCGCCACGATCGCCGGTGTCCCGGCGGGAGCGCTGCTCGGCACGCTGCTCGGCTGGCGGGCCACCTTCTGGGCGGTGGCGGCGCTCTGTCTGCCCGCGGCCCTCGGCATCCTCATGGGTCTGCCCGCCCTCCCACGGCAGGGGGACGCGGCCGGAAAGCCGGCCCTCCGCTCGGAGCTCTCGCGGCTGGGGAGCCCCCGGCTGCTCCTGGTGATGCTGCTCGCCGCGCTGGTCAACGCGGCGACCTTCGGGAGCTTCACCTTCCTCGCTCCCGTCGTGACCGACCGCGCCGGGCTGGGCAGGCTGTGGGTCCCGGCCGTCCTGATGCTCTTCGGGGCCGGTTCCCTCGCCGGTGTCACCCTCGCCGGGCGGCTCGCGGACCGGCGCCCCGGCGTGGTCGTCGCGGCCGGCGGCCCGCTGCTGCTCGTCGGCTGGCCGGCGCTGGCCCTCCTGGCCGAGCGGCCCGCCGCCCTGCTCGTCCTCGTGTGCGCGCAGGGCGCCCTGTCGTTCGCGCTGGGCAGCACGTTGATCACCCGGGTCCTGTACGAGGCGGCGGGCGCCCCCACCATGGCGGGCGCGTACGCGACCGCCGCCCTCAACGCCGGTGCCGCCGTCGGTCCGCTCGTCGCCGCCGCCACACTCGGCACCGGCCTCGGGCCCGTCGGGCCGCTGTGGGCGGGCGGCTGCCTCGTCGCGGCGGCGCTGTCCCTCGCGTTGCCCTTCCGCGCGGTGTTCTCGGGTGAGGGGAGTGAGGAGAGGAGGAACGGCGAGGCGGTCCGCTGACGCCGTCCGCGGCCGCTTTCCGCCGGGCGACGGACGCGGCCGCGGCCGCTCCGGCACCGGACGCTCGACCCCGCCGCGTCCGCTCCCCACCGGGCGTCCGGCCCCACCGCCTCCTCCCCCGGCACACGGCCGCCTGGCCCGTCCGCTTTCCGCCAAGTTCCCACGCCCACGCGGTGCCGGCGCCGGAAGGCTCCTCCCAGGAGTCCCGGCGCCACCCGCCCCCGTCGGTCCCGAGCGGAGCGTCGGCGCGGGTGGCCGGTTTCCCTCCCCTGCCGCCCTCCTCGTTCCGGTTCCGCTCAACGGGTGGGCGCACCACAGGAGTCCTGTCCCCCGTACGCACCTCTCATCGCACAGTGACCGAACGGAGACCGCGAATGAGCAGCGTAAGGACAGCGCGCAGGGCCCTGATCGCCGTGGCGGCGGCCGTGACGGTGGCCGCGACCGCCGCCACCTCGGCCGTGGCCGCCCCGGCGGCCGGCGGACGCACGTCGCACCAGGCGACCCAGGCCGCGTTGGAGGCGCACGTGCGGGCCGGGATACCCGGGTTGCTCGCGGAGGCACGGGACGAGAACGGGCGGTGGAACGGCGCGGCGGGCGTCGCGAACATGGAGACGCACCGCAAGCGGCTGTCCCAGGACCGCTTCCGGATCGGCAGCATCAGCAAGGTGTTCAGTTCGGTCGTCCTCCTCCAGCTGGAGGCGGAGGGCAAGGTCGGCCTCGACGACACGCTGGAGCGCAGACTGCCCGGCGTCGTCCGGGGCAACGGGAACGACGGCAGCCGCATCACCATCCGGCAGGTGCTCAACCACACCAGCGGCCTCTACAACTACACGGACGACGAAGGCATCCGGAAGGCGCTCAGCACGGACTTCTTCAAGCACCGCTACGACACTCGCAAGCCGGCCGATCTCGTACGCACGGCCCTGTCGCACCAGCCGAACTTCACGCCGGGCACGGACTGGCGCTACTCCAACACCAACTACATCCTCGCCGGGATGCTCATCGAGAAGCTGACCGGCCACTCCTACGCCGACGAGATCCAGCGCCGCGTCGTGAAGCCGCTCGGGCTGCGCGCCACGACGCTGCCGGGCACCGCGCCGGGCATCCCGGGCCCGCACGGGCGCGGCTACAGCAAGCTGTTCGACGACTCGTCCACGAAGGTCTACGACACCACCGAGCAGAACCCGTCGTGGGCCTGGGCCGCGGGCGAGATCATCTCGACCACCGGCGATCTCAACCGCTTCTACGGCGCGCTGCTCGCCGGCCGGCTGCTGCCCGAGCGGCAGCAGCGGGAGCTGCTGACCACCGTGCCGAGCAAGGGCGAGCCGGGCGAGACGGGGTACGGGCTGGGCATCTCGCGGGCCGTCACCTCCTGCGGCACGCCGGTCTGGCTGCACAGCGGCGGCATCCACGGTTCCACGTCGCTGGCCATGTCGTCGCCCGACGGGCGGCACACGGCGGCGTTCAACCTGAACGGCGACTGGGGCGGCGACCTGGCCGCCCTCGTCGACGCCGAGTACTGCGGCACGAGCACGCCCGCCCCGGGCGCCGGTGACCGGCGGGACGGTCACCGGGCGCTCCAGCGGATGACCGCACTGCGCTGACCCGACGCGGCGGGGCGGGGCGGGCAGGCCGGTACGTCCCCGCCCCGCCGGCTCAGGGGTGCGGCACCACGGCGACCGGGCCGGGCGCGTGGTGCAGGGCCGCCAGCGCGACGGGGCCGAGGCGGTGGACGCCGTGCCGCCCGGGCAGCCGGCGTCCGACGACCACGAGCGCGGCCCCGGCGCCATGGGCGAGCAGCACCTCGGCCGCGCTGCCCGTCTCGACGTGCACGGCCACGTCGACCGCCGGGTGGCGTTCGCGCCACGGGCGCAGGACCTCGTCGAGGCTCCCGCGCTCGCGTTCGTCCATCCCCTCGCCCTCCTCGGCGAGCCACAGGGAGCCGGGGCTCCAGGCGAAGACCGGCGGAACCGTCCAGGCCCGTACCGCCCGCAGCCGCGTGCCCAGCCGTTCCGCCGCGGCGAACGCGAAGTCCAGGACGGCGGCGCCGCGCTCCTCCAGGTCCTGTACGCCCACGACGACCTCGCCCGGGGCCGGGTCGTCCGCCGGACCGTCCGCGTACCGCCCGCTCCCCCGCCGGTCGTCGTCGCGCGGACCGCGGACGACCACGACCGGGCCGGTGGCCTGGCGCAGCACGTGCAGCCCGACGGATCCGAGGAGGTGGCCGACGACGGTGCCGTGGCCGCGCGAGCCGAGCACCAGCAGGTCCGCCCCGGCCGCCTCGGCGATGAGGGCGGGGACCGGGTCGGCGGCGACCTGCCGGGTGATGACGGTGAGGCCGGGGAACTCCTTGGCCGCCCGCTCCCCCGCGTCGCGCAGCACGTCGGCCGCCCAGCGTTCCCGCGCGGCGGCGTCGTCGGCGGGGACCACGGCGCGGGGGCGCCGTACGGAGGCGTGCACCAGGCACAGTTCCATGCCGCGCCGCGCGGCCTCGGCCGCCGCCCAGCCGGCCGCGGCGCGGCTGTGGTCGGTTCCGTCGACTCCGACGGCGATGGTGCCGGGCATGGGACCCTCCTGGGGCGCGGGGGCGGTGGGTGCGCGGGACGTGTGGCGGGAGCGACCGCCGTGTCCCACATGTCTGCCGCATCCAGCGTGGCGGCCGGGGCCGGTCTCCCGGGAGGGGCCGAAGGGCCCTGTTCCGGGTCCGAACGGGCCGGCGGCGACCGGCCGGGAGTCGGTCAGGCGTCCTCGCCCTCGAAGACTCGGTCAGGCGCCCCCGCCGCCGAAGAGACGGTCAGGCGCCGTTCAAGGGCTGACCGCCAGCACCACGTACGCCGCCAGCAGCGACAGGTGCACGCCGCCCTGGAGGGGCGTGGCCCGGCCCGGGATCACCGTGAGGGTGCCGACGGCGACGGTGAGGGCGAGCAGGACCATATGGGTCGCGCCGAGGCCGAGGACGAGCGGGCCCTCCAGCCAGACCGAGGCCGCGGCGACCGCCGGGATGGTGAGGCCGATGCTGGCCATGGCCGACCCGAGGCCGAGGTTGAGGCTGGTCTGGACGCGGTCGCGGCGGGCGGCGCGGACGGCGGCGATGGTCTCCGGGAGCAGGACCAGGAGGGCGATGACGACGCCGACGACGGACGCCGGGAGGCCGGCCGCGGCCACGCCGGACTCGATGACCGGCGAGACGCCCTTGGCCAGGCCGACCACCGAGATCAGGGCGACGCCCATCAGCCCGAGGCTGGTCAGCGCGGTCCGGGCGGTCGGCGGGTCGGCGTGGTCGTCGGTGTCGATGACCTCGCCGGCGGCCGTCACGGGCAGGAAGTAGTCCCGGTGCCGTACGGTCTGGGTCGCGACGAACAGGCCGTAGAGGAGCAGGGCCGCCAGGGCGGCGAAGACGAGCTGGGCGGCGGAGAACCGCGGTCCGGGGGTGCTGGTGGTGAACGTCGGCAGGGCCAGGCTGAGCCCCGCCAGGGTCGCCACGGTGCCGAACGCCGCGGCCGTCCCCTCCGCGTTGAAGACCGCCACGCGCCGCCGGAGCGCCCCCACCAGCAGGGACAGGCCGACGATGCCGTTGCAGGTGATCATCACTGCGGCGAAGACGGTGTCCCGCGCGAGCGAACTGCTCTTGTCGCCGCCGTCGGCCATCAGCGTGACGATGAGGGCCACCTCGATGACGGTCACCGCCAGGGCGAGGACGAGCGAACCGAAGGGTTCGCCGACCCGGTGGGCGACGACCTCCGCGTGATGCACCGCGGAGAGCACCGCGGCGGCCAGGCAGCAGCTCACGAGGGCCACGAGGCCGGGGGACAGCGACCGCCCCCAGGTCAGCGCGAGGACGGCGGCGGCCAGGACGGGCGCGCCCACCGGCCAGTGCGCCAGGAGGGAGCGGAACCGAGCGCTCATGAGCCGATCTTCGCAGATCGCCCGGTACGCGCATGTTTTCCGCGATCGTCCGCCTCTTCCGCCTCCGCCGCGCGACGATCACCGTGCGTGATGCGACCGTCCGAATATCGGACGAGCCACACACCGACTCACCTGCTTGCCCATAATCGAGACCTCCCGATCTCGCATATTGGACAGGCATGACCATGAGCCGGACACTGACGCCTTCGCCGCCCTCGGGCGGCGCCCCCGCAACCGACGCGCCGCCCGCCGCCGACGCCTCGCGGCAGAGCCCCTCGGGCTCGCTGTCGAACGGGCTCAAGCAGCGGCACCTGTCGATGATCGCGCTCGGCGGTGTCATCGGCGCGGGCCTGTTCGTCGGCTCCGGCGCCGGCATCGCCGCCGCCGGGCCCTCCATCGTGCTCGCGTACGCCGTGTCCGGCCTGCTCGTGATGTTCGTGATGCGGATGCTCGGCGAGATGTCCGCCGCCAACCCGGCGTCCGGTTCGTTCTCGGTGCACGCCGACCGGGCCATCGGCCCGTGGGCCGGCTTCACCGCCGGCTGGATGTTCTGGACGCTGCTGGTCGTGGGCGTGGCGATCGAGGCGATCGGCGCCGCCCACATCCTCCAGGGCTGGTTCCCCGGCACCCCGTCCTGGATGTGGGTGCTGATCCTGATGGCGCTGTTCTGCGGCAGCAACCTGGGCTCCGTCGCGCACTTCGGCGAGTTCGAGTTCTGGTTCGCGGCCCTGAAGATCGGGGCCATCGCCCTCTTCCTGGGCCTCGGCGTGCTGGCGATCCTCGGCGTGCTGCCCGGCAGCGACTCCCCCGGCACCGCGCACCTCCTGCACGACGGCGGTTTCCTGCCCACCGGCACCAACGGGCTGCTGATCGGCCTGCTGGCCTCGGTCGCCGCCTACGGCGGCCTGGAGACGGTCACCATCGCCGCCGCCGAGTCCGAGAACCCCGTGCGCGGCGTGGCCAAGGCCGTCCGGACGACGATGTGGCGGATCGGCGTCGTCTACGTCGGGTCGATGCTGGTGATCGTCACACTGCTGCCGTGGCACGACAAGGCCGTCACCGAACAGGGGCCGTACGCGGCCGTGCTGGAGCGGCTCGGCGTCCCGGGCGGCGGCCAGATCATGAACGTGGTGGTGCTGATCGCGCTGCTGTCGGCGATGAACGCCAACATCTACGGCTCGTCGCGCATGGCCTACTCGCTGGTCGCGCGGGGGGCAGGGCCCGAAGTTCCTGGCGAAGGTGTCGGGCGGGATCCCGCGCCGCGCGGTGCTCGCCTCGTCCGGTTTCGGCTTCTTCGCCGTCCTGCTCTCCTTCTGGTGGCCCACCACCGTCTTCGCCTGGCTGCTCAACATGGTCGGCGGCGTCGTGCTGATCGTGTGGGGCTTCATCGCCGTCTCCCAACTGCTGCTGCGCCGTCGGCTGGAGCGCGAGGCGCCCGACGCGCTGGTGGTCCGGATGTGGGGCTTCCCGTATCTGACGTGGGTGACGCTGGCGGGGGTGGCCGGGGTGCTGGTGCTGATGACGCTCGACGCGGACACCCGGGTGCAGCTGTACTTCACGGGCGGCCTGGCGCTGGCGCTCGCCGTGGTCGGACGGCTGCGGCAGCGCGCCGCGCGGGGCTGACCGGCCGGTCCCGTCCGCCCTACACCGGAAAACCTTCGCCGGAAACCTTCGCCGGAGAACCCGAGAGGCCGCTTCCCTATGGACGGGAGGCGGCCTCTCCGGCGTCCGCGCTTCACGCCCGTACCCCCCCGTACCACGGAGGCGGGAGTCGGGCACGTCACAGGAATAGCGGGCGACCCTCAGGGCAGCCGTTCCCTCGGAAGTCAAGAGACCGGACGGAAGTCAAGAGAACCGACTCGCGACGGCACGGGCATCTGACGGAACGTCAGGAAGCAGGGCTCTGTGCGTCGTCGCCTCGCGGGCCACCCTTCGACAGCTCGACAGAAAGGACGGACATGTTCTTCCTTGTCCTGGCCCTCTTTCTGCTCGGCGTCCTGACCGGGACGGCCGCGCACGTGCCGCTGCCCGTGACCCTCGTCTCCACCGCGGCGATCCTCGCCTGGCTGGCCGCCTTCGCGGTACGGGAGCGAAGCCGGGCGCACCGGCGGGACCGGTAAGGAGGATCCCTCATGAAACCCTTCCCTTCCCTCGACACGACCACCGACACGACCCTCGCCACGCGGAAGTCCGCCGAGGCGTACGGCCCGGCCGGCCCCCGGGGCTTCACCGATACCCACGGCCCGGGCGGCACGCACGGCTCCGCCGACGCGCACGAACGCGCCGGCGAGCGCCCCACCGCACCCGTCAGGCCGGACGCCGCCAGCCCCGGCCACGTACACCATCCCCCCGCCGACGACCCCGAGGAGCGGTTCCGGGAGGGCCGGGCCACCGGTGCCGGAGCGGCCGAACGCCGGCGCCGGAACGCCGACTTCATGGCCGTGACGTCGTTCGTCACGGGCCTGCTGAGCCTGCTGATCGCCAACCTCGTCTTCGGCCCCTGCGCCATCGCGCTGGGCGCCGCCGCCCTGGTCCGGGGCACCGTCCGGCGCTTCCGTGCCCGGCTCGGCATGGCGCTGGGGGCCGTGGGGCTGGTGCTCTTCGTCGCGCTCGCGGTGGCGGACGGGACGCCGAGCTGGCATCTGTGAGCCGGCCGCGACCGTGCGCGCGGAACCGCGCCGGTGCGCCGGTCAGATCCAAGCCTGCCGTTCCCGGCCGCGGGGGTCGTCGACCTGAGTCCACTCGGCAGCGATGCGCATCGTGGCCCGCCGTGTGGTGTCGTACGCGTCCCAGCCGGGATCGCCGGTCTTCGCGAAGCGGACCCAGGCGCCGTGTGTCCGGGCGGCGAGGTCCGCGGGGGGCCGGTCGGGGCCGAGGAGGGCGTCCGCACCCCGCAGCCGGGGAGCCTCCGCGAGATCGAAGACGAAGGGGAGCTCCACCGCGTGGGCGGCGCCGAGGTCTCCGTTCAGGGCGTGGGAGCGCCAGGCGAACTCGTAGCAGAACGTGGCGGACCGCGGGTGGCGGGCATGTGCGCCGGCCAGGGCCCAGCTTCCCGCGCCGAACAGCGCGTCGCCCATGATGGCCGAACGCAGCTCGCCGGAGGACGCCTCGGGGCGTGTCGCGCGGTACGTCCGCACGAGCCGCGCGGGCTCCGGGTGCGAGCGAGCCGCCGTGTCGTGGACGTCCGCGGCGGTCGAGGTGGCGTACTGGCCCACCGGGACCAGGTAGAGGTTTCCCTCCTCGGTGTTGGTCCCGACGAGCAGGTCGACGTCGGCGCTCAGGCCGGCGGCGACGGACTCGGCGGGCTGGGTGTCGAGGACCAGGCCGAACGGGCTGAGGCCGATCAGCGGGTCGTGATGGGTGGCGGTCCGCAGGTCGATGCCCGCGAGCCGGGAGGCGGCCGCGACCAGGTGCTCGTCGGAGACGTCCGCGAAGGCGTCGGCGTGCGGCTCGATGCCCAGGGTCCCGGCCGCGGCCTTGGTGACACGGGCGGCCTGCTCGGTCGTGAACGCGCCCAGGCCGCTGCCGCTCTGCGTGATCGCCCGGCGGAACAGGCCCGCGGCGTCGGGGGTGGCGAGGACGCCGCCGACGATGGTCGCCCCGGCCGACTGGCCGAAGAGGGTGACGTTGCCCGGGTCGCCCCCGAAGGCGGCGATGTTCTCCCGCACCCAGCGCAGCGCGGCGACGACGTCGAGCAGGCCGCGGTTGGCGGGCGCCCCGGGGATGTCGAGGAACCCGGCGATGCCGAGCCGGTAGTTGGAGGTGACCAGGACGACGCCGTCGCGGGCGAAGGCGGAGCCGTCGTACAGCGGGGACCGCGTCGACCCGGCGACGAATCCGCCGCCGTGGACGAACACCATGACGGGCAGGCCGTCGGCACCGGCCGCGGGCCGGAAGACGTTGACGGTGAGGTAGTCCTCTCCCCCGCTCCAGCCGGTGCCGAAGTAGGGGGACATGTCCACGCTGCCGAGCTTGCGCTCCGCCTGGGGGGCGTTGGGGCCGGGCGTGGTGGCGTCCCGTACGCCGTCCCAGGGGTCGTGCGGCTGTGGCGGGGCGAACCGGCCGGCGCCCAGGGGAGGAGCGGCGTAGGGGATGTTCAGGAAGGCGGCGGTGCCGTCGGCGCGGCGCAGGCCGCGGACGGCGCCCCGCGCGGTGGTGACGACGGGTTCGGGTTCGTGGGTCACGGCGATGCCTTTCCGCGGGCGTCAGCCCTGCTCGGAGTAGGGGGTGAAGGGCGCCCAGCCCTTGATGTCGAACGTGCCGCCGGTGCGCACGACTTCGGCGGCGCCGTGGCCGCCCAGGTGGGCGGGGATCACGAGCGCGTTGTTGTCGGCCGCCCAGCCCAGTACCTTGCGGCGGGTGACGCGGGCGCCCGCGGGGTCCTCGCAGAAGCAGCTGTTGGCGTCCGGTTCGAGGATCTGCACCGGGTTGTGCAGCAAGTCGCCGACGAACACCGCGCGGTCCGTCCCGGAGCCGAGGGTCAGCACGGAGGAGCCGGGGGTGTGGCCGGGAGCCGCGTCCAGGCGCAGGTCGGAGTCGATGTGGTGGCTGTTCTCCCACAGCAGTGTCTGGCCGGCGGCGTGCACCGGGGCCACGCTGTCCTCGAAGACGTTCTGGTTGCCGCGGCCGATCAGCGGCTCGTGGCCGTTCCGCGGGTCCCAGAAGTCGAAGTCGTCCTTCGGGATCAGGTAGGTGGCGTTGGGGAACGTGGGTGTCCACTGCCGCCCGTCCAGGTAGGTGTTCCAGCCGACGTGGTCGACGTGGAGATGTGTGTTGATCACGATGTCCACGTCTTCGGGCCGGACGCCGGCCCGGGCGAGGTTGGCCAGGAAGTCCGTCTCCAGGTGGCTCCAGACCGGCGCGTACGGGCGCTCCTTGTGGTTGCCCACACCGGTGTCGACGAGGATGGTCCGGCCCTGGCTGCGCAGCAGCCAGGTCTGGATCGCCGAACGCACCATCCTGGTCTCGGAATTCAGGAAGTGCGGGGCCAGCCAGTGGGCGCCGTTCTTCCAGACGTCCCGGGAGCTTTCCGGGAAGAAGGCGTGGGGCTCCATCTCCACGGACCCGTAGTACTCCCGGACGCGGGTGACGGAGACGTCGCCGAGCATGATCTGTTCCATGGGTTCCTCAAGGATTCGGGGGCTTTCCCGGAACCTACGGGCGGCGCCGGTACGGCGGTATCCGACACCTGACTGCACCTTGGCGCACCGTCCGCGCACGGTCCGGGCCGCTTGTAGCCTGACGTCGTGGAAGCGCACGGGAGGGAACGGATCGTCGGCCGGGACGCGGAACTGGCACGCCTCTTCCGCGCGATGGACTCGGCCACGGAGGACCCCGTCCTGCTGCTCCTCGGCGACGTGGGCATGGGAAAGAGCTCGCTGCTCGACCGCGCGGTACGGCGGGCCGCGGCGGGCGGCGCCCGGGTCCTGCGCGCCGAGGGCCGCCAGTCGGAGTCGGGCCTGGCGTTCTCCGCCCTGCACCAACTGCTGCGGCCCGTCCCGGCCGACATCGACGGGCTGCCGGAGCGGCAGCGTGCGGCGCTGCACGGCGCCCTCGGCATGGGCCCGGCCACGGCGGACGGCGACCTCATGCTGGTCGGCGTCGCCGTCCTGAGCGTGCTCTCGGCCCAGGGAGAGCGCGCGCCCGTGCTCGTGGTGCTCGACGACGCGCAGTGGTGCGACCGCGCTTCCCTGGACGTCCTCTCCTTCGCCGCCCGGCGCCTCGCGGGCGAGCCGGTCACGATGCTGATCGCGGCCCGTGCCGGCGATCGCCTCCCGGGCTTCGACCGGCACGTGCCCACGCTCACCCTGGGACCGCTCGACGCCGCCGAGGCCGGCCGTCTGCTGGACCTGCGGCCCCACGGCCCCACCGGCCGGACCAGGACGCGGATCCTCGACCAGGCCCAGGGCAACCCCCTCGCGCTGACCGAACTGGCGAAAGCGGCCGCCGTACGCGGGCCGGCCGCGAAGGCGCCGCCCGCGGGCCCGCTCCCGCTCACCGCTCGCCTGGAGCAGATCTTCGCGGCCCGCCTGGACGACCTGCCCGCCCCCACCACACGGGCCCTGCTGCTCCTGGCCGCCATGGACACCGTCGACTCCGCGATCGCCGTCCCCGCCACCGTCCCGGACGCCGAGGACGAGGCATGGCCGCCTGCCGAGCGGGCCGGGCTGATCCGGCGCACCGGGCACGACGTACGGTTCAGCCATCCCCTCGTCCGCTCCGCCGTGTACCACGCCGCGTCCCCCGCCGCCCGGCGCGAGGCCCACCTGGCGCTCGCCGAGCTGCTGCGGGACGAGCCCGACCGGCGTGCCTGGCACCTCGCCGCCGCGGCCAGGCGCCCGGACGCGGCCGTGTCGGGGGAACTGGAGCGGACGGCCCACCGGGCCCGTCGCCGCGGCGGCCACGCGGCGGCGGCCAAGGCCCTGCAGCGGGCCGCCGACCTCTCGCCGCGCCCCGAGCACGGCGCCCGGCTGCTCGTCGACGCCGCCGCGGAGGCGGCGCTCACCGGCGACCTCGCCTGGGTCGAGGAGCTGGCGGCCGCGGTACGGGCCCGCACCGACGACGCGTCCCTCCTCGCCGAAGCCGGGGCGCAGGCCGGACGGCTGGCCGTACTGACGGCGCGCCACAGCGTGGTCTTCCCCCGACTCCTGGAGACCGCCGAGGAGTTGAACCCCGTCGAGCCGTCCGCCGCGCTGGGCGCCCTGGCCGGCGCCGCCGTGGTCCGTTACTACTCCGGGCAGGACGCCCAGCGGCACCGCGTCGGGGCCGCCCTGCGCGGCCTGCGCCAGGACGCCTCCCACGCATGGCTGCGCGCCTGGGTGCGGGCCGTGTCCGACCCCTTCGACGACCGGGCCGGACTCCTCGCGCTGCTCCCGCGGGTCGCCGCCGAGGCACGCCGCCGTCCCGACCGGCTCGCCGCCTACGGTGTCATGGCCTGGCTGCTCGACGAGACCCCACGGGCCGTCCGCGCCTTCGACGAGGCGTTCGACCGCTGGGGGTCGCGCGGAGCGCTACCGGAGGGCCTGGGCGGCGCGGCCGCCTGGAGCTATGTGGATCTGGGCAGGTGGGGGCGGGCGCGGGAAGCCTGCGCCCGCGGCGGCGCGGTCGGTGCGGCGGCCGGCCTGGACCACGCCGTGGCGTGCGCGGCCGCGGTGGACGCCGCTGTGCTGGCCTACCAGGGCGACCCGACGGCCGCCCGCGCCCGGGCCGAGGAGGCGCTCGCCCTCGTCGACCCGCTGGAGAGCCGTTCGGTGTCCGTCTTCGCCCGCCGCGCGCTCGGCGCCGCGGTCCTCGCGGAGGGCGCCTACGAGCCGGCGTACGACCAACTCCGCTCGGTTTTCACGGCGGATGGCGGCCCCGTGCACTACCACGCCTCCTACCCGGCCCTGGCGGATCTGGCCGCCGCGGCGGTGCGCGCCGGCCGGCGCGCGGAGGCCGCCGCGATCGTCGAACGTGCCGCGCGCACCCTCGCCCGCGACGCCTCACCCCGCCTGCGCGCGCTGATCGACCGCGCGCGTGGCCTGCTGGCCGGCCCCCGGGACGCCGAGCCGCACCTCCGGGCGGCCCTGGCGGACCCCGTACTGGAACACTGGCCCTTCGAACGCGCCCAGACCCTGCTGGACCTCGCCGAGTGGATACGGCGCCGCCGCCGCATCGCGGAGGCTCGAGCGCCGCTCACCGAAGCCCTGGAGGTCTTCCGGCGCCTGGGCGCGCGCCCGTGGACCGAGCGCGCCCGCACGGAAGCACGCGCCGCCGGCCTCGACGTCATCGACACCGCCCCCGACGCGCTCGCCGAACTCTCCCCGCAGCAGCGGCAGATCGTCGGGCTCGCCGCCCGCGGGCTGACCAACCGGGAGATCGGCGAGCGGCTCTTCCTCTCCCCGCGCACGGTCGGCTCGCACCTCTACCGCAGCTTCCCGAAGCTCGGCATCACCGCCCGCTCCCAACTGCGCGACCTCATCGAGGGCCCCCTGGTGACAGCCGACCGCCGGGCCTGACGGCACGTCCGGACAGCGATGCCGTCATCCGACGCATACCGGCCCGCGGGCCGGCGAACCCTTGACAGCGTGTTGGTCTGAACCAACCATGCGGTCATGCCAGGACGCCGCGCCACCCTCACCCTGCTCCTCGCCCTCCTGCTGTTCACGGTCCTCACCGGGCCGTCGGGCTCCGCCGCCGCCCACGGCGCCGGACGGCCGGTCCTGCCGCCGGCACTCTCCCGCATACCGACGCACGACCGCGTCGTCTTCCTCACGATCGACGACGGCTGGTACCGCGATCCCTCGGCGGCGGCCCTGCTGCGCGACCGGAGGGTCCCGGTCTCCCTCTTCCCGCTCCCCGGCGCCGTGGATCAGGACCCCGGCTACTTCTGGCAGTTGACCGCGGGGCGCCGGTCGGCCGTGGGCAACCACACCGTCGGCCACCCCGACCTCACCACGCTCGACCCCGCGGGGCAGCGGCGGGAGATCTGCGGGGCCCGCGACCGGCTGGCCGCCGCGTTCGGGCGGGCGCCCGTCCTGCTGCGCCCGCCGTTCGGCCGCTACGACGACACCACCCGGGCCGCCGCGCGCGCGTGCGGCGTCCGGGCGCTGGTCACCTGGACGCACGACTTCACGACCTGGGGAGACGCTCCCCCGCCGGTGCCGCGGCTGCGGCGCGGCGACGTGGTCCTGCTGCACTTCACCCCCACCCTGACCGCCGACCTGGGCCGCGCCCTCGACGCGGCGCGGGAGGCCGGCCTCGTCCCGGCGCCGCTCGGCGCGTACGTCCCCTGAAGCCGCCGCTCAGCCGAAGTCGGTGAGCGGCGGCCGGTGGTGGCCGCCGTCGCCCTCGGCGAAGGCCGCGAGCACGGCTCTCCGTATGCGCGGCCGCCACAGTGGTCACGCCGGCGCCGCGTCTGCCGGGCGGCCACCGAAGAGGGCCGCCGGCCCGCACGACCTCCACGTGCGCGCGGGCCGGGCTCCGTCCGTCCCGTCCGGGAGGATTCCCCGGGCGGGGCGCCGGGTCAGTGGTCGATCCGCACCTCTTCGAGGCCCAGGTACATCACGGACGGCCGGGCCGGGTTGAAGGCGATGGCCGAGATGCCGTCGTGGGCGTTGTGCGTCTTGCCGACCTTGCCCGTCCGCGCGTCATAGCGGTACAGGTCGGTGCCGTACGCCTGGAAGTACGTGCCGTACTCGAAGTACAGGACGTTCGCGTCCACGGGGCTCGGCGCCAGCAGGGTGCTGTTGGTGAGCTCGGTGTCCGGGGTGTCGTCGACGATCCGGGTGTACGTCCGGCCGCCGTCGGTGGACCGGTACAGGTGCCGGCCCTCGGCGCCCGAGCTCGGCGCGGCCTCCACGAGGTCGATGCCCAGGGCGTAGACGACGTTGCGGTCGGCCGGGGAGACGGACGCGGCGAAGAGGTTGGCCTTGCCGCCGGCCGTGGCGGACAGGCCGGTGGCGGCGGTCCAGGTGGCGCCGCCGTCGGTGGTGACCGCGCCGCCGGTCGTCATGCCGCCGGCGACCGCGTGGTCGAGGTCGGCGGGGTCGAAGGACACGGTGTAGAGGTTGGCGCCCGGGCCGAAGGCGAGCTTGCCGACCGGCTTCCAGGTGGCGCCGGCGTCCGTCGAGTCGTAAAGCTGTCCATCGCTGCCGGCGAGGCGGACGTGGTCGCGGCGCGCCTTGTCGGTGCCGACGCCGACGATGTCGGCGCTGGGCGAGGACAGCTTGGTGACGGTCTTGCCGTCGACGCGGGCCAGGTAGCCGCCGTTCTTCTCCCAGGCGAAGGCCCGGCCGCCGGTGGCGGCGGTCAGCCAGGTGGAGCCGCTGCCGAGCGTCGCGACCTTGGTCCAGGTGCAGCCGGCGTCCGTCGAGCGCTGGAGCTCGTCGTTGTGCGTGGCGAGGAGCGTGTTGGGGGTGTCCAGCGCGACCAGGCCGTGGGTGTAGCTGACGGACTTCAGGGTGCCCGTCGTCGGGACGAGGGTCGCGCCGTCGTCGGTGGTGAAGGTGACGGCGCCGTCGCCGGCGACCTTGGCGCACGAGGGGGCCCGCCACCCGGAGGTGGAGTCCGCCGCCTGGGCGGCGAGGGACGACTGGGCCAGGACGATGGTGGTGACGGCCGCGGTGACGGCCCATCCCATCCGCTTCACGATCTCTCCCTTGTGGGGCGCAGACATGAGGTTGTTGTTGACGATCAGGTTCTATCGGGGCGGAGCTCCGGAGTAGAACACGCTTGAGCGCCAATCTTCCTGTCCAGAAAGGATCTTGACGGAAGGTTTCCGGTCTGCGGGCGGGGGTTTCGTCACCGTTCCGCTCGCCGGCGTTCACCCGGGCGCCACCCGTCGGCCGTCTCGTACGCCGTCCGTCGGCCGCCCCGCCGCCCCCGCGCCCCTCCCGGCCCGGGCTCCGCGGCGCGCCGTCCGATTCACCGATGCGGCAGGCGGCCTTTACCGCTTTAGCCGACCGATCTCGGGACCGGACCCTCGGACGTTCCTCGATTTTCGATCTTGATCATGGCGGTCACGCGAGTATTACCCGTCGGTATTCTCAGCGGTCGCGACCTGCGCATACCCTTCGAGTTTCGGAAGCGCTCCCCTTCCCCGCAAGCGGTCATTGCCCTGGCCATCTATCTGACGGCCGCAGGATGCGGGAGCAGGATCACATTCAGGCGATCACCCATTGACACTCCTCATTCAGTGATCAATCATCGCCGTACAGCCCAGACACCGATACACGGCGCCTGTCGTCCCGCGTTCGTCACGCCCCGGCGACCAGTGCGGCCCGGAGGTTTGCCATGCTTGACGACGCCTCATGAAGTCGTTCATGACGGCCGGTCGTTACCGGTGCAGCAGCCGGATTCCCCCCACGCGAACGCACGCCCCCACGCGGCCCCGCTTTCCCCCTTCCCCCTCCGTACAAAGCGGTGCCGTGCCGGGCGGGTTCCCGTCCCTCCCGTCCGGCGATCCCGGGCCCCGGGCGGCGGAAGCCCGCCGCAGAACCACCTCCCCTTGAGGAGAAGCAGCCTTGCCCGCGCAGCAGACCCCCAGCGCCCCTCTCCCCCAACAGCCGTACGCGGCGCGGAAGGCGGCGGCCGGCGGGCCGCCCGCCGCCCCCGATGGCGTGTCGGCCGGCCTCGCCCGGGACCCCGCCGCGCCGGACCGCGTCCCGGCGTCGTTCGCCCAGCGACGGCTGTGGTTCCTGGCCCAACTGCCGGGCGCGAGCGAGGCGTACCACGTACCGCTCGCCTTCGACGTGCGGGGCCCCCTCGACCGCTCCGCCCTGGCCCGCGCGCTCGACGCCCTGACGGCACGCCACGAGGCCCTGCGGACTCGCCTGTTGGCGGTGGACGGCGAGGTGTTCCAGCAGGTCGACCCGGCGGACACCGGGTTCGCGCTGTCCGTGGACGACCTGTCGCGGGCCGTCGGCGCCGACGCCGAGGTGGAGCGGCGGCTGGAGCGACTGCGGAGGGAGGAGGCCGCGGCCCCCTTCGACCTGGCCCGCGGCCCGCTCGCGCGCGGCCGGCTGGTCGTCCTGGGCGAGGACCGGCACCACCTGCTGCTGACCTTCCACCACACCATTTACGACGGGTGGACGGAAGTCCTGCTGATGCGGGAACTCGGCGCCCTTTACACCGCGTTCCTGCGCGGTGCGCCCGACCCGCTGCCCCCGCTCGTCTCCGGATACCCGGATTACGCCGTGCGGCAGAAGCGGGAGTGGGAGGACGGAACGTTCGCGGAGCAGGCCGCCTATTGGACGGAATCCCTGACCGGGGCGCCGCCGCTGCTGGAACTCCCCACGGACCGGCCGCGTCCGGCGGAACAGGATTACCGCGGCGCCGAGGTACGGTTCGCTTTCGACGCGGAACTGACGGCGGCGGTGAAGTCGCTCGGCGAGCGGCAGGGCGCCAGTTTGTTCATGACCGTGCTCACCGGCTGGTCCCTGCTCCTTTCCCGGATGTCCGGGCAGCGGGATCTCGTCGTCGGGATACCCGTCGCGAACCGCCGGCGGGGCGACGTCGAGGACGTCGCCGGATTCTTCGTCAACACCCTCGCGCTGCGCGTCGACCTGTCCGGTGCACCGACGGTCGCCGAGGCGCTGGACCGCGTACGGACGGTGGCGCGGGCCGGACTCCGCCGCCAGGACCTGCCGTTCGAGCACGTGGTGGAGCTGGTGAAACCGGTGCGCAGCCCGGCGCACACCCCGCTGTTCCAGAACATGCTGGCGTGGCAGTACACGGACGGCGGCGCGCTGGACCTGACGGGCACCGAGGTGACGCCGCTGCCGCTCCCGGCGCCGGGTGCCACCTTCGACCTGACGCTGATGGCGGCGGAGAAGGACGGCCGGCTGACCGGCAGCCTGCGGTACGCCGAGGCGCTGTTCGACGAGGTGACGGCCGAGCGGTACGTCGGCCGGCTGCGGCAGGTGCTGGCGTGGATGGCGGACGGCCCGGAGCGCCCGGTGGCGGATCTGACGCTGCTCGACGGGCCGGAGCGCCGCCGGGTACTGGAGGAGTGGAACGCCACCGCCCTGCCGGGCGCCCCGGCGGGGCTGGTGGAGCGTTTCGAGGAGCAGGCCAGGACGCGCCCGGACGCGCCGGCCGTGGTGGACGGCACCGTCCGCCTCGCCTACGCGGAGCTGGACCGGCGCGCCAACCGGCTGGCCCACGCCCTGATCGCCCGGGGCGTGCGGCGCGGCCACGTCGTGGGGCTGCACGTCCGGCGGTCGGCGGAGCTCGCGGTGGGCGCCCTCGGCGTCCTCAAGGCGGGTGGGACGTGTCTGCCGCTCGACCCGGACCTGCCGCACGAGCGGCTGGCCGGCATGGTGGAGGACGCCGGTCCCGCCGTGGTGCTGAGCGGTGAGCCGGCGCCGCCCGAAGGCTGGACGGCGCTCGCCTCCGTGGCGGCGGACCGCGAGGACGCGCCCGGCGTCGCCGTCTCCCCCGACGACCTGGCGTACGTCATCTACACGTCCGGTTCGACCGGCCGTCCGAAGGGCGTGGCGGTGCCGCACCGCGCCGTCCTCAACCTGCTGGACCACTGGGTGGCACGCTGCGGCGCGCTGCCCGGCGAGCCCGCGTCGCAGTGGGCGAGCACCGGCTTCGACGTGGCCCAGCAGGAGCTGCTGCTGCCGCTGACCACCGGGGGCGTGCTGTGCCCGGTCCCGGACGAGGTGCGCCTCGACCCGGCGGCGCTGCTGGACTGGATGCGGGAGCACCGGGTGGCGCAGGCGTTCCTGCCGCCGGCCTTCGTCCGGTGGATCGACGAGGCCCCCGGCGAGCGGCTGAAGGGGCTGGCGCTACGGCAGTTGCTGACGGGAGTGGAGTCGCTGCCCGAGGGCACGCTGCACCGTCTCACCGAGGCCCTGCCGGGGCTGCGGCTGCTGTACGGCTACGGGCCGACGGAGACGACGGTGTACAGCACGGCGTACTTCACGCCCCGGCCACTGGACCGGCAGAGCCCGGTGGGCCGGCCCATCGCCAACACCCGGGTGTACGTGCTGGACGAGCGGCTGCGGCCGGTGCCGCCGGGTGTGCCGGGTGAGGTGTACGTGGCGGGGGCGGGCCTGGCCCGCGGCTATCTGGGCCGTCCGGGGCCGACAGCCGGGCGGTTCGTGGCCGACCCGTTCGTACCGGGCGGGCGGATGTACCGCACCGGCGACCTGGCCCGGTGGCTGTCGGACGGCGAACTGGAGTACGCGGGGCGCCGGGACGACCAGGTGAAGCTGCGCGGGTTCCGGATCGAGCCGGGCGAGGTGGAGGCCGCGCTGCGGGCCGAGCCGGGCGTCGGCGAGGCGGCGGTGCTGGTGGACCGCGCCGCGCGGGGCGGACCCGTCCTGGTGGCGGCCGTGGGGCGGGACGGCGCGGAGCCGCGTCCGGCGGCGGAGTGGCGGGCGGCGCTGGCCCGGCGGCTGCCGGACTACATGATCCCGCAGGTCTTCGTGGAGTTCCCGCGGCTGCCGCTGACGGCCAACGGCAAGCTCGACCGCGCGGCGGTGCTGGAGCGGGCCGCGTCGCGCGGCCCGGCCGCGGTCAACCAGGCGAGCCCGCGCGACGACATCGAACTGACGCTGTATCAGATATGGCGGAGTGTCCTGCTGCACCAGGACATCGGCGTCCGGGACGACTTCTTCGCCCTCGGCGGCACGTCGATCTCCGCCATCAAGCTGGCGCACGCGGTCCGCGAGGCGTTCGGCGTGACGCTCCAGGTGCGGGACGTCCTGCTGCACCCGACGATCGAGGCGCTGGGCGGCCTGCTCCGCGAGGGCGCAGCGGGGCGCCGCCCCGGGAGCCTGATCGAGTTCCGCGCGGGGGCCGGTGCGGCGCGGGTGGTCTGCGTTCACCCGGCCGGCGGTACGGCCTTCTGCTACCTGCCGCTTGCCGGGCTGCTGCCGGACGAGGTCGGCGTGACCGGCGTCCAGGCACCGGGCCTCAACGAGGGCGAATCGTTCCTGCCCACCGTCGAGGCGATGGCGGAGGAGTACCTGCGGCTGATCGAGCCGCTGCCCGAGGGGCCGCTGGTGCTCACCGGGCTGTCGTACGGCGGCCTGATCGCCCACGAGATGGGCCGCAGGCTGGCGGCGGCCGGCCGCACGGAGGTGAGCGTCGTGCTGCTGGACACCCACGGCACCGACGACCCCGCCGAGCGGGCCGCGATCGAGCCGGTGGAGCTCGCCGAGTTCCGCGACAAGCTCGTCCGCTTCAACGGGATGTACCCGGGCATCGACGACGAGCAGATCGAGCGGTACTTCCAGGTCTACAACCACAGCCGGCTGACGACGCGCGACTACGAGGTCCCGCCGACGGCCGCCCGCACGGTGCTGCTCCAGGCCGAGGGCCCGGAGGACGACCGGGTGGCGCCCGGACAGCTGGCCCGCCAGCGGGAGTTCTGGACCCGTCGGACCGGCGCGGACCTGACCGTCGAGCCGCTCGCGTGCGGCCACTGGGACGTGCTGGAGGGCGGCGGCGTGACCCGCGTGGCCGCGCTGATCGAGGCCGAGCTGTCCCGCCTCCCGGCGTCCCCCGCCGCCGTCCCCACCCCCCGTACCGCCCCGGCGCAGGAGACACGATGACGAACATCCCCCTCGGCCTGGCCCGGAGCGTCCTCGACCGGGCCCGCCGCACCCCGTCCGCCCCCGCCGTGGTGGAGGGCGACCACATCCTCGACTACGCCGCGCTCGACGCCGGTTCCGCCGCCGTCGCCCGCGCCCTGCGCGCCCACGGGGTGCGGCCGGGGCAGGCGGTGGCCGTGGCGCTGCCGCGCTCGGCGCGACTGGTCCGGGTGATGCTGGGCGTGCTGCGGCTGGGCGCGGTGGTGGTCCCGCTGGACGCGCAGAGCCCGGCCGGCCGGCAGCGGCACATCCTCGCCGACTCGGGCGCCACCGTCGTGGTGCATGACGGGACGCCGCCCGCCGGCGCGGGCGAGGGCGTCACCCCGCTGGAGGCGGCGGCCCTGGAAGCCGGCCCGGCGATGGATGACGAGCAGCCGGACGAGCCGGCGGCCGACCCGTCCGGCACGGCGTTCGTCTTCTACACCTCGGGCACCACCGGCCTCCCCAAGGGCGTGGAGGTGCCGGACGCCGGGATCCTGCGGCTGGCCCGGCCGGGCTGGCTGCGGCCCGGCGGCCCGAAGCGGCACGCCTGGCTGGCCAACCCGGCGTTCGACGCGCTGAGCTTCGAGGTGTGGGTGCCGCTGCTGACCGGCGGCTGCTGCGTGGTGATCGACGACGCGACGGCGCAGTCGCCCGAGCTGCTGGACGCCGCGCTGCGCGACGCCCGGGTCGACACCCTGTTCGTCACCACGGCCCTGTTCAACGCCGTGGCCGACACCGTCCCCGACTGCTTCTCCGGGATCGGCGAGGTGCTGATCGGCGGTGAGAAGCTCACCCCGCGCGTCATCCGCGACTGGTACCGCGCCAACCCCGGCAGCGCCACGACGCTCTACAACGTGTACGGGCCGACGGAGTGCGCGACGTTCGCGCTGATCCACCCGATCCCGCGCGACTTCGACGGCGACGCGGTGCCGATCGGCCGCCCGCTGCCGGGCACCGGCACGCTGGCCGTGGCCGACGACCGCCCGGCCGCCCCGGGCGAGCTGGCCGAACTCCTGCTCTCCGGCGAGGGGTTGGCAGCCGGTTACCGCAACCGTCCCGAGGAGACCGCCCGCGCGTTCGTCCGCCTGCCGTGGCACGACGGCGGCCGGGAGCGGTACTACCGCACCGGCGACCTCGTCCGGCTGGACGACGACGGGCTCGTCACCTACGTCGGGCGCGCGGACCGGCAGGTGAAGGTGCGGGGCTTCCGCATCGAGCCCGGCGAGCTGGAGCAGCGGATCACCGCCCATCCGTCCGTCCGCCGCGCCCATGTGTGCGCCCGGCCCGACGCGGCCGGGGTGCTGGAGCTGCTGGCGTTCGTGGTGCCGGACGAGGGGCTGGCGTACGAGGAGTTCGACCGCCATCTGTCCGCGGCCCTGCCGCCGTACATGCGCCCGCACCACCTCTACCGGGTGGCGGCCCTGCCGCGGAACGCCAACGGCAAGGTCGACGAGGCCGCGCTGCTCGCGGGCGCCGAGGAGCCGTGGCGCCCCGAACGCGCGGTCGGCGCCGACGAGGTGACGGCGTGGCAGCGCGAGGTGCTGGACCTGGCCGAGGACGTGCTGGGTGTCACCGGCCTGCGGCCGGGCGACCGCTGGATCGCCAGTGGCGGCGACTCGCTCAAGGCGCTGCGGCTGCGCTTCGAGGCGCGCCGCCGCTGGGGCTGTGAGCCGCCGCGCGCGGCCGTGGTCGAGGGTGACTTCGCGTCCCTGGCCGCCGCCCTCGCCGCCCTGCGCGACGGCGCCCCGGCCGCGTACCCGCCGGTGCCCGCGCCGACGAACGCCCTCACCGCGCCCGCGACCTCGGAGCAGCAGCGGCTGTGGCTGCTCCAGCAGCGGGACCCGGACTCCCGCGCGTACCACGTCGGCATGGCCTTCCGGCTGGACGGCGCCGTGGACACCGGCGCGCTCCGCGAGGCGCTGCGCCGGCTGGTGGCCCGCCATCCCGCGCTGCGTACGGCCTTCGTCCCCGCGGCCGAGGGCCTGCGGCAGGAGGTCGGCGCGCCCTACGACCCGTGGGTGACCGGCACGGACACCGGGGACGAGGCGCAACGCCGTTTCCTCACCGCGCCGTTCGACCTGGCCCGGCCCGAGATGTTCCACACCCGCTGGCTTCCGGACGGCGACGGCGGCGGGACGCTGCTGCTGCGGCTGCACCACATCGCGATCGACGGCTGGTCGCTGAACGTGCTGTTCGAGGAGGTGTCCGCGGCGTACGCGGCCCTGGTGTCCGGCGCGGAGCCCGAGGAGCCGGCCGCCGTGCCCACGCCGCTGGACTTCGCCGGGTGGCAGGCCGCCTGGTTCGCTACGCCCGGCTACGCCGAGCAGCGGGCCGCGCTGCGCGCACGCCTGGACGGCGTCGAGGAGGCGGAACCGGCCCTGCCGTCCCTCCCCCGGCCGGCGGAGCCGGGGCGGCTGCTGCGCACCACGCTCGACGGCGAGCGGCGCGCGGTACTCGACCGGCTCTGCGCCGACCTGGGGCTCACCCGCTTCCAGCTGCTGCTGGGCGTGTACGCGTGGAGCCTGTACGGGGTGGCGGGCCGGACCCGGCCGCGGCTGGCGGGCCCGGTGGCCAACCGGCCGGTGCGGGAGTTCGCGGACAGCGTCGGCATGTTCGCCAACACCGTGCCGCTGCCCGTCGAGGTGGCGCCGCGCGAGAGTCTGCGCGGTCAACTGCTGCGCCAGGGCGGGCTGGTGCGGGAAGTGCTGGAGCGGCAGGACGTGGCGTTCGCCGACGTCCTGGCCGACCGGCCGGCCAGCCCGGACGGGCCGCCCTTCGACTTCCTGTTCGTCCTGGAGAACACGGACTTCTCCGCGCTGTCCCTGCCGGGCGTCACGGCCCGTCCGCTGTGGCCGGCGCCCGCGGACGCCAAGTGCCCGATGACGCTGTCCGTCGTGGAGCGCCGCGACGGCCTGGACTGTCTGTGGGAGTACGCGGCCGACCACTTCACGGCCGACGAGGTCGCCGCCATGGACGGCCTGTTCCGGCGGGGCCTGGACGCGCTCGCCGAGGGCGGCGACACGACCCCGGCCGAGCTGGTGGCCGGCTACCGGCGCGCCCTGCCGGAGCCCGGCCGGGGCCCGGCGGCCGAGCCGGCGTTCGCCACGGTGGCCGAGGGCTTCGCCCGCCAGGTGCGCCGCACCCCGGAGGCGACGGCGGTGGTGACGCCGGAGGGACGGGAGATCCGCTACGCCGAACTCGCGGCGTACGCTGAGGGGTTGGCCCTCGAGATCAGGGACCGGCACCCACTGCCGCCCGCCTACCGTCCGGCGAGCGTCGCCCTGTACCTGGAGCCGTCGGCCGAGCACGTGGTGGCGCTCCTCGCGCTGGCCCGGCTCGGGGTGACCGCCGTCCCGCTGGACCCGGCGTACCCGCCCGAGTTGCTCCGGCAGGTGCTGGACCAGGCGGCGCCGCTGTGCGTACTGGTCCCGCCGGGCGGCGCCCCCGCGCTCGACGCCATCGCCCCGGAGGGGCTGCCGCGCCACCCGGTGGTGCTGTCGGCGGCCCCGGACGGCACGGACCTCCCGGAGAACCCGGGCACTCGCCCGCTGTACACCCTCTTCACCTCCGGCTCCACGGGCCGCCCCAAGGGTGTCCAGGTGCCCGACGCGACGCTGTGCAACCTGCTGTGCTGGCAGGAGACGGACGGCGGGCTCGCGGGGTCCGCGGTCACCCAGCAGTTCTCGATGCTGTCGTTCGACGTGTCGTTCCAGGAGATCTTCACCACCCTCACCGGCGGCGGCCGGCTGCACCTGGTCCGGCCCGGCTGGCGGCGCGACGCGCCCGCGCTGCTGGAGCAGTTGGAGACGGCCGGCGTCGAGCGCCTCTTCCTCCCTTACGTGGCCCTCCAGTTGCTCGCCGAGCACGGGGTGCGGCTGGGCCGCTTCCCGTCCCGGCTGCGCGAAGTGGTCACGGCGGGCGAGCAGTTGCTGTGCACCGACGCCATCCGCAGCTGGTTCGCTGGACTGCCGGGCGCCCGGCTGTTCAACCACTACGGGCCGACCGAGACGCACGTCGTCAGCGGGCTGTGCCTGGACGGCGACCCGGCCGGCTGGCCGTCCCGCCCGGCGATCGGCCGCCCGGTGGCGGGCGCGGTGCTGCGGGTGGTGGACGCGGCGGGCGAGCCGGTGCCGCCGGGCTGCCCGGGCAGCCTGCTGATCGGCGGCCCGATGGCCGCGCCCTGCTACCTGGGCGACGACGACCTCAACGCCGCCCGGTTCACCGAGGTCCCCGGGGAGGGGCTGTTCTACCGCAGCGGCGACCGGGCGGCCTTCGACCGGCGGGGGCTGCTGCACTACCTGGGCCGCGAGGACCAGCAGGTGAAGCTGAGCGGTCACCGGCTGGAGCTGGGGCAGGTGGAGGCGGCGCTGCTGCGCCACCCGGCCGTCGTCAACGCGGTCGTGGCGCAGGACGGCGGGCGCCTGGTGGCGTCCCTCCAGTGCCACGGCGAGCCGCCGGCCGCCGACGACCTGACGAGGCATCTGGCCGGGCTGCTGCCCGCGCACGTGCGGGTGGACCGCTTCCGCGTCGTGGAGGCGCTGCCGCTGACGCCCAGCGGCAAGCTGGACCGCCGCCGGGCCCTGGCGGCGCCGGGGACGGACCTGCGCCCGGGACGTGCCTCCGGGCCGGCGCCGACGCCGCTGGAGGCGCGGATCTCGCGGCTGCTGGAGGAGGTGCTGGGCCGTCCGGTCGGCCCGGACGAGCGCTTCTTCGACGCCGGGGCGTCCAGCCTCGACCTGATGCGCTTCCACCTGCGCTGCACCGGCGAGCCTGGGCTGCGGTTCTCGATCCCCGACCTGTTCGAGCACGTCTCCGTCCGGCGGCTGGCCCGCTTCCTGGAGGCGGACGGGGCGCCGGACTCTCCCGCCGTCGCGGGGGACGCGGCGCCGGGCTCTCCCGCCGTCGCGGAGGACCGTCCCGCCGCCGACGAGCCGATCGCCGTCGTCGGCATGGCCGTCCGGCTGCCCGGCGCGGACGACCTGGCCGCCTTCTGGGACCTGGTCCGCGAGGGCCGGCGCGGCATCGAGACCTTCGAGGCGGCCGACGGACTCGTGGGCGCGCGCAGCCAGTTGTCGGGCCCGCTGGACTTCGACCCGGAGCACTTCGGCATCAGCCGCCAGGAGGCCCGGCTGATGGACCCGCAGCAGCGCCATCTGCTGATGGCGTCGGTACAGGCGCTGGCCCACGCCGGGATCACCGGCGACACGGGAGCGCGGCGCACCGGCATCGTCGCCGGCTGCGGGGAGAACACCTACTTCCAGACCCTGCTGCGGGACGCCGACCCGGCCGCGCTGCCGGACGCGTTCCGGCTGGCCCAGCACCACGACAAGGACTTCCTGACCACCAAGGTCGCCTACCACCTGGGGCTGACCGGCCCGGCGTTCACCGTGCAGGCGGCGTGCTCCAGTTCGCTGCTCGCGGTGCACGTCGCCGCCGGGCTGCTGCGCCAGGGGGACGCGGAGGTGATGCTGGCCGGCGGTGTCCTCGTCGACCCGACGCTCACCGGCGGCTACCGCTACCAGTCGCAGCACATCTTCTCCCCCGACGGGCACTGCCGCCCCTTCAGCGACGACGCGGCCGGGACGGTCGGCGCGAGCGGTGTCGGCGTGGTGGTGCTCAAGCCGCTGCGGCTGGCCCGGCGGGACGGTGACACCGTGTACGCCGTGGTGACCGGCTCGGCCGTCAACAACGACGGCGCGGACAAGATGAGTTACAGCGCGCCGTCGCTCGCCGGGCAGCGCGAGGTGATCCGTACCGCGCTGCGGCGCAGCGGCCGGACCGCCGCCGACCTCGGCTACGTCGAGGCGCACGGCACCGGCACCCGGCTCGGCGACCCCATAGAGGTGGGCGCGCTGCGGCAGGCGTACGGCCTGGCGGAGCCGGGCCGGTGCGCGCTGTCGTCGGTGAAGAGCCAGCTGGGCCACCTGGGGGCCGCGGCGGGCGTCGTCGGTCTCGTCCGGGCGGCGCTCGCCGTGCACCACGGGATCGTCCCGCCGACCGTCGGCTTCCGGCGGCTCAACCCGCAGATCGCCGACGAGCGGCTGCCGTTCAGGATCCCGACGGCGGCGGAGCCCTGGCCCGCGGACCGGCCGCGGGTCGCGGCGGTGAGCAGCTTCGGCATCGGCGGCACCAACACCCACGTCGTCCTGGAGGCCGTCGAACCGGCCGCCCGCGACGCGGCCGGGCCGGCCGTGCCCGTCCTGCCGCTGTCCAGCGGCAGCGAGGCCGGGCTGCGCGCCGACGCGGCCCGGATCGCCGACTACCTGGAGGCGCGCCCGGAGGCGTACGGGCGGGTGCTGCGGCACCTCCAGGCCGGGCGGCCGGCCCACCGGTGGCGGGCGGCGGCGGTGTGCGCCGACGCGGCGGAGGCGGTGGCCTGGCTGCGGACGGTGACCGGCGGCACGGCCGTGACGGCGGACGGCACGGCCGTCGACGCCGTGGGCCGGACGGCCGGGGAACTGGCCGCCGCCTGGCGGGCCGGTACGGACGTCCGCTGGCCGGCGGGCCCGGCGCAGGCGCCCTGGGACTTCCCGCCGCCCGCCTTCGACCTGGCCCGCTACGAGGTCGAACGGGCCGCCCCCGCACAGGAGACGGCCCCCGCACCGGAGCCCTCCTGGCCCGAACGCCTGCCGGAGGCGGAGTGGCTGCGCCAGCCGCACTGGGTGCGGCGGCACCACGCGGCGGCGGACCCGGCGTCCCGCGTCGCCGGCACCCTCGTCGTCCTGACGGACGGCCCCCTCCCGGACGGCACGCTGCGCCCGTTCGAGGCGGCGTACGAGCGGGTGGCGCACGTCCGGGCCGCGGCGGCCTTCGCCCGCGTGGGCGCGGACCGGTACGAGGCCGACCCGGCCGACCCGGCGTCGCTGCGGCTGGTGTTCGACGCGCTCGGTGCCTCCGGGGCGGAGACGGTCGACTGGCTGCACGCGCTGCCGCTCGCCGTCGAAGGCCCCGTCGGCGAGGAGTCGCTGGACCGCGCCCGGTGGGCCTGTCTCGACACGCCCGCCGCGCTGCTCCGGGCCGCCGCCGAGCTGCCCGCCGGGACGCGGCTGCGCCCGTGGTGGCTGTCGTACGGCGCCCAGCCCGTCGAGGGCCCGGTCACCCGGCCCGAACTCGGCCTGCTGGCGGGCGCGGCGGAGGTCGTGCCGCAGGAGTGCGGCGTCGACGGCCGCTGGCTGGACCTGCCGGGCCGCGCCCCGGCCGACTGGGCGGCGCTGCCCGCGCTGCTGGCCGAGGCGGACGCGGCGGACGAGACGGACACAGCCGTGGAGCTGCCGCGCCGGCTGGCGCTGCGGCAGGGCTATTGGTGGCGGCAGGCGCTGCTGCCGGTGCCCGCGCCCGCCCCGGTGGCGGCGCCGGCGCGGCCGGTGGGCCCGGGGACGTACCTGGTGCTCGGCGGGACGGGCGGCATCGGCCGCAGCGTCGCCGCCTGGCTGCTGGAGCACGCCGACTGCCGGGTCGTGCTGCTGGCCCGCCGCGCGGAGCTGCCGGAGGAGCTGGCGCCCTGGGCCGACCGCGTCGATCTGCTGGAGGCGGACCTCGCGACGGCGGCACTGGAGGCGGTGCTCGACCGGATCACCACCCGTGTCGACGGCGTGGTGCACGCGGCGGGCGTGGCCGCGGGCGGCCTGCTGGTCCGGCGTGACGCGGAGGCGGCGCGCCGGGCGTCGGCGGCCAAGCTGCGCGGCGCGCTCCTGGTGGAGCGGCTGATCGAGCGCGACCGGCCCGCGTTCGCCGTCTACTGCTCGTCGATGGCGGCGCAGTTCGGCGGCGTCGGCCAGTTCGACTACGCCGCCGCCAACGGCCTGCTGGACGGGTTCGCCCGGTACCAGGGGGACGGGAGCACGCTGCGGATCGGCGTCGACTGGGACGTGTGGAGCGAGACCGGCATGGCGCTGGGCGCCCTGCACGCCGACGCCCGCCACCAGGCGCATTTGGCGGTGGGGCTGACGGTGAAGGAGGGTCAGCGGCTGTTCGCCGACGCCCTGCGGCTGCGGCTGCCCCAGCTCCTGGTGTCCACCACGGATCCCGAGGAAGCGCGCGTCTTCTACGCGCCGCCGCCGGGCGGGGACCGGCCGGCGGCGCCCGAGGCGACGGTGGCCCCGGCCGCCGCCGAGCGGCTCGCGGAGTGGCTGTGCCGCTCCCTGGGAGTGGACGAGCTCAACCCGGAGGCGTCGCTCTACGACCACGGCGCCGACTCGCTCACCCTCCTCGACCTCATCAGCACGGTCGAGGACGAGTACGGCGTCGAGCTCGAACTGTCGCGGCTGAGCCACCGGGTGAGCCTGACGGAGGTGCTGGCGCACCTCGCGGCGGCCACCGGCGCTTCCGGTGCCCCCTCCGACGAGGTGCCGCTGGACGTCTGGCAGGAGGGTGCGGGCGGCGACGTGCTGTGCCTCGTCCATCCGGTCGGCGGCGACGTCCAGGCGTACCGCGAGCTGGTGTCGGCCCTCGATCCCCGGCTGACGGTCTGTCTGATCAGCGACCCGGGCCTGCGCGGCGCGGAGGCCCCGGACTGGACGGTCGCCGAGCGCGCGGACCGCTACCTCGCGGCCCTGCGCCGGCGCTTCCCCCGGGACGCCTGGCGCTGGCGGCTGGCCGGCTGGTCGTTCGGGGCGTGGGTGGCCCAGGCGATGGCGGCCGGGGCGGAGGCGGCCGACGGGCCGGTCGCGGAGCTGTACCTGCTCGACCCGCCGCCGCCCGGCGCCGGGAAGGACGTACTCGGCTACGACGAGGGGCAGTTGGAGCGGCTGTTCGCCCGGGAGCTGGCCGAGGCCGGCTCCGGTGCCCCGGCGGGTCCGGAGGCCCGGGCGTACGCCGAGCGGCTGGCGCGCTGCTGCCGCGCCAACCTGGCCGGCATGGCGGCCCACGAGCCGCCGCCGCTGCCCGGCACGCCGGTGCGGCTGTGGCTCGCGGACCGGGCGGAGTCCGGGCTGCCGTCCCGAGTTCCGGCCCAGGAGCAACGGCGGTTGTGGGCAGGGCGGTTGCCGCTGCTGGCGGAGGCGCGGTGCCTGGACACCACGCACTACGGGATCGTCCGGGCGCCGCACGTGACGGCGGTCGCCGAGGCCGTCAACGCGGCGTGCGTCCCGGCGCCGGAGCCGCCCGCCCGTATCTGACCGCCCGCCCCTCACCGACCACCACACGGACGAACCGAGGCCGAGACAACACCCCATGAATCCCTATCAGACACTTCCGTCCCGCTCCTTCTGGCGGCCCGCGGTCGCCGAGCCCGCGTGGGCGGACATCGACGGCCTGTGGACGCCGAAGTTCGCCATCGGCCAGGACGACGTCCTCCTCACGGCCGGGTCCTGCTTCGCCCGGCACATCGGCCGCGCCCTGCGCGACCGGGGCATGAACTGGCGCGACACCGAGCTCGCGCCGCCCGGCCTGACGCCGGAGCAGCGCCGCGACCGCCACTTCGGCGTGTTCTCCTTCCGCACCGGCAACATCTACACCGCCGCCGTGCTGCGCCAGTGGTTCGCGTGGGCGCTGGGCGCGGAGGAGCCGCCCGAGGAGGTCTGGCAGGAGGACGGGCGCTTCCACGACCCCTGCCGCCCGGCGGTCGAACCGGCCGGGTACGCCTCCGCCGAGGAGCTGTTCGCCGCGCGGGCGGCGACGCTCGCCGCGGTCCGCGAGGGCCTCGCCGAGGCGGACTGCC
Source organism: Streptomyces mobaraensis (assembly GCF_020099395.1). Lineage (NCBI taxonomy): Bacteria > Bacillati > Actinomycetota > Actinomycetes > Kitasatosporales > Streptomycetaceae > Streptomyces > Streptomyces mobaraensis. Next base: position 7,422,089 of record NZ_CP083590.1, on the reverse strand, counting down.
TGATCTTCACACTGGGCCTGACCGAGGCGTGGCGCGACCGCGACAGCGGCACGGTCCACCCGGTCTGCCCGGGCACCCTGCGCGGCACCTTCGATCCCGCGCGGCACGTCTTCCACAACTTCACCTTCGACGAGGTGCGCCGGGACCTGACCGCCGCCCTGGAGCTGGCCCGGTCCGTCAACCCCGGGCTGAAGGTGCTGCTCACCGTCTCGCCGGTGCCGCTCACGGCGACCGCGACCGGCGGGCACGCCCTCACCGCCACCACGTACTCGAAGTCGGTCCTGCGGGCCGTCGCCGGCCAACTCGCCGCCGAGCACCCGCACATCGACTACTTCCCGTCGTACGAGATCGTCACCGGCACTCCGTTCCGCGGCGCGTTCTTCGAGCCGAACCTGCGGACGGTGACGCCGGAGGGCGTCGCCTTCGTGATGGACCGGTTCTTCGGCGCGCTCGAAAGGCGCCCGTCTTCTGATACCGCCGTACCGGCCCCCGACCGCTCCCCCGCCCAGCCCACCGCCGGAGAGGACTTCGAGTGTGACGACGCCGTACTCGACTACTACAGCCCCCGCTAGGCCGGCCGCCGCCCGCTTCCTGCTGCTGGGCGACTCCCACGCCGGTCCGGTCGGCCGGGCCGCGGCGGCCGCCCGCGTCCCGTTCGCGGGCGGGCCCATCGGCTCGGGACGGGACTTCACCGCCGGCTTCTACGACCTGCGCGGGAACGACGTCGTCTTCCGCGACGCGGAGACGGAAACGCGTTACCGCTCGTTCCTCGACGAGCTGGGCGTCGCGGGCCTGGACCGGCTGACCGTGCCGCTGGTGTGCACGTTCGGCTTCAGCGCCCACTTCGTCGCGACGACCGAGAACTGGCGGATCTACCGCACCCGCGGCGGCGCCTTCCCGCCGGGCTTCCTCGACAGCCCGCTGTTCGACGCGCTCGTCCGGGCGGGCGTCCGCGACGCGCTGGCGTTCTACGCCCACGCCCGCGGCCTCGGCCTGCGGGTGCTGGCGGTGATGCCGCCGCAGCGGGTGCCCGGCATGTCGGACCGCGAGGTGTTCATGGCGGCGCAGGAGCGCGTCCGCCAAGCCGTCGCCGAGCTGGGCGTGGAGGTCGTGGACCTGCGCGCCCGCACCACCGACGCGTCGGGCATGCAGCGGCCCGAGCTGTGCGAGAAGGACGACATCATCCACGGCAACCTCGCCTTCGGCCGCGTCATCCTCGCCGAACTCCTCGACCGCGGGCTCTGAAAGCCCCCCACCCCTACCGCGACGCAGTACAGGAAAGGCCATGGAAGACTACGCACTCGACGCCGTGAAGGCGCTCACCACCCGCCCGAAGCCCGCCTACGAGACCATCACCCTGGACCCGCTGACCCCGGTCCTCGGCGCGGAGGTCTCCGGTGTCGACCTCTCCCAGGAGCTGACGGAGCGTCAACTCGCTGAGGTCAAGGACGCTTTCCTCGCCCATCACGTCCTGGTCTTCCGCGACCAGGAGATCACGCCCGAGGACCACAAGCGGTTCGCGACGCACTTCGGCCCGCTGCACCCAGTGGCGCTGGCCGCCCCCGACAGCGACCCGTACGTGCTGGAGATCAGCGCGTCGGCCGAGTCGAGGAACGTGGCGGGCAACGGCTGGCACGCCGACGGCACCGCCGACGCCGAGCCGTCGCTCGGCTCGATGCTGCACATCACCCGCATACCGGAGGCCGGCAGCGGCGGCGACACCATGTTCGCCAACATGCACCTCGCCTACGAGATGCTCTCCCCCGCCATGAAGGCGTTCCTGGAGGGCCTCACCGCCGTCCACGACGGCGCCCAGCCGTGGGGAAAGCAGGGCCCGCCGGCCGAGTACGAGGTGCCGGTGAACGAGCACCCGATCATCGTCCGCCACCCGGAGACCGGCCGCAAGCTCCTCTTCGTCAACCGCCCGTACACCTCGCACATCCCGCAGCTGTCGGCCGCGGAGAGCGATGCCCTGCTGGAGATGCTGTACCGGCACATCGCCGGCACGCCGCTGCTCGTCTGCCGGGTCCGCTGGCAGCCGAAGACCCTGGTGTTCTGGGACAACCGCTGCGTCCAGCACCACGCGATCTGGGACTACTACCCGCACAGCCGCTACGGCCGCCGGGTCGCCATCGACGGGACCAAGCCGCGGGCCTGACGCGACGCGTCGTCAACGGCGGGCCGCCCGCCCCGCGTTCACGGGGGGGGCGGACCGCCGTTCGGCGTGCCCGTCAGGGCCCGGTGTCCCCCGGGTGGGAGCAGAGGCCGCCCCGGTAGCCGCTGTCGTACCAGGCGCCGGTGGCGTCGAGGTCCAGGTTGGTGCGGCCCGGTCCGACGCAGCGGTGGTAGTTGGACCGGGGGAACCGCGTGACCTGGATCCACACGTTGGTGTTGGTGGCGCAGTGCTCGTAGTAGGCGCGCTCGCCGCCCCTGCTCTCGTTCCAGCCGCAGCCCTGGATCCGTTCCGGGGCGGCCGTCGCGGGGGCGACCGTGGCACAGGCGAGGGCGCCGGCCAGGGTGACCGCCGCGAGGCCGAGCCGGGCGGTCGTGCCGGACAGTGATCCGCGGAGTTTCATACGTCGTCTCCTTCGCCGGAGGGTGGTGGCGGGGCCGGTCCCGCCACCGCTGCTGACGACGCCAGAGTGGCCTGGCGGGAGCCGTGTCACCAGGCGTTTCGACGGTGCTCGAAGGGGCCGGAACGGCGTTGCCGGGATCGAACGGCCGTCCGTTTTCCCGGGGTTCCCGGCCCCGGCCCCTCAGGCGCCGGCGGTCCCTCAGGCCCAGGCAGCCCCTCAGGTCCCGCCCGCCTCACCGTTCCCCCCGCCTCAGGCCCCGGCGGCCCGCTCCAGGCTCCCGGCCAGGCCCGCCGCGAGCCGCCCGCAGGCCGCCCGGCGCCGCTCCTCCCGGCCGTCCACCGTGTCCGTGCCCTGCCCGGCGAGCGCGAGGGCGTAGGCGTTCACCGCGGCGAACGGGTAGCACGCCGCGTAGGCGGCCGGGTCGGCCGCCGCGTAGGCCGCCGCGAGCGCGCGGGCGTGCACGAGGGCGTTGGCGTCCGCGTACGACGTCACGTTGGCGCCGGTGTTGAGCTCGGCGTAGCCGTCCGCGAACTCCCGGGCCTCCGCCTCGCCGTAGTCGTTGGTCCGCGCCCAGGCGAGGGCGTTGGACGCGGCCGTGGCGAAGGCGTCGGCGTACGGGTAGGCGCGCCGGTGGACGTCCCGCAGCGCGGATTCGAGGGCGGCGGCCCAGGCGTCCTCCGCGACCGGCTCGCCCTCCGCCGCCCTCAGGTGCAGCGCCCGTACGGCCTCGTACGGCGTGGCCCCGGGTCCGGCCAGCAGCGGGACGACGGTTCGGGCGTGCCAGTCATGGACGACGGTGAGGGGGATCCGGCCGTCGAGGCGGACGCAGGCGTCGTGGACGCGGCGGGCCCACTCCCCCGCCGTGCCGGGCTCCAGGCCGTCCCACAGCGCGCCGGTGAGCTGGACCAGCCAGTCGGGCAGGTCGGGCAGGTCCGGTCCCTGCGCGGGCCGCTCCTCCCACCGGCCGGCCGCGGCGGCGTCGAGCCGGGCGAGGAAGCGCGGGAGTGCGTCGGCGGAGGGCGCGGGACGGCTCACGGTTCTTTCTCCTGTTCCGCTGTACTGCTGCGTGACGCGGGCCGGAGCGCTCCGGTCCGCCCCCGTATCCTCACCCGCCGGGGGCGCGCGGCGCGATGTCGCGGTGATCACGCTTCGGGCACGGCGGGTCCCGTGGGTCAGCGGGCGGTCCAGCCGCCGTCCAGGACGAGTGTGGTGCCGGTGACGGCGGAGGCGTACGGGCCGCAGAGGTAGGCGACGGCCTCGGCGACCTCCTCCGGTTCGACCAGCCGCTTGAGCGGCGTCCCGGCGAGGAGGACGTCGTTCAGGACGTGCTCCTCGGGGACGGAGTGGGCGGCGGCCTGGTCGGCGAGCTGCCGTTCGAGGAGCGGGGTCCGGACGTAGCCGGGGCTCACACAGTTGGACGTCACGCCGTGCGGCGCCCCTTCGAGGGCGGTGACCTTGGACAGGCCCTCCAGGCCGTGCTTGGCGGCGACGTAGGCCGACTTGAACGCGGAGGCCCGCAGTCCGTGGACGGACGATATGTTGACGACGCGCCCCCAGCCCCGCTCGTACATCCCCGGCAGGGCGCCTCTGATCAGCCGGAACGGCGCCTCCAGCATGACCGTGAGGACGGTGTGGAACGCCTCCGGCGGGAACGTGTGAATCGGGCGCACGGTCTGGATGCCGGCGTTGTTGACGAGGATGTCGGCGCCGGCCGCGGCGCGTTCGGCGGCGTCGAGGTCGGTGAGGTCGAGGACGACGGTCTCGACGGCGCCGGGCAGGTCCGCCGCCCGTCCGGCGAGCGCGGCTAGCTCCGGCGCGTCGCGGTCCAGGGCGCGGACGGTGGCCCCGGCCGCGGCGAGGCGGAGGGCGCAGGCCGCGCCGATACCGCTCGCCGCGCCGGTGACGAGGGCGGTGCGGCCGTGGTGCGTCGTTCCGGGGACGGGTGTCGGTGTCATGGGCGCAGCGTAGGCGGCGGGCGCCCGGGCGGTCGACGGTCCGCCCGGGCCGCTCGGGATGCGTCAGGCCACTCGGGACCGTCGGACTCCTCAGGGCCGTCGGATCCTCAGGGCCGTCGGACCCCAAGGACCGTCAGCCCCCCTCAGGACCGTCAGTCCCCTCAGGACCGTCAGGCAAAGGCGTTCTGCCCCGTGAGCCGGACCGAGAGGTCCCAGAGGCGGGCCGCCGCCTCGGGGTCGACGGCCCACGGCTTGACGCCTCCGAGGAGCATGTCGTCGGTGGTGGCGGGGCCGGCGACGTCGCAGTCCTGGCAGTACGTGCCGCCGTGCCCGGCCAGGAGGGGCGAGGTGGCCGCCCAGACGGTCGTCGCGGCGCCCTGGGCGGGGGACTTGAAGCCCGCCGCCGGGGTGCCGTCCGCGTCCATCCACCCCTGGGCGATCTGCTCGTCGCGGGGAACGTGCCGCTGGAGCGGGGTGAGGATGCTGCCGGGGTGGACGGAGTGGGCGCGCAGGCCGTCGTCGGCGCCCAGGGTGTCGAGGTGCAGGGCGAAGAGGGCGTTGGCCGTCTTGCTCTGGGCGTAGGCGAGCCACCGGTCGTACCCGGTGCGGAAGTGGAGGTCGCCCCAGCGGATGCCGGAGAGGAAGTGGCCGGAGGAGGCGACCGTCACCACCCGGGATCCGGCCGGGTTCAGGGCCGGGCGGAGGCGGTTGACGAGGGCGTGGTGGCCGAGGTGGTTGACGGCGAAGTGGAGCTCCAGGCCGGCGTCGGTCCGCGTCTCCGGGCAGGCCATGACACCGGCGTTGGCGATGAGGAGGTCGAGAACGCGGCCGGTGGCGAGGAAGCCGTCGGCGAAGTCCCGGATGGACGCGGGGTCGGCGAGGTCGAGCGCGTGGACGGTGACGGCGGCGTGCGGCCCGGCGGGGAGCGCCGCGCGCACGGCGGCCTCCGCCGCGGCGGGCCCGCGGACGGCGACGAGGACGCGGGCCCCGGCCCGGGCGAGGGCCCGCGTCGTCTCCAGGCCGAGGCCCGAGGCGCCGCCGGTGACCAGGGCGGTCCGGCCCGTCAGATCGATGCCCGCGAGGACGTCGTCGGCGGTGCTGTGGGCTCCGAAGCCGGAACCGAGCGGGCGCTGCCGGCGCATGCGGTCGTCCGGCACGTGGTGCGGTGTGTTCATGACCGGGACGCTAGGAGCTGGAGTGCGGTCCAGGTCAAGCTAGGCTGCGGCGCCATGGACACGAGTGCGGGCGACACGGGTGCGGACGAGACGGTTGCGGGCCAGACCGACGCGGGAGGCACCGGCGCGGGCGGCCTCTGCATAGGCGAGGCCGTGCGGGCGACCGGGATGAGCGTGGACACCCTGCGGTTCTTCGAGCGCGAGGGCCTGCTGCTGCGCCCGGTCCCGCGCAACGCGGCGGGCCGGCGGGTGTACGAACAGGCGGACGTGGACTGGCTGTTGCTCGTCGGCCGGCTCCGGGCGTCGGGCATGCCGGTGGCGACCGTCGGGCGCTTCGCGGCGCTGGTGCGGTCGGGGCCCGGGAACGAGGCGCAGCGGCTGGAGCTGCTCCGGGAGCATGAGCGGGCGGTCCGCGCGAGGATCGCCGCCCTCGGGGCGGACCTGGAGGTCATCCGGCACAAGGTGGCGGTCTACGAGCGGCATGTGAGCGAGGGGACGGCCGCCGGGCTCTGGGCTCCGCTTCCTTCCGCGCCCGCCGATGTCCCATAAGCCCTTTTTCCGGGGGCAGTTGCGGCAGTGCGAACCCCTGTCGTCACTCCCCTATCATCTGTCACATCCGGGCGCCCGACCGACGGCGTCCGGACGACAGGATTCCTACGGGGAAAGGCCCACAGGGCATTGCAACGTACAGGTAAGCGTCGAATATCCACCGTGGCCTTCTGCGCCGCGGTGACCCTCGCGGGCGGCCTCCAGGGCTCGGCCGGTGCCGCCGGCTCCCACCCGGCCGGGCCCGGCACCGCCCGTCCGGCCGCCGCGCCGGCCCCGGCGGACGTGCCGGACTCCGGCGCCTCCCGCACCGACGGCACGGTCTTCAGGAACGGCACCATGTCGCTGGGCCCGGCGCCCGCGGCCCGCCGGTCCGTGGCCGCGGCCCCGCACGGCGAGGGATGGCAGCTGGACAAGGCCACCAAACTGCTGGCCACCGGCTACACCGTCAAGTTCTACGACCAGAAGTCCGCGGACGTGCTGGCGCGTTATGTGAAGGCGTCGGCCGCGGACCTCCAGCGCGTCACCAACATCCGCTACACGGTCGACACCAAGCCGGTCGGCTGGGACTACTCCCGGCCGCGCGGCGAGGTCGTCATCGGCCTGCTGAAGCGGCCGTGCGTGCCGGGCGCCACCCCGGACGTGCCGTGGAAGGTGGTCCGGGACGGCTCGGGCACGGCCAACCTGAGCTGCGGCTTCTACTCGTCCTCGCTCCCCGACACGGCGACCAGCGGACACGCCTACATCGACAGCGAGTTCTTCACCGCCGACGGCAAGGCCATCCCGTGGATGGGCGAGACGTACCTGCGCAACCACATCAGCCACGAGCTCGCGCACACGATGGGGATGGCGCACGCCAACCGCAGCGAGAAGCGGGGCGACTGCGCGGTGGGCAGCGACTCCGGTGAGAAGCCCGTGATGTGCACGCCCAGCGACGCGTACCCGGACAAGCGCGCGGGCACCTACGTCCAGCAGTTCGACATGCAGGGGCTGCGCTTCCTCGCCCGGGGCGCCGGCGTGGCGCTCCCGCCGCAGGGCCGGGTGGCCGGACTGGCGAAGAAGTGCCTGGACGTCAAGGGCGGCAAGGCGGCCAACGGCACCCGCGTCCAGCTGTTCACCTGCAACGGCGGGGTGGCGCAGTCGTGGATCGTACAGAAGGACGGGACGTTCCGCGCGCTGGGCAAGTGCCTGGACAACGCCGGCAACGCCAAGAAGAACGGCAACACGATCCAGCTGTCGGACTGCACCGGCGGCCCCGCGCAGAAGTGGAAGGTCGACGCCAAGGGGCGCATCGTGCACGTCGCCTCGGGCAAGGTCCTCGACGTGACCGGTGGCCGGACGGCGAACGGCACCATGATCCAGCTGTACTCGGCGAACGGGTCCAAGGGCCAGGTCTGGTCCGTTCCCAAGTGACGTCCCGCCGGTGACGTTCCACTGCTGAGGTTCCGTACCCGCCGAGGGGCCGGACGGGCGCGCGCCCGTCCGGCCTCCGTCGTTTCCGGCGCACCTCCCCCGGAACCCCCGTCGCATGAGCCCCGCCGACCTGGGTAGCAGCCCGTTCACCGCGGACGGCGTGCCCCTACAGCGGCACCGCGCGGCCCCCACAGGGAAATCGGTGAAAGGAGTGGTGACCGTGTTGATGGCTCACCCCGCTGTTCTGGCCAATCTCGTGGAGCAGTACACGGCGCTCGACCTGCTGCACGCGGAGTCGGGTGACCCGGAGGCGCGGCAGCGGCTGGACGACGTCGCCTACCTCCTCTGCCTGGCCACGGGCACCAACGACGTGGACGCCGCGCTGATCGCCGCCCGGTACCGGCTGCCGGGCGCCCGGGTCCGGGACGATTCCCTGCTGGCCGCGAGCGAATGAACGGACATACGGACCGGCCCGCCGGCCGGACGCCGTGTGAACGCCCGGTGAAGGGGTAACCGGAGGGCTCGGAAAGCGAGCACTCGTCCAGCACGGAAACACGCAGGGAGGACACACCATGGCCACGGGTGAAACCGGATTCAGTGACGTCGTCTTCGATCTCGTCTCGGTGCAGTACCACTCGCTCAAGGCGGGCCATGACTACGGGCAGTACGTCCGTGACGCCGAGAACGCCGGCAAGAAGGAGATCGCGGAGTTCTTCCGCTCGGTCATGGCCGAGGACGCGCGCCGCGCGGCCGAGTGCCACCGGTTCCTCAAGGGACTGTCGGGGACGAAGGACGCGGGTCCGGCCGCCGACTGAGCGGGCCGGATCATCGTCGGAGGGGGCCGTTCCGTCCGGTGCGGCCCCCTCGTCCCGTTCGGCCCGCCCCCCGGGAACGGCACGGTGCCAATCGGCGGCGCTAGGCGACACGAGGCGGCGCGAGGCGACACGAATCGGGAACACACGGCCGGAAATTCCGGCCGGATTGCGAAAACCCCCGGCCGGGGGTTGGCTGGAAGCGGCGGTTCCGCACGCGTACGGCCGCCGGCCGGAATTCCGGCCCGGAACACCCGGGAACACCGGCCCATTCGGGCACCGGGCCGCGTCGCGTTTCCGGCCCGGCACCCGGCGTAAACGCAGCGAAAGCACAGCGAAAAACAGCGAAACGCGAAACGAGTGCGGAGGAACCGCCGTCGATATGACCGCCCCCGATGCCCTGCCCGTTCTGACATCCCTCGACGACCTGGTCGCCATGGTCGAGCGCGGGAAGAACCTGTTCGTGCGGTGGTCGCGGGGGCCCGGGACGGATCTGGGCCCCGCCTCCAGCACCGACGACCTCACCGGCACCAGCCTGCCCGGCCTGTCCGTCAACGCTCTCGACGTCGAACCGTGGTGGGACGACCGCCCGCTGCGGCTCTGGGTCGCCCGGCGCCTCTACGACTACTGCCATCTGCGCCGCGACAAGGGCCCCGGCGTACGGCCGTGGGTGCTCGACGGCCGGGAGATCGGCCGGGGGCCCGACAACGAGCCGCTGGTCCGGGACGTACGCCCGCTCGCCTGGATCGACACGGGGGTGATCGACGAGGCGGAGCGCGAGGTCGTCCGCCAGCGCGGCCCCTGGGGACCACTCCGCCGGTCGGCCGACGGCGAACCGGCGGGCTGAACGGGACGGGACGAAACGGGTACGGGACCGAACGAGACGGAACGGGATGGGACGAGTCGAGGGCGCGGGAAGGACCCCGCGCCCCTTTCTCACACCTCCAGCAGCTCCCGCATCACCGCCGCCGACCGCACCGCCGCGTCGCCGCAGCAGTTGTTGAACAGCACGTGCACCTGCTCGGCCTCCCCGGCCAGCCGGCGGATCCGGTCCCGCCAGGGCGTGAGCTCCTCGGCCGTGTAGGAGTGCCGGTACGCGTCCTCCTTCCCGCCGGTGCGCCACGCGGCCGACCGCCCGTGGAAGCGCACCACCGCCAGCTCGGGCCGGGTGACGGCGGCCACCGGCGGCATGGCGTCCGGCACGTCCTGGGCGGTGTCCACGGCCACCAGCGACATCCCGTGCGTCCGCAGCACGTCCAGCGTGCGCTCCCGCTCCCCCGGGGCCAGCCAGCCCGGGTGCCGGAACTCGACGGCCAGCGGCAGCCGGCCCGCGCGCCGCCGGCAGTCGGCCAGGAACGCGTGCCCCCGCTCCCCCGCCCGCACCCACGGCGGGAACTGCAGCAGCACCGCCCCCAGCCGCCCCGCGTCCCACAGCGGGCGCAGCGCGCCGGTGAAGCGCCGCCACAGCTCGTCCACCACGCCGCGCGGGAGCCGGGCGGGGGTCAGCCGGCGCTGCGGGGGTCCGGGCGGGCGGAGGTCGGGCGGCAGGGCGCCGGCGTGGGCGGAGTGGCCGGTCAGGGTGGCGAACGCCTTGACGTCGAAGACGAAGCCGGGCGGGGTGCGGCCGGCCCAGAGCGCGCAATTGCGGGTGCTGGGCAGCCCGTAGTACGTCGCGTCGACCTCCACGACGGGGAACCGGGCGGCGTAGTGCCGCAGCCGCTCCTCGGGGTCGTCGCGCGCGGCCGGCGGGTACCAGCCGCTGCCCCGCAGGGCGGGGTCGGTCCAGGAGCAGGTGCCGACGAGGTACTTTTCCATGCCGGGGCGGTTACCCCGTCGCGGCGCGGGTCCGCACGCCCCGTCCGCGCGCCCGCCGGTGCGGTTGAACTCCCGTCGGCCGGTTATCCGTTGGGCGTGACGGCGACGGAGAAGAGCACGGAGGGGGCCGGTCCGGGCCCCGGGGTGGAGCGGCGGGCCCCCGACGAGCCGACGCAGTTGCGCGCCGGCTCGTGGTGGTCGGTGCTGCGGCGGACGGCGAAGGAGTTCGTGGACGACGAACTGGCGGACCGCGCGGCCGGGTTGACGTACTACACGATGCTGTCCCTGTTCCCGGCGCTGCTGGTGCTGGTGTCGCTGCTGGGCGTCGTCGGGAAGTCGGCGACGGAGAAGCTGCTGGCGAACCTGGACCATCTGGCACCCGGCCCGGTGCAGGACATCCTCACCGGCGCGGTGCGCCAGGCGGGCGCGAGCGGGGGCGCCGGTTCCGTGCTGGCGGTGGCGGGTCTGCTGGGCGCGCTGTGGTCGGCGTCGGGCTATGTGGCGGCGTTCATCCGCGCCTCCAACGCCGTCTACGACATCAAGGAGGGGCGGCCGGTGTGGAAGCTGACGCCGCTGCGCCTGGTGGTGACCCTGGTGCTGATGCTGCTGGCGACGGCGAGCGCGCTGATCGTGGTGTTCACCGGCGGCATCGCCCGGCAGGCGGGCACCGCGCTGGGCGTCGGGGACGAGGCGCTGACGGTGTGGTCGGTGGTGAAGTGGCCGGTGCTCGTGCTGCTGGTGACGGTCATGATCGCAATGCTGTACTGGGCGGCGCCGAACGTGCGCGGGCGCGGCGTCCGCTGGGTGACGCCGGGCAGTCTGGTGGCCCTGGTGCTGTGGATGGCGGTCTCGGCGGGCTTCGCGGTGTACGTCGCGAACTTCGGCACGTACAACAAGGTGTACGGGACGTTCGCGGGTCTGATCGTCTTCCTGATGTGGCTGTGGTTCACCAATCTGGCGATCCTGCTGGGCCTGGAGTTCGACGCCGAGCTGAGCCGGGAGCGGGCGATCCTCGGCGGCCACCCGGAGGGCGAGGAGCCGTACGTGCCGCCCCGGGACACCCGTGCCTGGCCGCCGGGCGACGACGGCGCGGCGTGACGGCAAAGGTCCCGCAGGGATGAACGCCCGGGGGCGCGAGGCTCAGCCTCGCGCCCCCGACCGCTGTCTACCAGCTCCAGTAGCCGTGCGAGATCCAGCCGGACACGCCCGTGGTCACGTCGTAGACCTTGTCCCACTGGCCGTCGCCCGAGACGTCGCGGTGCGCGAGGCGGTGGTCGCTGTAGCACAGGCCGACGACCGAGCTGGACGTGCTCGCGGCGGCGCGGATGCGCACGCCCTCGCCCCTGCAGTGCCCGTAGACGTCGTCGGCGTGCGCCGGCGCGGCCAGCGCGGCGCCGCCGAGCGTGGCGGCGGCCAGCAGGCCCGCCATGGCGGCGGCACGCTTGCCCGCGGTCTTCCCCCGGTTTTCGGAATTCACTTGGTGCTCCTTGCTATCGGTTTCACACCGGTCACCGCTGGTCGCGTGCCCGGCGAGGAGGAACGTAGCAGCAGATGATCTTGAAAATGGGCCCTGATGCGATATGAAGACATGTTCATGATCAAACAGTGACAGTGCCGCGCCGCCCGGCACGCATGCCCGGCGGCCGGCCGGGCACCCGGTACCTGTGCCGGAGGCCCAGGGCCCGGCCGCCGTACACGGACGACCAAGCGGAGGATCACGCATGACGGACAAGGACACGCCGGAGCACAAGACCGGCAAGCCTCGCACCGCCGTCGAGGAGGCCGTCAAGGAGCTCGGCGAGATCACGTCCCGCCCGGACCGCCGGCACGAGCGGGACGCGGCCGACGGCATCACGCCCAGCACCGAGGCGCAGGAGTCCGTCCAGCGCGCCGGACGCGACGGCGGCGGGCGGCCGCGGAAGGGACACTGACCCCGCACCCGGAGGTAAGTACGCACGGAAAAGGGGGTACTTGGCCCGGCCCGCCGCCTCTCCGAGACTGACACCGCGGCCACCGCCAGGGTGGCCGCGGTGTCGGCGCACGGGCGCGGAGAGGCGGCGGAACATGCCGGGAACAGGGCGGGAAACGGAAGCGGCGACCGGGCGGCGGGAGGCCCGTTCCGTGGCGGTGCTCGGGCTCGGCAACATGGGCACGGCCCTGGCCGGCACCCTGCTGACGGCCGGCCACCGGGTGACGGTGTGGAACCGGACGGCCGCCAGGACCGCGGGCCCGGCGGAGTGCGGCGCGGCGGTGGCCGCGACCGTCGGAGCGGCGGCCGGGGCCGCGGACCTGGTGATCGTCTGCGTCCGCGACTACCCCGCCGTCGGGGAGCTGCTGGACCGGGCCGGGCCCGCCCTGAAGGGCCGGACCGTCCTCAACGCCACCAACGGCTCCCCCGCCGAGGGCCGGTCCATGGCCGGGCGGGCGGCGGCCCTGGGCGCCGGCTACCTCGACTGCGGCGTCATGGCCGTGCCCGCGATGATCGGCTCTCCGGAGGCCCTGCTGCTGTGCAGCGGCTCCGAGGCGGCCTACGCGTCCTGGCGCGACGTCCTCGACGCCCTGGGCCGCGGCTCCTACCTGGGCGAGGACCCGGGGCTCGCCCCCTGGCCGACCTGGCCCTGCTGACCGGCATGTACGGCATGCTGGGCGGCTTCCTGCACGCGGCGGCGCTGGTGCGGTCCGCCGGGGCGTCGGTCGGAGACTTCACCACCGAGCAGCTGGTGCCGTGGCTGCGGGCCATCGCCGGGATCCTGCCGGGGATGGCCGCGCGGGTCGACAGCGGTGACTACACGGCCACCGGCTCCGACCTGGCCATGCAGGTGTCGCACGACGCCATCGGGGACGTCAGCCGCGCCCAGGGCGTCGGCACGGAGCTGTTCGACCCGCTGCTCGGCCTCATGCGCCGCCGGGTGGCCGACGGCCATGGGAACGAGGACCTGGCGGGCGTCGTGGAGCTGCTGCACCGCCGCTGACCCGCCGAGAGCCCCGGCGTTTCCCCCGAGGAGCGCAGGGCAGCCGCACGGAGGAGACTGGAGGTGACGTCGCTGCGGGGCCGCGCGCGGGAGGAAGGAGCGCAGCATGTCCGACGACGCGATGGGTGACGAGGTCTACCAGCCGGTGCGTTCCGACACCCGGGACAACCCCGACGACCTGGACCTGGAGAACGCGCTCGACGGCGACGGCCTGGACGAGGTGCTCGACGAGGGCTGGTCGCCGCCGGAGAAGCCGCTGGCCGTGACCCACCACGGCACCACGGCCCGTGAGCAGCGCGAACGGGAGACGCTGGACCAGCGGCTCGCCGAGGAGGTGCCGGAGGTGGCCGTCCCCGACGGCGACGGCATCGGGGACGCGCCGCGCGACGGGGAGCCGATCGACGAGGAGGCCGGCGACGTGCGCGCCGGGCGGCTCACCGGGACGGCCGACCTGATGCCGCCCCGCATGAACGACGTGTACGCGCGGGACGTCGGCGTCAACGGCGGGGCCGCCTCCGCCGAGGAGGCGGCGATGCACGTGGTGCCCGAGGAGCCCGTCGTCCCGCCGGAGGAGTTCGAGGGCTGAGCCACCGGACGGCAGGTCCGGCCGTCAGACGCGGCGCCAGGAGTCGTCCCGCAGGTGCGACCCCGCCTGGGGTCCCATCCGCAGCATCCCGCCGTCCACGCTCCACGACGCGCCGGTGACGTAGGACGCCTCGCTCCCGCAGAGGAAGGCGATCACCGCGGCCACCTCCCGGGCGTCCCCCGGCCGTCCCGCCGGTACGCCGGGGCGGTGGACCCCGTGCACGTCGACGTCCTCCTGGCCGGTCATGGGGGTGGCGATCTCGCCGGGCGCGACGGCGTTGACGGTGATGCCGTGTTCGGCGAGTTCCAGGGCCATGACCTGGGTGAGCAGGCCGAGACCGCCCTTGGCCGCGCAGTAGGGGGCGGCGCCGACGCGCGGCTGGTGTTCGTGGACGCTGGTCACGTTGACGATCCGGCCGCCGTCGCCCTGCCGGATCATCCGCCGTGCGGCGCGCTGGCCGCACAGGAACGGGCCGACGAGGTCGACGTCGAGGACCCGCCGGACGGTCTCCAGGTCGAGGTCCAGGTAGGGCGTGGCCGTGCCGGTGCCGGCGTTGTTGACGAGGACGTCGATCCGGCCCAGTTCACCGGCGAGCGCGTCGACGGCGTCGGCGGCCTCGGGCAGCAGGGTCAGGTCCATCCGGGCCAGGGCGGCACGCCGCCCGTGGGCGCGGACCTCCTCGGCGGTGCGCTCGGCGCCCTTCCGGTCGCTGTGCCAGGTGATGCCGACGTCCAGGCCCTGCCGGGCCAGGTGGACGGCCGTGGCGCGGCCGATGCCGGAGTCGGCGCCGGTGACGACCGCGACGCGGGGGCCGGCCGTTGCGCTGCTCATCCACGGGCTCCTCTCGTGCGGGTGTCGGCCTGCGGGCCACCGGTTCGCGGCCGGGGCCCCGCGGGCGGGTACCCGGTCGGCGGAGCCGCTATACGGGGTCCGGGACGGGCGCCGGGAGGACATCCGCACGACGCCCGCGCGCCGCCGGGCCGGGCCCGCGCCGTGCGAGGCGGCGGGCCGGCCGCGGCGGCGCGCGGTCGAGGTTCCGGGGGCCGGCCCCGGGGGGCTATTTCTTCTTGGTGACGGCCTCGGTCACGGCCGCCGGCGAGTCGTACTCCTTCTTGGGCATGTTGCCGAGCGCCTCCAGGGTGGTCTTGTCCGCGCCCTTCTTCTTGGCGTGTTCGACGAGGGTTTCCTTGTCGGCGGGGTAGTGCATGCCGCCGAGGCTCTTCTGGAGCTCAATGGGGTTCGGCTTCGCTGTCATGGGCTCCGGGTACCCGTGGGACGCCAGGGGATGAGCGGGCGCCCGGGAATCACCCGGACGGCCGAGCTCCCGGAACCCCGCTGCGCCGTCCTCCGGCCCTCCGCATAAGGTGGCGATCATGGAAACGGAAGATCGGAATCCGCATACCCGGCCGGGCCCGTGGGAGCGCTTCCGGCGGTCCCCCTTCCTGCCGGCCACCGTGCTCGTCCTGATCATCTCGGCGGCGGCCGGCCTGTTCGCCGGTTCGTACACCTACGCCATGGCCAACCCCACCCCGCACCGCATCCCCACCGCCGTCACCGGGGTGCCCACCCCGGACGTCAAACGGGTCGAATTCGTCCAGGGCATGGAACGCGCCCTCGACGCGTCGCTCGAACTGCACCACTACGACACCTACGCCCAGGCCCGGCGGGCCGTCGAGGAACAGAAGGTGTACGCGATCCTGCGGCCCCGGCCGCGCGGCGCGGCACTGGACGTCTCGGGCGCCTCCGGCGCCACCGTCGCCCAACTGCTGAGCGAGACCGCGCCGAAAGTGGGGGACGCGATCGGGGTGCGGGTCGCCGTCACCGACATCAACCCGCTGCAGGAAGGCGACCCGCGCGGGCTGGCCCTCTTCTACATCTCGCTCGCGGCGGTGATCCTCGGCTTCGTCGGCGCCATCCAGCTCAGCGTCCACGCCCGCTCCCTCAACCCGGCCGAGCGCGTCGCCTTCACCCTCGCCTACTCGGCGCTCGGCAGCTTCGCCATCGCGGCCATCGTGGACTGGGGGCTGGGCGCGCTGCGGCTGCCCTTCGGGGAGTCGTGGTTCATCCTCGGCCTCACCATGTTCACCAGCGGCATGGTCTTCACCATGTTCAACACGTTGTTCGGCCGGTGGGCGATGCTGCCGACGTGGGGCCTCATGGTCCTGCTGGGCAACCCGTCCTCCGGCGGCGCGGTCTCCTGGCCCCTCCTCCCCTCCCCCCTCGGCGAGATCGGCCGCTGGCTCCCGCCCGGAGCCTCCGTCAACGCCCAGCACGCGGCCGTGTACTTCCGCGGCCACCAGCAGCTCTTCCCGTTCGCCGTCCTGGCCGTCTGGGCGGCGGTCTCCACGGCGGTCTTCTGGGTCTGGCGCCACCGCCACCCGGGCGGCCGGGAGCTGGGCGACCGGCTGGTGGAGGCACCGCAGACCTGACCGTCCTCATGGGCAGCCGTCGGGGACGGCGAAGCACCTGTGCCGGAAAACGGGCCGCCCCTGGCTCCGGTCACCAAGCGACGACAATCAGCCCGTTCCCGCCCCTGCCGCCCGGCCTGCCGGCCGCACCGGCCGAGCCCTTGGTGGGCGAAGCACCGCTCTTGCCGCCCGTACCGCCGATGCCGCCGCCCTCATCGAGCTCGAGGATGCCGGTCCCGCCGTTGCCGCCCTTGCCCACGCCCTTCGGCGGTGTGTAGAAGGTGCCGTCCGGAAGCTTGATGCGAGCGGTGTGGACGGCTGCTCCGCCGGCGCCTCCTGGGCCCGTCAGGCCGCCCGTCGTCCCCTGGTTCGCGTTCTTCTTCACGGCCTTGCTGCCACGGCCGGCGCTTCCCTTGGCACCGGGCTTCCCGACCGCGTAGCTCTGGCACCAGGCTCCATGCCGCGTATAGCCGCCTTCGCCTCCTCCCGCGACGGGTGCGCCGGACGCGCCGGAGACGCCCTTCTCCGTTCCCCCTCCACCTCCGCTCCCGCCGTGTCCCGCGTTTCCGCCGGAACCGCCTTGAGCCCCTGCGAGGATGCCCCTGGAACCGTCAGTCCTGTTGTAGTAGGCGTAGCTGACCTTGGGGGACGCTCCCTTGGTTCCGGCGCTGCCCTTGCTGCCCGCATCCCCGTCGGTGCCCAGTCCGTTGCTGCCGGGCTTTCCGCCCGATCCTCCGGAACCGCTGCTTCCGCCCGCGCCGCCCGCGGCCGGTTCCAGCACGAAACCGCGGAACTTCAGATAGCTCCAGACGCAGTACTTGAAGGTGCCGGATCCGCCCCCTCCCCCGCCGGCTCCTCCGCCGCCACCCGCACCGCCGCCACCGTCACCCGAGCCCGAGAGGACGCCGGACCCGAGCCCTCTGCCTTCGCCACCGCCACCGCCGCCCGCACCGCCGGCCCCGCCACCGCCGCCACCGGGGCCCCACACGTAGAAGTAGACCTTCTTCACTCCCTCCGGAGCCGTCCAGGTCTGCACACCGCTGCCGGGCGTGAAGACCTTGTACCGGGAGGGGGCGGCATCCGCGGGAACGGTCAGCTGCCCGGTCATCAGACTCGCGGCCGCCAGGGCCGTCAGCCACCCTGCCAAGGGACGCGATCGCTGCATGTCAACCCCTTCCGCCCCCGCCGGGCCGGATGTCCGGTCACGGGGAGGGGGCAGGTCATCGTCTGTCGAAGACGCGAAGCTCTCCGGGAAGTTGGCTCCCGGAGACCGGTGAACGCCCGTGCGGAGCCGGGGTCAGGAGCCGTCGCCGTTGTCGGCGCCGTTCAGTCCGTTGTTGGCCTGCACAGTGGTGCACGTAGCGGTGTCGAACAGCGCCCCGGCGAGCTTGTTGCCCTGCTGGGGCACGTCGTTGGCGACATTGCCGTTGGTGTGCGCCGGCAGGTGGTCCGAGCAGGTGATCGTGTCCGCCGTGGCCGTACCGGCGCCCATGACCCCCATGAGCCCGGTCAGCAGCCCGGCACCAGCGGCGAGCACGGCAACGTGGGTGAACTTCTTCATGGCTTTGTCGGCCTCCGGTTTTCGGCTCCTCGCCCCTGGACCGTCCAGGCGCGATACCCGGCTAACCGGCGGGACCCGGCGAGGTTATGGCCGACAACCCGAATGACGGATGATCGGATTCTGACTGACCGTCATCGCGGTGATCTTCGTGAATCTACGGCTTGACCTGCGCTGTCGGCGGTGACGAAGGAGACGCGGTGCCGCCCCGGAGAACGACCGGTTCGGGCAGCGGCCCGCTCACCCGGCCCGGCGGCTCCGGATCCTCGCGCCGGACCGCGGTGCCGTGACCGCCGAGCACGCCCACGCCTCCGGTGTGCGCCGGGTCGATCCGGAAACGGCGGTCAAGAAGGCCGTCCGGGACCGGGCCATCCAGGTCGTCACGGGCCGGGGCACATCCGCGGCCGGCCGGTCCCGCGCTGTGACAACCTTCGGGCAGGCGCGGGAAACGACCGGGGATGACCGCGGTGTGGCTGGTTTTCCGCCTGTACGGCCTCGGCGGAATGCCCCCAGGATTTCTCTCGCCTACCGGATGGCCGCCCTTCGAGGGCCGTAACCGATGATCAGTTCGGGTAGCTAGGGGGACGACATGCACAGCGTACGCAAGAGGATCACATCGGCCGCCGTCGCGGCCGCCGCGGTGCTGGCCGTAGGCGGGATCACCGTCCAGGCGCAGGCGTCGCCGGGTGGAGCGCTGGACCAGGGAGAAGCCCACCGGACGGTGTGGACCAGTGACCGCTCGGGAGAGGTCCAGGTCAACTGGGAGTGGGCGGGCAACGGCAAGGGCAGTTACGACGGCCACTACTGGGGCAAGTTCTACGACCACAAGATGGACGGCAAGTACGTGGTCCTCCAGGCGAAGTGGGAGGGCAGAGGCTGGTTCACCGTTCAGTCGGCCCAGAACGGCGAAGGCTTCAACTCCCGTTTCCACGACATCAAGGGCCTGAACTTCCGTGCCTGCCTCCAAGGCGGAGGCAAATGCGGGGCCGCCGCCTGGTAGGGACGCGGCGCGCGGGCTCGGGCGCCGTCCGATGCCCGCTTCCTCGCCGCCCTGTCTCGTCCGGCTCCCGACCGCCTGACGCGGTCGTGCGCGCGTTCGCAGAGTTCGCAGGGATGGGGGTCACCGGCGCGGTCTCCGTTGCCCCCCGGCCCCCATCCGCGCCCCCGCCGGCTCACGGCGGCTCACGGCGGCTCACGGCGGGAAGCGCGTCCGGTGGGCCCCCGGTGTGTGGCCGAAGGCCCGGCGGAAGACGTCGATGAAGGCGCTGCTCGACGCCCAGCCGCAGCGGCGGGCCACGGTGGAGACCGAGGCGCCCTCGGCCAGCAGGAGCAGCGCGTGGTGCAGCCGGACCTGGGTGCGCCACTGCGGGAAGCTCATGCCGAGTTCGGAGCGGAAGAGCCGGGTGAGGGTGCGTTCGCCGGCGCCGTACGCCGCGCCGAGCTGGGCGAGGGTGCGGTGGTCGGCGGGGTCGTCGCGGAGGACGGCGCAGACCGCGGCCAGGCGGGGGTCCCTGGGGGCGGGGACGTGCAGGGGCTGTTCGTCGGAGCGGCGGAGCCGGTCGAGGAGGACGGCGCGCAGGCGGAGGCGTTCCGCCGTGGGGGCCGCCGTGGAGGCCGCGGTGGGGTCGGTGGGCTCCTCGGTGTAGGCGAGGATCAGTTCCCGCAGCAGCGGGCCGACGCCGATGACGGCCGGCCGGTTGAGGGACAGCGGGTTCTCCGCCAACGGCAGTCCGACGAGGTGGATCTCGGTGTCGCCGTACGCGCGGTGCTCGTGCACCGTGCCGGCCGGGATCCAGAGCGCCCGGTTGCCCGGCGCGATCCAGCTGCCCTCGTCCGTCGTGACGGAGAGGACGCCGCGGCCCGCGTAGACGATCTGGTGCTCGTCGTGCCGGTGCGCGTCGACCTCCGTCCCCGCGCGCAGCGGCCGGTGGCCGGTGGTCGCGTGCGGTGTGTGCCGGATACGGATCCCGTGCCCGCCTCGCTCGTCCCCCCGCGGTCGTGTCGTCGGCACCCCGGTCTCCCTTCTGGTCCAGACCTATTGACGGGGGCGGCGGGCGCTCCTACGTTCCCTGACACCCCACTCCCACCCCCCACTCAGGGAGCGAACGTGACCCCTCGAACCCTTGGGACGGTACGCCTGTCGGCCACCGTCCTGGCCCTGGCGTGCGCCCTGCAACTGCCCGCCGCCGCGTCCCCGTCCGGTGGCTCGTCCGGCACCCCGTCCGGCACCTCGGGGGAGGTCTGCGCCACCAAGCCCAAGCCCGCGGGCAAGGTCCTCCAGGGCTACTGGGAGAACTGGGACGGCGCGGCGAACGGCGTCCACCCGCCGCTCGGCTGGATCCCGGTGACCGACGACCGGATCCGCGGCCACGGCTACAACGTGGTCAACGCGGCGTTCCCGGTGATCCTCTCCGACGGCACGGCGCTGTGGGAGGACGGGATGGACGCCACGGTGAAGGTCCCGACCCCGGCGGAGATGTGCCGGGCGAAGGCGGCCGGAGCGACGGTGCTGCTGTCCATCGGCGGCGCGGCGGCCGGGATCGACCTCAACTCGTCCACCGTGGCGGACCGGTTCGTGGACACCGTCGTGCCGATCCTGAAGAAGTACAACTTCGACGGCATCGACATCGACATCGAGACCGGCCTCACGGGCGGCGGCGACATCACCAGACCGTCCGCCTCCCAGGCCAACCTCATGCGCATCATCGACGGCGTGCTCGCCCGGATGCCCGACGGGTTCGGGCTGACGATGGCGCCGGAGACGGCGTACGTGACCGGCGGCAGCGTGACGTACGGGTCCATCTGGGGCGCCTACCTGCCGATCGTGAAGAAGTACGCGGACAACGGCCGGCTCTGGTGGCTCAACATGCAGTACTACAACGGCAATATGTACGGCTGCTCCGGTGACTCCTACTCCGCCGGGACGGTCGAGGGGTTCACCGCGCAGACCGACTGCCTCGACCGGGGCCTGGTCGTGCAGGGGATCACCGTCAAGGTGCCCTACGACAAGCAGGTCCCCGGCCTGCCGGCGCAGCCGGGCGCCGGCGGCGGTTATATGACGCCCGGTCAGGTGGGAGAGGCGTGGCGCACCTGCAATGGCCGGCTCAAGGGGCTGATGACCTGGTCCGTCAACTGGGACGGGTCGAAGGGGTGGACGTTCGGCGACAACGTCAAGGCGCTGCAGGGCCGGTGACGTCCCGCCCTACGGAAGGTTCGCCGACAGCGGGGCGCGGTCCCGCCACATCGCCACCATCGGCTCCAGCATCGGCCCCAGTTCGGGCATCCGCGGGACGACGCTGAGCGCCGACACCGTCTGGAGCAGCCGCGCCCCCTCCATGACGTGCAGCAGCGCGCGGTCGACGGGGACGCCGCCCGCGCGCTCGTACGCCTCGACGCCGAGGGGGCCGACGAGGGTCAGGTCCCACTCGACGGGTCCGCGCGTCGCGTCCTCGAAGTCGCTGAAGCGGTATCCCTCGGCGGTCCGCAGGACGTTGTACGCCGGGGAGTCGCCGTGCAGGGCCTGGAGGCGGGCGCCGGGGAAGCGGGCGGGCAGGTCCCGGACCAGGGTTTCCAGCGCGGCGTACTCGGCCTCGGCGCGGTCGAGATCGGCCGTCGTGAGCGTCTGCGGGTCCTTGCGCAGGGCCGCCAGCGCGGAGCCGATCGCCGGAACGAGCGGGGCGAGGACGGGCAGCTCGCCGGGGTAGTCGGCGAGGTGCCGGTGCAACTCGGCCGCCCAGGCGGTCTGTTCGGTGAAGCGCTCCCGCATCGCCTCGGCGTCGTCCTGCGGGAGGTCGGCGAGGCGGTCGGTCTCGGTGACGAACTCCCAGAAGGTGAGCGACGTCCCGTCGATCTCCACGGGCTCGCGGGGCACCAGCGGGCTGGGCCCGACGACGGGGACGCCCCGGTCGGCCAGCCACCCGGTCACCGCCAGTTCGCGCCGCTGCTTGGCGAGCAGCTCGTCGTACGGCGTGAGGGCCAGGGACGGGACGCGTACCACGACGGGGTCCGGCGCCAGGTGCACCAGGACGTTGAAGACGTCGTGCAGGACGCGGGGTTCGCCGGCGCGCAGGCCGAGCCGGCGGCCGGCCCGGGTCGCGAGGTCCACGGCGCGCCGGGCGCGGTCGCTGAGGGCGGCGTCGGGGGAATGCGGGTTCACCATGGAAATGATCTTGCCTGGTGGGTGGGCCGGTTGTCGACGCCGTTTCCCGGCCCGCCCCCCGGCTCAGGCGGCCGCGCTCCGCCGCCGGTAGGTCAGCACGAGGTGTGCGCCCATGCCCAGGACCAGTCCCCAGAAGGCGGATCCGATGCCGAAGAGGGTGACGCCGGAGGCCGTGGCCAGGAAGGTGACGAGGGCCGCCTCCCGGTCGTCGGCGTCCTGGACGGCGCCGGTCAGGCCGCCGGACAGGGCCCCGAGGAGGGCGACGCCGGCGACCGCGGCGACCAGTTCCTTGGGCAGGCCGGCGAAGAACACCACGAGTGTCGCCCCGAAGACGCCGATGAGCAGGTAGAACACCCCGCAGGCGACGCCCGCGACATAGCGGCGGCGTGGGTCCCGGTGGGCTTCGGGGCCGGTGCAGATCGCGGCGGTGATGGCCGCGAGGTTGACGGCGTGCGAGCCGAAGGGGGCGAGCAGGGTGGAGACCACGCCGGTGGTGCCGATCAGCAGGCGGTCGTCGGGCCGGTAGCCGGACGCGGTGAGGACGGCCATGCCGGGGGCGTTCTGCGAGGCCAGCGTCGCGATGGCGAGGGGGACGGCGATGCCGATGAGGGACGCGGCGGAGAAGTGCGGCGCGGTCAGGACCGGCCGGGCGAACTCGATCCCGTCCAGGTGGACGTCGAGGCGGGAGTCGGCGGCGGCGCAGATGACGCCGACCGCGAGGGCCGCCAGGACGGCGTAGCGCGGCAGCCACCGCTTGGCGAGGAGGTAGGCGAGGAGGACGGAGCCGGCGACGAGGGGCGCGGTCTTCAGTGAGGTGAACACGCCGACGCCGAAGGGGAAGAGGATGCCCGCGAGCATGGCGGAGACGACGGCGGCCGGCACCCGGCGTATGAGCCGGCCGAACACGCCGGTCAGCCCGGCGACGGTGATCGCCACTCCGGTGACCAGGAACGCCCCGATCGCCTCCGGGTAGGAGTAGGCACCCAGTCCGGTCACCAGGAGTGCCGCGCCGGGCGTGGACCAGGCGGTGATGACGGGCGTCCGGGTCCACAGGCTCAGGCCGAGGCAGGTGAGGCCGCTGCCGAGGGAGATCGCCCAGACCCATGAGCCGGTCTGCGCGGTGTCCAGGTGCCCGGCCCGGGCGGCGGTGAGGACGATGGCGAGCGGGCCCGAGTACGACACCACGACGGCCACGAGCCCGGCGAGCACGGCGGAGACGGAGGCGTCGCGCAGGAGGCGCGGCCGTCCGGGCGGTGCCGCTCCGGACGCGTCGTCCTGGACGGCGGCGGGATCGGTGGATCTGCTGGTGCCGGAGGTCATGGGGGGTCCTCTTCTGTCGCGGGGCCCCGACGGTATAGCGCCGACGATCAAGCTTCCACCCTGGGCAAAGCGGTGGAGCGGAAAGGGGACTTCGCGCGTGCGCCGCGTGACGGCGCCCCTCGGGCCGCACCCCCACCCCTCCTCAAGAACGACTTAGGTTAGGCTGACCTAACCAACAACCCGACCCGGCCGAACAGTCGGCGACAGGAAAGGTGCCACCGTGACGACGGCGTTCCCCCACGAGGTCCGTCCCCCGGCCCTCGCGCCCCTCGGTGAACGCGACCCGGTCCGCGTCCGCGCGGCCCGGCCGGCCGACGCCGCCGCGCTGTACGCGCTCTCCGAGCCGTTCATGCGCTCGGGCGCGCTCCGCCGGCGCGCCCGGCGGCTCTACGAGCTGACGGCGGACCAGTTCCTGGTGGCGGAGGACACGGACGGCACGCCGGAAGGCTGTGTGGCCCTGCGCACCTATCCGGACGAACCGGCCGCCGTCCTGCACAACTTCTGTGTCCGGGCCGACCGGCAGCGGCGCGGCGTGGGCTCGCGGCTGCTGGCCGCCCTGCTGGCCGAGGCGGCCGCCCGCTCGGCGAGCGAGGTCTTCGCGGCCACGACCGGCGGCGGGCGGTCGTTCCTCCGCGCCGGCTTCCGGGAGACCGACGCCTTGGCGGCGCCCCGCGTCTGGGCCGCCGCGCTGGACCCGGCGCGCGGCTCGCGGATCTTCGTCCGGGACCGGCCCTTCACGGAGACCTTCCCGCGGACCCGGCCGGAACACGCCGTCACCGGGTGACAGGGACGTGGCCGCACGCCCGGCGGCCCGGACCGCGTACGCTGCGCACGCGGCGGCCTCGGGAAGCCGCCCGATGGTGGGGAGCGGAGGTGGAGGGTGGACGTCCGGCAGCTGGAGTACTTCCTGGCGGTCGTCGACCGCGGCGGGTTCAGCCGGGCCGCCTCGGCGCTCTACGTGTCGCAGCCGTCGCTGTCCCAGGCCGTCCGGGCGCTGGAGCGTGATCTGGGCGCGGAGCTGTTCCACCGCATCGGGCGCCGGGTGGTGCTGACGGAGGCGGGCAGGGCGCTGATCGACCCGGCCCGCGCCGCCGTACGGAGCCTGGAGACGGCCCGCGCGAGCGTGACGTCCGTGCGCGAACTCCGCTCCGGGCGGCTGGACATCGCGGCGATGCCCTCCCAGGCGGTCGAACCGCTCACCACCCTGATGCGTTCCTACGCCGAGCGGTACCCCGGCGTGGTGGTGACGGTCGCCGCGGCCTTCACCGCCCGCGACGTCGTCGAGGCCGTGCGGACGGGGGCTACGGAGCTGGGCCTGCTCGCGTCGGCCGATGAGGTGCCGGACACCGAGGTCCGCTCGCAGGTGCTGGGCGAACAGCGCTTCGTGCTGCTGGCCCCGCCCGGAGGGCCCTTCGCCGGCCGGACGAGGGTGCGGTGCGAGGAACTGGCCGGGCAGCGGCTGATCGTGGGGCAGCCGGGGACGGGAATGCGTACGTACGTCGACTCCCTGCGGGACCGGGGCGTCGACTTCACCGTGGCGGCCGAGACCGGGCACCGGGTGGCGCTGCTGCCGCTGGTGCTGGCCGGGGCCGGACTCGCGGTCGTGACCGAGGCGTGGCGGGACATCGCCCGGCGGACGGGGGCCGACGTCCTGGACATCGAACCCGCGACCGCGCTGCGGGTCTCGCTCGTGAGCCGGCGCGGAACCCTCTCCCCCGCCGCCACGGCGTTCTGGTCGGCGGCGGCCCTGCCCGTCCCGACCGACGGATAGGCGCTCCTTATCAGGCGCATCCGGTCTGCGTCTTGGACGCCCCCCGGAGCCCGCTGCTGGAATCGACGGCATGACGAACCACCGCATCGCCCTGATCCCCGGCGACGGCATCGGCGCCGAGGTGCTGCCCGCCGCCCGCCGGGTCCTCGACGCCGTCGCCCGCCGCCACGGCATCGGCCTGACGTACACGTCGTACGACGACTGGTC
This sequence comes from Streptomyces mobaraensis, assembly GCF_020099395.1. Lineage (NCBI taxonomy): Bacteria > Bacillati > Actinomycetota > Actinomycetes > Kitasatosporales > Streptomycetaceae > Streptomyces > Streptomyces mobaraensis. The sequence continues at coordinate 7,396,816 of NZ_CP083590.1, read as the reverse complement.
GTGCGAGCGGTATCTGCGCGAGGGCGCGATGATGCCCGCCGACGGTCTCAAGCGACTCCGCGACAAGGACGCGATCCTGCTGGGCGCGGTCGGACACCCCGGGGTGCCCGACCACGTCTCGCTGTGGGGACTGCTGATCCCCATCCGGCGCGGCTTCCGGCAGTACGTGAACCTGCGGCCCGTCCGCGTCTTCGACGGCGTCGACAGCCCGGTGCGCGGCGCGCGCCCCGGCGAGGTCGACTTCGTCGTCGTGCGGGAGAACGTGGAGGGCGAGTACAGCGAGATCGGCGGCCGGTTCAACCGGGGTCTCCCGGACGAGACGGCCGTCCAGGAAGCCGTGTTCACCCGGGCCGGCGTCACCCGCGTGCTGGACTACGCCTTCGGGCTCGCCGCGCGGCGCGGCGGCCTGCTGACCTCCGCGACCAAGTCGAACGGCATCGTGCACACCATGCCGTTCTGGGACGAGCTCGTCGCCGAGCGGGCCGCCGCGTTCCCGAGGGTCGCCTGGGGCGCGGAGCACATCGACGCGCTCGCGGCCAAGTTCGTCCTCGCACCGGGCCGGTTCGACGTCGTGGTCGCCTCCAACCTCTTCGGCGACATCCTCAGTGATCTGGCGGCCGCGGTCGCCGGGTCCGTCGGCATCGCCCCGGCGGCCAACCTCAACCCGGAGCGGGAGTTCCCGTCGATGTTCGAGCCGGTGCACGGCTCGGCGCCCGACATCGCCGGGCGGGGCATCGCCAACCCGCTGGGCGCGATCCGGTCGGCCGCCATGATGCTCGACCACCTCGGCCACCCGGCCGCGGCCGGGGACGTCATGGACGCCGTCGTCGCGGTGCTGGCCGGGACCGACGTCCGCACCCCCGACCTGAGCGGCACCGCTACGACGGCCGAGTTCACCGAGAGGCTGCTGGCGCTCCTCTGAGCCTGCGGAGCCTCCGGGCCGCGCCCGTTGCCCGACGAGGAGAGGCGCCGCGGCCGCGGCCGTGCCGGCGACTCGGCCTGCCGGCCGTCCTGTCCGAGTGCCGGGCCCTGGCCGGCCTCGCCGGCGACAGCGTCGTCACCTCGCCGCCCGTCCCCCGGGAGAACGTCCTCGGCACCGTGCGCGTCGACGAGGTCCCGCGGCGGCCGCGCACCTGTGCCCCGACGGCGCGGGACGACGCCGCCGGTCTGTCCCCACCCGTTCGGCCCCGCCCGTTCAGCCCTGCCCGGACCGCCACTGCCGGGCCAGCACCCACACCAGGTAGCAGCCGCCGACGACGCCCGTCAGCACCCCGACGGGCAACTGCGTGGGCGCCAGCATCCGTTGCGCGGCGATGTCGCTGAGCGACAGCAGCAGGGCGCCCATCACCGTGGACGCGAGCAGGTTGGGCCCGGTGGCCCGGGTGAGCCGGCGGACGACCTGCGGGGCGACCAGGGCGACGAACGGGACGGGCCCGGCGACGGCCGTGGACAGGGCCGTGAGCCCGACGCCGACGGCGAGGGCGCCGGAGCTGACGCGCTGGACGGGCACCCCGAGCGCGGCGGCCGTGTCCTCGCCCATCTCCAGCATGCGCAGCGGCCGGCCGAGCAGCACGGCCGCCGGCCCGAGGACGGCCAGCGTCGCCACCATCGTCCAGACGTGCTCCCAGCCGCGGCCGTTGAGGCTGCCGGTGAGCCAGACCTGGGCGCTCTGCGCGTCGTTGAAGGAGGCGCGCGCGATCAGGTAGGCGTTGGCGGCGGAGAGCAGCGAGCTGACGCCGATGCCCACCAGGATCAGCCGGTAGCCGGCCGCGCCGCCGCGCCAGGCGAGCAGGTAGACGGCGGCGCTGGTGATCGCGCAGCCGATGACGGATCCGGTGGCGACGGAGGCCGCGCCCGCGCCGAGCACCAGGATGGTGACGAGGGCGCCGGTGGCGGAGCCCACCGTGAAGCCGATGACGTCGGGGCTGCCGAGCGGGTTGCGGGCGAGGGTCTGGAAGAGGGCGCCGGAGAGGCCCAGGGCGGCGCCGACCAGCAGCGCGGTCAGCAGCCGGGGCAGCCGGAGCTCGCCGACGATGTAGTCCGCGCCGGGCACGTTCTCGCCGGCCAGGACCTTGAGCACGTCGGGTACGGGGACGTGGAAGTCGCCCGTGGTCAGCGTCCAGACGCCGACGGCGGCGGCGGCCAGCGCGAGGAGGACGCCGACGGCGGTGGCGCGCGGGTCCCAGCGCACCGACAGGGTCCTGCCGGGCCCCGGCAGGCGCAGGGCGCGCGGCCGGTGCCGCGCCGCCGGACCGGCGGCGGGGCGCGCGGGCGTGGTGCTGCTGGTCACAGTTGGGCGATCCTCTTGCGGCGGACGAGGGCGATGAACAGGGGCGCTCCGAGGAACGCGGTGACGACGCCGGCCTCCAGCTCCTCGTTGGCCAGCACGACGCGGCCGACGATGTCGGCGGCGAGCAGCAGGGCCGCGGCGAGGACGGCGCTGTAGGGCAGCAGCCAGCGCTGGTCGGGGCCGGTGATCAGCCGGGCGAGGTGCGGAACGGCCAGTCCGACGAAGGCGATCGGGCCGACGGCGGCGGTGGCCGCGCCGCACAGCAGGGTGACCGCCGCCATGGTCGCGAACTGGGTGCGGCCCGGATGGGCGCCCAGTGACCGCGCGGTGTCCTCGCCGAGGGCGATGGCGTTCAGCGGCCGGGCCAGCAGGGCGGCCAGCAGGGCGCCGGCGCCCAGGAAGGGCAGCACCTGGACGAGGACCGAGCCCGACTGCCCGGCGAGCGTGCCGATCTGCCAGAACCGGAACTTGTTGAGGCTGAGCGGGTCCAGCAGGACCAGCCCGTTGACGAAAGCGGTCAGCACGGCCGAGACGGCCGTGCCCGCGAGCGCCAGCCGGACGGGTGTGGCCCGTGACCGGCCACGGGTGCCCAGGAGGTAGACCACGGCCGCGGCGACGGCCGCGCCGAGCAGGGCCGCCCAGACGTAGGCGGAGAAGGAGCCGAGGTCGAGCAGGGCGGTGGAGCCGGCGACGGCGGCGGCCGCGCCCGCGTTGACGCCCAGCAGGCCGGGGTCGGCGAGCGGGTTGCGGGTGAGGGCCTGCATCAGGGCGCCGGCCAGGCCGAGGGACGCGCCGATGACGATGCCGAACAGGCTGCGCGGCAGCCGGGAGGTGCGGACGACGATCCAGTCGTCGCTCCGCGGGTCCCGGGTCAGCAGCGCGTGGACGACGTCGCCGGGCGCGATGCTCTTGGCGCCGATGCCGATGCCAAGGACGGCCAGGACGAGGACGAGGCCGACGCAGACCAGCAGCCCGGCGGCCCGGCGGGCGTGCCAGGCGCGCCCGGCCCGGGGCGGCGCGGGGACGGGAGCGGGCGGGGACGACGAGGATGAGGGTGAGCCGGTGACGGCCGGGGCGGTCGTGCTCACGCGTGCTCGTGCTCTTCGTCCTCGTGGTGGTCGTGGTTCTCCACGCCGCGCTTCCAGTACCCGTCCACGTCCACCTGCTCCTTGGCCAGGCCGAGGTCGCGGCGCAGGTAGCGGCGGATGGGCTTGAGGCTGGTGGCCTCGCCGGCGACCCAGGCGAAGCCGAGCCCGTCGGTGGGCAGTTCGGCGGCGCGGATGGCGCGTTCGATGAGGTCGCTGTGGCCGGCCGGGGTGGAACCGCGGTGCAGCCAGGTCAGCGAGAGATCGGTGGCGGTGCGGAAGGTCTGCTCGTCCTCCGGGCCGGGGACCTCGGCGAAGGCGATGACGCGGACGCCGGCGGGCAGCTTCTCCAGCCAGCGGCCGAGGGCCGGCAGGGCGGTCTCCTCGGCGGCCAGCAGGTACCAGTCGTGGACCATCGGCAGCACCTCGGAGCCGCGCGGGCCGAGGACGCCGAGCCGCATGCCGGGCCGGGCCCGCTCGGCCCAGGTGGAGCCGACGCCGCTGCCGTGCAGGACCATGTCGACGTCCAGCTCGCGGGCGTCGCGCCGGTAGTGACGGACCGTGTAGTCGCGGGTGATGGGCTCCACGGGGGCGTCCATCCAGGTGTCGTCCACGACGACCGGCTCGACGGGGAGTTCGGCGCCGTCGTGGGCGAAGCAGAGCTTCACGTGGTCGGTGGGTGCCTGCTCGCAGAACCCGTCGAGGTCGGGGCCGCCGAGGGTGACGCGGACGGTGGAGGGGGTGATCCGGTCGACCTTCCGCACTTCCAGCAAGCGGTACTTGAGGGGGTGGCGGACGATGCGCATGCGCGGGAGCAGCGTGTCGGTGGTCATCGATCATCCCTATCCGGTCGGGCGTGCGGCGGGGCCGGTGCCGGTACCACCGCGGCCCCCGGCGCGGGGTACGCGCCGGGGGGCCGACGGGAATCGGCTCGTCGGTCGGGCCAACCCCCCCGACCGAGGTTAGGCTACCCTAACTCAGATCATGAGGTCTGCGCCATCCGCCCGGCGACCCGGCCCTGTTCGAGCCGGATCACCCGCGGCAGCCGCGCGATGGTGGCCGGCCGGTGGGCGATGACGATGAGGGTGCGGTCCTCGCTCATGCCGTCCAGGGCGTGCTCCAGCCGGGCCGCCGTCACGGGGTCGATGTCGGCGGTCGCCTCGTCGAGGACGAGCACCGCGGGGTCGGCGAGCGCCGCCCGCAGCAGTCCGACGATCTGCCGCTCCCCCGCCGACAGCCGCTCGCCGCGCACGCCCACCTCGGCGTCCAAGCCGCCCAGGTCGCGCAGCCAGTCCTCCAGTCCCAGCTCGCGGACGGCCCGTTCCATCGCGGCCCGGTCCGGGGCGCTGTGCACCAGCTCCAGGTTGCGGGCGACCGTGCCCGTCACCATGCGGACCTCCTGCGGCACCAGGACGACGCGGCGCCGCAGTTCGGCCTCGGACAGCTCGCGCAGGTCCGTCCCGGCGAACCGGACGGCCCCGCCGTCGGGGGCGTAGAGCCCGCAGAGCAGCTTGGACAGGGTGGTCTTGCCGGAGCCCGTCTCGCCGACGACGCCGACGCGGTCGCCGGCGGGGAACGCCAGGGACACCTCACTGAGCACCCGGGTGCCGTCCTGGTACCCGTACTCCACGCCGTCGCAGCGCAGTTCGCCGCGGAGCGGCAGGTCCGCCGGGCCAGCGGCGGCGGGCGCGGCGGGCTTGACCCGCTCGGTGGCAGCGAGCAGATCGAGCAGCCGGGCCAGCCCGGTGCGCGCGGTCTGGACGTGCCCGACGAGCTGCGACAGGTCCGAGAAGGAGTCGAAGAGGTTGCGGCTGGCGAGGACGAAGGTGACGACCGTACCGATGGTGATGTCGCCGTGCGACGCCTGCCAGCCGCCGAAGAGGAGCAGCGCGACGAGCGCGACGCCCTCGATCAGGCTCACCAGGTCGATGCGGTTCTCCACCCGGACCGCCCGGCGGGCGGCGGTCACCGCGACGGCGTTCTCCCGCCCGAAGCGGCGCATCCAGCCCGGCAGTCCGCCTGCGGTCTGCAGCGCCTCGCGGACAGCGAGGGTCTCGGTGAACGTGGCGGCCACGGTGGCCTCGGCCGTCGCCTTGCCACCGAACGCGGCGGACGCGTCCCGCTGGAACCAGCGCATCGCCAGCAGCGCCGGCGGGACGAACACGACGAGCTGCACCAGGGCGAGCTGCCAGGAGTAGAAGAACAGCACGCCCAGCGTGAAGACCAGGGTGGCCGTGGCGGACACCAGGTTCCGCAGGTGCATCCGGACGAACGCGGCCAGCGCGGCCACCTCGCCGGTGGTACGGCGCAGCAGTTCGCCGGTGCGGTGCGACTCCAGGAACCGCAGCGGCGCCGAGGCCAGGTTGCCGACGGACCGTTCGCGCAGGCTGCGGACGACGTTCTCGCCGGCCTTGGCGAGCAGGAGTTCGCCGGACCGGGCGAGGCCCAGCTGGACGACGGCGAGGGCGACCAGCGCCCCCGCGGTGACGAGCAGCCCGGTGCGGTCGTGGTGGTCCAGCGCGTCGGTGGCGCGGCCGACCAGCGGGGCGACGGCGACCAGCGCGGCGGAGTCGGCGAGGCCCACCGCGACGGCGGTGATCAGGGCCCGCCGGTGCGGACGGAGGTGGGGGGCGGCCCGGCGCAGCACCTGCCGCTCGTCGGGCCGGTCGTCGAGGAGTACGGGCTCAGCCACGGTCGGCCTCCAGGTGCGCGGCGGACAGGGCGGGTTCGCGGGGGGTGGCCGTCGCGTCGCGGTCGGCGAGGGTGACGACGCGGTCGGCGGCCTCCAGGACGGCCGTCCGGTGGGTCGCGAACAGCACCGTCCGGCCCTCGGCCCAGCTCCGCAGCCGCTTGAGGACCAGGGCCTCGGTGGTGGTGTCGAGGGCGGACGTGCAGTCGTCCAGCACCAGCACCTCGGGGTCGCCGAGCAGCCCGCGGGCGAGGGCCAGGCGCTGGATCTGGCCGCCGGACAGGGCGGTTCCGCTCTCGCCGAGCGGGGTGTCGTAGCCGTCGGGCATGGCGGCGATCTGGTCGTGGACGCAGGCCGTCTCGCAGGCGGCCCGCAGGGCCTCGTCGGACAGGTCGCGGCCGAGCCGCAGGTTCTCGGCGACGGTCCCGGACAGCAGCAGCGGCCGCTGGGCGACGTAGCCGATCCGGCGGCGGACATCGTCGAGCGCGGCGTCGCGCAGGTCGGTGCCGCCGTAGCGGACGGTGCCGGTGGCCGGGTCGTCCAGCCGGGCGGGCAGCCGCAGCAGGGTGCTCTTGCCGGAGCCGGTGGCGCCCTGGACGGCCACGAACTCGCCCCGGCGGACGGTCAGGTCGAGCGGGGCGAGGACCGTGACGCCGTCGCGGACCGCGCTGACGCCGGACAGTTCCAGGTCCCCGCCGGGGGTGAGGGCGACCGGCTCGGCCGGGTCGGTGACGGTGGACGTGAGGGACAGCGCCTCGTCGATCCGGGCGGCGGCGACGTCGGCCTGGCCGCGTTCGAGGAGCCGCGTGACGAGGACGCGGGTGGCCAGGGTGACGGTGGCCATCCACGAGGTGAACGCGACCAGCCCGCCGATGGTCAACCGGTGGTCGAGGACGGCGAGACCGCCGACGCCCACGCCGACGGCGACGGCCAGCCGGGGCACGAAGGGCGCGACGGCGGCCCAGTCCGCCTCGATGCGCGCGGCCTTGACGGTCTTCTCGGTGACCTCGGCGCTGGCGGTGTCGTGCCGGTCGAGCAACGGCCGGTGGCCGCCGGTGCCGCGCAGCCCGGTGCCGACCTGGAGCAGGTCGGCGACGGCCTCGGCGCGTTCGCCGTGGGCGGCGGACAGCTCGTCGCTGGCGGCGCCGAAGCGGCGCGGGAAGTACAGGTTGACCCAGGTGAGGAAGGGCAGCATGCCCAGCGTCACCAGCAGCAGGACGGGGTCGAGCGCGGCCAGCCCGGGCAGCACGACGACGAAGGTGGTGGCGAGCACCACCCACACGGCGAGGCCGTGCACCCACTCGCGGACCATGTCCGTGTCCCGGGTGGCGCGCATGGCCAGGTCGCCGTGGCCGCGCTCGGCGAGGGCGGCCCGGTCGAGCCCGGCCAGCCGGCCGAGCAGCCGCGACCGCAGGTCGGCGCCGACCCGGGCGTCGGTGACGCTCGCCCAGTACTGCCAGCCGTAGAGCCCGGCGAACTGCACGCAGGCGGCGAGCGCGGTGGCGCCGGACCAGAGCAGCAGGGCATTGTCGTCCTCGCCCGTGATGCCGTCGTCCAGGGCCCGCTGGACGCACCACGGGACGGCGAGCAGCGCGACCTGGCGGAGGCAGGCGGAGACCATCCCGGCGAACAGGGTGGCCCGGTGCGGGCGCAGCGAGCCGCGCAGCAGCCGGCGGGCGCGGCGGCGGCGCTCGGCGGGGAGGGTCTTCGGGTCGTCGTCCTCGGCCTCGTCGGCGGGGGCCTCGGCCGGCTTCTCCTCCCTCACCGGGCCGGTGGCCGGCGCCCGTTCGTCGGTGGGGGCCCGGTCCTTCGCGGGCTCGGCGGCCGGCCGGTCGCCCGGTGGCCGGTCGGCGTGGCCGGGGAGCTGCTCCGGCTGGGCGGGGTGGGTGCTCACGACGTCAGGTATCCGATCCGAGGGGTGGTTCGACCGCGCGGCCCGGCCGGGACGACCGGTCCGGACCGCGCGGGGCGGGGGCGGGGGTCCGGGTCAGGACCGCGCGGCGAGACTGGCCGGGCGCATGTCCGTCCAGTTGGCGTCCACGTACTCGGTGCAGCCCTGGAGGCTGTCCTCGCCGTGCACGACGGTCCAGCCGGCGGGGACCTCCGCGAACACCGGCCACAGCGAGTGCTGGTTCTCGGCGTTGACGAGGACGTAGTAGCGGGCGTCGTTGTCCTCGAAGGGGTTGGTGGCGCTCATCTGCGGTGCTCCTTTGGTGAGGTGGGGGGGGATCCGGGTCGATTGTTGGTGATCTCGGGTGGTTCAGGAAAGGGCCGCGGTGGTCTCCGGGGCACCCTCGTCCGGCCGGGCGGTGAGGAAGGCCGCGAGCTCGGCGACGGTGGGCCGGGCCAGCACGTCGCCGACGGTCACGCCGGTGCCGAACGCGTCGCGGACGCCGTGCAGCAGGGACATCAGCAGCAGCGAGTGGCCGCCGAGGTCGAAGAAGCCGTCGTCGACGCCGACGTCGGGCAGTCCGAGCACCTCGGCGAAGACGTTACACAGCGTCTGCTCCACGGCGTCGCGCGGGGCCCGGCCGGTAGAACCGACGGCCGTGTCGGCGGCGGTGGGCGCGGGGAGGGCCTTGCGGTCGAGCTTGCCGTTGACGGTCAGCGGCAGCGCGCCGAGGACGACGAACGCCGACGGGACCATGTACTCCGGCAACCGCGCGGCCAGCGACCGGCGGAGCTCCGCGACGTCCACGGCATCGGCGGCGGGGACGAGGTAGGCGGCCAGGCGCTTCACGCCGGGGACGTCCTCGCGGACCACGACGGCCGCTTGGGCGACGGAGGCGTCGGCGGTCAGCGCGTCCTCGATCTCGCCGGGCTCGACCCGGTAGCCGCGGATCTTGACCTGATCGTCGACCCGGCCGAGGAAGTCCAGCAGCCCGTCCTGCCGCCAGCGTACGACGTCGCCCGTGCGGTACATCCGCGCACCCGGCTCCCCGAACGGATCCGCCACGAAACGGCCGGCGGTCAGGCCGGGACGGCCGAGGTAGCCCCGGGCGAGTCCGACGCCGGAGACGTAGAGCTCGCCGGGGACGCCGACGGGCACGGGCCGGAGGTGGGCGTCGAGGACGTGGGCGCGGGTGTTCCAGATCGGACGCCCGACGGTGGCGGTGGCGCTGTCCAGCGTGCCCCCGCCGAGGGTGTTGATCGTGTACTCGGTCGGGCCGTAGAGGTTGTAGCCCATCACGCCAGGCGTTTCGCGCAGCCGCGTCCAGAGGGAGTCGGCCACGGCCTCACCGCCCAGCAGGACCAGCGCCGGCCGGTGCCGGTCCTCGTCCAACAGGCCGCATTCCACGAGCGCTTGGGCATAGGAGGGCGTCACATTGATGACGTCGACCTCGTGCTCGGCGCAGTAGGCGGCCAGCCCCTCCGCGTCACGCCGCAGCGACTCGTCCAGGACATGCACCTCGTGCCCCTCGACCAGCCACAGCAGCTCCTCCCACGACATGTCGAAGGAGAACGACACCGTGTGCGCGATCCGCAGCCGCCGACCGCCCGCGGCCGAGACCACCGGCTCGAAAATCGCCTCGCGGTGATTGAGCTGCATATTCGTCAGACCCCGGTACGGCGTCACCACACCCTTCGGTCGACCCGTCGACCCCGACGTGAAGATGACATACGCCGCCGCGTCGAGATCGACGTCCGCGTCCACCGGACCGGCCGGGAAATCGGCCAACTCCTTGGCGACGCACGGATCGTCCAGTTCGACGACGGGGACGCCGTGCACGTCCGGCATCCGGTGCCGGGCGGTCGAGTCGGTCAGCAGGACCACGGGACGGGTCTCGGCGACCATGTAGGCAAGCCGGTCCACCGGATAGTCCAGCTCCAGCGGCAGGTACGCCGCCCCGGTCCGCAGCACCGCGAACAGCGCCGCGACCATCTCCAGCGAACGCGGCAGCCCCAGCGCCACCACCCGCTCGGGACCGGCGCCCCGGGCCGCCAGCAGCCGTGCCAGGCGGTCGACCTCGGCGTCCAGTTCGGCGAAGGTCCACACCCGCTCGTCGGCCACCAGCGCGACCGCGTCCGGGACGGTCGCGGCGCGCTCGGCCAGCAGCTGCGCCACCGACTTCTCGGGCAGCGCGCGGTCCGTCGCCGCCCACTCCCCCAGCACCAGGCCGCGCTCGCGCGCGGTCAGCACGTCCAGGGTGCCGACGCGGCGGTGCGGGTCCTCGGCGATCTGGGCGAGGAGGGAGAGGAGGCGTTCGACGAGGGCCTCGGCGGTGGCACGGTCGTAGAGGTCGACCGCGTACTCGAAGGCGATGTCGATCTCCTCGGCGGTGGGCGTCTCCTCGAAGTTGAAGTCGAGTTCGAACTTGGCGGCGCCGAGCTCGAAGGGCAGGATGCGGCTCTCCAGGCCCAGGAGCCGGCCGGCGCGGCCGTCGTTGTTCTGGTAGCCGAGCATCACCTGGAACAGCGGGTGGCGGCCAGCCGCGCGCGGCGGGTTGAGCGCCTCGACGAGGCTGTCGAACGGCAGGTCCTGATGGGCGAAGGCGGCCAGGTCGTTCTCCCGTACCCGGCCGAGCAGTTCGGTGAACGTCGGGTCGCCGGACAGGTCGTTCCGCAGCACCAGGGTGTTGACGAAGAAGCCCACGAGCCCGTCAAGCGCAGCGTCCGAGCGGCCCGCGACGGGCGCGCCGAGCGGGATGTCGTCCCCTGCGCCGAGCCGGTGGAGGAGCGTGGCGACGGCGGCCTGGAGCACCATGAACGTCGTGGTGCCGGTGGCCGTCGCCGCGTCGCGGAGGCCGCGGTAGACGGCCGGCGGCACCTGGGCGCGCACGGTGTCGCCGCGGTGGCCGGTGTCCCGGCCGCGTGCCCGGTCGCGGGGCAGGGCGAGTTCCTCGGGCAGGCCGTCCAGGGCCTGCCGCCAGTAGGCGGTCTGCCGGTGATGGGCGCTCCGCTCGTCGGCCGGGTCGCCCAGCAGCTCGCGCTGCCAGAGCGTGTAGTCGGCGTACTGCACGGGCAGCGGCTCCCAGCCGGGGGCCGTGCCCGCCGCGCGGGCGGTGTACGCGGCGGTGAGGTCGTCGATGAACGGCAGCATCGACCACTCGTCGCCGGCGATGTGGTGGAAGAGGAGGACGAGGACGTGGTCCTCGGGGGCGACCTCCAACACCGTGACACGCAGCGGTAGTTCGCGCGTGAGGTCGAAGGCGTGGCGGACGGCCGTCTCGACGTCCGCGGACAGGGTCTCCTCCGTCGTGGCGGCGGTGTGCAGCGCCTCGGCAGGGTCGGGCGCGTCGAGGATCCGCTGGACGGGCCGGCCCTCGTGTTCGGCGACGACCGTGCGGAGGCTCTCGTGGCGCCGGGCCACGTCGGCGACGGCGTGCCGCAGCGCGTCCTCGTCGAGCGCGCCGGTCACGCGGACGACGAGCGGGACGTTGTACGTGACGCCCGCGTCGTCGAGGTTCTGGAGGTACCACATGCGCCGCTGGGCGTGCGAGAGCGGCAGTTCGGCCGGGCGCTCGCGGCAGGTCAGGGCGGGGCGGCGGTCGGCGCCCGGGGCGGTGCGCTCGGCGAGCGCGGCCGGGGTCGGGGCCTCGAAGAGGTCGCGGACGGCGAGGTCGGTGCCGAGTTCGGTGCGGATGCGGCTGACGAGGCGGGTGGCCAGGAGGGAGTGGCCGCCGAGATCGAGGAAGTGGTCGTCGGGGCCGACGGCCTGGACACCCAGCACCTCGCCGAAGAGGGCGCAGAGAAGTTCCTCGCGCTCGTTGCGGGGGGCGCGGCCGGTGCCGCCGAGGTCGGGGGCGGGGAGGGCCTTGCGGTCGAGCTTGCCGTTGACAGTCAGCGGCAGCGCGCCGAGGACGACGAACGCCGACGGCACCATGTACTCCGGCAGCGACGCGGCGAGCGACCGGCGGACCTCGGCGACATCCACGGCACCGGCGGCCGGGACCAGGTAAGCGGCCAGGCGCTTGAGGCCGGGGACGTCCTCACGGACCACAACGGCCGCCTGAGCAACCGAGGGGTGCCCGGTCAGGGCGTCCTCGATCTCCCCCGGCTCGACCCGGTATCCCCGGATCTTCACCTGGTCGTCGACCCGGCCCAGGAAGTCCAGCAGCCCGTCCTGCCGCCACCGCACCACGTCACCCGTGCGGTACATCCGCGCACCCGGCTCCCCGAACGGATCCGCCACGAACCGGCCGGCGGTCAAACCCGGACGGTCGAGGTACCCCCGGGCGAGACCGACGCCCGACACGTACAGCTCGCCGGGCACGCCGACCGGGACCGGCCTCAGCCAGGCGTCGAGGACGTGGGCGCGGGTGTTCCAGATCGGACGCCCGACGGTGGCGGTGGCGCTGTCCAGCGTGCCCCCGCCAAGGGTGTTGATCGTGTACTCGGTCGGACCGTAGAGGTTGTAGCCCATCACACCCGGCGTCTCACGCAGCCGCGTCCACAGCGACTCGGGCACGGCCTCGCCACCCAGCAGAACGAGGACGGGCCGGTGCCGGCCGTCGTCCAACAGGCCGCATTCCACGAGCGCTTGGGCATAGGAGGGCGTCACATTGATGACGTCGACCTCGTGCTCGGCGCAGTAGGCGGCCAGCCCCTCCGCGTCACGCCGCAGCGACTCGTCCAGGACATGCACCTCGTGCCCCTCGACCAGCCACAGCAGCTCCTCCCACGACATGTCGAAGGAGAACGACACCGTGTGCGCGATCCGCAACCGCCGCCCGCCCGCGGCCGAGACCACCGGCTCGAAAATCGCCTCGCGGTGATTGAGCTGCATGTTCGTCAGCCCCCGGTACGGCGTCACCACACCCTTCGGCCGACCCGTCGACCCCGACGTGAAGATGACATACGCCGCCGCGTCCAGATCGACGTCCGCGTCTACGAACTCACCCGGCAGCGCGGCGAGTTCGGTGACCATTGCCGGGTCGTCCAGCTCGACGACCGGGACGCCGTACACGTCCGGCATCCGGTCACGGACGGTCGAGTCGGTGACCAGGACGACGGGACGGGTCTCGGCGACCATGTAGGCGAGGCGGTCGGCCGGGTAGTCGAGTTCGAGCGGCAGGTACGCGGCGCCGGCGCGCAGGACGGCGAACAGGGCGGCCACCATGTCGAGCGACCGGGGCAGCCCGAGGGCGACCACCCGGTCGGGTCCGGCGCCCCGGGCGAGGAACAGCCGCGCGAGGCGGTTGACCCGGGCGTCGAGTTCGGCGTAGGTCCAGACGCGGCCCCCGGCGACGAGGGCGGCCGCGTCCGGGACGGCGGCGGCGCGCTCGGCCAGCAGGTCGGCCACCGAGGCGTCCGGCAGCTCCCGGTCCGTCGCCGCCCACTCCCCCAGCACCAGGCCGCGTTCCCGCCCGGTCAGCACGTCCAGGGCGCGGACGGGCACCTCGGGACCGGCGGTGACGCGGTCGAGCAGGGTGACGAGCCGTCCGGCGTGCTCCTCGACCGTGGCGCGGTCGAAGGCGTCGGGGCGGAACTTCCAGTCGAAGGTGAGCCGCTCGCCGGGGTTGGCGGTGAAGATGAGCGGGAAGTGCGTGGCGTCGACGTCCGTGACGCCCTCGACGCCCAGGGCCTCGCCGACGCGGTCGCGCTCGTCCTGGTCGACGGGGGTGTTGCGGAGCACCTGGAGGGTGTCGAAGAGGCGGGCGAGGCCGGTGGTGCGCTGGATGGCGCCCAGGCTGAGCTGGTGGTGGGGCAGGAGGGCCGCCTGTTCGCGCTGGAGGCGGGTGAGGAGGCCGGCCGCCGTCTCGTCGCGGTCGAGGCGGACGCGGACGGGGACGGTGTTGAGGAACATGCCGACGGTCCGGTCGATGCCCGGCAGGTCGGCGGGGCGGCCGGAGACGGTCGTCCCGAAGACCACGTCCTGCCGGCCGGTGAGCCCGGCGAGGAGCAGGCCCCAAGCGCCGGAGAGCACGGTGTTGAGGGTCAGGCCGTGGGCCTGGGCCCAGCCGGTGACGCGGGCGCTCAGTTCGGCGGTGAGCTCGGTGGTGTGCTCCTCGGGGAGGAGCGAGGCGCGCTCGCGGGCGTGCGGGGCGACGAGCGTCGGCTCCTCGACGCCGGCCAGGGCCGTGCGCCACGCCTCCTCGCCGGCGGCGGTGTCCTGGGCGTGCAGCCAGGCGAGGAAGTCCCGGTAGGGGAGCGGCTCTTCGCCGTCGGGGGATGCGAGGGAGCCGGTGGTGACGAGGGCGTGGCAGTGGGCCAGCAGCTCCTGGAGGAACAGCCCGGACGACCAGCCGTCCCACAGCAGCGTGTGGTTGGTGACGAGGATGTGCTGCCGGCCGTCGGGGGTGAGGACGGAGACCAGGCGCAGCAGCGGCGGGTTCGTCAGGTCGAAGCGGGTGCGGGCCTCGGCGTCCCGGAGCCGGGCGAGTTCGGCGTCGGCGGCCTCCGGCGCGAGTTCGCGCAGGTCGGCCTCGGTGACGGGCACGTCCACCGCGTCCGGGATGAACTGGACGGGCTCGTCGAGTCCGTCGTGCAGGAAGCCGGCGCGCAGGTTGGGGTGGCGGTCGAGGACGGCGGTCACGGCGGCGCGCAGCGCGTCGAGGGGAACGGGCCGGCGGAGGGTGACGACGTCGCGGGAGGTGTAGACGTCGAGCGCGTCCTCGTCGTACAGGGCCTCGAAGAGGAGGCCGCGCTGGAGCGGGGAGAGCGGCCAGACCTCGGCCTCTTCGGGCGCGGCGGCGCGGGCCTCGTCGCTGGGCCGGGGCAGCTCAGGCGCGGTGAACGGGGTGCTGTCAGAAGCCTCCCCGCGTGCGCGCTCGGCGAGTCCGGCCGGGGTGCGGCCCTCGAAGACGTCGCGGGGGCTGAGGGCGAGGCCCTCGGCGCGGGCGGCGCCGACGAGGCGGATGGAGGTGATGCTGTCGCCGCCGAGGCGGAAGAAGTCGTCGTGGACGCCGGCCCGGGGCAGGTCGAGGACCTCGGCGAAGATCCGGCAGAGCAGGGCCTCGGTGGCGTCGGCGGGCTCGCGGTCGTCGGCGTGCCCGGCGTAGTCGAGGGCGTCGTCGGCCGGCAGCGCGGTCCGGTCGATCTTGCCGTTGACGTTGAGCGGGAGCGCGTCGAGGACGGCGAAGGCGGACGGGACCATGTACTCGGGCAGCCGCGCCGCGCAGGCGGCCCGCAGCTCCCCGGTGTCCGGCGTGGCGCCGGGAGCCGGGACGACATAGGCGACGACGCGCTTGACGCCGGACGCGCTCGTGCGGACGAGGACGGCGGCGTGGCCGACGGCGGGCTGGTCGGCGAGGACGGCCTCGATCTCGCCGAGTTCGATGCGGTAGCCGCGGATCTTCACCTGGTCGTCGGTGCGGCCGAGGAAGTCCAGGCCGCCGTCCGGGCGGCGGCGGACGAGGTCGCCGGTGCGGTACATACGGCTGCCGGCCGGGCCGTAGGGGTCGGCGACGAAGCGGGACGCGGTGGTGCCCGGGCGGTCGAGGTAGCCGCGGGCGAGCTGGGCGCCGGCGAGGTAGAGCTCGCCGGGAACGCCGACGGGCACGGGCCGCAGCCAGCCGTCCAGGACGTGGGCGCGGGTGTTGCGCAGCGGCCGGCCGACGGTCGGGGTGGGGCTGTCGGCGAGGTCGGCGGCGAGGGCGTCGACGGTGAACTCGGTGGGCCCGTAGTAGTTGACGCAGGTCAGGCCGGGTGCGCGGTGCAGCCGCGCCCACAGCGCCTCGGGCACGGCCTCGCCGCCGAGCAGCAGGACAGCCGGCCGGTGCGGGGCGTCGGGGTCGAGGAGCCCGCTGTCGAGGAGCTGCTGGGCGTACGTGGGGGTGACGTCGAGGGTGTCGACGCGGTGTTCCCGGGCGTACGCGACGACCGCCTCGGCGTCCCGGCGCTCGTGCTCGCCGAGGACGTGCAGCTCGTGGCCGCCGATCAGCCAGATGAGCTGTTCCCAGGAGGAGTCGAAGGAGAACGAGGCGGTGTGCAGGGCGCGCAGCCGGTCGCGGCCGGTGGCGCGGACGGCGTCGGCGAAGATGGTGTCGAGGTGGTCGTGGGCGAGCGCGGTGAGGCCGCGGTGCTCAATGACGACGCCCTTGGGGCGGCCGGTGGAGCCGGAGGTGTGGATGACGTACGCGGGGTGGCCGGGGGCGACGGGTCCGCCGCGCTCGGCGTCGGTGAGCGGCCCGGCGGGCAGCGCGTCGAGGGCCGCGCGGACCTCGGAGTCGTCGAGGAGGACGACGGCCGTGCCGGGGGTGGCGGGCAGGCGGTCGGCGACCTCGCGGGTGGCGACAAGGAGGGCGGGCCGGGCGTCGTCCAGGAGCAGGGCGAGGCGCTCGTCGGGGTGGTCGAGGTCCAGCGGCAGGTAGGCGCCCCCGGCCTTGAGGACGGCGAGGATCGCCGTGACGGACGCGGTGGAGCGCGGCAGGGCGAGGGCGGCGACGCGCTCGGCACCGAGGCCCCGGGCGCGGAGCAGCCGGGCGAGCCGGTCGGAGCCCTCGTCGAGTGCGGCGAAGGAGAGCCGCTCGGTGCCGCCGTCGAGGGCCGGGCCGGCGAGGGCGGTGGCGTCGGGCGTGCGGGCGGCCTGCGCGGTGAACAGGTCGGTGACGGTGCCCGCCGGGACGGGGTGCTCGCCGCCGTCGGCGGCGGCCGTCAGCTCCTCGCCCTCGCCGGGCAGCAGGGTGTCGAGCCGGGCCAGCGGGGTGTCGGGCTGTTCGGCGAAGAGGGTGAGCAGGCGCAGGAAGCGGTCGGTGACGCGGCGGGCCGCCGCGTCGTCGAACAGGTCGGGCCGGTAGCCGAGTTCGAGGCGCAGGGTGGCGCCGGGCAGCACGGACATCGTCAGCGGGTAGTGCGTGGCGTCGCGGGCGCCGAGCCCGGTGACGCGCAGCCCGCTGCCCGTGGCTGCCGCGCCGAGGGTGTCGGAGACGTCGTCGCTGCCGCTGTAGTTCTCGACGACCAGCAGGGTGTCGAACAGCGGCCCGTCGACGGCCGTGAGCCGCTGGATGCCGCCGAGGCCGAGGTGCTGGTGGTCCATGAGGGCGGCCTGGTCGGCCTGGACGGCGGCGGCGGTGCTCGCGAGCGTCGCGTCGGGGGCGAGGCGGACGCGGACCGGCAGGGTGTTGATGAACAGGCCGACCATGGTGTCGGCGCCGGGCAGGTCGGCCGGGCGGCCGGAGACGGTGGTGCCGCTGACGACGTCGGTGGCGCCGGTGAGGGAGCCGACGAGGACGCCCCAGAGGGTGTGGGCGACGTTGCCGAGGGTCAGGCCGCGCGCGCGGGCCACGGAGGTGACGGCGGCGGTGAGTTCGGGCCCCGCCTCGGTCTCGACGGTACCGGGTTCGACGGCCGCGCCGAGCGCGGCGCCGGGGGCCACCGGGTGGGGCTCGGTGAACCCGTCGAGGGCGGCGGCCCAGGCCCGGCGGGCGGCCTCGGTATCGCGGGTGGCGAGCAGTTCGAGGTGGTCGCGGTAGGGGCGGACGGGCGGCAGGGCGGCGAGGTCGCCACGCGTGCCGACGAGGGTGAGCAGCTCCCGGACCAGGATCGGCATGGACCAGCCGTCGAGGAGGAGGTGGTGGCAGGTGATGACCAGGCGGGCGCGGTCCGCGTCCAGGCGCAGCAGGGTGAGCCGCAGCAGGGGCGGTTCGGCGAGGTCGAAGCGGTGGTTCCAGTCCTCGGCCATGGCCGCGCGGACCGCGTCCTCCTGGGCCGCCGCGTCGCCGGCGAGGGCGGTGAGGTCGCGTTCGCGCACGGGGGTGTCGACGTCGCGCGGGACGAACTGGACGGGCTCCTCGCCGTCGTCGTACCAGAAACCGGCGCGGAGGTTGGCGTGGCGGCGCAGCAGGGCGTCGGCGGCGGCCGCCAAGTCGGCGGTCTCCAGCGGGCCTTCGAGGTCGAGGTGGGACTGGACGACGTAGACGTCGCGGGCGTCCTCGTCGTAGACGGCGTGGAAGAGGAGGCCCTCCTGGAGGGAGGACAGGGGGTAGACGTCCTCCAGCGCGGACCCCGCTGCGGAGTCGGCCTGGGTCGGTGCGGTGGCGTCGTTCATGGTGGGGTTCTCGGTCCAGGAGGGAGTGGGGGCGGTGGGCTGCTGGTCGTGGCTCATCGGCTGGCCGGGGTTCATCGGCGCCTACGCAGGCGGGCTTCGAGGCGGTCGATGCGCTTCTGGTCGAGGCTGACCAGGCGGACGTCGGACGGGGTGATGCCGCCGGCGTGGGGGTCGGCGGTGTGCCGGGCGAGGGCGTCGAGCGCGGCGAACAGGCGGTCGGCGAGGTCGGCCACCTGCTCGTCGGTGAACAGGGCCTGCGGCCAGCTCCATTCGACGGCCAGTTCCGGCCTGCCGTCGGCGCCGGTGGTGACGGCGGCGTCGAGCTCCAGCGGGTACGGCACCGGCATGGCCGGGTCGGGCGCGGCGCCCTCGGCGACGGCGGCCCGCTCCGCGTCGGGGGCGAAGGGCCAGCGGCCGTCGCGCGGCCCGCCCTGGTGGTCGGTGCGCCCCCGGTAGTTGAAGAGGAGCTGCGAGGCGGGGAGCGCGGCGAGCAGGGGCGCGGTCTGCGCGTTGAGGTGGCGCAGCAGGCCGTGGCCCAGGCCCCGGTCGGGGGCCGCCCGCAGCTGCTCCTTGACCCGCTTGAGGGCGTCGCCCGCCGCCGGGCCGCCGGCCAGGGCGGCGGGCACGTCGAGCGTGGAGACGTCCAGGCGGACGGGGTGGACGGTGGTGAACCAGCCGACCGTGCGCGACAGGTCGGGGGTGAGCCCGGCGCTGTCGCTGCCGCCCCGGCCGTGGCCTTCCAGGTCGATCTGGAGGGCGCCGGTGTAGGCGGCGGGCAGGGCCGGGTTCGCGGCCCGGCGCCAGTCGGCGGCGGCGAGCGCGAGGCCGGCCAGCAGGACGTCGTCCACGCCGGCGGAGAACGCCTGCGGCACGGCGGTCAGCAGGGGCGCGGTGCGGTCGGCGGGCAGGGTGCGGCGCAGCGTCCGCAGGGTGGCGGTGGTGTCGCGGCGCGGGTCGGCGGGCGTACGGGACAGGGGTGCCTGCGGCCCGGCGAGCGCGGTGCGCCAGTAAGCGGCCTCGGCGGTACGCGCCCGGGTGTGGGCGTGCTCCAGCAGCTGGGCCGTCCAGGCGCGCAGCCCGGTCGCCTCGGGTTCGAGGGCGGGGGTACGGCCTTCGGCGCGGGCGGCGTACGCCTCGGCGAGCTCGGGGAGGAGAACGCGCCAGGAGACGCCGTCGACGGCCAGGTGGTGGACGGTCAGCAGCAGCCGGCCGTCCGCGTCCGGCCCGGCGTCGCCGTGGACGGCGCGCAGGACGGTGCCGGTGGCGGGGTCGAGCGCGGCGGCGGAGGCGTCGGCCTCCTTGACGAGCAGGTCCCGCAGGGCGGCGGCGTCCAGGCCGGTGAGGTCGGCCTGCCGCAGGGTGGCCGGGTCCGTCACGGCGGGGGCCGTGTCGGCGGGCAGGATCTCCTGCGTCCAGAGTCCGTCGGTGCGGTCCAGGCGCAGCCGCAGGGCCGGGTGGTTGCGGGCGAGGTCGGCGAGGGCCACGCGCAGCGGCTGGGGACGGAGCCCGGCGGGGACGGTGAGCAGCACCGACTGGTTGAACCGGTCGACGGGGCCGCCGTGTTCGCGCAGCCAGTGGACGACGGGCAGCAGGGGCAGTTCGCCGTCCTCGGCCACGGGCGCGGCGACGGGCTCTTCGGTGACCGCCGTGCCGCCCGCGGCGGCGAGGGCGGCCGGGGTCGGGTACTGGAAGACGTCCTTGGCGGCGACGGCGAAGCCTGCCTTGCGGGCGGCGCCGACGAGCTGGATGGAGACGATGCTGTCGCCGCCGAGGGCGAAGAAGTTCTCGTCCTCGCCGACCTCGGGCAGGCCCAGGACCTGCGCGAACACCGCTGCCATGGCGGTGGCCGGGGTGGCGTTCCCGGTAGGGGCCGGGCGGGGTGCGCGGCCGGGCTCGGGCAGGGCCTTGCGGTCGAGCTTGCCGTTGACGCTCAGCGGCAGCGCGTCCAGCAGGGTGACGACGGCGGGGACCATGTGCTCGGGGAGCCGTGCGGCGAGGGCGTCGCGCAGGCCCTGCGGGTCGGGCGTGGCGCCGGCGGCCGGGACGGCGTAGCCGACGAGCTGCCGGGCGCCGCCGGGGGCGAGCGGCCGGGCGACGACCGCGGCCTGGGCGACGGCGGGCAGGTCGGCCAACGCGGCCTCGATCTCACCGAGTTCGATGCGGAACCCGCGGATCTTCACCTGGTCGTCGGTGCGGCCGAGGTACTCGACCGAGCCGTCGGCGCGCCGCCGGACGAGGTCCCCGGTGCGGTACATGCGGCTGCCGGCGGGCCCGTACGGGTCGGCGACGAAGCGGGACGCGGTGAGGCCGGACCGGTTGAGGTAGCCGCGGGCCAGCTGGACGCCCGCGAGGTAGAGCTCGCCGGGGACGCCGACCGGGGCCGGGCGCAGGGCCGCGTCCAGGACGTGCAGGCGGGTGTTCCACACCGGCCGGCCGATGGGGACGACGCCGGCGCCGGGCTCGGCCCGGTGGTGGGTGACGTCGACGGCGGCCTCGGTCGGCCCGTACAGGTTGTGCGGCTCGATGTGCGGCCACAGCGCGGCGAACCGGTCCACGGCGGCGGCGGGCAGGGCCTCGCCGGAGCAGAAGACGCGGCGGACGCCGCGCAGTCCGGTGCGGATCGCCTCATCCTGCTCGGCCGCCGCGGTGAAGGCGGTGAGCATGGACGGGACGAAGTGGGCGGTGGTGACGCCGGTTTCGGCGATGAGACCGGCCAGGTAGTCGGGTTCGCGGTGGCCGCCGGGCCGCGCGAGGACCACGGCCGCGCCGCTGACGAGGGGCAGGAAGAACTCCCAGACGGAGACGTCGAAGCTGGCGGGGGTCTTCTGCAGGATCCGGTCCGCAGGCTGGACGTCGTACGCCTCCCGCATCCAGTCGAGGCGGTTGACGATGGCCTCGTGGGTCACCACGACGCCCTTGGGGCGGCCGGTGGAGCCGGAGGTGTAGATGACGTACGCGGCGTGGTGCGGCGCGGCTTCCACCGGAACGGCGGCCCCCGGGCCGGGCTCGTCGGTGAGGACGACGGGCGTCCCGTCGAGGCGCGGCAGCCGGTCGCGGACGGCGCCGACGGTCACCACGGCCACCGGCGCGGCGTCGGCCACCATGTCCGTGAGGCGCTCGGCCGGGTGGTCGAGGTCCAGCGGCAGGTAGGCGGCGCCGGACTTCAGGACGCCCAGCAAGGCGACCATCAGTTCGGCCGAGCGCGGCACGGCGACGGCCACGATCCGGTCGGGCCCGGCGCCGAGGTCGGCCAGCCGTCCGGCCAACGCACGCGCTAGATCATCGAGTTGACGGTACGTCAGCTCGTGGTCGGCATACCGGACGGCGAGCGCGTCCGGCGTCGCGGCCAGCCGCTCGGCGAACCGGGTGACGAGGGTGCCCGCGGGCACCGGGTGGTCGGTGGCGTTCCACTCCCCCGCCAGCGCCCGGCGCTCGCGCGGGCTGATCACCTCGACGCGGTCCAGGGGCCGGCCGGGGGCGGCGAGGGCCTGCTCCAGGACGTGCAGCAGCCGCTCGGCGAGGAGTTCGGCGGTGGCGTGGTCGTACAGATCAGTGGCGTGGATGACGGTGAGGTCGGTGTGCGCGCCGTCGGCGGACTCCAGGAAGGTGAACGCGAGGTCGAAGCGGGCCGCGTGCAGCGGGTCGGGGAGCAGCGTGGTCCGGGCGCCGAAGAGGGCGTCCAGGCCGGCGGCCTCCTTGCGGTGCTGGACCATCACCTGGAACAGCGGGTGCCGGCCCAGCGACCGCTCCGGGCTGACGATGTCCACCAGCCGGTCGAAGGGCAGGTCCTGATGGGCGAGCGCGCCGAGCACGGTCTCCCGGGCCCGCTCGACGAGCCGCTCGAAGGTGAGGGCGGCACCCTCGGAGGCCGTCAAGTCATGCCGCAACACGAGGGTGTTGACGAAGAAGCCGACGACGTTCTCGACGGCCTCGTCCACGCGTCCGGCGACGGGCGTGCCCAGGGCGACGTCGGTGCTCCCGGCGAGCGTGCCCAGCAGCAGGGCGCCGGCCGCCTGGGTGACCATGAACGGGGTGACGCCGGCGCCGTGCGCGTACGTGCGCAGCGCCCGGTGCAGGGCGTCGGGCAGTCGCAGCCGAACGGCGCCGCCGCGGCCGCTCGGCTCGGCCGGGCGGGGACGGTCGGTGGGCAGGGTCAGCTCGTCGGGGAGGCCGGCGAGCCGCTCGGTCCAGTAGGCGGTGAGGCGCTCGTCGGCGGGCAGGTCGCGCTGCCACAGGGCGTGGTCGGCGAACTGCAGCGGGAGCGGCTGCCACCCGGGGACGGCGCCCCGGCGGCGGGCGGCGTAGGCGGCGTCGAGGTCGCGCAGGAGCACGCCCTCGGACCACTCGTCGCCAACGATGTGGTGCAGGGCCACGCACAGCACGTGCGTCTCCGGTCCGGCCGTGAGCAGCGTGGCGTGCACCGGGGGCGCGGCGGCCAGGTCGAAGGCGCGGGCGCCGGCCGCGGCGACGGCCTCGTCCAGCCGCTCGGGGGCGACGTGCCGGACCTCGAACGGGATCCGGGCCTCCTCCGGCGTCAGCACCTTCTGGTACGGGCGTCCGTCGGTGTCGGGGAAGGCGGTGCGCAGCGCCTCGTGGCGGGCGACGACGTCGGCGAACGCGGCGCGCAGGGCGTCAACGTCGAGCGGTCCGTCGATCCGCAGCGAGCAGGGGATGGTGTAGGCGGTGCTGGGGCCCTGGAGCTGCTGGAGGAACCAGAGGCGGGCCTGCGCGGGCGACAGCGGCACCTCGGCCGGGCGCGTCCCGGCGGTGGGGCCGGGGCGGTCCGCGCCCGCGCCGTCCAGCCGGCGCGCGAGGGCGGCGGGGGTGCGGGCGTCGAACAGGTCGCGGATGGTGACGGGGGCGCCGAGCGCCGTGCGGACGCGGCCGACGAGCCGGGTGGCGAGCAGCGAGTGGCCGCCGAGGGCGAAGAAGTCGTCGTCGGGGCCGACGGCGGGCAGGCCGAGGACGTCGGCGAACGCGCCGCACACCAGGGCCTCGCGCTCGTCGCGCGGCGCCCGGCCGCCGCCACCGGCCGTGCCGGCGAAGGCGCCGGCGTCGGGCTCCGGCAGGGCCTGCCGGTCAAGCTTGCCGTTGACGTTCAGGGGCAGCGCGTCCAGGAGGACGATCGCGGACGGGACCATGTACTCGGGCAGGTGCGCCGCGATGGCAGCGCGCAGCTCCCCCGCGTCGGGACGGGCGCCGGGCACGGGGACGGCGTAGCCGACGAGGCGCTTGACGCCGCCGGCCGCGCCGCGCGCCAGCACGGCGGCCTGCGCGACGGCCGGCAGGGCGGCCAGTGCGGCTTCGACCTCGCCGGTCTCGACGCGGAAGCCGCGGATCTTCACCTGGTCGTCGTCGCGGCCGAGGTAGTCGAGGGTGCCGTCGGCGTGCCATCGGACGACGTCGCCGGTGCGGTACATGCGGGTGCCGTCGGGGCCGTACGGGTCGGCGACGAAGCGGGACGCGGTGAGGCCGGGCCGGTTGCCGTAGCCGCGGGCGAGGCCGGAACCGGCGATGTACAGCTCGCCGGGGACGCCGACGGGCACGGGCCGCAGCCGCGAATCGAGCACGTAGACGCGGGTGTTGGCGATGGGCCGGCCGACGGACGGCGCGGGGCTGTCGTCGAGGGCGGCGCCGAGGGTGTCGACGGTGTACTCGGTGGGGCCGTAGAAGTTGTGGCCGATGAGGCCTTCGGTGTCCCGGATGCGGGTCCACAGGGCGTCGTCGACGGCCTCGCCGCCGAGCAGGAACAGCACCGGCCGGTGGCCTTCCCCGTCCAGCAGCCCCCACTCGACGAGCTGGCGGCCGAAGGACGGGGTGACGTCGAGGGTGTCGATGCGGTCGGCGCGCAGCCGGGCCGCGAGGGCCTGCGGGTCGCGGCGCGACTCCTCGGTGTAGACGTGCAGTTCGTGGCCGCAGACCAGCCAGAGGAGCTGTTCCCAGGAGGAGTCGAAGGAGAACGAGGCGGTGTGCGCGGCGCGCAGCCGACGCCCGCCGGCGGCCTCCTCGGCGCGGGCGAAGACGGTGGAGCGGTGGTGGTCGAGCATGTTGACCAGGCCGCGGTGCGGCACCTGGACGCCCTTGGGGCGGCCGGTGGAGCCGGAGGTGTGGATGACGTACGCCAGGTCGTCGAGGGCGGGGCGGCGCGGGGTGACGCCCGGGTCGCCGTCGTCGCGCACGTCCTCCAGGAGGACGGCGGTGCGGCCGTCGAGGGGCAGCCGGTCCGCGACCTGACGGGTGGTCAGGACGGCGAGCGGCGCCGCGTCGTCCAGCATGAGCGCCACGCGATCGGCCGGGTGGTCGAGGTCCACCGGCAGGTAGGCGGCGCCCGCCTTGAGGGTGCCGAAGAGGGCGGCGACCAGGTCGGCGGAGCGGGGCAGGGCGAGGGCCACGACGGTGTCCGGGCCGGCGCCGAGGGCGGTGAGGCGGCGGGCGACGGCGTCGGCGCGGGCGCCGAGTTCGGCGTAGGTCCACCGCTGGTCGCCGCAGACGACGGCGGTGGCGTCGGGTGTGGCGGCGGCCTGCGCGTCGAAGGCGTCGACGACGGTGCCGGCGGGGATGTCCCGCTCGGTGGCGTTCCAGGCGCGCAGCAGGGTGTCGCGCTCGGCCGGGGCGAGGACGTCGAGGGAGCCGATGGGCGCGTCCGGGCGGGCGGCCATGGCGTCGAGCAGGCGCAGCAGGCGTGCGCCCAGGTCGGCGGCGCGGGCGGCGGTGAAGGTGTCGGGCCGGTACTCGACGGTGATGCGTGGGGCATCGCCCGGCAGGACGAGGACGGACAGCGGGTAGTGGGTGGCGCCGCGGTGGCCGATGCCGGTGACGCGCAGGTGCCCGGGGCGGCCGGACGGATCGGGGGCGGTCAGTTCGTCGGCGTCGACGGGGTAGTTCTCGAAGACGAGGAGGGTGTCGAAGAGGGTGCCGAGCCCGGCCTGGGCCTGGATGTCGGCGAGCCCCGCGTACTGGTGGTCGAGCAGGCGCGACTGGTGGTCCTGGAGGCGGGCCAGGGCGGCGGCGACGGTCTCGTCCTCGTCCACCGTGAAGCGAACCGGGATGGTGTTACTGAAGAGGCCGACGATGGACTCGACGCCGGGGATGTCGGCGGGACGGCCGGAGACCGTGGCGCCGAAGACGACGTCGGTGCGGCCGGTGAGCCGGCCCAGCAGGACCGCCCAGGCGCCCTGCACGAGGGTGTTGAGGGTCAGGCCGTGGTCGCGGGCGAGCGTGGTGAGCGCCGCGACCGTCCCGGCGGGCAGCGGCAGGTCGACCTCGCCGGCCGTGGCGCCGGCGGCCGGGTCGCCGTCGGCGAGGGTGTCGGCGAGCAGCGTCGGGGCCGTGAGGCCGTCGAGCGCGGTGCGCCAGGCGGCGGTGTGCGCGGCGGCGTCCTGGCGGGCGAGCCAGGCGAGGTGGCCGGCGTAGGAGGCGGCGGACGGGAGGGCGGAGGCATCGCCGCCGGCCGCGTAGGCGGCGATGACCTCGCGCAGCAGGACGGGGGTGGACCAGCCGTCCATGACGAGGTGGTGGCGGGTCAGCACCAGCCGGTGGCGCTCGGGGCCCAGGCGCAGCAGGGCGCAGCGGAGCAGCGGCGGCCGGGCCGGGTCGAACGGGGTGGTGGCCTCGGCGGTCTCGACGGCCTCCACCGCATCGGCGGGAGCGTTCGTCAGGTCGTGGACGGTCCACGGGACGGTGACCCGTGCGGCGACGGTCTGCACCGGCCGGTCGGCGACGGTGTGGTCGAAGGCGGCGCGCAGGGCGGGGTGACGGTTCGTCACGGCGTCGACGGCGCGGCGGAGCGCGGCCTCGTCGAGCGGGCCGGTCAGTTCCAGGCCGGTGAGGGAGGTGTAGAGGCCGTCGGCGCCGGTCTCGTAGAGGGCGTGGAAGAGGAGGCCGTCCTGGAGCGGGGAGAGCGGCCAGACGTCCTCGGTGCCGGGCCGGGCGTCGAGGACGCGGTCGAGGGCGGCCTGGCCGAGCCCGGCGAGCGGGACGTCGGACGGGGTCGGCCGGGGCTCGCCGGCCCGGGCGGCCCATCGAGCGAGGGCGTCCAGGGCGCGGAACCAGCGGTCGCCGAGGTCGCGGACGGCGTCCTCGGTGAGGACGCCCTCCGGCCAGGTCAGCACGGCGGTCAGCTCGGGGCCTTCGGGGCGGTCGTGGACGAACGCGCCGACCTCCAGGGCGTGTGCGGCGGGCAGTCCGGGGTCGCAGGCCGCGGCAAAGGCGTCGCCGGCGGGCGTCCAGGGCGCGTCGCCGGACGCGAACCGGCCGAGGTAGTTGAAGAGGAGCCGCGGCGCGGGCGCGGCGGCGAGCTCGGCGCGCGCCTCGGGGTCGAGGTACCGCAGCAGGCCGTACCCGGTGCCGTCGTCGGGCAGCGCGCGGAGCTGCTCCTTGACGAGGGCCAGGGCGCGCCCGGCGTCGTCCGGGTCGATGCCGCCGAGGTCGAGGCGGGCGGGGTACTCGCTGGTGAGCCAGCCGACGGTACGGGAGGTGTCGGCGCCGGGGACGAGGTGGTCCTGGCGGCCGTGCCCCTCCAGGCGCAGCAGCAGATCGGCGGGGGCCGCGGCACCCTGCCGCTCCCGCCGCCGGCCGAGCACGGCCAGGGCGAGGCCGGTGAGCAGCACGTGGTCGACGCCGGCCCGACGGGCGGCGGGCACGTCGGCGAGCAGCGGCGCGGTGCGGTCGGCGGGCAGGGTCAGCCGCAGGGTGCGACTGGTGGCGGCGGTGTCGCGGGCCGGGTCGACGGCCCGCTCCCCGAAGAGCGACCCGGCGCCCGGCGCCAAGGCCTCGCGCCAGAGCGGCAGTTGGGCGCGGACGGCGTCGGAGGTCGCGGCGGAGTGCAGCCCGCGTGCCCAGCGGCGCAGCGGGGTGCTCGCCGGTGCGAGCGCCTCGCCCTCGTACGCGGCGCGCAGGTCGGGCAGCAGGATGCGCCAGGAGACGCCGTCGACGGCGAGGTGGTGCACGGCCAGCACGAGCCGCCCGGGCACGTCCGGGCCGAGGTCGCACCAGGTGGCGGCGAGAACGGTCCCGGCGGCGGGGTCGAGCCGGTCGACGGCGGCGGCGCGCTCGCGCTCGACGGCGGCGTCGCGGTCGTCGTCTCCGGCGATGTGTGCGCGGTGGAGGGCGACGCCGGGGGCGGCGGAGGCGGGGAGGATCTCGGTGGTCCAGGTGGCGGCGCCGACGGCCGCGTCGGAGACGGCGGCTCCGGCCTCGGGGGCGGCGCCCAGGGGCGCGCCCGGGCCGGGGGCCGTCCGGCCGAAGCCGCCGTCAGCCGACGGGTCCCCGACCGGCCCGGGGGTGCCGGCCACGAACGCGGCGGCCGGAGCCGCCTCCAGGTCGCCGGAGCCGGCGGCACCGGCGGACGCCGGACGCACGACCCGCTCGGACACACCGGCCTCGGCCCCCGTACCCACGAGCGCGTCCGGGCCACCCTGGCCGGCGGCCGAGTGGGCGACACCGCCGTCAGCCGACGGGTCCCCGACCGGCCCGGGGATGTCGGCCTTGAGCGCGGCGGCCGCCGTCGCCTCCAGGTCGCCGGAGCCGGCGGCACCGGCGGACGCCGGGCTCACGGCCTGCCCCTGCACACCGCTCTCGGACCCGGCGCCCACGGGCGCGTCCGGGCCGCCGTGGCCGGGCTTCGCCCCGGCCGTCCGCGTGCCGGTGCCTGGCACCGGTACCGCGCGGCCGTGCTGCCGGCCCGCGACCGCGCCGTACCCGCCGGACTCGCCGTCCAGGCCCGTCACCAGCCGCATCCTCAATGCCTCATGATGAC
This sequence comes from Streptomyces mobaraensis, assembly GCF_020099395.1. Classification (NCBI taxonomy): domain Bacteria; kingdom Bacillati; phylum Actinomycetota; class Actinomycetes; order Kitasatosporales; family Streptomycetaceae; genus Streptomyces; species Streptomyces mobaraensis. The sequence goes on along the minus strand of NZ_CP083590.1, from coordinate 7,369,066 downwards.
GCGTCAGCTCATTCAGCGCTCCCGTGAGCCGCTCCGGGTCCAGTCCCGCCGGGACGGTGACGACGGTCGTCTGGGCGAAGCGCCGTACCGGGCCGCCGCGTTCACGCAGCCACTCCGTGATGGGCGTCGCGGGAAGGGGGCCGGTCGCGTCCTCGCGGCGGTCTTCGGGTGCGGCGGAGTCGCCGGCCAGGCGTTCCGCGACGGCCGCGACGGCCGCGATCGTCTTGCGTTCGAAGACGGTCCGGGGCGTGATGCCCCAGCCCGCCCGGCGGGCGCGGCTGCCGAGCTGGATGGCGGAGATGCTGTCGCCGCCGAGGGAGAAGAAGTTGTCGTCGACGCCGACGGCGTCCAGGCCGAGGACGTCGGCGGCGACGTCGGCGAGCACCCGCTCGGCCTCGGTGCGCGGGGTGCGCGACGTGGGCGCGGCGGCGGGGGCCGGGTCGGGCAGGGCCTTGCGGTCGAGCTTGCCATTGAGGCTGAGGGGCAGGGCGTCGAGGAGGACGACGGCCGGCGGGACCATGTGCTCGGGCAGTGTGGCGGCCAGCGCGGCCCGCAGCTCCTCGGGGTCGAGGGCCTGTCCGGCGGCGGGCACGGCGTAGCCGACGAGGCGGCGGGTACCGCCGGGGGTGGTTGCGCGGGCGGTGACGGCGGCCGCGGCGACGCCGGGCAGCGCCTCCAACGCGGCCTCGATCTCGCCGAGTTCGATGCGGAAGCCGCGCACCTTGACCTGGTCGTCGGTGCGGCCGAGGTATTCGACGACGCCGTCGCCGTGCTCGTCGACGGCCCACCGGACGAGGTCGCCGGTGCGGTACATGCGCGTACCGTCCGGACGGTACGGGTCGGCGACGAAGCGGGAGGCGGTGAGGCCGGGGCGGTCGAGGTAACCGCGGGCGAGCTGGACGCCGGCGAGGTACAGCTCGCCGGGGACGCCGACCGGGACCGGGCGCAGCTCGGCGTCCAGCACGTACAGGCGGGTGTTCCACACCGGCCGGCCGATCGGGACGACGCCGGCGCCGGGCCGGGTGCGGTGGTAGGTGACGTCGACGGCGGCCTCGGTGGGCCCGTACAGGTTGTGCAGCGGCACGTCGGGCAGCGCGTCGTACCAGCGCTCGACGACGTCGCCGGGGAGGGCCTCGCCGGAGCAGAAGGCGCGGCGCAGGCCGGCGCAGGAGCGGGCGGCGGACGGCTCCTCCAGGAAGGCGCGGAGCATGGAGGGCACGAAGTGCAGGGTGGTGACGTGCCGTTCGGCGATGAGCCGGGCCAGGTAGGCGGGGTCCTTGTGGCCCTCGGGGCGGGCGAGGACGACGGTGGCGCCCTCGCACAGCGCCCAGAAGAACTCCCAGACGGAGACGTCGAAGCTGGCGGGGGTCTTCTGGAGGACCCGGTCGTCGGCGCGCAGCCGGTAGGCGTGCTGCATCCAGGCGAGGCGGTTGACGATGGCGCGGTGGGTGACGACGACGCCCTTGGGGCGGCCGGTGGAGCCGGAGGTGTAGATGACGTAGGCGGCGTCGTCGGGGCCGGGGCGGGTGACGGCGGCGCTCTCGCCTTCCTCGGACGGCTCGTCCAGCAGGAGGGCGTGCTCGCGGACGGCGGCCGGGAGCCGGTCCAGGACCGCGCGGACGGTGACGACGCGGACCGGACGCGCGTCCTCGGCCATGGCGGCGAGCCGGTCGGCCGGGTAGTCGGTGTCGAGCGGCAGGTAGGCGGCGCCGGACTTGAGGACGCCGACCAGGGCGGTCATCAGCTCGGCGGAGCGCGGCACGGCGACGGCGACGACCGTGTCGGGTCCGGCCCCGGCGGCGGCGAGCCGGCGGGCCAGGGCCTCGGCGCGGGCGTCGAGTTCGCGGTAGCTGAGGAGGGTGTCCTCGAAGACGACGGCGGTGGCGTCGGGGGTGGCGTCGGTCCGTTCGGCGATGCGCTCGACGAGGGTGGTGGCGGCGAGGGGCCGGTCGGTGGCGTTCCAGGTGCGCAGGACCGCTTCCCGTTCGCCGTCGGCGAGCAGTTCGGCGCGGTCGAGGGTGAGGGCGGGGTCGGCGGCGAGCCGGGCGACGAGGTCGGCGCAGCGCTCGGCGTGGCCGGCGAGCGTCGCGGCGTCGTACAGGGCCGGGTTGGCGTCGAATTCGAGGTGCAGCAGGCCGTCGGGGCTCTTGGTGACCGACACCGACAGGTCCTCGACCGGGCCGGAGGCCAGGTTGACGGTGTGTCCGGGGATGCCCGCGAAGTCGAGGTCGAGGTCGAAGGGCTTGATGTTGAGCATCGGCCCGTACAGCCGCGCCTCGCCGCCGACGAGGCCGAGGTCGCGGCGGATGTCCTCGCCGCGGTAGTGCTGGTGGCGGCGGGCGTCCTTGAGCTCTCCGGCGGCGCGCCGGATGAGGTCGGGGAAGGTGTCGCCGCCGGCGACGGACAGCCGGACGGGCAGCACGTTGACGGCCATGCCGGGGACGCGGAGGGTGCCGGGGGCGCTGCGGGCCATGAAGTGCATGCCGAGGACGGCGTCGGGGGTGCCGGTCATCCGGTGCAGGTAGGCGGCGACGCCGGCGGTGGCGGCCTCGGCCCAGGTGGCGCGGACGCCGTCGGCGCAGGCCAGGACGGCGGCGGAGCGCTCGGCGCCGAGGGTGACGCGGTGCCGGAGGAAGGTGGAGGACGCCTGGGCGGTCTGCTCGGTGAGGCCGGTGGCGGCCGGGCGGCCGGTGTGCCGGCCGGTCCAGTAGGCGCGGTCGGCGGCGGGCTTGTCGGAGGCGAGGTAGGCGCGGTCGGCCTCGACGAGCCGGGCGACGGGCTCGAACGGCGAGGCGGGGACGGGCTCGCCGTGCACGAGGGCGGTGTAGACGGCGGCGACGCGGCGGGTGAACAGGGCGACGCTGTAGCCGTCGACGACCAGGTGGTGGAAGTACTGGAACCACAGGTGGTGGTCGGGGGCGACGGTGACCAGCAGGGAGCCGGTGAGCGCCGGGGGTTCGCCGTCGGCGGCGTCGAGGCGGGGCGGGCAGGAGAGCTGGGCGCGGACCAGTTCGACGGCGGCGTCGACCGGGGAGGCGGCGCCGGTGGTGTCCAGCCGGGGCAGGTGCCAGGCGGCGGCGTCGAAGGGGACGGGGACCTGTACGGTGCGGCCGTCACGCTCGGCGAGCCGGATGTGCAGGCCGTCGGCCTCGGCGAGGGTGCGGCGGAGGGCCTCCTCCAGGGCCGTGACGTCCAGCGGGCCCTGGAGTTCCACGTACTGGCCGACGTTGTAGCCGGGGTTGTCCGGGTCGATCCGCTGCGCCGAGAGCACGCCCTCCTGGGCTCGTGTGAGCTCCAGGGTCCGTCCTGCGTCGCTGGTCACCTCTGGCATGGCGCCTTCCGGGTCGTTCGTGGAGGGTGGGGGGGTGGGGGAGGTACGGGTTCGAGGGCCCGCCGGCCGGACCGGCGGCGGGCCCCGGTGCGCGGGGTCCGGGGGGCGAACCCCCGTCGGCCTACAGGCTCTTGAGGATCTTCTCGATCTGGTCGAGGACGTCGATCGAGGTGCCGTAGCGGTCGCTGGTGGCGTAGGTGACGGGCAGCACGTGGTCGTCCTTGGCCGCCTTCAGCAGCTTCCAGGAGGGCTTGTCCTGGAGTTCCTTGGTCTCCTTGGGCACCTCGCCGGTGGCCGCCATGCGCGGGACGAGGATGACGTCGGCGTCGGAGAGGACGTCGATCTTCTCCTGGGAGTAGGTGACCTCGTGCTCCTTGCCCTCGGCGGACGCCTTGGAGAAGTTCGCGCCGACGTCGGCGAGGATGCGGCCCACCCAGGAGGTGCGGGTGTCCACGAGGAACTCGCCGTTGCCGTAGGAGGAGGCGAGGGCCCACTTCACGGACTTGAGCTTGTCGGCGTAGCTCGACTTGATCTTGTCGGCCTTCTCCTTGTAGGTCGCCTTCAGCTTGTTGAGGGCGTCCTCCTTGCCGACGGCCTGCGCGATCTTCTCCTGGGCGTTGTAGAGGTCGCCGGGGGTCTTGATGCCGAAGTAGAGGGTGGGGGCGATGCCCTTGAGCCGGTTGATCTTCCAGTCGAACGCGGCGGCGCCCTCGACGATGATCAGGTCGGGCTTGAGCGAGGCGACCTTCTCGATGTTGGTCTCGATGCCGGAGCCGATCGAGGTGATCTTCTTGCCCTGTTCCTTCTGCGAGGGCAGCAGTTCCATCGGGTTGTTCTCGTCGATGGCGCTGGTGCCGACCGGCTCGACGCCGAGGTCGAGCAAGGCGCCGGTGGCGTAGGAGATGCTGACGATGCGCTCGGCCTTCGCGGGGACCGTCACCTTGCCGTCGGTCGTCTCGATCACCCGCTTCCCGCCGTCGCCCGCCGCGGACTTGGCGTCGTCGGACGAGTCGTCGCTGCCGCAGGCGCTCACGGTGAGCAGGGCGGCCGCGGCGAGGACGGCCGCGACGCGGCTGCGGCCGGCCTTGCGGCCGCTACGGACGGGACGGGTGTTCATGGTTCTCCTTGAGCGGGTGCGGTATGGGCTCGGCGGGCGTGTGCCCGGCGTGGCGCGAAGGGCCTGAAGTGGTGCCCACGGCCCGGTGTGGTGCGGAGTGAGGCGGGGAGGGCGTCAGACGCCGGCGGTGAGCAGGGTGTGCCAGCCGCGCAGGGTGGGCTCGGCCTCGGCGAGTTCCGTGAAGTCGGCGGCCAGGCCGCGGGCCCGCCAGCGTTCCACCAGGCTCATCAGCCGGATCGAGTCGAGTCCCAGGTCGCGCAGGTCCTCGTCGTCCGGCAGGTCGGCGGGGTCCTCGCCGAGGACGTCGGCCACGTCGAGCCGGAGGGTGTCGATCGGGACGGGGGTCGCGGGCATGCGGAGTCCTTGGATGGGGGCTTGGGGTGGGGGGAGTTCAGCCGACGGGCGTGGCGACGGTGCCCGCGGTGCCGGCGGTCTCGGCGGCGTCGGCCCGTCCTCCGGCCCGGCCCGCGAGGACGTCCCGCTCGGTGCGGCGCAGCAGCAGCGAGTCGCAGATCTCGCCGGAGCGGACGGCCAGGGTGGAGAGCAGGGAGGAGGTGATGCCGTGGGTGTGCTCGGTGCCGCCCTGGAGGTAGATGCCGACGCGGACCCGGTCGGTGGTCAGGACGCGGTGGTCCCGGTCCACGCGCAGCCGGCCCTGCTCGTCGGTGAGGCACTCGGCGGCGAGGTCGCCGAGGAGTTCGCGAGGGTCGGCCGCGTGGTAGCCGGTGGCGAACACCACGGCGTCGCAGTCCAGCGTGAACGTTTCCCCGGAGGTCAGGGAGCGGATCACCGCGCGGGCGCCGTCCGGCAGGTCCTCGACGGCGGTGAGCCGGCTGGTGTTGAGGATCCGCAGCCGCTCGCGGCCCTGGACCTTCTCCTGGTAGGCGGTGCGGTAGAGCTGCTCGATGAGCTCGCCGTCGACCACGGAGTAGTTGGTGTTGCGGTGGTAGCCCAGCAGCGTCCGCTTGACGTCCTCGGGGGCGTCGTAGAAGTGGTCGACGGCGGCCGGGTCGAAGATGCGGTTGGCGAAGGGGCTGTCGTCGGCCGGGCTGTAGCCGTAGCGGGAGAAGACCGCGCAGACCTCGGCGTCGGGGAAGGTGCGGTGCAGGTACTCGGCGCTCTCGGCGGCGGACTGGCCGGCGCCGACGACCACGAACCGGCGGTGCCGGCGGGCGGCCGGCTCGGCGGCGCGGAACAGCAGGTCGCGGTTGTGCCAGAGGTGCGGCCCGAGGGCGACGCCTTCGGGGAGGCGGGGGGTGAGGCCGGTGCCGACGGAGAGGTTGCGGGTGCGCCGCACGGTCTCGTCGGCCGGGTCCCCGACGGACCGTGAGACGACGTCCACGGCCTCCACCGTGCCGCCGCCCCCGACCGCGCGCACGGCGGTCGCGGTGCGGCCGTACTCCACGGCGGAGCCGAACGCGGCGGCGCACCACTCCAGGTAGTCGTGGAACTCGATGCGGGTGGGGAAGAACGTCTTCTGGTTGATGAAGTCGGCGAGCCGGCCGCGGTCCCGCAGGTAGCACAGGAAGGAGAAGCGGCTGCTGGGGTCCCGCATGGTGACCAGGTCCTTGAGGAAGGACACCTGCATGGTGGCACCCTCGAGGAGCATTCCGCGGTGCCAGCCGAAGCGCTCCTGGCGCTCCACGAAGCCCGCGCGGATCGCGCTGTCCGGGGCCCGGCGGTTGTGGTCGTCGATCGCGATGGCGAGGGCCAGGTTGGCGGGACCGAAGCCTATGCCGACCAGATCCTCGATGGGGGCGCCCGCCGTGTTCGCGCTGTCCCCGCGCCGTGCCGACATGCTCATCCTCTCGTCGTACCGCCCGGTCCCGGCCTTGACGGCCGTGTCGGCCGGGCATGGGTCGGGAAGGGCAACCCGCGCAATCGTTGATTAGGTATGCCTAACCTAACTTTCTCAGCAGGTCAGGTGTCAAGTCCACCGTCAGATCTCGCGTCCCAGAGGCCCCTTGGCGAGCGGCTCGCGGGACGGCGAACGGGCCGGGAGGCACGCGTCACCGCGCCCCTCCCGGCCCGCCTTTCCCGGAGAGCTCAGACGTCCAGCATCCGGGGCAACGCCCGCACGAAGGCGTCGACTTGTTCCCGCCCGATCACGAGCGGCGGCGCCAACCGGACGACGTCCGGGCCCGTCGCGTTCACCAGGAAGCCCGCCTCCAGGGCCGCCCGCTGCACCTGTACGGCCACCGGCCGCTCCAGGACGAGCCCGAGCAGCAGCCCGGCCCCGCGCACCGCGCGCAGCAGCGGATGACCGGACGCCCGGGCTCCGGCCGTCAACCGCTCCCCCATCCGCCGGACATGGGCGAGGACGTCCTCCTTCTCCAGCGTGTCGAGCACCGCCAGGGCGGCGGCACAGGACACCGGGTTGCCGCCGAACGTCGAGCCGTGCTGCCCGGGCGACAGCAGCCCGGCCGCGTCGCCGAAGGCCACGGTGGCCCCGATCGGCAGCCCGCCGCCGAGCCCCTTGGCCAGGGTCATCACATCGGGCACCACGCCGTCCGCCTGGTGGGCGAACCAGTGCCCGGTGCGGCCGATGCCCGTCTGCACCTCGTCCAGGACGAGCAGAGCTCCCGCCGCGTCGGTGATCTCGCGGGCGGCGGCGAGGTAGCCGGGCGGCGGGACGACGACGCCGTTCTCGCCCTGCACCGGCTCCAGGAACACGGCGGCGGTCTGTTCCGTGACGGCGGCGCGCAGGGCTTCGGTGTCGCCGTACGGGACGTGGGTGACGTCGCCGGGGAGCGGGAGGAAGGGCTCCTGTTTGGCCGGCTGGCCGGTGAGCGCGAGGGCGCCCATCGTCCGGCCGTGGAACCCGCCCCGCGCGGCGACGATGCGCGGCCGCCCGGTCCGCCGGGCGATCTTGAACGCGGCCTCGACCGCCTCCGCCCCGGAGTTGCAGAAGTAGACGCGTCCGTCGCGGCCGGCCAGCTCCAGCAGCCGCTCGGCCAGGGCCACCGGGGGCTCGGCCATATAGAGGTTGGACACGTGGCCCAGGGTGGCGATCTGCTCCGAGACCGCGCGGACGACGGCCGGATGTGCATGGCCGAGCGCGTTGACGGCGATGCCGCCGACGAAGTCGACGTACGTCCGCCCGTCGGCGTCCCGGACCGTCGCCCCCTCCCCGCCGACCAGCGCCAGCGGGGGTGTGCCGTAGGTGTCCATCAGCGCGCCCCGCCAGCGGTCGGCCAGCCGCTCGCCCGGCGTACGGGTGCCGTCCCCGGTCACGCGGTCACCTCCACCAGCGCGTCTTCCGGCACGCCCGGCGGCGGATCGGGCACCACGGTCGTCCCCACCGCCTCGTCCGTGAACACCTCCAGCAGCAGCGAGTGCGGCACCCGGCCGTCCAGCACGTGCGCCGCGCCCACCCCGCCCCGGACGGCCCGCAGACAGCCCTCCATCTTGGGGACCATGCCGCTCGACAGGGCGGGGAGCAGCGCCTCCAGGTCGCTCGCGGTGAGGCGGCTGATGACGTCGTCGCTGTGCGGCCAGTCCGCGTAGAGCCCCTCGACGTCGGTGAGGACGACCAGTTTCTCGGCGCCGAGCGCCCCCGCGAGCGCGGCGGCGGCAAGGTCGGCGTTGACGTTGTACACCTCGCCGTCCGCGCCCCGGGCGACCGGCGAGACGACGGGGATCCGGCCGCGGTCGAGCAGTGCCTCCACCGTGCTCGGGTCGACGGCGACGACGTCACCGACGAGGCCGATGTCGACCGGCTCGCCGTCGACCTCGGCGTGCCGCCGGACGGCGGTCATGGTGTGCGCGTCCTCGCCGGTGAGGCCGACGGCGAACGGGCCGTGCCGGTTGATCAGCCCGACGAGTTCGCGCTGCACCTGCCCGGCGAGGACCATCCGGACGACGTCCATCGCCTCCGGCGTGGTCACCCGCAGACCCGCCGTGAACTCCGAGGCGATGCCGAGCCGGTCGAGCAGCGCGCTGATCTGCGGCCCGCCGCCGTGCACGACGACCGGCCGCACTCCGGCGTACCGGAGCGACACCATGTCCTCGGCGAACGCGGCCTTCAACTCCTCGTCCACCATGGCGTTCCCGCCGAACTTGACGACGACCGTCTTGCCGTGGAGGCGGCGCAGCCACGGCAGCGCCTCGATGACGGTCCGGGCTTTGGGGGCGGCTGCGCGCCGCGAGGGAAGGGTGGGATTCATGAGGAGTAGGCGCTGTTCTCGTGGACGTAGTCGGCGGTGAGGTCGTTGGACCGGATGACGGCGGATTCGGCGCCCTCGGCCAGGTCGGCGGTGATGCGCACTTCGCGGGGCCGCATGTCGACGAGGTCGCGGTCGTCACCGACGGAGCCGTTGCGGCAGACCCACACGTCGTTGATCGCCACGTTGAGCCGGTCGGGATCGAAGGCGGCGGAGGTGGTACCGATCGCGGACAGCACCCGGCCCCAGTTGGGATCCTCACCGTGCAGCGCGCACTTGAGCAGGTTGTTGCGGGCGATGGACCGGCCCACCTCCACCGCGTCCTCCTCGCTGGCCGCGTTGATCACCTCGATGCGGATGTCCTTGCTCGCCCCTTCCGCGTCCCCGATCAGCTGCCGCGCCAGGTCGTCGCACACCTCGCGCACGGCATCGGTGAAGACGGCGGCATCCGGGACGATCCCGGAGGCGGCGGAGGACAGCAGCAGCACGGTGTCGTTGGTGGACATGCACCCGTCGGAGTCGACCCGGTCGAAGGTCGTGCGGACGGCGGCACGCAGCGCGTCGTCCAGGCCGGGCGCGTCCACGTCGGCGTCGGTGGTGAGGACGACGAGCATCGTGGCCAGCCCCGGGGCGAGCATCCCCGCGCCCTTGGCCATGCCCCCGACCACCCAGCCGTCCCGCTCCACGACCGCCGTCTTGTGCACGGTGTCCGTCGTCTTGATCGCGATGGCGGCCTGTTCCCCTCCCTCCGGGGAGAGTGCGGCGACGGCCTTCTCCACACCGGGCAGGAGCCGGTCCATGGGCAGCCGGACGCCGATCAGCCCGGTGGAGGCCACCGCCACCTCGCCGGCCGCACAGTCCAGGACCCGCGCCACGTGCTCGGCGGTGGCCCGGGTGTCCTGGAAACCTTCCGGGCCGGTGCAGGCGTTGGCGCCACCGGAGTTGAGGACGACCGCCGCCGCCTCCCCCGACTTCAGCACCTGCTGCGACCACAGCACCGGAGCCGCCTTGACCCGGTTGGAGGTGAACACCCCCGCCGCCGCCCGCCCCGGCCCCTGATTCACCACCAGCGCCACATCCGGCGCACCACTGTCCTTCAGCCCGGCCGCCACACCGGCCGCCGTGAAGCCCTTCGCCGCCGTCACACTCACGGAGCCACCCCTGTCGTGGAAAGTCCCAGCTCCTCGGCCAGCCCGAGGGCGATGTTCATGCTCTGCACCGCACCACCGGCAGTGCCCTTCGTCAGGTTGTCGATCGCGCTCACCGCGATCACGCGGCCCGCCGCGTCGTCCAGGACGACCTGGACCTGCGCCGCGTTGGACCCGGTCACCGCGCCGGTGGACGGCCAGCGCCCCTCGGGCAGGAGGCGGACGAACGGCTCGTCGCCGTACGCCTTCTCGTACGCCGCGCGGACGGCCTGGGCGGTGGTGCCGGGGCGCGCCTTGGCGCTGCACGTGGCGAGGATGCCGCGGGGCATGGGCGCGAGGGTCGGGGTGAAGGAGACGCTCACCGGCCCCCCGGCGACGGCGGCCAGGTTCTGCGCGATCTCCGGCGTATGCCGGTGCCCGCCCCCGACCCCGTACGGACTCATCGACCCCATCACCTCACTGCCCAGCAGATGCGGCCTCGCCGCCTTCCCCGCACCCGACGTCCCCGACGCCGCCACGACCACCGCCTCCAACTCCACCAGCCCCGCCGCGAACACCGGCCACAACGCCAACGACACCGCCGTCGGAAAACACCCCGGCACCGCCACCCGCTTCGTTCCCCGCAACGCCTCCCGCGCCCCCGGCAGCTCCGGCAGCCCGTACGGCCACGTCCCCGCATGCGGCGACCCGTAGAACCGCACCCACTCCCCCGCGTCCCGCAGCCGGAAATCCGCACCGCAGTCGATGAGGAGGGTGCCGGGGGCCAGTTCGCTCGCCAGCGCGGCGGACGCGCCGTGCGGGAGGGCGAGGAAGACCACGTCGTGTCCCGCGAGCACCTCGGGGGTCGTCTTCTCCAACACCCGTTCCGCCAGCGGGGCGAGGTGGGGCTGCACCTCGCCCACCGTCCGTCCGGCGTTGGAGTCGGCGGTCAGCGCGCCGATGTCGACGTGGGGGTGCCGCAGGAGCAGACGCAGCAGTTCACCGCCCGCGTATCCACTCGCGCCCGCCACAGCTATGCGCACCATGTCTGGTCCTCGGATCCGTTCCTTGCTCGTGGGGTGGGGGCCGGCCGCCGTGCGCGGGAAGGCGCGGCACGCTGCCGGAGGAGCGGGGCAACGGGCGGGCGGTCCCACCGGGCCTTTCCTGCCACCCGGACGGAGCTTAGCTTAGGCTACCCTTACCGTCTTCTGTCGACAGGGGCGGGCCCCCGCGACCCCGGGAACCCCGCCCCGCCACCCTCCCGGCGGCATCACCCGCGCGAGTGAGGTCTCCTCGCCGTTTGCCCAGAACAGGGCCGTTACGCGTCAACTCTTCCTGGTGAGGCGTCCGTTACTTCTGGTAGACAGCTCCCCGTCTCTCAAGGGCGGCCGCCCCGCCGCCCGACGGAAAGGGAAGCATGGACGAGGAAGAAGACCGCCGCCTGTACGCGATCGCGCCCGAGATCAGCCGGGTGACGGTCGGCCTGCTGCGGACGGTGGTCGGCCTGGAGCCGGCCGAGCGGGTGCCGGAGGAGGCCCTGGGGGTGGCCGACGACGTGCTGTCCCGGCTCGGCACGGACGGACTCCGGTCGCTCGTCATGAGCCTGGCCGGGTGGGCGGCGGTGGGCATGGAGAACGTCGCGCAGCTGACCGGCAAGACGTACGAGGCGCTCGTCGACGAGATCGAGCTGACCTGCCTCGAGGCCAACCCCGAGGGTTGAGGGGGCGCGGCCCGCCCGCGCCCCCCGGCCGGCGCCGGAAGGCGCGCACCCGCCCCTGAACGCGCCCGGCCCCGGCGCCGGCATCCCCCTGGCACACACCCGGAAGCCGGGCCTGCGCCGCCCGAGACCGTTGCCCCCCTCTCTTCGGTTCCGCGAGGAATCCGATGCGGCCCGGACGCCCGCGTGGTGCGCCGCCGCGCGCTTCCGGGCGCCCATAGCAGCCGACTCCCCCTCGCGGTAGGGCGGTCGGCCCGCGCCCGGAGGAAAAAGGGGGCGCACCGCGCAACTCCCCAGAAACCCGATAGGACTATTGCATTCTCCGCTAAGATGCTCCATCGAGCGATGCCATCGATCCGATGAGCGGCCCGCCCCGGGCCGTGCGGGTTCTACGACGGGGACCGACTGCGCGTCAGCTCACCGCCCGGGCCGCGGTACGTGCCCCCACGCGCACCTGCCGCCCCGCACCTCCTGTGCCGTCCGACCCGTTTTCCGTCGCCGTTCCAGGACCAGGACCCCTTCCGCATTCGCGCAGGCACAGCCGCCGCAGCCCCTCGACCGCCGGAGGACAGCCGCCCATGCACCAGACCACCACGCTGCTCATCGAACTCGGCGCCGTCATTCTCGCCCTGGGTATCCTCAGCCGCCTCGCCGGCCGGATCGGTTTCTCCCCCATACCCCTCTACCTCCTGGCGGGCCTCGCCTTCGGTCGCGGGGGCATCCGTCCGCTGGGCGCGAGCGAGGGGTTCGTCGCCACCGGGGCGGAGGTGGGCGTCGTCCTGCTGCTGCTCCTGCTGGGACTGGAGTACAGCGCCTCCGAGCTGATGAGCAGCCTCCGCACCCAATCCCCGTCCGGGGCGGTGGACTTCCTGCTCAACGCCCTGCCGGGGGCCGCCGCGGGGCTCCTGCTGGGCTGGGGCGCGGTGGCCTGTGTGGCGCTGGCGGGCGTCACCTGGGTCTCGTCCTCCGGGATCATCGCCAAGGTGCTCGCGGACCTCGGGCGGCTGGGCGCCGAGGAGACGCCGGCCGTGCTCGGCGTCCTCGTCATCGAGGACCTCGCGATGGCCGGCTACCTCCCGCTGCTGACCGCCCTCCAGGCGGGGCTGAGCATCCGGGCGGGCGGGCTGATCCTGCTGACGTCCCTGGGCACGGTCACCGCCGTGCTCTACGTGGCGCTGCGCCACGGGCACGTCATCAGCCGGGCCGTGTCCTCGGACAACCCGGAGCGGATGCTGCTGGTGGTGCTCGGGCTGACGCTGTCGTTCGCGGGGGTGGCGCAGGAGCTGCACGTGTCGGCGGCGGTGGGGGCGTTCCTCCTCGGCATCGCGCTGTCGGACGAGGTGGCGGAGGACGCCCGGGCGCTGCTGTCGCCGCTGCGGGACCTGTTCGCCGCCGTCTTCTTCCTCTTCTTCGGGCTGAGCACCGATCCGGCGTCCGTGCCCCCGGTGCTGGGCCCGGCGCTGGCGCTGGCCGGGGTGACGGTCCTCACCAAGGTGGGGACGGGCTGGTACGCGGCCCGCCGGGCGGGTGCCGCGCCCGCGGGGCGCTGGCGGGCCGGCGGGACGCTGGTCGCCCGGGGCGAGTTCTCCATCGTGATCGCCGGTCTGGCGGTGGGCGTCGAGCCGCGCGTAGGGCCGCTGGCCACGGCCTACGTCCTGGTGCTGGTGGTGCTGGGGCCGCTCGCGGCGCGGTGGACGGAACCGCTGGCGCGCCGGGTGACCCGGCGGCGCGCCGTCGCGCCCGTACCGGCGCAGGCCGGGCCGGTACGGGCGGCGCCGGCGGTGGAGCACGCGGACACCCGGTGAACAGGGCCTCAGAGGCGGTGTCCGGGCGGCAGCGGCTGTTCCGTCCAGACGGTCTTGCCCTCCCGCTCGTAGCGGGTCCCCCACCGCTCGGTGAGCTGGGCGACCAGGAACAGGCCGCGCCCGCCCTCGTCAGTGCTGCGGGCCCGGCGCAGGTGCGGCGAGGTGTTGCTGGTGTCGGTCACCTCGCAGATGAGGCTGTGGCCGCGGATGAGCCGCAGGGTGACCTGCCCCTTCGCGTACCGGTAGGCGTTGGTCACCAGTTCGCTGACGACCAGTTCCGTCGCGAAGACCAGGTCCTCCAGGCCCCACTTGGTGAGCTGCTCGGTCATCAGCCGACGGGCCGCGGCGGCGGCCTGTTCGTCGCCGGGCAGCGTCCAGGTGGCCACGCGCTCGGGGCCCAGGACGCGGGTACGGGCGAGCAGCAGGGCGACGTCGTCGTGCGGCCGGGCGGGGAGCAGGGCGTCCACCACGGCCTTGGCCGTCTCCGGCAACGGCCGGTTCGGGACGGCCAGTTGGCGGCCGAGTTCGGCGAGCGCGGAGTCGACGTCGCCGCCGGGCGACTGGATGAGCCCGTTGGTGAAGAGGGCCAGCAGGCTTCCCTCGGGGAGCTCCAGTTCCGTCGCCTCGAAGGGCAGGCCGCCCAGGCCGAGCGGGGGGCCCGGCGGCAGGTCGGGCAGGGACACCCGGCCGTCCGGGGTGACGACCGCGGGCGGCGGGTGGCCGGCGCGGGCCAGGGAGCAGCGGCGGGAGACCGGGTCGTAGACGGCGTAGAGGCAGCTGGCGCCGGTGACCTGGTCGTGGGGGAAGTCGCGGGTGTTGACCTCCTGTTCGGCGGCCAGCCGGTGCACGAGGTCGTCGAGGTGGGACAGCACTTCCTCGGGTTCCAGGTCGAGTTCGGCGAGGGTGTGGACGGCGGTGCGCAGCCGGCCCATGGTGGCGGCGGCGTCGATGCCGTGGCCGATGACGTCGCCGACGACGAGGGCGGCGCGGGCGCCGGAGAGCGGGATGATGTCGAACCAGTCGCCGCCGACGCCCTCCGCGGCGCCGGCCGGGATGTAGCGGTGGGCGACCTCGACGGCGGGCAGGTCGGGCACCTCGCCGGGGAGCAGCCGGCACTGGAGGGTGAGGGCGGCCTGGTGCTGCCGGGTGTAGCGGCGGGCGTTGTCGATGCAGACGGCGGCGCGGGCGGCGAACTCGGTGGCGAGCGTGAGGTCGTCGTCCTCGAACGGCTCCGGGCGGCGGGCGCGCCAGAGCACGACGAGGCCGAGGACGAGGCCGCGGGCGACGAGCGGCACCATCATCACGGAGTGCACGCCGAGTTCGGCCGCGCGCTCCGCCCGTTCCTGGGCGACGGCGGTCAGTCCGGCGGGCCCCCGGCCGTCCTGCACCAGCACCGGGCTCTTCTCGGCGAGGCAGCGCGCCTGGGGGCTGCCCGGCGGGAAGACGATGCGGTGGCCGACCGGGTGGAGCGCCTCTTCCACTTCGGCGACGACGGAGACGGCGGCGGCCCGGCAGACGGCGCCGGTGCCGTCCTGGGAGGGTTCCTCGCCGCGGCTGACGTTCTCCAGGAGGTCGACGGAGACCCAGTCGGCGAGCTCGGGGACGAGGACGTCGGCCAGTTCGCGGGCGGTGGTGTCGACGTCGAGGGAGGTGCCGATGCGGCGGCCGGCCTCGTCGAGCAGGGCGAGCCGCACCCGGGCGCGGTGGCGTTCGGTGACGTCCTCGACCAACTGGGTGACGCCGAGCACCCGTCCGGCCGAGTCGGTCGTCCGGAACGCCGAGACGGAGACGAACCGTTCCTCCGCCGGGGCCGCGCGGAGCCGGCAGGGCTGCTCGGTGAAGATCATGGGCCGTCCGGTC
This sequence comes from Streptomyces mobaraensis, assembly GCF_020099395.1. Classification (NCBI taxonomy): domain Bacteria; kingdom Bacillati; phylum Actinomycetota; class Actinomycetes; order Kitasatosporales; family Streptomycetaceae; genus Streptomyces; species Streptomyces mobaraensis. The sequence goes on along the minus strand of NZ_CP083590.1, from coordinate 7,353,946 downwards.
TCCAGCACCTGCCGCAGCCCCTTCTCCACGGTGTCCGCGTCGTCGGTGATGAGGAAGTCGCCGGTGCGGCGTCCGACGGCCTGCTCGGCGCGGATGCCGCCGATGTGGGCGACGGCCCTGTTGACGCGGAGAATGCTGAGGTCGGGGGCGTGCACGGCCAGCCCGATGGGCGAGCGCCGGAACAGCCCGTCGAGCACGGACCGGTCGGTCTCCCACTGGACGACCTCGTCGGCGGGGGCGCCGACCAGGAACCACTCCGGCGGGGCGTCCGGCCGGACGACGCGCCGGGCCCGGACCCCGACGTGGATCCGGGTGCCGTCGCCCCGGACCACGGGCAGCACCCCGAACCAGCCGCCGTCCCGGACGCAGGCCCTGGCCGTCTCGACGACGACGGTACGGTCGCGGGGCGCGAGGAGGACGTCGGCGGCGGGCCTGCCGGTCACGTCCTCGGCCCGGCGGCCCAGCAGCTCCGTGGTCTGCTCGCCCCAGCCGACGACCGTCCCCCGGTGGTCGAGCACCATCGTGGCCGCGCGGGCGAGCGAGAACGGGTCGTCCGGACTCTCGCTGACGGGCGTCATGGCTGCGTCCGCCATGGGCTGCCTCCTTCCGCGCGGGGCCGGCCGGCCGCGCTCGCGCCGGGACACCGTCCACCCGGGACACCTTCCACAGTGACGGGTGTCGGGCCCGCACGCCCTTCGGGGGCGTCCGGCCCGGCGGGGGCCCGGGACGGGCGGTTCCGGGCAAGCTCGGCCGGGACGGCAAATTGCTTTGTGCCCTCGTCGATTTATGGTGATGATTCGGGTTATGAACCGTGGATTCGATGATCTGGTGGCCGAGGCGGCCTCCGTTTCCGTGGACGGCTGGGATTTCTCCTGGCTGGACGGCCGGGCCACCGAGGAACGCCCTTCGTGGGGCTATCAGAAGCTGATGGCGCGGCGGCTGGCCGGGGCGTCGGCGGCGCTGGACGTCCAGACCGGAGGCGGTGAGGTGCTGGCGGGCGCCTCGGTACTGCCGCCGACGATGGTGGCCACCGAGTCCTGGCCGCCGAACGTCGCCAAGGCCACCGCGCTGCTGCACCCGCGCGGCGCGGTCGTGGTGGCGGCGCCGGACGAGCCGCCGCTGCCCTTCGCGGACGCGGCGTTCGACCTGGTGACCAGCCGGCATCCGGCGACCGTCTGGTGGTCGGAGCTCGCCCGGGTGCTGCGGCCCGGCGGTACGTACCTCGCGCAGCATGTCGGGCCGGCCAGTGTGTTCGAACTGGTGGAGTTCTTCCTCGGCCCGCAGCCCGAGGCCCGCCGGAAGCGGCATCCGGACGACGAGAGCGCCGCGGCCCGGGCCGTGGGGCTGGAGGTGGTGGACGTCCGGTCGGAGCGGCTTCGGATGGAGTTCTTCGACGTCGGCGCGGTGGTGTACTTCCTGCGAAAGGTGATCTGGACCGTTCCCGGGTTCACCGTCGACCTCTACCGGGACCGGCTGCGCGCACTGGACGAGCGGATCCGGGCGGAGGGCCCGTTCGTCGCCCACTCGTCCCGGGTGCTGTTCGAGGCCCGCAAGCCCGCCTGAGCCGGAGGCCGTCCGCGCGAACGGTCCTTGCCCGGCGGTGGGTGCCGCCGCCGGGTAGGACCGGCGCGCTTGAACGCGCGCCTCGCTGCCGCGGGCGCGCGTCCGGCTCTTCTTCACCGCGATCGGTCCGGTCTCCACCGCGACCGGTCCGGTCCTCACCGCGACCGGTCCGGGCCGGCCGTCGTGGTCCCGGTCCGTGGTGGCGGCCGCGAAGGTGCCGCCGGTCTCGTGCGGGGCCGTGCCGGTCCGCGGCAGGAAAAGCATCGATCCCCGCTGGGAGCGGCGACTGCCGACAACAATTTCCCGAGCTCGCAGGCCATTTGAGGCAGCTCCGGCGTGAGGTGACTCCGGCCCGGTGCCCTCCGGCCGGATCCCGCCGCACCCCCGGGCGGTACCGGGAGCCCCGCATCGAGCGCACTCCCGTCCCCCGCTTGTCACGACTCCCGCCTTCCCCTTGCGCGTTGACCCCCCTATGCTGCCCGGGGAACGCTGCGGTCCAGACCAACGGTGTGGAAGCAATGGGGAGTTGCGGCCATGTCCGCAGGCCCGCGCTGTTCCGCCGAGGGGGGTGCAGTCCCCACGCCTGCGGAGGAACCATGACGCTCTCTCCCACCGTCCGCCATGCCGTCGTCGCCGTCGCCGTCGCCTCAGGAACCGCTCTCTGTCTGCTGACGGGAACGGCCGCCGCCCTGCCGGCCGGCGCGGCACCGGCCCCCACCGCCCCCGCCGCTCGCGCCGCCGCCGTCGGCCCGCTCGGTGCCGAACTGCTGTCCGCCTCCGACAAGGTCGGTCTGGCCTGGACGGGCGACCAGTCCGGCAGCAAGGACCAGAACTGGGGCAACGGCGGCACCTACCACTACGTGTTGAAGCCCGTCAGCGGGCAGGCCACCCCGGACGTCGACTGGAAGGTGCGGTTCACCCTGCCCGAGGGCCAGGCGTTCGACAGCGAGTACCAGCAGGACCAGGTCACCGTCGCCGGCTCGACGCTGACCGTGGCACCGTCCCAGGACTGGCGCAGAAAGGTTCCGCAGAACGGGCTGGAGATCATCATCGCCTGGAAGGAGGACCCGTCCCCCATAGCGGCCGTCCCCGGGAAGCCCGACGCTCCCGCCACCTGGGCCCCGTACGTCGACACCAGCCTCTACCCCGAGCCCGATCTGCCGAAGATGGCGGAGGCCAGCGGGGCCCGGCAGTTCACCACGGCGTTCGTCGTCTCGGACGCCCAGGACCGGAAGACGCCGGTGTGGGGCGGCCAGCACGCGCACCCCGTCTCGGGCAACTACGGGGTCCCGCGGATCAACGCCCTGCGGCGGGCCGGCGGTGACGTGGTCGTCTCCTTCGGCGGCGCCAACAACAACGAGCTCGCCCAGGACATCACCGACGTCGGCGCCCTCACGGAGGCGTACGGCGGCGTCGTCGAGCGGCTCAAGGCGTACAAGCTGGACTTCGACGTCGAGGGCACCGCCGTGGTCGACAAGGCGGCCAACACCCGCCGGGCCAAGGCGCTCGCGGCGCTCCAGCAGCGGTACGCGGCCAAGGGCACGCCCCTGCACATCTCGTACACGCTGCCGGTCCTGGCGAGCGGGCTCACCCCGGACGGCCTGGAGGTCGTCCGCGACGCGCTGCGGAACGGGCTGGCCGTGGAAACCTGGAACGTGATGGCCATGGACTACGGCCCGCCGGTCCAGGACATGGGCCAGGCCGCCATCGACGCGGGCACCAACCTGCACGACCAGCTCGCGTCCGTCTACCCCGGCACCCCCGACGCGGCGGTGTGGAAGATGATCGGCATCACCCCGATGATCGGCGTCAACGACAGTCCCGGGGAGACCTTCCGGCTGGAGGACGCGCGCCGGCTCGCCGCGTGGGCGGCCCAGAAGCACATCGGCCGGCTGTCCATGTGGTCGGCCACCCGTGACCACCCGTGCGACAAGCCGACCGCGAGCCCAGTCTGCTCCGGCATCCCCGGCCAGCAGGAGTACGAGTACAGCAAGGTGCTCGGTACGTTCACCGGCTGACCTCCCGCACGGGTGCGCGACGGCACGGGTGCGCGACGGGACGGGTGCGCGACGGTACGGGGGCTTCCGTCCCCGTACCGGGTGGTCGGCGGCCGTGCCCGGGGTACGGGCGCGCGCCGGGACCGGTACCGTCGGTTCCGGCAGCGCCGGGGCTCCGGATCACGACGACTCCGAGGACGGTATGACCACGACTCCTCCGCTCGGCTACGCGTTCGACAACGACAGTGAGCACGCCACGGAGCAACACCGTTGCCTCGCCGCGGCGTACGACGGCTTCACCACCCACCGGCTCGCCCGGCTCCCGGTCGCCCCCGGGGCGCACTGCCTGGAGGTGGGTGCGGGCGGCGGCAGCGTCGCCCGGTGGCTCGCGGCCCGGGTGGCGCCGACGGGGTCCGTACTGGCCACGGACGTCAAACCACAGCACTCCCCGGCCGCGCCCGGCCTGCGCGTCCTCGTCCACGACGCGCGCAGCGACCCGCTGCCCGAGGGCGCGTTCGACATCGTGCACGCCCGGCTGGTGCTGATGCACCTGCCCGAGCGCATCGAGGTGCTGCGGCGGCTGGTCGGCGCGCTCCGGCCCGGGGGCTGGCTCCAGCTCGACGAGTTCGACGAGACCACCTACGGTCCGCTGGTGCCGGTGGGCGGGTGCGCCGCCGCCGCGGCGGCGGCCTACCGCGACTACCTCGACGCCAAGCTCCGCCTGCTGCGGGCGGCGGGGGTCGACCTGGCGTGGGGACGGCGGGCCGCGACCGCCATGCACCGGGCCGGGCTCGTCCGCGTCGACGCCGAGCCCGCCGTCCAGCAGTGGCGCGCCCACTCCCCCGGCACGGCCCTGCAGATCCACAACACCCACCACCTCCGGGACCGGTTCCGCTCCGCCGGCCTGACGGACGACGGGCTGCGGGCGGCCCGCGAGGTCATGAGCCACCCGGACTTCCTGGCCACCTCCTGTCTGATGTACTCGGTCCAGGGCCAACGGCCCCTCGGTTTCTAGCCCTTCGCACGGCCGCCGCCCCGGGGGACGGAGAGGAGCTCCCGCCCGCGCTCCGGGGTGATCAGCCCGGCCAGGAGGGGGTCGGCGAGGAGGACGGCCGGGGCGAGGTGGTCGTCGTTCAGCGGGCGCCACGCTCTCATGGCCTCCTTGAGCTCCGGCCAGAGGGTGTCCTCCAGGCGGCGGCGCGCCTCCTCGTCCTCCGGTGCGTCGGCGAGCCGCGCGGTGACGCGCCGCACCGCCGCGTCGAACTCCGGATTGCCGTAGGGGAAGGGGAACCCGGGCTCCCGCAGGCGCCGCCGGTGGTCGGCCACGAGCGCCCGCACGGACTCCGGCCCGCTCTCCTCCAGGGAGGTCAACGCGGGGTTCGGCCGCCCCCAGGGGCCGCGCGCGTTCTCCGTGAAGAGGAGCGGCAGCAGTTCGGGGCCGAAGAGGGGTTCGTTGCCGGCGTCGACGTACGACGATATGAGCGTGTACGGGGAAAGGGTGTGCCAGTCGCCCAGCAGCACGAGCAACTGGAAGCGGAGCAGCTGCGCCCGCCGGCGTCCGTACTCCGCCGCCTCGGCCAGCACCGCCAGGGGTTCGTCGACGGCACCGCCGAGCGCGGCCCCGCGGGCCTCCTCGACCCGGGCGTCCCAGTGGTCGCGGGTGGCGCCCGGTGGTTGCCGCAGGGCGTGGAAGGAGGCGAACTCGCCGCGCATCAGGGAGTGGAAGGAGTCGTGCCGTTCAGGCCCCATGCCCGACCAGGAGGACAGCCAGTAGGCCGCCCACTCCCCTCGCTCGTCGACGTCCTCCGGGTCGAGCAGCATGACGCAGGCGTCGCCCTCCAGGGAGAGCTTCAGCGACCGGGCGAGGATGGCCCCTTCGTCCGGCTCGCCTTCCTCGACGTCGTCCCCCGAGTACGCGTCGATCCACCCGGCTTCGTCGGAGGCGGCGAGCCAGTCGAGCCCGCGCGTCCCCGCGAGCCGGTAGACGAACGGGCCCGCGTCCCGCCACCCGTCGGTGGCCAGCAAGAACTCCCGTAGCGACGGCGGCAGTCGGCGGCCGAGCCGGGCCTCGGCCACGGCCACGTCCGCGTCGCTCGCCGGGGCGAAGCCGAGCCAGCCGTCGCGCACCACCTCCTCGTCCAGCGGGCGGTCCTGCTCCGGGTCGTGCCCGGCGATCCACTCCTCGCTCCAGCGCTTCAGGAACGGCCGCCACTGCTCGCGGTCCATCGGGGGACTCCTCCGGGTCGGGATCCCCGCGTCGTCGGGATCACTTCGTCCATCACAGCACGGGGGTACGACATCGGGTCCCGGGCGGCTTCCCGGCCGGCAGACCGGGAAGCCGCCGGGGTCACGCCGAGCGCCCGGCCTCGGGGGCGGTCTCCGAGGCGGGTTCGGCGGCCGGTTCAGCGGCAGGTTCAGTGGCGGGCTCCGTTCCGCGGGTGGTGCGGCGGGCCGCGGTGCGCAGGCCGGCGGCGATGCCGAGGAGGGCGCAGGCGGCGGCGATGAGGTAGATGAGGCCGAGCCCACGGCCGTCGCCCCAGCCGTGGGAGGAGCCGTAGGCGGTGACGGCCGTGCCCAGGCCGGTCATCACGGCCACGGAGAGCGTCTCGCACAGCTGGAGCCCCGAACTTGCCGCCCCTTCCTGACCCTTGGGGGCCAGGGAGAGGACGATAGTGGTGACGGCGGGGTAGACGAAGCCCATGCCGAGGCCGGCGACGGCCCAGCCGCCCACGGCGAGCGCGACGCTCTCCAGTGAGGTGCCCACGGCCAGCGCGATCATGCCGTCCCCGGCCACCAGCAGCACGAAGCCGAGCACCACCCGCGCGTGCCGGCCGGAACCCCCGCCCCGGGTGTCCAGCCTGGCCTGGAGCCACGCGCCGGTGACCCAGGTCAGGGCACCCGCGGAGAGCGCGAGGCCGGAGCCGAGGGTGTCCAGCCCCATGACCCGGGTCATGCTGAGCGGGAAGAAGGACTCGCCTCCGTAGTAGGCGGCGCTGACCAGGCCGCGCACGATCATTCCGGCGGGCATGCCGCGCCGGGCGGTGAGGGTGCCCGCGGGCAGCAGCCTGCGGAGCGCGGGCAGGGTGACGGCGAGGCCCGCGACGACCAGCGGGACCAGCACCACGGGGTCGCGGTTCTCCAGCCCCGCGAGGAGGGCGCCGACTCCGAGCACCAGCAGGACCGTGAGCGGCAGCCGGTTCCCGCCGGGCCCGGAGCCGGAGGGCGCGAGCCCGCGCAGGGCGGGCAGGGTGAGCAGGGCGGCGACGGGGACGAGCGGGACGAGCACGAGGAAGACGACCCGCCAGTCGGTCGCGTTCGCCAGCGCCCCGGCGACGGCCGGGCCGAGCAGGGCGGGCAGCGTCCACGCGGAGGCCACGAGGGCGAGCATGCGGGCCCGGAGCTCGTCCGGGTAGGCGCGGCCGACGATCAGGTAGGCGAGGGCCAGGACCCCGCCGACGCCCAGACCTTGCAGGGCCCGGCCGGCCAGCAGGACGTACCAGTTGCCGGCGAGGGCGGCGACGACGCAGCCGGCGACGAACACGGTGAACGCCTGGAGGTACGGGCGGGTGGGACCGCCCCGGTCGGCGCCCTGGCCGGCGGCGACCGTGCCGAACAGGTTGGCCAGCATGAACGCGGTGAACGCCCAGCCGAACAGGTGTACTCCGCCCAGGTCCTCGGCCGCGCGCGGCAGCACGGTGGCCACGCCCAGCCAGAGGAAGGCCACCAGGGTCACCGAGGTGATCAGGCCGAGGGACAGCGCTCGGTGGCGTGGGGACAGCACGCCTTCCGTGGCGGGGGTGGTGCCGGACTCGTCCCGCATAGGACCTCCGTTCGCCCGGACGTCCACGACGCGTCTCACCGCACGCCCCGCCACGGCGGCGGATCGTCCACGGGCTTTCATAGGCACTTGGCTATTTAGGCAACGGATTATATAAGCGGGATTTGATAGAGTGTCAACGTGAGCGAGATTGCGCGGAGTTCGGCCACAGCCATGACAGAGGCGGCCGAGGTCGCGATGTTCAGGGCGCTCGGGCACCCGGTGCGGCTGGGCATCATGAAGGCGCTGGCCGAGCGGCCCGAGACGTGCGCCTGCGATTTCACCGAGCTGTTCCATGTGACGCAGCCGACCATCAGCCAGCACCTGAGGGTGCTGCGCGAGGCGGGGCTGGTGGTCACCCGCCGCCAGGGCGTGCAGATCTGCTATTCGGTACGGCCGGAGGCGCTGCACCGGCTCCATGAGGTGCTCACCGCGATCCAGCCGCCCCGCCTGGCCGCCGCGGGCTGACCGCACCCCCCGCTCAGGCCCGCTTTACGGCCCTGTTCGGAGGCGCCCGCGACCGCCCGTCCCGGGCCCGCGCGCACCCCGCCCCGGACCGCGCCCGCGCGGGTCCGCATGATGAGCCGATGACCAGCACCGATCCCCACCCCAGCACGGAAGCCGTCGTCAGCGCCGTCCGCGAGGTCGCGGCGGAGTACGGGCGCGCGGTGACCGCCGCCGCGCACGACATCGGTGCCGACCAGGTGGCCCGCCGCACCTCGGCCCCGCTCTTCGCGGTCGCCGACCCCGACGGCTCGCTGCCGCACGAGGCGTACGTGGAATTGGCCGGTCCGCCGCACGTGGAGCTGACGGTCCACCCGGAGGGCGACACCCGCGTCATCGTGGACGGCGTGGACTTCCCGGACGTGGCGCACGAGCACGTGGCGGACTTCCCGCGCGCCCTGTTCTCCGGGACCGCCCACATCGTCAGCCGCTTCTTCCCGCCGGCCACCACCCTCGTCGTCCCGCTGCCGGGCGACGTGACATACAAGGAACATGTGGGTGTGCCCCTCTCCCCCTGGCTGACGGCCCGGCGGCGCTGAGCCCCGGCCGCCCGTCACGGAAGTTGATCTTGCCGGGGTAGGGTGACCGCCCGGTGCCCGTCAGAGGATCCGCCGGATCCGGCACCGGACAGCAAGGAGAGTCACCGATGCGTCGTATGTCCACCTTCGTCGTCACCGCCGCGATGGCCGCGGGCGTCGTCTTCACGGCCCTGCCCGCGCAGTCCGCCGTCGCGTCCGGCGGCATCACCTGCAACGTGGCGGAGCTGCACCAGCAGATCACCCGGCTCCGGGACCGCGCGGCCCGCCTCGACCACAGCGGCGACCACAGCGGCGCCCGGAGCGCGCGGTCGGAGGCCGACGCCCTCCAGCGGAAGATGCAGTGGTGCATCGACTCCGACAACAACGTCTGATCCGGCGCCTTCGGGCGCGGGCCGGGGCGGTACGCGCCGCCCCGGCCCCGGCGTCAGCGAGCGGTGAGCGCCGCCCTGTCGCGCACGGCCGGCAGCGGGTCGTGCCGCACCCGCCCGGCGGGCAGGCCCGCCGCCGCGAGCCCCGCCGTCATCGCCCGGACAAGGGCGGGCGGACCGGCGACGAACGCCGTGCGCCGGGACCAGTCGGCGTGTCGCAGCACCGCGTCGGCGACCGCCTCCCAGCGGCCGGGCCCCGGCCCGTCCTCGATCACCGGGACCACCCGCAGCCAGGGCCGGCGCCGGGCCAGGCTCGCCGGGGTCTCGGCGTCGTAGAGGTCGGCGAAGCTCCGCGCCCCCAGGAAGAGGTGCACCCCGTGCTGCCCCGCGCGGCCCGAGGAGAGCTCCTCCAGCAGCGCCTTCGCGGGGGCCCAGCCGGTGTCCCCGGCCACCAGCAGGACGTCGCCGGTGAGGTCGTCGTCCAGTGTCATCGTGCCGCTCGCCGGCCCCAGGCGCAGCGTGTCGCCGACGCGGGTGTCCGCCACCAGCGCCTCGCTCACTCCCCCGCCGCCGGCCAGCCGGACGTGGAACTCCAGCTCCCCGTCCGGGCGCGGGGCGTTGGCGAACGAGTAGTAACGCCACGCCTGCGGGAGCCGCGGCGACTGGACGGCCGCGTACTGGCCGGCGCGGTAGGCGTACGGTTCGCCGGTGCGCACCCGGAGCACCGCCACGTCCCGGCGGAGCCGCTCGTGCGCGGTCACCTCGGCCTGCCAGGCGGGCGGTTCGCCGAGGGCGGCCTCGGCGCCCTCGACCATCGCGGCCACGGCGAAGCGCAGCATGCGCAGCCACGCCGTCTCCATGGCGTCCGTCCAGCGTGAGCCCGCGGTGCGGCGCAGCGCCTCGCGCAGGGCGGTCTCGAACGCCTCGTAGTGCGCGGGCCGGACGCCCAGCTTGCGGTGGTCGCGGCCGAGGCGCTTGAAGGTGGCGGTCACCTCGTCCGGGTCGTGCAGGTGCTCGATGAGGTAGTGGAAGATGTGTGCCAGGTGGCGGCGCTGGAACTCCATGGACTCCGGGAACAGCGACCGCAGATAGGGCCACCGCTGGAAGAGTTCGTCGTAGAGCTCGGTTATCAGCTCGTCGAAGGGTGACACGAGGTCGAGTCCGCGCAGGATCTCGCGTTGGTCGGCCGCGCCGTCGTAGGGGGCCGCGGTCCGGCGCGGCGCGGCGGGGGTCCGCCGCTCGCCCGGGGAGAGCAGCGTGCGGCGGAGCCGCATCGCGTCGTGGCGGGCCAGCAGGCCGTGGTACTCATCGCCGACGGGGCTCATGTCAACACCCCGCCGGACGGTCGCCGCGGCGCGCGTGGCGACCGTGCGGGGGACGGGCCCGCACGCGCCGTCCGGGTACGGGGACGTGCGGGCGGGTGGCGGGGGCGCTCCAGTCGTGGCGTGACACGGTGCGGGGACTCCTGTCGGAGGGGTGGTAGGGGCCGGTGCCTGCTGCGGCCGGTCCCGGCCGTCCGCGTGGGCGGCGCGCGCCAGTATGGCACCCGGTACCTGTGCCCGAGGGGCCCCGTCCACCAGGGCCGTTCGGCCCTTCCGGGGCGTCGTCTCCGGTGTCCTGACGGAGCGTCATCCCATGTTGTGACGGAGCGTCAGGGGACCCTTGGACCGCGGCGGGTCCGTTCGGCCCAGCGTCCGGCCGGGCCCGGGCCGCCGATCCTGGACGCGGGCCGGGAGGAGCCGCCGACCCGTGGCGACCCCGGCTCCTCCCGGTTCGCGCGTCGTCGGGGCCCGCGCTGCGACCAGGCTCCGCTCCGAGGAGGAACGTCATGTCCCACGCAGTCCTGGCGCTCGGCGTCGTGGTGCTGTGCGCGTCCGGCTGCGTCTGGTACCTGCCGGCCGTCATGGACGTCCGGGCCGGCGGCGACCGGCCCCGATCGCGCCGGCTGGCGGCCGGCGCCTGCCTGACGGGCTGGGGGACGACGGCCCTGCTGGCGCCGCTGCTGCTGGCCGGGGCGGGCTGGCCGACGATCGGCGGCGTCGCCGCGGCGGGCGGCGCGGTCTGCGCGGCGCTGCGCTCGCGCGCCCTCGTCGAGCGAGGACGGGAACGGCGGGAGACCGACCGGCACTGGGCGGTGCTCGGCGGCCCGGTCCCCGGCGAACCGGCGCGCCCCCGGCGGGCGTTCACCGGCTGGCTGCTCGTCGGGCTGGCGGCGGCCGTGGCGGTCTTCGCGGCAGTGCTGGCCGGGGGGACGGCGAGCGGCGCCCGGCTCGCGGGCGCGGTCGTCGCCGGGGCGGCCATCACCCTCGTCTTCCTGGGACTGGCCGGGGTACGGGCGCACACGACGGCGCGGCGGGGCTGACGGGGAACGGGGAGACTCCCCGTTCGCCGGACAGCGCGGCCGCCCGCGGGGGACCATGGGGCGACGGGCGCAGACAGAGAGGTGACGATATGACTTCCCGCATCGGCAACTCCAAGACCATCGACGCACGGGCCCGCGCGCATCTGGGGTCGAAGGGGCTGCTCCGGTGCCGCACCTGCAACAGTTCCAAGGTGTCGGTCCACGATCAGGGCACCCTGGGAGTCCTGGTGATGTGCCAGGTGGACGGCTGCCTCGGGGTGCACACCGTCTTCCAGAGCTGAACCGTCTTCCAGAGCTGAGGGGCGCCGATGAACTGCCCCGCCTGCGGCAGCGCCAATACGACGATCTACCCCCGGGACGACGGGTCGGCCTACGGTGAGTGCGGGGACTGCGACGTCTCGTTCACGATCAATCCCTGAGACGGATCAGCCCTTGGGACGGATCGGTCCCGGAGACGGATCAGTTCCTGAGATGAGAGCGGCCCCCGATACGAGGGCGGCCCCGCCGGTACCGGCGGGGCCTTTCTCATGGGTGCGGGGCGGGCTTACGAAGTGCGGGCGGGCCCGCGCCCGTCCGGCGGGGGTCAGTGGCGGATCGCCGCCACGTGCCGCCGCTGCTCCCGCAGCTGCTGCGCGGTGACCACGTCCGCCGCCTTGACGGCCTTGCCGGCCTGGTCCGCCGTGGCCTCGGCCTTCACCCCGGCCGCCGGGGCGGGCGGCGTGGCGCAGGCGACGTCCGTGCCCGTCGTGTAGACGCCGTCCTTCTTGGCCTGGCCGCCCTGGTACTCGTAGTAGACGTACGAGTAGAGGTCGATCCGCCTGCTGGGGCCGCAGGCCGAGTCGGCGGCGATGTCGTAGGTCAGCTTGACCGTGCGGGAGGCGCCCGGGATGACGGGCACGTTGTAGCGGACGACGCCGGTCTGCTTGTTGACGTCGCACTGGACGGCCTCACCGGTGCAGGACTTGAAGGTGTACTTCAGCCCGGGGTCCTGCGAGGTGTTCCAGGTCGGCTGGATCGACTGGTACACGAACTGGGTGTTCGTGGTCTGGTCGTTGGTGAAGGTCATCGTGAGGGTGACCGTGGAGCCGGGGGTCGCCGACGGCTTGTCGGCGGTGATGGTCATGGGCGGCGCGGCGGCCGCCGAGGCCGGCTGCTGGACCAAGCCGGGCAGGCCGATGCCGAGGGCGAGGAGACCGGAGAGACCGAGGCGTCTGCGTGTTGTAGGGCGCATGGCGGAGGAGAGTAGACAGCCGTGATTCCCGTGACTGCACCGCCCGAAAGGGATCGGCCACGCTCCGAAGGAGGCGTGTGACTCCCGGTGCTGGTGCGGCGCCGAATGCCGCGCGTGGACAGGTGTGCGAGTTGGCCGGGAAATGACGGGTGGAGGGAGGCAGGGAGGGGCGGAACGGGCCGTTTCACCCCACCTTCCGCAGCCGTTCCGGCGTCGCCGTGCGCAGGAACGGCGGGACGGTCACGACGACGGCCGCCGCGAAGACCAGGAAGGCGGTCCGCTCCCCGAAGCCCTGGGCCAGCAGCCCCGCCGCGCCCGCACCGAGGGGCATCGCACCCCAGCTGAGCAGCCGGTGGGCGCCGCTGTAGCGGCCCATCATCGCGCCCGGGACGAGGTGCTGGCCGATCAGGCGGGCGTTGACGGTCCACAGGGTGCCGCCGAGTCCGCCGAGGAACGCCGCGCCGGCCACGGCCCACGGGCTGCCCGTCAGCCCCGGTACGGCCACCATCAGGAAGGTGGTGACCAGGTCCGCGAGGAGGGCCCGGCGCCGGCCCAGCAGCCGGTTGACGCGGGTGACGGTGAGGGCTCCGGTCAGCCCGCCCAGCCCGAGGGCGCTGACCATGATCCCGTAATCGCCGGCCGACAGGCCCATGCGCCCGGTGGCGACCACCGGCATCAGGGCCGTCCAGGCGCCCCAGCTCGCGCAGAGCACCGTGAGGGTGAGGGACATGGTCCGCAGCAGCGGCTCCCGCCACAGGAACCGCAGTCCGTCCCGGATCTCCCGGTGCACGTCCGGCCGCGGCCCGTCGGCGGGGCCGGACGGTACGGGCCGGAACCTGCCGGCGAGCAGCAGGAGCAGGCCACTGCCGGCCGCGTAGACGACCCAGACGGAGCCGAGGGCGATGCCCGTGCCCGCGGCCAGCAGGAGGCCGCCGACGAACGGGCCGCCGAACTCGTTGGCGGCCGTCTCCGCCCCGGCGATCCACGCGTTCACCCGCTCCCGGCGGGACGGGGGCACCAGGGCGGGCACCAGCGCCGCCGCGGCCGTGAGCGCGACGACCTCGGCGACGCCCAGCACGAGGGCGGCCCCGAGGAGGACGGCGATGCCCGCCCGGCCCGTCGCCACCGTCGCGGCGAGCCCGCCGACGGCCAGCAGCCGCATGCCGTCCGCGAGCCACAGCAGCTTCCGCCGGTCCGCCCGGTCGGCCAGGACGCCGATGTGCAGGGCGGTCAGCAGCCACGGCAGCGTCAGCGCGAGGGAGACGGCCGAGACGAGCGCGGGGGACGTCGTCAGCCGGGTCGCCAGCAGCGGCAGGACGACCTTGGTGACGCCGTCCGCGAGGTTGGTGACGACGGTGAACACCGGCAGCACGACGGAGTTGCGGGTCCCGGCGGGCGGCCCGTCCTCGGCCCGTTCCTCTGCGGCCCGCTCCCCCACGGCCTGTTCCTCCGCAACCTGTTTCTCCGCCGCCCGCCCTCCGGTGGCGACGGCGTCCTGCGCGATGCTCACGATTAACCCCCTAATGCGGATGACCGGTTAGCGAGACGGGAGCCTGGCACGGGGAGCGACCACCCGTCAACCGGTGACGGCGATAGCCGGTTAAGCTGTGCGGGGAGGTACGAGATGCGCGAAGCACCGCCGGCGGCGCGGCTGGTCGAGGCGTTCGTCAACACCGTCGACGTCGAGCGGGGGACCGACGACCTGCCCGGCCCGGCCGAACTGGCCGTCTGGTTCCGCGAGCACGGACTCCCGGCCGGGAATCCGGCGCCCGGCGCCGAGGACCACCGTCTCGCCCTGGCCTTGCGCTCCGGACTCCGCGAGGAACTGGGCGTCCACGTCGGCGACTCGGCCGACCCCCGGCACGTCGAGGCCGCCGAGGCGGCGCTGGCGGCCCTGCCGTTGCGGGCCGTCCTGCGCCCCGGCATCACGGGCGCCGCCCTGGTCCCCGATCCCGAGGCACCCCCGGCACGGCGCGCGCTGGGCGCCCTGGCCGTCGCCTGGAGCGAACTGACCGTCACCGGCGAGGCGGCCCGCCTGAAGCGCTGCGCGGAGCACGACTGCGCCTGGGTCTTCTGGGACACATCCAAGAACCGCAGCCGGCGCTGGTGTTCGATGCGGGTCTGCGGCAACCGCGCCAAGGCCCGCCGCTACGCGGCCCGGCAGACGGCCGGCTCGTGAGAGCCGCCTCCCCGGCCGCCGTTAGCGGGTCTCAGGGACCCTGCGGGCCGAAGGCGTTCCGCCGTCCGTCGTAAGCCGCCCGCTGGCCCCTTGCGGAGACCGGATGGAGCTGCCTACACCCTGGATTAGGGTGGCCGGGTGAAAGCGACAGGAACACTGACCGGGCTGGCCGTCGGGGACGCGATGGGCTTCCCCACCGAATTCAACGACGTGGCGTCGATCCTCGCGAAGTGCGGGCCCTGGCGCACCATGGACCTGCCGCGCCCCGCGTTCATCACGGACGACACGCAGATGACCCTCGCCGTCGCGCGGGCGCTCCGCACGGCCCTGGAGCGGGGTCCGCTGGAGGCACGGCACCTGGCGCCGGCGCTGCGGGCGGAGTTCATCGCCTGGTGGCGGTCCCCGGACAACAACCGCGCCCCCGGCCGCACCTGCCTCACCGCGTGCGAGCGCCTCGCCGCGGACGACGGCCCCTGGCAGGCCGCCTGCGACCCGCACTCCAAGGGGTGCGGGGCGAACATGCGGGTGGCTCCCCTCGGTCTCGTCCCCGGCCTCTCCCCCGAACAGCGCGCCGGCGCCGCCCAGTTGCAGTCCGGCCTCACCCACGGGCACCCCGCGGCCCTCGCGGCGAGCGATCTGACCGCCTACGCGGTGCACGTGCTGGCGCAGGGCGCCCGGCCGGCGGAACTGTGCGGGCTGCTGCGCTCGTACGCCGACGAGAACCGCACCCGCTACCACGAGCGGTGGCTCGGCGACCTCTGGCAGTACGCTCACGACCCCTCCCCCGAGGCGTTCATCGCCCGCGGCTGGGACACCTGCCGCGCCGCGCTCGACCGGCTGGAGGAGGCCCTGCGCACCCCCGACCCGGAGGCCGACCCGTGCCTGGCCACGGGCGCGGGCTGGATCGCCGAAGAGGCCCTGGTCACGGGTCTGTTCTGCTTCCTCCTCTTCCCCGGCGAGCCGCTCGCGGCCGTGCGCCGGGCCGCGTGCAGCTCGGGCGACTCCGACTCCATCGCCTGCCTCGCCGGCGCGTTCGCCGGCGCCCACCTCGGCGCCGCGGCCTGGCCCGAGGAGTGGACCGACCGCCTGGAACACCGGGACGAACTGCTGGCCTTCGGCGCCGCGTGGGGCGGCTGAGCCGCTCCGGGGCGTGTAGGGGCCGGCCGACTGGGTCCGGCCTCCGGCGCGGCCGGTGGGCTGGACGAGTCCGGGCGGGCGCGGGCGAGTTCAGGCGGGCCGGTCTCGGGGTCGATGTCGGCTTAGGTGTCGGGTGTGTCGGTATCGGGCCCGGGTGATCGGTGTCGGTGTCAGCCAGGGTCCGGCAGGCCCGCGATGGCTCGTAGTGCGGCGAGGTGCCGCCGGTAGCCGGACCGCCCCTCGTCGGTGAGGGAGAGCCAGGTACGGGCCCGCCGGCCCACCCGCCCCTTGGCCACCGCGACCCAGCCGGCCTCTTCCAGGGCCGCGGCCTGCTTCGAGAGCACCGAGTCGGTGATCTCCACCAGGTCGCGCACATAGCCGAACTCGGCCTTGTCTACGGACGCGAGGGCCGCCACGATCGACAGCCGCACGGGCGACGAGAGCAGCGGCGCCAGCGCGTGCCGCGGGTGCCGGCCCCGGGCGGCGGGGCGCGCAGAACTCTCAGGACTCTCAAGGCTCACCGTCGTATCCCCCGCAGGGCGCCGACGGCCGGTGGCAGGGCGCAGGCCACGGCCGCCACGACGGCAAGCGGGACGCTGCCCTTCAAGACGGTCGTGCCGAGAACCACCGTGCCGGTGTACAGAGCGGCCCAGGTGCCGATGACGGTCAGGTGTGTGCGCGCGAAGTGCCGGGGGACGACCGGCTGCCGCCCGGCGTACCACGAAAGAACGCTGACGAGCGCCGCGTTGAGGGCACCGACCACGGCCGCCGCGGCCGGTCCGTGCCAGAGGACGACCGCGGGCACGAGGAGCGGCTGCCAGCCCGCGAAGATCCACAGGTAGGCGGCGTACCACCCGCCGCGCCGCCGAGCGGCCGTCTCGAAGCGCTGGACGCCGAGCAATCGGGCGGCGGCTTGGG
The DNA here is from genome assembly GCF_020099395.1 of Streptomyces mobaraensis. Taxonomy (NCBI): domain Bacteria; kingdom Bacillati; phylum Actinomycetota; class Actinomycetes; order Kitasatosporales; family Streptomycetaceae; genus Streptomyces; species Streptomyces mobaraensis. The sequence continues at coordinate 7,337,331 of NZ_CP083590.1, read as the reverse complement.
TGTGTTCGGACATGGTTCCCCCCTTGTCGGTCGGCCGGACGGGCGATCGCACCCGATCCGTTCCTTGCCAGCATGGCAGATACTTTCCACCTTGGAAAGTAATAAACACGGGCCGACCGGCAATCCGCCCGCGGCCACCTGACGCGGTGTTGATCTCCCCTCCCCTACGCTGAACGGCACGTCGGCGCCGGGCCGTTCACCGGCGTCCCGAGGGAGGGGAGAAGCGGAATGACCAGTGCCGTACAGCCGGCTCTCTGGCGGCGGGTGGGGGTGGTGGCGGCCCTGATGGTCGCCGCGTTCACCTTCAACACGGTGGAGAACCTGCCGATCGGACTGCTCACACTCCTCTCGGACGACCTGGGCACCTCGCTCGGGGCCGTCGGGATCCTGGTCACCGGCTACGGCGTGACGGTGGCCGTCGCCTCCCTCCCGCTGGCCCACGTCACACGGTCCGTCCCCCGCCGCCACCTGCTCACCGCGCTGCTCGCGGCGCTGGCGGTGGCGAACGTGGCGGCCGCGGCCGTCGCCTCCTACGAGTTGATGTTCGTCGCACGGGTGGTGACGGCGCTCGCCCAGGCGCTGTTCTGGGCGGTGATGGGACCGGTGGCCGTGGGGCTGTTCCCCGAGCGGGTGCGGGGCCGGGTGCTCGGCGTGCTGTCCGTGGCCGGCTCGCTCGCCATGGTGCTGGGTGTTCCGGCCGGAACCTGGCTGGGCCGGCACCACGGCCGCGAGGCGCCGTTCGCCGTCCTGGCGGGAGCGGCGGCCGTCTCCATGGTCCTGATCGCCGCCCTGCTGCCCGCCACCCGGCCCGAGGAGGGGCACGGCTCGCGCGGCACACGCCCGGACCGGCGCCGCTTCGCGGTCGTCCTGGCCACCACGGCCCTGTCCGTGACGGGCGCCTTCGCCGGGTACACCTACGTGGTCGAGTTCCTGGGCGAGGTCGGGGGCTTCTCCGACGACTCCGTCAGCGCGCTGCTCACCGTGCCGGGCGTGGCGGGCGTCGTCGGGGTCGCCGTCGCCGGCCCGCTGCTGGACCGCTTTCCGCGCGCCACCCTGGCCGTCCCGGTCGGCACGCAGGCGGCCGGGATGCTGGGGCTGTACGCGTTCGGCGACCGGCAGGCGGCGGCCGTGGCCTTCCTGGCGCTGCTCGGCGCCTCGCTGGGACCGGTGTTCATGGCGACGCAGGCCCGGGTCCTGGAGTCCGCGCCCGGCCGTACGGAGGTCGCCCTGGCCGCGAACTCCGGTGCGTTCAACGCGGGGGTGGCCGTCGGGGCCCTGCTCGGCGGCGCGCTGCTGCCCGCGGCGGGCGTGCGCGGCACGTTCCTCGCGGGCGGCCTGCTGACCCTGGCGGCGCTGACCGCCCTGCTCGGCGAGCGGCTGCTGCCGGCCACCGCGCCGCGCGGTCCGGCGATCTCGTCCTGAACGGCCGGGCACCGGGCGATCCCGGGACGGAACCGGGCGCTCCCGGATCGGAACCGGGCGTTCCAGGAACGCAAAACGAGGTGCCCGCGCCGGCTCCGGTGAGCGAGACTGACGGCATGCGCGACGACAGAACGGTACGGATCTCCAAATACCTCTCGAAACACCTGCGCCACGATCCCGGGCGCATCGGCATCCGGCTCGACGCGGCGGGCTGGGTGCGCGTCGACGAGCTCCTGGCCGCTGCCGCCGCCCACGGCTTCCCGTTCACCCGCGAGGAGTTCGACCACGTCGTGGCCGTCAACGACAAGCGGCGGTTCGCCGTGGACGGGGAGCGGATCCGGGCCCGGCAGGGGCACTCGGTGCCGGTGGACCTGGCCCTGCCGCCCGCCGAGCCGCCGCCGTACCTGTACCACGGCACCGTCGCGCGCTTCCTGCCCGCGATCCGCGCCGAGGGACTGCGCCCCATGAACCGCCACCACGTGCACCTCTCGCCGGACCGCGAGACCGCCGTCCGGGTGGGCGCCCGGCGCGGCCGCCCGGTCGTCCTCGCCGTCGACACCGGCGCCATGCACGCCGCCGGACACGTCTTCCACGTCACCGACAACGGCGTATGGCTGACGGCCGCGGTCCCCGCCCGCTACGTGCGCTTCCGCTCCGGCGGCGGGCCGGACGACGGGGAGGGCGGGACGGGGGCGACCGGGCGGCCGTGAAGCCGGCCCGCCGGCAGCGGACGCCGCGTACCCCCGCGCGTAGCCCAAGCGACGTACGAGCGCTCGGCCGGCGTCAAAGCAGCCCGGTGGGCACAGGAATGTGAGCGCATGCTCGGTCGGGACGTCATCGCGCCGGCGGCAGCCGGTGCCGGAGGGCCGGCCCGGGCGGCAGCCGCGTAAGCCCGTCGCTCCCGCCCGGGCCGCTGCTCGCCGCACGGCCGTTTCCACGAACGAGGCGGCCGCGCCGCGCGGTTGCTCCTGGTCGTGGGCCCGGCCGCGCACGATCCCCCGGTGCGGCAGGACCGGTTCGCAGGCGTCGCAGGCCGGAGCCGCGTCCTGCCGCCCAAGAAAATACAAGCGCGTACGGGCCCGACGGGTCCAGGATGAACTCCGGGCGCCCGGCACGGGGGTGCGGGCGCCGCCGAGGTCCGACGGCCCGGCCGGGGCGGCGCGCGTTCCCCGGCCGGCCTGCGGTGGCGATGACGGACGGGTTCCGCCTGCGGCACGTCCGCCCCGTCGCCCCGTCCCCCCTCGTCTCGTAGGGGCGGGGAACGCGCGGCGTCCGCCCGTGCGCTCCCCGCGAGCGGATGGCGACTGGTGGGACGTTCGCCGCGCCACGGGCTGCCGGCCGGCGGACCGGCTGCGACGACCGGGCGCACGTGACGAGGCCGACCGCGTACGTCACTCTGCGACCGGGCGGCCGTCGGCGACCGCACGGCCGTCCCGGGCGGCGGGCCCGCCGCGCTGATTGGGGGCCGCGGGGGCCGCTCCGCTAGCCTGAGCGGCACGATGAAGCGTTTTTCCACGTCATGGGGCACGTTCGACCTCACCCGCTTTCCGGAGGACCCGCGCGACCGGCTGTTCGCCTGGGACGCCGCCGACGAGTACCTGCTGCGGCACCTCGCGGACGGGGACGACGGTCCGGTGGACCTGTCGGGCGACGTGGTCGTCGTCGGCGACCGCTGGGGCGCCCTGGTCACGGCCCTCGCCGCGCACCGCCCCGCGCAGATCACGGACTCCTTCCTCACCCAGCAGGCGACCCGGGCCAACCTGGCCCGCAACGGCGTCCCGGCGGAGTCGGTACGGCTGCTGTCCACGCGGGACGCCCCGCCGGAGCGGATCGACGTCCTGCTCGTCCGGGTGCCCAAGAGCCTGGCCCTGCTGGAGGACCAGCTGCGCCGGCTGGCGCCCGCCGTGCACGCGGGGACGACGGTCGTCGGTACGGGCAAGGTCACCGAGATCCACACGTCGACGCTGAAGCTGTTCGAGGACGTCCTCGGCCCGACCCGGACGTCGCTGGCGGTCAAGAAGGCCCGACTGATCTTCTGCTCGCCGAACCCGGACCGCGCCCGGCGGCCCAGCCCCTGGCCGATCGAGCACACCCTGGGCCCCGACGCCGGGCCGGCCGCCGGACTGACCGTGGTCAACCACGCGGGCGTGTTCTGCGCGGACCGCCTCGACATCGGCACCCGCTTCTTCCTCAACCACCTCCCGCGGCGGCGGGGCGGCGGTCGCGTGGTGGACCTCGGCTGCGGCAACGGCGTGCTGGGCACGGCCGCCGCGGTGGCCGACCCGGACGCCGAGGTGCTGTTCACGGACGAGTCACACCAGGCCGTCGCCTCGGCGCGGGCCACCTTCCAGGCGAACGCCGGGGCCGCCCGGACGGCCGAGTTCGTCGTGGGCGACGCCCTGTCGGCGGTGGCCCCGGGCTCGGTTGACCTGGTGCTCAACAACCCGCCGTTCCACTCGCACCAGGCGACCACCGACACCACGGCCTGGCGCATGTTCACCGGCGCCCGCCGGGCCCTGCGCCCGGGCGGGGAACTGTGGGTCGTCGGCAACCGGCATCTCGGGTACCACGTCAAGCTGCGCAAGATCTTCGGCAATTGCGACGTGGTCGCGAGCGATCCCAAGTTCGTGGTGCTGCGGGCCGTGAAGCGGTAGCGCCTGGCGGCGCGGTCGGGGTGGACGTGCCGGGCGCCGACGGGCCTGCGCCCCGGCGTGCCGCCGGTGTTCGGTCTCGGCCCGGCCGTCGGCCGGCCCTCCTGGGGTGCGCCCCTCCCCGCCCTTTCACCGTTTCCCGCGGGAGCGCCCGCGCCCCCGTGCAAGCGGCTGCGCCGCTTGTCCTCAAACGCCGGACGGGCTGAAAGGGTCAGCTCGGCAGCGCTACCTCCTCCACCCTCGGCAGGATCAATGCCCCCGCGGCGATCATGAGGGCTCCGACGGCCTCCGGGATCAGCCACCACCCGGTGCGGACGTGTTCCTCGTACACCACCAGTCCCAGCGTGAGGCTGACGAGCGCGTCCCCGAGGGTGAGGGCGGGCTGGGAGGCGAGCAGCGGTCCCGACTCCATGGCGTTCGAGAGCAGGAAGAGGGAGGCCGCTCCGGCGGCGGCGAAGGCGTACGTCTGCCAGCAGGTGAAGAAGGCGCCCGCGCCGTGCCGGGCGAAGGTCGTGGCGGCGTCCTTCATCAGCGCGGCGGTCAGGGCGTAGCCGACGGCCGCCGCCGCGCCGAAGAGGGCGGCCCGCGCCTTGCCCCGGGGGCGGGGCAGGGCGGCCGCGACGCAGGCCGCCATCGCCGCGACGGCGGCCGTCAGGGCGGCCAGCCAGCGGGCGGTGCCGACGTGGACGTGTGCCCCGCCCGGCGCGGCGGCGGCCAGGGCCAGCCCCAGCCCGGCGGCGACCAGCAGGATCGCCGCCCAGCCGTACGCCGGCAGCCGGCGGCGGAAGACCGTGCCGGCGATCAGCAGCGCGAAGGGGAGTTCGCTGACGAAGATGGGCTGCACCAGCGAGAGGGAGCCCAGGGAGAGCGCGAGCGCCTGGAAGACCGCGGCGCAGAGGACGGCGGCGATGCCGGCGAACCAGGCGGGGTGCCGCAGCAGGTCGCGGACCAGACGGAGGCTGAAGGCGTCGGCCTTCGGGACGGTGCGCGCCGCCATGCGCTGGAGCACCACGGCGGTGGCGTTGCTGAGGGCGGCCAGTACGGCGAACAGCAGCGTGAGGACGTCTGCCACGTATCGCTCCCCTCCTGTCCGGGCGGCGGGCGGTCGCTTGCGTCACGGTGGCAGAGCGCGCCGCCCCACCGGCCCCGCGGGGCCGCCCAGGCGCTCGGCCGTCACGCGATCAGACGATCCGACGCATGCCCAGGACGACCGGTTGCGCGCTTGTGCCCGGTGCGGTCACGTGCGGAAGGTGGCGGTGGTGCCGGGCGTACCGGCCCGGCCGGTGTTTGCCGAGGAGGGCAGTGTGATCCACATCAGTGAGACCCTGGCGCTCCAGACGATCGAGGACTTCCTGGACGCGGAGGAGCGGGCGCGGCTGGCCAAGTTCGTGGACGCCGACCCCGTCGCGTCCCGCCGTCCGGTGCGGCAGGCGGAGGTCGTGCCCGCCCCGGCCGGGGCCGAGGACATCCTCCGCAGGGCGACAGAACGGGCGCTGCCCGCGATCCGGCGCGCGCTCCCGTCGGTGCGGGAGGCGGGCCCCTGGGGCTACACGGAGCTCTGGCCGGGGGACGCCGTCCCCACGCACCTCGACGGCATCCCGTCCCCCGGTACCGCCCCGCGCCGGATCGGGCGGATCGGGGTGTCGGTCGCCGACGCGGACGAGGGCGGGCTGTTCTACGTGGAGACGACGTCCAGCGGCGTGCCCTGGACGGGCGCGGTGGCCGGCGAGGCCGAGGGCTTCGCCCCGGGCACGCCCCTCACCCGCTGCCTCCCCCACCAGCCGGCCGGCCGCGGGCACGAGGCCGAGCCGAGCTGGTTGTCCCGTACGCCCACGACCCGGTGGACGACGGCCGCTCCGGCGGGGGTGGCGGTCGCCTACGGGTCCCAGCTGATCCACGGGGTCACACCCGTGACGCGCGGCCGGCTCCGGAAGTTCGTCGCGGACCTGATCGCGTGAGAACGGGGGCGGGGCGCGGCCGTTGAGGAACCGGGCGGCGCCCCGGCCGCCCCGGATCGGGCGAGTGGGCTGGGCCGCGCCGGCCGCTCCCAACTACCGGGCGGACACGGCCCGGTGGCTCGCCGCTCGGCCACGCCGCCTGGTGGGTCCGGTCGCGAACACGGCGTGCACGTTCCGGAACGGCACGGCTCCCTCAAGCCGCGCCGCGCACACGCCGTCGGTACGGACGAGGCCGCGCGCCTCCGGGAGCGATCCCGTCAGGTGCGTGCCCGCCGACCGGCTCTTCGTGACCTGACCGGCCGCGCCTGACCGGCCGCGCCTGACCGGCCGCGCCTGACCGGCCGCGCCCCGGCGGGGACGCGGCCGGGCGCCGGTCCGGCCCGGTCACGCCCGCGCGGCCGCCTCCCGGGCGGGCTCCGTCTCGCCGGAGGCGGCCTGCGCCGGGGGCTGCGGCGGGGCGGGGCGGACGAGGGCCAGGGTGAGGAGGCCGCCCAGGACCGCGGCGGCGGCGGACCAGAGGAAGACGGACTGGAGCCCGTCGGCGAAGGCGCGGTGGACCAGGTCCTCGGCCGCGGACCGGTGTGCCTCCGGCGCGGCGGCGACGAGGCGCCGGGCCTGGCCGCCGGCGAGGGCGGACGCGGCGCCGTGCGCGTCCGGGACGGCGCCGGAGAGATCGGCGCGGGCGGCGTGCGTGAAGACGGCGCCGAGGACGGCGATGGCGAGGCTGGTGCCGAGCTGACGGAAGGTGTTGACCGCGCCGGCGGCCATGCCCATGCGCTGCGGCGGCACACTGCCGGTCGCGGCCGAGACCAGCACCGGCGTGGCGAGGCCGACGCCGACGCCCGCGACGGCCAGCCCGAGCACGAGGGCCGAGCGGCCGGCGTCGGCGGACATCGCCGTGTACAGCAGGTACATGCCGAGGGCGACGAGCAGCAGGCCGACGCCGATGGGCAGCCGCGGCGCGATCCGCTGGGTGTACCGCCCGGCGAGCGCGGCCACCAGGAAGGAGGCCACGGCCATCGGCGTCAGCGCGAGGCCGCTCTCCACCGGGCCGAGGCCGAGCACGGATTGCAGCCATATGGAGACGAGGACGAGACCGCCGAACGCGCCGCCCTGGAACAGCAGCGCGCCGCCCATCAGGCCGGCGAACGACGGCCGGCGGAGCAGGGCGAGGTCGAGCATGGGCACGTCGCCCCGGCGCCCGGCGCGGGTCTCGGCGAGGACGAACGCGACGAGGGCGACGGCCGCGACGGCGAACGAGGTGAGGACGGTGGCCGAGGTCCAGCCGGACTCGGCGCTGCGGATGAACCCGTAGGTCAGGGCCGCCGCGGCGAGGGTGAAGGTGACGGCGCCGGGGATGTCGACCCGGGTGCGCCGGGCGCCGGCGGCGCGCGGCCGGTCGGCGCGGACGACGCGGAGGGTGAGCAGCACGGCCGCCGCGGCGATCGGCAGGTTGACCAGGAAGATCGCCTCCCAGCCGATGTGCTCGGTGAGCAATCCGCCGAGGATGGGCCCGGCCGCCGCGGCGGCACCGTTGACGGCGCCCCAGATCCCGAACGCCGTGCCCCGGTCCCGGCCCTGGTAGGTGGCGCCGAGCAGGGCGGCGGAGGTGGCGAACATCGCGGCGCCACCGGCGCCCTGCACCGCGCGGGCGGCGATCAGGACGCCGGCGTTGGGGGCGAGTCCGCAGCCCAGGGACGCCAGGGCGAACAGGGTCAGGCCCGCCGCGTAGAGCCGGCGGTGGCCGAACAGGTCGGCCAGCGAGCCGGCGACGAGCAGCAGCGCGGCCAGGGACAGGGCGTAGGCGTCGACCACCCACTGGAGGGACGAGAAGGTGGCGTCGAGGTCGTCCCCCATGTCCGGCAGGGCGACGTTCACGATGGTGACGTCCACCAGCAGGATGAAGGCGCCCAGGCTCACCGCCACCAAGGGCCACCATTTACGCATGATCACTCCGTTTCCTCCGGGCCGCGGAGCGGTCTCCACGTCACCCGCGCCGCAACCATCCGCCGGAACACCCGCCTCGCACAGCCAGGACCGCGTCGGGCGCGGAATCCGACAGCATTTACCGTGGGACGGTGAATCTCGACACCGCGCCCGACGACCAGCGAGCGGTGCTGCCGCCGCTCGACACCTCCGACCAGGCCCTCGTCCACGCCCTCCAGATCGACGGCCGGGCGCCGTTCCGCAGGATCGCCGAGGTTCTCGGCGTCTCCGATCAGACGGTCGCCCGCCGCTACACGCGGCTGCGGTCGGCCGGCGTCCTGCGGGTACTGGGGCTGACCGAGCCGCTGCGCCTGGGGCAGGCGCCGTGGATCGTCCGGATCCGCTGCGCGCCGGGCGCGTCCGCGCAGATCTCCGCGGCGCTGGCCCGGCGCCGGGACACCACCTGGATCAATCTGACGGCGGGCGGTACAGAGATCGCCTGTCTGGTGCGGCCGGAGCGGCCCGGGGAGGGCGTGCTGCTGCTGGAGAAGCTGCCGGGCACGCCCCGTGTGGTGGACGTGGCGGCCCACTCGCTGCTGCATGTCTTCTTCGGGCAGGAGCGCAGCCTGCTGACCAAGTCGGGCCCGCTCTCCGCCGGCCAGGTGGCCGCGCTGTCCCCCCGGGACGCCCCGGCGTCCCCACCCGCCGACCCCGGCCCGGCCTTCCCGGTCGACGCGGCGGACCACCGGATGTTCGACGTCCTGGCGCTGGACGGCCGGGCCTCCGTCGGGGAGCTCGCGGCGGCCACCGGCTGGTCGCAGACCACGGTGCGGCGCCGGATGGCGGAGCTGCGGGCGGCCGGGGTGCTGTACTTCGACGTCGACTACCACCCACGGCTGCTCCAGCGGAACTTCCGTTCCCTGCTGTGGCTGAACGTCGAGCCGTCCCGGATCGAGGAGGTCGGCAGGGCGCTCTCCGCCCATCCGGAGGTGGCGTTCGCGGCGGCGATCACGGGGGACGCCAACGTGCACGTCAGCGTGACGACGCCGGACGTCACGGCGTTCTACCGCTACCTCACGGGTCCGGTGGCGGCGCTGCCCGGCATCCTGGGCACCGGCTCGGCGCCCGTCCACCGCACGGTGAAAGGGGCCGGGCCGCTGTGGACGCCGCAGTGGGGGCAGTGGTGAGCCGCCGAAGGCAAGGGGCCCACTGGGCAGTTGTGGTCCGGACCAATCGAAACGTCGATTTCCGGACCTCTCCCCTCTCGTGCCTCTGAGGAATGTGACGGGGGAAAATGCCGAAACCCTCCCCCCGCCACTCCCCTTTCGCATACCTTCCGTCGCAACGGACACGCCACCGGTAATCGCCCGAGGGCGGGAGAGGATTGTGTGACCGTGCCGTGCACCCGCCCGACTCCACCGAATCCATCATGAGGCGCACCTTGAGGCAGTTCGCCGGAAGGAGGCAGTCGATGACCGCCGCACCACCCGAAGTGCTCGCCGAGTTACAGGAGTTACGGGTCAGGGTTCCGTATCTGACCGGTGCGATGGTGGCGAGCACGGACGGCCTGGTGATCGCCCACCTGCTCGCCAACGCGGAACCCGACGGGGTGGCCGCGCTGACCGCCGCGGCGCTGGGCGTGGGAGCCCGGCTGACGGACGCGGTGGGCCACGGCGGCTTCCGCGAGCTGCTGGTCAACGGCGAGTTCGGCTACGTGGCCACCTACGCGGCGGGCACCGCCAGCGTCCTGACGCTGCTGGCCACCGCCGACGCGAACGTCGGCCGGCTCAACATCGAGGCCCGCCGGGCCTGCCCCCGCCTCGGCGCCCTGATCGACGGCGCCCTCCAGCGGCAGCGGCAGCCGTAGCGGCGCGCCCCCGACGACTCACGGGGGCGATCCACTCCGTGAAGCGCCCCCGTACGTCCCGCATCCCTTACCGACACCGAAAGCGGAACTCTCATGGCCAACACCGAAATGGCACTCAAGGACGCGATGAACTCCATCGAGGGGGCCATCGGCGTCGCGCTCGTCGACTACGGCAGCGGCATGGCGCTCGGCACCCTGGGCGGCAACCAGTCGATCGACCTCAACGTGGCCGCGGCGGCCAACACCGACGTCGTCCGGGCCAAGCTGCGCGCCATGGAGATGCTGAACCTCCAGGACCGCATCGAGGACATCCTCATCACCCTCGGCACCCAGTACCACCTGATACGGCTGCTCACCGGGCGCGGGGGCAGCGGCCTCTTCCTCTACCTCGTGCTGGACGCCAAGCGGGCCAACCTGGCGATGGCCCGCCACCAGCTCAAGCGCATAGAGAGCGACCTGGAGGTCTGAGCGCCGGGCGGTCACCGGACGGTCAGCGCAGGCCCGCGGGCTCGCGCTCGGCGGCCGCGCGCTCGTCGAGGAAGGCCGCGAGCTTCGCGGCGAAGCCCTCCGGGTCCTCCCCCGGAGCGCCGTGCCCGGCGTCGATCTCCGCGTACCGGCTGTCCGCGATGCCGGACAGCAGCGCCTGCTGCTGGCCCGCGTCGATGATCCGGTCGTGCGCGCTGGCCAGCACGAGGGTGGGCGCGGTGATCCGGCCCAGCAGCGGGCCCAGGTCGACCGTCAGATCGGCCTCGGTCTGCCGGTCGGTGCCGTGGGCGATCGCCCCGGAGAGCGCGCCGACCAGGGCCTCGTAGGACGCGTCGTCCGTGTGCTCCCAGTACCGCGGGCCGAAGGCCATCAGCGGCAGCATCCGGACGAACAGGTCCGTGCCGTGCAGGGCGTCGGTCCGCAGCAGGGCGAGCCAGTAGCGGAACTCGGCGGCCATCCGGGAGTCCGTGCGCACCCACGCGGCGTGCAGCGCCAGCGAGCGGACCCGGCCGGGGTGCGTCGCCGCGAGGTGTACGGCCACGACGGCACCCAGCGAGTGGCCGGCCAGGTGGAAGGTGGCGAGCCCGGCGTCGTCGGCGGCGGCGAGGACCTCGTCGGCGAGGTCGGCGACGGTGAGGGGGCCGCCGTGGTCGGTGGTGGCGCCGGATCCGGAGAGGTCGGGCGCGACCACGGTGAAGCGGTCGGCGACGGCCCCGGTCAGGGGCTGCCACTGCTCCTTCGTGGCGCCCGTGCCGTGGACGAGGACCAGGCCGGGGCCGGACCCGGTGCGGTCGTAGGCGACGGTGGCCTCGCCGTGGGACAGAGTGGCGGTGGTGCTGGGCATGGGTGTCCGTTTCTCGTGTGAAGCGTGAAGTGTGAAGTGTGAAGGGGGATGTGGCTACGCGGGGACGCCGGCCCGGATGGCGGTGAGCAGACCCCGCAGCGCCTCGTTGAAGGCGGCGGGCCGCTCCTGGTGCGCCATGTGGGCGGCGCCGGCGATGACGCGGACCTCGGCGCCGGGGGTCAGCCCGGCGCACTCCCGGGAGATCGCGACGGGGATGTGGCTGAGCTCGCCGTGGACGTAGTGGACCGGCACCCGCAGCTCCGGCAGTACCGGGCGCGGGTCGTACGCGAGGGCCTGGTCGAACTGCCGGTCGATGAAGGTGCCCGAGTCCAGGATCTGGCGGATCGTCCAGTCGGCCAGCGCCGGCGAGGCGTCCGGCCCGAACCAGCCGGGGACCCAGCCGGCCACGGTGCCCGCCCGGTCCTCGCGCAGGCCGTCGAGGAGGTCCGTGGGCAGCGGTTCGAGCGTCGGCCAGTGGGCGGAGCCGTCCACCGAGACCGCCCCGGCGACCAGTCCGGGGTGGCGCAGGGCGAGTTCGAGGGCGAAGACGGCGCCGATGGACGAGCCGACGACCACGGGCCGGTCCAGCCCCAGGGCGTCGATCAGTTCGGCGGTGTCGCGGACCACGCCGTCGATGTCGTTGCCGGCTGCGGGCCGGTCCGACCGGCCGCAGCCGCGCCAGTCGACGGTGACGACGCGGTGGTCCGGGGTGAACGCGGGGAGCTGGGCGCCCCACACCCGGCCGCTGGTCCCCCAGCCGTGCAGGAACAGCAGGGCCGGTCCGGTGCCCTCGTCCTCGTAGTAGAGCGTGGTGCCGTTGACGTTCGCGTACGGCATGGCGGGCTCCTCCCCGGGCGGTCGGGCCGGCGCTGGATGCCGGTCCGTCGATGGCCCCACTCCATCGCGCCGCCCGCCCGCGACCAAGGTGCGAAGTGCGCCTACACTCATCACGAATCGAGATCGGTGCAGGTGAGGGGCGGGCGAACGTGGAACTCCGGCAGCTGGAGTACTTCCTGGCGGTGGCGGAGGAACTGCACTTCGGGCGGGCCGCCGAGCGGCTGCACATCGTGCAGTCGGCCGTGAGCCAGCAGGTGCGCCGGCTGGAGCGGGAGCTGGGGATGCCGCTGTTCGACCGGACGACCCGGGCCGTCGGGCTGACGGAGGCCGGACGGCGGCTGCTGCCGCACGCCCGTGAGGTGCTGGCCGCGCGGGAACGGGCCCGGGCCGCCGTCGACGAACTGCGCACCGAGCGCGCCGCCACCCTGCGGCTCGGCACCAGCTCGGGCCTGGGCGCCCGGCTGGAGGCGATCCTCGACGGCTTCGCCCGGCTCGCCCCCTCGGCCCAGCTGGAACTCGTCACCGCCGCCACGGACGACCGGCTGCGCCGCGTCCGCTCCGGCGAGCTGGACGCGACCCTGCTGCGCGGCGGCCGGCCGGTCCCCGGGCTGGAGTTGCTGCCGCTGTGGGAGGACGACGTCATGGTCGCGCTGCCCGCCCGGCACGACCTCGCGGTGCGCGACACGATCGACATGGCCGATCTGGCCGGGCTCCCGCTGCGGCTGTCCGGCCCCGAGCGCAACCCCGCGCTGTACGACCTGGTGGTGCGCTCGTGCGAGGAGGCCGGTTTCACCCCGGAGTTCGGCCCGGAGTTCACCACGGCCCAGGACACCCTGGCGTCCATCGGGTACGGAAAGCCGTCCTGGACGGTCTTCTACGCGCCGCACGCCGACCAACTGCCCGTGCCGGGCGTGGTCTTCCGGCGACTGCGCGCCCCCGCGCCGGTCATGCGGGCGTACCTGGCGGTGCGCCCGGACCCGCCGCGGGCGGAGCTGCGGGCGCTGATCGAGGCGTGCCACCGCGCGGCGGCCTGAGCCGGGCGGGGCGGGAGTGCCGGGCGGGCGGAAGTTCCGGGCGGGATAATTCCGTTGGGCCGCGGCCGGCCGCTCCCTAGGATGCGGCACATGATCGCCTCCTCCGCGTCCGTCGCGGACCTCCTGAACCGCCACCGCCCCGCCGACGACCGGGAGCGCGCCGACGTCGAGCGGATACGCGCCCTGCTCGCCGCCGACGACGACCCCTGGCAGCGCGTCCTGCCCCTGCACCTCACCGCGACCGCGGTGATCGTCCATCCGGAGAGCCGCCGGGTCCTGCTCCGCCGCCACCCGCGTCTCGGTTCCTGGCTGCTGGTGGGCGGGCACGGCGATCCCGGGGAGTCCGACCCGCTGGCCGTGGTGGCGCGGGAGGGGCGGGAGGAGACGGCGCTGACGGACCTGGCGCCGTGGCCGGACGGGGAGTTGACGCACGTCGTGGTGGTGCCGGTGCCCGCCTCCGACCGCGAGCCGGCCCACGACCACGCCGACCTGCGCTTCGTCCTGGCGACCGGGACGCCGGAGGCGGTCCGCCCCGAGCACCCGGAGGCGGAGCTGCGCTGGGCGGGCGTGGACGAGGCGTTGGGGATGGTGGCCGAGGAAAACGTGCGCGAGACGCTGTCCCGGGTACGGCCGCTGCTGGAGGGCTGACGCGGGGCGCCTGGCACGGCGGGGGCGTGGCGGGGGGGGCCTGTCGCGAGAGCACCCGGCGTGGCGCGGGGCCGGCGTGAGGCAGGGCTGGGGTGACGCGGGGCCGGCATGTGCGGCCTGGTGCGACGGACCGCCGGGCGCGGGCCGGGCAGCGCGAGCATGAGCGCGAGGGGCCCGGCGGACGCCAGCCCGGCGCGATGCCGGCCTGGTTGCGCGGGGCGGCAGGATGCGAGTCCAGCATGCGGGGCCTGCGCGACGCGGGCCCGACGTGCGAAGCCCGGCATGCCACGGGCCCGGCACCCCACAGGCCCGGTGCGCCGCAAACCCTGCGCCACGCCACCGGCACGGCCGGCTCGGCGCAGGGCAACCGGCCAGGCAGGCGGCCCGCACGGGCAGCGTCCCGCCCGGCAAGCCGCCGGCTCGGCGACCGGCAGCCGGCTCAGCGTCCCGCGGCCACCGCGTGCTGTCCGCGCGCCCGTTCGCCGTCGGCCGCCGACGCGTCCGCCGCCGGCGTGTCCACAGCCGTACGGCCACGGCCGCTCGACGCGATCGGCCCGGTGCCGCCGTTCTTCCGCCGGGGCGGCGTGCGACGCGTCGCGGCGACGGCCACGCCGAGCAGCACGATCAGGCCGCCGACGCCGGCCAGCGGCGCGGGGACGTTGCCGAACAGGGCGGCGTCCAGGGCCAGGGCCGCGACGGGCACGGCGTAGAGCACCAGCGAGCTGGTGGCCGCCGTCGCGGCGCGCAGGACGCGCGACCAGGTGCAGAAGGCGAGGACGGTGCAGCCGAGGCCGAGCCAGCCGACGGCCGTACCCTGCCGCCAGCCGACCGCGGCCGACTGCCGTACGGCGTCGGGGACCGCGAACAGCAGCGGCAGCAGGCCGAAGAGGCTGCCGTAGAAGATGCAGTCCAGCCCCGAGTAGCGGCGCAGCAGCGGCTTCTGGAGGACGAACGAGGTGGCCTGCGCGGCCGCGGCGACGACGATCATCGCCATGCCGGCGTGCGAACCGCCGCCCGCGCCGCCGGCCATGGCGACGACGAGAGCTCCGCCGAGCGCGACCAGCAGGCCGGCGACGCCCCGGGCGCCGGGCCGTTCCTTGAGGACGAGCATGCCGAGGAGCGTGGCGAAGACGGGCGAGGTGGCCACCAGCATGGCGGCGGTGCCGCCCTCGACGTGCCGTTCGCCCGCGTACAGCAGGAGTTGGTAGGCGGTCATGCCGGTGAGGCCGAAGCCCGCCATCCGCAGCGCGTCCGCCCGGCGCAGCCGGCTGATCCGGCCGGTGAGGGCGCAGGGGACGAGGATCGCCGCGGCGCAGACGAGGCGCAGGATGGCGATGGACGTCGGGGAGTAGCCGTCGAGGGCGACGCGGATCGCGGGGAAGGCGGACCCCCAGAGGATCGCCGTCGCGGCCATGAACGTCCAGGGGGACGTCGTTCGGCGCTCGGCCGTCATGGGAGGTCACCGCCCATCGGTAGGGGACGTGCAGAAGGGCCGTGGGAAGCGGTTGTCCGCCGTTTTTCCGGGCCGCTTTCGACGCTAGCGGCATTCCACCCATAAGTCGAATAATGAATTCCGTGATAAAACCCAAGGCTTCCTTTGGGATTCCCCGGAGAAGCGGCCGGGGAGCGGGTCGTCCGCGGGCACGACAAGGGGGCCGGGGTCGCGCCGGGCGCCCTCCCCTCCTCGGGGCGCCGACCCTTCCCCGGCCCGCTCAACTCCCATGATTCCAGAGCGCATTCATTCAGTCACGACCTGTAACCGGACGGCCGGGGTGCGGCTCCCGGCCCCGCGCCCCGGCGTGCGCCGTTGTGCCCCATCTGCTCAGCTGGATGAGTGGGCGCAAACCGCCCCGGGAGGAGGAGTCCACATGGCTATGGCCACTCGGGATGCCACCCGGACCGGCACCGGGACCCTGCGCGAGCTGCTGGCCGCGCCGGGCCCGTTCGCGTCGGTCTATTTCGACCTCGAAGCACGCCCCGAGCGGGCGGAGGAGGCCGGGGCCCGCTGGCGCGAACTGGCCGCCCGGCTCGCCCGCGAGGGCGCCGACGCGGCCACCGTGGACGCGCTCACGGCCCGCGTCATGGACGCGCTGCCGGGCACCGGCGTCCTCGCCCTCTTCGCCTCGCACGGCGAGGTGCGCCACGCCGCCGGGCTGCCCGGCGGACACCACGGCGACGTCGCCGAATTCGCCGCCGTACCGCACCTGTTGCCGCTGCTGGAGTGGCGGCAGGAGCACCCCGCGCACGTCGTCGCCGTCGTCGACCGCACCGGCGCCGACCTCCTCGTCCACCCCGAGGGCGGCACCGAGGCCCGGCGGCGTACGGTCCAGGGGACCGACGACGAGATCCTGCGCACGTCGGGCCTGCCGAACATGCGCTTCCAGCACCGCGCCGAGGACTCCTGGGAGCGGAACGCGAAGGTCGTCGCCCAGGCCGTGGACGAGGCGCTCGCCGAGGTCTCGGCGTCCCTGCTGCTGGTCGCGGGCGACGTCCGGGCCCGGCAGTACCTGACCAAGCACCTGCCCGCGCGGGTCCGCCGGGACGTGACCGTCGGGCACATCAGCGGCAGCCGGTCGGCGGACGGCTCGGCGGCGGTGCGGACGTCCCGTACCGAGACCGAGGTGGCCCGGGCCGGCCACGCCCGGACCGCGGAACTGCTGCGCACGCTGGAGCATGAGCTCGCGCCCGGTGGGCACGCGGTCGAAGGGGTCCGCGCCACACTCGACGCGCTCGCCGTCGGCCGGGTGGGGACCCTGACGGTCACCGACGACCCGCGGGACCAGCGGACCGCCTGGTTCGGCGACTCGCCGGCCGAGCTCGCCGAGCGCCGCGACGACCTGCCGCCGGACGGCGGCGGGGAGCCGCACGAGGGGCGCCTCGCCGACGTGGCGGTCCGGGCGGCCCTGCTGACCGGCGCCGACGTACGGGTGCTGGAGCCGGGCGAGCCCCGGACCCCGGCCCAGGGCACGGGCGGCATCTGCCGCTACCCGTGACGGCCGTCACCGCGGTGTCACGGGTGACCGTCGAGACAGCCGATCCAGACGAGCAGGACAAGGAGAACACCGTATGAAGGTGGCATTTCTCGTGGCCCCCGAAGGCATCGAACAGGTCGAGCTGACCGACCCGTGGCAGGCGGTCCTGAACGCCGGCGGCACCCCGCGCCTCGTCTCCACCGAGCCGGGCAGCGTGCAGGCGTTCCACCACCTCGACAAGGCCGACACCTTCCCCGTCGACGACGTGGTGGACCAGGTGTCCGTCCAGGAGTACGACGGGCTGGTGCTCCCCGGCGGCGTGGCCAATCCGGACGCGCTGCGGATGCACGAGGGCGCCGTGTCCTTCGTCAAGTCCTTCTTCTCGGCGGGCAAGCCCGTCGCCGCGATCTGCCACGCCCCGTGGACGCTGGTGGAGGCCGACGTGGTGCGCGACCGGACCCTGACCTCATGGCCCAGCCTGCGCACCGACGTCCGCAACGCGGGCGGCACCTGGGTGGACGAGCAGGTGAAGGTGTGCACCGGCGGCCCCAACACCCTGATCACCAGCCGGAAGCCGGGCGATCTGCCGGCCTTCTGCTCGGCGTTCGTGAAGGAGTTCCGGCAGACCGCGAACGCCTGACCGCGACCGCCCGGGCGCAGGCGTCCGACCGACGCGGCCGGCGGCACCCCGCCCGTCACGACGGGACGCGGGCGGCCGCCGGCCGAGTTGCGGCGACGGGCGGCGCCCCTAGCGTGGCACTGTGATCGGCACACCGGATCTCCGAGCCGGTACGGGCGGACCGCTCCGCCGGCTCCTGCGCGCTCCGGGCGCACCGGAGGCACTGCGCCGCGCCGCCTGGGTGACCGTCGCCGGCTGCGCGGGGTTCTACACGTTCGCCTACGGCTTCGGCCGGCGCGACATGGCGCTCTTCGCCATGTTCGGCGCACTGCCCCTGATCCTCTTCTCCTCGGTTCCGGGGCCACCCGCTCGGCGCACCGGGACCCTGCTGCTGACGCTGCCCGTCGGCTGGGCGCTGGTCACCGCCGGCACCCTGCTCGCCGTCCGCGACTGGGCGGCGGCGCTGGGGATGCTGGTGGTGGGCTTCGTCGTCTCCCTGCTCGCGAACGGGGGGCCGCGGACGGCCGGCCCGGCGCCCGCCTTCCAGCTGTACTACGTGCTCCCCTGCTTCCCTCCCTACGCGCCGGACGCCCTGCCCGCCCGCCTGGCCGGCCTCACCGTCGGCATCCTGCTCACCGCCCTGGTGGACCGGCTGCTGTGGCACGAGCCGCGACCCGTCCCGTACCGGACGCTGCTCGCCGACGCCACCGCGGCCACGGCCGGCTACTGCGCCGCCGTCGGGCGCCTCCTGGCCGGTGACGCGCCCCCCGAGGACGTCCGGTGCGCGCGGGAAGCGGCCGACCGGGCCCTGACGGCGACGCTGCTGTCCGAGGTGCCGCCCACCGAACGCCCCACCTCCGCCACGCCCGGCGACCGGGCCCTCAGTCACACCCGGGCCACGGTGCGGTACGTGCGCGATCTCCTGAACGGCATCGTCGACAACCGCGGCGAGCCGGTGCCCGGCGCGCCCGCGCTGCTGCGGCACTGCGCGGACTCCCTGCGCCGCACCGCCTCGTCGCCGCGCCCGGACGTCCGGGACCCTGAGGACGAGGACGCTCTGCCCGCCGCGCTGGCCGCGTTCGACGAGGAACGGGTCCGGGGGCTCGCCCGGGCCACGCCCGGACGGCTGCGGCAGGACGCCGTGGTCCGCCAGGTGGCGGAAGGGACCCTCGTGGCGGCCGAGGCGGGGCGCCTCGCGGCCGGCGGGCGGCTGTCCGCCGCCTGGGACTACCCCGGCAGCCCCTTCGCGTACGCCGGCGTGGGCACCGCCGCGTGGTGGTGGCACCGGCTGGCCGTGCGCCTGACGCCGACGTCCGTGCTGTTCCGGAACGCCGTCCGGCTCTCCCTCGCGCTCGCCTGCGCGCGGCTCCTGGTCGGCGTCCTGGCACTGCCGCACGGCTTCTGGGTGCTGCTGGCGATCCTCAGCCTCATGCGCACCTCCGCGGCCGACACCCGGGCCGCGCTGATGCCCGGTATCGTCGGAACGGTCGTGGGCGGCGTCCTCGCCACCGGAATGCTGCTGGCCGTGGACGGCACGACCGTCTTCTACGCGGTCTTCACCCCCGTCTTCCTGCTCGTGGGCCTGACCGTGGGCCCTGTGCTCGGCCCCGCGTGGACCCAGGGCGTGGTGACCGTCCTCCTCGTGCTGGTCTTCGGCCAGGTGTCGCCGCCCGAGTGGAACCTGCCCGCCGTGCGGGTCCTCAGCGTGCTGGTCGGCGGCGGGATCGGCGCGGTGGCGAGCCTGCTCGCCTGGCCCCGGGGCGCGACCGGACAACTGCGGCGTGACATCGCCGACTTCCTGACCCGGGCCGCCGCGGCGTGCCCGGCCGTGACCGCCCGGCTGGTCCGCCCGCACGGCGGCGGCGTGGGCGAACTGGCGACGGCGCGGCGGGCCTTGTTCCTCGCGCAGGGGACCTACCTCCAGTACCACATGGAGGCCGCCTCGCGGGACGGCCGGGACCCGTCCTGGGAGGCGTTCATGCTCCCCGGGTACGCGGCGGTCGGCGGCGGCGCCATGATGCTCGCCCGGCGCCGGGACGGCGACCGGCCGCCGCTGCCGGCCGCCGCCGGCGAGGAGTTGGCCGGGCTGGCGGGGCTGGCGGCGGCGGAGTGCCTGGCGGCCGCGGAGGCCCTCCGCTCGGGGCGGGCTCCCGGACGGGACTCCGACGGCGCCCCGCCCGCCGAGGCGTCCGGCGCTCTGCGCTGGGCGGCCGGCCATGCGGCGTCGGCCACGGTGGCCGACGTCCTGCTGGTCGCCGAAGCGGAGGCTTGGCTGGCGGGGGTGGTGCGGGACGCGGGGGCGGCCCGCGGGTGAGGGTG
Source organism: Streptomyces mobaraensis (assembly GCF_020099395.1). Classification (NCBI taxonomy): domain Bacteria; kingdom Bacillati; phylum Actinomycetota; class Actinomycetes; order Kitasatosporales; family Streptomycetaceae; genus Streptomyces; species Streptomyces mobaraensis. The sequence goes on along the minus strand of NZ_CP083590.1, from coordinate 7,317,748 downwards.
CCCCGGTCCCGCCCTTTCACCGTTTCTTGCAGGGGCTCCGCCCCCGCACCCCCGAAGCGCCCTGCGGGCGCTGTCCTCAAACGCCGGACGGGCTATATAAGCCCGTCCGGCGTTTGAGGACGAGCGGCGAAGCCGCGAAAAGCGGAGTCTGGGGCGCAGCCCCAGGAAACTGGGGGCACCTCCCAGCGGTAGCTGGGGGAGAAAGGGCGGGACCGGGGCACCTCACACCGGCTCGGCCCCCCGCCGCCGCAGATACACCACCCACGTGACCACCAAACACACCACATACCAGCCCAGAAAGGCCAGATACGCCGGCTCCCCACTGCCACCGCTCTGGAACGCCTGCCGGAACGCGACGTTGATCAGAACGCCACCGAGCGCCCCGACCGCCCCCGCGACGCCCATGGCGGCATTGGCATGCTGGTGCGCCAGCCGATGCGCTGCCTCGGCCTCCGCACCGCCCGCGACCCGCCGCCGTGCCGCCGCGCGATGCAGCGCGGGGATCATCTTGTAGGTCGAGCCGTTGCCGAGTCCGCTGAGGCAGAAGAGGAGCACGAACCCGGTCAGGAACAGCGGCAGCGACCCCTCCCGCGAGGCCGCGACGACGAGGCCGGTGCTCCCGGCCATCGCGGCGAACGTCCAGAACGTGACGCGCGCCCCGCCCCACCGGTCGGCCAGGACGCCGCCCAGGGGCCGGACCAGCGAGCCCAGCAGCGGCCCCAGGAAGGTGAGGGAGGCCGCCCGGACGGGCGTCGGGAAGTCGTCCGGGAACTGGACGAGGAGCACCTGCCCGAAGGCGAAGCCGAAACCGATGAACGAGCCGAACGTCCCGATGTAGAGCAGGGAGACGGTCCAGGTGTGCCCCTGCCGGGCCACCTCGCGCAGTGGGCGGCCGGGCGGGCGGGGGCCGCCGAGGTCGTCCATGCGCAGGGCGGCGGCGAGGGCGGCGAGCACGATGAGCGGGATGTAGACGAGGACGATCAGCCGGGGGTGCCCGGCGCCCGCCGTGCCGAGCACCAGGAGGCCGAGCACCTGCACGGCGGGTACGCCGAGGTTGCCGCCGCCGGCGTTGACGCCGAGGGCGCGGCCCTTGAGATGCTGCGGGTAGAACGCGTTGATGTTGGCCATCGACGAGGCGAAGTTGCCGCCCCCGACCCCCGCGACGGCGGCCACCAGTATCAACGTCGGGTAGGAGACGCCCGGTTCGAGGACGGCGGCGGCGAGCGCGGTGGGGACGAGGAGGACGACGGCGCTGATCACCGTCCAGGTCCGGCCGCCGAAGACGCCCACGGCGACGGTGTACGGCAGCCGCAGCGCGCCGCCGACGAGCGTGGGCACCGCCGTGAGCAGGAACTTCCCGGCCGGGTCGATGCCGTACTCGGGACCGAGGAAGAGGACGAGGACGGACCACAGGCTCCACACCGAGAAGCCGATGTGCTCGCAGAGGACGGAGAGGACGAGGTTGCGCCGGGCGGTGCGGGCGCCCCCGGCCGCCCAGAACGCCGGGTCCTCGGGCCGCCAGTCCTCGACGCGCCGTCGGCGGCGTGGTGTTGGTGCGGCGGATGGTTCGTGGGCCCGTTCGACGGCGGGGGTGACGGGGTTCACGAGTACTCCCGGGGCGGGGCGGACGGACGGTCGGCGGAAGGTCGGTCGGCGGACGGAGCGGTGGTCGCGTCGGCGGGACGGTGCCGGTCGTCGGAGGCATCGGCGAGGCGCACCGGCCACACCGGCAGCACGGCCGAGGTGCCGCCGGGTGCCCCGGGCTCGTCGGGGCAGGCCCCCGAGCGCAGGTCGAAGGCGCGGTGGTACATGGGCTCGACCACGACGGGCGCGCCGTCGCGGCTCCCGAGGAGGCCGCGGGACACCACGTACGCCCCGCTGAACGGGTCCCGGTTGCCGACGGCGTAGAGCCGGCCGGCCCGGTCCCGGAAGACCGCCACCTGGTGGCCGCCGACGAGGGCGGCGACCCCGCGTCCCGGGATCAGGTCGTCGTAGGGGCAGACGGGGGTCCAGCCGGCGCCGGTGTCGACCTCGACGGCGCGGTGAGCGGCGCGGCGGGCGGTCACCGGGCCACCCCCGCGACGGTCGGCACGGGGAGGACGGGCGGGGCGGCCGGGCGGATCCGGCCGGGTTCGCCCTCGAAGCGGACGGCCGGGTCGGGGGTGCCGGGCGCGTTGACGAACGAGACGAAGCGGCGCAGCCGTTCGGGGTCGTCGAGGGTGGCGCGCCACTCGTCCTCGTAGGTGGCGACGTGCTGGGCCATCAGGGCGTCGAGGTCGGCACAGATGCCTAGGGAGTCGTCGACGACGACGGACCGCAGCCGGTCGAGTCCGCCCTCCATGCGCGCGATCCAGGGGGCGGTGCGCTCCAGCCGGTCGGCGGTGCGGATGTAGAACATCAGGAAGCGGTCGAGGGTGCGGACGAGGGTGTCGCGGTCGGCGTCGGCGAGGAGCAGTTCGGCGTGGCGGGGGGTCGTCCCGCCGTTGCCGCCGACGTAGAGGTTCCAGCCGGCGGCGGTGGCGATGACGCCGAAGTCCTTGCCGCGGGCCTCGGCGCACTCGCGGGCGCAGCCGCTGACGGCGGCCTTGAGTTTGTGCGGGGAGCGCAGGCCGCGGTAGCGGAGTTCGAGCTCGACGGCGAGGGCCACGGAGTCCTGGACGCCGTAGCGGCACCAGACCGAGCCAACGCAGGACTTCACCGTGCGCAGCGCCTTGCCGTAGGCGTGTCCCGACTCGAAGCCGGCGTCGACGAGCCGCCGCCAGATGTGCGGGAGCTGGTCGACGGTGGCGCCGAGCAGGTCGATGCGCTGCCCGCCGGTGATCTTCGTGTAGAGGCCGAAGTCGCGGGCGACCTCGCCGATGACGATGAGCTTCTCGGGGGTGATCTCGCCGGCGGGGACGCGGGGGACGACGGAGTAGGAGCCGTTGCACTGGAGGTTGGCGAGGAAGTGGTCGTTGGTGTCCTGGAGGGCGGCCTGTTCGCCGTCGAGGATGTGGACGGAGTTGCCGAGGCGGGGGTTGAGGGTGGCGAGGATGGAGGCGACGACGGGTTTGCAGGTGTCGCAGCCGTCGCTGCCGTGGGCGGCGCTCCCGTGCTCGTCGATGAGGCGGGAGAAAGTGGTGATGCCGGTGACGCTGATGATGTCGAAGAGTTCGGCCCGGGTGTGAGTGAAGTGTTCGCAGAGGCCCTTGGGGGCGGGCGTGATGCCGGCGGGGGTGGTCGCGCCCTCGACGAGCTTGGTCAGCATGGAGACGCAGGAGCCACAGCCGGTGCCGGCGTGGGTCTGCCGCTGGACGGCGCGGACGTCCCAGCAGCCGTGGTCGGTGACGGCGGCGCGGATGCGGCCCTTGGTGACGTTGTGGCAGGAGCAGACGATCGTGGTGTCCGGGAGGCTCTCCGGGCCGGGCGCCGCGCTGCCCACCGCGGAGGCGGGCAGGAGGAGCCGTTCCGGCGCGGTGGTGAGCGGGGTGCCCGCCTCCGCGAGTGGCCGGAGCACGTCGTAGGCGTCCGTGTCGCCGACGAGGACGCCGCCGAGCAGCCGGCCGTCGGGGGCGACGACGAGCTTCTTGTACACGCCGTCGCGGCTGTTGGCGTAGCTGACCTCCAGGGCGTCGTCGCCGGTGGCGTGGGCGTCGCCGAAGCTGGCCACGGCGACGCCGAGGAGCTTGAGGCGGGCGGCGGGTTCGGCACCGGTGAAGCTGCCGTCGCCGCCCGTGATCCGGTCGGCGGCGGCCTCGGCCATCGCGTAGCCGGGGGCGACGAGGCCGTGCACCCGGCCGTCGGGGGTCAGGGCGCACTCGCCGACGGCCCAGACGCGGGCGTCGGCGGTGCGGCACCCCTCGTCGACGACGATGCCACCGCGCTCGCCGACGGGCAGCCCGCAGGCGCGGGCGAGTTCGTCGCGGGGCCGGACGCCGGCGGAGAACACGACCAGCCCGCAGGGGACGACCGTGCCGTCCGAGAGCGTCACGCTGCCGACGGTCCCGTCCGGCCCGGCCTCGACGGCACGGGCACCGACACCGGTGTGCACGACGACGCCCAGCTCCTCGACCTTGCGGCGCAGGGCGGCACCACCGCCGTCGTCGACCTGGGCGGCCATCAGCCGGGGCGTGAACTCGACGACATGCGTCTCCAGCCCCAGGGCCCGCAGCGCCCCCGCCGCCTCGAGACCGAGCAGCCCGCCACCGACGACGAGCCCGGTCCGCACGCCCTCGGCACGGGCGCGCAGGGCTTCCAGGTCGTCGAGAGTGCGGTAGACGAAGCAGCCGGGAGTGTCCTGACCGGTGACGGGCGGGACGAAGGGGCGCGATCCGGTGGCCAGCACGAGGGTGTCGTACGCGTACACCGCACCCGAGCGGGTGGTGACCTTGCGGGCGACGCGGTCGATCGCCGTGACGGGGTCGCCGAGATGCAGCCCGATACCGGGACGGCCCGCGAACTCCTGCGGCCAGAGCGACAGTTCCTCCTCCGAGACGCCCGAGAGGAACGAGGTGAGCCGGACGCGGTCGTAAGCCGGGCGCGGCTCCTCGGCGAGGACGGTGACGTGCGGGGCCTCCGCACCGAGCCCTTCGGTACGCCGGACGAACGCTTCCAGGAAGCGCTGGCCGACCATGCCGTGGCCGACGAGCACGAGGTGGGTCGGGGTGTGGTGAGGCGGAGTGCGGTGGGGCGGGGTGCTGGGGGTGGTCATGTGGTCGGTCCGCCTTTCGGGAGCGTCAGCGGGTGCACGGGGGCGGCGGGGGCGGCGCGGCGCGGGAAGCGGCGTCGGGCTCGCGCCCTGGGTGCACTTGAGTGCCTGCGGGGGCCCCGGCGCCGTCGGCGGGGAGGACGGTTCAGCTGGTGCGACGAGGGACGAGGGCGTCGCATGGCGGGCTCGCGCCCGATGACTCCCTCGGGTGACCTCGGTGTCAGTGGAGCCCCGGCGCCATCGGCGGGGAGGTCGGTTCGGCTGGTGCTGCGAGCGACGGAGGGCGAACTCGTGCCCCCGGTGCACTTGAGTGACTGCCGGGCCCCGGCACCATTGGCGGGGAACGCAGTTCAGCCAGTACGACGGGAGCGACGCAGGACGAACTCGCGCCCTCGGTGCACTTGAGCGACCGCCGGACCCCGGCACCATCGCCGGAGTGAACTGTCCCGCTCGCGCGACGGGGATGTCGCGCGGCGGCCTGGCTGGGCCGTCGAGCCTCGGCGCCATCGCCGGGAGGGCGGTTCGGCTGGTACGAGGGCGTCGCGCGGCGCCCTCGTCACCCTTGACGGCTACGGAATCCGGCATCTTCGGCGGGGAGGGGAACGGTCCGGTCGGTTCGGCACGGCGTCCGGCGAGCCCGCGCCCGACGGTGTCCCCGGCGGCCTCGATGTCCTTGACGGACACGGAACTTCGGCGCCTTCGGCGGGGAGGACGACGCGACTGGTACGGCGGCGACGCGCGGCGGGTTCGTGCCCCACAAGGCCCCCGGGTGTCCTCGCCGGCTCCGCGCCCCCGGCGCCATCGGCGGAATGGACGGATGGAAGGACGGATGTCCGGCCGGTGTGGCGGGGAACGTGCGGTCCGGTCCGCGCGGTGGCGGACGACGCCGGGGAGCCGCCCGGCCGTCGTGGCGGCCGTCGTACCGGCCGTCGTGGCGCGGCCTCATGGGCAGCCCTCCCCCACGAGCAGGTCCAGCGCGTACCCCGCCACGGGCTCGCCGCGTGCCACGGCGTCCCCCACGTCGCCCACGGTCGTCAGGTCGCCGACGAGGATCGCGCCGACGGGCACGCCCCCGCGCAGCACCAGCTTCCGGTAGGTGCCGCGCGTCGCGTCGGCCAGGGTGACGACCTCGGTGTCGTCGCCCGAGGCCGTCGAGTCGCCGAACGCGGCCACCTCCACCGGGCCCCCGCCGAGCCGCAGGAAGCGGACGGGAGAGGCGGGACGACGCGTGCCGGCCGGGGCTCCGGAAAGCTCCGCCGCGCGGGCGGCGGCCAGGGCGTCGGCCTGTTCCCAGGCGGCCTCCGCCCGGCCGTGCACGACGTTCCGCTGCTCGGCGCAGTCGCCGATCGCGTACACGTGCGGCGCGGACGTGGCGAGGCTGTCGTCCACGACGACGCCGGTGGCCACGGCGAGGCCGGCGGCCCGCGCGAGTTCGGTGCGGGGACGGACGCCGCAGGCCAGGACGACGGTGCGGGCGTCGAGCCGCGTCCCGTCCGACAACCGCAGCCCGGCGATCCGGCCGTCGTCGCCGAGCGCCGTGGCGGCGCCCGGCTCGTGGTGCACCCGGACGCCGAGCGAAGCGAGGGTACGGCGCACGACGGCGGCGGCGCCCGCGTCGAGGTGACGGTCCATCACATGAGCGCGGTCGTGGACCAGATGGACCGGGACCCCCGATCCCGCGAGCGCCTGCGCCGCGCCGACGCCGAGGACTCCCCCGCCGACCACGACGGCCGTCCCGCCGTTCCGGACGCCCGCCGCGATCCTGGCGCGGTCGCCGAGCGTGCGCAACGCGTGGACCCCGTCCCTGAGGGCCCCGGCGGCGGTGCGCAGCCCGGGCAGGTCCGGCAGGACGGGTGCGGCGCCGGTGGCCAGGACGAGGGTGTCGTACCCGGCGGTCTCCCCGCCGGCCGTGCGCAGCGTCCGCGCTCCCGGGTCGATCGCGACGACCTCGGTGCCGGTGCGGACGGCCGCCCCGCCGGTGGGCAGGGCGACGGCGCCGGACGGGTATCGGCCGCTCAGCAGGCCGGTGAGGAGGGTGCGGTTGTAGGGCGCGTACGGCTCGGCACCGTAGAGCGTCACCCGCGCGCTCCCGTCCGGCGCGAGCGCGAGCAGCTGCCGCGCGAACCGGGCGGCGGCCATCCCCGCCCCGACGACGGCGACGTGGTGGGGGGCGCGGGCGCGCGGCGACTGCCGCGCGGCGGATGCCGGGACGGGCGGGGCGCCGGCGCACGCCCGGTGTCCGTCCGATGATCCGGGGCCGTCCTCGGCAACGCGCAGGGGGCCCAGCCCCCGACCGGACGGAATACCAGCACACACACGGCGCCCACCCGCCGGTCCAGGGCCCTCCTCGACAGCGCGCAGGGGACCCGACCCCCGCCCGGACGGAGTACCGGCACACACGCCGCACCCGCCCGCCGGTCCAGAGCCCTCCTCGGCAACACGCAGGAGACCCGGCCCCCGACCGGACGGAATACCAGCACACACACGGCACCCACCCGCCAGCCCAGCACCCTCCTCGACAACACGCAGGAAGCCCGGCCTTCGATCGGACGTCCCCGTCGACCGTGGCGCCGCCGCGCCGCCGGCCGATGCCCCGTCCACCGACGACCGCCTCACGGATGACGTCCTGGTCCGCGCATCCGGCGACGCCGACGCCAACACCGACGGAATGCCGCCCGCGCCCGCGGACCGTACGATCGACCCCCGCCCCTCGGCGGACGCCAGGCAAACTCCGGCGGCCCCGCCCTGCGGCGTTCGCGCCCCCGCCACGCCCCCGCTCACCACGCCCCCTCCCACTCCGTCGCCTCCCACTCCGTCACCCCCCGCTCCGCCGCCTCCACCCGCACCGCGCACACCTTGAACTCCGGCATGCGGGAGACGGGATCGAGGGCGGGGTTGGTGAGGGTGTTGGCGCGGCCGGGGCCGGGCCAGTGGAAGGGCATGAAGACGGTGTCGGGCCGGATCCGGTCGGTGACGACGGCGGGGGCGGTGACGCTCCCGCGCCGGCTGGTGACGGTCAGCGGGGCGCCGTCGGCGACGCCCAGCCGGGCCGCCAGCCGGGGGTGGACCTCGACGAAAGGGCCCGGCGCCGCCCGGTCGAGCTCCGGGGTGCGGCGCGTCTGGGCGCCGCTCTGGTAGTGGGCGAGGACGCGCCCGGTCGTCAGACGCAGCGGGTAGTCCGCGTCCGGTTCCTCGGCCGCCGGCCGGTGGGAGACGTCGGCGAAGCGGGCGCGGCCGTCCGGGGTGGCGAAGCGGTCGAGGAACAGCCGCGGGGTCCCGGGGTGGTGGGGCCGTCCGGCGCCGGTGCGCGGGCAGGGCCAGAAGACGCCGTCCTCGGCCCGGATCCGGGCGTAGTCGATGCCGGAGTAGTCGGCCTGGCCGCCGGCGGACGCCTCCCGCAGTTCCTCGAAGGCCTCCTCGGCCTCCGTGGGGAACCCCTTCTCGACGCCGAGGCGTTCGGCGAGCCCGTGCAGCACGTCGAGGTCGGTCCGGACGCCGGGGGGCGGGGCGAGGGCCGGGCTGCGGAGGATGACCCGGCCTTCCAGGTTGGTCATGGTGCCGGTCTCCTCGGCCCATTGGGCGGTCGGCAGGACGACGTCGGCGAGTTCGGCGGTCTCGGACCGGACGACGTCGCAGACGACGAGGCAGTCGAGAGCGCGCAGCCGCTCGGTGACATGCGAGGCGTGCGGGGCGGAGACGACCGGGTTGGACCCCATGAGCAGCAGGGCGCGTACGCCGCCGTCGGTGCCGAGCGTGTCGAGGAGTTCGTACGCGGAGCGGCCGGGGCCCGGGAGGGTGTCGGGGTCGACGTCCCACACGGCGGCGACGTGTGCGCGGGCGGCCGGGTCGGTGATCGACCGGTAGCCGGGCAACTGGTCGGCTTTCTGGCCGTGTTCGCGTCCGCCCTGGCCGTTGCCCTGCCCGGTCAGGCAGCCGTAGCCGCTGTGCGGGCGGCCGGCCCGGCCCGTCGCCAGGCACAGGTTGATCCACGCGCCGACGGTGTCCACGCCCTTGCTGTGCTGCTCGCCGCCGCGCGCGGTGAGGACCATGCCGGTGGGCGCGTCGCAGAACAGCTCCACGGCCCGGCGCATCGCGGCCACCGGGACGCCGGTGATGCGTTCGACCCGTTCCGGCCAGTGCGCCATGGCGGCGGCGCGGGCCTGCTCCCAGCCGGTGGTCCGGGCGGCGACGAACGCCTCGTCCACCCGCCCGCCCGCGACGACGAGGTGCAGCAGGCCGAGGGCGAGGGCGAGGTCTGTGCCCGGGGCCGGGCGCAGGTGCAGGTCGGCGGTCTCGGCGGTCCGGGTGCGGCGCGGATCGACGACCACCAGCTTGCCGCCGGCCGCCTGTTGGGCCCGGAAGTAGCGCATGGCGGGCGGCATGGTGTCGGCGGGGTTGCCGCCGACCAGGATCAGGCAGCCGGTGCGGGCGATGTCCGCGAGCGGGAACGGCAGCCCCCGGTCGAGGCCGAACGCCGCCCGCTGGGCCGCCGCGGCGGACGACATGCAGAACCGGCCGTTGTAGTCGATGTTGGCCGTGCGCAGCACGACCCGGGCGAACTTGCCCAGCAGGTACGCCTTCTCATTGGTGAGACCCCCGCCGCCGAACACGCCCGCCGCGTCGCGGCCGTACCGCGCGGCGGCGTCCGCCAGCCCCTCGGCGGCCCGGTCCAGCGCCTCGTCCCAGCCGGCCTCCCGCAGCCGGCCGGTGCGGCGGTCGCGGACCAGCGGCGCGGTCAGCCGGACCCCGGGCGCGAGCACGGCCGCGGCCGAACGGCCCTTGCCGCACAGCGCTCCGCGGTTGACCGGGAAGTCCGGCCGCTCCTCCACCACGACGGCGGCACCGCCGCCCGGTCCCGTACCGCCAGACTCCGGGGAAACGATACGGCGCAGCCGCATGCCGCACTGCAGGGAGCAGTACGGGCAGTGGGTGTCGGCCGGCTGTGCTGCTGAGGTCATGCCGGTAAGCGTCATCCGCCCTCGTTACCACGGTGAAACATCCGTGTTGCCGCGCGCTCACGGAGCACACACCTCGGGCGTTACCCGATGTGCGTTCGCCGACACGTTCTTGTACGAAAGCATGCACCGTCCTTACGCCCCCGTCACTACGGCGAAATGACGGCTTAATCCCCGTCGGCGACTCTCGGCCCATGGGAACAGCCGTGCCGGGAGCGCCCGGTGAGCCGATCGGGCCGCTGACGGGCCTCACGGTGGGGGTCACCGCGGACCGGCGCCGCGACGAACTCGCCGCCCTCCTGCTCCGCCGCGGCGCCTCGGTGAGCGTCGCCCCCGCCCTGCGCATGGTGCCGCTCGCCGACGACGCGCTGCTCCGCACCGCCACCGAGGCGTGCCTCGCCCGCCCGGTCGACTACGTGGTGGCCACCACGGGCGTCGGCTGGCGCGGCTGGATGAGCGCCGCCGAGGGCTGGGGCCTCGCCGATTCCCTGCTCACGGCCTGCCGGGAGGCCGCCGTCCTCAGCCGCGGCTCGAAGACGACGGGGGCGCTGCGCGCCTGCGGACTGCGCGAGGACTACGCACCGGAGTCCGAGACCATGGACGCGGTCCTCGCCTGGCTCCTCGCCCGCGACCTGCACGGACGGCACGTCGTCGTTCAGGAACACGGCGCCCCGATCGCCGGCTTCACCGACGCGCTCCGCGCCCGGGGCGCCCACGTCACCGCACTCCCCGTCTACCGCTGGGGCCCGCCCGAGGACCCCGACGCCGTACGCCGACTCGCCGTCCGGACGGTACGCCGGGAGATCCACGCGCTGCCGTTCACGAGCGCACCGGCGATCGAGGCGTTCCTGACCGCGGCGGGCCCGGGACGGGACGACGTCCTGGCCGCCCTCCGCCAGGACGTGGTGGCCGCCTGCATAGGCCCCCTGTGTGCCCGCCCTCTTGTGGCGGCCGGAGTCCCCTGCGCCTGGCCCGACCGCGGCCGCCTCGGCTCCCTCGTCCGCCTCCTCACCGACGAACTCCCCCGCCGCCACCGCCGCGAACTCACCACCCCGGCGGGGCCCCTGACCATCCAGGGCACCGCCGTCCTGACCGGCGACACCCTCCTCCGCCTCCCGCCCCTGCCTGCGGCCCTGCTCGCCGCTCTGGCCGAACGCCCGGGCACCGTCCTCAGCCGCGCGGAACTGGTGCGACGGCTGTGGCCGGTGGCGGGGGGCGGTGTGCTCGGGCGGGAGCCCGAGCAACAGCAGCACGCGCTGCGGGCGCTGGAGGCGACGGTGGGGCGACTGCGGGGGGCGTTGGGGGCTTATGGGGGTGTGGTGGGGACGGTTACTAAGAGGGGGTATCGGTTGGTGGGGGCGGGGGTTGAGAGGTAGAGGGGGAGTAGGGGGTAAGCCCCGCGTGCGCGGGGACCACAGCCGCTCCAGCTCGACGGCCACGCTCGTGTGGGGACCACCCCCGCACGCGCGGGGACCACCAGCGGACCCAGCCGCTCGCCGGTCACCGGAGGGGACCACCCCCGCACGCGCGGGGACCACCGATGCGCCTGCTGCCTTGCCTGCTGGCCATGGGGACCACCCCCGCACGCGCGGGGACCACGACTGGCGGCCCCTGCCACGGACTCTGGACCGGGGACCACCCCCGCACGCGCGGGGACCACCGCTCGGCGGTGGCCTTCCAGAAAGCGGTGGTGGGACCACCCCCGCACGCGCGGGGACCACAGGCCTCGACCTGGGACTCTACCCGGACCCACCCCCGTTTTTACCCACTTCCGCAGATCGCGACATAAGACTCAAAAGCCCCACGTCACACCGCCGCAGCCCCCCGCTCCACCGCCGTGACCAGCATCGCGCCAATCGGAATCAGCCGGTGATTCAGCGCGTCGAGCGCCTGCCGCTCCGTCTCCGGGATGTGCCACTCCTCCCACCACCCGGCCTCCTCCACCGAGCAGGACTCGAAAGCCTCGGCTTCCCATGCGCGAAGCAGGTCGGCAGCGTACGGAACAGCCGGTCGGGCCTGGTGGGCGTAAGCCTCCAGGAGGGCGATCATGTGGCTGTCCGGGAGGTAGCCTCGCCAGGCCGCGAGGAGGGTGTCGGCGATGCCGACGACGTCCTCCAGCCACAGCACGTGCTCGGTCACCCAGCCCTGCGGGTCGGGGCAGGCGGGCATGCCGGGCAGCAGGCGCCGCTGGAGCCCTTCGCGACGGTGGAAGAAGTCCTTGCCCAGGGCCACCTCTTCACTCGTGGGCAGCCAGGCGTTCCGGCTCAGGGCGGTCACGGCGGCATCGAAGGGATGGGTCGTCATTCCGCCACCCTACGCGGTGCGGAGTGCCGCTCGGGAGGGGAGGTTGTGCCTGTTCAGGGGTGGTTCGGCGGCGGTGTGGCGGCACGTCGCCGCACCACCCCGCCGCGGCCCGGTCAGCATGCCTCGTGGACGTCCGCGACCACGCAGCTCACGTTGTCCGGAGCACCCGACGCGTGCGCCAGGGCGACCAGTTCGCGAACGGTCCCTTCCGGATCCCCGCCGGCGGACGCCACGCGTCGTACCGCCGCGTCCGGGACGACCGCCGAGAGGCCGTCGGAGCACAGCAGGTACCGGTCACCCGTCCGCACTTCGCGCAAACGGACGTCGGCGACGGCCCGTTCCCCCGCGCCCAGCGCCCGGAGCAGCAGCGCCCGTTGCGGATGGGAGGCGGCCTCCTCGGGGGTGAGGGCTCCCTGTTCGACCATCGCGCGGACGAGCGTGTGGTCGTGGGTGATCTGGAAGAACTCACCACCGCGCAGCAGATAGGCGCGGGAATCACCGATGTGGACGAGGGCCATGCGGGAGCCGGTCAGGAGCAGCGCCGTCAGGGTGGTGCCGGAAGCGGCGGAGGCGTCGGCCGTCGCGCCGTCCGCCGTCGCGCTGTCCCCCGTCGTACCGTCCGGCGCCGCGACGTCGCGCACCGCCCGGTCCGCCCGCTCGACCGCCTCCTGAAGGGCGTTGAGCAGGTCACCGACGCCCGGGTCCTCGAACCCCTTCAGCGCCTCGACCGCCGCGGCGCCCGCCCGTTCGCCGTGCTCGCCGTACCCGTCCGCGACGGCGAGGAGGCGGGGGCCGGCGTAGGCGGTGTCCTGGTTGCGTGTCCGGACGGATCCGGTGTCGGAGAGGGCCGCGCAGCGGATGCGCGGGGGCGTGCTGTCGGGCGTCGTCATCACAAGGTGGTCCTTCCACGAGAGGTGGTCGACGAGGAAGGCGGCGAGTTCGCGCCGGGCGGCGAACGCCGTCTCGGACTCGGACCAGAAGGCGCGGACCTCCTCGGCCGCCGCGGGCGGCGCCGTGTCGTGGAGTTCGCACACCCGGCGGATCCGGGCCAGCGGCATGCCGACGCGCCGCAGCCACGCCACGAGCCGGGCCCGTTCGAGCTGCCCGGGTGCGTAGAAGCGGTAGCCGGTGGCCGGGTCGACGCGGGCCGGGGGCAGCAGGCCGAGGTCGTCGTACAGGCGGAGCGCCTTCGGCGAGAGCCGGGACGCCCTGGCGAACGCCCCGATGGTCAGCAGTCCCATGACCGGCCCTTCGTCCTTCCTCGCGCCGGGCCCGTCGCCCGGCATCGCACCGCACCGCCGATGCTGCGGCTTCCCCCAGGGGCAAGGTCAACGGCCCGCCGCCCGTCCGGCTAGCGTGAAGGCACGCCGCGCCACACCACCAAGGGGTCCCGACATGGCAACCGACGCCCTCTACCCGCCGATCGAACCGTACGACGAGGGGATGCTCGACGTCGGGGACGGCAACCTCGTCCACTGGGAGGTGTCCGGCAGGCCGGACGGGAAGCCGGCGCTCGTCGTGCACGGCGGGCCGGGGTCCGGCTGCTCGCCGGAGGCCCGCCGGTTCTTCGACCCGGACCGCTACCGCGTCGTCCTGTTCGACCAGCGCGGCTGCGGCCGCAGCACACCGCACGCCGCCGATCCGTCGACCGACATGCGGCACAACACCACCCACCACCTGGTCACCGACATGGAACGGCTGCGCGAGCACCTCGGCATCGACCGGTGGACGCTGTTCGGCGGCTCCTGGGGATCCACGCTCATCCTGGCCTACGCCGAGCGGCACCCGGAGCGGGTCGCGGAGATCGTGATCACCGGGGTCACCACCACCCGCCGTTCGGAGATCGACTGGCTGTACCGGGGCGCCGCCCGCTTCTTCCCCGAGCAGTGGGAGCGCTTCCGGGACGGCGTCCCGGCGGCGGACCGCGACGGGGACCTGGTCGCCGCGTACGCCCGCCTGATGGAGCATCCGGACCCGGCCGTGCGCGAGCGGGCCGTACGCGACTGGTGTGCCTGGGAGGACGCGGTCGTCTCCGCGGAACCCGACACCGAACCCGACACCGAACCCAAGGCTGAACCCAACGCTGAACCCGACGCCGAATCCGGCGCCGCCCCCGCGCCCTACACCGGCCGGCCGTCGAGGGCCCGCCGCGGCTTCGTCCGGATCGCCGCCCATTACTTCGCGCACGGCGCCTGGCTGGAGGAGGGCGCCCTGCTGCGGGACGCGGGCCGGCTGGCGGGGATCCCGGGGGTACTGCTGCACGGCCGGTTCGACGTCGCCGGGCCGTTGGGCACCGCCTGGGAACTGGCCAGGGCGTGGCCGGACGCCCGGCTGGTCGTCGTCCCGGACGCGGGCCACCTGGGCAGCGAGACCTTCCGGTCCGAGGCCCGGGCGGCGCTCGACCGGTTCGCCGCCGGGGAGGGGACGGGGAGGTGATCAGAGGTAAGGGCCAGGGCGCGCCCGCGAGTTATGACCGCGCCGCCCAGTGAGCCATCACCGGGACACGGGCAGCTCCCGCGGCCCCCGCACCAACAGTCCCGGCCGGTAGGGCAGAAGCGCCGGGTCGGCGGCGAGCCGCAGCCCCGGCAGCGCCTCGAAGAGCAGTGGCAGGGCGACCGTCGCCTCCAGCCGCGCCAGCCGGGCGCCGAGGCAGAAGTGCGGGCCGTGGCCGAACGCGGCGTGGGCGCCGGCCCGTTCGGGGCCGGGCAGATACCGGCTCGGACGGAAGGCGTCCGGCTCGGGGAAGCGGGCGGGGTCGCGGCCGGCGGCGGCGAGGACGACGAGGACGGAGGCTCCGGCGGGTATGACCGCCCCTCCGCCGAGGTCCACCTCTTCGGTCGTCCGCCGCCAGGTGGTCCCCTCCAGCGGGCTGGCGTGCCGCAGGACCTCCTCGGTCACGGCGTCCCAGTACCGCCCGGCGGTGTCCCGCCGGGCGGCCGCGAGCTCGTCGGGATGGGTGAGCAGCAGCAGGGTGGCGGAGGCGAGGAGGTTCATGGTCGTCTCGTAACCCGCGAACAGCAACAGGAAGGCCATGGCGAGGAGTTCGCGGTCCGCCAGACCACCCTCCCGGGCGTCGTGCACCAGGGAGCTGAAGAGGTCGTCGCCGGGTGTGCGCCGCTTGTCGGCGATGAGTGCGGTGAAGTACGCGTGGAGGGCGGTCCAGGCGTCGTCCACCGCGCCGGGGGCGAGCGCGTCGGCGGGCGATCCGACGCGGTACGTCCATGTGCGCAGGTCGGCGCGGTCGGCCTCGGGGACGCCGAGCACCTCGCCGATGACGAGGACGGGCAGCGGGAAGGCGAACGCGTCGACGAGGTCCGCGGTGCCGTCCCGCTCCAGCCGGGCCGCGAGGTCCCCGGCCAGCCCGGTGGCCAGCCGTGCGATGCGCGGCCGGAGGGCGTCGACGCGGCGCGGGGTGAAAGCGGCGGTGGTCAGTCTGCGGAGCCTGGTGTGGTCGGGGGCGTCGGAGTTGAGCATGTGCCGGGCGAGACATGCCTGGGCGCGGCGCGCGGGCGAGTCGGGCCGGGGACGGCCGGCGGCCTTCGGGGGCACGTTGGAGAAGCGGGGGTCGGCCAGGACGGCCCGGGCCTCCCGGTAGCCGGTGACCAGCCAGGCGTGCGTGCCGTTGGCGAGTTCCACGCGCGCCGCGGGGCCGCGGGCGCGCAGCCGGGCGTAGTACGGATAGGGGTCGCGCGCGAAGGCGGGGTCCGCCGGGTTCAGGAGATCGGCCACCCGCTCATCCTCACCGACGGACGGGCCCGGGCACCGGTGCGGCAAGAGTCAGGGCGGACGAGCCAGCCCTGTGGGATCCCTACAACAAGACGGCCGTTGTCAGACCCTGCTGCCATGCTGTCGTCATGATCCTGCAAGCGTGTCTCAACGGTCCCCGCGCCCGGCGGGAGCACCCGGGTCTGCCCGTCACCCCCGCCGAACTGGCGGAGGCGGCGCGGGAAGCGGTCGCCGCCGGGGCGGTGGATCTCCATGTACATCCGAAGGACGCCACAGGCGCCGACACCCTCGACCCCGCGGCCGTCGCGGACACCGTGTCGCGGGTACGGGCCGCGGTGCCGGGGGTCCCGATCGGGGTCACCACCGGCGCGTGGGCGGTGCCCGACCCGCGGATACGCGCCGAACTGGTGCGCTCGTGGACCATCCTGCCGGACCACGCGTCCGTCAACTGGCACGAAGACGGCGCCGATCTGGTCGCCGCCGCCCTGACCGAGCGCGGCGTCGCCGTCGAGGCGGGCCTGTTCTCCGGCACGGACGCGGTGACCCGCTTCCGCACCTCCCCCTTCGCGGGCGCGGCGCTGCGCATCCTGGCCGAGGTCATGGACACCGGCCCGGACGCCGCCGAGGCGACGGCCGGTGCCCTGCTGGACGAACTCGGCACCAACCTCCCCGCCCCCGTGCTCCTCCACGGCCAGGACGGCGGCGCCTGGCCCGTCCTCCGGCTGGCCCTGCGCCGGGGCCTGTCGGCCCGCGTCGGACTGGAGGACGTCCTCCACCTCCCGGACGGCTCTCCGGCCACCGGGAACGCGGCGCTCGTACGGGCGGCAGCGGCGCTGCGGGTTCCGGCGGCGGGGCGGGGCTCAGGGAGCTCAGGGGTTGGGGAGCCCAAGGGTTAGGGAGCTCAGGGGTTAGGGAGCTCAGGGTTCGGGGGCTCGTGGGAACAGCGGAATGGGAATCACCGGTAGCGGCTAACGCAGGGCCGGTCCGGAGGAAGTCGGCGAGGCGGTCCACGCCTGGACGACGGCCGCGCCTGCGCCGGGGTGGCCGGTCGCGGCGCCGACGGTGAACGGTACGGCGAGCGCGACCCCGGCGGTGGCACCGTCCGCGTAGCGCGGCCGGCCCTCGGGCCGAAGAAGACCGGGCCGAAGAAGACCGGGCCGGAGGAGACCGGACCGCAGAACCCCGGACCAGAGGAGGCGGGACGCACCGGTGCGCCGTCCGGTCATGGAGCTGTGGCCGGGACGGCGGGCGGCGGGGGCCCGGGCGCCGCCGTGGGCAGCCGGACCTCGATCGTCGTGCCGGCGCCGGGCGCACTGTCCGCCGTGAACCGCCCGCCCGCGCTCTCGACCCGTACGTAGTGGCTGGCCAGGCCGATGTGCCCGGCGCGCAGCCGGTCCTGGACGATGCCCGGGTCGAAGCCGACGCCGTTGTCGCGGACGGTCAGCACGGTCTCGTCGCCCTCGGTGGACAGGGTCAGCCACACGTCGTCGGCCCGCGCGTGCTTGACGATGTTGCGGAGGAGTTCCCGGGCGGTGGAGTAGAGCAGGGCCTCGTGGCCGACGCGGCCGGGCAGCCGTACGTCGTAGTGGATGCGGAAGCCGCCGCGCCGTGCGAACCGCTCCCCCGCGGCCTCCAGCGCGGCGCCCAGCCCGGCGGCGGCGAGGATCTGCGGATGGAGGTTGAAGATGATCTCCCGCATCTCGCGGACGGTGCGCCGCACTTCGCCCTGGGCCCGGTCGAGGGCGGCGCGGGCCGCGGGGTCGGTGACGGCTCCCTCGGCCTCCTCCAGGTCGTGGAGGGCGGCGAGCAGCGTCTGCACCGCGCCGTCGTGCAGGGCGTCGGCGACCCGGGACCGTTCGCGGGTCTCGGCGGCGAGCGCGTCGTCGAGCAGCAGCTCGCGCGTGTCGAGGAGTTCGGCCACCCGCCGGCTGCGCCGGGCCAGCAGGACGGCGATGAGCACCGAGGCGCCGACCGTCCACAGCAGGTACGCCTCGTCGACGACGATGTCCCAGGAGTCCGCCGCCGGGTGCGTCAGGGCGTGCGGCAGGGACATCGCGGCGTAGCAGACCACGCAGACGGCGCCGAAGACGGCCGTGACCTTCGGCATCTGCCACAGGACGGTGGCGGTGGACCAGAGGAAGTAGGCGTAGCGGACCGGGGAGTCGGGGCCGCCGGAGACCGCGGCGAGGGCCGTGATCAACGCGAGGTCCACGACGAGGGCGCCGGCGGCGCCGCGCACGTCGGCCACCGGGCGGCGCCGGATCCACAGCATCCGTCCGACGGCCCAGAGCAGGTAGGCGACGAGCAGACCGTCGAACCAGTGCCGGTACGAGACGTCGGGCGGCCGGCGGCCCGCCATGAACAGGGGGACGGTCATGGCGAGCCGGATCCAGGCCACGCGGCGGGAGGCGAGCGCCGTGGTGCCGCCCAGCCGTTCCTCCCGGTGGTGGGTGGTCATCGGGGACCGCCGCCCGGGCGGTTCAGCCGGGAACACCCGGGTGATCCGCCTCCGTCCCGTCCTGTCCGGTGTCGCACGGTTCCGACCCTAGACGGGCTCCCCCGCCCGCGCCCGGCGGCGCCGGGCAGGGGCCGTCAGGACACGATCGGCCGCATGGGGGCGGCGCACGCCAGCAGCGCCGCGAACACGAGTGGTGCCGCCGCCTGGTAGCCGAGCCATATCTCGCCCCCGGCGGTGCCGCCCCGCCAGGCCACCAGCAGGGCGGCGAGCGTCGCCAGTGCCCAGCCGCCGTCGTAGGCGATCATCAGCCGCAGGTAGCCGGGCAGCGGACGGCGGCGTACGTACGCCAGCTCGGCGCCCCCGCCGGCCAGCAGCACGACGCCGGAGGCGACCGGCAGCCAGGACGGCGTGCCGAGGGGGCCGTCGAGCCATGAGGCACCGACGACGAAGGCGGCGCCGAGCACCACCTTGAACACACCGTCACCGACGACCCCTGCCCACATCCGGGTCTCACTCCGCGCCATGAGCGCTCCTCTCGTCGCCTTGCCCGTCCCACGTCAGTTTTCCATAATCTGATTATGAGGATAATGAAGTTATGAGGAAGACGAGAGCCGAGGCCAAGGAACACAACCGCCGCGCCCTGCTGGACGCCACGTTCGAGGCCGTCTCCCGGGACGGGTACCGCGCCCGGCTCGACGAGATCGCCGAGCGGGCCGGCCTGACCACCGGCGCGGTGTACTCGCTGTTCGGCAGCAAGAGCGGCCTGATGACCGCCATGCTCACCGAGCGCCTGGAGCCCCACTACGAGGAGATCGCACGCGCGGTCCCCGACGGCGCGGACCTGCTGGAAGCGGTCGACGCCTTCGCCCGGTACTACCGGCGCGGCTGCGACGCCCCCGACGCGCGGGCGGCCATGGCGCTGCAGATCACCCTGCTGGACATGGCCGTGCACGACCCCGAGCTGGGCGCCCGGTTCGCCGCGACGGTCCGGGAGCAGGAGGGCCGGCTGGTCGCGGTGTTCACCGGGCGGCCGCACCGCGGGAGCGTCGTGACGCCGCGTCAGGCCCGTCGGCTGACCACCGCGCTCCGCGGCCTGTTCATAGGCCTCAGCCAGGGCGTCGTCCTGGGCCTCGCTCCCCACGCCGACGAGCGGTACTTCGCCGACGCGGCCCGCGCGCTGGTGTCGGGCGCGACCCTCGTCGAGGACGAGGACGGAGGCGAGGACGAGGGCACGGCCGGCGGCGACGCCCCCGCGTCCCCGTGACCGCCCGACCGCCCCCACCGGCGCGCGCGACGCGGAGCGTCAACCCCCGCGCGCACGGCGCGCGTTGTGCGGACTGGGGCCCGGACCCCGGCGCGCGCCGCCGCGTCGCCCGACGGGCGGTGCGCCCGGGGGCGGCTCCCGTAGTATTCGACCATGGGCGACGAGCAGACCCCCGACTTCGAGCGGATCAGCATCACGGTCCCCCGCGAGCTGGCCGAGCAGTTGCGCGGTATGAAGGACGCGAACGTCATCGAGTCCGTGTCCGCCTTCGTGACGAGAACGCTGGCCGGCCAGATCGACCGCGACCGCCGGCACCGCGAGACCGAGGAGCGGCTGCGGCAGGACTTCGGCCTGGACGAGGAGTACATCGCCCTGGCCCGACAGTGGGCGGACGACGCGACCGGCCGCCGCACCCGGCTGCCCCTCGACCAGTACATCGCCACCCGCCGGAGCAGCGCCGCGTGACGGCCGACGCGGTGACGGGCGTCGTCCTCGACGCCGGTTTCCTCTCCGACCTGGCCACCGACCGCAGGATCGAGCACGAGGTCCTCACCGACCGGTGGAGCTGGCACGCCGTCTCGGTCAACGTGCCGCAGACGGAGCTCGTCCTCGCCGAGCGCGAGAAGCCCGGCCGCGCCCGGACGGCGCTGGAACTGCTGCTGGCCCGCTGCGGCCCCTCGGTGCTCATCCGGCCGCTGGACCTGACGGCCGTCGAGGCCGCCGGGACGATGATGCGGCGGTACGCGCTCGACGACATCGCCCTCGCGCACACGGCCGCCGTCGCGGTGCCCTCCGGGTGGACGGTCTTCACCACGGCCCCCGAGCGCTACCGGCCGCTCGGCGACGCCGTCGACGTCTTCGGCCTCACCTGACACCGCCGGTCCCGGCCCCCCTGCGGGCGGCCTTCCGCGCCCACGGCCGCGGTCCTACCCTGACGGCCATGACGGCCACCCCGCGCCACCCCGACGTCGAGACCGCCGTCCGCTACCACGCGGCGGTGGGCCGCCGGGCCACCGCCGAGGAACTGGCGCTCTTCTTCCACCCGGACGTCGTCCAGCACGAGTTCCCCAACACCCTGGCCCCCGACGGCGCTGTCCGCGACCTGCTCGGGATCCTGGAGGCGGCGGAGCGGGGCCGCGCGGTGCTGAGCGATCAGGCGTTCGACGTCGTCGAGGCGGTCGCGTCCGGTGGCACGGTCGCCCTGGAAGTCCGCTGGCGCGGCACGCTCGCCGTACCGCTGGGCCCGCTGCCCGCCGGGCACGAGCTGCGGGCACGCCTCGCCGTGTTCCTGGAGTTCCGCGACGGCAGGATCGCCGCGCAGCGCAACTACGACTGCCTCGACCGCCCCGCATAGGACGTAGGAGGGACCGGCGGCGGAGCCATCCGTGCCGCGCCGGGAGGAGACCGATTCCCTTGCGGTGCATCGTATGGCACTCTTGAGTGCATTCCAGTGAACTCAAGGAGACGCATGTCCGCCGCCGACCTCAAGAGCCTGCTCGAGACCGCCGCCGTCGACCGGGCGGTGCACGCGCTGCGGCCCGACTACCGGGCCCTCCTCGTCGCCGCCGAGGGCCTCCGGCCCGGGCCGAGTGACGCCAGGAGCGAGCGGCTGCTGGCGGCGGCCGAGGAGACCGCCCGCCGCCGCTTCGGGACCGCCCCGCCCGAGGAGCACCCGCACCTGGCCGCCTGGCGCGAGGCGTTCCGCGCGTTCGGCGCCAAGCCGCAGCGGATCAGGCCGAGCGCCGAGGCCCTGCTCCGCCGCGTCCCGGCGGGCCTGCCGCGCGTGGACCGGCTCACCGACGTCTACAACGCGGTCTCCGTCGCCCACGTCCTCCCGCTCGGCGGCGAGGACCTCGACCACTACGCCGGCGCGCCCCGGCTGGTCCGGGCCACCGGCGACGAGCCGTTCGAGACCACGGCGGGCGGGGAGCCCGTCGTCGAGCACTGCCCGCCCGGCGAGGTGGTCTGGCGGGACGACGAGGGCGTCACCTGCCGACGCTGGAACTGGCGCCAGTGCACGCGCACCCGGCTCACCGGCACCACCACCCGGGCCCTGTTCGTCCTCGACGCGCTCGGGCCGATGAGCGACGCGGAACTCACCACGGCCGGGGACGCCCTGGCCGAGGCCCTGACGGAGACCAGCCCGGGGGCGGTGCTGGAGTCCCGGCTACTGACCGGCTGAGAGCCGGAATCCCGGGCCGGGAAGGGACGGCCGGGCGCGCGCTGGGGTCGGCCGCGCCCGGCGGGCGCGGTGGCCGGTGTGCCGCGCGGCGGACGCGAGCCGTGGAGGCCAAGGCCGGCCGCGGCCGCAGAGCCGTACACCCCGCGCCCGCGCCCGCTCAGTGCCCCTCGGGCGCCCGCTCCAGGACGAAGACCGGGATCTCCCGGTCGGTCTTCTTCTGGTAGTCCGCGTAGTCGGGGTACGCCGCCACCGCGCGCTCCCACCAGCGGGCCTTCTCCTCGCCGTCGACCTCACGGGCCGTCATGTCCTGCCGCAGCGGGCCGTCCTGGAGCTCCGCCCGGGGGTCGGCCTTGAGGTTGTGGTACCAGACCGGGTGCTTGGGGGCGCCGCCCAGCGAGGCGACGACGGCGTACCGGCCCTCGTGCTCGACCCGCATCACGGGTGTCTTGCGGAGCTTCCCGCTCTTCGCCCCGCGCGTGGTGAGGATGACGACGGGCAGGTCGCGCAGCGTCGTCCCCTCGGTCCCGCCGGAGCTCTCGTACAGCTCCACCTGGTCCCTGACCCACTGCTCGGGGCTCGGTTCGTACTCGCCTTCCAGCGGCATGTCCGCTGCCTTTCTCTCGGTACTTCCGGTTCTTCCGGTTCTCTCGGTTCTTACGGTGCTTCCGTCTCGGTCCGTGCCCTCCGGCCCGTACGGGCTCAGGCATACCCGTGGCGCACGGGAGTTCACGCCCGCCCGCCACCGCCTCGGAACAAGCGCGTGGGACCGGGAAGCATTCCCGGCCCCGCGCCCGCCCGGCCTTCCGCGGCGTCAGACGGACTCGGCGGCGCGGCCCCGGCGGGCCAGGACGGTCAGTCCTCCGGCCGCGGCCGCCACCGCGAGGACCGTCGCGAAGACCGTCGCCCCGGCCGGCAGCCCGACCGCGTCGCTGAGGAAGCCGGCGGCGACCGGCAGGGTGCCCGCCGGCACGTAACCGCCCACGTTCATCGCGGCGTTCGCCTCGGCGAGCCGCCGGGCCGGGACGCCGGCGTTGAGCAGGGAGAGCCCGCCGAGCTGCCCCAGGCCCTGGCCGGCGCCGGCGAGCAGCGCGGCGGCGGCCAGGAGGACGGCCGAGGAGAGGCGCACCGCGCCGACGAGGGCCGCCATGGCGAGGACGGTGCTCACGGCGCCGGCGAGCAGGACGGTTTCGGGGCGCAGCCGGCGGACGGCGAACTGGACGCCGGTGGCGGCGAGGAACATCGCGAAGGCCATGGCGCCGGCGACCACCCGGTTGGTGGTGCCGAGGAGGCCGGAGAGCAGGGACGGGCCGAGGGAGAGGACGAACGAGGTGGCGGTGATGCCGGGGGCGAAGACGGCGATGCCCCGCAGCAGGTCGCCGCCCCGGCCGCGCGGCACGCCCGGCACCCGGATCCAGGAGCCGCCGCTGCCAGCGGCCGGGCGCGGGAGGGGCATCCGCAGGACGACGGCCAGGGCGAGGACGAGGAGGACGGCCTCGACGCCGAAGACGGTGGCGATGGGGGCGGGGAGGGTCTCGGAGAGGACGCCGGCCAGCAGCGGTCCGAGGCCCGCGCCGAGCACCATGGCGGTGGAGGCGAGCAGCGCCGCCTGCCGTGTGCGCGCGGGGCCGGCGACGTCGGAGACGGCCGCCATGCCGGCGGAGACGACCGCGCCGACGGCGATCCCGGTGAGCAGCCGGGCGGCCATCAGGGCCGCGACGGAGGAGGCGGTGGCGAAGATCCCGCAGGCGACGAGGGCGAGGAGCACCGCCGGGACGAGGACGGGCCGCCGGCCGATCCGGTCGGAGAGGACGCCCGAGACGAGGAGCGAGCCGATCAGGCCCGCGATGTAGCAGGCGAAGACGAGGGTCAGGGTGCCGCGGGAGAAGCCGATGTCCCGCTGCCACAGCGCGTAGAGCGGCGTGGCGGCGTTGGACAGAACGAACACGGCCGTCACGGGCCAGGCGGCGAGCCACAGCCACCGGCCGGGGGCGGTGCCCGGGGTGGCGGCCGTCTGGCGGGCGGGTCGTGTGGCCACGGGGGCGAGCCGGATGTCCGTCACCGGAGCTCCTTTTCGGCGGTCGGGGCGCGCCGGGGCAGGCCGGCGCGCCGTCGGCGGCGCCCGGAGGCACCGCTGTACGAGTTATTTCGAACTTAGCACGTAGTACGATCAAACTCGTACAGCAAGCGTCCGGTCGTTCGAGCCCGTGGAAACGAGGAAGCCGATGCCCACCTCCCGCCCCACCCGCGTCTTCACCCTCCCCCCGGAGCCGGCCGGCGCGCCGGCCCCGCTGCCCGAGCCCGACGTGGCGGACCTGCGACTGGAGACCGTCCTCGGCGCGCTGAGCGATCCGCTGCGGCTGCGCGTCGTCCGCAAACTGCTGCTGGAGTCCGAGGCGTTCGACCACCCGTGCGGCTGGTTCGGCCTCGACCGGCCCAAGTCCTCGCTGACCCACCACTTCAAGGCGTTGCGCGAGGCCGGTGTGACCCGGCAGCGCCAGTACGGGCTGGAGCGGCGCAGCCAGGTGCGGGTGGCGGACCTGGAGGCCCGGTTCCCCGGGCTGCTCGCACTGGTGGCCGACTGGACGCCTCCGTCCGGGTGACCCCGGCGGCCGCGCCGGGCCGGTCGTCCGGCCGGGCCGGGTTTCCCGCGCGGGCATCGGGTCACACGCCTGGCGAACGTCACCGGCCGTCCGGAGGGAACCGATGGACCACACACAGGCACCTGTCCTGGAAGCACTCGCCGCCTATCACGAGGCGGGCCGGCTGCCGTTCACCCCGCCCGGCCACAAACAGGCCAGGGGCGCCGATCCGGCCGCCCGCCGGGAGCTGGGCGACGCCGTGTTCCGCGCGGACGTCCTGGCCACCGGCGGCCTGGACGACCGGCGGACCAGCGGGCGGGTCCTGGAGCGGGCGGAAGCCCTGATGGCCGAGGCGGTCCACGCCGAGCACACGTTCTTCACCACCTGCGGCAGCTCGCTGTCGGTCAAGGCGGCGATGCTGGCCGTCGCCAGCCCGCACGAGGAGCTGCTGGTCGGCCGGGACGCGCACAAGTCGGTGGTCGCCGGGCTGATCCTGGCCGGCATCCGCCCGGTGTGGGTCGAACCGCAGTGGGACGCGCAGCGGTACCTCGCCCATCCGCCGTCCGCCGCCGCGTTCGAACGGGCCTTCGCGGCGCATCCGGACGCGCGCGGCGCGCTGGTCACCAGCCCGACCCCGTACGGGTCCTGCGCGGACCTGGAGGGCATCGCCGAGGTCTGCCACCGGCGCGGGCGCCCGCTCATCGTGGACGAGGCGTGGGGCGCCCACCTGCCGTTCCACCCCGACCTGCCGGCGTGGGCCATGGACGCCGGCGCGGACGTGTGCGTGACCAGCATCCACAAGATGGGCAGCGGCCTGGAGCAGGGGTCGGTGTTCCACCTCCAGGGCGACCTCATCGACCCGGCGGCGCTGAAGTCCCGCGCCGACCTGCTGGGCACCACGAGCCCGTCCGTCCTGATCCTGGCCGGGATCGACGGCTGGCGGCGGCAGATGATGCTGCACGGCCGCGAACTGCTCGACCACGCCCTGGAACGGGCGGCGTCGGTGCGCAAGCGGATCGAGCGGATCGACGGGCTGCACGTGAACGACCGGGCCGACTTCACCGGGTCCGGACTGGCGGCGGACCTGGACCCGCTGCCCGTGATCATCGACATGGCGGAGCTCGGCACCACCGGCTACCGGGCGGCGGACTGGCTCCGCGACAAGCACCGCATCGACCTGCACCTCGTCGACCACCGGCGGATCAGCGCCCAGCTCACCCACGCCGACGACGAGGAAACCGTCCGGACCCTGCTCGGCGCGCTGCGCGACCTGTCCGAGCGGGCGTCCGGACTGCGTCCCGCGCCCGCCGTCGCCGTACCGTCGCCGCGCGAACTGCGCATGGAACAGGTCCTGCCGCCCCGCGACGCCTACTTCGGGCCCGTCGAGGACGTCCCCCACGACCGGGCCGAGGGGCGGATCGCCGCCGAGATGCTGACCCCGTATCCGCCGGGCATCCCCGCGGCCCTGCCCGGCGAACGCCTCACCGGGCCCGTGCTGGAGTACCTGCGCACCGGGATCGAGGCGGGGATGAACCTGCCGGACGCGGCCGACCCCGAGCTGCGGACGGTCCGGGTGGCGCGGGAGACGGACGGTTCCTGACCGGCCCCGGCTCAGTCCGGCGATCGGCCCCGCCTCCCGTCCGGCGACCGGCCCCGGCTCCAGGCCGGCCCGCCGCGCGCGAAGGTCCCGGACGACGGGCGTCCGGGACCTCGGTGACGATGCTCGCCGCGGGGCGGGCGGCGGTCCGCCGCCGCCCCTTGATCACTTCTTCAGGGTGCGCCGTACGTCCTCCGCCGTCTCGCGAATGTCTCCCTTGGCCCTCTCGGTGCGGCCCTCGGCCTGCGTCCGCCGGTCGCCGGCCGCGCGTCCGGTGGCCTCCTTCACCCGGCCCTTGACCTGCTCGGCCTTGGCCTTGGCCTTGTGCTTGGCGCTCATCGCGCGCCTTCCTTTCAGAACCGTGACGCCCCCCTCACCGCCGAGTGTCGCGCGCCGTCCCACCCCGCGCACGTCCCGTACGGCCGAACGGATCGGGGCCGGCACCCCGGGTTTCCCCCGGGCCGCTCAGGGCACTCGGGGGTGCATGGTGCACATCGGCTACACAATGATGACCGAGCAGGCCGGGCCACGGGAGCTGGTCGAGCACGTGGTGGGCGCCGAGAAGGCGGGCTTCGACTTCTCCGTCACCTCCGACCACTTCTTCCCCTGGCTCGCCTCCCAGGGCCACGCCCCGAACGCCTGGGCCGTCCTGGGCGCCGCGGCGCAGGCGACCTCGCGGATTCCGCTGATGACGTACGTGACGTGTCCGACGACGCGCTACCACCCGGTCGTCGTGGCCCAGCAGGCGGCGACGGTGCAGCTGCTGTCCGAGGGCCGGTTCCGGCTGGGGCTGGGGTCGGGCGAGAACCTCAACGAACACGTGGTGGGCGGCGGCTGGCCGTCGGCGGACGTCCGGCTGGAGATGCTGGAGGAGGCCACCGGGATCATCCGGGCCCTCTTCGAGGGCCGCACCCTGACCCACCACGGCCCGCACTACGACGTCGAGCACGCCAAACTCTGGGACCTGCCGGAGACCGCCCCGCCGATCGGCATCGCGGTGTCCGGCGAGCGCTCGTGCCGGCTGGCCGGGCACCTGGCCGACCTGGTCATCGCCACCGAGCCGAAGAAGGAGCTGCTGGACGCCTTCGACCGGCACGGCGGCACCGGGAAGCCGCGCGTGGGGCAGCTGCCCGTCTGCTACGACACCGACCGGGACGCGGCGATCGAGCGGGCCCACGACCAGTTCCGCTGGTTCGGCCTCGGCTGGCAGGTCAACTCCGAGCTGCGGGACGACCGCGGGTTCACCGCCGCGACCCAGTTCGTGACCAAGGACGACATCGCGGAGAGCATCGCCTGCGGGTCGAAGGTGGAGGACTTCGTCGAGGCGGTCCGGCCGTACGCCGAGGCGGGGTTCGAGGAAATCGCGCTGGTCCAGATCGGCGGCGGCCACCAGGAGCCCTTCCTGAAGTGGTCGGCCGGCGAACTGCTGCCCGCGCTGCGGGAACTGTGACGGCCCCGGAAGGCACGTCCGTCGTGCGCGGCACCCCGGAGCCCGCCGCCGGAACGGCACGGACGCGCCGGATACGGCGGCTGGTCAGCCCGCCCGGGGTGTACGCGCCGCAGGACGACTCGTTCCTGCTGGCCGAGGCGCTCGAACGGGAGCCGCTGCCCGCCGGCGCGCGGGTACTCGACGTCGGGACCGGCACCGGCGCCCTGGCCATCACGGCGGCCCGCCGGGGGCGCGGCGTCCGGGTGACGGCCGTCGACGCCTCGCTCCGGGCCGTGCTCACGGCCCGGCTGAACGCCCTGCTCGCCGGGTGCCGCGTCGAGGTGCGGCGAGGTGACCTGCTCGCCCCGGTCGCGGACCGGCGCTTCGACCTCGTCCTCGCCAACCCCCCGTACGTCCCCTCCCCCGACGGCACGTTCCCCGGGCGCGGCCCGGCGCGCGCCTGGGAGGCGGGGGGACGACGGACGGGCGGTGCTCGACCAGCTGTGCGCGGAGGCGCCGCCGTCGCTGCGGCCGGCCGGGGTGCTGCTGCTGGTGCAGTCGGCGCTGAGCGGCGAGGACCGGACGCTGGAGCTGCTGCGGCGGGCCGGGATGGAGGCCGAGGTGGCGGACCGCAGGGCCGTGCCGTTCGGGCCGGTGCTGCGCGCCCGCGCGGGCTGGCTGCGGGAGCGCGGGCTGCTGGCGGCGGGGCAGGACAAGGAGGAGCTGGTGGTGATCCGTGGCCGGTACATCCCCTGACGCGGCGCGGCGACCGGCGGAGGAAGCGCGGGAGCGGCCCGGAACCGACGGCCCGGCGCCGAAGCCCGCCCGCCGCGTCTCCCGCGAGCCGAACGGCCCGTTCCTCGTCGAGGGGCCGGTGGAGGTGGTCATGGAGGACGGTTCGGTCGTGCGCTCGGACCGTCCGGTGGTGGCCCTCTGCACCTGCCGGCGCAGCGCGGAGTTCCCGTGGTGCGACACCAGCCACCGCCGCCGTCGCAGGCCCCCGGCGTGACGGGCCCGGCGCCGGGTAACCGTTCCACCCGCGAACCCCGCGGACCTGGGAGGCTCACGATGCACTGTCCGGCCGCGCGCGGCGAACTGTCCGGCGCGCTCCTGGAACTGTTCGGCCGCGACCCGGGCGACGGCCGGGACCCGCTGCCCGGCGCGCCCGCCGTGGCCGCGGCCGACCCCTACGGGGAGGATGTCCAACTGGCCCTCCACCTCTGCTACGAGCTGCACTACCGCGGCCTGCCGGGCGTGTCCGACGCCTGGGAGTGGGACCCGCGCGCGCTGCGGCTGCGGGCCGTGCTGGAGAGCGCCTTCCTGGCCGCGCTGCGGGCCGACGCGCCGATCGGGGAGGGCGTGGACGCCGTGCTGGAGGAGCTGGTCACGGAGCCGCCGGACGGCGAGGCGGACGGCGCCTCGTACTTCCTGCGCGACCACGGCACGCGGGAGCAGCTGCGCGAGTACGCGGTGCACCGCTCGGTCTACCAGCTCAAGGAGGCCGACCCGCACGCCTGGGCCATCCCCCGGCTCACGGGCACGGCCAAGGCCGGCCTGGTGGCGGTGGAGTACGACGAGTTCGGCGCCGGCCGGGCGGACCGGGTGCACGCGAAGCTGTACGCGGACCTGATGCGGGACCTGGGCCTGGACGACACCTACGGCCGCTACGTCGACGCCGTGCCCGCGGCCACCCTGGCGACCGGCAACCTGATGTCGCTCTTCGGCCTGCACCGGGCGCTGCGCGGCTGTCTGGTGGGCCACTTCGCGACGCTGGAGTGCACCTCGCCGCCCGGCTCGCGGCGGTTGGTCCAGGCGATGGAGCGGCTGGGGGCCGGCCCCGCCGCCGTCCGCTTCTACGCCGAGCACGTGTCGGCCGACGCGGTGCACGAGCAGCTGGTGCGGCGCGACGTGGTGGGCGGGCTGCTCCGGGAGGAACCGGCGCTGGCGGCGGACGTGGAGTTCGGCGTCACCGCCACCCAGTGGGTGGAGGGGCGGTTCGAGCGCCGGGTCCTGGAGGCGTGGCGCGCGGGCCGGTCGTCGCTGCGGCGCCCGTTGGACGATGAGGGGGAGCAGGCGGGGGCGGTCGGTGCCGGAGCGGGCCCGGGGCGGCCGGGCGACGCCGCGGGGCTCTGACGGGCCGGCGCCTCCGGAATTCGGGAATCCACTGTTCCCCTCTCTCCTGTTCATGGTCATTCGGACCCGTTTCGGAGGGGCTGTCGTCCGGATTTCACTTTTTTACCTTCCGATGGCCGGACCCGCTGTGTACGGTCGGTGCCGTCCGCCGAGGGGGGCGCCATGGCGTTTCACCCTGTGGTGATCACCCCCTGGGTCCTTTTCCCGGAGAGGTTTGGAACATTGTCCGAATTAGCTGATGAGTCCGGCGGTCCGATACCGGGACACGCGGCGGCGGCGCGGGACTGGCTGCACGACTACGTGTGCCGTCCGGACGCGCGGCTCGCCCGGGAGGGCGCGGTCTGCCCGTTCGTTCCGCCTTCGATGGAGGCCGGCACCCTGCGGTTCGAGGTCTGGCCGGTGACGGCTTCCCCGGCGGGTCTCGACGCGCTGATAGCCCGCATGCTGGAGGTGTTCGACGCCACCCGGTGGGCGCACCGCAACCGCACGCTGCACGCCCTTCTGGTGGTCCTCGACGGCCTTCCCGGCGACGCCGGGAGCCTGGCCGCGCTGGACGCGGCACAGGCCCGCGCGAAACCGGGCATCGTGGAAAAAGGGCTGATGATCAGCCAGTTCCATCCGCTCTGCGACGAGTCCGCCGCCCGGAATCCCGAATTCAAAGCGCTCCGCGCACCGGTGCCGATGCTCGCCCTCCGCCACATGGCTTTGCACGACATCGTATTCCTGAATACCGACGCCAGGTGGTTCTCCGAATACGAGAGCAGGTTCGGCGTCCGTTACGACCGCGGCTCGGTGCAGGACCCTCTTTTCCGGGAGGTGTTCGCCCGGGCCCGGGAGCGGTTCTCCCCGCCCGCGCCGGTTCCCGGGGCCCGCTGATCACTGCCGTCCGACGGGCCTCACTCCCCCGCCCGCCGCCGCACGTCCTCCACCACGTCCCGGTCCAGGGCGGCGCGGACGAGGGCGGCGGCCAGCGCCGGGGTGCGCTCCGGGTCGACCAGGCGGGCCAGGGGTCCGGGCCGGTCCGGGAGGCCGAGCCGGGCGGCGCCCTGGAGGGCCTTGTCGTCGAGGTACGGCAGGAGTTCGGGCCAGACGCCCTGAACCTCGCGGAGGAAGATGCTCGCCCC
Source organism: Streptomyces mobaraensis (assembly GCF_020099395.1). NCBI lineage: Bacteria > Bacillati > Actinomycetota > Actinomycetes > Kitasatosporales > Streptomycetaceae > Streptomyces > Streptomyces mobaraensis. The sequence goes on along the minus strand of NZ_CP083590.1, from coordinate 7,287,310 downwards.
GGCGGGGCCCAGGCCGGGGATCTCCTGGAGGATCTCCGGGAGGCGGCCGGGGTCGCCGTCGGCGGCGGCGCGCATCCGGCGGACGTCGCCGCCGTACCGGTCGAGCAGCAGTTCGGCGCCGTCGCCGAGCTGGGTCGCGGTGCGCTCGTCGTAGCGGCGGTAGCCGCCCGCGCCGAGCGCGTCGACGCGCCGCTGCCAGGTCGCGCCGGCCATCCGGCGCGGGTCCTTCAGGCCCGCGTCGGCCAGGCTGCGGGCGGTGGCCACGGCGACCGACGCCCGGATGCGGGCGCTGAGCAGGCAGGCCAGGACGAGGAGGCGGTACAGCGGCTGCGGGGTGTCCCGCAGCCGGATGCCCGCCTCCTCGGCGTAGGTGCGGCCGTGCGCGTCGAGCAGGGCCCGTACCGTGCGCCGGTCGTCGGCGGCGTTCACCGTGCCTTGCCCCGCCGTCAGTTGAGCAGGCCGGGGCGGCGCGGGAAGCGGTGCAGGGCGATCGCGGCGGCGAAGGCGTCGGCGACGTCCTCCACGGAGGCGGTGCCATTGCCGGCGAACACACCGTAGGAGGGCGCCGATTCGCCGAGGACGACCTCCTCGGGCAGCCGGGCCGCCGTCAGCAGCCGCGTCCCCTCGCCGAAGACCGCGAGCGGCTTGCCGTGCCGGTACGCCTCCTCGACAAACCGTACGGCCGCGGGGTCGGCGGCCAGCACCGACACCGCCTGGGCCCCGCCGGGCACGAGGACCGCGTCGTAGAGGACGGACGCCATGGTGGGCATCGCCCGGTCCACGTCGAGGACTTCGCCCCCGGCGCCCCGCACCGAGCCGTCGCGGGCCGCCAGCACCTCGACGATCGCCCCCTGCGCGACGAGCCTGCCGCGGGCGGCGGCCACCTGCCCGGCGTCCGTCCCGTCCGCCACCAGCACGGCGACCTTGCGGGTGCGGATGCCCTCGCCCATGAGGTTCTCCTGGCTCAGGGCGGGGGACGCGGCGGTGGAGACGCCCGCGTCGGGCGCCGGCGCGGGCAGGCCCAGGCCGTCGGCCACCAGGGCGGCCAGGTCGCCGTTGACGTGGGCCAGGTTCCCCACCATGCGCTCGCGCACCTCGACGGACATGACCTTGCCCAGCTCGAAGCGGAACGCCTCGACGATGTGCCGCTTCTCCCAGTCGGCCATGCTGTTCCAGAACAGCGCCGCCTGGCTGTAGTGGTCCTGGAAGCTCTCGCTGCGGACCCGGATCTTCTCGCCGTCCACCCGTTCGGCGTAGTGCCGGAAGACGCCCGCGCCGCCGCCCGCGCCCGCGTGCGCCGGGCAGCCGCCGCCGAGGGAGTTGGGGAAGTAGTTGGTGCCGGGGTGGATGACCTGCTGGCCGAAGCCGTCGCGGTGGTTGTGGTGGACGTCGGCGATCGGCCGGTTGACGGGCAGCTGGCTGAAGTTGGGGCCGCCGAGCCGGATCAGCTGGGTGTCCAGGTAGGAGAAGTTCCGGCCCTGGAGCAGCGGGTCGTTGGTGAAATCGATGCCGGGCACGACGTTCGCCGTGTGGAAGGCGACCTGCTCGGTCTCGGCGAAGAAGTTCTGCGGGTTCCGGTTGAGCACCAAGCGCCCGATCGGGCGGACCGGCACCTGCTCCTCCGGGATGATCTTCGTGGCGTCTAGGAGGTCGAAGTCGAAGTCGAACTCGTTCTCCTCCGGAACCAGCTGGACGCCCAGCTCCCACTCCGGGTACTCACCGGCCTCGATGGACTCCCAGAGGTCCCGGCGGTTGAAGTCGGGGTCGCGGCCCGCGATGATCTGCGTCTCGTCCCACACCAGGGAGTGCACGCCCAGCTTGGGCTTCCAGTGGAACTTCACGAACGTGCCCCGCCCGTCCGCCGTGACGAAGCGGAACGTGTGCACGCCGAAGCCCTGCATCATCCGGTAGCTGCGCGGGATGGCCCGGTCCGACATCAGCCACATCAGCATGTGGGTGGACTCGGGCTGGAGCGAGCAGAAGTCCCAGAACGTGTCGTGGGCCGAGGCGCCGGTCGGGATCTCGTTGTGCGGCTCCATCTTCACCGCGTGCACGAAGTCCGGGAACTTGATGGCGTCCTGGATGAAAAAGACCGGCATGTTGTTGCCGACCAGGTCGTAATTGCCCTCGCGGGTGTAGAACTTGGTGGCGAACCCACGGACGTCCCGCACGGTGTCGGCGGACCCGCGCGGCCCCTGGACCGTGGAGAAGCGGACGAAGACGGGCGTCCGGCGGCCGGCCTCGGCGAGGAAGTCGGCGCAGGTGTACTCGCTCAGCGACTGGTACGGCTCGAAGTAGCCGTAGGCGCCGGCGCCCCGGGCGTGCACCACGCGTTCCGGGATGCGCTCGTGGTCGAAGTGGGTGATCTTCTCCCGGTTGTGGAAGTCCTCCAGCAGCGTCGGCCCGCGCCGGCCGGCCCGCAGCGCGTTGTCGGTGTCGTCGACGCGCACGCCCTGGTCGGTGGTGAGCGCGTCGTGCGCGGGAGCGGCGCGGAACCGTTCCAGCTGCTGGTCCTTGGCGTCCTGCGCGGCCGGGTCGATGCCCCGGCCGGACTCGTGAGCGGGCACGCGCGTACGTCCTTCCTGGTCGATGCCTCATCGCGGCGGCCGCCGGCCGGGCCGTCCCGCGTGCCGCGGTTCCCGGCGCCGGCGCGACCGCCCCGGAGGGCCGGCGTCCGTACGGCGCCGATCGCCTCCTCAGGCTCACCCGCCTGCCCCGGGCGGGCAAGCCGAAACGGGCGGGACGGGCGGTGCCGCCGGGCCCGGGTTGCCCCAGGTGGCCCAACCGCCGGGGCTGTGCGACGCTTCTAGCCGAGCCGCATTCGCTACGGCGGGTCACGACCGCGAGCCCCGGGTGAGACCGGGGACACGAGCCCGGGAGAACCGGGCCGGGTGACCGCCCCCGCGCCGGGCCCTCGGAGGCCGGCGAGCAGAAGCAGAACTCCATTCCGCGTCGTCCCCGGGCCCCGGCCGCCGGACGGTCCGGCGCCGCGGCAGCCCTCCCGACGGGACGACGACAGCCGGTCCCTCACCGGCGGGCCGTACCGCACCGAAGGACCGGTGCCCGTACGCGAAGGAGTGTGATCATGGACGAACGACGCTGGACCCGTGCGGTGATCACCGGAGGAGCGGGTTTCGTCGGATCCCACCTGTGCGAACGGCTGCTGGCCGAGGGCACCGAGGTGTGCTGCGTGGACAACCTCGCCACGGGATCGCGCGACAACATCGCCCATCTGGAAGGGGATCCGCGGTTCTCCTTCGTCCGTGCCGACGTCTCCGACCCGGCCGCCCTGGCCGCCGTCCCCGGCCCGGTGGACCTGGTCCTGCACCTCGCCTGCCCGGCCTCGCCCGCCGACTACCTGCGGCTGCCGATTCAGACCATGGAGGTGGGCAGCAACGGCACCCGGGCGGCCCTGGAGCTCGCCCGCCGGAACGCCGCCCGCTTCCTGCTGACCTCCACCTCCGAGGTGTACGGCGATCCGCTCGAACACCCTCAGCGCGAGGACTACTGGGGCAACGTCAACCCGATCGGCCCGCGCAGCGTCTACGACGAGTCCAAGCGCTACGCCGAGGCCCTGGTCGCCGCCTACCGGCGCACCCACGGCACGGACACCGCCATCGTCCGCCTCTTCAACACCTACGGCCCCCGGATGCGGGCCGACGACGGGCGGGCGGTGCCCACCTTCATCCGGCAGGCGCTCGACGGCGAGCCGCTGACGGTGGCCGGCGACGGCGGCCAGACGCGGTCGCTGACGTACATCGACGACACGGTGGACGGCATCCTGGCGCTCGCCGCCCGCGGCCACCCCGGCCCGGTCAACATCGGCGGGACGGACGAGACCACCGTCCTCGAACTGGCCCGCTTCATCGTGGACCTGACCGGCTCCGCCTCGGTGATCGAGTTCGTGGACCGGCCGGTCGACGACCCCGGCAAGCGCCGTCCCGACACCACGCTGGCCCGCCGCCTGCTCGGCTGGTCGCCCCGCGTGGACTGCGCGGAGGGCCTCAAGCGGACCGTGGAGTGGTTCGCGCGGACGGCCCCCGCCGCGTAACCCCCTTTCCCGGTCCCGCGGCGTCCCGGCGTCCGACCCCACCAGAGACGGAGCACGGCATGCGCATCCTCGGTATCAACGCCCTCTTCCACGACCCGGCCGCGGCGCTGGTCGCCGACGGGCGGATCGTCGCCGCCGCCGAGGAGGAGCGGTTCTCCCGGCGCAAGCACGGCAAGCGGCCGGTGCCGTTCGCGGCCTGGGAGCTGCCGGTGCTCTCCGCCCGGTGGTGCCTGGAACACGCCGGTCTGAGCCCCGGCGACCTGGACGCCGTCGCCTACTCCTACGACCCGGCGCTCGCCCTGCCCGCCGCCGAGATGGGGCTCGACGACCCGTGGGACCACCTGCGGCAGACCTACGCCCGCGAGGCGCCGGCCTTCCTCGCCGACGCCCTGCCAGGCCTGGACCCCGCGCGCGTCCGCTTCGTCGCCCACCACGTGGCGCACGCCGCGTCCGCCGGCCTCGCCGCCCCGCACGCCGACAGCGCGGTCCTCGTCCTGGACGGGCGCGGCGAGTGCGCCTCGCACCTGGCCGGCCGCTACACCGGCGGCGACCTGGAGGTGCTCGCCACCCAGCGGCTGCCGCAGTCCCTGGGCCTGGTCTACGAGGAACTCACCGCGCACCTGGGCTTCCTGCGCAGCAGCGACGAGTACAAGGTGATGGCCCTCGCGGCGTACGGGAAGCCGCGCTTCCTGACCGAGGTGCGGAAGTACCTGCACGCCACGGAGGACGGCGGGTTCCGGGCGAGCGCGGTGCCCTGGGCGGCGCTCACCGAGCCGCGCGCCCCCGGCCAGGAGTGGACGCAGGACCACGCCGACCTCGCCGCCAGCACCCAGCAGTGCCTGGAGGAGCTCCTGCTGGACCTGGCGCGCTGGCTGCACGCCCGCACCGGCGCCGAGTCGCTGGCCATGGCCGGCGGCGTCGCCCTCAACTGCGTCGCCAACTCCCGGATCGCCGTGGAGGGTCCGTTCCGCCGGGTGTGGGTGCAGCCCGCCGCCGGCGACGCGGGCACGGCGCTGGGCGCCGCGCTCCAGCTCGCCGCGGACGGCGGCGCCCCCACCGCGCCGATGGACGGCGCCGACCTGGGCCGCGGCTGGTCCGACGAGGAGCTGCGCGGGTGGCTGGAGCGGGCCCGGGTGCCGTACGAGCGGCCGCCGGACATCGCGGCGGCGGTGGCCGAGACGCTGGCCGCGGACGGGATCGTCGCCTGGTTCCAGGGCCGCAGCGAGTACGGGCCCCGGGCGCTCGGCCACCGGTCGCTGATGGCCCACCCCGGCCGGGCCGAGAACCTGGAGCGGCTCAACCACGTCAAGGGGCGCGAGGAGTTCCGGCCGGTCGCGCCGATGGTCCTCGCCGACCGGGCGGCCGAGATCTTCGAAGGGCCGCTGCCCAGCCCGTACATGCTGTTCGTGCACGGCGTGGCCCGGCCGTGGCGGGACCGCATCCCGGCGGTCGTGCACGTGGACGGCACGGCCCGGATCCAGACCGTGGAGCCGCGGCGGGAGCCGCTGGTGGCCCGGATGCTCGCCGAGTTCGAACGCCGCACCGGGCTGCCCGTCGTCGTCAACACCAGCCTGAACACGGCCGGCCGGCCGATGGTCGACGACCCGCGCGACGCGCTGGAGTGCTTCGGCTCCGCGCCCGTGGACCTGCTGGCCATCGGGCCGTACGCGGTCCGGCGCGGCGGGGCGTACGCCGGGGGGAGGGCGTCGGCATGAACGCCTCTCCCGGAACGGTGAGTTCCTTCTCCTACGCGGTGGTGATCCCCACCGTCGGGCGGCCCTGCCTCGCCGACTGCCTCGACGCGCTGGCGTCCTCGGCGGGCCCCGAGCCCCGCGAGGTGGTCGTCGTCGACGACCGCCGGGGCCCGCGGCACGCCCGGCCGCCGCTGCCGCTGGCGGCCCTGGGGACGCTGCGGCCCCGCGCGTCGGTGCTCAGCGCCGGCGGCCGGGGACCGGCCGCGGCCCGCAACACCGGCTGGCGCGCGGTGGACAGCCCCTGGGTCGTCTTCCTCGACGACGACGTCCGGGTGGGGCCCGCGTGGCGCGACGACCTGGCCGGCGACCTGCTGCGGGCGGGTCCGGACGTGGCCGGCGTCCAGGGCGTCATCGAGGTGCCGCTGCCGTCCGGGCGGCGTCCCACCGACTGGGAGCGCAACACCGCCGGACTCGCGGACGCCCGCTGGGCCACGGCCGACATGGCGTACCGCACCGCCGCCCTGGAGGCGGTGGGCGGCTTCGACGAGCGCTTCCCCCGCGCCTTCCGCGAGGACGCCGACCTGGCACTGCGCGTCCTGGCGGCCGGCCGGCGGCTGGAGCGCGGCACCCGGACGACCCTGCACCCGGTACGCCCGGCCGGCCCCTGGGTGTCGGTGCGCACCCAGGTCGGCAACGCCGACGACGCGCTGATGCTGCGGCTGCACGGCTCCGACTGGTGGGAGCGGGCCGGGGCGCCGCGCGGACGGCTGCGCGGACACGCCATGGTGACCGCGGCCGGCACGCTGGCGGCGGCCCTGGCCGTCTCCGGCCATCCGGGCGCGGGCGCGGCGGCGGCCGTCGGCTGGGCGCTGGGCACGGCCGAGTTCGCCTGGGCCCGGATCGCACCGGGTCCGCGGACCGTGCCCGAGGTGGCGGCGATGCTCGCGACCAGCGCGGTCATCCCGCCGCTGGCGGTCTGCCACCGGCTGCGCGGCACCTGGCGGCACCGCGGCGTCCGCCCGGTACGGCCGGCGGCGCGCGGCCCGCTCGTCGTCCCGGTGCCGTTGCGGACCGCCCCGCGCAAGGGGGTGCGGCCATGACCGCCGACCGGCTCCCGGCCGCCGTGCTGTTCGACCGGGACGGCACGCTGGTCCGCGACGTGCCCTACAACGGCGACCCGGCCCGGGTCGTCCCCGCCCCCGGCGCCCGGCAGGCCGTGTCCCTGCTGCGGCGGCTGGGCGTGCCCCTCGGGGTGATCAGCAACCAGTCGGGCGTGGCGCGCGGCCTGTTGACGCCGGCCCAGGTCGACCGGGTGAACGCACGCGTCGAACGGCTCCTCGGCCGGTTCGACGTCTGGGCGGTCTGCCCGCACGGCCCCCACGACGGCTGCCCCTGCCGCAAGCCCGCCCCGGGCCTGGTCCTGACGGCCGCCCGCACGCTGGGCGTCGACCCCGAGGACTGCGTCGTCATCGGCGACATCGGCAGCGACATGGACGCGGCGGTGGCGGCCGGCGCCTCGGGCGTCCTCGTCCCGACGCGGGCGACGCGGCTGGAGGAGGTGGCGCGGGCGGCGTGCTGGGCGCCGGACCTGCCGGCGGCGGTACGGCTCGCGCTCGCGCGCCGCACGGGCGGCGGCACGACTGCCGCCGAAACCCCGGCGGCCTCCCCCGTCTCCCCCGCCACCACCGGCGCCCCGGGCCCCTCCCGCACGGCCTCCGGCAGCGGCATCCCGCCCGGTACGGGGCCCCGAGCCGCGGGCGGCGGTGCCGACGGCACGGGCGGAAGCGGGACCGCCCGCGTCCGAGCCGTACGCAAAGCGCTCCCGGCCACGGTGAACCGTGAACCGCGCGGTGCCGTGAGCGTCCGTGAGCCGTCCGGGTCTCCGCTCCGCCGGGGCCTGCACCCGGCCACGCCGGGCGTAATGGGCGGCGACGCTGACGCCGGAACGCCCGGCGCCGCGCTCCGCCACGGCGACGGGACCGGGCCCGGGCGCGCGCCCGGCGAGGCTCCCGGCGCCTCGGGTCGGCACGGACACCCGTACACCCGTCCGACCACTCTCCGCCCGGAAGCGCCGACCGGTTCACCCGCCACCCCACCGACCGGCAAGAACGCCGACGACCCCGGCCCCCACGGACACCCCGCCGCCCACCCGGAGACCGGCCGCACCACGCCCGCGCCGGGTGGCGGTGACGCGGCCCGCACCGTCGCGCCCCGGCCGGCCGCGGGCGGGCCGGTCGCGGGCGGGCCGGTCGCGGGCGGGCCGGTCGCGGGCGGGTCGGCCGGCTCCGGCGGACCGGCCCAGGATCCCGGCGACGACAGCGTCCGCGCCGTCCGGCGGCCGGGCCTCGGGGCCGGAGCGACGTCGCCGGCCACGGGAGCGGGACGGCCCACCCGTGCAGGCGCCCCGGACCCGGCGGAAGGGGGCCGGCCGTGAAAGCGCTCGTAGCCCGTCTCGACAGTTTCGGGGACGTCCTGCTCGCCGGTCCCGCGGTGCGGGCCGTCGCCGCCGGGGCCGAGCGGACGACGCTGCTGTGCGGGCCGCGCGGCGCGCCCGCCGCGCGGATGCTGCCCGGCGTGGACGAGGTGGTGGTGTGGGACGCGCCGTGGGTGGGGTTCGAGCCGCCGGCGGTGGAGCGGGCGGACGTCGAGGCGTTCGTCGGGCGGATCGCCGCGGACCCGCCGGACGTCGGCCTGATCCTCACCTCGTTCCACCAGAGCCCGCTGCCCCTGGCCCTGCTGCTGCGGCTCGCCGGGGTGGAGCGTCTCGCGGCGGACTCCGTCGACTATCCGGGCGCCCTCCTGGACGTACGGCACCGGCGGGGGCCGCGCCGGCACGAGGCGGCCGCCGCGCTGGACCTCGCCGAGGCGGCCGGCTTCCGGCTGCCGGAGGGGGACGACGGGCGGCTCGCCGTCCGGGAACCGCCGGAACCGCTCCCGGAGTTGCGGGACGGGTCCGGCTACATCGTCGTGCATCCCGGCGCCGCCGTGCCCGCCCGCCGCTGGAGCGGCGACCGGTGCGCGGCGGCGGTCCGGTCGCTGACCCGGGCCGGCTACCGGGTGGTGGTCACCGGCGGCGCCGGGGAACGGGAGCTGACCGCGGCGGTCGCCGGCGGCGTCGCCCTCGACCTGGGCGGGCGGACCGGTCCGGCCGAGCTGGCCGGGGTGCTGGCGCGGGCCGCCGCCGTCGTGGTGGGCAACACCGGCCCGGCGCACCTGGCGGCGGCCGTGGGCACGCCGGTGGTGTGCCTGTTCGCCCCGGTTGTGCCGGCCGAGCGCTGGGCGCCGTACGGGGTGCCGCACGTGCTGCTCGGGGACGAGCGGGCGCCCTGCGCGGGCAGCAGGGCCCGGGAGTGTCCGGTGCCCGGCCACCCGTGCCTGAACGGGGTGTCCCCCGAGGACGTGCTGGCCGCCGTGGAGAAGCTGACCGGGCGCACGCCCGGCCTGGAGCCCCCGCGAGGGACCCATCCGACGGAACGGACGGAGCGAACGCCATGAGGATCCTGCTATGGCACGTGCACGGCTCGTGGACGACGGCGTTCGTCCAGGGCCCGCACACCTACCTGGTGCCGGTGACGCCGGACCACGGCCCGGACGGGCTGGGCCGGGCGGCCACCTTCGACTGGCCGGAGTCGGTCGTCGAGGTGCCCCCGGCGGAGCTCCGGGAAACGGACGTGGACCTGCTGGTCCTGCAACGCCCGCACGAGATCGAGCTGGCCCGGGAGTGGCTGGGCCGCCGGCCGGGCGCCGACGTCCCCACGGTCTACCTGGAGCACAACGCGCCGGGCGGGCCGGTCCCGGACACCCGGCACCCGGCCGCGGACCGCCCGGAGCTGACGGTCGTCCACGTCACGCACTTCAACCGGCTGATGTGGGACTGCGGGACGACGCCCACCGCCGTCATCGAGCACGGCATCGTCGACCCCGGCCCGCTGTGGACGGGCCGGCTGGAGCGGGCCGCCGTGGTCGTCAACGAGCCCCTGCGGCGCGGCCGGACCACCGGCACGGACCTGCTCCCGTACTTCTCCGAGGCCGCCCCGCTGGACGTGTTCGGCATGGGGACGGAGGGGATCGCCGCGGAGCTGGGCGTCCCGGAGGAGCGCTGCCGGGGCCGGGAGCTCGTCCAGAGCGCCCTGCACCACGCCCTGGCCGAGCGCCGGGTGTACCTGCACCCGGTCCGCTGGACGTCGCTGGGCCTGTCGCTGCTGGAGGCGATGCACCTCGGCATGCCGGTGGTGGCACTGGCCACCACCGAGGCGTGCGAGGCGGTGCCGCCGGGCGCGGGGGTGCTGTCCAACCGGTTGGACGTGCTGCACGACGCCGTCCGCGGCTTCGTCGCCGAACCGGAGCTGGCCCGCGAGACGGGCCGCGCGGCCCGGAAGGCGGCCCTGGCCCGGTACGGGCTGCCCCGGTTCCTGGACGACTGGGACCGGTTGATCAAGGAGGTGACGCGATGAGGATCGCCATGGTGTCCGAGCACGCGAGCCCGCTCGCCGCGCTCGGCGGCCCCGACGCGGGGGGCCAGAACGTCTACGTGGCGCGGCTGGCGGACCTGCTCGCCGAGCGCGGCCACGAGGTGACCGTCTACACGCGGCGGGAGGACGCGACATCGCCGGACCGGGTGCCGCTGCCGTCCGGCGCGGTGGTGGAACACGTCCGCGCCGGCCCCGACCGGTACGTGCCCAAGGACCGGCTGCTGGCCCACATGCCGCACTTCGGCGGGCACGTGGCCCGGGCCTGGCGGCACGACCGGCCGGACGTGGTGCACGCCCACTTCTGGATGTCCGGCCTGGTGGCACTGATGGGCACGCACGGGCTCGGGGTGCCCGTCGTCCAGACGTACCACGCGCTGGGCACGGTGAAGCGGCGGCACCAGGGCAAGGCGGACACCAGCCCGCCGGAGCGGCTGGAGGTGGAGCGGACCATCGGCGCGTCCTGCGCGCGGATCCTGGCCACCTGTTCCGACGAGGTGGACGAGCTGGAGCTGATGGGCGTCGCCCGGGACCGCTGCTCGGTGGTGCCGTGCGGCGTGGACACCGAGCACTTCTCGGCCCGCGGCCGGGTCGCGCTGACCCCGGCCCGCCGGGCCCGGCACCGGCTGCTGGTGGTCGGCCGGCTCGTCCCCCGCAAGGGCGTCGACCTGGCCCTGAAGGCACTCCAGCGCATCCCCGACGCCGAGTTGGTGGTGGCCGGCGGGCCGCCCGTCGACGGGCTGCTGAAGGATCCGGAGGCGGTACGGCTGCTGGGCCTGGCCCGCCGGCTGCGGGTCGCCGACCGGCTGGTGCTGCTGGGCTGCGTACCGCACGAGGAGATGCCCGCGCTGATCCGCAGCGCCGACATCGTGCTCTGTACCCCGGTGTACGAGCCGTTCGGCATCGTGCCGCTGGAGGCGATGGCCTGCGGCGTCCCGGTGGTGGCCACGGACGTGGGCGGGCACCGCGACACGGTGGCGCACGGCACGACCGGGCTGCTGGTCCCGCCGGGGAAGCACGTCGAACTGGCCGACGCCGTGACCGGGTTGCTCGCCGATCCCGAGCGGATCGCGGCGTACGGCCGCGAGGGGCGGGCCCGGGCGGTCGCCCGGTACGGCTGGGAGACCGTCGCGGAAGGCGTCGAACGGGTCTACGAACGGGTCGCGGACCGGGTCGCCGAACCGGCCCCCGTCGCCTCGGGATCGGGAGGTGTGCGATGACCGTCACCCGTACCGTACGGCCGCCGGACACCACAGGCGGCGACCACTGCGGCCGGCTGCTGTCGGCCCTGGAGCTGTTCCGCGCGGAGCAGGCGGCCGTCGCCGAGCGCTGGGGCCGGCGGCTGGCCGGGGTGCTGTCCGCTGGCGGCCGGCTGCTGGCCGCCGGCAACGGCGGCAGCGCCGCCCAGGCGCAGCACCTGACCGCCGAGCTGGTCGGCCGCTACCGCGACGACCGGCCGCCGTTCTCGGCCATCGCGCTGCACGCCGACACCTCCAGCTGCACGGCGATCGTCAACGACTACGGCCCGGACGAGCTGTTCGCCCGCCAGGTGCGGGCGCACGCGCGCCCCGGCGACGTGCTGGTCCTGCTGTCGACGAGCGGGGCCAGCCCCAACCTGCTGGCCGCCGCGGCGGCGGGCCGCGCCTCCGCCATGGAGGTGTGGTCGCTGACCGGCCCGGCCCCCAACCCGCTGGCGGAGGCCGGCCACGACCGGCTGTGCGTGGCGGCGGGGACGACGGCGAACGTCCAGGAACTGCACCTGGTGGCGGTGCACCTGCTGTGCGCCGCGTTCGACGCGGCGCTGGCGACGAGCCCGTAGGACACCGCTGCGGAACGACAGTTGGGAGCCCCCATGACGCCCCGGACCCCCCTGCTGGTCGTCGGCGACGCGCTGCTCGACCGCGACCTGGCCGGCACCGCGGACCGGCTCGCGCCGGACGCGCCCGTCCCGGTGCTGGACGACTGCGAGGAGCGGCTGCGGCCGGGCGGCGCCGCGCTGGCCGCCTACCTGGCGGCGCGGGCGGGCCGGCCCGTCACGCTGGTCACGCCCCTGGGCACGGACCCGGCCGCCCGCCAGGTGCGCGAACTCCTCGAACCCTGGCTCCGGTTGGTCCCCCTGCCGGCGGACGGGCCACTGCCGGAGAAGACCCGGGTGATGGCGGGCGGCCGGCCCGTCGTCCGGCTCGACCGGGGGGCCGGCCGCGCGGCCGGCGTCACCGAGCGGGCCCTGGAGGCCGTCGCGGAGGCCCACGCGATCCTCGTCGCCGACTACGCCCGGGGCACGGCCGACGTCCTCCGGGACACGCTCGCCGCCCGGGCGCCGCACACCGCCCTGGTCTGGGACCCGCACCCGCGCGGCCGGCCGCCGGTGCGCGGCGCGCGGCTGGTGACGCCGACCGGCGAGGAGGCCCGCCGGTTCGCCTCGGAAACGGCCGACACCGATGGCGACGCCCTGGGCGCGATCGCCCGCACGGCGGCCGAACTCGTCCGCCGCTGGCACGCGGTGAGCGTCGCGGTCACCCTCGGCGGGCGCGGCGCGCTGCTCTCGCAGGGCGACAGCCCGCTGCTGGTGCCGACCGCCGCCCGGCACAGCGGCGACGCGTGCGGCGCCGGGGACTGCTTCGCCGCGACGGCCGCGGGCCTGCTCGGCGACGGCGCCCTGCCCGCCGAGGCCGTCCAGGAGGCGGTGTCGGCGGCCACCCGCTATGTGGCGGAGGGCGGCCCGCGCGCGGTGTCCGGCGGCCCCAGCCCGGCCCCGCCGTTCGCCGGCGGCACGGACACCGACGCGCTGCGCCTGGCCCGCCGGGTCCGCGCGGCGGGCGGCACGGTCGTGGCGGCGGGCGGCTGCTTCGACCTGCTGCACGCCGGCCACGTCAGCCTGCTCCAGCAGGCCCGGGGCATCGGCGACTGCCTGATCGTCTGCCTCAACTCGGACGCCTCCGTCCACCGCCGCAAGGGCGACGGCCGCCCGATCAACCCCCTGCACGACCGCATCAGGGTCCTCCGCGCCCTCCAGTGCGTCGACGCGGTCGCCGTCTTCGACGAGGACACCCCCGAGGCCCTCCTCTCCGAACTCCGCCCGCACATCTGGGTCAAGGGCGGCGACTACGCCGTCGAACAGCTTCCGGAGGCCCCCCAACTCGCCTCCTGGGGCGGCCAGGCCGTCCTCCTCCCCTACCTGGACGGCCGCTCCAGCACGCTGCTGGCGACACGGGCGGCTTCGTGCGCGGAGCGCGGGGGCCCCCGGCGCCCGGCCAACGGGACGGACCGTCCGCCGGCCGCCGGTGCCGTGCGCGCGGCCACGGCCGGAGGCGCGGCACGGGCGGGGAGCCCTCCGGACGCGTCGGTGGGCGCGGGGCCGGCCACGGACGCGGTGACGGCGGAAGCCCCGGACGCCCGGCGTCCCGACGCGGCTTCGGCCCACGCCGGCCGGGGCGGAACCGCGACCGGGGGCCCGGAACCCGGCACCGGCCGGTCACCGGCAGGAGGCGCACCGAATGGGCGCACCTGTGCGGGACCGGGCACGAGCACGGCGGCGGTAGGGGGCCCGGGTGCCGGCCCGGCCACGGCTCGCGGCCGGCGGCCGGAGAGCGGCGTCGGCGCGGACGCGGCGCGCGGAGCGGGGGGCGGGCACGCTGCCGGAGGCGGCGGGATGTCCGGCCGCGCCGGCGCGGGAGACGGTGCGCGTGCGGCGGGGCGTGCCGGAGACGGCCCGGTCGTCGACCCTCCGGGGGCCCGGCACGGTGCTCGTGGCGGTGCCTCCCGCCGTACGGGACCCGCGCGGAACGAGCGACGGTGAGCGCGAGACCGGCCGGGGGCCACGGCTCGCGGGTGGTACGGCCGTCCGGCGCGGCCGCGCCGCCGGAGCGCCCCCGGCTGCTGGCGCTCCGCGCCCTGGGGCTCGGCGATCTGCTCGCGGGCGTACCCGCGCTGCGGGCGCTGCGCCGGGCGCACCCGGAGCACGAGATCGTGCTCGCCGCGCCGGCGGACCTCGCGCCCGTCGCCGCCGTCACGGGCGCCGTCGACCGGCTGCTCCCGGCGTCCGCGCCCGGACGGGCCGTGCCGGGCGCCCTCGCCTGGACCGGCCGCCCGCCGGAGGTGGCCGTCGACCTGCACGGCAACGGGCCGCCGAGCCACCGGCTGCTCTCCGCGCTGCGGCCGGGGCGGCTGCTGGCGTTCGCCCACCCGGACACCCCCGACATCGACGGGCCGCCCTGGCGGGCGGACGAACACGAGCGCGAGCGCTGGTGCCGACTGCTGCGCTCCTACGGCGTCCCGGCCGACGCCGGCGACCTGGCCCTGCCGCGTCCGGAAGCCCCGTCCCCGGCCCCCGGGGCGGTGGTCGTGCACCCCGGCGCGGCCTCGCCCGCCCGCCGCTGGCCGGCGGAGCGGTGCGCGGCGGTGGTGCGCGCCCTCGTCGCGGCGGGCCGCGACGTGGTGGTCACGGGCGGGCCCGGGGAGGAGGAGCTCGTACGGGAGGTGGCGGTGGCGGGCGCGCGTCCGCTGGCCGGCGGGCTGCCGTTCGCCGCTCTGTCGGCGCTCGTCGCGGGGGCGGAGGCGGTCGTCAGCGGGGACACGGGCATCGCCCATCTGGCCGTGGCCCACGCCACGCCGAGCGTCACCCTCTTCGGTCCCGTCTCCCCCGCGCTCTGGGGTCCGCCGCCGATCCCGCGCCACCGGGCGCTGTGGCACCCGGGCCCGCCGGGCGACCCCCACGGGCGCGCCCCGGACCCGCTGCTGCTGCGGATCGGGGTGGACGAGGTTCTGGAGGCTGTGGGGTCGGCGACGGGCCGGGAGGAAGGGGTACGGCGGATCCGGGGCACACGCCCCGCATGGCCCCCGCCCCCGCCACCCGGCACCCTGAAGACGAAGGCGACAACCACCGGCACACCACGGGGGACGACACGACAGGAAGGCGAACCGCCATGACCGGCAGCAACCCCGATCCGGACCCGGCCCGCACCCCCGGCCTGGAGCCCGGCGGCGGCGTACCGCCGGGCGAGACGCCGCCCGGCGAGGACAGCACGGGCGGCGCGGGCCCCCGCGAGACCTACAACCCGACGCGGGGCTGGGCGAAGGGGCCGCTCGTCGCGATCGGCGCCCTCGTCCTGGTCTTCGTGGTGACGGTGATCGTCTGGGCCGCGCTGGTGTGAGGCGCCCCGGGACGGAGGGGCGCTCGGCGGCCGGTCCCACGCCGGGTGCCGCCCAGCCGGTCCGGTGCCGGGTGCCGCTCAGGCCGCCGTCTGGAAGGCCGGCTCGGCGACCGGCGCCACCGCCGGGCGGACGGCGGGCGCGCCCCGCCGGCGGCGGAACAGCATGCCCGCGCCGATGACGGCCGTGATGACCACACCGCCGATCACGAGCGCGCCGCGCTCGCCCGCGCCCTGCACGAGGAGGCCCAGCAGCGGCGGCCCGGCGAGGCCCCAGGCGGTGCTGACGCTGCGCCAGACGCCGAGGACGCGGCCGCGCATGTGCGGCGGCGGGTCGGTCTGCAGGACGGTCGTGGTGGCCGTGTCGGAGACGGACTCGACGATCGCCATCGGCACCACCATCACCAGCAGCATCATCAGCATCGGGCTCACGCCCGCCGCGATCTGGAGCACCGCGCCCGCCGCGGCGAGCAGCGCGACCAGCCGCACGGTCGGCTTGCGCAGCCGGCCGGCCACCACGGCACCCACGATGCCGCCGACGGCGAGCAGCGCGGAAACCAGCCCGTAGGCGCCGGCGCCGCCGTGCAGCGGCCCGGTGACGAGGGTGGCGAGGGTCAGCTGGTAGTTGCGGCCGAGGACGGCGCTGACGGCGGCGATCACCGCGAGGGCGACCAGCGTGCGCCGGCTGAGGAAGAACGCCAGGCCACCGCGCCCGCCCGACGCCGCCGCGTCGGCCGGAGCGGCGGCCGCCGCGGCGGCGTCCGGGTGCAGCTTGAGGAACGGGATGACCGCGGTCACGAACAGGAACGACGCGCCGTTCAGCGCGTAGGCGCCCGCCGTGCCGATGGTGGCGATGCCGACGGCCGCGAGGGCGGTGCCGGCGAGCCGGCCGACGCTGTGCACGACCGAACCCAGGGCGATGGCCGAGGGCACGTCCTTCTCCGGGACGAGGTCGTTGCCCAGCAGCGAGGTCGCCGGGCCGTCGACGGTGGCGATCAGGCCGGTGACGGCGGCGAGGCCCATCAGGACGGGCACGGTGAGCATGCCGCAGCCCACCAGCACGGCGGTGGTGAAGGCCACGGCGGCCAGCAGCGCCTGGCTGACGGCGGCGGTGACCTTGCGCGGCAGCCGGTCCACGACGGCACCGCCGAGCAGCCCGAACAGCAGACCGGGCGCCGCCTGGACGGACAGCGAGAGGCCGGTCGCGGCGGCGGAGCCGGTCAGCTGGAGGACGAGCAGGTTCTGCACGGTCAGCTGCATCCAGGTGCCGAGGTTCGACACCAGGTTCGCGGCCGACCACCAGCGCATGCTGCGGCTGCGCAGACAGCGCCAGGGCGACCGGTCGCCCTGGCCACCGGCCGGACGGCGGGCGAGCAGGGCGCGGACCGGGCGCACGCGCGGGGCGGCATCGGTCGTGAGGGCGGCGGGCTGGGCTGGCGTGGGGCGCAAGGATCCGTCCGTGGGTAGGCGGGTCGGGCGGGCCGGCACGTTCGGGCCCCACGCGTCCGCGGGCCGCGATGGTCGCGTGCGGATCGTTCGTCCGGGCGTCGAAGACCCCGCCGGTCTTGAACGCGGCGGGGGCCGGGGACGCCGTGGACGGGCTCGCACGGTGGGCGGCGCTCCTGGCGTCCCGAACATCGTCACAAGCGGTTCCCCGCTGGGAGAAGTGTGGGGGGTGTGCGGTGGGTCACCACGGGTGAAGCCGCAGGTGGGGGGCGTGATCGTGGGCCAGTGGGCCCGGTCACAGGGTGGGGTGCCCCGGTCCCTCCCCCAGAGGGGGGACCCCCATTTCACCGTTTCCTGCGGGGTGGCCCTCCGCACCCCCTGAAACCGCGCTCCGCGCGGTTGTCCTCAAACGCCGGACGGGCTGGATATCGCGCCCGGGGGCACGATTCAGCCCGTCCGGCGTTTGAGGGAGCGGCGAAGCCGCGTCAGGGGGTCTGGGGGCGCAGCCCCCAGGAAACGGTGAAATGGGGGTCCCCCCTCTGGGGGAGGGACCGGGGCCCCTCACCCCAGCAGCCGCCCCGCCACCCGCAGATCCGCGACCAGCCCCCCGTACATCTCCGCCCGCCCCGCCTCGTCCGCCCGCAGAACCGTCGACGGATGAATCGTGGCGACGAGCACCCCCTCCCGGCCGTCCCCCGAGGGCAGCTCGAAAGGAAGCGGCACCCCCCGGTCCCGGTTGACCCGGAACCCCGACCCCAGCAACGACTTCCCGGCGGACGCGCCGAGCGCGACGACCACCTCCGGAGCCACCAGCCGCAGCTCCTCCGCGAGCCACGGCTTGCAGGCGCTGATCTCCCGCAGGCTCGGCGCCTTGTGGATGCGCCGCTTGCCGCGGGCCGCGGGCTCGAACTTGAAGTGCTTGACGGCGTTGGTGACGTACGTCTCGCCGGGGTCGAGGCCCGCCTCGGCGAGCGCCCGGTCCAGGACCCCGCCGGCCGGTCCGACGAAGGGATGTCCCTTGCGGTCCTCCTGGTCGCCGGGCTGCTCGCCGACGAGGAGGACGCGGGCCGAGGTGTCACCGGCACCGAAGACGGTCTGCGAGGCGTTCCGGTGGAGCGGGCAGCCGTGGCAGCCGGCCGCCGCGTCCCGCAGGGCGCCGAGGTCCGCGCCGGCGGGCACGAAGGGCGACGCGTCGTAGGCGTCCTCGCCGCCGGCCGGCCCCGCCGCGCCGCGGCTCATGGCCCGGTCCGCTGGTTGTAGCGGCGGGCGGCCCGGTCGTTGAGGACGGTGAGGCGGGCGACCGCGGCGGAGCCGAGCCGGCGGGCGGCCTGCCGGCCGGGGACGTCGTGCGCGGGGCCGGGCCCGCCGCGCGGCAGCAGCCGGGCGCCGAGGGTGAGGGCGCGGGTGGTGGTGGCGGGGGCCATGCCGTGCAGCCGGACGGCGGCCTTGGCGATGGGGGTGAGCACCAGCTCGGGGCGGCGGCGCTCGGCGGCGCGGACGATGGCGCGGGCGGCCCGCTCGGCGTCCATGGACAGCAGCGGCAGCCCGGAGGAGACCGCGAACCAGGCGTACTCGCGGGTGGGTTGGCCGCTGAAGCGGGCGGCCGTGTGCGAGCCGGTGCGCATCAGGCCGGGCAGGACGGTGGTGACGCTGATGCCGTCGGCGGCGAGTTCGGCCCGCAGGCCCTGGGAGAGGCCGGTGAGGGCGAACTTGGCGCCGGCGTAGGGCAGCAGGTGCGGGGCGGCGACCCGGCCGCCGAGGGAGGCGATGGTGACGATGCGCCCGCCGCCGCGTTCGCGCATCTCCGGCAGGGCGGTCAGGACGAGCCGCAGCGGGGCGAAGTACATGGTCTCCATGGCGTCGCGGAAGTCCGTCTCCGTCATCGCGGAGACGGGCCCCACCTGAATGTTGCCGGCGTTGTTGACGAGGATGTCGACGCCGCCGAACGCGGCGGTCGTGGCGTCGACGAGCCGCCGGGCGGCCGAGGGGCCGGTGACGTCGCAGGCGAGGGCGCGGACTTCGGCGCCTTCGGCACGCAGCATGCGTTCGGCCCGGCACAGTTCCTCGCCGTCGCGGGCGCAGATGAGCACCTTGCAGCCGCGGCGGCCGAGTTCGCGGGCGATGAGCAGGCCGAGCCCCCGGGAGGCGCCGGTCACCAGCGCGGCGCGGCCTTCCAGGCGGTCGTGGGACGGATGCGTCATGGAACCCTCCTTGACGGTCGCTTCGACCGTCACTCGCCGACGGCCTGCTGCATCCGGACCCGCGCGAACTGCAGCAGGTCGGAGCCGGTGAGCGCGGTGAGGGCGGCGGCGGCCAGCCGGGTGGGCCGGGGGGCGAAGACCAGCCCGGCCGCGAGCCCGCTGACGATCCACATGCCGGTGCAGAACGGGCAGGTGATCAGCTCGCCGACGACCTTGCGGGCGCCGTGGCCGCGCACCTCCTCCTCGACTTCGCCGGGGCCTCCGGCGCCGCGGAAGCGGGCGAACGGGACCCGCAGCGGGCTGGTCACGGAGTCCTTGGTGATCAGCCGGGACAGCCGGTGGGTGGCGCCCGCGCACAGCAGGACGTCCCACGGTCCGGGCTCGGGCACCCGGCGGCCGGCGAGCCGGGCGGCGCCGGCCAGGGCGGCGATGCCCGCGACGTACACGCCCATGGCTCCGGCGTACGCGCCGACGGGGTGGTCCTCGCCTCCGTAGGCGTCGCGTTCCTCGTCGGCGGCCCGCCGCAGGCGGTTCTCGGCGTCCTCGGGGCTCGGCATGGTGCCTCCTGCTGTGCGCGTCGTCGGTCGGTTCGGGTCCGTGCCGCGCCCCGCCCACCGTGCCACGGGGCGGCGGTGCGCGCACGTCGGCCGGGGACGGCCGTTTCCCGGGCGGTGCCGTGGGTACGCTCCCGGCCTCGTCCCGCCAGGAAGGGTTCTCCCGATGTCCTCGCGCAAACCCCCTCTCCGTCCGGTCGTCTGGCACCCGCCGCGCCGCCCCCGGGGCCCGGTCCCCGGCGCGGCGCGGGCCGGACTGCCCTCGGTGCGGCGGCTGCCGCTGGGCGCCGCCGGCCCGGAGGACGTCCGGTGGGACGCCGCCTCGGGCCGGCTGGTGACGGGGGTGGCGGACGGGCGGATCCTGTCCGTCGACCCGGCGGGCGGCCCGCCCCGGACGCTCGCCACCACCGGCGGCCGTCCGCTGGGCCTGTGGCCGCTCCCCGACGGGCGGCTGCTGGTGTGCGACGCCGCACGCGGGCTGCTGCGCCTCGACCCGGCGTCCGGGCGCACCGAGTCGCTGCTGGGGGCGGACGGCGATCCGCTGTGGGTGTGCAGCAACACGGTCGTCGCGCCGGACGGTGCCGTGTACGTCAGCGACGCCTCCGCCCGCTTTCCGCTGGAGCACTGGATGGGCGACCTGCTGGAGCACTCCGGCACCGGCCGGCTGCTGCGGTACGAGCCCGGGGCCGCGCGGCCCGAAGTGGTGCTGGACGGGCTGCAGTTCGCCAACGGCGTGGCCGTGACCGGCGACGGCTCCTCCGTCGTGGTCGCCGAGTCGGGGGCGTACCGGCTGACGCGCCTGTGGCTGACGGGCCCGCGGGCGGGCCGCCACGAGGTGTTCGCCGACGACCTCCCCGGTTTCCCCGACAACCTCTCCACCGGTCCGGACGGCCTCGTCTGGGTGGCTCTTGCGGGTCCGCGCGAGCCCGTGCTCGACCTGCTGCACCGGTCGCCGCCGGTGCTCCGGCGGGCCGTCTGGGCGCTGCCGTCCGCGCTGCTGCCGGGCCCGCGGCCGGTCGCCCGGCTGCTGGCGCTGGACGCGGCGGGCCGGGTGGTGCGGGACCTGCGGCGGCCGTCGCCCGGCTTCCGCATGGTGACCAGCGTGTGCGCCCACGCCGGGCGGCTGTATCTGGGCAGCCTGGTGGAGTCGGCGGTGGGGGTCGTGGAACTGCCGTGACCCGTCCGGGGTCTCAGCGTCCGAGGGCGCGCTTCAGCTCGTCCTTGTTCATCTGTGACCGTCCTTCGACGTTCTTCTTCTTGGCCTCTTCGTAGAGCTGGTCCCTGGTGGGGCCCTTGGCCCCGGAGTGCGACCGCTGCCCGCCCCGCTTGGAGGACGACATGTCCTGGAGGGAGGTGCGGCTGGCCGTCTTGGACTCGCCGGCGCGGGCGCGCTCCTTGTTGACCGTGCGGCTCGCGATCTCCTTGGCGCGCTTCTCGCTCGCGCCGCGCGACTCCGCGCTGTCCTTGATGTGCTCGTACTGCCGCTCGCGCTTGGGGCTGGATCCTGCGGGCATCGTGCTGCTCCTTCGCTCGCTGCGCTCGTTCCCCCCTGGGCTCGTCTGCCCTCACCGTGACACGCCATGCGGGCCGGCGCCGGGGGAACGGGACCGATCGGGGGCGGGGCGGCGGGCCCGCCGGGCGGCGGGCGTCACTTGCGGGCGCGGTAGCGGAACAGCGCCCAGCAGGGCAGGGCGAACCAGCAGAAGACGAACCACACGACGAGCCCGGCGACCACCCACGGCACCGCCGGGCCGCGCAGGGCGACCCGGAGGATGAGCAGCAGCGCCGAGGCCACGGTGGCGAGCAGGAGCACCAGGCCGACGACGGTGAGCCGGGACACCCACACCACCGTCTCGGGCTTCAGCCGCCGGCCGGTGACGATCCGGTGGAAGGAGACGGGCCCGACCAGGGCGCCGGTGGTGGCGGCCCCGAGCACCACCGTGACGACGTAGATGGTGCGGTCGGTCGGGGCGAGGGCGGTGAAGCGCGGGGTGAAGGCGACGGTCAGCAGGAAGCCGAAGAGGATCTGCACACCGGTCTGGGCGACGCGCACCTCCTGGAGGAGTTCGGTCCAGCGCCGGTCGGCGCGCTCCTCCGGCGTCTCATGGCGCCCCTTGACCTGGTGCCGCGCGGTCTCGTCCGCCCCCTTCCGCGCGCGGTCGTCGCGTTCTCCGGGCGTGGGCATGGGGCGTCCTCCTCTGGCCGGGGCGGGTACCCCCGCGCGCACCCGGCCATGCACGCCCCGGGGCGGCGCCGGGGCCCCCGCCGACGGGAGGACGGGCTCCCGGTCGCCGGAATCCGGGGGCAGACGACCAGGACAAAACGGATCAGGCGGAGGACACTGGAGGTGCACAGGCCGTCCCCATGGCGGGTGGGCGACCGACAGGAGGTGATCACTGTGGTGCCGCTGCTCCTGGTCCTGATCCTCGCGATCATTCTCTTCGGCGCGGGTTTCGCAGTGAAGATTTTGTGGTGGATCGCGCTGGCCGTGCTGGTCATCTGGCTGCTCGGCTTCCTCGTCCGCTCCGGCGGAGGCCGGTGGTACCGCTGGTAGCGCGGGCCCGCGCCCGGCGAACCGCCGGGCGCGGGTCACCGGTCGCGCGTGCTCAGGCCTTCTCCAGACGGGCGAAGGGGCTGCCGTCCAGCCCCGCCAGCAGGTCGGCGGGGTCGCGGTAGACCGCGACCGCACCGGCCTCCTCCAGTTCGGCGCGCGCGATGCCGCCGGACAGCAGGGCGACGCAGTCCACTCCGGCCTTGCGCGCCGCGTGGACGTCCCAGACGGTGTCGCCGAGGAACAGCGCGCGTCCGGGCTCCGTCCCGGCCTGTTCCAGGGCCTGCCGTACGGGGTCGGGGGCGGGCTTGCTCGCCTCGACGTCGTCGGCGCTGGTCGCGGCCAGGATCGCGTCGTCCGCCCCGATCGCCTCCCGCAGCGCGGCCAGTTCGGAGCCCTGGGCGGAGGTGGCGAGGACGACGCGCCAGCCGCGCCCGGCGAGGGTCCGCACCAGCTCCCGGGCGCCCTCGACGACCGGCAGCCGTTCGAACCAGGTGGCGTAGAGGGTCTTGTGCGCGGCGCTGACGCCTTCGTCGGCGTCGCGGTCGCGGTCCTCGCCCAGCAGCCGGTCGAGGAGCCGGCCTGAGCCCATCCCGATGGTGTGGTGGATGTCCATCATCGCGACCCGGTGCCCGGCCTGGCGGAGCGCCTCGAACCAGCAGACGGTGTGCAGGTAGTTGGTGTCGACGAGGGTGCCGTCGACGTCGAGGAGGGCCGCGAGCGGCCGGCCGGTCACGCGGCGGCCCCGGGCTTCAGCAGGGTCTTGACCATGCCGTCCTCCTTGGCCTGGAACATCCGGTAGGCGTTCGGGCCCTCCTCGAGCGGCAGCGTGTGGGTGGCGAACCCCTCGACGCCCAGCGGGTCGGCGTCGTCGAGCAGCGGCAGGATGTCGTCCACCCAGCGGCGGACGTTGGCCTGCCCCATGCGCAGCTGGATCTGCTTGTCGAACATGGTCATCATCGGCATCGGGTCGAGCATCCCGCCGTAGACGCCGGAGAGGGAGACGGTTCCGCCGCGCCGCACCGCCTCGACCGCCGTGTGCAGCGCCGACAGCCGGTCCACGCCCGCGCGTTCCATCAGCTTCCGCGCCCACGTGTCCGGCAGCATGCCGACGAGCTGGTGGGCCGTCTTCCCCGCCGGCGCGCCGTGCGCCTCCATGCCGACGGCGTCGATGACGGCGTCGGTCCCGCGCCCCTGGGTGAGGTCCCGGATGGCGGTGACGACGTCGTCGCCGGGCTCGGTGTGGGCGCGCAGGTCGAGGACGGTCACGCCGCGGGCGGCGGCCCGGGCCAGCCGCTCGGGCACGAGATCGACGCCGATGACCAGGCTCGCGCCGCGGTGCAGGGCGATCCGGGCACACATGTCGCCGATCGGCCCGAGGCCGAGCACGGTGACGGTGCCGCCGGGCGGGATCGCCGCGTACTCGACGGCCTGCCAGGCCGTGGGCAGGACGTCGGAGAGGTAGACGTACCGCTCGTCGGGCGGCCCGTCCGGAACCCTGACCGGCAGCGTGTTGCCGAACGGGACCCGCAGGAACTCGGCCTGCCCGCCGGGCACCTGGCCGTAGAGCTTGCTGTAGCCGAACAGGGCGGCGCCCATGCCGCGCTCGCGCACCTGGGTGGTCTCGCACTGCGACTGCAGGCCCTGGTCGCACATGTGGCAGGCGCCGCAGGAGACGTTGAAGGGCACCACGACCCGGTCGCCGGGCGCGACGGCGGTGACGTCCGGGCCGGTCTCCTCCACGACGCCCATCGCCTCGTGGCCGAGGATGTCGCCCGGGTCCAGGAACGGTCCGAGGACCTCGTACAGATGGAGGTCCGATCCGCAGATGCCGGTGGAGGTGACGCGGACGATGACGTCCGTGGGCTCCTCCAGCCGGGGATCGGGGACCGTCTCCACCCGGACGTCCCGCTTTCCGTGCCAGGTCAGGGCCCGCATGCCGTCTCCCTCGTGCCGCTTCTCGTCGCTCCGCGCCTGTCGCCCCGGCTCCGGGGGGCCGGATTCCGGATCCCGGGTTCCCCGGCGGCGTCCGCCGAAACCGGGGCGCGGACGGGTCGGCCGAACGGACGAACCGCGGACGCGGGCCCGGGTACGTCCGCCGCGCGGGGGAATCCGTTCCTCCATGGCGCACCCTTCCGGCCCCTCCGGCCCGCTCCTGCACGGTGAACCCGAGTCGTACTGGCTGTCCACCGCTCCCGCCTCCCCGGACTCCGCCTACCCCCCGCTCACCGGCACCGGGACCGACGTCGACGTGGCCGTGATCGGCGGCGGCGTCGCCGGGCTCAGCACCGCGTGGGAACTGGCGCGCGCCGGACGGTCCGTGGCCGTCCTGGAGGCGGACCGGATCGCCGCCGGGGTGACGGGCCACACCACCGCCAAGGTCACCGCCCTGCACGGCCTCGTCTACGCCCGGCTGCGGCGCACCCGCGGCCCGGAGGGCGCGCGGCTGTACGCGCGGTCGCAGAGCGAGGCGGTCGAGCGCGTCGCGGAGGTGGCGGCGCTGCTGGGGGCCGACTGCGAGCTGGAACGCCGGCCGGCCTTCACCTACATCACCCGCCCGGAGGGGCGCGGCGAGATCCGCGAGGAGGTCAACGCCGCGGCCCAGGCCGGGCTCGACGCGACGTACGTGGAGCGGACCGGACTGCCCTACCGGGTGGAGGCGGCCGTACGCCTCGACGACCAGCTCCAGTTCCACCCGCGCAAATACCTGCTCGCCCTCGCCCGGGACCTGGTCGCGCACGGCGGCGCCCTCCACGAGCACACCCGGGTCACCGGCCTGGACGAGGGCACGCCCTGCCGGGTGACGACCGCGGACGGCGCCGTGCTCACCGCCCGGGACGTCGTGGTCGCCACCCACTACCCGGTCTTCGACCGGGCCCTGCTCTTCGCCCGGCTCTCACCGCGCCGGGAACTGGTGGTCACCGGCACCCTGCCCGCCGACCAGGACCCGGGCGGGATGTACATCACCTCCGAGGGCGGTACGCGGTCCGTCCGCAGCGCGCCGCACGAGGACGGGCGGCGACTGCTCATCGTCACCGGGGAGAGCTTCAAGCCCGGCACCGCCGACGTCGCCGCCCGCTTCGAGCGGCTGGCCGGCTGGGCCCGCGAACGCTTCCCCGCCCTCGTGTTCGACCGGCACTGGGCGACCCAGGACAACGACTCCACCGACACCGTCCCCCTGGTCGGCGCCTTCCACCCGCGCGCCCACCACACCTGGGTCGCCACCGGTTTCGGCGGCTGGGGCATGAGCGGCGGCGTCATGGCGGGCCGGCTGCTCACCGAACTGATCGACGGCCGGCGCCCGCCATGGGCCGACCTCTACGACCCGCGCCGGCTCTGGACCCAGGTCCGCGAGGCCCCCGCCTTCCTCCGGCACCAGGCCGAGGTCGCCCGCCACTTCGTCGGCGACCGGCTCCGGCCGGGCGGCGCGGACGCCGTCGCCGGCATCGCCCCCGGAACCGGCGAGGTCGTGCGCGTCAACGGCCGGCACTGCGCGGTGTACCGCGACGAGGACGGCACCGCGCACGCGGTGTCCGCCCGC
This sequence comes from Streptomyces mobaraensis, assembly GCF_020099395.1. NCBI lineage: Bacteria > Bacillati > Actinomycetota > Actinomycetes > Kitasatosporales > Streptomycetaceae > Streptomyces > Streptomyces mobaraensis. Next base: position 7,261,653 of record NZ_CP083590.1, on the reverse strand, counting down.
TGTACGCATCTGGGCTGCCTGGTCGCCTTCAACGCGGCGGAGCGGGCGTGGGAATGCCCCTGCCACGGCTCGCGGTTCGCGCCCGACGGGTCGGTGCTTCAGGGGCCGGCGGTGCGGGCGCTGGAGCGGCGGGAGGTCGGGGGGTGAGGTTGCCCCGGTCCCGCCCTTTCGCCGTTTCTTGCGGGGCTCCGCCCCGCACCCCGAAGCGCGCTGCGCGCGCTGTCCTCAAACTCCCCCAGAGGGGGCACCCCCAACGGGCTGATTTCAGCCCGTTGGGGGTGCCCCCTCTGGGGGAGTTTGAGGACGAGCGGCGAAGCCGCGACAAGCGGGGTCTGGGGCGCAGCCCCAGGAAGCGGTGAAGGGGCGGGTCCGGGGCAACCCCACCGTTTGCACCCCCGCGCAACGGTTACCCAGGAGCCGTGCCCCCCGCCCCCACCCCCCGCGTAGGCGTCGTCATCATCACCCGCAACCGGCGGCCCCACCTCCTACGCACCCTCCACCACCTCACCGAACTCCCCGAGCACCCCCCGATCATCGTCGTCGACAACGGTTCCCACGATGGCACCCCCGCCGCCGTGCGCGACCTGCATCCACAGGTCCGTCTCCTGGAGACGGGCCGCAACCTCGGCGCCGTGGGCCGCAACATCGGCGCGGCAGCCCTGGACACGCCCTACATCGCGTTCGCGGACGACGACTCCTGGTGGGAGCCCGGCTCCCTCGCCGCGGCGGCCGAGTTGTTCGACACCCACGCGCGCCTCGCGCTGATCGCCGCCACCATCCGGGTGGGCCCCGAAGGCCGGCCCGATCCCGTCAACCGCGTCCTCGCGGCCTCCCCTCTGGGCCGGGCGCCCGACCTGCCCGGTCCCTCCATCCTCGGTTTCCTCGCCTGCTCGGCCGTCGTACGACGGGAGCCCTTCCTCGAAGCGGGCGGCTTCGACCCGCTGCTGCACTTCGCGGGCGAGGAGAACCTGCTCGCCCTCGAACTGGCCCGGCGGGGCTGGGGGCTGGTCCACTGCCCCGCCCTCGTCGCCCGGCACGTCCCCGACCCGGCGCCGCGTGCCGGCCGGCCGGCACGGGTGCGGCGCAACGAGCTGCTGACGGCCTGGCTGGTCCGCCCCCTGCCGTACGCCCTCTCCCGCACCTGGTCGCTGGCGCGGGACTGCCCCGGCGACCGGGAGGCCCGGCGCGCGCTGGCCGGGGTCCTGCGCCGGCTCCCCGCCGCCCTGGCCCGCCGACGCCCCCTGCCGCCGGCCGTCGAACGCGGCGCGCGGCTCGTCGAGCGCGCTCCCTGTCCGGCGCCGCAAGCCACTGCGACCGGTCCGGCCGCGCCCGCCTGCCGGGGCGGCCCGCCACCGCCGACCGTCACGGCCCGCCGCGCGCACGAGGAGGAACCGTGACCGCTCCCCGCACCACCACCGTCGTCGTCATCACCCGCGCCCGCCGCTACGTCGGCTGAGCCGCCGCTAGCTCCTCTTCCCCTTGGTGGCCGCGTCCGCTATGCGGAGGGTCATCTTCATCTGGGACTGGTCGCGGTGGGTGGGGTTGAAGGAGTACACGAGCCGACGCTGCTGATCGCGGGTGGCGACCATCGCCGAGTTGTAGCCGTACCGCTCCCCGGTCTTGCCCCAGAACGTCACGCCGTTCACCGTGACCGTCTGCAGTCCGGCGCCGTAGCGGGCCGGAGTGCCGTCCACCATGCGCACGTTCCCGGACGGCAGGGTGAACATCTTCTCCAGCTGGGCCGCGGGCAGCAGCCGGCCGGAGAAGAGCGCGGAGAGGAAGCGGTCCAGGTCCCCGGTGGTGGAGATCATCTCCCCCTCGCCCCAGGCTTCCGTCTGGTCGTACACCGTGGCGTCCCGGAGAGTGCCGTCGGACATCGCCAAGTAGCCGTGCACGTGCGGCCCGTGGATCGTGAGGTCCTTGCCGGGCACGGACGTCCGGGTGAGGTGGAGGGGGCGGATGATCCGCTTGCCTATCTCGTCCCCGTAGGCGTGGCCGGTCACCTTCTCGATCACCATGGCGGCCAGCACATAATTGATTCCCCTGTATTCCTGCTTGGTACCCGGGGCGAATTTCATCGTCCCGTGGCTCACCAGTGACACCATCTGCCGCGGCGTCCACCGGTCGTAGCGGTGCTGGAGGACCTTCTCGGGGGTGGAGACGTCGGGGGTGCCCTTCTCCGCCGGCAGGCCGCTGGTGTGGTTCAGCAAGTGGGTGATCGTGATCGGCGGGAAGCCGGCGGGCAGCACACCGGGCAGGTAGCGCTGGACGGGGGCGTCGAGGTCCACCTTGTGCTCCGCGGCCAGTTGCAGCACGACGGTGGCGACGAAGACCTTGGTGATGCTGCCGATCCGGAACGCGTCGTCCTGCCGTACGGGACGCTTCGTCCGGAGGTCCGCGACGCCCGACGTGCCGTACCAGCGCCCGGCCGAGCCGTCGACTCTCACCTGCGCGGCCGTGGCCTGCGGGTCGCCGAGGTTCGCGATGGCCGCGCGGAGGGCCTGGGTGTCCAGCGGCGGCATCGCCTGCCCCCGGGCGGGGGCGGAGGCGGGGGTCGAGGCGGCGCCCGTGTCGGCCACGGCCAGCGCGGCCGGTGCTCCCACGGTCAGGAGCAGCGAACCGGCCAGCGCGGCCCCGGCGAGGGCCCGGCGGCGGCGCCGGGAAGCGGAAGGCGCGGACGCGCCCGGGGAAGAGGAAGTGTGCGTCGAAGAGGAAGTGTGCGTCGGAGAAGAGGAATTCATGTGCCCCATGCTTCTCCGCCGGCACCGCCCCCGGCATCCGGGCCTTCCCCCACATCACCCCTGACGCCACCCTGAGAAAATCCGACGCCCCCTCAGGGTCGCCCCTTCGGAGGCGACGCCGCTCAGTGCACCGAGAACCCTCCGTCCACGAACACCGACTGCCCCGTCACATACGCCGACGCCCGGCTCGCCAGGAAGACCACCGCCCCCGCGAAGTCCTCGGCGACCCCGTTCCGCCCGGTGAGGGTGCGGGCGGCGAGCGCGGCGACCTTCTCCGGGTCGGAGGAGAGGCGTGCGTTGAGCGGGGTCATGACGAAGCCGGGGACGAGGGTGTTGCAGGTGACGCCGTACGGCGACCAGGCCTCGGCCTGGGAGCGGGCGAGGGACTCCAGGGCGCCCTTGGAGACGCCGTACGCGCCGCTCTGCACGAACGCCCGGTGCGCCTGCTGCGAGGTGACGTGGATGATCCGCCCGTATCCGCGCTCGGCCATGCCGGGCCCGAACCGCTGCCCGAGCAGGAAGGGGGCCTCCAGGTTGACGGACAGGGTGGCGTCCCACACGTCGTCCCCCAGCTCGCCCATCGGCGGACGCAGGTTGACGCCCGCGCTGTTGACGAGGATGTCGGGCTCGCCGAACGCCCGGGCGGCCTCCTCGGCGGCGGCGCGGACGCCGTTCCGGGTGCCGAGGTCGGCGCTGACCCGCGCCGCCCGGCCGCCGTGTGCCGCTATCTCGCGGACGGTGTCGTCGAGTTCGGCTTCCCTGCGGGCCACTACGACGACGCTCGCCCCGGCCCGGGCGAGGGCCACCGCCATCGCCCGGCCGATGCCGGAGCTGCCGCCCGTGACGACAGCGACCCGCCCGTGCAGCGAGAACAGGTCGGAGAGGTAGTCGGTTGCGCTCATGGCCGCACCCTAGGGTGCGGCGCAATGGTCACACCACCCTCAACAACCCTACCCGCCTCACCGATATCCCGGAGCCGCCTCCGACTCGGCGTGGGCGACCGCCCGGCGCCGCGCCGGGCTGCGGCCCGCGGGCTGTTCCGGCGCGGGCCGGGCCGGCAGCTTCGGCACCTCGCGGGACTCCGACGCGGTGGGCGTCACCGTCAGCCGCTCGCCGCAGTGCCACACGTCCAGGGCCTCCCCTTCCAGGAGGGTGTACGTGGCCGTGGTGCCCGTGATCTCCACCCGCAGCCTGCGCCCCCTGACCTGGAGGGTGAAGGCGAGCCTGCCGAGCTGTTCGGGCAGCCGGGGCGCGAAGGCGAGCGCGTCGCCGTGGTCGCGCATCCCGCCGAACCCCATGACCAGGGCGAACCAGGTGCCGGCGAGGGAGGCGATGTGTATCCCGTCGCGAGTGTTCCCCTCCAGGTCGGAGAGGTCCATCATGGCCGCCTCGCCCAGGTAGTCGTAGGCGAGCCGCATGTGGCCCACCTCGGCGGCCATGACCGCCTGCCCGCAGGCGGAGAGCGAGGAGTCGCGGACGGTCAGCGCCTCGTAGTAGGCGAAGTTGCGCGCCTTCTGCTCGTCGGTGAAGGCGTCGCCGCGCAGACACATGGCGAGGACGAGGTCCGCCTGTTTGACGACCTGCTTGCGGTAGAGGTCGAAGTAGGGGAAGTGCAGCATCAGCGGGTACTGGTCCTCGCCCGTCCGCGCGAAGTCCCACATCTGGTGGCCGGTGAACCCCGCCGACTGTTCGTGGACCCCCAGTTCCTCGTTGTACGGCAGGGTCATCCGATGGGCCGCGTCGCGCCAGGCGGCGGTCTCCTCGTCGTCGACGCCGAGGGTGCCGGCCGTGTCGGGGTGGCGTTCGGCGGCGTTCGCCGCCGCGCGCAGGTTCTGCTGCGCCATCAGGTTGGTGTACAGGTTGTCGTCGCAGACGGCGCTGTACTCGTCGGGGCCGGTCACCCCGTCGATGTGGAAGTCGCCGTGGTGGTCGTGGTGGCCCAGCGACCGCCAGAGCCGGGCGGTCTCGACGAGCAGCGGCAGCCCGATCTCCCGCTCGAAGTCCTCGTCGTCGGTGGCGGAGACGTACCGCACCACCGCGTCCGCGATGTCGGCGTTGACGTGGAACGCGGCCGTGCCGGCCGGCCAGTAGGCCGAGCACTCGTCGCCGTTGATGGTCCGCCAGGGGAACGCGGCGCCGCGCAGCCCCAGTTGGCGGGCGCGTTCCTGGGCGGCGGGCATGGTGCTGTGGCGCCAGCGCAGCGCCTGTTCGACGGCCTGGGGGGCGGTGTAGGTGAGCGCCGGGAGGACGAAGGACTCGGTGTCCCAGAAGCAGTGGCCGTCGTAGCCGGGTCCGGTGAGGCCCTTGGCGGGCAGGGCGCGGGCCTCGCCGCGGGCGCCCGCCTGGAGGACGTGGAACAGGGCGAACCGGACGGCCTGCTGGATCTCGGCGTCCCCGTCCACCTCGACGTCGGCGCGGGCCCAGAAGTGGTCGAGGTAGGTGCGCTGCTCCTGGAGCAGCCCGCGCCAGCCGGTGCTGGTGGCGCCGGCGAGCGCGGCGTCCACCTGGTCGTGCAGGGCGGAGACGGAGCGGACGGCCGACCAGCCGTGGGAGACGAACTTCTCCACCCGCAGCCGCTGTCCCGAGCCGAGCCGCGCGGCCACGGTGAGCCGGCTGAGGTTCTCGCTGCTCTCCGACGACATCTCGGTCTTCTCGGGCCCGTCGACGACGTGGTCCGCCGAGACGGCGACCTTCAGGTCGCTGCGGGCGGTGCGGTGCAGCAGCCGCAGCCGGGAGCCGTGGGCGGCGGCCTGCTCCGGCACGAGCGGGTCCTTGAGCTGGGACGCCGTCCGCGGGTCGCCGCCGAGGTCAGGCATCTCCTCATTGGCCACCAGCTCCGACTGGACGACGATCCGCACGTCGCCGTCGAGGGGTTCCACCTCGAACGCCACCGCCGCCACCGCGCGCTGGGTGAAGGAGACCAGCCGGGTGGAGCGGACGCGGACGCTCCGGCCGCTGGGCGACGTCCACTCGGCGGTGCGGTGCAGCAGGCCGGTGCGGAAGTCCAGCACCCGTTCGTGCCGGTGCAGCCGGCCGTAGCGGAGGTCGAACGGCTCGTCGTCGACGAGCAGCCGGATCACCTTGCCGTTGGTGACGTTGATGACCGTCTGGCCGGATTCCGGATAGCCGTAGCCGGCCTCGGCGTAGGGCAGCGGGCGGAACTCGAAGACGCCGTTGAGGTAGCTGCCCGGCAGCCCGTGCGGCTCGCCCTCGTCCAGGTTGCCGCGCCAGCCGATGTGGCCGTTGGACAGCGCGAAGACCGACTCGCTCTGCGAGAGCACCCCCAGGTTGAGCTCGGTCTCGCGGAGGCACCAGGGCTCGACGAGAAAGGCCGGATGAGTGATCACGCTGTCTCCCCCAGATGATCCGAAAGAAGGTCCGAAAGGTCGTCCACGACGACGTCCGCGCCGTGTTGGCGCAGCGCGTCGGCCTGGTCCGCCCGGTTGACGCCCACGACGTGGCCGAACTTCCCGGAGCGCCCGGCCTCCATGCCGGCCAGGGCGTCCTCGAAGACCGCGGCCTCGGCCGGGGCCACGCCGAGCGCCTCGGCGGCGGCGAGGAAGGTGTCGGGATGCGGTTTGCCCGGCAGGTGCCGTTCGGTGGCGACCAGGCCGTCGATCCGCACCTCAAACAGGTCCTCGATGCCCGCCGCGACGAGGACGTCGCGGCAGTTGGCGCTGGACGAGACGACGGCCCGGCGCAGCCCGGCCGCCCGGACGGCCTCGACGTACCGCACCGAGCCCGGGTAGGGCTGGACGCCCTCCTTCTTGATCTTCGCCAGGACCAGGGCGTTCTTGCGGTTGCCGAGACCGTGCACGGTCTCCCGGTCCGGCGGGTCGTCGTCGCTCCCCTCGGGGAGGGTGATGTCGCGCGAGGCCAGGAAGGTCCGGACGCCGTCGGCCCTGGGCATGCCGTCGACGTACGCGTCGTAGTCGGCGACCTTGTCGAACGGCCGGAAGTCCGGCCCGTCGCGCTGGGCGAGGAAGGCGTCGAACATCTCCTTCCAGGCCGCAGCGTGGACGGTCGCCGTCCGGGTGAGGACACCGTCCAGGTCGAACAGGCAGGCGCGGACGGTGGCGGGCAGGCCGAGAGCGGTCACGGTGTTTCCCCTTTCCCTGGTCGCGGCACCGCCTGCCCACGGAGGGGGCGAATCACTCGTTCGCCCGCACGGGGCGACGGTCCCGTCGAGGCGGTCTGCCCGGCCGGGGGGCCGTTGACGCCCGGTGCGGCGGGGCCGGTCGCTCGCGCGGGCGTATCCGGGTCCGCGCACGTCCCCACGCCCTGCCGGGCGGACAACCCCACGAGCGCCGGCCCGCGCCCGGCTCCCCGCACAGCGGTACGGCGGCTCCGTTCCCGCCCGGGTCCGCACACGCCCACGAGGCGCCCCGGCCGCCGGCGGTCCGCGCGAGGCTGCCCTCACCAGTGCTCTCCCACACGGCCGTGCGCCATCCGGCCGCACCGCCCGGCACCGGCGGCCCGCCTCTCCCCGCCGCCGCGGCGGATCGGCGAGGCTGGGCGCCGGCGCCGGCCGTCGGCGGGGTGGCGACCCACGGTGCGCATCCGGGCCGCCCGGCCGGGTACGCGGAGCCGGTACCGAGAAGATCCCAGGGAAGACCCCCAGGAAAGGTCCCCAGGGAAGATCCCAGACATCCCCGCGCGCCCTCCCCGAGGGCCGAGCGCGGAGCGAGGAGGCACCATGACCCGGCCGGCACAGCAGCAGGAGGTCCCCGGCGTCGAGAAGGAGCTGCGGCCCCGGGCCGACCACGGCGAGGAGAGCTACCGGGGGTCGGGCCGGCTGAAGGGCAAGGCGGCGGTGGTCACCGGCGGGGACAGCGGCATCGGCAAGGCCGTGGCCATCGCCTACGCCCGGGAGGGCGCCGACGTCCTGATCTCCTACCTGGACGAGCACGAGGACGCCCGGGACACCGCCCGCCGGGTGGAGGAGGCCGGGCGCCGGGCCGTGCTGGTCCCGGGTGACCTCGCCCGGCCGGAGCACTGCCGGGCGGTCATCGCCAAGGCCGTCGAGGAGTTCGGCCGGATCGACGTGCTGGTCTCCAACGCCGCGTTCCAGATGACCCACGGGACGCTGGAGGAGGTCACGGACGAGGAGTGGGACCGCACCCTCGCCACCAACCTGAGCGCCATGTTCCACCTCTGCAAGGCCGCCCTGCCGCACATGGGCCCCGGAGCCTCGATCATCGGCAGCAGCTCGGTGAACTCCGACATGCCCGTGCCGACGCTCCTGCCGTACGACGTCACGAAGGCGGGCGTCGCCAACTTCTGCGCCGCCCTCGCCCAGCTCGTCGGCGAGCGCGGCATCCGCGTCAACAGCGTGGCCCCGGGCCCGATCTGGACGCCGCTGATCCCCTCCACCATGCCGCCCGAGCAGGTGGAGCACTTCGGCGAGCAGACGCCGCTGGGCCGCCCCGGCCAGCCGGCCGAGGTGGCGCCCGTCTACGTCCTGCTCGCCTCCGACGAGGGCAGCTACATCTCCGGCGCCCGCGTCGCGGTGACCGGCGGGAAGCCCATCCTGTGAGCGCGGCGCCCGGCGTCCCCTGGTACCCGCTGGAGCTGACGACGCCCGTGCGGCAGCACGTCTTCGGCGGCCGGGCCATCGCGGACCGGCTGGGCCGCGCCGGGCTGCCCGCGGGCCGGGTCGCGGAGACCTGGGAGGTCAGCGATGTGGACGGGGACATCGCCCGGGTGACCGGCGGACCGCTGACCGGGCGGACGCTGCGCGAGCTGTTCCTCGGGCACCCGGACGAGCTCGCCGGGCCGGGCCGGCGCGGCCCGCACTTCCCGCTCCTCACGAAGTTCATCGACGCCCACGGCGCGCTCCCCGTCCACCTGCACGCCGACGACCGCACCGCCCGGCGGCTGGAGAACCAGCCGAACGGCAAGACGGAGGCGTGGCACATCCTGCACGCCGCCCCGGGCGCCACCGCGTACGCCGGCACCCGGGAGGGCGTCGGCCGGGAGACGCTGCGCCGGGCACTGCTGCGGCAGGACTTCGACGCGGTGCTGCGCCGGATCCCCGTCCGCGCCGGGGAGACGGTGTACGTGCCGGGCGGCACCGTGCACAGCTTCGGGCCGGGCACGCTCGTCTACGAGATCGAGCAGACCTCGGACGTCCAGCAGCACGCCATGCGGCACCGGATGGAGGACGGCTCGCCGCTCTCCGACGACGAGTGGCACGCCAACGTCGAGCGGCTGCTGGAGCAGTGGGATCCCGCGCCGCGGCCCCGGTGCCTGCCCGGCCTGGCCCTGCCGGCCCGGGGCGGGACGCGGACGCTGCTGACGGCGGGGCCGTACTTCGCGCTCGAACGCTGGACGGTTCCCGCCGGGGAGGCGCTGCGGCACTCCTTCACCGGCGCCCTCGTCGTCACCGTCCTCGACGGACCGGCCGAACTGCGCTACCCCGGCGGCACGCTGACCGTGGGCCGGGCCCGGACGGTCCTGCTGCCGGCGGCGCTGGGCGAGGTGGAGCTCGCCGGCCCCTGTTCGGCCCTCGCCGGCCGGGTGCCGGACGATCTCGGCCGGGACGTGCGTGCGCCCCTGCGGGCGGCGGGCCACGCGCCGGAGGCGGTGGCCGCGCTGGTGGCGTCGGGTCCGGATCCCACGGCGGACTGAGGGGCGCCGGACCGGTTCCGTACGCGCGTACGGCACGCGACACGCGGGCAGGAACGTGCCTGCGCGGCGCGGGCCGCGGAACGCGGTGCCATGGCCGGGGGGGACGGGACAGGGAAAGGGGTGGTGCCGATGTCCGTGCCGTTCGCGGGGTCCGGGCCGGTGCGGGTGCTGGAGGTCGAAAGCGCCGCCTACCGGCGGGCGTTCGAGCTCTTCCTGGCAGGGACGGACGAGAAGGAGGACATCGAGGCGCGCCTGGTCGACCTCGTCGAGGGGCTCGGTCGGCGCCGGGTGTTCCTGGACGTCGGCGCCGGCGAGGGGCGGACCACCGCCCGCCTGGCGCCGTACTTCGGGCGGACGGTCGCCGTCGAGCCCAGCGCGGCGATGCGGGAGGCTCTGCGCCGGGCGTGTCCGGGTGCCACCGTGGTGGCGGAGCCCGTCGACCGGGCCGAGCCCGGCGTCCGGGCGGATCTGGTCCTCCTCTCGCACGTGCTGTACTACCTGCCCGGGGAGGAGTGGGCCGGCGCCCTCGACCGGGTCTTCGACTGGACGGCGCCCGGCGGCACGCTTCTCGTCCTGCTGCAGAATCCGGACAACGCGTGCATGCGCATGGTGCGGCACTTCACCGGGGCCCGGTTCGACGTGCGGACCGCCGCCCGGCGGCTGGTGGAGCGGCAGGCCGGGCGGGTAGCCGACTGGTCCGTGGAAACGGTGGACAACGCGTACCGGACGGCCGATCCGCGCGCGGCCCTGGACACCGCCGAGTTCATGATCAATGTGCCCGGACTGGGGGACCTGGACCCGCTTCCCTCCCGGGCCGGTCTCGCCGCCTACGTGCGGGAGCACTTCGCCCGGCCGGACGGCACGTACGTCATCGGCCACGCCCATGACGTCGTGCGGATCCGCCGCGCACCGGACCCGCCCGGCTGAGAACGGTTCCGTTTGGTCGGCGCAACCCCGCCCGACCTGGGTATACGGGCTGCGAACGACTGGCGGAACCCTGGGAAGGGGCGGATGGCGGCATGCGTAGCGTCGGAGTGGAAGAGGAGCTCCTCCTGGTGGATCCGGGCAGCGGGGAACCGCGGGCCGTGGCCGGGACGGTGCTGGCACTGGAGGACCTGGCCCGGGGGGACGATCCGGAGCTGGAGAAGGAGCTTCAGCGGGAGCAGCTGGAGACGGCCACCCGGCCGACGGCGGACATGACGGACCTGGCGGCTGAGGTTCGGCGGCGGCGTGCCACGGCGATCGAGCGGGCGGGGGCCGTCGGCGCCGCGGTGGCGGCCCTGGCCACCTCGCCGCTGCCGGTGGCCCCGTCGCTGAGCGCGGGCCGGCGCTACCGGCAGGTGGCCGAGGAGTTCGGGCTCACGGCACAGGAGCAGCTCACCTGCGGGTGCCATGTGCATGTGAGCGTCGCGTCGGACGAGGAGGGGGTGGCGGTCCTGGACCGGATCCGCCCCTGGCTGGCCCCGCTGCTCGCGCTCAGCGCCAACTCCCCCTTCTGGCAGGGCCACGACAGCGGTTACAGCAGCTACCGGAGCCAGGTGTGGGGCCGCTGGCCGTCGGCCGGGCCGGTGGAGGTGTTCGGCGGCCCGGAGCGGTACCACACCCACGTACGGCAGTTGCTCGACACACGGACGCTGCTCGACAAAGGCATGATCTATTTCGACGCGCGGCTGTCCCGGAACTACCCCACCGTGGAGATCCGGGTGTCCGACGTCTGTCTGGACCCGGACGACACGGTGCTGGTGGCGGCGCTGGCCCGGGGGCTGGTGGACACGGCGGCCCGTGACTGGCGGGCCGGGCGGCCGCCGGAGCCGGTGTCCGTGGGGCTGCTGCGGCTGGCGTCGTGGCGGGCGGCGAAGTCCGGGGTCACGGACGGGCTGGTGCACCCGCTGGAGTGGACCCCGGCCCCGGCGGAGACGGTGGTGCGCGCACTGGTGGACCACGTCCGCGACGCGCTCGCGGACTCCGGCGACCTGGCCCTGGTGGAGGAGTCGGTGGCGCGGCTGTTCGCCCGGGGCGGCGGCGCGGACCTCCAGCGCGCGGCCATGGCCCGTACGGGCGAGCTGCCGGCGGTCGTCAAGGAGGCGGTGGAGCGCACGGCATCCTGAGGGCCAACCCGCCCCGCCGCCCTTTGTTTCATTGCAAGGAAGTGAACCCTTCCTTTCATCACCAGGCCATTCCGGGTTTCGCTCCTACGATCTCCAGCAACCCGCCGGTGATCGTCTTCCGCACCGGCCCTGTATCGGCACCACCCGGAATGAGCCCTCATGAAACACGTACTCCGCCGCGCCGCGGCGACGTCCGCCGCAGCCGCCCTCGCCGCCCTGCTGTCGGCCTGCGGGATGTCCGGCTCGTCCGCCGACGGACAGGTGCGGATCGGGGTGAACGGGTCCGACCCGGAGTGGGACGTCCTCGCCGAGGAGGCCAAGAAGGAGGGCATCGACGTCAAGATCGTCAACTTCGACGACTACCAACTGCCCAACCGCGCCCTGGCGGACGGCGACATCGAGCTCAACGCCTTCCAGCACCTGGCGTTCCTCGGCAAGTTCAACCAGCAGAACGGCACCGACATCGTGCCGCTCGCCTCCACCTCCGTCGCGCCCATGGGCCTGTACTCGCTCAAGCACAAGTCGGTGGACGACATCCCGGACGGCGCCCGGATCGCGATCCCCAACGACCCGTCGAACCAGGGCCGGGCGCTGCTCGTGCTCCGCGAGGCCAAGCTGATCGGTCTCAAGGAGAAGGCCGGCATCTACGGCACTCCGGACGACGTCACCGACAACCCCAGGCACCTCGAACTCACCCCGGTCGACGCCCAGCAGACGCCGCGCGCCCTCAAGGACACCGCGGCCTCCGTCATCAACGCCGGCGTCGCCGAGCAGGCCGGTTACCGCATCGCGCAGGCCGTCTTCCGGGACGACCCGGAGAGCGCCGCCACCCGCCCGTACGTCAACGTCATCGCGGCCCGGGCGAAGGACAAGGACGACGCGACGCTGCGCGAGGTCGTCCGGCTCTACCGGTCGAACAAGGTCCAGGCGGCCGTGCGGAAGTCCGGCAAGGGCGCGCGCTACATGGTGGACATCCCGCCCGCCGCGCTGGAGAAGGAGCTCGACCGCCTCACCAAGCAGGGAAGCTGACGGCCGTGATCGAACTGCGGGACGTCCGCAAGACCTACCCCGGCAAGCACGGCACCGAGTTCACCGCGGTCGACGGGGTGTCCCTGACGGTCGCCGAGGGCACCGTCCTGGGCGTCGTCGGGCACAGCGGCGCCGGGAAGAGCACCCTGCTGCGGCTCGTCAACCACCTCGAAGTCCCCACCGCGGGACGGGTGCTGGTCGGCGGCCGGGACCTCACGGAGCTCGACGAGCGGGGGCGGCGGGCCGTCCGGCGCTCCATCGGGATGGTCTTCCAGCACGTCAACCTGTTCCGTTCGCGCACGGTCCTCGGCAACGTCGCCTACCCGCTGCGGCTGGCCGGCACCCCGCGCGCCGAGGCGCGCCGGCGGGCCCTGGAGGTGCTGCGCTTCGTCGGCCTGGAGGACCGCGCCCGGCACTGGCCGGAGCAGCTGTCGGGCGGCCAGCGGCAGCGCGTCGGCGTCGCCCGGGCCCTGGCCACGTCGCCGAAGGTGCTGCTGTGCGACGAGGCGACCTCGGCCCTGGACCCGCAGACCACCCGGGAGGTGCTGGAACTGCTGCGGCGCGTCAACGCCGAGCTGGGCATCACCATCGTCCTGATCACGCATGAGATGGACGTGGTCCGCTTCCTGTGCGACCAGGTGGCCGTGATGTCGGAGGGCCGGGTGGTGGAGAGCGGCGAGGTGTACGAGGTGTTCGCCCGGCCGCGGCACCCCGTCACCAAGGTGTTCGTCCGCTCCGCGCTCGGGGACCCGCCCGAGGGCGAGGCACTGGAACGGCTGCGCGGCCGGCACGCCGGGCGGCTGGTCACCGTCCCGGTGACGCGGGACGCGCCGGGCGCGGCGCACCTGTCGCGGCTGCTGCGCGAGCACCGGGTGGACTTCACGATCGCCCACGCGGGCGTCGGCGAGGTGCGCGACGCCGCGCTCGGCAGCGTGACGCTCGAACTGCGCGGCGAGGAAGGGGACGTGGACGCGTTCGTGGCGGCGCTGGACGCCGTCCGGACCACGACGGAGGTGGGCGCTCATGCGGGCTGACTGGAGCACGTTCTGGCCCAAGGTGGTCGACGCGACCGGCGAGACGGTCTACATGGTGCTGGTCACCCTGGCGCTGTCGGCGGTGCTCGGCATGGCCGTCGGCCTCACCCTCTACGCCACGCGCAAGGGCGGGGTGCTGCCGAACCGGCTGGTCTTCGCCGTGCTCAGCACGCTGGTGAACGTCGTCCGGCCGGTGCCGTTCGTCATCGCCATCGTCGCGCTCTCCCCCGTGACCCGCGAGGTGGTGGGCACGATGATCGGGACGGACGCGGCGGTCTTCCCGATGGTCGTCGTGGCCACCTTCGGCGTCGCCCGGATCGTCGAGACGAACCTGCTGTCCGTCGAGTCCGGGGTGATCGAGGCCGCCCGGTCGATGGGCGCGGGCCCACTGCGGATCCTCCTCACCGTGCTGGTGCCCGAGGCCCTCGGACCGCTCGTCCTCGGCTTCACGTTCATGCTCGTCGCACTGATCGACTTCTCGGCGGTGGCCGGGACGGTGGGCGGCGGCGGGGTGGGCCATCTGGCCATGTCCTACGGCTATCTGCGGTTCGACACCTCGGTGATGGTCGTGGCGGTGGCGGTGCTGATCGTGCTCGTGCAGATCGCGCAGCTGCTGGGGAACGCGCTGGCCCGCAAGGTGCTCCGGCGCTGATCCCCCGCCGCTTGCGTGGCCGCCGGGCCACGGCCGAGACTGAAGGGAGCGGCAGGCGGGAGGTAGCGCCGGTGACCGTGACCGTGGCCCTGGCCGGGGACACCATGCTGGGACGCGGCGCCGCCGAGCGGCTGGCGGCGGCGCCCGCGCCGGACACCCTGGTCTCCCCCGGAGTGCGGGAGGCCCTGGCCGGGGCCGACCTCTTCGTCCTCAACCTGGAGTGCTGCGTGTCCGCGCGCGGCGAGCCGTGGCCGGCCCCCGGCAAACCCTTCTTCTTCCGGGCGCCGCCGGTGGCCGCGCGGGTCCTCGCCCGCCTCGGCGTGGACTGCGTGAACCTGGCCAACAACCACGCCCTCGACTACGGCGCCGACGCGCTCGCGGACACGCTGGACCTGCTGGGCGAGGCCGGGATCGCGGTGGTCGGTGCCGGTGCCGACGCGGCCGGGGCCCGGGCGGCCGCCCTGCTGGAGGCACGCGGCCTGCGGCTCGCGGTACTCGGCGCCACGGACCACCCGGAGGACTTCGCCGCCGCCCCGGACCGCCCCGGCGTCGCCTGGGCCGACCTCCACCACGGCCTGCCCGGCTGGCTGCACGACGCGGTGGCGGACGCCGCGGGGCAGGCCGACGCGGTGCTCGTCACCCCGCACTGGGGCCCCAACATGACCTCCGCCCCGCCCGGCTACGTCCGCGAGGCCGCCACCCGGCTGCACACGGCGGGCGCCGCGCTCGTCGCCGGCCACTCGGCCCACGTCTTCCACGGCGCCGGCCGGCGGACCCTGTACGACATGGGCGACTTCGTCGACGACTACGCCGTGGACCCCGTCCTCCGCAACGACCTCGGCCTCCTCTTCCTCGTCACCTTCGACGGCACCACCCCGACCCGCCTGGAGGCCGTCCCCCTCCAACTCGGCTACGGTCACACGGAACTCGCCGCGGAACACGCCCGCGCCTGGATCCAACACCGCTTCTCCCGCGCGTCGGCGGACCTGGGCACGGCGGTGGCCGTCGGGAAGGACGGAAGACTGACGACGGACTGGCGGGAGCCAACCAGCCCGTCCGGCGTTTGAGGACTGGGGGCACCCCCTCTGGGGGAGCGCGCAGCGCGCTTGAGGGGGTGCGGGGGGCGCAGCCCCCGCAGGAAACGGTGAGAGGGCGGGGCTGGGGCACCCTCACCCCACCGACGGCGCCGCAGGCACAGACCGGGCCCGCCCGAACCGCTCCTCAAAGCGGCCGAAGGCCGCCTCCTGCTTCCACTCCACCGCCGCCTTCGGACTACCCCCCAGCAGCGCCGCACAGGCCGCCCGAGGCCGCCCCGCCCCCGCCCGGTCCCGGGCACAGGGCGCCGCGGGCACGAAGCCGCCCCGGTCCCGCCACAGGCTCCGCCCGGGCAGGAACCCGTACTCCAGCGACGTCCGCGCAAGATCTTTGAGCGCCCGGTACCCCAGCCGGTGCACGGTGACCGCCCGCTCGTACTCGGTCGTGATGTCGCTCCGCTCCACCCCCGCGT
Source organism: Streptomyces mobaraensis (assembly GCF_020099395.1). NCBI lineage: Bacteria > Bacillati > Actinomycetota > Actinomycetes > Kitasatosporales > Streptomycetaceae > Streptomyces > Streptomyces mobaraensis. Next base: position 7,245,952 of record NZ_CP083590.1, on the reverse strand, counting down.
CGTCCGTCGCGAGAGCGACCGGCACCCCATGCTCCCGGTACAGCTCGAAAGGATGCCGACGCCCCGCCACCCCCAGGATCTGGGCATTGCTGACCAGCGGGATCTCCACCAGGACCCGCCGCTCCGCCATCACCGCCAGCAGCTCGCGGGAGGCGTCCTCCCACCCGACGTCCACCCCGTGCCCGATCCGCCGGGCGTGCCCGGTCAGCACGGCCTGGCGGATGTGCGACCGCAGGTCCTCCGGCCCGACCAGCCCGGGCGCCAGCTCGCCGGCGTGCAGGGTGACGGGAACGCGCGGGTACCAGGCGTGCAGCCGGTGCAGCATGCGCATGTGCAGCCCGTAGTCCCGCAGGGCGACGGCGCCGTCCTCGGGTGAGACCAGGTTGACGGAGACGAACCGCCGGTCGGTGCGGGCGAGTTCGAAGCCGAGGAGCAGCTCGGTGAAGACCTGCTCGGGGGTGGCGGAGCGGTCGACCTGGGTGATGAAGCGGATCTCCAGCCCGCAGCCGGGGCGGGGCCGCCGTGTCCCGCAGCGGGAGGCGGCGCGGAATTCGGCGGCGGCCCGGTCCATGGCGGCCCGGGCCCGGGCGGCCAGCCGGCCGAGCCCGTCCCCGGCGAGCAGCCGGCCGCGCAGCCGGCCGAGGTCCGGGTCGAAGCCGGCCCGCGCGGCGAGCGCGGCCACCCCGGCGGTGGCGTGGGTGACCATGGTCTCCAGGTAGAACTGGTGCTGTGCGGCGGCCCGGTCGGCGACCTCGCTCAGCAGCCGGCCCATGTGCCCGATCTCCACCGGCTCGAACTTCTCGAAGGTGGCGAAGAAGTGGTCGTGCCCGGACTCGCGGCCGGGCCGGAAGTCCTGCATGGACCAGGCACGGACGAGGTGCCGGTGGAAGGCCCGGTCGGCGTGGACGTCGGCGGCCGGTCTGCCGCCGGCCGGGCAGGGCGGCGGTACGGCGCGCAGCCGTTCCTTCTCGATGCACAAACCGTCCCGCGCGGCGAGGTCGACGAGCAGCTCGGTGCTGGCGGCGCCGCCGAGGTGGTTGTGCAGGTCGGCGCCTTTGGGCAGGGCGTGGAGGAAGGCGCGGAGGGCCCGCCGGTCGGTGCGGACGGCTTCCATGTAGGCGGCGGTGGCGGCCTCCGCGCCGGTGGGCGCGGGGTTCCGCCGGTCGCGGCCGGGGGTGCCCCAGGCGGGCAGGACGGCGGCGCAGAGGACCGCGGCCAGGGTGCCGCGCAGCAGCGTACGTCGTGGGCTCACGGAACCTCCTGGCGACGGCCGTTGTCCGGGGTGACGACACTGGTCTACCGCCCGGCCACCGCCGTTCACCACGGCAACGCGACATCACACGCACAACGGGCTTGTCCACCCTGCGCAGTTGACGCCCCGGATCCACGGCGTTCCACCCGAACGACGCGCCTCAGGGAAGGGTCACGGCCCGCCATGGAACGGTCCGCTCCGCACAGCGGTCGACTGCGGAGCGTACGCGAATAGCCACGCTCCGCACCCGGACCGGTCGTGGACGGTCACCCGGGCGCCGGCGGCGGCAGAATGGAGGCGGGGACACCCGAGCGAGGAGTGAGCCATGGAGCACACGACCGAGTGGAGGATCCGGCTGGACCTCACCGAGGACGGCGGCACCACGAAGGCCCGCGCGGTCCTCGACACCGGCGCCACCACCGTCACGGGCCAGGGCGTCGCCCGGTGCGCGCCGGGCGACCAGGACGTCCCGGTGATCGGTGACGAGTTCGCCGCGGGCCGTGCCCTGCGCGAGCTCGGGGACCGGCTGATCGGCACGGCGGAGCGGGACGTGGCGACGCGCGGGGCGGGGCCGGAGCCGCGGCGGTCGCCGATGTACGGCTGGGAGCTCTGAGCGGCGGGCAGCCCGGGCGGCCCCCCGGCCACGCCGGTCACCCACCCTCCCGCCGCAGCACGTCCAGGACCACCGCGCCGTCCACCGTCTCCTTGGCGACCAGCAGGTCCGCCAGCCGGTCGAGGGCGGTTCGGTGTTCGCGGAGCAGGCCCAGCGCGCGTTCCTCGGCCTGCCCCAGCAGCCGGGCCACTTCCTGGTCGACGATCCGCTGGGTCTGCTCCGAGTAGGGCCGCCGTTGCAGCTCCTCGGCCGTCTCGCCGAGCAGTTGCTGTCCGGGCGCGGCGTACCCGACGGGCCCCAGCACGCTCGACAGGCCGAACTCCCGGACCATCCGGGTGGCGATGAGGGTGGCGCCCGCCAGGTCGTTGGCGGCGCCGGTCGAGCCCTCGCCGAAGACGACCAGTTCGGCGGCCCGCCCGCCGAGCCGGACGGCGAGCAGGTCGGTGAGGTAGCCCTCGCTGTACAGGTGCCGCTCCGCCTCGGGGAGTTGCTCGGTGACGCCGAGGGACACCCCGGCGGGCAGGATGGTGACCTTGGCGACGGGGTCGGCGTGCTCGCACAGGGCGGCGACGAGGGCGTGGCCGGACTCGTGGACGGCCACCGAGCGGCGTTCCTCCGGGAGCAGGGCGTTGGAGGTCTCGCGGCGGCCGAGGAGCACCCGGTCGCGGGCGGTGTCGAGGTCCTGCGCGGTGAGGACGGCGCGGTCGGCGCGGACGGCGTTGATGGCGGCCTCGTTGACGAGGTTGGCGAGGTCGGCGCCGGAGAAGCCGGGGGTGGCGCGGGCGACGGTGGCGAGGTCGACCCCGGGGTCGAGGGTCTTGCCGCGGGCGTGCACGGCGAGGATGGCCGCCCGTTCGGTCTGGTTGGGCAGCGGCACGGTGACCTGCCGGTCGAAGCGGCCGGGGCGCAGCAGGGCGGGGTCGAGGGCGTCGGGCCGGTTGGTCGCGGCGACGACGACGATGCCGCTGCTCTGGTCGAAGCCGTCCATCTCGGCGAGGAGCTGGTTGAGGGTCTGCTCGCGCTCGTCGTTGCCGCCGAGCCGGGTGCCGCCGCCGCGCCGGCCGCCGACGGCGTCGATCTCGTCGATGAAGATGATCGAGGGTGCCCGTTTCCGCGCCTCCTCGAAGAGGTCCCGGACCCGGGACGCGCCGACACCGACGAACATCTCGACGAACGCGGAGCCGGTCACGGACAGGAACGGCACGTCGGCCTCGCCGGCGACGGCCCGGGCGAGCAGGGTCTTACCGGTGCCGGGCGGCCCGACCATGATCACGCCGCGGGGTCCCTTGGCGCCGGCCCGGGCGTACCGCTCGGGGCTGCGCAGGAAGTCGACGACCTCGCCGATCTCCTGTTTGACGCCTTCGTAGCCGGCGACGTCGGCGAAGCCGGTGGTGGGCCGCTCGGCCTCGATGATCTTCGCGCGGGAACGGCCGATGGCGCTGATGCCGCCGGACAGCGAGCCGGCGGCGCGGCGGGCGCCCCAGAGGAAGAAGGCGCCCAGGAACAGCAGGGGCAGGAAGGCCAGCAGGACGGAGAGCCAGGGGCTGCCCTGGCCGCTGCGGGAGGCGGTGATCTCCACGTGCTGCGCCTGGAGCCGCTGTTCGAGCTGCCCGGCGCCGAGGGCGGTCGGCAGCTGGGTGGTGAACTCGGTGCCGTCCTTGAGCCGGCCGGTCACCGTGCCCTTGTCACCGATGTCGACGCTGCGCACCTGCCCGGCGTCCACCTTGGCGACGAAGTCGCTGTACGACCGCTCGTGCGTCTCGCCGCCGGGCAGGCCGCGCGCGAGCAGGATGACGATCACGAACAGCACCAGCACCAAGGCCAGCACCCAGCGGCCCCAGCCGGGCTTGGGCTGCGGCGGGGGGCGCCGGGGCGGCTCGGGCGGGGGCCCGGGGCGTCCCGGCGGCGCCAGGTGCCGGTGCGGCAGGCGAATGCGTGTGATCACGGACCGCTCTCCCTCGCGGGGCGGCGCGGTGGCGCCGCCCCCGTTGTCCCAGTCGACCCAATCCTCCTGGTCATCCCCTTCGTCCAGGATCGGGGATCAGGGCCCCACCCGGCAGAGCCGAACGGGGTCGCACTGGGCCACTCGGGGCATGCGCCCCTGCTCAGCGGGTACGCGGCCGGACGCCGCGAATGGTCCGCCACGGACGGACCCGCCCCGGGTGCCGCCCGCCCGGCCGGCCCGTACGGTCGAGCCGGGGGACGGTCCGGCGGCAGCGGCCGACGACGGCACGACGCAAAGGAGCTCCCGGTGACCAACCCGGACAGCGCGGATCACGTCAGCGTCCATCTGACCGGCTGCGGCCGGGAGACCGCCGACGCGGTCATCGCCGCCCTGGACGCCGCCTTCCCCACCTCACCCGGCACCGTCATCGCCGAACGGAGCGAGGGCCGGGGGACGGCACCGGGCAAGCCCGTCGTCTGGTGCACGGTGGTCGACACCCGGGCCCGCCGCCCGCGCACCGGCCCCGCTCCCGTACCGCTCGACGCCCCCGTCACCGTCGACCTGTTCGGCGCCGCGCAGCCGGTGCGCCAGGTGCACGACGAGCTGGCCGGGGCCTTCGGGGTGGAGGAGCACGGCACCGTGCCGGGCGAGCACGAGCTGGAGGTCCGCCTCGTCCTGACGCCGGCCACGGGCGGCTGAGCACCGGGGCCCCGGACCCCGTACCGTACGGTCGTATGGCACAGCAGACGGTCCCCGACGCCCACCCCCCGGCCCCTCCCGCCCGGCGCCCCCGCCGGGCCCTGCCCGTTCTCCTCGTGTCGGCGGCCGCCTGCTCCCTCCTCCTGACATCCTGCGGCACCGACCCCGGCCCCCGCGACGACCACCGCCGCCCGGGCACGGCGGGCGACCCGACGCCTGGTGACGACGGCGCGTACGAGGACGAAGACGGCGGGGCCGCCGGGGACGAGGCGTACGACGACGCCGAGGACGACGAGGCGGCGGACCCGGACGGCGACGGCGCGGAGGACGAGGAGGAGGACGACGAGGAGGAGGAGACCTCCGAGTCCGCCTACGACGACGGCTTCGACACCGGCCAGGACGTCCTGGAGGCCGGCGGCAAGGGCTCGGCCGTCCGCGAGGTCGTCTGGGGCGGCTGCGAGAAACGCGCCCACAAGGCCGGCACCGCCTACCCGGACGCCTGGACCCGCGGCTGCCGCGCGGGAGTACAGACCTTCCGCGACCGGTGACCTGACGAACCGGTGCCGCGGGGACGGCTCACCGCGGCGTGATGACCGTCGCCCGCCCCAGCGCCCCCCGTGCCGCCGTCACCCGGACGGTGACGTCACGGCCCCCGATCAGCTCCGCGAGCCGCGCGCGTCCGGGCTGGAGCCGCCCCCGCTCGTAGAGGACGAAGCTGGTGCGGACCCGGGCCGGCGGCCGTGGTCGGGCCCGGTACTGGTCGAAGGTGACGGCGTCGCAGCCGGAGTACCAGCCCGTCTCGGGCTCGTAAGCGGTGACGATCAGACAGGGCCGCCGCCCGTCCGCCAGTTCGCGGGCGACGGGCACCGTGGACGCGTGCTGCGCCATCGGCTTCGGCATCGCGACGCGCGCCACGTACTGGGCGGTGGCCGGCACGGTCACGGCCGCGAGCACGGCGACGGCGGCGAGCAGCGGGCGCGCGTACCGGCCGGCCCGGCCGGCGAGGTGCCGGACGCCCAGCAGGATGAGCAGGACCACCGGCAGGTACACGAACCGCGGTTCGCCGTCCGTGGCCGTGCCGAGGACGACGGGGACGAGGACGGCCGTTAGCCCCAGGAAGGCGTGGCGCCGGTCCTCTCCTCCCGCCCGTCGGCCGCGCAGCCTCCGGACGGCCGCGGCCGCGCAGCAGAGGCCGGCCGTCATCACCACCGCCCCGAGGTCGCCGGCCAGCCGGTACGGGAAGACGGCCAGGTAGTAGACGAGCCCGTCGCCCGGGTAGGAGCGGTTGGCCCGGTCCGTCGCGTCGACGATCAGGCCCAGCGGCGACCCCGTCGTGTGCACGGCGTGGACGAGGTGCGGGACGAGGCCGGCGAGCAGGACGCCGCCGGCGACGGCCAGCCGGCGCCCTTGGGCCAGCCAGGCACGCGGACCGTACGCGAGGACGGCGGCGAGGGCCACGCCGGCCAGGCTCCCCACCACGCCGTAACGGAGGTGGAAGGCGGCCAGCGCGACCCCGGCGGCGGCCGGCAGCGACAACGGTCCCGGAGCCTCCTGTGCGCGGACGAGGAGGACGACGACGAGCAGCAACAGGCCGGTCGCCCCTATGTCGTTGAGGAACTCCGGCACCCGGCGCAGAAACCCCAGTCCACCCAGCATCAGGAGCATCACCAGGACCGCCTGCCGGGGGCCGGTCCAGCGGGCGGCGGCCCACCAGACGACGGTCAGGGTGAACAGCGCCAGGACGAGCGCGACCGCCCGCAGGGCGCCTACGTCGTCGTGGACGGCGAGCGCGAGCCGGCCCAGGGCGGGCAGGCCCGGCGGCCGGTACTCCCCCCAGCCCGCGGCGGGCGTTCCGTCCCGCCAGGAACGGGCCTTGTTCGCGTACACCGCCTCCTCGTGCCCGATCAGGGGTTCGTGGTCCTGGAGGACGGCCCAGACGGCGCCGGCCGCGGCGAGGACGGCGAGGACCCCGGCCCACGCGGGCATCCGCCGCAGGACGTCCGTCCCCCGCAGGACGGCCCCGGGCACCGGGCGTTCCGCCCACGGCCGGGCCACCAGCCAGGCGGGGACGGCGAGGAGCAGGAAGGGCCACGGCTGCCGTCCGGGCACCAGGCCACCGCCCCCGCACGCGAACAGGACCTGCTGCGCGACGGCGGTACCGGTGGCGAGCACCGCGACCACCAGCGCCGGCCGCCGGAGGGCGGGCGGGACGGTCCGCCACCGGGGATGCGGGGCGGAGACGACGGTCGGCGGGGGCACGACGGTCTGCATGACGACCTTCGGTGAGCGGCGGGCGAGGGCACCCGGATGCTCTCCCGGCACCGCTGAAGGGACGCTGAAGAAAGCTGAAGGCTTCTTCAGGCGGCCGCGAGGGGGCCGGGATACTGGCCCGATGCGCTTGTTGGTGATCGAGGACGAGGAACGGCTGGCCGCCTCCCTGCAGAGGGGGCTGTCCGCCGCCGGTTACGCCGTGGACGTGGCCCACGACGGGCTCACCGGGCTGCACTTGGCGCGGGAGCACGCGTACCGGGCGATCGTCCTCGACATCATGCTGCCCGGGCTCAACGGCTACCGGGTGTGCGCCCGGTTGCGGGCGGAGGGCGTCGCCACGCCGGTCCTGATGCTGACGGCGAAGAACGGCGAGTACGACGAGGCCGAGGCCCTCGACACGGGCGCCGACGACTTCCTCGCCAAACCGTTCTCGTACGTGGTGCTGGAGGCGCGGCTGCGCGCCCTGCTGCGGCGGGGCGGCGGCGGCCGGGCGGTCCTCAACGTCGGCGACCTCTGGCTCGATCCGGCGGACCGGTCCTGCCGGCGCGGGGAGACAGCGATCCGGCTGACGGCGAAGGAGTTCGCCGTCCTGGAGTGCCTGATGCGGCGGCCCGGTGAGGTCGTGTCCAAGACGGACGTGGCCGAGCAGGTGTGGTCGGCCGAGTACGACGGCGACCTCAACATCGTCGAGGTGTACGTCAGCGCGCTGCGCCGGAAGGTGGACGCGCCGTTCGACCGCGCGACCATCGGGACGGTACGCGGGGGCGGTTACCGGGTGAGCGCCCGGTGACCGCGGCCCTCGCGCTCGTGCGGCGGGCGGTGGGACGGCCCCGGACGCGTGCCGCGGCGGTGGCCGCGCTGACGGCGGCCGGCGTGCTGCTGCTGTTCGTCGCCCTGCTGCGCCACGCGGACGCCGTCGCCGCGGGGCATGGCGGGTACTCTCCGGCGTACCCGCCGGCGGACCGTGTGGGTCCGGTGATCACCAGGATCCGGGTGTTCGGGATTCCTGCGGGAACGCTTCTGGTCGCCGCCGCGACCTGGGCCGCCGGCGGTCCGCGCCGCGGGCCGCGGCTCCGCGCCGCCGTCGCCGCGGGGGCCCTCACGGCCTGGCAGCTGAACGCGCACACCGGCTGGCTCCGCCACCACAACCACGGTGACCCGCTCGGAACCGGCCGGTACGCCGCCCTGTGGGGACCGTTGTTCGCCGCTCCCGTCATCGCGCTGGTCGTCGCCACCGCGGCCTGGACGGCGGCGGAGCCCTCCTGGCGGTCGTTGTCCGTGCGGGGCCGGCTGGCGCTCGCGGCCGGCGGCGGGGCGGCGCTCGTCCTGCCGTGCGGCCTGTGGTGGGAGTCCCACATGGGGGAGAACGTCGCCGGGTACGAGTCGACCCTCGGCTGGGGCATGTTCGTCTGGCCGCCGGTCGCCGCCGCGCTGCTCGCCGTCGCCGCCTGGGCGACGGCCGGGCGGGCGCTGCGCCCGGTCGAGGCGATCCGCCGGGAGCTGGAGGACATCACGGCCCGTTCCCTGGACCGGCGGGTGCCGGTGCCCGCGTCGGGTGACGAGATCACCCGGTTGGCGCTGACCACCAACGCGATCCTGGACCGGCTGGAGAACGCGGCCGAGCTCCAGCGGCGGTTCGTCGCCGACGCCTCGCACGAACTCCGCAGCCCCCTCACGGCTTTGCGGACCTCCCTCGAAGCCGCCCTGGCCCACCCCGAGGAGGCCGACTGGCCCGCCGCCGTGCGCAGCGCGCTCGACGACGTCGTCCGGTTGCAGCTGCTGAGCGAGGACCTGTTGCTGCTGGCCCGGCTGGACGGGGGCGTGCCGCCCGGCGAGGCGGTCGTCGACCTGGCCGGCCTCGCCCACGATCTTGCCGAGGAGTACCGCCACCGGCGCCGGGAGCGGCCGTTGCGGATCCGCTGTTCCGCCGCGGAGGAACCCGTCACCGTGCGCGGCAGCGCCGTCCAGTTGGAACGGCTGCTCCGCAACCTCCTGGACAACGCCTGCCGTTACGCCGATACCGCCGTCGGGATCACGGTGCGTCCGGACTCCTCCGGGGCCGTCGTCGTCGAGGTCTCCGACGACGGACCCGGCATCCCGGTCCCCGCGCGCGAGCACGTCTTCGAACGCTTCGGCCGCCTGGAGGACGCCCGTACCCGCTCCGCCGGCGGCGCCGGCCTCGGCCTGGCCATCTCCCGTGAGATCGCCCTTCTGCACGGGGGGACGCTGCACTTCGCGGACGCCGAACGGGGGGGCGCGGGCGGTGGGACGGCTGCCCGTGCCGCGGGTGGGGGGCGCGGTCTGACGGGTGGTACGGCCCGTGCGGACGGGCGGAGGGAGCACCGGATAGTTCCGGCCTCGCAGTCGGCCGAACACTCTCTGTCCCACCGGCTTCCGGAGCACCATCCTCTGTCGCGAGGGTTTCCACCGGCACCACCCGAGAGAGGAAGCCAGATGATGACGAAGTCGTCCCGGTCGATGGCGCTGCTGGGCGCCGGTGTCCTGGTGGCGGGCGGTGTTCTCACGGCCGCGTCGGCGTCGGCCGGTACGTCCGCGGCGCCCGTGGCCGAGCCGAGGCTCGCGACCGGGCAGGACGTGCTGAGACAGAACTCGTCCGCGGTGCAGCTCAGCACCAAGGGCGGGGTGGCCACGACGGTGGTGTCGGACTCGGTGCCCGCCGGTTCCTGGGTGCTGTCCGGCAACGCGACGCTGGTGGGCTGGGGGCCCAGCGACTACACCCGGTGCACGCTGTACTCGGGCGATACCCCCGTCGGCGGGGCGTCCACCATGGTCGGCAGCCCCTCCGCCGGGAGCGCCGGCACGGGGGTGTACGTGGCCACGGTCAGCGTCCACGGCGCCTTCTCCAGCGCGGGCCCCGCGACGGTCTCCCTCCGGTGCGGGCACGATCAGGACCGGGCCGCCGGGGCGGCTCCCTACGTGGACCCGCAGGCCACCCTGTGGGCGCACCGGAGCGACGGGCTCAGCAGCCCTCGACGCTGACCGGGCACTCCGGAGGCCGGGCGGGCACCGCCGCCGTGGCGGCTGCCGCCCGCCCGACCCCGGCCGTCGGAGGGCCGTCGGAGCACCCGCCGTCGGAACACCCACCGTCAGAGCACCCGTCGCAGCCACCCGTGCTCGTCCTCCGCGCGGCCGAACTGGATGTCCAGGACGCGCTCGCGGAGGGCCAGGGTCTTCTTGCCGGGGGTGCCGTCGGCGATGGGGAAGGTGTGGGCGTCGCTCTTGAAGCCGGTGACCGGGGTGATGACGGCGGCCGTTCCGGCGGCGAAGACCTCGGTGACGCGGCCGTCGGCGGCGGAGGTGCGGAGTTCGTCGAGGGTGACGGTCCGTTCGACGGGGGTGAGGCCGAGGTCGGGGGCGAGGGTGAGGACGGTGTCGCGGGTGACGCCTTCCAGGATGGTGCCGAGGGACGGGGTGACGAGCTCGTCGTCGGAGGTGATCAGGCAGAGGTTCATGGTGCCGGATTCCTCCAGGGTGCCCCGGCCCGCGCTGTCCAGGTACAGCACCTGGTCGCAGCCGTGGTTCCGGGCCTCCAGCTGGGCGGCCAGGCCGCCGGCGTAGTTGCCGCCGCACTTGGCGGCGCCGGTGCCGCCCGGGGCGGCGCGGGTGTAGCGGCCGCTGATCCAGAGGGTGACGCCGGTGACGCCGGAGGGGAAGTACGGGCCGGCCGGGCTCGCGATCACCGCGTAGCGCGCCTCGGCGGCGGGCCGTACGCCGAGGAACGCCTCGGAGGCGAACATGAAGGGCCGCAGGTAGAGGCTCTCCTCGCCGGTGGGGACGGGGACCCAGGCCGCGTCGGCCCGGACCAGTTCCTCGATGCTCGCGAGGAAGTCCTCCTCGGGCAGTTCGGGCAGGGCCAGCCGCCGGGCGGAGCGGAGGAAGCGGCGGGCGTTGGCCTCCGGGCGGAACAGCCAGACGCTGCCGTCGGAGTGCCGGTACGCCTTCAGCCCCTCGAAGATCTCCTGGGCGTAGTGCAGGACGGCGGCGCTGGGGTGCAGGGTGAACGGGGCGATCGGGCCGATGCCGCGGTCGTGCCAGCCGCCGTCCGCCGTCCAGGTGGCGGTGGCCATGTGGTCCGTGAAGTACCGGCCGAAGCCCGGCGCCGCGAGCCGCGCGGCCCGCTCGGCCTCGGGGACGGGACAGGTGGTCCGGGTCAGGGGGAAGGCGGTGCTCATGGCCGGCTCCTCACGCTGGGCGGTCCCGTCATCGTAAGCGCCCGGGGCGTGCGGCTCACCGGCCGCGGGCGGTGCCGACGTCGGAGACGTCGACGGCGAAGCGGGCGGTCGCCCAGGCCATCGCGTCGCCGAACTGGCCGAGGATGGTCCGGTCGAGGTGGGAGAGCGTGTCGCAGGTCTGGTGGTAGCAGGGGTCGGTGAGTTCGCCCGCGGTGCCGCCGAACAGCCGCTGCCATTCGGGGGTCTTGAGGTGGTTGTAGCCGGCGGAGCCGCCCCCGGCGGGGATGCCGGCGGCCATGAACGGCGCGAAGTCGGACCGGCCGTCGAACTCCAGCGGGACGGTGGGCAGTCCGCGCCGGGCGAAGCGGTCGGTGAAGACCTTCTCGACGGTGTCGGTGCCGGGCGGTACGGCGCCGGTGCCGTGGTAGACCATACGGGCGTAGTTGGGCGAGGCGATGGTCTCGAAGTTGAGGACGAGCGCGGTCTCCCGGCGCTCCCGGTCGCTCAACTGCCCGACGTAGTACCCGGACCCGACCATGCCCTCCTCCTCGGCGCCCCAGAAGGCGAAGCGCACCCGGTTGCGGACCTGGTCACGGTGCGGGGCGAGCCGCAGGGCGGTCTCCAGGACCATGGCCGCGCTGCTGCCGTTGTCGTTGAGGCCGGGGCCCTCGGTGGCGCTGTCCAGGTGCGACCCCAGGACGACCGTGCGGTCGGAGCGTCCGGCTGGGGTGTCGGCGAGGAGGTTGTACGAGTCGGTGGTGACGGCCCGGCCGCGCAGGTCGAGGAAGAGGTCGACGGGTCCGCGGGCGGCGTCGGCGGCGAGCCGCTCGGCCTCGCCGCGCGACAGGTTGGCGGTGGGGACGCGGGCGACGGCGGGCGGGCGGACGGTGGAGCGGATGTTCATGTCCGCCGGCTGCTGGTCGACGTTCACCAGCAGGGCGGCGGCACCGGCCGCGGCGGCCAGTTCGGTCTTGCGGGCCAGGTCGCAGCCGCCGACGCGGGCGAGGACGGCGTGGCCGCGGACGTCCCCGGCGTAGTCGGCGGCGTCGCAGCCGTACGCCTTCTCCGGCAGGACGGCCAGGCGTCCACGCCATCCGCCGTCCGGGGTGGCGGGCGAGAACCGGGCGAGCAGCGGGTGCAGGGTGCGCGGGTCCGGCGCGGTGACCTGGGCGGTCTGGGCCATGGGCACGCTGTCGGGGAAGGAGAAGCGCTGGACGCGGACCTGGTAGCCGGCCTCGGTCAGCCGCCGGGTGACGTACCGCGCCGAGGCGTCGTACCCGGCGGTGCCGGCGGCGCGGACGCCGTCGTGGTCGTCGGCCGCGCGCTGGAACGCCTCCAGGTGGCGCCAGGCCCCGGCGGCGGTGACCTCCGACGCCAGCCGGCCGGCCAGCCGCTCGGCGTCCGCCCGGACCGCGTCCGCCCGCACGGACGGCGCGGGAGTGGCTCCGGGGGCGGGGGCGGCCGTGGCGACCAGGAGCGCGGCGCAGGCCAGCGCGCAGGCCGGCGCCGCCGTCCGGAAGGGCGCCCGGGTCAGGGCCACGCGCCACCGGGCGCGCGCCGGGCGGCCGGCGGCGGGACAGGTGGCGGCCGGTTCGGGGGAGAACGAGGGAGGCGCCCCCTGGAGAGCGCGCCGAGCCGTCCGTCGCATCATCCGTCGCAAGAGCATCTGGAGTCCCCCGAGAACTCGTCCGGCCTGAACCACGTGTGGCGGGGCAGCCTAACGTGCCCGCTGGGGCAGGCAAGAGGCCCGACGGCGGTTTCGGGCCGATGTCCGGCCCGGCCGAACTCCCTCCTTGCGCCCTCCATTTCGCCGATTGACCGCCCCCGAGAGGGCCAAGAGAATCGGAACGCCCTGTCCACCTGGCGCCCGACCGGGCATGACCGGGTCTTTCCGGGAGGGGAAGCAGGGGGGAACGATGAGGAAACCCACGGAGAGAAAAGGGAATTCCGGCCGCCGGGGTGGCGCGTTCCCTACGCTCCGGCGCGTTCGAGGGCGCATGCGACGGGTAGGCGCAGCGAGCATGACAGCACGTGAAACTCAGGGGAAGACTCAAGGAAAGGGACTGCTCGTGACACGCCTCACCGCCACACGCCTCGTGAGCGTCGCCGCCGCCGCGGGGATCGCGCTCGCCGCCGCGTCCGGGACGGCGGGCGCCGCCCAGGACGGGCCGGAGAACGCGTCGGCCACCCCGACGTGCGGCACCTCCGACCTGCGGATCTCGTTCGCCGAGCGGCTGGGCGGCGGGATGAACCACGCGGGCGGCACACTGGAGTTGAAGAACACCACCCAGCGGACGTGCGCGCTGCGCGGGTACCCGGGCCTGGGCCTGGCGGACTCCCAGCGCAAGGATCTGCCGTCGCGCACGGTGTGGGGCAGCACCTGGTACGCGGACGACCCGGGCAACAAGCTCATATACCTGAAGTCCGGTGAGGCCGCCCAGGCCAACGTGGCCTGGACACACTCCGGCACGGCGGCCCGCAAGGGCACGTACCTGCTGGTGACGCCGCCCGCCGCGCGGACGCACCAGGCGATCCCGCTCGACGACCTGGTGGACAACGGCGAGCTGCACGTCACCGCGGTGGCGCACAAGGTGCCGGTCCGCGGCTGACGTCCGGCACGACGGGGGAACCGGCCGTCCCGAGCGGTGCGCGCGCCTTTCGGCGCAAAAGCACCGCACCGCCCGGGACTTTGCCTTTCTCTGATTGCCCCATGACCAAGACTTGACTAACCTCCGGACCGGAAGTGAGGGGCGCCACTCCGCACCGGGCGGACCGGCCCCGAGCGCACACAGCACAAGCACCGGACACAGCACAGAACCCGGGGTACGCCGTTCTCCACGGCGGACACCCGGGTCCTGGTCAGCAACGCGCGGCCGGTCACGAGCTTGGCGGCAGCGGTCGGCCCGCGCATTGCCCAACTCACCCCGGAGGGTACCGTGAACCACCCGAATCGGCTACGCGCCGCGATCGCGGACACCGGCACCACCCCGCTCATCGGCGTCTTCGACATGTTCTCCGCCTCCGTGGCGGCCCGGCACTACGACGGCATGTTCGTCTCCGGCTTCGGCTTCGCCGCGTCCCACTACGGCCTGCCCGACATCGGCTTCATCGCCTGGCCCGACCTCGTCGGCTTCGTCCAGCGGCTGCGCCAGGCGTTCCCCGCGCAGCACCTGCTCGTCGACATCGACGACGGCTACGTCGACCCCGAGACGGCCTGCCACGTGGTGCGCTCGCTGGAGCAGGTCGGCGCGTCCGGCGTGATCCTGGAGGACCAGAAGCGGCCGCGGCGCTGCGGGCACGTGGACGGCAAGCTGATCCTGCCGCTGGAGGAGTACCTGGAGAAGCTCGACATGGTGCTCCAGGCGCGCCGCGACATGGTCGTCGTGGCCCGCACCGACGCCACGGACGAGCCCGAGATCCTGCGCCGGGCCAAGGCGTTGGCGGCGACGGACTGCGATGTGATCCTGGTCGACGGAGTGCGCAGTGTCGACCGGATCCGCCAGGTGCGGGACGTCATCGGCGACAAGCCGCTGCTGTTCAACCAGATCGCGGGCGGCAAGTCGCCCCGGCTGTCGCTGCCCGAGCTGTCGGAGCTGGGCGTGGACGTCGCCATCTACAGCACCCCGTGCCTGTTCGCGGCGCAGACCGCGATGGACGAGGCGCTGAGCGGGCTGAAGCGGGACGACGGGCGGCTGCCCGCGTTCACGCCGGCGTCCGTGGGGGTGGCGGACTGCCTGGCGCTGCTGGAGAGGAACATCTCCCGCCACCACGACCGGGAGTACGACCGGCGTCAGGACCGGGAGCCGGTGGCCGCGGGCTGACGGGGGGGTCGGGGGCGCCGCCGGAAGGGCGGCGCCCCGGGACCGTCAGGCGCGAGTGCTCCGGCTGCCGAACCGGCTGCGGACCACCCGCCGCCTGAGGCGGTGGAGGAGCGGCCAGCGCTCCCGGGACGCCCGGGAGTGCCGGTCCAGCTCCTCCGTCAGCCGCTCGGTGCGCTTCTCGACGTCGAGTTCGTCGAGGATGCGGTCGATCTCGGCGAGCAGCGAGCCGTGCAGCTGCCACTGTCCGGGGTGTTCGCGGACCTTGTCCAGCAGCAGGTGGGCGGCCCGGTCGCGGCTCTCCCGGCCGATGGCCAGGTCCTCGACCAGCCGGGACTCGGCCTCCTCGGCGTTGGCGCTCACCTGGCTGGTGATCAGCACGGCGAAGCTCTCGAGGGCGCGGGCGAGGTGGTGCATGACGTCGGTGAGCGCGGCGGCGACCTCTTCGGGGAAGAGGGGTTCGTCGGTGCGCTCGCGCGCCAGGTCGGTCAGGGAGCGGCACATCACCCGGACCACGACGGCGGAGATCTCCAGCGCGTCCAGCCCGGTGCGCAGCACGATCCGGGAGAGCAGGCCCTCCTTGACCCGGGGGTTGAGCCGGAGGCTGTCCTCGGCCTGCCGGAGGGAGACGTCGACCTCGGCGACGTCGTGGTCCAGCCGGCGCGCCTCGTGCAGCCGGGCGGCGGCCTCCGTGACGGGGGTGGGCCGGCCGACCTCGGAGCCGAGGTGGCGGAGGAGTCCGCTTATCCGGCGCGCCAGGTCCTGGATGGCGTCGCCGGCCGGCTCCACCCAGACGGGCGGTACGAGCAGCACGTTGAAGAGGAGCCCGACGACGGCTCCGATCAGGGTCTCCAGGACCCGGTCCCAGGCGGTCTCCGTCACCCGGGTGACGCCGAGGACGAGCATGGCACTGATCGCCACCTCGGGGACGAACTCCCCCACGTGGACGAAGCGCCCGATGACCAGTGACGCCAGGATGATCAGTCCCAGGCTCCACCAGGTGAGGCCGACCAGGACGCTGAAGCCGATGGCGATCAGGACGCCCGCGACGACGGAGTTCACCCGGCGGATGCCGGTGGTCAGGGTGGAGTACAGGGTCACCTGGACGACGAGCAGGGCGGTCAGCGGCGCGGTGAGCGGCGCCGGTTCCTTGCTGAGCGTCAGCGCCACCGCGTACGCGATGACGGCGGCGGCCGTGGACCGCACCGTCTGCGCGACCGCGGGCTCTCTGCCGCGTCGGACCAGGGTCGTCAGGGGTTCGGGAAGATCACGCACCGTAGACGCTTTCCCGATCACTCGCGCGGCAGACCCCGAGGTGAGGCACGCCACCCGGGTGGTCGCGGGGCCTGCCGCGGCCGCGCGGTGACGGCTCACCGGCGGAAGCGGGGGCCGGCCCTGGGCCGGCCGGGCGACGAACAGGGCCACCACCAGGCAGGCCGGGCGACGGCACGCCGACCGACGGGCAAGCCGGGCGCGCCCGCGCCGGACGGGACGGACCGTCCGGCGGCCCCCGAGACCGGCCACCGGGACCGGCCACCGTCGACGGTCGGCCGACGGGCCGACACCCGCCACCGCCGACGCGCGGGCCCGTTCGGCGGACGGCGTCCGGGCCCGCGGTCCGTGGACGGACGACGGCGGACGACGGCCGTAGGCGGCGGGGCAGTCGGCAACCGCGACCGTAGGCGCCGCCGCCCGCCCCGCCGTGACCTCCCCTCAGCGCACCGCGAGCGGAACCGTCGCCGCCGCCAGGGCCGAGACCGAGATCAGGAGGCCGGCCAGGAAGGCGATCAGGCGGCGCTGGGCGCGCAGCCGGGCGTCGCGGACCGCGTCCTGGACGCGGCGGGCGCGTTCGGCCGTCGCGCAGGCGGTGAGGAACTCCCGCTCCGGGTCGCCGGGCGGGTACGCCGCGTCCGGGCGGCCGGGTGCGGGGGGCGCGGACTCCGCCTCGGCCTCGGCGAGCCGGCGGCCGCGCCAGAGCGCCGCCGGGTCGCGGCCGGACTCCTCCCAGGCGCGGGCCGCCCGGGTGAGCCGCCGGCGGCGGCGCAGCGCGTCCGGGTCCTCGGCCGTCCAGGCGGCGAGCCGGGGCCAGCCGTGGGCGACGGCGTCGTGGGCGAGGACGGCCCGGTCGTGGTCGAGGATGAGCACCCGGGCGGCGGCGAGGCGTTCGAGGACGGCGGCCGTGCCGGGGTCGTCGCCGAGTTCGCGGCGGTCGAGGGCGTGCGGCGCCCCGTCGTCGCCGGTCTCGGTCAGGCGGAGCAGGATGTCGCGGGCGCGCTGCCGCGGGCCGTCGGCGAGTTCGTCCCAGACCGCCTCGGCGCCCCGGGTGACGGCGCCCTCGAACCCGCCGGCGGCGTGGAAGCCGGCGAGGGTGAGCCGGTTGCCGTCGCGGTGCCGCCAGGTGGCGAGGAGGGCGGCGGAGAGCAGGGGGAGGCCGCCGGGCTGCCGGTGGGCGCCCGCGACGAGGACGGCGAGCAGCCGGTCCTCGACCGTGCAGTCGGCCGCGGCGGCCGGTTCGGTGACGACGCGGGTGAGGTCCTCGGGGGCCGGCGGCGGCACGGTCAGCGGCGGGCGGACGAGCAGGGGGTGGCGGGCGTACCGGTCGTGGAGGTCGGTGCGCAGGCCCAGCACCAGCCGGCAGGGTGCGGCGCGCAGCACGTCCAGGAGGCCGGGCAGGTCCGGCGGGCCGGCGGAACGGCCGCGTCCGGCCGGGGCCGGACCCTGTGCCTGGAGCCGTTCCACCTGGTCGACGACGAGGACGGAGTCGGGGTCCGGGAGCCGCGCGAGGCAGCGGGCGAGTTCGGCGACGGGGTCGGGCCCCGGGACGAACGTGCCGACGGCGGGCGGGTCCCCGGCGGTGAGGAGCCGGTGGACGACGCCGGCCTGGAGGAGCGAGGTGGTCCCGGCCCCGGAGGCGCCGGTGACGACGACGAGCCGGTCCCGGCGTAACCGCTCGACCGCCTCCTCCACCAGGCGTTCCCGCCCGAAGAAGCGGTCGCCGTCGGCCGCCGTGTACGCGGCGGGGCCGGCGTAGGGCGGCGGCCGGCGGCGGGCGAGGGCGGAGGCCACGGCGTGCCAGCGGTCCGCCCACTCCCCCACGTCGCCGCCGCAGGCGCGGACGTAGGCGCTGGTGACGGCGAGGGTCGGGAACCTGCGGCCGCCCGCGGCGACCGAGAGGCTGGCCGCCGAGGAGTGGGCGCGGAGGGCGAGTTGACGGTAGGTGGGGCTGCCCGCCCGTTCGCGCAGGGCGCGCAGGTCCGCGGCGAAGCGCAGCAGGGGGCTGTCGCCCGGGTCCAGGGGCCGTTCACGGCGTGCCACTGCCCTGCCTTTCCAGCCGTGCCGCACGGCGCCGGGCTAGGGGTGGGGCGGCGGCGCGAGCGAGCCGAACATAGCGGTGGTCCCTACGGTAACGGCCAGGCAATGGCCAACAACACTATGATTTCCGTCAATTCGACAATGACAGTTCGGTCATGAATGACCAATCCCGATTGTTCGGCGTTGTTCGGAGTTGCTTGTTCGCGGCACGCGAAGCGGTCTCGAACAGCCCGGGTGCGGTAGGCATGGAACCGCGGGGGCGGATCACGACGCCACCGCGCCCTGCTCTCTTCCGCCGGCCCTCGTCGGAGATCCCATGAAGTACTCGCGGTACTGCCGGTCCCTGCTGTCCACCCCCGCCACCGCCGTCCATCGCTACACCGCCGGCCACCGCTCGGGGGCCGACATCTCCATGGTCGATCTGGAGGACTCCGTTCCGCCGGCGCGGAAGGAGGAGGCGCGCAGACGGGCCGAAGGCTTCTTCACCCTGCCCACCGCCGCCGCCACCCGCTGCGCGGTGCGCATCAACACCATCAGCGGGCCGGACGGCCTGCGCGACCTGCTGGCCCTGCGCCAGTACGCGGTCAAACCGCCGCTCGTCCTGATACCCATGGTGGAGTCGCGCCGCGACGTCGAGATCGTGGAGCACGTGCTGGGCCCGGAGTGCCCGGACACCGAGTTCATCGCCGTCGTCGAGACGCCGCGCGGCCTCCAGCACGCGCCCGCCATCGCCGCGTCCTCCCGCAGGCTGCGGGCCCTGGTCTTCGGTTCGGCCGACTACGCGTTCGCCACCGGCGCCCGGCTCACCTGGGACGCCCTGGCCTACGCGCGCGGCGTGCTGGTCAACAGCGCGCGGGCGGCCGGGGTCGAGGTGATGGACGCGCCCTTCTTCGAGGTGCGCGACGACGGCGCGCTGCGCTGCGAGGCGGCCCTCGCCAAGGACATGGGCTTCAGCGGCAAGATCGCCGTGCACCCCCGCCAAGTGCCGTTGATCAACGAGGCGTTCTCGCCGGACGACGACACGCTCGGCCGCGCCCGCCGGATCGTCGCCGCCGGGCGGGAGAACGGCCGGGACATCACCGTGGTCGACGGCGTGATGGTCGGCATCCCGTTCTTCGAGGCGTCGCAGCGGCTGGTCGAGGAGTTCGGCGACGGACTCCCGGGGCCGTCAGGACCCTCCGCGCCACCCCCAAGACCCGCGGCCCCGCTGCACCAGACCCCGGCCGCGCCCCACCCGTACCCCGACGCCCCGCGCGCCACCACCGCCACGCAGGAGAGGGAACAGTGAACGACACCCCGTCAAACCCCCCGAACCTCACGGACATCACCGGACCGCACCGCTACCGCAACAGCGCCACTATGATCCGTACGGCCGACCCGGCGTGGCTGGGTGCCGCGCAGGCCGGGCTGATCGGCGTCGTGGCCGACTCCCCCGACGCGAACAACCGGCTCGTCACCCCGGACGGGCACGAGTTCGTCAACATGTGCTCCTGCTCGTACCTGGGCCTCAACCATCACCCCGCCGTGGTGGAGGGCGCGATCGAGGCGCTCCGGGAGACCGGCGCCACCTCCCTGGTGATGCCGACCACCCGGGTCCGGCACCGGCTGCTGGCCCGGCTGGAGGAGGAGCTCGGCGACCTCTTCGGCTGCCACGCCCTGCCCGGCGCCTCGTGCAGCGCGCTCACCGCCGGCATCCTGCCGCTGATCGCCTCGGGCCATCTGTCCGACGGACAGCCGCGCGTGATGGTCTTCGACCGGTTCTGCCACTTCTGCATGTCGTACATGAAGCCCGTCTGCGGTGACGAGAGCCTCGTCCTCACCTGTGACCACAACGACCTCGACCGGCTGGAGGAGATCTGCCGGACGTATCCGCGGGTCGCCTACGTCGCCGACGGCGCCTACTCCATGGGCGGCGCGGCGGCCCTGGACGGGCTGCGGCGGCTCCAGGAGCGGTACGGCCTCTTCCTCTATCTGGACGACTCGCACTCGCTCTCCATCCTCGGCGAGCACGGCGAGGGTTTCGCCCGCTCGCAGCTGGAGATGAACGAGCTGACCGTCATCACCGCCAGTCTGGGCAAGGCGTTCGGCACCGCCGGCGGCATCGCGATGCTGGGCAGCCGGGAGAAGTTCGAGTTCCTGCACCGGCATGCCGGCCCGGTCGGCTGGTCGCAGAACATCTCCTTCCCGGTCGTCGGGGCCTCCCTCGCCTCGGCCGCCATCCACCGCTCCCCCGAACTCGCGGAACTCCAGCGCAGACTCCAGGAGAACATCGCCTACTTCGACGCCGCCTTCCCCACCGCCTTCGCCGGAAACGGCCTTCCCGTGCGCCGCATCACCGTCGGCGACCCGGAGGCGGCCGTCAAGCTCTCCGCCGACATGTTCCAGCGCGGCTTCTACTGCTCGGCGGTCTTCTTCCCCATCGTCCCCAAGGGCGAGGCGGGCCTGCGCATCATGATCCGCGCCGATCTGTCCCGGGAGAAGCTCGACGAATTCATCGGCCACATCAAGGACCTCTCCCCCACCTCCCCCACGCACTGAGAACGGACGGTACGGATCCATGGCGGACGACGCCCCGCCCAGCGGCTACGAGCGGCTGGGACCGCAGCACTACCGGGAAGTGGTGGGCTTCCTGTACGAGGAGTTCACCGTCGGCGACGTGATCGAGCACCGGCCCGGCCGGACCATCACCGAGATGGACAACGTCCTCATGAGCACGCTGTCGATGAACGACGCCCCCCTGCACATCGACGCCGCGTTCTGCGCGGACACCCCCTGGGGCCGGCCGCTGGTCTCCAGCCTGGTCACCCTGAGCATCGTCGGCGGCATGACGGCCCGCAGCACCAGCGGCAAGGCCCTGGCCAACCTGGGCTGGGACCGCATCCGGCTGCCCAACCCGGTGTTCACCGGCGACACCCTCTACGCCAGCACCGAGATCCTCGGCAAACGGCTCTCCCGCAGCCGCCCCGGCGAGGGCATCGTCTCCTGCCGGACCACCGGCACCAAGTCCACCGGCGAGGTCGTGCTCGTCTTCGAGCGCAGCTTCCTGGTGCCCTGCCGCGACCCCGAGCCCGGCGGTCCGGACGCCGCGGGGCGGGGGAACGGATGACGGCGCTCCTGATCGGCAACAACCGGGCCGCCGAGATGGCCGGCGGCCCGGACGGCAGCACCCCGGACGAGCGGCGGCGGGCGGCCCGGGGCGCCCAGCGGCTGCTGTGGTGGGCCCGGGACGGCGACGTCCTGCTGCTCCCGGAGGCGCCCGACGACGCCTTCGCCGACCACGTCACCGGCCTCACCGGCACCCGCCGCGCCACGCTCACCGTCGTCACCGCCGCCCTCCCGCCCACCGGCACCCTGCCGGACGCGACGGTCGCGGCCGTCCGCGCCGCCCTGGCCGGCCGGACCGTCGACCGGGTGCTGCCGGTATACGCCGACACCGGCGTCACGGACCTCGTCCGGCGGCTGGGCGCCGAACGGGCGCTGCCCGGCTGGGCGTTCCATGCCCAGGGCGGCAGCGCCCTGGTCAACAGCAAGGCCGCCTTCCGCGCGGTGGCGGCGGGCACCGGGACGCCCGTCGCCGCCGGTGCGGTGGCCGGCACCCCGGACGCGGCGGGTGCCGCGGCCGCGGAGCTGCTCGCCGCCGGGCACTCCGCCGTCCTCAAGGTGGCGTTCCACTCGGGCGGCCTCGGCAACGAGGTCCTCACCACCGATCCGGCCGTCCGTCCCCTGGGGGCGCACCGCGCCGTCGTCCTCCCCGGGCCGGACGCCGCCCGGGAGCACACGGCCCGGCACTGGTCCGGGCTGTCGTCCGGCGGGCGGCACCCCGTGGTCGTCGAGCGGTACCACCCCGAGTCCGTTCCCGTGTACGCCGAGTTCGAGATCGGTGACGCCGGGGTCGTGCTGTCGGGCCACGGCGAGATGCTGATGGACCCGATGCTGGACGGCGAGACCGTGCCCGCCGCCCTGCCGCCGGACCTGCTGGACCGGCTGGTCGGGGACGGGCGGCGGCTGTGCGAGGCGTACCACGCCCTCGGCTACCGGGGGACGCTCAGCGCCGACGCGATCGTCACCCCCGCGGGGGAGCTGCTGTTCACCGAGGCCAACGGCCGGCTCACCGGCTCGTCGCACCTGCACTCCGTGCTCGCGGCACGGCTGGTGGGCGAACCCCTGCGGTCCCGGCGGGTGTTCCTGGAGAAGGGCGCCTGGCGGGTCCCCTCCTTCGGCGCGGCCCTCGACGCGCTGGAGCGGGCCGGGCTCGCCTTCGATCCCGCGACGCGCACGGGCGTCGTCCTCGTCGGCGACCGCGTCCCGGTGGACGGCACGGTGGTCCCCTGTGTGATCGCCCCCGACCGGCCCGCCGCCCACGCCGTGCGGCGCTCCCTCCCCGCGCTCGCCGCCGAGCCCGCCTCCGCCCCCGCCTCCTGACGAAAGGCCGCCGCATGTCCCTGAACAGCTACGACAGCTGGTCCCCCTTGCGTGAAGTGGTCGTCGGCTCGGCCGAGAACTACTCCTCCCACGAGCGGGAGCTGTCCTTCGACCTGTTCTTCCACGACGAGATGCCGTACAGCCGCATGTACTACCCGCGCCACCGGGCGCCGGGCGAGGACGCGTCCGGCGAGGACGGCACCGACACCGGGGCCCGGCAGAGCCCCATCAAGCAGCGCTACGTCGAGGAGCTCCAGGAGGACGTCGAGGGGATGGTCGACACCCTCACCTCCCTCGGCGTCACCGTGCACCGGCCCGCGCCGCTCGCCGAGCACATCGAGGTCCGCACGCCCACCTTCCGGGCCGCCGTCATCCCGGCCCTCAACGTCCGCGACAACAGCATCGTCCTCGGCGACGAGGTCATCGAGACGGCCCCGCAGGTGCGCGCCCGCTACTTCGAGACGCAGCTCCTCAAGCCGGTGTTCGCCGACTACTTCCGGCGCGGCGCACGCTGGACGGTCATGCCCCGGCCGCTGATGACCGACGCCTCCTTCGACCTGTCCTACGTCACGGCACACACCGCCCCCGGCGAGCTGATGGAGCCGATCACCGATCCCCGGCCGTCGCCGTACGACGTCGGGCACGAGATGATGATCGACGGCGCGCAGTGCCTGCGGCTGGGCCGGGACGTCTTCGTCAACGTCTCCACCGCCAACCACGCCCTCGGCTGCGACTGGCTGGAGCGCCACCTGGAGGGGCGTTTCCGGGTGCACCGGCTGGACTCGCTGTCCGACAGCCACATCGACAGCACCGTGCTGGCGCTCCGCCCCGGGCTGCTGCTGGTGCGCACCCCGCAGATCGCCGAGCGGCTGCCCAAGCGGCTCCGCTCCTGGGACATGATCTTCCCGCCGGAGCCGGAGGACAACCAGTTCCCCGTCTACGACGATGACGATCTCCTCCTGACCAGCCGCTACATCGACCTCAACGTGCTGTCCGTCGCCCCCGACACCGTCCTCGTCAACTCCGCCTGCCCGGAGCTGATCCGCACGCTGGAGAAGCACCGCTTCACCGTGGTGCCGGTGCGCCACCGCCACCGCCGCCTCTTCGGCGGCGGCCTGCACTGCTTCACCCTCGACACGGTCCGGGAGGGCTCCGCGCCCGAGGACTACCTGGAGGGCTGAGCGGCATGCGGGCTGTGGTGATACGCCGGTTCGGCGGCCCCGAGGTGCTGGAGACGGCGGAGCTCCCGGAGCCGGTCGCCGGTCCGGGCGAGTCCGTCGTCGACGTGGTGCTGGCGGGCGTCAACTACGGGGACCTGGAGGTACGGGCGGGCGTCTACCAGCCGCCGCGGCTGCCGGCGGTCCTCGGCGCGGAGGTCGTCGGGGTCCGGCGGCGGGACGGCCGGCGGGTGGCCGCGCTGCTGCGCGACGGGGGCGGCTACGCGGAGGTGGCCGTCGCCCGGGACGCGTACACCGTGGAACTCCCCGACGGCATCGACGACCGCGCGGGCGCCGCCCTGGTCGAGCAGGGCTGCACGGCGTACGCCGCCCTGGTCACGGCCGGCCGGCTGCGGGCGGGGGAACGGGTGGCGGTCGCCTCCGCCGCCGGCGGGGTCGGCCACCTGGCGGTGCAACTGGCCCGCGCCCTCGGGGCGTCCGTGGTCGCGGGAACGGCCTCGTCGCCGGCCAAGCGGGAGTTCGTCCGCCGGCTCGGCGCGGACCACGCGGCCGGGGATCCCGAGGAGCTGCCGGCGCTGCTCCCGGACGGCGTCGACCTCTACCTGGACTCGCTGGGCGGCCCGCGCGTCGAGGCCGCGCTCGCCGCCCTGGCCCCCTTCGGCCGGCTCGTCTCCATCGGCCACCGCGAGGAACCGGCCGTCGTCGCCGTCGACGCGCTCACCCGGCGCTCGCTCGGTGTGGTGACGCTGTGGATGCGGCAAGTCCTGGAAGCGGACGGCCTGTTCGCGGAGGTGGCCGGCCGGGTCCTCGCGCTCGCGGGCGAGGGCCGGCTCGTCCCGCACATCGACCGGATCGTCCCACTGGACGGCGTCGCCGGCGCGCACGAGGCCGTCGCCGCCCGGGAGACGTCCGGAAAGCTGCTGGTGGACGTCCGGGCGGCGGGGTGTTGACCCGGGGATTGTGCCGGGCGGCGGCGGCTGGATAAGGTCCCGACGGGCCCGCGACAGGGCCGTTGCTGGCACGCGGTGGTAGGTGGGAATGTCTGTGGTCACGGGTAAGATAATTCGCTTCGACGAATTCCGGGGGTATGGGTTCGTCGCCCCGGACACCGGCGGCGAGGATGTGTTCGTCCACGTCAACGACGTCCAGGCGGACAAGCGCCTGATCGTCCCCGGCGCTTTCGTCGAGTTCTCCGTGGAGGAGGGCGAGCGGGGCCTCAAGGCGTCCCACGTCCGCCTGCTGGACCGGGCGTCCGCCCGGCCGGCGGAGGTCCCGGCGGAGGGTTACGTGCCCGGCCCGTCGGGCGACGACGGCGACTGCGACGTGCTGTCCGCCAAGGAGTTCACGGACGAGGTCACCGAACTCCTCCTCGGCGCGGCGCCCACCATGACGGCGGAGCAGATCCTCCTGGTCCGCCAGCGCCTCGTCCGCCTGGCCGTCAACCACGGCTGGGTCGAGGCTTAGCCGTCATCTCCTTGGTGAGACATCAGGCGGTGCGCCGCGCTCCCGGGCGCGGCGCACCGGACGATCGGAAAGGTCGAGCACCATCGGTTCCACGCATTACACCGTCACCGCCTACCCGAAGGACTCCGACTTCCCCGCGGGCGAGACGGAGCTGACGGACGCGGACCCGGCTTTCCTGGCCGGGCTGTTCGGGATCCCGGTCGAGCGGTTCGTGGACGTCTACCCCATGGACGCCGGGCACATGGCGGTGCTGGAGCGGACGGCCGGTCTCGCCTTCGACCCGGCCGTCTACGACTACTTCCTCGAGGTCACGGCCGGCTGACAGCGGACGGGCGGCCGCCCGCTCACCCCCGCGCCGGCGTCCCGAGCGCCCCCACCGGATCGTGCCCGTGGATCCAGGCCAGCCGGTCCGGAAGCGTGCCGAGGCCCGCGTCGCGGGCCGCGGCCTGGGGGCCGTCGGGGAGGTGGAGGCAGGTGGCGTTCTGCCGGGAGCCGGCCTGGATGGCGCGGGTTCTGGGGCGGCGCGTCAGCTCGTAGCGGCGCAGGGCGGCGGGGACGTCGGCCGGCGCCGCGTCGGCGAGCAGGGCGGCGAGGACGGCCGCGTCCTCCAGCGCCTGGTTCGCCCCCTGCCCGTGGTGCGGCAGCATGGGGTGCGCGGCGTCGCCGAGCAGGGTCACCCGGCCGCGCGTCCAGACGCGCCGGGGCTCGCGGTCGTACAGCGCCCAGCGGCCCGGGCGGTCGACGGCGGCCAGCAGGCCGGTGAGGGCCGGGTGCCAGCCGTCGAACGCGGCCAGCAGGTCGGCCGTCCGGCCTTCCGTGACCCAGGACTCGACGGTCCACGCGGGGTCCGGGACGACGGCCAGGAGATTGAGCAGACGGCCGCCCGCGACCGGGTAGACCACCACGTGCCGGCCGGGGCCGACCCACAGCCACAGGACGGGCTCGGCGAGTTCGGGCAGGTCGGGCAGCCGGTCGAGGGGGACGAGGGCGCGGTAGCCGCTGGTGCCGGAGAAGACCGCCTCGTCGGGGCCGAAGACGGCGCCGCGGACGGCGGAGTGGATGCCGTCCGCGCCGACCACCGCGTCCGCCTCGGCCGCCGAGCCGTCGGCGAAGCGGACGACGGCGCCGTCGGGGGTCCGCTCCACGCCGGTGCAGCGGGCGCCGAAGCGCACCGGTATCCCGTCGGCGGCGGCGAGCAGCGCGTCCTGCAGGGCGGAGCGTTCGAGGTGCCAGAAGGGGGCGCCGAACCGCCGCTCGTAACCGTCGCCGACCCCGAGCCCGGCTACCGTCCGGCCCGTGCGCCAGTGCCGGAAGTCGACGCGCAGCGGGGCGACGGACGTCGCCGCGAGCCGCCGGTCGACGCCCAGGGAGCGCAGCACGCGGTGGCCGTTGGCGCCGATGGCGACGCCCGCGCCGGTGACCGTCGGCTCCGGCGCCTGTTCGTGGACGACGGCGTCGAGTCCGCTCCGCCGCAGCGCGACGGCGGTGGCCAGTCCGCCGATGCCCCCGCCGACGACCGCGATGGTGGGCCGTCTTCCGGCCATGGTCCGCTCCCTCCCGCCCGGCGGTCCGGTCCGCGGTCCGCCCGGACGCCGAGCCTACCCACGGGTCGACGGGCCGCGCACGGGTTCGGTTCCGGACGGTCAGCCGGCCCTGAGCGGGAGGTGGCGGGTTTCCGACAGGAGTTGGCACATTATCGGAAGCGGGACGCGCGAGGGAGCCGTCACGATCGGGGGGTGCCGAAGAACCGATCCTTCACCTTCCGCGACCGCCCGATCGCGCTGCTGTCCTCGGGCCACGCCTGCGTGGACGTCTACCAGGGGGCCGTCGCCGCCCTGGTCCCGTTCTTCGTCTCGGAACGGGCCTACACCTACGCCGCCGCCTCGGGCGTCGTCCTGGCCTCCTCGCTGCTGTCGTCGGTGGTGCAGCCGCTGTTCGGGGCGCTCACCGACCGGTGGGCCCTGCCGTGGCTGCTGACGGTGAGCACGCTGGTGGCCGGGGTGGGCGTCGCCCTCAGCGGGCTCGGCGGCTCGTACGCGCTGACCCTGGCCGCCGTCGCCGTGTCCGGGATAGGCGTGGCCGCGTACCATCCCGAATCCGCCCGGGTGGCGCGCCGGGCGAGCCGGGGCAGCCATGTGGCGATGGGCTGGTTCTCCCTCGGCGGCAATCTCGGCTTCGCCGCGGCGCCGCTGCTGGTCTCCGCCGTCGTCGCCACCGGCGGCCTGCGGGCGACGCCGCTGCTGGTGGTCCCGGCCGTCGTGGGCGCGGCCCTGTGCGCGGCGGCGCTGCGCATGGTCCGCGCGCCGGGGGACGCGGCGGGCCCGAAGGCCGCGTCCCGCCCGGCCGGACGGGACGACTGGGCGTCGTTCCGCCGGCTCACCGGGGCCATCATGTGCCGTTCGGTGGTCTTCGTCGGCCTGAGCGCGTTCGTCTCGCTGCACATCCGCCAGCGCACCGGCTGGGGGCAACTGGCCGGTACGGCGGCCCTGTTCGTGCTGTACGCCGGTGGCGCGGCGGGCACGGTGGCGGGCGGGAAGCTGGCCGGGCGGTACGGGCGGACGACGATCGTCCGCTGGTCGTACGCCCTGGCGGTGCCGGCGGTCGCGGGCGTCGTCCTCGTCCCCGGCCCGGCGCTCTACCTGTTCGTGGCCCTGACCTCGGCCGCGCTGTACGTCCCGTTCTCCCTGCACGTCACGCTCGGCCAGGACTACCTGCCGCACCGCGTGGGCACCGCGAGCGGCGTCACCCTCGGCCTGGCGGTCAGCGTCGGCGGCGTCGCGAGCCCGCTGATCGGCGCCCTCGCCGACGTCACGTCGCTGCGCGTCGCGCTCGCGCCGCTGATCGCCCTGCCCGCCGTCGGCTGGCTGCTGCTGCGCCCGCTGCGCGAGCCCGACGCGCCGGGGGCGCCCCGCGTGCCCGGCGCGGCGCCGGCGGCCGATGCCCCGAGCGCGCCCCGGGAGGCGTGAGCCGCGTCGTTGGACGCCGGGCGCCGTGGTGCGCGAGAGTGGTCCGAGACGTAATGATCAAGGAAGGGACAGTGCCGTGGCACAGGAAGTCCGGGGCGTGGTGGCGCCGGGGAAGAACCAGCCGGTGCGGGGCGAGACCATCGTGGTGCCGGACCCGGGGCCCGGCGAGGCCGTCGTGAAGGTGCAGGCGTGCGGTGTCTGCCACACCGACCTGCACTACAAGCAGGGCGGAATCAACGACGACTTCCCGTTCCTGCTGGGCCACGAGGCGGCCGGCGTGGTCGAGGCGGTCGGCGAGGGCGTGACCGAGGTGGCGCCCGGCGACTTCGTCGTCCTCAACTGGCGTGCCGTCTGCGGCCAGTGCCGGGCCTGTCTGCGCGGCCGCCCGCAGTACTGCTTCGCCACGCACAACGCCCGGCAGAAGATGACCCTGACCGACGGCACCGAGCTGTCGCCCGCCCTGGGCATCGGCGCGTTCGCCGAGAAGACGCTGGTCGCCGCCGGCCAGTGCACCAAGGTCGACCCCGAGGTCTCCCCCGCCGTCGCCGGGCTGCTCGGCTGCGGCGTGATGGCGGGCATCGGTGCCGCCATCAACACCGGCGGGGTGGGCCGCGGCGACTCGGTGGCCGTCATCGGCTGCGGCGGCGTCGGCGACGCGGCCATCGCCGGCTCGCGGCTCGCGGGCGCGGCCCGGATCATCGCCGTCGACATCGACGACCGCAAGCTGGAGACGGCCCGCCGGATGGGCGCCACCCACACGGTGAACTCGCGCTCCACCGACCCGGTCGAGGCGATCCGCGAGCTGACCGGCGGCTTCGGCGCCGACGTCGTCATCGAGGCGGTCGGCCGCCCGGAGACGTACGAGCAGGCGTTCTACGCCCGCGACCTGGCCGGCACCGTCGTCCTGGTGGGCGTCCCGACCCCGGACATGCGGATCGACCTGCCGCTGCTCGACGTCTTCGGCCGCGGCGGCGCCCTGAAGTCGTCCTGGTACGGCGACTGCCTGCCGTCCCGCGACTTCCCGATGCTCGTCGACCTGCACCTCCAGGGCCGGCTCGACCTGGCGGCGTTCGTCACCGAGACCATCGGCCTGGACGACGTCGAGGCGGCCTTCGACCGGATGCACCAGGGCGACGTGCTGCGCTCGGTGGTGGTGTTCTGATGCCGGCCCGGATCGACCACCTCGTCACCTCCGGCACGTTCTCCCTCGACGGGGGCGCGTGGGAGGTCGACAACAACGTCTGGATCGTGGGCGACGACCACGAGGCGATCGTCATCGACGCGGCGCACGACGCCGACGCCATCGCCCGGGCGCTCGGCGACCGCCGGCTGCTGGCCGTCGTCTGCACCCACGCCCACGACGACCATGTCAACGCGGCCCCGGCGCTGGCCGAGCGCACCGGCGCGCCGGTCCTGCTGCACCCCGCCGACCGGCCCCTGTGGGACCGCACCCACCCGGACCGCGCGCCGGACGGCGAACTGGCGGACGGGCAGGTGCTGCGGGTGGCCGGCACGGAGCTGACCGTGCTGCACACGCCGGGGCACGCGCCGGGCGCGGTCTGCCTCCACGCCCCGGAGCTGGGCACGGTGTTCACCGGGGACACCCTGTTCCAGGGCGGCCCCGGCGCCACCGGGCGGTCGTTCTCCGACTTCCCGACCATCGTCGCGTCGATCCGCGACCGGCTGCTGACCCTCGACGCCGCGACAGTCGTCCGGACGGGCCACGGCGACGCGACGACGATCGGCGCGGAGGCGCCGCACCTGGAGGAGTGGATCGCCCGCGGCCACTGAGCCACGCGGGCCTTCGGGCGCGCCGGCCGGCCGGTGACCGGACCGGCCGGCGCGCCTAGGATCGACAGCGTCACGGAGCACACCGCACGGCGGGGGGAACCACCATGGACATGACGGACCTGGTCGAGATCACCGAGCCCGGCGAACTGACGGAGCTCCTCGGGGAACCCGTCCCGCGCGTCCGCGACAAGACCCGGACCCGGCTGGGCGAGTTGGACCGGCGATGGCTGGAGCGCTCGCCGTTCTGCCTGGTGGCGACCTCGGACGCGGACGGCACCTGCGACGTCTCCCCCAAGGGCGACCCGGCCGGCGGCCTGGCGCTCGTCCTGGACGACACCACCCTCGCCCTCGCCGAACGCCCCGGCAACCGGCGGGCGGACGGCTTCCACAACATCCTCTCCAACCCCCACGTCGGCCTGGTCTTCCTGGTGCCCGGCCGCGGTGACACGCTGCGCGTCAACGGCCGGGCCCGGCTGGTGCGCGAGGCGCCGTTCCTCGACCGCATGACCGTCAAGGGCCACCGCCCGCTCCTCGCCCTGCTGGTCGAGGTCGAGGAGGTCTTCTACCACTGCTCGAAGGCGTTCCTCCGCTCCGAGCTCTGGAAGCCGGAGACCTGGCGGCCGGACGAGGTGCCGTCCCGGGCGCGCATCGCCAAGATCCTGGAACGGCCCGAGGACTCCATGGAGGAGTTGGAGGCCTACTACGGGCCGCGGTACGCCGAGCACCTCTACGGCTGAGGCGGAGGCCGCGGCGGTCGCGGGACGCGGCACACGACATCGAGCAAACAGATTGTTCACAACGTTCCCTTGACACTCTGTCATGCGCGACGTCATGCTGCCGCTCATGCCCTCGACACACGACGCGCCCGAGACCCCCGACCCCTTCTCTCCCCCGGACCCCGACCGGGCGCGGGCGCTGCGCGTCCACGCCTCGCTGTTCCGGATCGCCGAGCGGCACGCGGACACGGACGCGCGCCGCCGCCGGCAGGCCCACCCCTCGGTCATCGGCCCGCACGAGGCCGTCCGGCTGGTGTCCTTCCTGCTCAGCGGGATCGCGCGGCTGGAGGAGGGCGAACCGGAGGTGGACCGCGCCGACATCACCGCCGCCCTCAGCCTTGTACCGCTGATGCGAGGGGAGATGGACGAGCTGGAGGCCGGGCTCCTCGCGATGGCCCGGGGGCGCGGCATGACCTGGCCCGAGATCGCCTTCGGGCTCGGGCTCGGCACTCCGCAGGCCGCCCGGCAGCGCTACGAACGGCTGGCCGACCGCACGGCGGCGGACGAGCAACAGCCGTAGGACCAAAGGCCGGTGGCCGTCAGCCGACGGACGCGGCGTCCGGCCGCGCGGCCGCGGCCCGCAGCGCCTTCTTGTCGATCTTGCCGGTGGCGTTGCGGGGCAGGGCCGCCACCACCTCCACCGACGTGGGGCACTTGAACCCGGCGAGCCGCTCGCGGCAGAACGCCCTCAGCTCCGCCGGATCGACCGGCATCCCGTCGGCCGCCACCAGGACGGCCCGCACCGCCTCGCCCCACTTCTCGTCGGGCACCCCGACCACGGCCGCCTCGGCGACGGCGGGGTGCTCCGCCAGCACCCGTTCGACCTCGGCGGGGCAGACGTTCTCGCCGCCGGTGATGATCAGGTCCTTGAGCCGGTCCTCGACGAAGACGTAGCCGTCCTCGTCGATCCGGGCCAGGTCCCCGGTGCGCAGCCAGCCGTCGTCGGTGACGGTCTCCGCCGTCGCGGCGGGGTTGCCGAGGTAGCCCTTCATCCGCCCGGGGGACCGGATCCACAGTTCGCCCCGGTGGCCCGGCGGCAGTTCGGCGCGGGTGGCCGGATCGACGACGCGGCCCTCGACGCCCGGCATCGGACGGCCGGCGGAGACGAGGCGGTGGGCCCGGCCGGGGTCGCGGTGGGCCTCGGGGGCCAGGGCCGTGGCGGCGCCGGAGAGTTCGGTCATGCCGTAGAGCTGGAGGAACCGGACCTCGGGAAACAGCGCCAGCGCCCGGCGCAGCACCGGAAGCGGCATGGGCGAGGCGCCGTAGAGGCAGTACCGCAGCCCGGCGAAGGCGGCGACCGCGTCCGGGCCGCCGGACAGGATGCCGGGCAGCAGCGCCGGCACCAGCAGCAGGTGGGTGGCGCCGTCGGCGACGGCGCGGCAGATCGTCTCGGGGCCGGCTTCGCGCAGGACGACGGTGGCGGCCCCGGCGAGCAGTGCGGTGACGGCGTAGCAGACGCCGCCGACGTGGAAGAACGGGAGGACGGCGAGGCTGCGGTCGGCCGGGCCCATGGGGAGGACGGCGAGCAGCGAGGCGCTCTGCTCCAGGATGCTCCGGTGGGTCAGTTCGGCGCCCTTGGGGGTTCCGGTGGTGCCGGAGGTGTAGAGGATGACGCAGGTGTCGTCGGGGTCGAGGTCGTCGCGGGCGGCGAGCGGTGCGGCGCGTTCCAGCAGCGAGGCGTAGGTCTCGGCGTCGTCACCCGGTTCGGCGCCGTCGCCCGGTTCGGCTTCGTCGCCGGTGACGACGAGGCGGGGCGGGGCGTCCAGCGCGCCGAGGGCCGCCCGTACGGTGTCCAGCGCCTCCGCGTCGGCGAACAGGACCGTGGCGCCCGAGTCGGCGATGACGTGGGCGAGTTCGGGCGGGGCGAGGCGCCAGTTGAGGATGGCGGTGGCCGCGCCGGCGCCGGCGGCGGCGAGGACGGTCTCCAAACAGGCGAGGCTGTTCCGGCCGACGACGGCGACCCGGCTCCCCCGGGCGGCGCCGGCGGCGTGGAGGGCGCCGCGCAGCAGGTCGGCGCGGGAGCGGAGGGCGCTCCAGGTGAGGCGGTGGCCGCCACAGACGAGCGCTTCGGCGTCGGGCGTGCGGGCCGCCCAGTGGGCGGGCAACTCGTGCAGCAGGCGCGGGCGTTGTGCGAGCGGTGTGGGCATCCGTTCCCCCCGGTCGGCGCTCCGGGCAGCGTACCCGCGCACCGGTCGGTCCGCTACCGGCGGACCGGAGGCGAGGGCACCGGCGGGCCCAGGGGGGAGCGCGCCGGCGGGCCGGGCCTCGAAGGCCCGGCCCGCCGGCGCGCGGCCCGGTCAGGTGCCGGGCTTGCGGCCGTACACGAAGACGTCGTCGCCCTTGTGCAGCAGGTTCCAGTACGCCTGGGCGTCCTTCATCCGCATGTTGACGCAGCCGTGGGAGCCGGGCGGCGAGTAGACGCTGCCGCCGATGGCGTGGAACGCCTGGCCCCCGTCGAAGAACTGGCTGTACGGCATGCTCACGTCGTACAGCGACGAACGGTGGTTCTTGTCGCGCCAGTAGACCTTCTTGAGGCCGGTGCGCGTGGCGAAGCCCTTTCTGCCCGAGCGTATGTGGACCGGGCCGTACTTGATCTTCTTGCCGTCCTGTATCCAGCTCACCTGGCGGGTGAGGTCGACACAGGCGATGCGGCCCTTGTCCGTCGGGCAGGAGACCTTGGCGGGCGCCTTGGCCGGGGCCTTGGCGGGGGCCGCCTCGGCGGTCCCGCCGGCCGTCACGGCCAGGGGGACGGCCAGTCCGGCGGCGCCCAGGACGACGCCCAGCCGGGTCCGCAGAGGGGTGCGTTTCATTGTCATGAACGGTAAGACCATCGAAATCCCCACTTGGTTGCATACCGCACCCGCCGCTTCGGACGCCGCTTCCGGCGGAATCCGATCTTCCTCAGGATCCCGGTCGACCAGCCGCCCACCTGGGGTTAGGCTCGTCCGGGCGACGGGGCGAACTCCCTTGTGCGCCACGGCTCTTGTCGCGGCACCCGCCTCACGCTCCGTCTGCCCCCGTCGGCCCCGCCGACTCCTCGGACCCGAGAACAGCGGCCCGCCGACCCGTCCCCCGTTCCCCAGCACCAGGACCTCCTTGTGATCCTCCCCCCACCCGCCGCCGGCCCGCCGGCCGTCCGCTCCGCCCGCGTCCGCGCCCGGACCACCGCCCACCGCCCGCCCGCCACCCGGCCGGCCCTGCACGACGGGGTGGGCTGATGGCCAGGGAGACGACGGCCCCCGCCGGCGGCGGTTTCCGCCCGGTCCACCATCCGGCCGGGCTCGACGACGCCCTGCGGATCGCGGTCGAGGAGGTGTGGGCGGGCCGCTGGATGGCCATGCGGGACCTGCTGGAGCGCACCGGCGCCGACTGGGCGCTGCGCACGGCCCGCACCCAGGTCCTCGGCGCGGTGGCCGCCGGTTCGACGATCGTCGAGGCGTGGGCGGCGGAGGAGGGCCACAGCGTGGACGCCCGGGTGATGTGGGCCCGGGTGGTGGTGCAGCGGGCACAGCGCGCGCACCGGCAGCGGCACCCGGAGGCCGTCCACCTGGAGCACCAGGCCCGGGAGGCGTGCCGGCTGGCGGTCGAGGCCGCGCCCGGCGACCCGGTGCCGTGGATCTGCCTGCTGACGCTGGCCTCGCTGGACGAGCGCCAGGAGCGGCCCGAACACCAGCTCCAGCCCTGGGAGATCATGCTGCCGCCGGGCCCGTGGGGGCTGCTCTCCCGGATCTGGGAGCGCGACCAGTGCAACCGCGAGGCGTTCCACCGGATGCTGCAGTTCTTCCAGGCGTGCACGACGGGCGCGGCGGCCTCGGTGTCGGCGGTCGACTTCGCCCGCTGGGTGGCGTCGTGGGCGCCGGCCGGCTCGGCGCTGCTGGCGCTGCCGCTGTTCGCCTACGCCGATCTGCACCGGCGGCAGGCCGCCGACCCGCGGGGCCAGGGCCGGTCGGACGCGCTGCTGCGCTCGCAGTGGTCGGTGGACCCGATCCGTTCCGAGACGCTGCGGGCGTACCGGGGCTGGTTCGCCACCCGGGGCCACGGCGGGCCGGCGCCGCTGTCCGTGGCCGATCTGTCGCACCTGGCCTTCGCGATGTGGTCGGCCCGGCACTACGCGGAGGCGGCGGAGGTGTTCGCGGCCATGGGCGCCCACACCGCCGTCCAGCCGTGGGCGTCGTTCACCGCCGACCCGAGCCGGCCGGACCTGGCGACCGAGGAGTTCCTGCGGGCGCGGCGGCACTGCATGGGCGCGTGACGGGTGGACACGGCCGGCGCGGCCCGGGAGTGACCCGGATCACGGCCGGGCGGCCGGGAGTTGTGCGATGTTGCCCGGATGAGCGCTTCCGCGGATCCGTCCGGACCGGTCACCGTCCGGCTCACCGACTACTCCGTCACCGAGATCTTCGGTGACACCCCCGACCCGTTCGGCGTCGGAGCCGTGGGGATGACCTGGCGGCCCAAGGACGAGCACTTCGGCGTCCGCTGGGACGGCCGCCTGGTGGCCCACGCGGGGCTGGTGGACCTGCCGTTGACGGCCGGCGGCGTCCGGATGGACGTGGCGGGGCTCGGCGGGGTCGCCGTGGCGCCCGGGATGCGGGGCCGCGGCCTCGCACGGCGGGTCGTCTCCGCCGCGATGGACGACGCCCGGTCCCGGGGCTTCTCCTTCGGCCTGCTCTTCTGCCTGCCGGACCGGGTCGGCCTGTACGAGCGGCTCGGCTGGCATCCGGTGGCGGACGAGGTGGAGGTGGAGCAGCCCGACGGCCCGCGCGTCATGCCGCTGCGGACCCTGTGGACCGGGCTGCGGGCGGGGGCCGCATGGCCCCCGGGGCCGGTACGGCTGCACTCGCTGCCGATGTGACGGGGCGTCGGCGTTCAGTGTCCCCCGAAGCGGACGCTGGAGAACGCCGCGTCGCGCCGCTGCCCCGGGGCCACGCGCACGGCCGTGCCCGAGCACTTCTTGCCGCTGTAGATCGTGGCCGGGGAGTCCGTCCCGTTGTGGGCGCCGTGCGCTTCCTGGCTCATGGTGAAACAGCGGTTGTCCGGCGGGTTCTCCACGAAGAACGGCTTGTTCTTGGGACCGAGGAAGCCGAACGGGCCCTTCGCGGCCACCGCCGCGTCCACGGGTCCCGCCATGGCCAGCGCGAGCCCGGCGAGTACGACGACGATCGGACGGAAGAGACGCATCTGCGGTCCTTTTCCCGATGAGGGGCGATGAGCCCGGAATGAGTTCATCGCCCTCAACGACGCCGCCCCCGCGCACGACACGTGCGGTGTCAACTCCCCGCCGGGGGCGGACGCCCGCCCGGGTGCCGTTCACCGCCGCACCCGGTTGCGGACGGCGACCGCGGCGACGCCCAGCAGGACGGGCGCGACCAGCCGGAACGCCCCGTCCGCGCAGGTGCCGGCGAGGGTGAGTTCCGGGGTGCCGGAGCGGAGGCCGACGGCGCTCAGGACCGTCCGTACGGAGGTCTCCAGCCGGCCGCCGGCCGTCCCCCGCTCCGGTTGCGCCCGGGCCGGGGACGCGGCCGGTGCGGGCCGGTGCGGCTCCGGCGGCAGGCCCCACAGGGCCACCGCCGCGACGGTGGCCAGGGTCGCGGCCAGCAGCCACAGCAGGGTGCGGCCGACGCGCAGCGCGTAGCCGGAGACCGCCCAGTAGAGGAGGAGCAGGGTGCGCCGGCCGTCCGTCCGTTCGCCGCTGTGGCGGCGCATCTCCATCTCGCCGTAGTGGAAGTCGCCGGCGCCGGGGTGGTTCCTGCCGTTCTCCAGCGAGGTGCGCAGTTGCCGGTAGGTGGAGGCGAGCGCCGCCGGCGGGCGGACCTCGACGCCCTCCGGGGCGGGCGTCCAGCCGCGGGAGCCGCGGGCCGCGCGCCAGTAGTGCTCCTCGGCCAGGACCTGGCGCGGGGCCCACCGCCGGACGGGCAGGAAGGGCACGCGGAGGCCGGGGGTGCGGGCGAAGACGCAGCATCCCTCCAGGCCGAGCCGGTCGAGGTGGAGCGCGCCGCTGAACAGGCAGGAGGAGAGGTCGAGGTCGTTGAGGGCGAGGTTGCCCGCGTCGGAGCCACTGAGCGAGCGGACGCGGACGCCCGGATCGCCGGACGCGACCACCTCTTCGAACGGCCGGCAGCCGGCCGCCCCGGACAGGAACGGCCGGGGGTGCGCGGTGACGCTCAACGACCGTTCGGCGATGACGTCGACGAGGTCCACCGTGGCGTACCGCAGCCGCAGCGCGGCGCCGGAGGCCCAGGAGGACTTGCGGCAGTCGACGGACCCGGCGGCGGCCTCCAGGGTGGTGGTGCCGAGGAACCGCGTCCAGGAGAGGTCGAGGGTGCCCCGGCAGGCCAGCGGCCCCAGGGCGGGGGCGGTCCGGAAGGTGGCGCCGCGGAAGGTGGCGCCGGCGTGGAAGACGGTCGCGCCGAAGTAGCAGTCGCCGTGGAAGTCGGCCTCACGGAAGCAGACTTCGCCGGCGAGGCGGGCCGCGCTGAAGTGGGCGCTGTCCTGGAACGCGGCCCGGGCGAAGCCGGCGCCCGCCGGGAACCGCGCCCGGCTGAACCCCGCGTCGCGGCGGAAGCACGCCTCCCCGAACCCGGCGTGCCCCGCGAACCGCGCGTCGTGGAACCACGCGTGGTCAAGGAACGACACCTTCCGGAACGACGTCTCGTCGCCGAAGGCGGTGTCGTTGAAGTCCGCGCGGCCGAGGAACGTGGCGCCGTCGAAGCAGGCCCCGTCGGGGAACGCCGCCCCGGTGAAGCGCGCCTCCGCGAGGAAGAGGGCCTCCTCGAACGCCGCGTGACCGACGACGGCGCGGCCGGGACCCTCGTCGTACAGGGCGGCGAGGAGCGCGTCGAGCAGGTCGTCGGTGAAGGCGGTGCCGCGGTGGTCGACGCGGGCGCCGGGGCGCAGCCCGGCGAGGTACACCGCCCGGCCGGGCCCGTCCAGGTGGGCGAGGCAGGCGCGGGGCCCGCCGCCGGGCCGCGGCACCGCGCGCCCGCGGCAGCCGACGGGGTCGTCCGGCCCGGCTCCGCGTCCGCAGCGCGGCCAGACCGGCGGCCGGGGTGCGCGTGTCATGCCGGGCGGGACGCGGCGGCCGGGCGGGCCGGTTCCCGGTGGCGGACCGTGGGCATACACACCCCCACCTTCCGAAACCACCCGAAAACAAAGCTGCTTAAAAGCAAAAAGAGACGTATAAAGACGAATAGCGCCGAAGCGGAACGATCCCACCGACCTAACGTCCCGCCATGACGCACCCTCCTGCCTCTCCCTCCCGTCCGTCCTTCGCCCGCCCCCTGCCGCTCGTCGTGGTCATGGGCGTCTCCGGGGCGGGCAAGACGACGGTCGGCCGGCTGGTCGCGGACCGCCTCGGCGCCCCCTTCGCCGACGCGGACGCCTTCCACCCGGCGTCCAACAAAGCCCTGATGGCGGCCGGCATCCCGCTCGGCGACACCGAACGCGCCCCCTGGCTCGCCGCCATCGCGGACTGGCTGACCGCCCACGCCGCCGGAGGCGGGGTCGTCACCTGCTCCGCGCTCAAACGCCGCTACCGGGACGCCCTGGCCAGGACGGCCCGGCGCGCCCTCTTCGTCCACCTGGACGGCCCGGCGGAGGTCATCGCCGACCGGCTCGCCCACCGCACCGGCCACTTCATGCCGGCCTGCATGCTGGGTTCGCAACTGGCCGACCTGGAACCCCTCGCACCGGACGAACACGGCGTCCGCGTCCCCGTCGGCCACCCCGCGCGGCAGGTCGCCGACCTGGCCCTCGCCCGCCTGCCCTGCCCGCACGGCACCGGGGCCGCCTGTCCGCGCTGACGCCCCGCCACTCTTCTGTACCTACTGGTATGTACACTCAACGCGCAGGAACGTCCCCGGCAAGAGGAGCCCGCCATGCCCCTGGTCCGCATCGACACCCTGGGAGCCGGCCGCGACCGGCTGGACGCGCTCGGGCGCGCCGTCCACGAAGCCCTCCAGGAGACCCTCGGCATCCCGGCCGACGACCACTTCCAGATCCTCACCGATCACGACGGCACCACCGGCACCCTCCGCTACGGCGGTTACCTCGGCGTGGACCGGGACGAGGGCATCGCGTACATCGCGATCACGATGCGCGCGGGCCGCTCCCCCGACCGGAAGCGGGCCCTGTACCGGCGCATCGCCGAACTCGCGCACGCCTACGCCGGCACCGAACCGCGGAACGTCTTCGTCACCGTCACCGAGAACGCGTCGGCCGACTGGTCGCTGGGGCACGGGGAGGCGCAGTACGCCCCCAATCCCGGCCCTGTGGTTGCATGACTCCTTCCGCGCGGCACGCCGGCCGCCAGGGAGGACCGGAGAAGGAGCGGAACCCGTGCTGATCGACACGGTGGCCTGGGTGCGGGTCGAGGACGGACGCGTCCTCTGCGCGAGGCCGAAGGGGAAGGACGTGTTCTATGTGCCCGGCGGGAAGCGGGAGGGCGCGGAGAGCGACCTGGAGACCCTGCTGCGCGAGGTCGAGGAGGAGCTGACGGTCCTCCTCGACCCCGGGACGGTCACCCACGTCGGCACCTACGAGGCGCCGGTACCGGAGCTGCCGGACGGCACGGTGGTCCGGATGAGCTGCTACACGGGCGAGTACGGCGGGACGCTGACGGCCAGTGCGGAGATCGAGGAGGTGGCCTGGTTCTCGTACGCGGACCGCCCGCTCGTCCCGCCGGTCGACCGGCTGCTGTTCGACGACCTCAGGGCGGCGGGCCTGCTGCGCTGACGCGGTACGGGAGCCGCCGCGCCGTCCTAGTCCTCGTCCCCGCCCTCGTCCTCGAAGAAGTCGCCGATCTCGTCGACGACTTCGGCCGCCACCAGCCCGCCGACCACACCGGCCGCGAGGCCCGCCGCACCGGCGGCGACGACGGTGCCCATGCCGGGCCCGGACCGGTGGCCGCCGTCGTGGAGCCGGCCCTCGCGGTGGATCCCGTGGTGCGCCTCCTGGTGCGCCTGCCGGGCGCCGTGGTGCTCGACCAGCCGCCGCACCCAGGACTCGACCTCCGCCGTCCAGTCGCGTCCCGCCGTGTCGTGGCCGATGTGGAAGCGGGTGACGACGTCGTGCCCGCCGGAGAGGAAGCCGCCGCGCTTGTCGGCCTCCAGCACGACCTCCATGCCGTCGGGCGCGGCCAGGAAGGTCACCTCGATCTCGTGGACGGCGTACGCGTACTGCGGGGCCGGGGCGAACTCGATCTCCTGGTAGAAGGGCAGCCGCTGACCGCTGCCACGGATGTGGCCGAGCTCCAGGTCGGCGGAGCGCAGACCGAAGCCGAGCCGGCCGAACGCGTCCAGGACCGCCTCCTGCGCGGGCAGCGGGCGGACGGTCAGCGGGTCGAGGTCGCCCTTGTCCCGCGCGCCCGCGACGGCCAGTTCGGTGCGGACGCCCAGGACCGTGCCCAGCGGCCGCCCGTACAGCTCGGTCACCGGCGTCTCCCACGGCACCGGCACCGCGAACGGGACGTCGCGCTCCTCGCCGGCCGCGAGCCGGAAGCCGCCGGCGACCGTGTGCCGGTCGAAGACGACCGTGCCGTGGTGCTCCTCGTCGCCGCGCTCGGCCTCGACGCTGGCCTCGAACTCCAGCGTGACGTGCTCGACGTCGAAGTCCGCCTTGCCGCCGCGCAGCCGGACGTGACCGGTCAGGGTGCCGCCGGGCGGCACCGGGCCGTCCAGGACCGTGTCGACCGTGGGGCCGCCCACGCCGAGCGAACCGAGCAGCTTCCTGAACACCATCGCGGCGTCCCCTACCTTCTTTTCCCGCTGTGCTTCCGTACCGTGTACGGCACCACCTTGCCCTGTCCGGGCGGCCCCGCGGAAATTCCCCTGATCAGATGACCTTCCCCGGGAAGGGCCCACGTCCCCGCCCGCCGGCCGCTCTACTGGCCGCCGACGACCGCGCCACCCGGGCGCGGCACTCGGAGACGGGGAAGACATTGGGCATCAGGAAGAAGACCGGGACCGTGCTCGCCGCCCTCGCCCTCGGCCTGGTGGCGGCGGCGCCCGCGCAGGCGGGGGTCGACGGGCACTGTGGCAAGTACCTGTGTGTGATGACGGCCCATCACAACCGGTTCGTGCAGGACATCACCGTGGAGACGAAGGACGGCCTGCCCGGCACCCTCCGCGCCTACTGGGGCGACTACCACTCGCCGAAGGTGCACGCCGCCTCCCACCGCTGGACCGTGGGCAAGGAGCAGAAGGGCGCCAAGCTGGTCTGCGGCGGGCTGGAGCGCGACGGCCGGACCATCGAGGACGGCGTCTGCGTCACCATCTGACGGCCGGGCCCCCCGCCGGCTGTGTCCCTGCCGGTCCGCGGCCTGGCCGGGCGCCATAGTGGCTTTCTGACGGACGGTGCCCCCGCCCGTCGAGCGGCCACAGCGCAGGAAGGGTCCCGGCAATGCTCGTGCTTCCCACGGACCGCGGCCACGCCCCCGTCCCGTTCGGCCCGTCGGACAGGTACCAGTACCTGCGGGCCCGGACGGCGGCGGACCCGGCCCGCACCCACGTCGGCATCGCGGCGCGGATGACGGGACCGCCGCCCGGCCGCGAGGAGTTGGAGCGGCTGGTGGCGGACGCGGTCGCGCGGGTGCCGGCGCTCGGGTACCGGGTGGGCGGTACGGGCCGCCGGGCACGGTTCGAGCCGGCGGGCGCGCTGGACGTCTCGCTGCACGTCGAGGAGGTCGAGGTGCCCGCCGGGCAGCCTCTGGGCCGGTGCGCGCTGGACGCGCTCGCCGCGCCCCTGCCGGCGGGCCGGCCGCTGTGGGGCGTCCGGCTGGTCCGGGGCCACCACCCGGACGAGTACCTGCTGGTGTACCGCGCGGCCCACCTCTTCCAGGACGGCCTGGCGATGGCGCAGGCCATGGGCGCCGCCCTGTCCGGCGCCCGGCTGCCCGCGCCCGCGCCGCGGCCCGCGCCCCGGGCGCCGTCGCCGCGGACGGTGCGCTCCTGCGCACGGTTCCTCCCGCACCTGTTCGGGCGCACGGCGCACTGGCTGCCGCCGGGCTCCGCCGTCACCGGCGGGCGGACGCTGCACACCGCCACTCTGGACCGGTCGGCGTTCGACGAGGTCACCCGCCGCACCGGCGCCTCCGCCGCCCAGGTGGCGCTCGCCGCGCTGGCCGGCGCCCTCCGGGCGTGGACGCCCGGACACTGGTGCGGCGCGGGCGGCCGACGGCAGCGTCGGGGCCTGCGCGTCTACCTGCCCGTCAGCCTCCGGCCGCCCGGGGACCGCGCGGCCCTGGGCAGCGCGCTGGGCGTCATGCCGCTCACCCTCCCCTGCGCCGAACCCTCCCCCGCGCGCCGGCTGACGGACGTCGTCCGCGACACCGGACCGATGACGCTGTACCGGTTCCGCGAGCTCTTCGGCTACCTCCTGCGGGCCCCGGGACCGCTGGCCTGGCTCGCCCACCGCGCCGTACACCACTGCTCGCCGCCCCGGCTGGGCGTCACCGTCATCCCGGCGGACGCCCACGACGCCGCCCCGGGCATCGCGGGCCTCATCCCGGTGTCCCCGCCGCTCGGCTCCTCCCCGGGCGGCTGCGTCTTCGTCCTGGAGAAGACCCGGGTGTCCGTGTCGTTCCTGTTCGACGCGGGCGTGCCGGGCACGGAGCGGCTGCCGGGGCTGCTGGGCGTGGCACTGGAGGAGCTACGGGCGGCCGTATAGCCCGTCCGGTGTTCGAGGACCTCGCGGCGAAGCCGCGATGCCGGGGTCCGGGGCAACGCCCCGGAAGAAACGGTGGATGGGGGTGCCCCCTCTGGGGGAGGGACCGGGGCACGCCCAATAGGCCGACGCCAGGCGCGGGATGCCACTCCGCCGGACAGGTCGTCCCCGCGCATGCGACCGGGCGCGTCCCGCGACGGCCGGTGCGGCGCAGCCGATGGTGTGGGCGGAGCACGCGCACCTTCAGGAGGCAAGGATGGCAGGACGAAGCCGCCGCGAGGCCCTGAGCCTCGCGGCCAGGACCGGCCTCGCAGCCCTGGGCGCGGCGACGCTGGGAAGCCGCGCCACCGCGGCGGCGACCCGCACGGACTTCCGCGCCCTGGTGGTCGGTTCGGGCTTCGGCGGAGCGGTCGCGGCGCTGCGCCTCGGGCAGGCGGGGGTGGACACGGTCGTGCTGGAACGCGGCCGGGAGTGGCCGGTCGCCCCGGCCCGCCCGCTGTTCGGATCGGCCAGCGGGGTGACGGACACGATGTTCTGGTTCCGCCGCACCGCCCGCTACCCAGGGCTGCTGCCCGTGCCGGTGCGCCCGGGCCCGGGGATCCTGGAGGTGGCGGAGGAGCCGGGGCTGGACATCTGGTGCGGGGCGGGCGTCGGCGGCGGGTCGCTGGTCTACACGGGGGTGACGGTGGCTCCGCCGCGCCGCTGCTTCGAGCGGCTCTACCCGTCCGGGCTGCGCTACGAGGAGTTCGCCCGCGTCTGGTTCCCCCGGGCGCGGGCGATGCTGGGCGCCTCGCCGATGCCCCGCGACGTCTACGCGTCCGGGCCGTTCCTCCACTCCCGGGTGTGGGACCGGCAGGTGACGCGGGCGGGGTGGCGACCGGAACGCCTCGACTCGACGTTCGACTGGGAGGTGGTGCGCGGGGAGCTGGCGCACCGGGTGCCGCTGTCCGCGACGGCAGGCGAATCGGACTTCGGCTGCGGCAACGGCGCGAAGAAGTCCCTGACGCGCAGCTACCTGCCCGCCGCCCTGGCCACGGGCCACGTCCAGCTGCGCCCGCTGCACGAGGTGCGTTCGGTGGGCCGGCGGCGGGACGGCCGCTTCCGCCTGGAGGTCCGCCGGCTGACGCCCGGCGGGGCGGTGCTGGGCACCGAGGAGTTCACCTGCGACCTGCTGTTCCTGGCCGCCGGGACGCTCAACACCAACCGGCTGCTGGTCGCCGCCCGCGACCGGGGCACCCTGCCCGATCTGCCGGCGGCCGTCGGCGAGGGCTTCGGCGACAACGGCGACCAGGTGACCGTCCGTTCGCAGCCGCTCGTCCAGCACGGGGCGACGCAGGGGTCACCGTGCGCGTCGGGCGTGTTCGTCCCGGACGGCCTCGGGCTGCCGCTGCGCGCGGAGAGCTGGGTGCTGCCCGGGTTCCACGGGCTGCCGGCGGTCGTCACCCTGAGCATGACGGCGGACGGCGACCACCGGGGCGCGTTCCGCTCCGACCCGCGGACCGGCCGGGTGCGGCTGACGGGCTGGGGCGCCGGTTCGGCGGCCGCGGCCCGCGCCGCCGAGGCGTTCAACCGGCGCGTCATCGCCGCCAACCCCGGCACCCTGCCGCTGACCCTGAGCGTCCCGGCCTTCACGGCGCACCCGGTGGGCGGGTGCGCGATCGGCCGGGTGACGGACCCGGAGGGGCGGGTCCGGGGCGTGCCGGGGCTGTACGTCGTCGACGGCTCGCTGCTGCCGGGGACGGTGGGCG
Organism: Streptomyces mobaraensis; assembly: GCF_020099395.1. Taxonomy (NCBI): domain Bacteria; kingdom Bacillati; phylum Actinomycetota; class Actinomycetes; order Kitasatosporales; family Streptomycetaceae; genus Streptomyces; species Streptomyces mobaraensis. The sequence continues at coordinate 7,201,843 of NZ_CP083590.1, read as the reverse complement.
GCGCCAACCCGTCGCTGACCGTCACGGCGCTCGCCGAACGCGCGCTGGCGGGGATCGTCGCGCGGGCGGGGTGACGGCCGGGGCGGGCGGGACGCTCACCACGTCCAGCCCGGCGCGTACGGCCGCGCGCGCGAAGACCCCGGCGTCGACGACGGCGGCTCCGCCCGGGTCGTTGTTGAAGTAGGCGTAGACGTCGGCCTGTCGGGGCCAGGTGTCCGCCACCCGTGCGGCCCACGTGGCGAGGGCCTGGCGGCCGTAGCGCGGCCAGGGCCGGGCCCGGCCGCCGTGGAAGCGCAGATAGCCCCAGCCGGCGGTGCGCCACAGCGGCCCGGCGGGCCGGGACCCGGCGTCGGCCCAGCACAGGGCCGCGCCGCGGCGTTCGAGGACGGCCCGTACCTCGCCCGTCCACCAGGAGGGGTGGCGGGGCTCGACGGCCACGCGGACGCCGGACGGGAACTCGGCGAGGGCGGCGTCCAGCGTCGTGAGGTCGGCGCGCAGGGTGGGCGGCAGTTGGAGCAGGACAGGTCCGAGCCGGTCACCCAGGCCCGCCGCGTGCCGCATCAGCCGGGCGACGGGCTCGGCCGGGTCGCGGAGCCGCTTGATGTGGGTGAGGAAACGGCTGGCCTTGACGGCCATCACGAACCCGTCGGGCGTGCGGTCGCGCCAGTCGGCGAAGGTGTCCGGGGAGGGCAGCCGGTAGAAGGCGTTGTTGTTCTCGACGGTGGCGAAGTGGCGGACGTACTCCTCCAGCCACAGCCGCTGGGGCAGTCCGTCCGGGTAGAGGCCGCCGCGCCAGTCGGCGTACTGCCAGCCGGAGGTTCCGACGAGGAGGGGCATGGGGGATGCCTGCCCGGTGCGGGGTGACGGATCACCGCGGGGCGGTCACATCGGCCCGTCCGGCGTTTGAGGACGACCGCACCCCGTACTCACGAGCACCCTCCGACCACCGGCCCGTCCCACTCCGCGAACCCTTCCCCCTGCCGCCACGGCGGCGGCGCCCCGCCGTCGCTCCACGCGGCGAGGGCCCGCGCGTCGAGGCAGAGGATGCCGCTGCGGGCGGCGTACTCGAGCGCGGGTCCGGTGAAGTCGCTGGTGGTGACGAGGGCCGCGATGTGGGCGCCGTGGATGGTGAAGCAGGTCCCGCCGAAGCGTTGCAGATCCTGGGAGCCGACCTTGTGGTCGGGCCCGTACCGCTTGCACTGCACGACGAGGCGCCGCCCGTCGGGCGCGGTGGCGAGGACGTCGGCCCCGAGGTCGCCCGCGCCGCCGACCACATGGACGTCCGTGCAGCCGTCGCGTGCGCACAGTCCGGCGATCGCCTGCTCGAACTCGGCGGCGTCCATGGCGGCGTAGTCCACCGGCGGAACGGCTTCCACCACGAGTCCCGGCCGATCCCCGCGGTCCTCCGCCGGCGCCCTGAACGCACCGCGTGGCCGGTACCGGCCACGCAGGCCCGCCGCCCCGGCGCCCCCGAGCGCGACCAGGGCGACCAGGGCGGTCAGGGCCCCGGCCGGATGGTCGCCGGCGTGGGCGGCGGCGGTCCGCAGCGTCAGGCCGACGCCGCAGACGACGATGGCGAGCAGCGCGAGGGCGAAGGCGGTCCGGCGTCCGGTGCGGCCCCGCCGAGGGACGGAGGGTTCGGGCATCGTCATCGTCGGCGGCTCCCCCCACGTCGGCTTTCAAGATCACCTGACGGGGTGCGCTTGCCCCCTCGCGGGCGTTTCATGAGCCCCTCCCGCTCAGCGATACGGCCCCATCGGCGGAGGCATCGGAAGAACGGGCTCTCCATCCAGTCGACGGTCCACGCGATGTCGACTATGTCCTGCGCTTGGTTGTACGACCGCCTGGATGCCAGGGCCGTAAGGAAGTGATCGGGGTGTTCGCCGGCCGCCGAAGGGACCGATCACCGCCTTGCGTCGGCATCGGACCAGGCCCGTTCGGCCTCCGCACGCAGGTCGGGAACCGCTGGATGGTCTACGCCGTTGACACGCAGGAAGTCGGTGAGCAGCCGCTCGAAAGCCGCTGCCGCCTCCGCGTGCTGCCCAGCCTGTCGGTAGGCGCGGGCCAAACGGTGGCGCGTGTCATGGATGACGGCATGATCAGGGTGCTGGAGGCGCTGGTACGTGTCCAGGTTGGCGAGCAGCGGCTCAATCGCGTCGGCAGGCCGCGCCACGTCAAGGTAGGCCACGGCAAGGTCCCTTCGTACCGCGACCACCACTGAGTGATCTGGCCCGCAAAACGGGACGATCCCGGCAAGCGCTCGTTCGTACCACTCAAGGGCCCGCTGAGGATCTCCCGCCTCATGGTGGGCGACACCCAAGTCCGACATGAAAGCAAAAGTCCGCAGATGATCGGCACCGAAGTAGCGCTCGTGCTCGCCGAGCAATTGCCGACCGAGGGCGAGGGCCTCCGGATAGCGGCGGGCGTCGAGGTAGGCGGTGAACAGCTGCATTGCGCGTTCCCTGCTTTCCTCGCACTCCGGGCCCAAGGATCGTCTACTACCCGCCACGGCCTCCTCCAGCAATGCGACAGCCCGCTCGGTCTGCCCCTCGGCACGGCAGACCTTGGCCAAGTCATGCAGGGTGGTCAGAGTCTCCGTGGCATCCCGGCCCAGCTTGCGCTCGTAGCCGGTCAACGCCCGCTCGTAGTACGAGATGGCCTCGGCATTGCGTGCGGCGGCATGGCAGGCACCAGCCAACTGGGTACAGACCATCAAGGTCTGCACACTTTCCGGACCGAGCGCGGCCTCGTACCCGGCCAGAATGGCCTGCAACTCGCGAACGACGGCCTCGAGCAGATCCTCGGCGTCATCACCCCGGGACCGCAGTGCGGAGGCGGCCATCAAATGGAACATCACCTGGTTGGCACGCAGGCTCAGCACGTCCACATGGTCGGGTCCCTTCCGCCCGGCCGCCTCCGCAACGGATCCTCGAAGACGCTGAAAAAATTCGGCGCTCAGTTCAAGGGCGACACCTTCATCTCCCTCATCGATCACGGAAACCTCCCTCACGCAGTCGTGTTCGCTCGCTCGGACCGATAGGCGGCCGCCGCACGCATAAGGTTGAGTAAGTCACGCAATTCGGGTGAAGGCGCTTCGAGAACGTCCAGCGCTGCCCGATCCCGCTCAGTCAGCGATGCAAGCGGACGGTGCGGCCAGGCTGTCGGGTGCTCCAGGTCGTGAACGGTGATGACGGCTTGGGGGTGACAACCGTCTGATGAGCTGGGATACACGCCTTTACTGTGGACGAGATACCGTCTGTCCGGTGACACCGTGATGTCCTGCAACTCGGTGAGAAAGTCCTTGACGAGCCGGGGCGGGGCCACTGGCACCAAGGTGGAGCTGTCGAGGAAGAAAGGCATGCCCTCCCTCAGAGCCCACCCGCCGACGATTCGCCACCCCGTCAGGGTGAAGAGGTCAATGAGCTCAGGCGCCTGCTCGGCAGAAGCGATCAGATGACACTCGTCGCCGACCGACTGCCAGCGGCACATCCGACCGTCAGCGTCCGTGGTGAGCACCTCGTCGGGGGCCGGCATCACCAGGCCGGTGATCTCGCCCTGGTGGGGTCGGACGACAGCCTGTGCGTAAACAGACCGCATCAAGGTATCCGTGACCACGAACCGATCGCCGTGGGCGAAGGCGACCCGAGTACCGGTCGGGTCGACTGCCAAGCGGTCGCCACGGGAGAGGCCGATCGAGAACAGATCGGCCTCGTACAGCCCGTCGCTGGTACCCACCAGCACAGTGGGAACCAAACGCGATCCGATCAGGAACCCGTCGGCGGTGGCCGCACCCGCCGCGCCGTACAGGGCGGCCCCGGAGGCTATGACCTGTGCCGTCCCGTTGACGTACCGCACCAATTCACCCGGGACGCTGCCGTTGCGTTCCGCATGACGCACTGCCACAACGCCGTCGTCCCCCATGCAGACGACAGCTTCGTGGTACGCCCCGCCCTGGTACACCTGCTGCCTTCGCCCGGTGGTCAGGTCCACCGACGCCATCCGCAGACCGTCTTCGCCATAGGCGGTGCACGTCATCCACGGTCGTCCGAATGCGAAGGCGAGATGGCATGTCGAATCCATGGCCAGTGGAAGCTGTCGAGTCCCGGCCAGGGCGCAGATTTCGGTGAACGCTTCGACCGAACGCCGGTCGACCGAGGCCAGTCGTCGCATCAGCGCCCGCCCGGTCGCGTCCGGGGGTTGCCAGCACCCTCCGGGGAACCGGTGCACCAGCTGTATGGCATCCAGGATGGGAACAGAACAGGTCAACTCCCATAACGCTGGCCACTCCTCGCTTCGGACGAGCCGCTCCGCCGCCTCGCCGATCTCCTGCTCGGTGCCCCAGGGCAGCCTCTCTTCAGGGCCTTCCGAGTGACGCACCAAGTACAGGGCCGTTACCCAACCCGCGGCATAGTGATCACCCTGAGATTCCCCTTGCTCGCGGAGCGCGATCGCTTCCTCTGCGGCAATGCGCGCCTCGACGTGCCGTCCAGCCTCCGCGAGCATCCCTGCCAAAGTGGCCACGGCACTCGTGAGTTCCCGCCGATAGCCGCCGGGGTGCACTCGGGCCAGTTGCCGGTAGAGACGGACAGCCTCCGCCACAAGCTGCGCGGCGTCCGCCAACCGGCCGGTCTCATATTGCAGCTTGCCCACCGTCAGGAGTGCGCGGGCCAAGCTCTGAGGGACTGCGTCGGGTTGCAGCAGCGGGAACAAGCGAGCGAGGACTACCGCTCCCTCGGCCAGCTCCAGGGCCTCTTGCAGGCGGCCGATTCGAGCCAGCAACGCCCCCTGGTCGCTCAACAACCGCGACTGCAAACTCAGATTACACACCCATCCCGACGGATCACGGTGGAACAGGTCATCGTACAGCCGGCGGGCTTCTTGTGTCAGGGCCAACGCCTGGTCGATGTCGTCGGTCGCCCAGAACGTCTGGGCCAGCACATGCAGCAAGTGGGGCAGGAGCGTGGCCGACTGGGGTTCCAGAGCCGCCTTGGGGCGGCAAAGGGCCAATGCCTCCTCCAGCACACGACGGGCGTCAGCATACCGATGGGTGGTCGTTAATTGGACACCCAACTGGTGAAGAGCCACTGTCAGTGCATATTCGTGCTCGGGCATAGTATGAGCCAGCCGACGGAGCAGGACGACGGATTCCTCGGCGGCGTCCTTGCCTTCCTCCCACCGGCCGGCCGCGCCACGCCGTTCGGCGAGTTCGAGGAGCAGCGCGGCCCGAGTCTCCTCGTCACCGACGGCCGCCAGTCGGTCGGCCACCATCCGCTCACCGAGGTCGCCGCCGCCTACGGCGGCTTCGGCCGCTTGACTGCGCCGTACGCACTCGTAGACGGCCGCGAGAACTCCCGGGTCGGCGCCCTCGATCCTGGCCAGCGAGGAAAGCGCCGCACTTCCCCCGGCTATGGCAAGCGAAGGTTCCCGCAAAAGCAGCGGATACAGCACTCGTTCGCCTACGTGCGGCCAGCGTTCGGTGACCGCGGCGAGGAAGGAGACAGCGCGCCCGGTCCAAGGCACGGGCTGACCACGGCGCCTTTCGACAACGGTGTGGGCCGCGGTGACCGACCACGGGTCGGTGGGGTGTCCCGAGACGGGGCTTCCCGGCACGGTGAGCGCGAGGAAGTCCTCAGCCAGCCGATCCGGCAGCAGGGGTTCCAGAACGTCAGCGCTTTCGGACCGCGTGGAGGGGTAGCAGACGGCGTGATCGCTGAGCACTCGGCCCGGTCTCTCGAACATCAGCGCTTCCAGCAGTTCTTCCGCACGCTCACGCCGTAGCGGACCGGCGAGGATCGCGGTGAACACCGCACGGCCCAGTACCTGGTCCGGTGTACGGAAATCCAGGCCGCACGCGCGATTCTCGTACAGTTGCCTCCAGTTCTCCTGCTCCCGGTCAAGCAGGTAGCCGGTGAGGCCGAGCATGTCAGTCGGCGGCGTACGTCCATATGCCCGGGCGTCCACCGCCACCAGGGCGGCCATGTGTACCGCAAGGGTCAGACCGAAGTCCGGGTGGGCCAGATCCACCGAGCACGCGGCGGCACCCGGCGCCCGGTCCGGATAGTGGCGGGCGAAGCAGTCGCGCGCAACACGGAACAGCCGGTCCCGGAATCCATGCTCTCCCAGCAGTGGCGCGAGGAACTGGTCCGAGGTTTCCGCCCCCAGACGCAGCCGGTTCAGCACCCCGCGCAAGGCCGGCCAACCGTGTGCCGACCGAGCCGACAGCAGCACCCGGACCGGTACCGATTGACGCATCAGACTGTTTCGGAAAAGCCAGTTCCAGTGCCCTAGGGGCCACCGGTCGGCGTAGTCCGCGAGCAGAAGCACTCCCCGGTGACCGCGCACGCGCAGATCATGGCTGCCCTCAGTCGGCGGATGGGTGTCGGTTCCGTGTACCGCATGGACCACGAGCCATCCGGATTCCTCGCCATCGGCGGCGAGCCGGGCCGCCAGCCGCGTCTTGCCCTGCCCGCCGGCGCCGTGCAACCAGCGCACCGCCAGCCGGTCCGAGGAATCCCGCCAGGCGATCAGTTGGGCCCATTCGTCTTCTCTGCCGGTGAATTCGACTACCTCAAGCCGGGCGTCCAACATCCGGCTCGGCTGCGCCCGCAGCCAGTCGGAGCCCTGAGCGACAATTTCCGGATGCCGGAGAAGCAGGTAGAGAGGACTACCGTCGCCGAATACATGGATGTCCGCGCCCACAGCACCGTACGCGAAACCACCGACCGCTCGAACCTCCTGGTGCCCCTCACCCGGTATCTGCCGGCCGTCGCCGGCCGAGGTCACGCCTCGTCCCCCGTTCGGAAAGCATCGGACGCGGGATGCTCACCGCCGGATTGGTGATAGACGATATTGCCCCCTTGAACGGCGAACTGAGTGGCACTGCCGTGCGCGATATTCGTCTGCGACCACGGTTGCTGACCACCTGGCAGCCGTGAACCAGTGCGCTCGACCAGCTCGCGCAATTCCTCCATCGACTCCGGATGCTCGACCAGCAGGGCGAGTAACCGACGTCGCCACACCGGCACCAGCTCCCTGCGGACCTCACCGGCCTCCTCGCCATCCACAGCGCCCACCGTGCGGGCGTCCTCGTCCAACAGCGCCACCACACCGGTCTCCCGGTTCGGGGCGTGCCGTCGGAAAAGCCTGGCCACGCCTTCCCGGGTACCCTGCCAGAGTTCGGTGGTCATCGCCGAAACGAGTGTTGTCGCTCCCGCTCCTGCCAGCGCTGCCAATGATTCCGCGATCACCGTTACCCCCACGGCTGTCCACGACGGAGCACGACTGCATCCACGCCCATGATGCCTCGGCGGCAGCCGGATAGTAGCCGCCGAGACATGACCGATCACTGACGGAAAAGGCCCTCTGGCGGCAGGCAGCTCGCAGAGCACGAGGGGCCACCCCGATCTCACAGGCTTCCGGCGCCTGCTCGACGATGCCTCCGGGAGGCCGACGCGGACGGCCGGCAGCACGGAGACACCGGCGCACCGAGGCAGGCCAACCCGACGGGATACCTACTACGTCACCTCTGTCGACCACCGGTCCGGCCCTCCGGATTCCGCTGTCAACCCACTGTCCCGAGGCCCCAGGGAGACTCGAACCCATGCGGGAACAACAGACGACACCGAAATCGCCCTGCGTCTTCTGCGCGATCGTGACGGGTGAGGCGCCCGCCCACCACGTGCTGGCGGATGACGCGGTGGTGGCGTTCCTGGACGCCCGGCCGCTGTTCCCCGGGCACGTACTGGTGGTGCCCCGGCGGCACGTGGTGACCCTGACCGACGTGCCGGAGGCGGACGTGGGGCCGTTCTTCGCGCGGGTGCGGCGGGTCGCCGGGGCGGTGGAGCGCGGGATGGGCGCGGCCGGTTCGTTCGTCGCGGCGAACAACAAGGTGAGCCAGTCGGTGCCGCACTTCCATGTGCACGTCGTGCCGCGCAACCGGAAGGACGGGCTCCGAGGCTTCTTCTGGCCGCGTACGCGGTACGCGTCGGAGGAGGAGGCGGCGGGGGTCGCGGAGCGCGTCCGGGCGGCGCTGGCGGACGGCGGGTGAGCGCCCCGGCCGGGTTGGTGCGCACAGGCGGGGGTCGCATAGTGGAAGGGAGACCCCTTACCCGCCGGGGAGACCCCTTTCCCGCCGGCCGGGCGCGTCCGGCTGCCGGAGGTGGACGATGCGATTCGACGACCGAGTGGACGCGGGCCGGCGGCTGGCCGAGCGGCTGGAGCACCTGCGCGGAGACGATCCCGTCGTGCTGGGCCTCCCGCGCGGCGGTGTGCCGGTGGCCTACCAGGTGGCCCGGGCGCTGCGGGCGCCGCTGGACGTGATCCTGGTGCGCAAGCTGGGTGTTCCCTCGCACCGGGAGCTGGGTTTCGGGGCGCTCGGCGAGGGTGGCGTGCGGGTGGTGCGCGACGACATCATGCGGATGGGGCGGGTGGACGAGGACGACCTGGTGGAGGTCCAGCGGGCCGAGGAGCGCCACCTGCGGGAGCAGGCCGACCGTTTCCGCGGCGGGCGGCCGCGGGTGCCGCTGGAGGGCCGGACGGCGGTGGTGGTGGACGACGGGATCGCCACCGGTTCCACGGCCGTCGCGGCGTGCCGGGTGGCGCGGGCCCTGGGTGCCCGTCGGGTGGTCCTGGCCGTACCCGTGACCTCGCCGGACGCGGTGGAGTCGCTGCGCGGCGAGGCGGACGAGCTGGTGTACCTGTCCGCGCCGGCCGGGTTCTCGGCGGTGGGCGAGTGGTACCGGGACTTCTCGCAGACGGAGGACGAGGAGGTCGTGGCCCTGCTGCGGCACGACACGTCCGCGCCGCCCCACACCGGGGCGCACATCCACGGCCCGGCCCCGGTGAAGCTGCCGGTGGACGACCGTACGGTCACCCTGGACGGCGACCTGACGATGCCGCCGGGCGCGCCGGCGGTCGTCCTGTTCGCGCACGGCAGCGGCAGCAGCCGGCACAGTCCGCGCAACCGTGCCGTGGCCGGGGTGCTGAACCGGGCGGGTCTGGGGACGCTGCTGTTCGACCTGCTGACGCCGGAGGAGGCGGAGGACCGGGCGAAGGTCTTCGACATCGGTCCGCTGGCCGGGCGGCTGGGGCAGGTGACGGAGTGGATGCGCCGTGAGTCCGTCCCGCTGTGCTACTTCGGCGCGAGCACCGGTGCGGCGGCGGCCTTGTGGGCGGCGGCCGAGGAGGGCCGGGAGGGCCCGGCGGCCGTGGTGTCCCGGGGCGGCCGGCCGGACCTGGCCATGGACCGCCTGGAGGCCGTCCGGGCGCCGACGCTGTTCCTGGTGGGCGGCCTGGACCAGGCCGTCCTGGATCTGAACCGGCAGGCGGCGGCGCGGCTGCGCTGCGAGAACCGGCTGGTGGTCGTGGACGGCGCCACCCACCTGTTCGAGGAGCCGGGCGCCCTGGACACGGTGGCCGAGCTGGCGTGCGAGTGGTTCACGGACCACGTCGCGCCGACGCCCTGAGCGCCCTGAGGGCACGCCCCGCCGCACCCGTCCGCCTCCCGCACCCCCGGGCCGCGTCCGGGCAGGGCTCCGCCCCGGTTCCGGGCGTGGAGGGGGCCGGAAGACCGGGGCGGAGCCTGGAGGGGACGTACGGGTCGTCCGCGCTCGTCAGCGGAGACGTGCGCGCTTGCGGCGGCGGAGGCCGACGGCGCCGCCGGCGAGGGCGAGGGCGGCGCCCGATCCGCCGACGATCAGCGGGGTCGAGGACGTCGAGGAGTGCGGGCGGCCGGTGCCGAAGCCGCTGGAGAAGCCCTTGGTGTCGTACTCCGAGCCGGGCTGCTTGTCGGCGTAGCGGGCCTTGACCAGCTTCTGGTAGTCGGCGAGCGACACCGACGACTGGCCGCCCAGCCCCTGCCGGGCCGCGTCGTTCAGCGGCTCGACGGTGGTGAGCTTCAGCTGGTAGTACCCGTGGATCTGCGGCTCGCTGAAGACCGTCGTCGCGAGGTCGGCCTTGCCGGCGTAGGTGGCGTCCGTGTCGCCTTCGCGGACGGCGGCCAAGTGCCAGCCGGTGGTGCCGGTGGGGGCGAGCAGGACGGTGGCGGTGCGGCCGGCCGAGGTGGTCACGCCGGCGACGGCGTAGGCGAGCATGACCGCGTCGGCGAGGGTGGGCTGGGCGGTTCCCGCGACGAAGGCCGGTGCGACCTCGTTCAGGGCCAGCGGGTCCTTGATGGTGAAGGACGGCACGCCCTCACAGGGGTCGGCCTTGGCGGGGAGCGTCACCGCCGCGCCGGGGGACGCGCCGTTGGGCACCGGTGCGCTGAGGAAGCGGCAGACCGCGTCGTGGGTGGCGGTCGACTTCAGCGTGTCCAGGGCCGCCTGGAGGTTGGGGAGGTCGGCCGGGCCCTTGGCCGCGCCGGCCGGGCCGGCTCCCACCGACAGCAGGACGGACGCGCCGAGGGCCAGGATGACGGGGAGGCGGGAGAAGCGGGCGGCCCGCCGCGTCGTGGACGTTCTCTGGTCGCACATGTCGCTCTCCTAGCCTGAGATGCCGGTGCGGGAGTGGGTCCACTTGAACGAGCTGTTGCTCACGTAGTCGTTGTAGTTCCACCACGTGTAGGTGGTCGTGTCCGGCCAGGGGTCGCCCACGCCGATGGTGTTGTTCGACGTGTCGTAGCCGTAGACGACGTTCATGTGCCCGCCGCCGGAGGTCCAGCCGATGCGTGCTCCGACGGGCCGGGGGCCCCGGACCTCGGTCTGGACCTCGCTGAACGTGGCCGCCCTGCTCAGTCCGGTGCCCGTGTGGGACATGCCGAGACTGCCCCAGGCCCTGGCCATGTCGTCGAGCGTGGCCGGCTGGTTGTTGCAGCCGTAGGCCGGGTTGGCGCGGGTGCAGAAGTCGGTCTGCGTCGAGCCGTAGCCCTGGTACTTGGCGATCGTCAGGCCGGAGGCCACCCAGCACCACTGGGTCTTCTCCTGCTTGAGCATGGTGATGTCGTCGTACGCGGCGTCCGCGTGCGCCGTGGCGGCGGTTCCGAGGAGCCCGGACACGGCCAGTGCCAGAGCCGACGCCGTGGTCGCGCGCTTGAGTCTGCTCATGTTCCTGCCTTCCCGTCGTGGGTGCGACGAGCAGATGGCCGGATCATCCGACCCCCTCCGTGGAGGGCAGTCATATGACAGCTCGCGTTGCCAAGGCTGACTAGCGCCTATCGCCGAGTTCAACACTAAAGAGTGCTATATCCGCTTATCGTTCTTATGCAAGATCTTTGCTCTCCGCCCCATTGCACTCCGTCACCAAGGGGCCATCTGTCCTTCTGTGGCGCCCACGCCAACACGCGCCCAGACGGCCTCTTTTCGAACGCGAAGGAAGTGGAAGCCCGCAGCGCTCAGCTGTGATCAGGCGTTGTCGAAAACCCACTGCGTGTCATGCCGTGGGCGATTGGAGCTTGATCGGGTGGTGATCGGGAAGCGCTCCAGCGTGATCGTTGTGACCGCCGCGGCCCGGCGCGGGTGCGGCGCGGGCACCCTCACGCAAAACCCACGCCGCCTCCGGAACACCGGCACCAGGAGACCACTCCCGGCTCACTGTGCAGCCCGCAACCCGGAGAGCGGCGTCACCGTGCAGGGCGGAACTGCCGCACGACCGGAGCACGGCGTTAGGTTCCGGAACGAAACGGCAGTTGTTCCGGAGCGCCGGGAAGCGCGTCCGCGCGGCCGGTTTGCGCCACAGACATTTCTTGCGAGGAGAGACCACCGATGTCCGAGAAGCCCATGGGGATGAAGAACAGGGTCGCGCTCGCGGTCCCCACCGTGCGCAAGCGCACCCTCGGCACAGCCGTGGCCTCCGGCGCCCTGGCCGTGGCCGCGGTGCTCGGCGCGGGCGGCCAGGCCCTCGCCGGCACCAACGGCCAGCAGATCCGCATAGTGGACTACACCGGCAGGGTCAACTCGGTGAAGATCATCGGCCAGGTCCAGAAGGGCCAGCCCCGCACCTACTGCCTGGCCACGCCCCACAAGGAGACCAGCCTCGTGGGCTGGTGGTGGCGCGACTACACCCGCCTGGCGAAGTGGACCGACTCCAGCTGCGGCGCCGACGGCGGCACCTACCTCGGCAGCCAGGACGAGTGGGTGAAGGCCACGCAGTACGACAGCGACTGGACGGGACTCACCATCTACACGAACACCTACTGATCCCCCGGGTGCGGGCGGCTTCCACCGCCGCCCGCACCCGGTTCTCCCGGAGGACGCGTTCCTCCCGGCGGATCCGGACGCTGACGCCCGACGCCCGACGCACCCGGGCTACCCGACGCACCCGGGCTACCAGGTGACGATCATGTACCCCTTGCCGCCGGACCCGCCCCGGACCCCGTCGCCGCCATTGCCCCCGGGGTCGGCGGCGGAGTGGTGCAGCACCGCACCCGCGCCCGAGGACCCACCGCGCCCTCCGCGACCGCCGGTGCCCCCGACGCCGACGCCCTGGGGCAGCTTCGTTCCTCCGGGCCCCACGGTCTTGGCCGGTTCGCCGCCGGTCCCCGGCCAGTACTGCTTCGTCCCGTGCTGACCGGCGCCGCCCTGGAGGGATTCCGCCACCGTGCCTCCGGGGCACCTTCCCGGCCACGCCTTGCGCGTGGCCCCGCCGGCGGCACCCGCCTTGCCGTGGCGGGCCCGGCCACCGCTCCTGCCGCCGCCCTCGCCGCCGGTGCCTTCCAGCCCACGGAGGCCGGCGGGCCCTGCGTCGACATTGGCCACCTGCACGTCCTTCGTCGTGTCGAACAGCTCGGTCCGGCGCCGGGCCTCATTGCCGTTGTTGCCGGGGCGGCCCGACCGGCCGTTCTGCCCGTCCTGACCGGATTTACCCGAACCGGCCGCACCGCCCTGGCCCTTGAGGCCGCCTTCGCCCCCGCTTCCGCCACCGGCGACGGTCACCTGGTAGGTGTGGGAGGCGTCCAGTGTGATGTGGCACGCCAGGTAGGAGCCGGCACCGCCGCCACCGCCCGCCCCTCCCGCTCCGCCCGAGCCGCCGTCGCGCCCGTCGGCCCCGGTGTTGGGGTCCAGGACGTCCTTCACGGGGGCCTCGCCGCCGCCACCGCCACCACCGGCCCCTCCCCCGCCACCCGTGCCGCCGGCGCCCCAGATGTAGACGGTCGCCTTGCTCACTCCCGCCGGGGGCTTCCACGACGTGGACGACTCGAAGGTCTTCTGCCGCTCGGAGGGGGCGGCCTCGGCATCGGGACTCGGGGAGACCGCCAGCAGGTGGGCGACGACCAGCGCGGCAGTGGCTCCCCATGCCGCACGGCGTCTCACCGAGGGCAGTCGCAGGTGCTTCGTCCGCGTGTTCCTCTCCGTCCGACCGTCCACCGGACCATCCATCCGACCGTCCATTGGGGTCTCCCTTCGGCTGCTCATTCGGCTGCTCATTCGACGTGTTCCTTCCGGAGGAGCCGGGGGCGCCGCGGGATCCGGCCCGAGCCCGTCAGGGCGCCGCGGACCACCGCCTTCCGGCAACGGCGGGAACGCGGCGGCTGCGAGCAGCCGGGCGGCGGGCAGTGCCGTCGCCAGGGACCGTCCGGCGGCAGGTCTGTTTCTTACGGTCACAGCGCAAGCCGGTCAAATGATCCGACGAGCAGGCCGAAAGCGATCCCTTACACGTGTATGGAGTTCGACCTGACGTGCCGGTGCGGTACCGCCCCGGCGTCACCCGCCAGTCGATCGGAGGGCTGCCTCAAACCCTCCGCCGACGTACCGAAGGAGTGAACCCGGGTCCCGCAGAGAACCCCGGGCGTCCGCCGGCAGGCACATCGTCCCCGTCGGGATGACCCGGTCCACTCCACGCGACCGTCTCACCTGTACGAGGGCCGGGCGTGACCCGGCCGCCGGTGGGACGGGGGTGGAAGCCGCTCCCGTCGCATATAAGGGCGAGGACGCCGGGACGGCACCGGTGAAGCGACCCCTCGCACCCGAAACTCGACGCGACATCGCCCCGAACGGCACCACGAGGTTCCCGCGTCGCCCGCGACCGGACCACGCGCGGAGGAACTCAGGCCCCAAGGCCGCCGGTTGCCCCGTGGGCGGCACGCCAGGCGGCCGGCGGTACGGCGGCCTGGCGCCGGAAGAAGGTGGTGAAGGCGGCGGCGTCCCGGAAGCCGAGCCGCCGGGCGCAGCCGGCGACCGGCAGGTCGGTGTGCGCGAGCAGCCTCTTGGCCTCCAGCAGGACGCGCTGGTCGAGGAAGACCTTGGCGCCCGTGCCGGTGGCGGCGCGTGTGGCCCGGGTGAGGGTGCGCACGTCGTAGCCCAGCGCCCGGGCGTAGTCGGCCACGTGGTGCCAGTCGGTGAAGTGCTCCTCCACGGCGGCCCGGTAGCGGCGGAACACGTCCGCGGACCGGCGGTGGTCGGACGCGGCCGCGGCCGCGTCCGTGCGGGCGAGCGTGTCGGGGAGCGCGCGCAGGAACAGTGCCGCCAACAGGTGGGTGAGCAGCGCGGGAGACGCCGCCAGGTGCGGTGCGCGCACGGCCGTGTCGTGCTCGCGACCGAGGTGCCCGGCCGCGAACAGGGCGAGCTCCAGGCGCTGTCGGTCAAGGTGCCAGCACGCCGGCGTGGCGGCCTCCGCCGCGGTGAAGCCGGGGAGGAAACCGGGCCGGAAGAGGATCAGCGGGCCGTCGCAGGCGTCGGTGTCGCTCCAGCGGTGCACCATGCCGGGCCGTATCCATACGGCGCTGCCTTCCGTCAACCGGTAGGTGCCGAAGTCCGCTTCGTGGCTGCCGGTGCCGGAGGCCACCAGGGCGAGGACGTGGAAGTCGGGGCGCTGAGGCAGTACGCGACGGCGGCGGACGTCCATGCGCCGCAGCGCGGCGAAGTCCAGGACCTCCACGCCGCGGGACGAGCCGACGGCGGGCGAGTAGCGCAGCTGCCGCACCGCCGGGTGTCCGTTTTCCACAAGGACCGTGTTCCTTTCCTCCGGGCGGCGGATCCCGCCGCTCGTACGGTCGGACATGTGCCCGGCAACCGGGCCGGGACCCACGCAGGTTACGTGTTCGAGGTGTGATGACGATGGAAACGACAAGGCCGGTGGCGGTGGCGGGCGGGACCCTGGACGTACGGGTCGGAGGCCGTACCGGGCCGGCGCTGGTGTTCGTCCACTACTGGGGCGGCTCCGCCGACACATGGAACGGTGTGATCGCCCGGCTCCCGTCCGGGCGGGCGACGGTCCGCTACGACCAGCGCGGCTGGGGCACCTCCCGGTCGCTGCCCGGTCCCTACGGCCTCGGCCGGCTCGCCGACGACCTCGCCCGCGTGCTCGCCGCGTGCGTACCGGGCCCCTTCGTCCTCGTGGGGCACTCCATGGGGGCCAAGGTGAGCCAACTCCTCGCGGCCCGCGGGCCCGCCGGTCTGGCCGGCCTGGTACTCGTCGCGCCCGCGCCGCCCGAGCCGCCCGGCACGGTGACCGAGGAGTACCGGCGGGGGCTGTCCCACGCCTACGACTCACCCGCCGCGGTACGGCACGCCCTCGACCATGTCCTGACCGCCACACCGCTGCCCGAACCGGTGCGGGCCACCGCGGTGCGCGACAGCGTCGCCGCCGGACCCGAGGCACGGAGGGAGTGGCCGCTGCACGGCATCGCCGAGGACATCACGGCCGCCGCCCGCCGCATCGCGGTTCCGGTGACCGTGCTGACCGCGGAGCACGACGTGGTGGAACCACCGGACGTGCTGCGGGAGTTCCTGCTGCCGCACATTCCGCACGCGGCCCTCGTCACCGTCCCCGACGCCGGCCACCTGCTCCCCGTGGAGCGCCCCGACGCCGTCGCGGCGGCGATCGCCGACTTCCTCGCGGTCCTCCGGTCCTGACCGCCTCGCCCCGACCCTGCTCGGACCGGACCCCACCGCCCCCGGACCGGCCCCGGCCACCCGCCTACGCGGTCCTCGGCTCCGCCGAGAAGGTCAATGCCCCCGGGACGACCTCGAAGACGCGCCGCAGTTCGGCCGCCAGGGCGTCGCGGCCCGGGGCGCCGGGGAGGGTCACCCACGCCTCCAGGGCGTGCCGGTGGGCGGCGACGAAGAAGTCGAGCGCGAGGCGGAGGCGGATGTCGTCCCGAGGGTCGTCGATTCGCAGCCGACGCGTCAGGATTCCGGCCGCCCTGCGCACGGTGCGGTCGCAGAAGTGCAGGCCGTGGGCGTCCATGGACGGTGTCTCGGCGGCCAGTCGGCGGCTGAGGCGGATGCTTCGCGCCCAGCCCTCGGCGGTCATCCGCTCCAACGCGCCGTACAGCGACGCCTGCAGCGTCTCCAGAACGGTCCCGCCGCTCGGCTCGCGGGTCTCCAGGTCGTCGAGGAACGCGGCCCACAGGTCCTGGGTCGGTGCCATCGCCACGTCTTCCTTGCTGGAGAAGTAGCGGAAGAAGGTGCGCTTGGACACCTCGACGGCGTCGCAGAGTTCGTCCAGCGTCGCGCCGTCGAAACCGCGTTCCGTGAAGAGCTCCAGGGCGGTGTCGGTCAGCGCCTGACGGGTGCGCAGCTTCTTGCGCTCGCGCAGCGGCAGGCGTTCCGGGGTGGGTGCGTCGGTGGCGGCCATCGCTCTCAGTGTAGCGCGGGCGCTTATGCCACTTGTAGGTTTATGCCACTGAGAGGCACAATCGACTCCCGGAAGGGCTGCCCTGCCATGCGCGCACTCCTCGTCGACCCCACCGCCCCCGCCCGTCTGCGCCTCGGCGAGGCGCCGGAACCCGAACCGGCGCCCCACCAGGCGCTCGTCCGCACCGTCGCGACGTCCCTCAACTCCGGCGAGATCCATCACGCCCTGGCGGAGGCGCCCGCCGGGGCCGTGCTCGGCTGGGACGCGGCGGGAATCGTCGAACGCGCGGCGGCCGACGGCTCCGGCCCCGCGGCCGGCACCCCCGTCGTCACGCTGGGCGCGGACGGGGCCTGGGCGGAACTCCGCGCGGTCGACACGGACCGCCTCGGCACCGTGCCCGAGGGCGCGGACCTCGGCGCGATCAGCACGATCCCGGTGGCCGGCGCCACCGCCCTGCGCGCGCTCCGGCGCCTCGGCCCGCTCCTCGGCCGCCGCGTCCTCGTCACCGGCGCGACCGGCGGCACGGGCCGGTACGCCGTCCAACTCGCCCGCCGCGGCGGCGCGTACGTCATCGCGTCCACCGGCGACCCCCGCGCGCACGGCGACGGCCTGCGGGCGCTCGGCGCACACGAGGTCGTGACCGGCCCGGAAGACCTCATGGAACCGGTGCACGGCATCGTCGACATGGTCGGCGGACGACACCTCGTCGAGGGCTACGCCCGGCTCGCCGAACACGGCACCCTCGTCAACGTGGGCCGCGCGGCGCTCGCCCCCGACACCTTCCCGCCCGGCGCCTTCTCCGGCGCCCCCGAAGCCCACGACCGGGCACTGGTCAGCTTCTTCCTCCTGCGGTGCACGGGACTCGACGAGGACCTGACCCTCCTGGCCGCCCTGGTGGCGTCCGGGGAACTGGACGCCCAGATCGCCTGGCGGGGCACATGGGACAGGGCGGCGGACGCCATCGACCTGCTGACCGGACGACGCCTGCACGGCAAGGCGGTGCTGGACCTGTCCTGAACACGACCGGAGCCGGTCCACCTCCACGGCCGAGACCCCGTCCCGGTCGGCCGGCCGACGAGGAGGAGACGGGGAAGGGCCTACCGTGGCGGCCACGAGCCGAGCGCACACCGGACCGCCCCGCATCAGCGGACCGAGCACCTGAGTACCGATACTGAGTACGAACGCTCAGGTCCGACCGCCTGCCGGGCGGCAGGCTGGAGGTATGACCACGCCGCTCACCGGACCCCAGTCGTACCCCGCTCCCCCGCCGTTCCCCGCCTTCCCGCCGCCCTTGCCGCCCGTACCGCCGCGCCGGCGGCGGCGTGGGCTGGTCGCCGGGGGTGTCGCCCTGGCCGTCCTGGTGGGAGGCGGCGGCGCCGGGGCCTGGTGGTTGACGCGGGACGGGGACGGCTCACCGCTGGCCGGGCGGCCGCGGGTGGCGGACGGCGCGGCCGGGCTGTCCTACGCCATCCCCAAGGGCTGGGAGCGCGACTCGAAGCACGAGCTTATCGACGCCTTCACCACGGCGATCGGCCGCAAGAAGCAGGACGACCACCACATGGCCGTCGTGCTGACCGGCCGTTCGAGCGCGATCCCCCAGGACCGGCTGCGGCTCTGGGCCGAGCGGTCCGCCCGTTCGAACGCGGAGTTCTTCTACCCGGACCGGCCCGTCACGCCCGAGGAGTCCCGCCCGACCTCGGTGGACGGGCATCCCGCCCACACCGTGGCCCTGCGGGTGGACGCCGAGGAGGGCGGCCCCGCCCGGCTGCGGATGACCCTCCTGCAAGTGGACGGCACCCGGACCGCTTTCCTCCTCGGGATCGACCAGCCGGCCGGGGGGCCGGTGGAGGAGGAGGTCGACCAGGTGCTGGAGAGTGCCGAAGTGACGGGGGGTGGGAAGGCGCCGGAGGGCCGATCGGGGGGCGGGGGACGGCCCGAGACCGCGGGATGGTCGGAGGCCGGGGGCCGGCCCGAGACCGCGGCATGGTCGGAGGCCGGGGAACGGCCCGGGCCCGCGGCACCGTCGGAGGCAGGGGGCCGGTCCGGGCCCGCGGCACGGTCGGAGGCCGGGGACCGGTCCGGGTCCGGCACGCCCTCCCGGGCGCTTCCGGAGTACGGGACCGACCGCCGCCGCCTCTGACCCCCTCCCCGCCCTCACGTCACTCCTCGAAAAACTCCCGCACCACCCGTTCCGCCGCCTCGTCCGCCGCCGCCGCGGGTGACAGCTCACTCAGCGTGTCCAGGTCGGTGTCCTCACTGAGTTCCGCCTCCCAGGCGGCGGCCAGTTGCTCCTGCCGTTCGGGCGGCTGGCTCTCGACCTTCTTCCGGCTCGCGGGGCTCAGGGCCGCCAGGAAGCGGGGCAGTTCGTCGGCGGGCATACGGGCCTCTCTCGTCGCGGTCGCTCCTCCCCCGCCGCGCCCGGGGCGCGTGGGGTTCCTGATCAGGTGTTCCAGGCCCCGGCCCGGCATCCCTGCCCGGGGCCGCCCGCTCACCCGAACGGCCCCCGCGCCGCGCCTTGTCGCGTCCCCGGCCGCCGCGGGACGCGCCGTAGCCTGGCGCCATGCCCGTCGCCCTCGCCCTGTTCACCTCCGACCTGCGGCTGCACGACAACCCCGTGCTGCGGGCGGCCCTCCGCGCCGGCGACCGCGTCGTCCCGCTGTTCGTCGTCGACAGCGGCGTCGCCGCCGCCGGCTTCGCCGCGCCGAACCGGTCCGCGTTCCTCGCCGGCTGCCTGGCCGACCTCGACGAGGGGCTGCGGGCGCGCGGCGGCCGGCTGGTCGTCCGCCGGGGTGACGTGGTCGAGGAGACCTGCCGGGTGGCCGCCGCGACGGACGCGGCGGAGGTGCACGTCGCCGGCGGGGTGAGCGGCTACGCGCACCGCCGCGAGGAGCGGCTGCGCGCCGCGCTGGAGGCGGACGGGCGGCGGCTGCGCGTGCACGACGCGGTCGTCACGGTGGTGGCGCCGGGCGAGGTGTCGCCCACCGGGAAGGACCACTTCGCGGTGTTCACGCCGTACTTCCGCCGCTGGTCGGCGGAGCCGCCCCGGGCGGTCGTGGACCCGCCCCGGCGCGTCGACGTCCCCGAGGTGGACGGGCTGCCGGTGCCCTCGGCCGCGGACCTCGGGGCCGGCGGCGCGGCGCCCGGCCTGCCCGCGGGCGGCGAGCGCGAGGGCCGGCGGCGGCTGACGGCCTGGCTGCGCGACGGCGTCGACCGTTACGCCGAGCTCCACGACGACCTGGCCGCCGACGCCACGTCCCGCCTCTCCGCGTACCTCCACTTCGGCTGCCTGTCACCGCTCGAGGTGGTGACGCGGGCGCGCGGGGACTCGCCGGGCGCCGAGGCGTTCGTCCGCCAGCTGGCCTGGCGGGACTTCCACCACCAGGTGCTGGCCGCCCGCCCCCGGGCCGCCTCCGCCGACTACCGGACGCGCCACGACCGCTGGCGGCGGGACGCCGGCGAGTTCGACGCCTGGCGGGCCGGGCACACCGGCTACCCGGTCGTCGACGCGGCGATGCGCCAACTCGCCCACGAAGGCTGGACGCACAACCGGGCCCGGATGATCGTCGCCTCCTTCCTCGCCAAGACCCTCCACCACGACTGGCGGGAGGGCGCCCGGCACTTCCTCCACCACCTGGTCGACGGCGACCTGGCCAACAACCAGCTCAACTGGCAGTGGATGGCCGGCACGGGCACCGACACCCGCCCCAACCGCGTCCTCAACCCGGTCGTGCAGGGCCGCCGCTTCGATCCCGGCGGCGACTACGTCCGCCGCTGGGTCCCGGAACTGGCCGGTGTGCCCGGCCCCGCCGTCCACGAACCGTGGAAGCTGCCCGCCGCCGTCCGCTCCCGGCTGCGCTACCCGGAACCGCTCGTCGACCTCGCCGAGGCCCTGGCCCGCTTCCGGGCGGCACGCGGCCTGGACTGAGCGGGCCCGGGGCGCGGCCGGCCCGCACGAAGATGCATGACCAGGTGTTCCGTGGGTGGATGGGGGCAGGGGCGCGAGTGACCGGCCACGCGCCGGTCGCGTACGACACGGCGGAACGGAGGAGCGTTCTCATGGCCAAGCAGACGGTGGCGGAGCAGTTCGTCGACATCCTGGCGCGGGCCGGGGTGCGCCGGCTCTACGGAGTCGTCGGCGACAGCCTCAACCCGGTCGTGGACGCGGTGCGCCGCAACGCGGCCATCGACTGGGTGCACGTCCGCCACGAGGAGGCCGCCGCGTTCGCCGCGGGCGCGGAGGCGCAGCTCACCGGCAAGCTGGCGGCCTGCGCCGGTTCCTGCGGCCCCGGGAACCTGCACCTGATCAACGGCCTGTACGACGCCCACCGTTCCATGGCGCCCGTGCTCGCGCTGGCCTCGCACATCCCGAGCGGCGAGATCGGCAGCGGCTTCTTCCAGGAGACCCACCCGGACCGGCTGTTCCAGGAGTGCAGTCACTACTGCGAGCTGGTGTCCACCCCGCAGCAGATGCCGCGCGTGCTGCGCACCGGCATCCAGAACGCGATCGGGCGTGGCGGCGTCGGCGTCATCGTGCTGCCGGGGGACGTCGCCGGCCAGCCGGCCGCCGCGCCCACCGGGGACCACGCGCTGGTCACCACCCGGCCGTCGGTGCGTCCCGGGGACGCGGAGATCGACGCGCTGGCGCGGATGGTCGACGAGGCCGGCAAGGTGACGCTGTTCTGCGGCGCCGGCACGGCGGGGGCGCACGACGAGGTGATGCGGTTCGCCGAGCGGGTGAAGGCGCCCGTCGGCCACGCGCTGCGCGGCAAGGAGTGGATCCAGTACGACAACCCGTACGACGTCGGCATGAGCGGCCTGCTCGGCTACGGCGCCGCCTACGACGCCACGCACGAGTGCGACCTGCTGATCCTGCTGGGCACCGACTTCCCGTACACCGCGTTCCTGCCCGACGACGTCAAGATCGCCCAGGTGGACGTGCGGCCCGAGCACCTGGGCCGGCGGTCCGCGCTGGACCTCGCGGTGTGGGGCGACGTCCGCGAGACGCTGCGCTGCCTCACACCGAAGGTGCAGGTCAAGAGCGGCCGGAAGTTCCTCGACAAGATGCTCAAGAAGCACGCGGACGCCCTGGAGGGCGTCGTCAAGGCGTACACGCGGAAGGTGGAGAAGCACACGCCGATCCACCCGGAGTACGTGGCGTCGGTGCTGGACGAGGAGGCGGCGGACGACGCGGTGTTCACCGTGGACACCGGCATGAACAACGTCTGGGCCGCCCGCTACCTCACCCCCAACGGCCGGCGGCGTGTCATCGGCTCGTTCACCCACGGCTCGATGGCCAACGCGCTGCCGCAGGCGATCGGGGCGCAGTTCCTCGACCCCGACCGGCAGGTGGTGTCGATGTCCGGGGACGGCGGGTTCTCCATGCTGATGGGCGACTTCCTGACGCTGGTGCAGTACGGGCTGCCGGTGAAGGTGGTGCTGTTCAACAACTCGTCGCTGGGCATGGTGGAGCTGGAGATGATGGTGGGCGGCCTGCCGTCGTACGGCACGGCCAACCGCAACCCGGACTTCGCGGCCCTCGCGACGGCGGCCGGGGCGTACGGGGTGCGGGTGGAAAAGCCCAAGCACGTGCGCGGCGCGCTGCGGGACGCGTTCCGGCACAAGGGTCCGGCGCTGGTGGACATCGTGACCGATCCCAACGCGCTCTCGATGCCGCCGAAGATCAGCGCGGACATGGTGAGCGGGTTTGCTCTGTCGGCGGGGAAGATGGTGCTGGACGGGGGTGTGGGGCGGATGGTGCAGATGGCGCGCTCGAATCTGCGGAACATCCCGCGGCCCTGACGGTTCCTGCCCTGTCGTCATCGTCCCAGTGACCCGTCCGGCGGCCCGTGCGCACCCGCCGGACGAGCCGGTCCACGACCGCTTCGCGTCCGCGCCCCGCCGCCTGCCCCCCGTCCGCTGCCGCTGAACGCTCGCTGCCGCCGGCCGTCCGTTGCCGACGGCCGTGCGCTGCCGCCGGCCATGTCCTGCCGACGGCCGACGGCGACCGCTGGCGCCGGGTCGCCGGGACGTCGGACCGCCCGGCCACCGGACCGCCGGGTCGTCGGGTCGCCGGGTCGTCGGGTCGCCGGGTCGTTAGGCTGTCGGACCGCCGGATCTTCGGACCGCCGGACCGCCGGGTCTTCGGGCCGTCAGGCCGCAGGGCCGTCAGGCCGCAGGGCCGTCAGGCCGCAGGGCCGTCAGGCGACCGCTATCGCCGGGCCAGCCGGGCCCCGCCGGACGCGTCGTCCACCCGATAGCGGGCGGCCAGCGCAGCGAGAGGCTTCCCGACGCACTCCTCCGGCACCGTGAATTCCGCCATCTTGCGGTCGTCACCGGGCACCGGGCGGACCCCGATGCGATCGTCGCCCTCCTCCACGATCTCCGCCAGGGCGAGGATCTCCCCGTTCTCGTCGAATACCGCGTGCACGCGCATGAGCGAACCGTCCGTTTCCGTCACGGGGTCACAAGGACGAGGGTGAAAATGAACTCGGAGTTCCCGGTCGCCCGGAGGGTTACCCCCCAGAACGGCGGGATCGGGTCGTTGAAGTCCCAGAACGAGAACTCGGACACGTACTCCAGCTGCGCGTTCCGGTCGCTGAACGACGTGTGGTTCACGCAGGGCCGGATCCAGGAGCTGCCGGGCGGGACCTTGCCGAAGTCGAAGGCGAAATTGTTCTGTTGACCGTTGCCGAGGAACAGCAGCCCGCTGCTCTTGACTTCCAGACCGGCCATGTTCCACCGCCTTTCCGCAATCGCCGTGCGCGGGAGGAAGCACTGTGGGCACAGCGTGCGCCGGGCCTTCGGGCGCCGTGAACAGCCGTGACGCGGACACCACCCGTTCGGCTCCGCAGGACGGGACGGTGGTGGCCCGTGCGCTGTGAGGACACCCTCCGGTTACGGAGGTGGGGCCGTTCGGCCCATGGCACCACCCCGTACGATCGACCACGATCGACACGAAGCGTGACCGGTACGACCGGCGCGGACGGTGACAGGAGGGGCAGTGGAACAGGCAAGGGTCTTCTCTCCGGAGAAGCCGATCCGGGTGTTCCTCCTGGACGACCACGAAGTCGTCCGGCGGGGCATCCAGGACCTGCTGGACGCCGAGGACGACATCACGGTGGCCGGCGAGGCCGGCACGATCGGCCAGGCCCTCGCCCGGGGCCCCGCGCTGCGCCCGGACGTCGCCGTGCTGGACGTCCGGCTGCCCGACGGCGACGGCATCTCGGTCTGCCGCGAACTGCGGTCGCGGATGCCGGACCTGGCCTGCCTGATGCTCACGTCGTTCGACGACGACGACGCCCTGCTGGACGCCATCATGGCGGGTGCGGCGGGCTACGTCCTCAAGCAGATCAAGGGCTCCGACCTGGTGGCGGCGATCCGCACGGTCGCCTCCGGGCAGTCCATGCTCGACCCGGCCACCACCGCCCGGCTGATGAGCAGCCTGCGCGGCGACGAGGGCGCCCACCCGGAGGACGACCGGCTGGCGGGCCTGTCGCCGCGTGAGCGCGACATCCTCGCGCTCATCGGCGAGGGCATGACCAACCGGCAGATCGGCCGGCAGCTCTTCCTCTCCGAGAAGACCGTCAAGAACCACATTTCGCGGCTGCTCGCCAAGCTGGGCGTGGAGCGCCGCATCCAGGCGGCGGTGATCGCCTCGGAGGCGGCCCGGGCGGGCGCCTGAGCCACCGCGCTCACCCGTCCCAGCTCCACTCCTCCACCTCGGGCAGGTCCGTGCCGTGCTCGCGGATCCAGGCGTGGTGGCGGGTCCGGACGTCCTCCATCGCCTGCCGCACGGCGGCCGCGCGGACGGCGAGCCCGGGGACGCGGTCGATGACGTCCATGACGAGCCGGTAGCGGTCGAGGTCGTTGCTGACGACCATGTCGAAGGGCGTGGTCGTGGTACCGGACTCCTTGTAGCCGCGGACGTGGAAGTTCGGGTGGCCGGTCCGCCGGTAGGCGAGGCGGTGGATGAGCCACGGGTAGCCGTGGTACGCGAAGACGACGGGCCGGTCGGTGGTGAAGAGGGCGTCGAACTCGTGGTCCGGCATGCCGTGCGGGTGCTCGCCGTGCGGCATCAGCCGGGCGATGTCGACGACGTTGACGACGCGGACGGCCAGGTCGGGCAGGTGCCGCCGGAGCAGGCTCGCCGCCGCGAGGACCTCCTGTGTCGGCACGTCCCCGGCACACGCCAGCACCACGTCCGGCTCCCGCCGCCCGTCCTCGGTGCCGGCCCACTCCCAGACGCCCGCGCCCCGCGCGCAGTGGGCGCGGGCCTGGTCGAGGGTGAGCCAGTCGAAGCAGGGCTGTTTGCCCGCGACGATGACGTTGACGTAGTCGCGGCTGCGCAGGGCGTGGTCGGCGACGGACAGCAGGGTGTTGGCGTCGGGCGGCAGATACACCCGCACGACTTCCGGACTCTTGTTGAGGACGTGGTCGACGAAGCCGGGATCCTGATGCGAGAACCCGTTGTGGTCCTGCCGCCACACGTGCGACGTGAGCAGGTAGTTGAGGGAGGCGATCGGCCGCCGCCAGGGCAGCCGCCGGGAGACCCGCAGCCACTTGATGTGCTGGTTGACCATCGAGTCGACGATGTGCACGAACGCCTCGTAACAGGAGAACAGCCCGTGCCGCCCGGTGAGGAGGTACCCCTCCAGCCACCCCTGGCAGGTGTGCTCGGACAGGATCTCCATGACGCGCCCGTGCCGGTCGAGATGCTCGTCGGTGGGAACGGTGGCGGCCTGCCACGCCTTGCCGGTGGCACCGTAGACCGCCTGCAGCCGATTCGAAGCGGTCTCATCGGGCCCGACGACGCGGAAGTCCCGGCGGTCGGCGGTCGCGGCCATGACGTCGGCGAGCAGCCCGCCGAGGACGGCGGTCGGCTCGTGCCGCCCGGCGCCGGGCCGGTCGACGGCGACGGCGTGCCGCTCCAGGGGCGGGACGGGCAGATCGCGGAGGAGCAGCCCGCCGTTGGCGTACGGGGTGGCGCCGAGCCGCCGCGCCCCCTCGGGCACGCACTCCAGCACGTCCGGACGCGGGCGTCCGCGCTCGTCGAACAGCTCCTCCGGCCGGTACGACCGCAGCCACGCCTCCAACTGCCGCAGGTGCTCGGGGTCGTCCCGGACCCCGGAGAGCGGCACCTGATGGGACCGCCAGGTGCCCTCGACGGGCAGCCCGTCGACCTCAGCAGGCCCGGTCCACCCCTTGGGCGTCCGCAGCACGATGACAGGCCAGGAGGGCCGGTCGCCAATGCCTTCCTCCCGGGCGGTACGCCGAATGGCGGCAATATGATCCAAGGCGGTGTCCATGGCGACGGCCATGGCCCGATGCACGGCGGCCGGATCGTCACCCTCAACGCGCAGGACGTGGTACCCGTACCCGTGCAGCAACCGGTCGAGCTCGTGCTCGGGCAGCCGGGCGAGGACGGTGGGATTAGCGATCTTGTACCCGTTGAGATGCAGAATCGGCAGTACAGCACCATCCCGAACGGGATCGAGAAACTTGTTGGAATGCCAGGACGCGGCCAACGGCCCGGTCTCGGCCTCCCCGTCCCCGATGACGCAGGCCATGAGCAGCTCGGGCCGGTCGAACGCGGCCCCGTAGGCGTGCGAGAGCGAGTACCCGAGCTCCCCGCCCTCATGAATCGATCCGGGCGTCTCGGGCGCCACATGACTGGGCACCCCGCCGGGAAACGAGAACTGCCGGAACAGCCGCCCCATCCCGTCCGCGTCCCGGGTGACGTCGGGATACGTCTCGCTGTAGCTCCCCTCCAGCCACGAGTTGGCCACCACGGCCGGCCCGCCGTGCCCGGGCCCCCACACACAGAGCGCCTCGATCCCCCGCCGCTTGATCACCCGGTTGAGGTGGGTGTACACGAGGTTCAGCCCGGGCGAGGTCCCCCAGTGCCCGAGCAGCCGCGGCTTGATGTGCCGCGGCCGCAACGGCTCCGCCAGCAGCGGGTTCCCCATCAGATAGATCTGCCCGACGGCCAGATAGTTCGCGGCCCGCCAGTGCGCGTCCAGCGCGGCGACCTCATCATCGGACGGAGGCCGCGCATCGTCGGCGCGCTCCTGAGACTGCTTGGGCTCCGGCATGCTCCCACGGTTCCACTTCCCGGAGCTGGGCGCTACGGGACGGGCGCCGTGCGGGGCGGCACCTGGATCGTCGGATTCTTAGGACACCGGAAATGTGCCCCCGGACCCCCTCAGAGAACGACCACGCCGACCTGGACAAGCGCAGGTTCGCCTTCTGCGGAGATGACCACGCTGAGGCGAACACGCACTGTTAAACGCCTGCTGGAGCTGCGCAGGCGGCGCTCAGCACCCGGAGACGCCGAGGCATCACGCTGTGGCAGCGACGAACTGTCATCCCGCGTCGCCTTCGTCCGCTGCTGCACCGGCACCCCGTGCCGAAGCCCCGCCAGGACGCACGTGACGGAGCTTCGGATTCACAGATCTTTACCCGTCGCAATAGAACTGAATTCCAACGGGTCGGAAATCCTGAGAACGCAAAGCTCGGCTCTTTTTACCACCGAGGGCTACGCACCAATCATGGCAACTTACCGCCATGACTTTCGGCGAAACTGCGAGAAACTTCCCGAATTTCGGGATCGCCACTCTCGGCAGCTTTACCAATCACGGCGCCCAGAGCCTCCCACGCTTCAACCTCGACCAGCACGTCAGCCAGCCGGAGGTAGTCGTCGACTTCACCGCCAGATAGACACTCTAGCGCCACCCGCGCGAATTGCGATTGATCAATTTCTTGCCGAGCTGCCCGGATCGTCTCGCAAGCCGGCAGTACCCACCCGGTCGACATGGAAACGTCAATCAGGAGACCGAGCAGCTTCGGAACATCTTCAGGGAAGAGATGGAGGAAATCCAGGGCGGCAGACCGATCCCACGCCGAACCGCTCGAAAGCGCCTTCGCCAGCAAGTCCACACGCGAGGGCAGCTGGTTCACCTCGGCCCGACATCGAGCAACCTCTTGCTCGGCTGCTACCAAAGCACGCCACTCCTCCATCCCCAGGGCATCTCTTTCTGGACTCACAACTTCTTCCCTATGTTCTGCCATTTCATCCCTTTGATGAGGTCCACATACTCATCAAACGACATGCGACGCGTTGGGTAAATGGTGTGGTGACCAAGTGCGCGCGGGCCTCCGACCCCTTTACCGTCGGCGATCACACCCAGCCCGTCGGGAAGTGGACCCGTAGGAGTACGAAGCTGCCCCTTCAGTCCGACACGACTTGCGTTCGCTACCGAATCAAACGTGGAGAGCCCCTGCACGTCCAAAGATTTCAACTGCTCAGCAGTAGGCCCATTCACGAAGCCGGCTGCATCCACATCGATATCTTTCCCTGGGCGAACCCTCGGCCCACCCACTGTGTAGAGAGAGCAGTTGCTGTTGTGAACGAGTACCGGAGCCTTACCCGCCAACACATAGTACGCGTGCACGCCGCTGACTGTCAGGTCATGTGTGCGCTGCCGCTTGACGAAGTGTCGGGTTCCCTTGACCCGGAGCGTTTCACCCTTGGGGGTGAGAAGGTAGGAACCGGGGCGCAGTTCACCGGCATCGACCCACTTCTTGCCCACAGCCTCCCAGAACGGGTGGGTATCCGTAGCGATGATGCTCGCCGGGCCCCGCTCTGTTTCGACCGTCAGGTCAGTGAAGTCCTTGTCGTGCTCGGTGTCGAACGTGGCGACGACCTCGCGTGGTGTCTCCTTGCCCGTATCCGGATCTGTCGCCAGGACTATGTCGCCTGTCCTGACCTCTTCAATGGGCTTGCTGCTGCCGTCTTCAAGCAGGACTTCGGTCCCGGGTGTGAAGCTGTGGAGGCAGGAACCCTTTCCTGAGCCCCGTCCGCCGGCCCGGGATCCGCCACCCAAGCCACGCCCCGACTCGCCTTCCACGCCGGGGATACCCCACAGCGCCGCTCCGGCCAGGAAGCCGTTTTTTCCAAGATCCCAAGCTGCTGGGGCAACTGAGACCAGTGCAGGAAAGGTACGCAAGGTACCGGACTCGGTTCAGCGCCGTATCCGCCTCCGGGCCGCCCCGGTTGATGGCGTCGCTCCAGCAGTTGATCGATTCGCCCATGCAGGAACGGATGATCTCCTGGTAGAGCGTCTCCTGGAATTTCTTCTTGTCCTTCCAGTTGATGGGAACCTCGACGCCCGCGTAGATCTCCTCCATTCCTCGGCTGGCCGGTGATTCGTATCCGCCCGACTCATCGCCACCGCCGCCGTAACCGCCGCCGTCATCCCCGCCGTCGTCTCCCCACGGGTCCTCGTCCCGTCCACGCTGCTCCCACTTGCCGCCGGACTTCCTCGTGCACTGGATCGGAAGGAGGATGCAGTCCGCCGGCTGCAAGCCCGAAGGGTCGGACAGGGTGGCCGGGTTGTTGTGGGCGTAGGTGTAGCCGTGGTTCTGCTGGGGGTCGCCCAGGTCCATTACCGGGTCGACGCTGATGAACCGGCCGATGCCGGGGTCGTATTCGCGGGCACCCAGGTGCGTCAGGCCCGTCGTCGTGTCGTTCGTTCCGCCGACGAAGCCCTTGGTGCCCGGCCAG
Source organism: Streptomyces mobaraensis (assembly GCF_020099395.1). Lineage (NCBI taxonomy): Bacteria > Bacillati > Actinomycetota > Actinomycetes > Kitasatosporales > Streptomycetaceae > Streptomyces > Streptomyces mobaraensis. Next base: position 7,172,772 of record NZ_CP083590.1, on the reverse strand, counting down.
TTCTTAGGCTGTTCACCGCGCGGGCTGCCGAAGGGAGTGGTGCGTCGGTGGGCCGCCGAAGTTCCCTTCGCGTCGATGGCGAGTTGGCCCGTACCCACGTGGTCCCCGACGACGAACGAGCCGCTGCCGTCGTCGTTCTGGACGGCCTGGACCCCGTTGCCCAGGTCGAGGTAGCGGGTGGCCTTCGGTGTCTTGGCGCCCTTGGCGAGGGTGATCTCCGTGGCGCCGAGGTAGAGCGTGGTCTCCGTGTCCGTGCGGCCGATCAACCGCTGGCCGTCCGCGTCGTAGACGTAGGAGGCGCTGTCGGCGGCCTTGTCGTTCCGGAACTGGACGGCCTTCGCCAGGTGCCCTTCAACATCCCAGTCCAGGGTCTGCTTGTCGCCGGCGATCGTCCGGGTCGTGGTGTTGCCGATGGGGTCGTAGGCGTAGGAGTCCTTGGCCGTTCCCGTGGGTTCGGTCGTGTCCACCGCCGTCAGCGTGTGCGGCTGCGGGCCGCCTGCCGGCGGGTAGGAGTAGGTGCGCTTGGTGTCCTTGGCGCTGTCGCCGCCGGTGTCGTGGCGGGTTTCCGTGAGGCGGTTGCCGGTCTTGTCGTAGGTGTAGGAGTTCCAGTACGGGGCCGGGCCGCCGATCGACTTGCCGTCCGGAGTGCCGGAGCAGGTCGGTGTGGGCTGGGTCCATTCGTCCGTGACGCGCCGCAGGTAGTCGTAGGTGAAGCACTGGGTGTCCAGGCCACCGGACACGGCGTCGGAGACCGCGCGGACGTTGCCCGTCTCGTCATACGTGTACGTGGCGGCCTTGTCCGCGGCGGGCGCGTTCTCGCGGTCGACACGGGTGGTGGCCAGCCGCTGTGTGCCCCACTCGTAGCCGTTGGTGAGCTGGGTGAACTTGCCGCCTCCGGTCACCTTCGCCTGGAGCGGCTTGCCCGTGAGGCTGTAGCTGGTGACGCTCGCCTTGAGCCCGCCCGAGCCGATGACCTCCGTGGGGCGCAGCAGTTTGTCGTAGCTGTAGACGACGCCGTCGCCCGACAGGGAGCCCGCCTTGGGGAGCATGAGGCCCTGGACGCTGCCGGAAGGGTTGTAGGTGGTGCCGAAGTAGTACTCCCCGGCCAGGGCGCCCTCGTTGGAGGGGATCGCCACTCGTGACCGCGTGGCGCGGTACAGCGAGTCGTATTCGTCGATGCGGTTGGTGTAGGCGTTGCCGTTCTCGAAGCGGGTGGAGGTGGCGGGTTGGCCCTTGCCCCGGTTGACCGTGTCGTACGTCCACTCGGCCAGCTTCGTGCCGTTGGCCGAGCCCTCGCGGAGCTCGGTCTTGCGGCCGAGGTTGTCGTAGGCGTAATAGAGCGTGTTCTTGGCCTTGCGGGAGTTGGTGACGCTGATCAGCTGACCGCGGTCGTCGTACGTGCTGGTCACCGGGCCCTTGTCCGGGTCCTCGGAGGAGACATGGCGGCCGAGCTGATCGTAGATCAATCTCCGATGTGTCAAGCATCACAGGCGCACTTGAGCCGTCCCTCCGGACGGAGGCGGGTGACCACCCGCGACCGGCCGGTTCACTCAAGAGGCTGAACCCTCGCCGCCAGCCCGGCCGGCGACAGTACGCTGACGGGCCAGTGGTCCGTGAAAGTCGTGGCGAAGGCGGGCAGTTGACCAGACATCCGCAGTTTCCCCGAGCCGAGTGGCTCGCACAGCGGGCGCGCATCCTGGGGTGTGCCGCCTCCCTCGTCCACGACGACGAGAGGCGGATCATGCTGCTGCACACCTCGTGGGGCGACGCGTGGCAGCTGCCCGGGGGCGGTCACGACGACGGCGAGGATCTGTGGCAGACGGCCGTGCGGGAGACGTTCGAGGAGACGGGGTTGACCATGCCGGACGTCCCCGAACTGCTGGCCGTTGACTGGGGTGTGCACCCCGAGGGGATTCCCGAGGTCTTCGCTCTCTTCAAGGGCCCGCTCGTCGACGCGGAGAGCGTCAAGGTGAGGCTCTCCGACGAGCACGACGCCTGGCGCATGCTCACCGCGGACGAGTGGGCCCCGCTCGTCCCCGCGCGGCAGGCCCGGGTGCTGGCCGCCGCGACGGAGGTGCTGATCGGGGGCCGGTGTCCGTATCTCCGGGAGGCCGGGCATCTGGCCGATGTTCCGTAGTGGGCCGTCGACTCGCCGGTGGGGGGTGGGTCGGGCGGCGGTTCGTTACGCGGACGTCTCCGCCGAAGCGTCCTCCGTCCCCGCGTCGAGCGGGCGCAGGAAGCGGCGTTCGTAGCGCTTGATGCAGCGGGTGGTGCGGGCCAGTTCGAAGGCGGCTTGGCAATCCGGGTCGGTCGTGCTGTCCGTGCGGTAGCGCTCGTACGCGGCCATGCTGGGGAAGGAGAAGAGGGCGTACGCGATGTCGCTGTCGCCCTCGCTCGGCAGGAAGTAGCCGTGGTGCGTGCCGCCGAGGCGGTTGACGAGCCGGATCCAGCGGCGGCCGTACTCCTCGAAGTCGGCGAGCTTGTCGGCGTCGATCTCGTACTTCAGGTGAATGCTGATCACGACCGCATGATGCGGGGTGTGGCGCGGGGACGAAAGCGGTTATCGGGCGGCGGCTCCTCCTCCGTCCGGCGTCCCGTGGCCCATCGGGCAGCGGCCGCCGGTCAGCGGGATGCGCCATTCCAGGTGGGTTCCGGTGCCGCTCGGTGGGGTGGACAGGGTGAGGGTGCCGCCGTGGCGTTCGGCGCGTTCGCTGAGGTTGCGGAGGCCGCTGCGGCGGGTGGCGGTGGGGGGCATGCCGATGCCGTCGTCCGCGACGGTCAGGACGAGGGCCCCGCCCTCGTTGACGACGGCGACGTCCACCGCGCCGGCCTGCGCGTGCCGGGCGACGTTGGCCAGGGCCTCGGCGAGGACGGCGACGGCGTCGTCGGCGGCCTCGCGGGGGACCTGGGTGTCCAGCAGGCCCTCCATGCGCAGGCTGGGCGCGAACCCGAGCGCGGTGCCGGCCTCGGCGACGGCGCGGACGGCGCGGGTGCGCAGGCCGTGCTGGGGGGCGGTCTCGCGGGAGCGGAGGCCGAAGATGGTGGAGCGGATGATCTTTATGGTCTCGTCGAGGTCGCCGACGGCGCGGCGGACGCGTTCGGCGGCCTCGGGGTGGTCGATGAAGCGGTCGGCGCTCTGCAGGGTCATGCCGGTGGCGAACAGCCGCTGGATGGCGAGGTCGTGGAGGTCGCGGGCGATCCGGTCGCGGTCCTCCAGGAGGGCCAACTGGGCGGTGTCCGCGCGGCGTTCGGCCAGCTCCATGGCCAGACCCGTCTGGCCGGCGAAGGCCAGCAGCGGTTCGGCCTCCCACTCGGCGAAGTCGCCGGCGCCCGCGGCCCGGACGAGCAGCAGCACGCCGTGGACGACGTCGTCGCCGGAGGTGACGGGGACGGCCAGGGCGGGCCCCGGGCCCGCCGGACCCGCCGGTACCTCCTCGGCGTGGCCCCGGGCGGGGCGCGCGTCGGTGAACGCGGTGCCGCTAAGGGTGCCTTGGAGCGGCAGGACCAGGTGGCGGAGCCCGTCGGCGCCCGTTCCCGTGGCCGCCTCGACGGTCAGCGCGTCGTCCCCGGGCTCCGGCAGGGAGAACACGGCGAGGTCGGATCCGGTGATCTCGCGGGCGAGCGCGGTGATGCGGGCGGTGACCTCGGCGCGCGGCCGGTCGGACATCAGGGCGGTCGTCACCTCGGCGCCGGCCCGCAGCCACCGTTCGCGCCGGGTGGACTCCTCGTACAGGCGGGCGTTCTCGATGGCGATGCCGGCGGCGACGGCGAGGGTGGCCAGCACCTCCTCGTCCTCGTCCTCGAAGTCCGCTCCCCCGCGCTTCTCCGTCAGGTAGAGGTTGCCGAAGACGTGGTCGCGGACCCGGATGGGCACGCCGAGGAAGGTGTTCATCGGCGGGTGGCCGGGCGGGAAGCCGTACGAGGCCGGGTGGTCGGCGATCTTCGGCAGCCGCAGCGGTTCCGGGCGGCGGATCAGCTCGCCCAGGATGCCGTGGCCGCAGGGGTACGGGCCGATGGCCGCGATCTCCTCGTCGGTGAGCCCGACGGTGAGGAACTGGGACAGCCGCCGGCCGTCCGGCCCGATGACGCCGAGGGCGCCGTAGCGGGCGTCGACCAGCACCACGGCCGCGTCGATGATGCCGCGCAGCACCTGTTCCAGCTCCAGGCCGCGGCCGACCGACAGGACGGCCTCCAGCAGCTTGTGCACACGGTCGCGGGTGCCGCGGGCGGCGTCGAGCCGGGCCTGGACCTCGTCCAGCAGTTCGTCCAGTCTGAGCTGCGGCAGCCGTACCGCCGACCCGGTGTTCTCCACGCCTCTCCTCGCCTCTTCCGGGCCCCCGCCGGTACCGCGCGTCGGCCGGGACGTCCGGATACGGCCCCTGACGGCCGATCAGCCCTGTTCAGGGCCCCGTCCACCGTATCGCCGCGCCTTCCGGTGGGGCCGACCGGCCCCTGTCCCCCGCCGCCGCGGGCCCGTTCAATGGAGGCGACGGGTCCGCCGCCGAGTGGCGCGGCGGCGGGCCCGCTCCGCCCTGCCCGGCGGCCCGTCGTCCCGCCGGGAGGGCGGGTCCCGCCGGCACGGGCGCCCGAGTGCCCAGGGACCAGGGACCAGGAGGGACAGCCATGACCGAGACCGCGCTCGACCGCCGAGCCGACGGGCCCGCCGACCGGCCCGCCGACGGAGGCGCCAGGGAGGCACGGGACGCCCGCGACGCCCGCGGCGCCCGGGACGCCGCCGGGGCCGGCCGGGCCCTGGCCTGGCTGCTGGTCGTCGCCGGGGCGCTGGGGCTGCTCGCCTCCTTCCAGATCACCGTCGACAAGGTCCGGCTGGCGGAGAACCCCGGGTTTCGGCCCGCGTGCAGCCTCAACGCCGTCGTCTCGTGCACCAATGTGATGCTGAGCGACCAGGCGTCGGTGTTCGGCTTCCCCAACCCGCTGATCGGCCTGGTCGCCTACGCGGTGGTCGTCGCGCTCGGCGTCGTCCTGCTGACGGGCGCCCGGCTGCCGCGCTGGTGCTGGCTGGGGCTGAACCTGGGGACGCTGGCCGGGGCGGTGTTCTGCATGTGGCTGATGTCCCAGGCGCTCTACGTGATCGGGGCGCTGTGCCTGTGGTGCTGTCTGGCGTGGGCCGTGACGATCGCCCTGTTCTGGTACACGACCGCGCACAACCTCCGGCACCGGTTCCTGCCGGCGCCGTGCGGGCTGGTGCTGGGGGTGCTGGAGTTCCACTGGGCCGTGCCCGCCGCCTGGTACGGGGTGATCGCGCTGCTCGTGGTGCAGCGGTTCTGGGCTCCCTGGTGAGGCCGTCCCGGCCTGGTGACGCCCCGCGAACGCCCTGGTGACTCCCAGTCCCAGGGGCGCCCCGGTGACTCCCGGAGGCGCCCTCGTGACTCCCGCGAACGCCTTGGTCACTCCCGGGGGCTCCCGGGTGAGGCCGCTCCTCGCCAAGACCGCCCCCGAAGAGGGCCGTTCGGCCCTGCGCCGGGCCCCGCCCGGCCCCTGCCCCGGCCCCCGGCCGCCGCCGATCATGAACGAGGCCGGACGGGCCCGCGGCCCCCGCGCCGCGCGCCCTCCGGTCCGTGGAGAACTTTCGGCAGATGCGGAGCAGGTGTGCCAGTGGACGGCGTCGAGGTGCGGAGCGGGCGGAAACCCCTGACGGAACGCCCCATCGGGGAGGCGGCCGCGGGTTCCCGGCCGAGGAGTTCACCCGTCGAGTGGCTGACGACCACCGACCACAAACGGATCGGGACCCTCTACCTCGTCTCGGCCTTCGTCTTCTTCATCGTCGGCGGGGTGCTCGCCCTGCTCATGCGCGCCGAACTGGCCCGTCCCGGCTCGCAGATCATGTCGAACGAGCAGTTCAACCAGGCGTTCACGATGCACGGCTCGATCATGCTGCTGCTGTTCGCGATGCCGCTGTTCACCGGCTTCGCGAACTGGATCATGCCGTTGCAGATCGGCGCACCCGACGTGGCGTTCCCGCGCCTGAACATGCTGTCGTACTGGCTGTTCCTCTTCGGTTCGCTGATGGCCGCCGCCGGCTTCCTCACCCCGCAGGGGGCCGCCGACTTCGGCTGGTTCGCCTACACGCCGCTGTCCGACGCCCAGCACTCCCCCACCCTCGGCGCGGATCTGTGGATCATGGGCGTGGCGCTGTCCGGCTTCGGCAGCATCCTGGGCGCCGTCAACTTCATCACCACCATCATCTGTATGCGCGCCCCCGGCATGACGATGTTCCGGATGCCGATCTTCACCTGGAACGTCCTGCTCACCGCGCTGCTCATCCTGCTGGTGTTCCCGGTGCTGGCCGCCGCGCTGTTCGCACTGGAGATGGACCGCAAGTTCGGCTCGCACATCTTCGACCCGGCCAACGGCGGGGCGCTGCTGTGGCAGCACCTGTTCTGGTTCTTCGGCCATCCCGAGGTGTACGTCCTGGCGCTGCCGTTCTTCGGGATCGTCTCCGAGGTCATCCCGGTCTTCTCCCGCAAGCCGATGTTCGGTTACTGGGGTCTGATCGCCGCGACGATCTCCATCGCCGGCCTCTCGGTGACGGTCTGGGCGCACCACATGTACGTCACGGGCGGGGTGCTGCTGCCGTTCTTCGCCTTCATGACCTTCCTGATCGCGGTCCCGACCGGGGTGAAGTTCTTCAACTGGATCGGCACCATGTGGAAGGGCTCACTGTCCTTCGAGACGCCGATGCTCTGGGCCACCGGCTTCCTGATGACCTTCGTCTTCGGCGGTCTGACGGGTGTGCTGCTGGCCGCCCCGCCGCTCGACTTCCACACCTCCGACTCGTACTTCGTCGTCGCGCACTTCCACTACACGCTCTTCGGCACGGTCGTCTACGCGATGTTCGCCGGATTCCACTTCTGGTGGCCGAAGTTCACGGGCAAGATGCTGGACGAGCGGCTGGGCAAGGTCACGTTCTGGACGCTCACGGTGGGCTTCCACCTGACGTTCCTGGTCCAGCACTGGCTGGGCGCGGAGGGCATGCCCCGCCGGTACGCGGACTACCTGGCGGCGGACGGCTGGACGGCGCTCAACACCCTGTCCACCATCGGCTCGTTCCTGCTCGGGCTGTCGTTCCTGCCGTTCTTCTACAACGTCTGGAAGACCGCCAAGTACGGCGAGAAGGTGGAGGTCGACGATCCGTGGGGCTGGGGCCGGTCGCTGGAGTGGGCGACCTCCTGCCCGCCGCCGCGGCACAACTTCCCGTCCCTGCCGAAGATCCGTTCCGAGTCCCCGGCGCTCGACCTGCACCGACCGGGCCTCGAGTCGGGTGACGCGCGGACGGCGGCGGAGCGCGAGCCGGCGGTGACGTCGGCCGGCTGACGGCCGCACGCACCACCGGGGCCCGGGGACGCGTAGACAGCGCCCCCGGGCCCCTTGGCGTCGCGGACGCAACCACTCCCTCACCCTTTCGTGTGAGTTAGTCCGGAGAACGACCGTCATCGTCAACGGTCCGCCCACTCACGGCGCATTGAGGCACTTCGCGGCGCTTGCCCGCTTTCGGGCGCCGCCGTGTCCTTCCCCCATTTGGCGCAGTTGGTCACGGGACCGCCGGAAACGGCACCCGAACGAGTGGAGGGAGCACCAATCGTGACGACCGACCACGAGCTCAAACGGACGGCGCCCCCGCCCGGCCACCCTGAGACGCCCGAGGTGAACAGGGCGACCGGGACGGCCGAGGCGACCGCACCAGCCCGCCCGCCCCTGCCCGAACCGAAGGAAGTGCGATGCCGCGACGCCGGGCTGCGGAACGCGTTCGAGACCGCGTCCTTCCTCCAACTCTGCTCCCGCATCCCCGCCCTGCTGGCCCAGATCGCCCGTATGGCCTGGGAGGTCGACCGCCGGGACGTCCTGGTCCTGGTGGGCTGCCAACTGCTCTCCGGCACGGCGGCGGCCGTCGGTCTCGCGGCGACCGCGCGGGCCATGACGCCCGTGCTCGGCGGCGGTCTGGTGCCCGACCGCATCCGCGAGGCCCTCCCGGCCCTGATCGTCGTGGCGGTGGCCGCAGCCGTCGCCCGCGTCACGTACGGAGTGGCGTCCTGGGCCGTGAGCCGGCTCAAACCCCGGCTGATGACGGCCGCCGACGTCGCCCTCGTCGAGGCGGTCGTCTCGGTGGAACTGGCCGCGCTCAACCGCGCCGACTTCGCCGACGAGCACGAGGCGGCCGAGACGGGAGCGATCCGCTGCGACCGGATGCTCCACGACGCGCAGGCGTTCATGTCCGCCCTCATCCGGCTCGTCGCCGCCTGCGGGGTACTGACCGTCCTGCACCCGCTGATGCTGCCGGTGCTGGTGCTGGCGGTGCTGCCGTCCGGGGCGGGCGCGGTCGCCGAGGCGAAGATCGAGCACCGCACCCACTACGCCAATGTCTCCCGCCGCAACGTCAAGGGGATGATGCGCTGGCACGTCACCACGCCGCGGCTGGCGGACGAGGTACGGGCCAACAGCATGCGCGAGTACCTGATGTTCTGGTACCGGACGGTCTCCCACCGCATCGACGCGCGCATCGTCGAGGCGGCCGGCCTGGGGCTGCGCGTCAACCTGCTCGCGGCGGTCGCCGGCGGCGCCTGCCTGACGCTGGCCTGGACGACGCTGCTGTGGCTGACCGTCACCGGCCGGGTGTCGTTCGCCGTCTCCGCCACGGCCGTCGTCGCCGTCCGCGCCGCCCTGGGCAACCTCACCAACGTCGTGCACTACTGCACCAGCCTCTTCCACTCCACCCTCTACCTCGGCGACTGGAAGCGGTTCGTCGACCGCACCCGCGCCCTCGCCCCCAACCGCGGCCGGGAAACGGCCCCCGCCCACCCGGAGACGATCCGCTTCGAGAAGGTCACCTACTCCTACCCGAACAAGGCCCGGCCCGCCGTCGACGGCCTCGACCTGACGCTGCGCCGAGGCGAACTCGTCGCGGTGGTCGGCGAGAACGGCTCCGGGAAGTCCACCCTGATGCGGCTGGTGACCGGACTGTTCACCGCCGACAAGGGGACGGTGTCCTGGGACGGCGTCGACCTGGCGAACGCCGATCCGGACACGGTCTGGGCCCGCACCGGCCTCGTCCCGCAGTTCTTCGCCTACTGGCCGCTCACCGCCCGCGAGAACATCACCCTGGGCCAGCCCCTCACCTGGGACGACGACCGGGTCTGGGAGACCGTCGACCTGGTCGGACTGCGCCCGACCGTCGAGGAGTTCCCCGAGGGGCTCGACATGCTGCTCGCCCGCGAGCTGTGGGGCGGCGTCAACCTCTCGGGCGGCCAGTGGCAGCGCATCGCCTGCGCCCGGGCCCTGTACCGCAGGCCCCCGGTGCTCATCCTGGACGAGCCGACCAGCGAACTCGACGCCCGCGGCGAGCACATGATCTTCCAGGCGCTCAAGGACATGGCCAAGGACCGCATCACCATCGTCGTCACCCACCGCCTCGACAACACCCGGATCGCGGACCGCATCGTGGTGATGGAGCACGGCCGGATCACCGAACAGGGGCCGTTCGACCGGCTGGTGACGGCCGGCGGCCTCTTCCAGGAGCTGTACGCGCTCTCACAGGACCGCTGAGGACCCGCCACACACCGTCATGCGAAAGACGTACACCGTCATACGGCGGAAAGGCGCCCGGCCGCCGGACCGGAAGGTCCGGCGGCCGGGCGCCTGCCGCGTCGTGTCGTCCCGTCTCCGCTATCCGCGCCGCTCCGCGCGGCGGACGGCCACGCGCCGGCGCAGCAGCACCAGCGGTACGGCGCCGACGAAGGCCACGGCGGTGGGCGCCGTGGCGGCCGCCTTGTCGATGCCCTTCTGGTCGAAGGTGTCGGGCACCGGCAGGGTGGACCAGCGGTCGATCGGCCAGGCCACGACGATCGCCCGGCCGACGACGTTGCCGACGGGGACGAAGCCGTTGCCCGGCTCGTCCTGGTGGAAGCGGGAGTCGGCGGAGTTCTGCCGGTGGTCGCCCATCACCCAGAGCCGGTCCTTGGGCACAGTGATCTTGAACTGGCCCCACTCGCCCAGACTGCACGGCGTGTTCCCGGGAAAGACGTACGGCTCCTGGAGCGGCTTGCCGTTGACCTTCAGGGGGCCGGTCCCCTTGCACTCCACGGTGTCACCGGCGACCCCGATGACCCGCTTGATCAGGTCCTTCTCGTTGGCCGACGGCATCAGCCCGATGAAGCTCAGCGCCTTCTGCACCAGGTTGGGCTCCGGCGTCGGCTCGTCCCTCAGCCAGGTGCCGGGGTCGTGGAAGACGATGACCTCGCCGCGCTCGGGCTCCGCCCCGAACCACGGGGTCAGCTTGTCGACCAGCACCCGGTCGCCCCGCTGGAGGGTGTCCTGCATGGAGTCCGAGGGGATGGAGAACGCCTGCACCAGGAACGTCTTGATCAGCAGCGCCAGCACCAGGGCGACGACGACGAGGAGGGGCAGCTCCTTCCAGAACGGCCGCTGCTGTCCGGCCTTCTTCTTCGCCTTCCCCGACTTCTCGGCCTGCTCGGCCTGCCCGGCCTGATCGGCCCGCTCGGTCGCACCGGCCGCCCCCACGGGCTCCTCCTCCGGCCCGCCCCGCTCCGAACGCGCGCCCACCGCCACGTCCCCCACATCCACTCCTCACTTCGACCACCGCCCGTTCCGTGCGCGGCCCGGGCCCCGGCGTCCCCGTCGAGCGGGAGATTCCGGCGGGGTCAGCCTATGCGAAGCGGGGATGCGGACGTTCCGGGCGGCGGCCGTGCGCGCCGTGACGGGCCGTCGGCGGCGCGGCGGATTCCTCCGTACGGGGCGCCGGATCCCGCCCGTCCTCCCCCATTGCCGGGACCGATCACCGCGACCTAGGGTTGCCTCGCCTCCGCGCCGCGGACCACGCGTACACCGTTCACCCCGTCGTCGCGGCCTCCCCCCGGACAGCCGCCGCCGACGGCCTGCCGAAGGGAACCAGGGATGGCAACGGAACCGGACCGGACGAACGGCGGCCTCGCCGGCCCCCCGCCGCAGGCGATCCTCCAGCGGCTGATGTGGGGTCACGCGGTCTCCATCCTGCTGGACACGGTGCTGCGGCTGGGCGTGGCCGACCGGCTCGGCGACGGGGAGGCCACCGCCGAGGAGCTCGCCGCCCACTGCGGCACCCTGCCCGACCCGACCCTGCGGACCCTGCGCGCGACGGTTCCGCTCGGCCTGCTCGACGAGGTCCGGCCGGGCGTCTTCCGGCTCACCCCGGCCGGCGCCCTGCTGCGCGAGGACCACCCGGAGAGCATGGCCGCCGTCCTCCGCGTCTACGCCAACCCGGCCATGGTCCGCGCCTGGGAGCACCTGGCCGACGGGCTGCGGACCGGTCTGCCCACCTTCGACACCCTGCACGGCCACGACTACTTCACCCACATCCGGAAGGACCCGGCACTCTCGGCCGACTTCAACACGGCCATGAGCCAGGCCACCCGGACGACCGCCGAGGTCCTGCCCGGCCACTACGACTTCGGGCGCTTCGGCACCCTCGTGGACGTGGGCGGGGGCGACGGCACGCTGCTGGCGGCCGTCCTCGCCCGGCACCCGGGGCTCCGCGGCGTCCTCTACGACTCCGCGGAGGGGCTCGCGGAGGCCGCGCCCCGGCTGGAGCGGGCGGGCCTGTCCGGCCGGTGCTCCCTGGAGACCGGCGACTTCTTCGTCTCCGCCCCGGCCGGCGGCGACCTGTACCTGCTCAAGAGCGTGCTGCACGACTGGAGCGACGAGCGGTGCGGGGCGATCCTCGACGGGATACGCCGGGTGATACCGGACGACGGCCGGCTGCTCGTCGTCGAGCCGGTGCTGCCGGCACCGGGGACCGCCCGGGCCGACACGGACCCCGGCCCCTATCTGAGCGACCTCACCATGATGCTCGGCCTGGGCGGCAGGGAGCGCACGGCCGAGGACTTCACGGCCCTGTGCGCGGCGTCGGGGTTCGCGGTGACGTCCGTGAGCCCGCTGCCGGCGCCGAGCACGTTCTCTCTCGTGGAGGCCGTGCCGGTGTGAGAGTGCCCGTGCGGCAGGCCGGTGCGACGGGCGGACGCCGGTAATGCCGTCCCCCCGCCCGGAAGCGGCGGGACGGCCCCGGCGGCTCGCGGCGGGCGGGACGGCGTCAACTAAGACGTCAGCACCGGCTGCGGCACCGGCTCCGCGGGCTCACGCCCCGGGGGCGACCCGCGTCCCCCGCTCGCGCCGGGCGTGCGGGTGCCGGAGGCACCAGCCCTCCCAGGCGGAGGCGACCATGGCGCGGACGGTGTGCCGGGCCCGCCAGTCCAGCTCCCGCTCGATGGGCGAGGAGTCGGCGACCACGCGCGCCGGGTCGCCCGGCCGCCGGGCGGTGACGACGGGGGCGGTGTCGTGGCCGGTGACCTCACCGATGACGGAGATCAGCTCCCGCACCGAGAGCCCTTCGCCGCGGCCGACGTTGAACGTGCGGGCCACGCCCTGCCGGCCGCGCAGGAAGCGGGTGGCGGCCAGGTGGGCGGAGGCGATGTCGGCGACGTGGATGTAGTCGCGGACGCAGGTGCCGTCCGGGGTCGGGTAGTCGTCGCCGAAGATCACCGGGGCCTGGCCCGCGGTGAGCTTCTCGAAGACCATGGGCACCAGGTTGAGCACCCGTTCGTCGGCCAGCCGCGGTTCCGCGGCCCCGGCCACGTTGAAGTACCGCAGGTTGACGAAGTCGACGCCGTGGGCGCGGTGCGCCGCGGCGGCCAGCCACTCGCCGATCAGCTTGGTCTGGCCGTAGGGGCTGATCGGGTCGCAGGGGGTGGCCTCGGTGACCAGGTCCTCGTCGACCATGCCGTAGACGGAGGCGCTGGAGGAGTACACGAGCTTGCGCACCCCCGCGTCGTCCATGGCCGCGAGGAGCGTCCGGAAACCCTCCACGTTCTGGCGGTAGTGCAGCAGCGGCAGTTCGACGGACTCGCCGACCTGCGTCCGGGCGACGAGGTTGACCACGCCCTCCACCGGGAACCGCCGGAAGACCCCGGCGAGCGCCTCCGCGTCGAGGATGTCGGCCTCGATGAGGGGGACGCCGTCCGGGACGGCGTCCCGGCTCCCCGTGGACAGGTCGTCCACCACGACGACCCGCTCCCCCGCCTCGCGCATGGCCCTGACGACGTGTCCGCCGATGAATCCGGCGCCGCCCGCGACGAGCCAGTACGACATGTCCCACTCCCTTTCGTTCCATGGCCGGGCCCCGGCATCCCGGTGTCACGGGCGCGGCGGCGCCGCGCGGCGGACGGGACGGGCGGGCTGCCGCGGCCTGGGGAGATCATCGCGCCGGCCCGCCGGTCGCCGCTCACCGGCCCCGGCCGCGGCCGGCCGGGCGGTCCGGGTGTGCCGCGGGGCGGGGCGGGTCGCCGCCGGGCACGCGGCGGGGCGCATCGGGCGGCGGGCGTACGGGGGTTCGCGGTGCGGGGCCGCGTACGGCCGGGTGGCCGCCGGGGCCGGCCCGCCGCTCCCCGTACCCCCGCCGGACGAGACGAAGCTCACGCTCGGCCGGCGGGCGTCACCGGGAGCAGCCGTGCCGCCAGGAGCAGCCCCATCACCGTCCCCGCCTCCGTCAGGGCACCGCTCGCGGCCATGCGGACGGCGTCGTCGAGCGGCAGCCAGCGCACCCGCATGCCGGCCTCGGTCGGATCCCGCCGGAGGGTGCCCCGGTGCAGGTCGGTGCCCAGGAAGAGGTGGGTGACGGCCGACGTACGGGACGGGAGCGGGTGGACGACGCCCAGCCGGCGGAGTGCGCCGGGGCGCCGGCCCGTCTCCTCCTCGCACTCGCGCGCCGCCGCGGCCTCGGGGTCCTCCCCCGCGGCGACGGCCCCGCCCGGAATGTGCAGCAGGCGCCGGCCGATCGGTGCGAAGGCGTCCTCGACCAGGGCCACCCAGCCGTCGTCGTCGACGGCGACGACCCGGGCGCCGTCCGCCAGAGTGAGGCGTTCGTACGTCCCCTCCGCGCCGTCCGGCTGGACGACGCGGTCGCGGTGGAGCGTCAGGTGCCGCCCGCGGTACAGCACTTCGGTGCCGAGGCGGTACCAGCCGCGGCACCCGTGGTCGTCGGACATGGTTCGGTGTTCCCCCTGGACCGGTGGCGGCGACATGGCGCCCTGAGAACGACCCGGCCGCCCGGCGGTTCCGGGGCGTCGGGACTTGTGTGCGTCGACGACTTGTGTGCGGTGACGCCCCGGGATACACCTGCCCCACCACCAAAAACGTACAGGAGTACGACACATGACCCCCGACGAGCGCGTTCCCCCTCCCACCACCGGCGGCGAGCGGGAGACGCTGCGGGCCTACCTCGACTACCACCGCGCCACCCTGGCCCGGAAGTGCGAGGGGCTCACCGACGAGGAGCTGCGCCGCCGTGCGATGCCGCCGTCGACGCTGACCCTGCTCGGCCTGGTCCGCCACCTCGCCGAGGTGGAACGCACCTGGTTCCGCCGGGTGTTCGAGGACAACGCCCTGCCCCTCCTCTGGTCCGACCGCATGGACTTCCAGGCGGCGTACGACGCGTCCGGCTCGACCCGCGCCGAGGCCTTCGCCGCGTGGGACGCCGAGGTCGCCCGCTCCCGCCGCGTCGAGGCCGCGGCGGCGTCCCTCGACACGACGGGCCTCCAGCCGCGGTGGGGGCGGCGGGTCTCGCTGCGCATGGCGATGGTCCACGTCCTCCTCGAATACGCCCGCCACAACGGCCACGCGGACCTCCTGCGCGAGGGCGTCGACGGCACGGTGGGGGCCTGAGGCGGGCGCCCGCCGGCCGGTTAGCCTGGCGGCATGGAAGCGATCCTGGTCAGCGCGTGTCTACGGGGAGTGCCCTGCCGGTTCGACGGGCGGGACAAGGCGTCGTCGGAGGTCGCGGAGGCGGTGGCCGGACGCGCGGTGGTCCCGTTCTGCCCGGAGGTCGCGGGCGGGCTCGCGACGCCGCGGCGGCCCGCGGAGCTGGTGGGCGGTGACGGGCACGGCGTGCTCGACGGGACGGCACGCGTCGTCGAGGACACCGGGCGGGACGTGACGGCGGAATTCGTGGCCGGGGCGCGGCGCGCCCTCGCGGCGGCGCGGCGGGCGGGGTGCTCGGAGGCGCTGCTGATGCCGCGCAGCCCGTCGTGCGGGCGGGGCGCGGTGTACGACGGCTCGTTCGGCGGGGGGCTGGTGCCAGGGGACGGGGTGACGGCGGCGCTGCTGGAGCGGAACGGGATCACCGTGCGCCCGGCGCCCGGGGTCTGAGCCGCCCGCCCGGTCGCGTCCGGGCCCGTTTACCGGCCCGGCGATCGGCAACGCGTGCCCCGACGGCATTTTCCGGCCATGAGGAGGCACCGTGGCAGCGTCCGGCAACGTGAGCACCGAGCTCTGGGACGAGTTCCACACGGCGGTGAACATGACCTCGCGCGAGCTCCAGGACTGGCTGAACGTCCAGGGGGCCGGCGAACGGGCCGAGGAGGTCCCCGACCGCGCCGGGCCGCCCGCCGGGCGGCAGGTCCTCGACATCCTGGCCAAGCGCCGCACCGACCTCACCGAGGACGACGCCCGCGTCATGCGGCGCGTCTGCGACGTCGTCCGCTCCCAGCGGAGCCCGGACCGGGAACCGGAGGCCGGCGGCACACAGTGGCGGCACGGCCTGATGAACATCGGCCACGACCCGCTGAAACCGTCCTGACCCCGCGTGCCACGGCCACGGCGTGCGCGCCGGGCCACGGCGATCGACACTGGAAGCCGGGGAGCGGGCGCCGCCCGCCCTCCCAGCCCCTGCAAGCGAAGCGAAGGGCAGCGCCGACATGAGCGCCAAGGACAGGACGAAGGCCAAGGCCGATCAGACGAAGGGCCGCCTGAAGGAGACCCTGGGCCGGATGACCGGCGACCGCCGGACCCAGAGCGAGGGCCACCTCCAGAAGGTCAAGGGCGAGCTCCACGACGCGGTCGCGAAGGCCCGGCACGCGGCGGAGCGGAAGCAGCACAAGGGCAGGTGACGCCGCGCGCCCGGCGGCGGCCGGGTGCGGGGTGCCGGCCGTCCGCCGCGGGCACCCGGCGGCGGGGGGACTGGTCGGCCGTGCGGTACGACGGCGGTCCGGCCGCCGGCGCGGACGCGTGCACGGGCCGGGCCGCGCCGCTTGCTCGCGCCGCCCGGTGATCGCCCGGTAGCCGGCCGGCGGTCGGCCGACCCGTACTCAGCCGGCCACCCGCAGGAGCAGCTTGCCCGTGGTCGTGCGCGTCTCCATCAGCCGGTGCGCGTCCGCCGCCTCCGCGAGGGGGAACTCCGCCGTGACGGGCAGGCGCACGGTCCCCTCGGCGACCGTGCGGAAGGCCCGCGTCGTGAGCGCGCGCACGGCCTCCGGCTCGGTCGCCACGAGCGTGAGGAGCGAGAAGCCCGCGACGGAGACCGCGCCGGGGAACAGCTCCCGCTGCCCCAGCCGCCACGGTTCCGCCGCGCTCGCGTTGCCGTAGGAGACGAGGCGGCCGAAGGGCGCGAGCGCCTCCAGGCTTCGCCGGAACGTCTCGCCGCCGACGGGGTCCAGCGCGAGGTCCACGCCCCGGCCGCCGGTGGCGGCGCGCACCTCGTCCGCGAAGTCCCCGACGAAGACCTCGTCGTACCCGTGGGCGAGCGCGTACTCGGCCTTCGCCGCCCCCGACACCACGCCGAACACCCGTCCCGCGCCCGCGGCCTCGGCCAGCTGGCCGAGCACCGTGCCGACGCCGCCCGCCGCTCCCTGCACGAGCACGGTCTCGCCCGCGCGCAGCCGGCCCGCCTCGTGGAGGAGCGCGTGCGCGGTCGGCAGGACGGTGGGGAGGGTGGCGGCGGTGCGCAGGTCGATGCTGTCCGGCAGGGTGAAGACCGTCGTGGCGTCGACGACGACGGTCTCCGCGTAGCCACCGCCCGGGGTGAACGCCGCCACCGGCCGGCCGGCGTCCAGTCCCGTGACGCCGTCGCCGACCGCCCGGATCCACCCGGACACCTCGAGGCCCGGCACGAAGGGCAGCGAGGGCACGCGGTAGCCGTCGCTCCGCGACTTGACGTCGGCGAAGTTCACCCCGGCGTACGCGACGTCGATGGCTACCTGCCCGGGGCCCGGCCGGGGGGCCGGGACCCGGGTCTCCGTCAAGACCTCCGGGCCACCGAACTTCTCGAACCGGACAACACGCATGGCAGCCACCCCTCATCGAGTGTTCAACACGAAACGAACACTCGAAGTGTATGGTCACCATCGAACACCCGGCAATCGGCGCGACCGGGAATGAGATCGCGGACGGCGATGTTGCGACCCTCGACGGAAGGCCGTGACCGCCACGGCCTTCGGCACGTCACCGACACGGCCAGGGGGATACATCACCATGAACGACGCCGACCGGCGCTTCCTCTTCCTGCTCGGCAGTTCCCGCACCGGCGGGAACACCGAAGCGCTCGCCCGGCACGCCGCCGACCAGTTGCCGCCGCGGGTGACCCAGCGGTGGCTGCGGCTCGGCGACCTCCCGCTGCCCGCGTTCGACGACCTGCGCCATGCCGGGCGGGACCGCGACGAGCCGGCGGGCAACGAAAGAGTGCTGCTAGACGCCACGTTCGAGGCGACGGACCTCGTGATCGCCTCGCCGCTGTACTGGTACAGCGTGTCCGCCTCCACCAAGCTCTACCTGGACTACTGGGGCGGCTGGCTCAACACGCGGGAGCTGCGCTTCCGGGACCGAATGCGCGGCAAGACGATGTGGGCCGTCACGACGACGAGTCACGACGTCGACACGATGGCCGACCCCTTGCTGGGCACCCTGCGGCTGTCCGCCGAGTACATGGGCATGCGCTGGGGCGGTTCCCTGATCGGGCACGGCAACCGGCCCGGCGACATCCACCGCGACACCACCGTCCTGGCCTCCGCCAAGACGTTCTTCGCGGCCGGGGACCACTGACGGCGGCCGCGTCCCGGCACCTGCCGCCGCCCCCGCACGGGAGGCGGACGTCCCGCGCTCACCGGTGGTACCGGTGCCACCGGTGAGCGCGAGCCCGTGCGCCCAGGGGCCGGAAGGACCTCGGGTTCAGAAGGACCTCGCAGGTCAGAAGGGCTTCGTGGGTCAGAAGGGCTTCGTGGGTCAGAAGGGCTTCGTGGGTCAGAAGGGCTTCGTGGGTCAGAAGGGCTTCGTCGGCAGGTACTTGCCGTCGAGCGTGATGACCGCGCGCTCCCCGCCCTCCGGGTCGGCCACCTTCTTCACGTCGAGCCGGAAGTTGATGGCGCTGATGATGCCGTCGCCGAACTCCTCGTGGATCAGGGCCTTGAGGGTCGTGCCGTAGACCTGGAGCATTTCGTAGAAGCGGTAGATGGTCGGGTCGGTCGGGACGCCGGCGCCGAGGGAGCCGCGGGTCGGGATGGTCCGCAGCAGCGTCACCGCGTCCTCGTCCAGGCCGAGCAGCTCGGCGACGGACCGCGCGGACTCCTCCGGCAGGGCGTGCTGGCCGAGGACGGCGGCGGTGACGAAGGCGACCGAGAGGCCGGCGGCGTCGGCTATCTGCTGCCAGGTCAGATCGCGGCGGGTCTTGGCCGCCACGGCGGCTTCGGCGAGCCGCAGGCGGGCGGTGGGGTCGAACTGGGCGTGCTGCATGGACGGTTCCTTTCAGGGGTGCCGGTCCGCGGGTGCGGCGGCCGGGTGTCAGGGCTTGATATGGGGCGCGGGCTCATCACGTGGGAGGATCCGCGCTCGCCGTCGGAAGCCGGGCCTGCGCGGCCGGGGCGGGGCTCAGGCCGGCAGCGTGGCGCGCGAGGGGACGGATCCGGTGGCGGAGCCGTTCACGGGCAGTTCCTCGACGGTGCCGGTCGCGATGTCGAAGACCCAGCCGCGCAGGGTGAGCGCGCCCCGGGCCAGCGCTCCGGCGACGCACGGGTGGGTGGCCAGGTTCGCCAGCTGCGTGTGGACGTTGGCGCGCACCAGGGCGTCCACGGTCCCCGCCGCGGGCGCCTCGGCGGAGACCCGCGCCCGGGCGGCGTCCGCGTGGCGCAGCCAGTCCGCGACGGCCGGGGTGGCGCTCAGGTCGCGGCCCTCCGCCAGCGCGGTCATCGCCCCGCAGTACGAGTGTCCGCAGACGACGACCTCGGCCACGCCGAGCACGCCGACGGCGTACTCGATGCTCGCCGCCACGCCGTCCGCGCCGGGGGCGTACGCCGGGACGATATTGCCCGCGGTCCGGACGACGAAGAGTTCGCCCGGCTCGCCCTGGGTGATCAGCTCGGGCGGGACCCGGGCGTCGGAGCAGCCGATGAACAGGACTTCCGGTGCGTGGCGGCCGGCCAGCCGGGCGAAGAGGCGCGCCTTGGCCGGGAAGACGTCGCGTCGGAAACGGGCGACGCCCCGGGCGAGGTCGTGCATGATCGCTCCCTTCGGTGGGGGTCAGCCTCGGGGATGGGCTGACGTTCCTCACCCTGCACGACCAGCACCCATAGCGTCCAAGAGCTGCTGCCCATGTGTCCCATTGATGTCATCTATGGTGGGGTCCATGGCCCTGGAACTGCGTCACCTGCGCTATCTGCTCGCGGTGGCCGAGCACCGCAACTTCACCCGAGCCGCCGAAGACCTGCACATCTCCCAGCCGACCCTCTCCCAGCAGATCAAGCAGCTGGAGCGGACGGTGGGCGCCCAGCTGCTGGACCGCACGGGCCGCGCCGTCCGGCTGACCGACGCCGGGGAGGTCTACGTCCGGCACGCCCGGCGCGCGCTGCGCGATCTCGCCGCCGCCGAGCGGGCCGTGCGGGACGTCCGGGACCTGTCCGAGGGGCGGCTGCGGCTGGCGGCGACCCCGACGTTCACCGCGTACCTCATCGGCCCCCTCACCGCCGAGCTCCACACCCGCCACCCGGGCATCACCCTCACCTTCCGGGAGATGGCCCAGGACGAGCTGGAGGCGGCCCTGCTCGCCGACGACCTCGACGTGGGCATCGCCTTCGACGGACCGCACCAGCCGGGCATCGCGGCGGCCCCGCTCTTCACCGAGACGCTGAGCCTCGTCACAGGCCCCCGGACCGACGGGCCGGCCGCCGCCCCTCCCCTCTCCCCGCACGAGCTCGCCCGCGTCGAACTCGCCCTTCTCAGCGCCGACTTCACGACGCGCGGGCATGTCGACGCCTACTTCGCGCTCCACCGGGTGAGCCCGCGCATCGCGGTCGAGGCCAACTCCCTCCAGGCGCTCACCGAGATCGTCCGGCGCACCGGGCTGGCCACCGTGCTCCCGGACGCCATCGCGGAGGACGATCCGCGGCTGATCCCCGTCGCCGTACGGCCGCCCCTCCCCTCCCGCACGGTCGCCCTGCTGCGCCGGGAGGCCGCGTACCACAGCGCCGCCGCCCACGCGTTCACCCGCCTCGCCCACGACCACGTCCGCACCGCCGGCCACGCTCCTCCGCCATGAAGGTCCCCGTGGCCACACCGGCCCCTCACGTGATCAGCTGACGCCATGGAAGCGATCTGGACGAGTGCCGTGGCGGTCGTGGGGACGCTGCTCGGCTCGGTGATCACGCATGTCCTCCAGCGCCGGGTGTCGGAGCGCGGCGAGTCGTTCGCCCGGTCCGAGGCGCTCCGGCGCGAGCGCATGACGACCTACAGCGCGTTCGCCGAGGCGATGGAGGACTACCGGCACGGCCAGGCGGACCGCTGGTACAGCGGCCGGGAGGCCCCGGGCACCGAGGCGTACGTCGCGGCGCGGGACGAGGCCCACCGCCGCCGCACGGCGGCCCGGCAGGCGCTCTACCGGGTCCGGCTCCTCACCGACGACCCCGAGGTGAACGCCGCCGCCGAGCGCGCCTACGCGAGCACGTGGGAGATCTCGACCGCCCGGGACCAGAGCGGCCGGGACGCCCTCGACGCCCGGTCGAGGCGGGCCATAGAGGAGTTCGTCAACAGGGCCGCTCCGCTGGTGCGTTGAGGCCCGCCGCGTCGAGGAGCACGTCCGCCAGCTCGCGCGGCCGGGAGAACATCGGCCAGTGGCCGGTGTCGAGGTCGGCCCGCCGCCAGAGTGGCCCCGTCAGCAACCCCCGCACGGCATCGCCCGGTTCGTCGCCGGCGAGGCGGCAGAGGACGTACGTCGCCGGCAGCTCGTCGAGGGGCCGGGCCAGGACGGCGGGTTCGGTGAGCGTGGCGCCGGGGTGCGGAGTCGCTCCGGCCACGATCCGGGCGATCTGCTCTTCGGTGAGCCCGTGCCCCGCGTAGTGGGCGGCGGGCACGGCGGGCCAGAAGCCGCCGTGCCCGTCGATCTCCGCCGTCACCGCCGCCCCGCCGTCGGGCCAGGCGGAGACGAACGACGCGCCGTCGGACGGTACTTCGGCGTCGACGAACACGACGCGCCGCAGCCGGTCGCCGATCCGCCCGGCGGCCTGGCCGACCGGGATGCCCGCGTAGCTGTGGCCGACGAGGACGACGTCGCGCAACTCCCGCCGCTCGACCGCGTCCACGATGTCCCGGACATGGGTCCGCTGCCCGGCGGGCACACCGCGCTTCTCGGCCAGCCCGGACAGCGTCAGCGGATGGACGCCGTGCCCGGCCGCGCGGAGGTGCGGCACCACGTCGTCCCACGCCCACGCGCCGAGCCGGGCGCCCGCGACCAGTACGAAGTTCACCATGGGCGCACGGTAGTTGCAGGGCCCGCGCGGCGCGCGCGAATTTCCGGAGGCGGTATAGCTGGTGCCGGCGCGGCGGAGGGTGGCCCCGGCCCCTCCCCCAGAGGGGGCACCCCCATTTCACCGTTTCCTCGGGAGGGCCCGCACCCCGGTGAAAGCGGCTTCGCCGCTTGTCCTCAATCGCCGGACGGGCTGGTTTCCAGCACCCGCACCCGGTCGGCTGCCGGGTCGTAACCCAGCACCGGGTTCGCGTAGTCGCCCCCGCCGCTCATGCCGACCGGCTTGCCCAGCCGGCGGCCGAGGGTGCGGAGGAAGGCGCACAGGGTGTCGACTCCCCACTGCCCTTGGAGCTCCCGGAGGTCGACGTCGAAGTCGATCTCGTCGGCGGACATCAGCCAGAAGATCACGGTGACGCCGGGAACCGGCTGGACGTGCAGGTCGGCCGAGTCCGCGTCCGGGGGGCGCGACAGGACGTCGGCGGCGGGCGGCAGCGGCGCGGGGACGCCGCCCACCCGGAACTCCCACTCCCACCCGCTCGACCGGACCAGGTCGAACACCGCCTGCCAGTCCTCGGCCGAGGTGCCCGGCACGGTGAGGTACGGGAGCTCCCCCATCAGGTCGGGGTCGAAGAGGTTCCTGACGTCGTTCCACAGCAGATCCGGCATCCCGCCATCGTGCCCGTACGGCCGCCCGGGCGCAGCCGGATTACGGCCGCCGCCCGGCGCGGCCCGCCCTGCGCGCCGGTCGTAGGGTGACGGGATGGGCAACACCTTCTTCGCCGGTGACGACGGCCTGTACCTCAGCAACGGGGGCACGGCGGTCTTCGTCGACGTGCTCACGCTGGCGGTGTCCGCGCTGGCGGAACGGCCGTGGGACTACCGGTTCGCCGCCCTGCTGGCCCGGCAGGACCAGTCCGTGATGGGGCGGGGAGCCGTCGGCTTCGACCTGGCCGACCTCGACTGGGGGCGGACCGGCCCGGAGCGGGCGGAGGCCAAGGACTTCGTGCTGCGGGTCACCGACCTGGCGCTGCGGCGGCACCGCTGGGACGAGCTGAACTACTTCCCGCCGTTCGCGGAGAAGTACCTGCGCCGGTTCCGGGAGTTGGTCGAGGCGTTCGACCCGGCCGCGGCCCGGGACGACGGGTACACCTTCCCCGGGCCGGACGAGGCGGCGACGGCCTCGTGCGTACGGCACCGGGTGCTGAGCTCGCTGCCCCTGCTGGAGGGCTGCGTCTTCTGCTTCGCGGGCTGACGGCCGCGGGCGCGGTCGCGTCAGACGTGCATGCGGGCGTCCAGGGTCTCCATCAGCTCGATGACGGACGCCTCCCAGAACAGGTCGCCGGCCAGGGCTTGGAGGGCGGAGCCGCGGACGATGGGCACCCGTTCGTCGTCGAGCCCCTGTTCGCGGAGGAACGCGCGGACCGCTCGCTCGGCCTCGTCGGCCGCCTCGGGGTCGGCGAGCGCGTCGCACTTGTTGAGGTAGACCGCGAGCCGGCGCACCCCGGCCCCCCGGGCGAGCCGCAGGTGTTCGCGGGCCTGCGGGGGCACGGCACCGAGGGCCGAGACGACGAGGACGACCCCGTCCAGCGGCGTGTGGCCGAGCAGGTCGCCGACGTGGCGGGCCTCCGTGTCGAAGTGGGTGTAGTGGCACCCGGGTGTGGCGTAGGCGCTGTGGGTGCTGTACGGGGCGAGCGCGGCGCGGGTGCTGCCCGCGGCCTCTACGATCCGCTCCACGGCGCCGGCGTCCTGCCGGTATGCCTTCGCCGCGGCCTTCCCGGCCGCGACGGCCAGCGTGGTCTTCCCGTGTCCCCGGTGCCCGATCGTCCCGATCGTCCGGTGTTTCCGGTGATGTGGTCGTCCGCGTTCCCCGGCCATGATCCCGGCCTCCTTCCGGCCCTTCCGGGCCCGTCCTTCGGTGGCGTACCGCGCGGGTGCCCCGGGCCTCCGGCCGGATGCGGGGGCGTACGGAGTGCGGAAGGTCGCGGACGGAGCGGAATCGTCCGGGTGCCGGGCGGTGCCGTGCGCCCGGCCGGGGGTTCGGCTCCCCGTAGGGGCTTAACCGGCGCTGTGTGTGCGGTGGTTCGGCCGCCGGGCCGCTCGCCCGCCCACCGGAACCGCCGTTCGACGTCCGTACGCGCCGTCGGCCCCGGAGCGTCAGCCCGCCGGCTTCCACGGGCCGACCGCCACCTTGCCCGTGCTGCCGAGGTCCAGGCCGCCCTCCGGTTCGACCGTCTGCGCGGGGACGCCCGGGGCCGGGGTCACCTCCAGGTGCCGGCCGAGCAGCGGGGGCCGGCGGGTGTCGTCGTACGTGTTGCGCCACAGGACGACGGCCACCGCCGCCGCGCCGGGGCGCAGGGTCAGCGGCCGGGCCGGGGTGGCCGGCCCGCCCGGGCGGGTGGCGGCCGTGAGGTCGTCGTGCACGGCGACGTCCAGCGCCTCCCCCTTCTCCCCCAGGACGCGCAGGCGCGGGCGGCCTTCGAGGGTGCGGGGCGCGGTGCCGCAGTTGTCCAGCCGTACGCTCATGCTGCGCAAGCCCATGGCGGCGTCGACGGGCCCGGCCGTGACGCGCAGGCCGTCGCGCGGGCATGCGGCGGCGGACGCTCCCGGCACGGCGGGGGTGCTCCGCGAGGGCCCGGCGGAGGGGGTGCGCGGGCCGGGCCGGCCTCCGGGCTCGTCCCGGACGGTGGGCGCGGGGGCCGGCCGCGCGCACGCGAGCGGCGCGGCCGTGCAGACGATCAGCAGCGCGGCCAGGGAGAGGGTGCGCGGTGTCCGGTTCATCCCTTGATCGTCTCACGGGGGTGCGCGCGTCCGGCGTTCGGCGGGGGCCCGGCCGCTCCCGCGTCGCCGGGGCTTTCATGGCCGCCGAGCGGGCACCACTCGCCCCGTGTACCCCTCCGCGAGGTGTGTGGACGCGGCCGTGGAGCTTACCAGGGCGGCGAGTTCGCCGAGTTGGCGGCGTTCGTCGAAGGCGGTGGCGCCGGGGAGGCGGTGCAGCAGGTTCGTCATCCAGTAGGAGAAGTGCTGGGCCCGCCAGGTGCGGCGCAGGGCGCGGGGGCCGTAGGCGTCGAGGTGCCGGAAGTCGCGGGCGGCGACGGCGCGTTCCACCGCCTCGGCGAGGAGGCGGGCGTCGGAGAGGGCGAGGTTGAGGCCCTTGGCGCCGGTAGGCGGGACGGTGTGCGCGGCGTCGCCGGCGAGCAGCAGGTTGCCGTACCGCAGCGGTTCGCAGACGAAGCTGCGAAAACGCAGCACCGAGCGGTCGAGCACCGGCCCCTCGGCGAGGGCGAACCCGTCGGCGCCACGCACCCGCGCCTGGAGTTCCGCCCAGATCCTGTCGTCCGGCCAGCCGGCGGGGTCCTCGTCCGGGTCGCACTGGAAGTAGAGGCGCTGGACGGACTCCGTGCGCCGGCTGACGAGCGCGAACCCGCGCGCGGAGTGGGTGTAGACGAGTTCGCCGGCGCTGGGCGGTGCCTGGACGAGGACGCCGAACCAGGCGAAGGGGTACGTGCGGACGAAGTGGGTGCGCGCCGCCTCCGGGACGGCGGGCCGGCACACTCCCCGCGAGCCGTCCGCGCCGACGAGGACGGCGCAGCGCACCTCGCGGGGCACACCCTCGGCGTCGGTGAACAGGATGCCGGGGCGGTCCGTGGGGAGGTCGGTGACGCGGGTGCCGGTCACGCCGTAGCGGACGTCTCCCCCGTCGCGTTCGCGGGCGGCGGCGAGGTCGGCGAACACGTCGGTCTGCGGGTAGAGCCATACGTTCTCGCCGACGAGGTCCCGGAAGTCGACGCGGTGGCTCTCGCCGCCGAAGCGCAGGGTGATCCCGGCGTGCGGCCGGCCCTCGCGGCGCACCCGGTCGGAGACGCCGCTGTCGGTGAGCAGGCGGGCGCTGTCCGCCTCCAGGATGCCGGCCCGCTGGGTGCCGCCGATCTCGGCCCGGGTGCGGTGGTCGACCACCACCGAGTCGATGCCCGCCCGGGCCAGCAGGTGGGACGCCATGAGGCCGGCCGGGCCGGCGCCGACGATGCCGACGGTGGTCCGGGTGAGGGCCGGGGGCATGGGGCGTCCTTTCCGGTGCCGGCCGGGTGGCTTTCCGCGAGCGGTGGTACGCGGAACCGCTTTCCCCTACCACCTTGATTAATCAGCAAAACGCACAAGACGACCGCGCACGTTTCCTTCCCCCTCGATAACCCCTCGATATCCCCCCGATACCCCCGACAGCGCCCCGACGGTGTCGGTTCTCCCCCGCCATCCCGACGAGACCCGCGGCGCACCGCGAACCCCCTTTCCAGGAAAGCAGAAGCGGACGCCTCAGGGAAAGACCGGGCGACCGGAGCGAATCCGCACCGCCGTCGCCCCGGGGGCGTGCGACCGCACAAGTTTGCGCGATCGGGCGCCGCTTGACCGTCCGCTTCCCGGCCTCATAGCCTGCTTGGCACCTGATTGTCCGAAGATGCATTCTTCGGCCGGCATTCCCGGGTTCCGGTCTTTTATATGTATGTCATGAAGCGGTGGTGAGATGACCGAACGGCTCGGGGAATTCTCCTCGGCACCACCGCAGACGAGGATGCTCGTGTGCGCGGACGGCTCCACGACGGTGCTGCTCGACGCCCTCGTCGGCGAACGGCTGCGCGTACGCGTCGACCACCAGCGGCAGGTGCGCGCCGCCCGCGTCCGGCACATCGGGTGCGACGTCCTGGGGGCCGCGCCCGACGCCCTGGTGGTCGACCGGCGGTCGCGGATCCTCACCCCGGCCCTGGACGTCATCAGCGTCAACCGCGTCGTGATCGCGGCCCGGCGGTGCGGCCAACTGGTGCCGCCGGACGACGAGTTACTGGGCCCCTACCTCAAGGCCATGGGCCTGTCGCTGACCCGGGAGCCGATCGCCGTGTCGCGCGGCGTCTGGCCGCTGGGCGGGACGGCACCCGCGTGCGTCAGCAAGGAGTACGTCATCGAGTGCGGCGGCGCCGGACGGGTGTACGTCCACGAGCGGTTCAACCCCCGGTACGTGCCCCTGGAGCCCGTACCCCCGGAGCAGGACGGAGCGGCGACATGACGGATCCGGCGGCCGGACGCGGCACGCCGCCCGGCCGGCAGGCCCCGGGGGGAACGCCGTGAAGCGGGCGCTGATCACCGGCATCACCGGCCAGGACGGTTCGTACCTCGCCGACCTGCTGCTGGACAAGGGCTATGAGGTCCACGGCATCGTCCGCCGCAGCTCGACCTTCAACACCCGCCGCCTGGACCACATCTACCGCGACCCGCACGACGCCGGGCGGCGGCTGATCCTGCACTACGGCGACGTACGCGACGCCAGCCGCCTGGTGACGCTGCTCGGCCGGATCCGGCCCGACGAGGTGTACCACCTGGCCGCCCAGTCGCACGTCCGGGTGAGCTTCGACGAACCGGAGAACACCGGCGACATCACCGGCATGGGCACCACCCGGCTGCTGGAGGCCGTCCTCATGACCTCCCGGGACCGGGACATCCGCTACTACCAGGCGTCGTCGTCCGAGATCTTCGGCGCCGCGCCGCCGCCACAGGACGAGCGGACCGCCTTCCGGCCGCGCAGCCCGTACGCCGCCGCCAAGCTCTACGGCTACTGGATGACCCGCAACTACCGTGAGGCGTACGGGCTGTTCGCCGTCAACGGCATCCTCTTCAACCACGAGTCGCCCCGCCGCGGCGAGACCTTCGTGACCCGTAAGATCGCCCGGGCCGCTGCCCGCATCAAGGCCGGCCTGGAGAAGCACCTCTACCTCGGCAACCTCGACGCCGTCCGCGACTGGGGGTACGCCCCCGAGTACGTCGAGGGCATGTGGCGGATGCTCCAACTCGACCGCCCGGACGACTACGTGCTGGCCACCGGGGTCGGCTCGACCGTGCGGGAGTTCGCCGGGCACTGCTTCTCCCACGTCGGCCTCGACTGGCGCCGCCATGTGCGCCACGACGAGGCGTACCTGCGCCCGACGGAGGTCGACGCCCTGGTCGGTGACGCGGGCAAGGCGCGCCGGGCGTTCGGCTGGACCGCGCGGACGCCGGTGCGCCGGCTCGCCCAGATCATGGTGGACGCCGAGCTGGCCGGGCTGGCCGCGGACCGCCGCGAGCCCGGGACGCCGATACCGGTGACCGAACCCCCGGACCACCACGAACGGCCCGAATCCCCCGCGTACGCCCAGGACTTGGAGCGGCCAGGCCCATGACCACCACCGACCGGACCGCCTGGCGGGCCGCCCTCGACCGGCGCGCGCGCACGACCGGGCTCCGCGGGCTCGCACAGCGCCTGCGCCACCCGGTCCGGACGACGTACCCCAGCACCCGCGCGCTGCGCCGGCGGCGGCACCGCGGCGAGGGGCGGCCCTCGGCCGCCCGCACCTTCTGGGGCCAGGAGATGACGATCGCGCTGCCCGAGGAGGTCTCCGTCGCCCTCCACCGCCGCGGCTTCGTCGACTACGACCTCACCGCCTTCCTCCTGTCCCATCTGCGCCCCGGCGCGACGGTGCTCGACGTCGGCGCGCACATCGGCTACTACACCGTGCTCGCCGCCGCCCTGGTCGGCCCCGGCGGGACGGTCCGGGCCTTCGAGCCGACGCCGTCCACGCTCACCGTCCTGCGGCGGAACGCCGGCCGCTTCCCGCAGGCCCGGGTGGTGCCGGCGGCGGTCTGGTCGCGCCACGACGAACTGGTCCTCTACGACCACGGCCTCGGCTACAGCGCCTACAACTCGGCGTTCGAGGCCCGCCTCCCCGAGGCCGTCCGGGCCCGGATCCCGTCCGACCCGTTCACCGCCGAGACGGTCGCCCTCGACGACTACGTCCGCGCCGAGGGGCTTGCCCCGGACCTGGTGAAGATCGACGCGGAGAGCGCGGAGGCGCACGTCCTGGCCGGGATGCGCGGCCTGCTGACCGGGCCGCGGCCCGTCGTCTCGCTGGAGGTGGGCGACCTGGAGGTGGCGGGCGCGCCGCCCAGCCGCACGCTCGTCGACACCCTGACGGCCGCCGGCTACGCGCCGTGGGAGCTGCGCGCCGGCACCCCCGTGCCGCACCGGCCACGGGACCACTACGCGTACGAGAACCTGCTGTTCGCCCCCGCGGGCCACCGGCTCGCACCGCGCGAGGAGGCCGGCCCCCCATGCACGACCTGATCGTCCGCGACGGCACGCTGTACGACGGATCCGGCATCCCCGCCCGCCGCGCCGACGTCGCCGTCGACGGGGGTGTGATCACCCGGGTCGGCCGGGTGCCGGACCGGGGCCGGACGGAGCTCGACGCCGGCGGCCGGATCGTCACCCCCGGCTTCGTCGACATCCACACCCACTTCGACGGGCAGGTCAGCTGGGACCCGCTGCTCACGCCCAGTTGCTGGCACGGCGTCACCTCGGTGGTGATGGGCAACTGCGGGGTCGGCTTCGCGCCCGCCCGCCCGGACCGGCACGACTGGCTCGTCGGGCTGATGGAGGGCGTCGAGGACATCCCGGGCGCCTCGCTGTCCGAGGGCATCACCTGGCAGTGGGAGACGTTCCCCGAGTACCTCGACGCGGTGGAGCGCGTCCCGCGCGTCCTGGACGTCGCCGCGCAGGTCCCGCACGGCGCGCTGCGGGCGTACGTGATGGGCGACCGGGGCGCCGCGAACGAGCCGCCGACCGAGGACGACCTGCGGCGGATGTGCGCGCTCGCCCGCGAGGGGATCGAGGCCGGCGCCCTCGGCCTCTCCACCTCCCGCACCCTCACCCACCTCGCCATCACCGGCGACCCGGTGCCCGGCACCTTCGCCGCCGAGGAGGAGCTGTTCGCCCTGGGCGGGGTGCTCGGCGCGGCCGGCACCGGCGTCTTCCAGCTCGTACCGCTGGGCGCGGGCGGCGAGAAGGTCGACGACCCGCTCGGCGAGATCACCTGGATGCGACGGCTGTCGGCGGCGGTCGGGCGGCCGGTGACGTTCGGCCTCTTCCAGAACGACAACAACCCCGCCGGATGGCGGGAGTTGCTCCAGATCGCGGAGGACGCGGTACGGGACGGCGCGGACCTGCACCCGCAGGTGGCCGGGCGCCCGTTCGGCGTCGTCATCAGCCTGGACTCCACCCACCCGTTCCATAAACGCCCGTCCTACAAGCGGATCGCGCACCTGCCCGCGCCCGAGCGCCGGGCGGCGATGCGCGACCCGGCGCTGCGCGCACGCGTCCTCGGCGAGACGCCGGAGAACGCCGACCCCCGCTCGGCGCTGTTCCCCCAGGGCTACGCGCGCCACTTCCCGATGGACGCGACCGGGCCGGACTACGAGCCCGCCGCCGACCGGTCGTTCGACGCCCTCGCCCGCCGCCTCGGGCGCGACCCCGAGGCCCTGATCTACGACTTCCTCACCTCCGAGGAGACCAGCGGCATGATCTTCCGGCCGCTGCTGGGCTACGCCGAGTACACGCTCGAACCGATCCGCGAGATGCTGCTCCACCCCCAGGCCGTCCTCGGCCTGAGCGACGCCGGCGCGCACTGCCGGCTCATCTGCGACGCCAGCACCCCCACGTCGATGCTCACGCACTGGGCGCGCGACCGCAGCCGGGGGGACCGGCTGCCACTGGAGTTCGTCGTCCGGAAGCAGACATGGGAGCCCGCGCGGCTGTACGGGCTGCGGGACCGCGGGCTGCTGCGGCCCGGCTACCGGGCGGACCTCAACGTCATCGACTTCGAGCGGCTCGCGCTGCGCTCGCCGGAGTTCGTCCACGACCTTCCGGCGGGCGGCGGGCGCCTGATCCAGAAGGCGGACGGGTACGCGGCGACGGTCGTCGCGGGCGAGATCACGTTCCGCGACGGGGAGCCGACGGGGGCGCTGCCCGGCCGGCTCGTCCGCGGCGCCCGGCCCGGGCCGGGCCGCCGGTGAGCGGGGTGGGGCCGGCGGTGAGCACGGCCGGGCCGGCGGACACGACGGACGCGGCGGACGGACGCGGCGGCACAAGCGACGCACCAGGCGACGGACCAGGCGACACGACGAGCGGGCCGGACGGACAGCGGACGACCGGCCGCGGAGGGGAGCACGCCGTGACCGACCCGACGAACTCAAGGGACTCAACGGGCTCAAGGGACTCAACGAGCTCAACAGGTTCAACGGCCTCAACGGGCCCGGCGGACCCGCCCGGAGCCCTCCGGCTCGACAACTCGGCGAAGCTGCTCGCCCGCGGCCGGCTCGTGGACGCGACGCTGTCGGAGAAGGACTACGTCATCGAACGCGACCGGCTGGTCGACGGTGCCTACCCCGTCTACGGCGAACGGGCCCGGGGCGCCCGCGTCTGGGACGCCGACGGCAACGAGTACCTGGACTACATCCTCGCCTACGGCACGATCATCCTCGGCCACGCCGACCCGGCGGTGACCGAGGCCGCCCTCCGGGAGATCGAGGAAGGTTTCTCGATCACCCTCCGCAAGCGGACACAGATCGAGCTGGCCGAGCGGCTGGTCCAGGTGATCCCGGGCGCGGAACGGGTGTTCCTGCTCAAGACCGGCTCCGACGCCACCAGCGCGGCCGTGCGCCTGTCCCGCGCGTTCACCGGGCGGGACCGGGTCGTGCGCTGGGGCTACAACGGGTGGCACGACTGGGCGGCACAGCGGCCGGGCGGCATCCCGGACACCGTCCGGACGCAGGTCGACACCTTCCGGTACAACGACCTGGACAGCCTGCGCGAGGCCTTCCGGCGCCACCCCGGCGAGGTGGCCTGCCTGCTGCTGATGCCCTTCGAACTCGACGCCCCCGCACCGGGTTTCCTCCAGGGTGCCGTCGACCTCGCGCACGAGCACGGCGCGCTGGCGGTCTTCGACGAGATGCGGTCCGGGTTCCGGGTGGCCCTCGGCGGGGCGCAGGAGCTGTACGGCGTCCGGGCCGACCTGGCGACGTTCAGCAAGGCGATGGCGAACGGCTGGGCGGTGTCGGCGCTGACGGGCCGGGCCGACGTGATGGCCATGGTAGGCCGGACGCACATCTCGTCCACGTTCTACTCCAACACCGTGGCGATGGCCGCCGCGTTGGCGACGATGGACCGGCTGGCGGACGGGACGCTCCTGGAGCGGGTGCGGACGCTCGGGACACGGCTGCAGGAGGGGCTGGCCGGGCTGGCGCGGCGGCACGGGGTGCCGGCCCGGGTGCGCGGGGTGCCGCAGATGCCGTTCCTGACCTTCGAGCACCCGGATCCCGGCCGGTCCCGGGTGCTCCAGGACGCGTTCTTCACGGAGACG
This sequence comes from Streptomyces mobaraensis, assembly GCF_020099395.1. Taxonomy (NCBI): domain Bacteria; kingdom Bacillati; phylum Actinomycetota; class Actinomycetes; order Kitasatosporales; family Streptomycetaceae; genus Streptomyces; species Streptomyces mobaraensis. The sequence continues at coordinate 7,140,993 of NZ_CP083590.1, read as the reverse complement.
ACCCGCCGGGGCGTGCTGCTGCACCCCACCCACCACTGGTTCGTCTGCGCCGCCACCACGGACGCGGACCTCGACCACACCCTGGCCGCCTGCGACGAGGCGTTCCGGGTCGCGGCGGAGGCGGCGTGACGGCGGACGACGCGGTGGCAGGCGAAGTTCAGCAGGCGATGCTCGCGCGGGTACGGGCCGGGCTCGCGCGCCGGCTGGGCGAGGAGCCGGGCCTGCCGTGGCTGGACGACACCGAGCCGCTGGCGGCCGCGGGCGTCGACTCGGTGCTCCTCATCTCGGTGATCGGGGAACTGGAACAGGAGTTGGGCGTGTCCCTGCCGGACGACACCGTCCTGGAGTCGGCGAGCCTCGGCTCGCTGGCCCGGGCGCTCAGCCGGGGCGGTCGGCGGTGACCGGCGCGGGCCGGCGGCCGGTCGCCGTCACCGGGCTGGGCTCGTGCGGGCCCGGCGGCGTCGGGGTGCCGGCGCTGTGGGAGGCGCTGGGCAGCGGGCGAGCGCACCGGCCGCCCGTCACGGAGTTCGACGTGGCCGGCGCGACGCTGCGGGCGGCGGGCCGGGTGCCGTCGGCCGTCGGCGGGGACGGGGAGTGGCGGGCCCTCGACCTCGCCGGGGCCGCCGTGCGGGAGGCCGTCGACGGGCTGGACGCCGGCGGGCTCGGGCGCGTCGCGCTCGTCCTCGGCACCACGGACCCGGGCGCGGTCCCGCCCCTGCCGGGCCGCTTCCCCGGCGACCTGGCGGCGGCCTGCGCGGAGCGGACCGGGCTGGGCGGCGAGGCCGTGACCGTCGCCAACGCCTCGGCGTCCGGCGCCGCGGCCGTCGCCGTGGCCCGGGACATGGTGGCCGCCGGGGACGCCCCGGCGGCGGTGGCGGGCGGCGCGGACGCCGTGACGGACCTGGCCCTGCTGGGCCTCAACTCGCTGCGGACGCTGGGCCCGGAGGGCTGCCGGCCGTTCAGCGCCCGGCGGCGGGGCATCGGCCTCTCCGAGGGCGCGGCCGTGCTCCGGCTCCAGCCCCTGGACGCGGCGGCGCCCGGGACCGTCCTGGCGGTGCTGGCCGGCTGCGGCCTGACCAACGCCACCGGCCACCTCGCCGCCCCGGACCCCGCCGGCATCGAACTGGCCGTCCGCCTGGCCCTGACGGACGCTCATATCGATCCCGGCGACGTGGACTTCGTCAACGCCCACGGGCCGGGCACCCGGCGTGGCGACACGGCGGAAGTGGCCGCGCTGCGCGCGGTGTTCGGCGACCGGCTGCCCTCGGTTCCGGTCAACAGCGTCAAGGGCGTGCTCTGGCACCTCCAGGGCGGCGCGGGTGCCGTCGAGGCCGTGACGTGCGTGCTGTCGCTGGTCCACCGCGCGGTCACCCCGACATGGGGCGCGGCGCCCGTCGATCCGGCGTTCGACGACCTCGACCTGGTCCTGGAGGACCGCCCCCGGCCCGTGCCGGATCTGCGGACCGCGCTGAGCGTGTCATGCGGCCTGGGCGGGATGAACACCGCGCTCGTCTTCCGGAGGCCGTGATGGAGTCCCCGAGCGATGTCGTGATCACCGCCGCGTTCGCGGACGACATCGACACCGCCGAGCTCTGGCGCGCTCACGCGGCGGACGCCGAGGGCCGCCGGGACGTGAACAAATGGACGGCCGAACTCCCGGAGCGCATCGCCGCCACGGCGGGCCGGGCGCTGGCCCTGGCAGGCGAACTCCCGCCCGCTACCGGCTGCTTCGTCGGCTCCCTCTACGGCTCGGGCCACGTCGCGGAGGCCATCCGCGCCCGCCTGGACGCGGACGCGCGGTCCGCGCTGGCCCCCGAGTCGTTCGTCTACTTCAACGCGCACGGCGTCACGTCACTCATCTGCCTCCGCCACGGCCTGCGCGGCCCCTCCGCCACCCTCGTAGGCCCGGGCGCTGGCCTCCAGGCCCTCGCGGCGGCCCGCCGCCGCCTCGTGCTCGCGGACGACGCCCCGGTCCTGTGCGGCGCCTACGACCTCCTCAGCCCGGCCGCCGCGCGCGCCCGGGGCGGCGCGCCGGTAGCGGGCGCGGCGGTCTTCGTCGTCCTGGAGACGGCGGCGGGGGCGGGGGCGCGGGGGGCACGGGTGCTGGGGCGGCTGGAACCGGTGGAGGTGTTCCGGTGGGAGGGCTCGGGGGTGGGGGTGAGGTCCGGGTGGGCGGAAGAAGGCTCTGCGGCGGACGGCGTCGCGGCGGGTGGTGGTCCGGCGGGTGGTCAGGTGCCGGGCGGCCCGACGGCGGACGACCGGTCAGGGACCGATCGGGCGGCGGACTGTGAGGCGGACCGCACCCTCACAGCGCACGGCAGCGCGACGGGCCGACCGGCACCGGGCGACCCGGCGGCGGGCGACCGGCCGGCCAACGCCCCGGCGCCGGACGGACAGGCGAGCCGTGCCCTGACAGCGGACGATCCGGCCGGAAGCAGGTCATCGAGGGGCGCCAGGACAGCGCGCGGCCCGATGAGTGACGGCCCGGCACGCGGTGGTCCGGCGGCCTATGGCCCGGTGGGACACGGCCGGCCGGAAGGCGCCCCGGCAACCGGCGTCCCGGCCGGGGCGGGCGATCAGGCCGGCGGCGCCCTGTCCGCGGACGTGCGGGCGACCGCGCCGCTCGTCGCGCTGGTCGCCGCGCTCGCGGGCGAGGGTCCGGCCGGCGCGGGGCCGGCCCTCACCGTGACCGCCGCGGGCCGGCGGCACGGATACCGCTGCACCGTGTACCGGGAGGGCTGACCGTGGACGACGCACCGGACACCCCGCTGGACGTCCTCGCCGGGCACCGCCGCGCCGGCCGGGGAGACCGCCCGGCCCTGGCGGACCGGCGGCGGTCGGTCACCTACGCCGAGCTGGAGCGGGACGTCGGCGGCAGGATGCGGGAGTTGGGGGAGGCCGGCATCGGCGCCGGCGTGCCCGTCGGTGTCGTCCTCACCTGCCTGCTGGAGTCCGTGGCCGACTTCGCCGCCGCGCTGTCGCTGGGGGCCGCCGTACTGGTGCTGCAAGAGCGCGCCGGTGGCGCCGAGCGGGCGGCGGCGCTGGACGACTTCGGGGCCGAACTGCTCGTCACCGACGGGCGGGTGGAGCGGCTGAGGACGGACACCGGGGACGCCGGGGGCTCACCCGCGTTCGCCGTCGCCAGCTCGGGGACCGGCGGCCGGCCGAAGGTGATCTCCCGGGAGTGGCCCGGCACGTTCCGCAACTCGGCCGTGTTCGCCGCCGAGTCGGGGCTGGACGCCGACGACGTCGTGCTCACCACCAGTCCGCTCGGCCACAGTTACGCGATCGAGGCGGGCACCCTCGCCGTCCTGGCGGCGGGGGCCTGCCAGGTGGTGCCGTCCGGCCCGCTGACCCCGGCCCGGGCCGCCGCCCTGGCCGAGCGGCACCGGCCGAGCGTGCTGCAGACGGTCCCGCTCGTCCTCGACTGGTGGGGGCGGGGCGGCGTGCCGCGCGCGGGCCGCTGGAAGCGGTGCGTCAGCGCGGGCGAGGCCCTGCCGGCCGCCGCGGCCGCGCCCTGGCACGACGCCGGGGTCCCCGTCCTCGACCACTACGGCAACTCCGAGCTGGGCCAGCTGACCCTCGGCCCGGCCGGTGACGGCGGGGGCGTCGGCCGCCCGCTGCCCGGCGTCGGCCTGCGGGCCGGCACCGACGGGCCGGGGCCGGTGACCGCGCGCTTCCCCGGCCTCTCCCCCGTCCGCATGCGGCAAGGGCGCCCGACGCCGCTCGCCGACGCGGACGGCTGGGTCGCCACGGGCGACCTCGGCGTGCTCGACGCCGACGGCGGGCTCCGGCTGACCGGCCGCGCCGACGCGCTCATCAACGTCGCGGGCAACAAGGTCTCGCCCACCGAGGTGGAGGCCGTCCTGCGCGGCCTGCCCGGCGTGGGCGACTGCGCCGTCGTGGGACGGCCGGGCCCGGCGGGCGGGACGCAGGTGTGGGCGTTCGTCGAGGCCGACGCCCGCGACTTCGACGCGGCGGCCCTGCGCCGCCGGGCCGGCGAGCTGCTGACGCCTGTGAAGGTGCCCTCGGTCATCCGCCGGGTCGACGCGCTGCCCAGAACGCCCAGCGGGAAGATCCGCCGCGGCCCGCTCCTGACGGACGACGGCGGCTGACCCCGTCCGTCCCGTACGACACCTCCACCGGTGAAAGGGAACCGAAGATGACCGACGCCGCCACCCCCCGGCTGCCCGACCGCGAGGACGTGATGAAGCTCGTCACGACCGTCCTCGCGGAACGCCCCCACCTGCCCGACCGGCTCGACGAGAGCACCACCCTGGACGAGATCGGGATGGACTCCCTCGATCTGATCGTGGTGTTCTCCCGCTTCGAGGACGCGTGGGGCGTGCCCTACAGCGAGGAGGAGACCGACTGGACGGTCTTCGACAACCTGGGGCACCTGGCCGACACCCTGGTCGCCCGCGCCCGGGCCGCCGCGCGGGAGCCGCGGTGACGGGCACGGCCGCCGCCGTGCCGCGGTTCGACCCTGGCGCGGCGCTGGGCTGGGGGGGACCGCGCGCTGGACGGGCTGAACTGCGTGCTCCGCTGCGTCGAGGCGGTGCTGCGGTTCCGGGGCCTGGGCCCGCTGGCGGTCGCGCGGGCGCTCAACGGTCCGCTGGACCCGGTGGGCCGGGACCTGGCCAAGGACTTCGACGGCTGCCGGGTGACGTACCGGACGGCGTTCGACGACGGTGCGCGCAACGTGCCGTTCGTGCTGGAGCGGCTGGCCGCCGGGGAGCCGGTGATGGTGCTGCCGGACCGCTACCACCTGCCCGGCGACGTCTACGAGGGCCGCTTCCACTTCCACGACCACGCCGTGCTGGCGGTCGGCTGGTCCCCGGCCGACGGCGTCGTCACCGTGCTGGACACCGACGCCGACCCGGCCGACGGCTTCCGGCGGCGGTGGACGCTGACGCCCGCGCTACGGGCGCTGTTCACCTGGGTGGGCACGGTGACGCCCACCGGCCCGCCGGACGAGCGGGACGCGGCGGAGTACCTGGCCGGGCGGCTGGACCGGGACACCGCGCTGCTGTCCGCCGGGGCACGGGCGCTGCGCGTCCTCTTCGACGAGCTCGACGGGCTCGCCGCGCACGGCCTCGACCCGGTGCCGGCCCGGGCGCTGCACGTGCTCGTCCTGGGCGACCTCCAGCCCCAGTTGTTCCTCTACGCGCAGGCACTGGGCCCGCCGGACGGCCTCTCCCCCGCCGCGGCCGCGGTGCGGACCGCCGCGCTGGACGCCCGGCTGCGGGCCAAGCGGCTCGGCACCGCCCTGATCGCGGCGCACGAGCAGCCGGATCCGCCGGCGGTGTACCCGCGCGTGCTGGCGCTGGGGCGCCCGCTGCTGGCCGCGCTGGACCGGCTGCGGGAGGCGATGGTCGCCGCGGGCGGGCGGGAAGGGACCCCGGACCCCGGGGCGGCGGACCGGCTGCGCGCCCGGTTCGCGCACATCGCGGACACGTGCTTCCCGCTCCCGGAGGCGCGGTGAACGGCCGGGCCGCCCTGGTGACCGGCGGTTCCGGGCCCCTGGGCCGGGCCGTCGCCCGGGCGCTGGCCGCCGCCGGCCACGCGGTCGCGGTGCACGCGCACCGCGACGCGAAGGCCGCGGCGGACACGGCCGACGCGCTGCGGGCGGGGGGCGGGTCCGCCGTGGCGGTGACGGCCGATCTGTCCCTCCCGGACGGCGGGACGCGGGTGGTCGACGCGGCCGTGGCGGAGTTCGGCCGGCTGGATGTGCTCGTCGTCAACTCCGGGATCCACCGGGACCGGCTGCTGCTCGACGTGCCGGACGAGGAGTGGGAGGAGCAGCTGGCGGTCAACCTCGGCGGCGCGTTCCGCTGTCTGCGGGCCGGGGTGCGGGCCATGTTGCGGAGGCCCGGCGGGCGGGTGGTGCTGGTGTCGTCGGTGGCCGGGCTGCGCGGGCGGCCGGGCCAGGCGGCGTACGCGGCGGGCAAGTCGGGGCTGCACGGGCTGGCGTGGACGGTCGCCCGGGAGTACGGGCGGTACGGGCTCACCTGCAACTGCGTGGCCCCCGGGCTGGTCGCCGGGACGCCCGCGTACGACGCCCTGCCGGAGCGGGCGCGTGAGGACGTCGTACGCCGCACCCCGCTCGGCCGGCCGGCCCGGCCCGAGGAGGTCGCCGCGGTCGTGGCCTTCCTCTGCTCCCCGGCCGCGTCGTACGTCACCGGGCAGGTGATCGCGGTGGACGGCGGGATGACGGTCTGACGCCGCATCAAGTGAACGACGGACAGGAGGACATGTGACCGGACGAGTGCTGTTCTTCCCCTGGGGCTGGGGCGGCGGCGCGGCCTACACCGGCCGGTGCCTGGCCCTGGCGGCGGAACTGGCCGCGGCGGGCGCCGAGGTGGCGTTCGCGGACTGCGGCATCACCGCGATGGTGCGGGAGGCCGGGTTCCCCGTGCTGGACTCCGGGCCCGGCGCGCCCCGGCCGCCCGCCCGGCACCCGACGCCGCCGTACCTCCCGTTCGCCGACGTGGAGCGGGTGTTCACCGTCGCGGCGACGTTCCACCGGATCGAGCGCGTCCGGCGGCGGCTGGCCGCGGACGCCCGGCTGATCGGGGAGTTCCGGCCGACGGTGGTCGTCGTCGACATGTACCCCACCGCCGCCCTCGCCGCCCGCGCGGCCGGCGTGCCCGTCGTCTCGCTCGCCGACGCGGACTTCGTCACCCCGCGCGCGAACGGCTGGATGCCGTGGTCGACCGTCGCGCCGCGCGACCTGCTGCCGCATCCGGCCGGTCTGCCCGTCTGGGACGAGGTGTCGCGCGAGCTCGGCCTGGGCCCGGTGGCGCGGGCGGAGCATCTGCTGTGGGGGGACGTCACGTTGGTGTCGAGCGACCCCGGCCTGGAGCCCCTGGACGGGCCGCCGCACCGGGGCGCGCCGCACTACGTCGGCCCGATGTACTGGAACCCGGCCGGCGCCGCCCCGGAGCCGCCGCGCACGGACCGGCCGCGGGTGTACGTCACCATCGGCAGCGGCGGCAACGTGGCCCGGCGGGCGCTCCAGAACGTCCTCGACGCCTGCGCGGACCGGCCCTGGACCGTGTACGTGTCGAGCGGCTTCGCCTTCCAGGGCGGCCTGGTGGTGCCGGACAACGCGGTGGTCGCGGGCTTCACCGGCCTGGACGCGCCGCTGGCCTGGGCGGACGTGGTGGTGAGCCACGGCGGTTCGGCGACGGTGCTGGCCGCGCTGCTGCACGGCAAGCCGTCGGTCGTCATGCCGTTCATGTCCGAACAGGAGCTGAACGGGCGGCAGTTGGCCGAGGCGACCGGCGCGGGGGTACTGCTGCGGACCAGCGCGACGCTGCCCCACGGGCGGCTCGCGTTCACGAACCGTACCTCCGGCCCGGCCGACGGCCCGTACGTGCCGGCCGACGACATCGGACGGGGCATCGAGGACGTCCTCGCCGATCCCGGATACACCGAGCGGGCGGCCGCATGGGGCGCCCGGCTGCGCGCCCGCCGGGAGTCGGCGGACCTCGTCGGCCTGGTCCGGTCCGCCGTCGCGCCGGCCGCGGGGGTACGGCGATGAGCGGGGGCCTGGTGATCGGCCTGCTGGGCTGCGGGCGGATCGGCGCGCTGTACGCCGAGCACCTGGCCGCGCTGGGGCCGCACCGGCTGGTGTGCGTGGACGTCGTCCCGGACCGCGCCGAGGCGCTGGCCCGGAAGGCGGCCCGCGGGTCCGTCGCGGACTCGGCCGAGGTCCTGCTGTCCCGGGGCTGCGACGCGGCATTGGTGACGGCGGCCACCACCAGCCATCCGGAACTGGTCGCGGAGCTGGTCGGCGCGGGGGTGCCGACGCTGTGCGAGAAGCCGCTGGCCGTGGATCCGGCGACGACGGAGGCGCTGGGCCGGGCGGCCGACCGGCGGGGCGTGCCGCTGTGGGTGGGGTTCCAGCGCCGCTTCGACCCCGGCTTCGCGGGCCTGCGGGCCCGCGTGGCCGCCGGCGACCTGGGCCGGCCGCACGTGCTCCGGCTCGTCTCGCACGACATGGCCCCGCCCCCGCTCGCCCGCCTCCGCGAGAGCGGCTCGGTCTTCACCGACCTGATGCTGCACGACTTCGACCTGGTCCGCTGGCTCACCGGCCGGACGGTCGTCCGGGTGACCGCCGACGGCGCGGCGCTGGCCTGCCCCGAACTGGCGGACCTCGGCGACTTCGACACGGTCACGGCCATGCTCCGGCTCGACGACGGCACGCTCGCGGTCCTCACCGCCGGCCGCCGGCAGCCGCTGGGCTACGACGTGCGGGCCGAACTGCTGGGCGAGCGGGGCAACCTGGAGGCGGGTCCCACGGGCGCGTCCGAGCCCGGCGCGGGCGGCGCGCCGGCCCCCCGCCACCAGGGCTACTGGGACCGCTTCGGCACCGCCTACCGCACCCAGCTGCGCGCCTTCCTCACCACCGCGACCGGCGGCCCGCCCGACCCGGCGGCGGGCGGCTGGCGCGACTCCCACGCGGCCCTGCGCTGCGCGCTGGCCGCGGAGCGGTCGGTGGCGGGGGGATCGGTTCCGGTGGCGCCGTGAGGGGACGCGAGGCGGTGAGGGGCCGCGGGGCGGTGAGGGGGATGTGCGGGACGGCCGGGGCCGCCTGGGTGCGCCCAGCGGTCGGGGCTGGCCCCGGGGCCGGGGCCGGCGGGGCCGGGGCCGGCGGGGCCGGGGCCGGCGGGGCCGGGGCCGGCGGGGCCGGGGCCGGCGGGGCCATGAGTACGACCGCATCCGCCACCACGACCGCGACCGTTGGAACCCTCGGGACGGCCGGCATCGCCGGGACCGCCGTCCGGTCGGGCAGGGCCGCCGGGGCCGCCGTCAAGACCACTGTGGCTGACACCGCCGCAGCCCCCGGGGCCGCAGGAGTCACCCGAGCCACCGCGGAAACCCAAGCCGCCGGGCGCGGCACGCCCGCCGCCCGGGACGCGCCGAGGGGGCCGGGGGTCATGGCGGGTGCCGTGCGCGCCGCCAGGATGGGGCCCGGCCGGGGAAGCGACGGCCGGCCGTCGGGCCCACCGCGGGGGCCGTCGTCGTCTCCGCCGTGGAGGTCACCGCCGAACCTGCCGACGGACCCGCCCCCGGACCCGCCGCCGGACCCGCCCCGGCGCGGCCGGTCGCCGCCGCTCGGGCGGTGCCGTGGGCCGGACGCCGTCGGGGCGTCCGCCGCCACGGCGTCCGCGGAAGTTGCACGTCCGCGCGCACCGGGACGAACCCCGCCCCGGGGAACCGCGGCGCACCGACAGAAAGAGAGCGTTTGCCATGTCCGATCTCGCCACGTTGCCCACCGCCCCCGCCCGCGCCCTCGAACGGGACTTCCGCCTGTTGTGGGTCGGCAGCGGTATCAGCCAGCTCTGCGGGATGGCGACGGTGGTCGCCTTCCCGCTGCTCGCCGCCCGGACGCTGGGGGCGACGGTCGGCGAGGTCGGGCTGATCACCGCGGCGGGCTATCTGCCGTGGCTGGTGCTGACGCTGCCCGCCGGCGTGTACGGCGCGCGGCTGCGCCCGCGGACGCTGCTGCTGCTCGCCGACCTCGGCCGCGCGGTGATCGTCACCATGGTGCCGGTCCTCGCGGCGACGGAGCACCTGGCACTGTGGCACCTGTACCTCTCCAATGTGCTGGTCAGTTGCGCGACGGTGTTCTACGAGATCGTGTACCTGTCCATGCCGCCGCGGATGCTGCCCAAGGACCGGCTCGTGCACGGCAACGTCCGGCTGCAGATGGCGCGCGCGGTGTCGCTGGCCTTCGGCCCGGCGGTGGCCGGGTTCACGGTGCAGGTGCTGGGGCCCGAGCGCGCCCCGCTGCTCAACGTGGGCGGTTTCGCGGCCTCGGCGGCGTGCAACCTGCTGATGCGGGCGAACATCGAGGCGCCGGGCGCGGCGTCCCGCGCGTCCGGCCTGGGGGCGGAACTCGCCGAGGCGTTCCGGTTCGTGGCGCGGCGGCCCGTCATCCTCGCGTCGATCGCGGGCTCCGCCCTGGGGAACTGCTGCTTCGCCGCGTACGAGGCGCTGGTCGTCCTCTTCCTGGCCGACGACGTGGGGGTCGCCCCCGGCACCCTGGGCCTGCTGATCGGCTCGGTGGGCATCGGCGGGCTGATCGGGGCGTTCGGCGCGGGCCGGGTGGCGCGACGGCTGGGCACGGCCCGCGCGGTCTGGATCCCCGCGGCGGTGTTCGCCCCGGCGGGGCTGCTGCTGCCACTGACCCGGCCGGGCTCCGGGTTGTTCCTGTTTCTGTGCGGCGCGCTGCTGTTCCACGCCGGGTACGCCGTGTTCACGGTCGGCCAGGCCACCCTCGTCCAACTCCTCACCCCTTCCGCCCTGTTGCAGCGGACGGTGGCCTGCGTCCGGTTCGTCAGCCGCGGCATGCTCTTCGTCGGCGGGCTGGTCGGCGGTGCGCTCGGCAGCCTGTTCGGCCCGCGGCTCGGGCTGGCCGTCGTCATGCTCCTCTGGATCGGCGCCCCTCTCGTCACCGCCTCCTCCCGGCTGCGGTTCTGGCGGGACATTCCCCCTACGGAGTGACCACACTGCGGAGTGACCTCATGTCCGAAACGATCGACATCGTCATCACGACCATCGGCTCCGGGGAGTTCCTGGAGCACTACGCCGACACCCTCGCGGAGGGCGGCGCCCGGCTCGTCGTCATCCCCGACCGCCGGACGCCCGCCGCCTTCCACGCGGCCTGCGACCGGGCCCGCGGTCGCGGCGCCGCGATCGTCAGCCCCGACGTGGCGGAGCAGGACCGGCTGCTGGCGAAGCTCGGGGTGCCGGGGCTCGTGCCGTACGACTCGGACAACCGGCGCAACATCGGCTATCTGCTGTCGTATCTGAACGGCAGTGCGTGCGCCGTGTCCATGGACGACGACAACCTGCCCGCCGTGAGTCCGTTCCTGGACGAGCACCGGGTGGTACTGGAGGGGCCGGCGCGGCACCGTACGGTGTCGTCGCCGTCGGGCTGGTTCAACGCCTGCGACTTGCTGGACGTGACCCCCTGCCGGGTCCACCCCCGGGGCTTCCCCTACGGGCCACGCACGGCCACCGAGGCGCCGGCGTGGACGGAGGAGACGGCCGACGTACGGGTCAACGCCGGTCTGTGGCTCGGCGATCCGGACGTGGACGCGGTGACCCGGCTCGCCGTCCGCCCCACGGTGACCGCCTACCGGGGGCCGGCCGCCGTCCTGGCACCGGATACCTGGTGCCCCGTCAACTCGCAGAACACGGCGGTGCACCGGGACGCGCTGCCCGCCTACTACTTCCTGCGGATGGGGCAGCCGGTCGGCGGTGCGCCCCTGGAGCGCTTCGGGGACATCTTCAGCGGGTACTTCGTCGCGGCGTGCGCCAAACACCTGGGCCACGCCGTCCGCTTCGGCGGCCCGCCGGTCCACCACGAGCGCAACGCGCACGACCTCTTCGCCGACCTGGCGGGCGAACTGCCGGCGATCCGCTTCATGGACGAACTCCTGTACTGGCTACGGGAGTTCCGTCTCGAAGGGAGCTCCTACCGGGAGGCGTACGCCTCGCTCGCGCACGGCCTGCGGGAGTTCGCCGAGCAGGCGCGGGGCCCGGCCTGGACGCAGGACGCGCGGGCGTTCCTGCACCGGAGCGCCCATCTGATGCTCACCTGGCTGACCGCGGTCCGCCGGATCGACGGCGGATGAGGGCGCCGGGCTCCGCGGGGAGCACCGGCGCCGGTCCGTGGGGCGGGGGTTCAGCCCTTGGCGAGGATCGCGTCGACGGTCTCGCCGAGGGTCATCTCGGAGCTGTCGAACCAGGTTCCCTGGCCGTCGAGTTCGGAGCGCATCGCCTCGTCGAGGAACGACCAGTCGTCGGCCAGCACCTTGTCCCGTTCGGCGACCCGCCGGGCGACGACGTCCGGGGTGGGCGCGAGGACGATGAGGTGCAGCGGCAGGCCCTTGAGCTGCTCCAGGTAGTAGTCGAGGTGCGCGCGCCGGACGACCACGTCGTCGATGACGGGGACGACGCCGGCGGCGTGGAAACTGCGGGCGAGCACCGAGGCGTTGCGGGCGCGCAGCAGCAGCTGGCGGTCGGCCTCCAGGTCCTCCTCCGGGGAGGGCAGGTGCCCGCCGGAGACGATGAGTTCCTGGATGTGGTCGCCCTCGATGTGCGCTCCGAGGGGAAAGCGGCGGGCGAGGGCGGCGGACACCGAGCTTTTTCCGGACCCGGGAATGCCGATGACGAGATAGGCGTCGGACGCGGGTTCGGTATCGACGACCAGACCCTGGAAGGAGTTCTCCGGCATTCTTCCTCTACTCCTTTGTCGAAGGTATCGCTTTCCGCATCGAAAGCGTCGAGCAGCGGTGCGCGCGGCGGCGCCGACCGGCCGGTGCGGCGATCGTAGCAAGCACCGGCCGGCCACCCGATCCGATGCGGCGGAACACGAGGGGCTTATGACATTCGACAGTGTGCTGCCGTCCCCGCCACCGTGGCTGCTGGTGTTTTCCGCCGCCACGCGCACGGAGTTGACGGAGGAGGCGAAAAGGGCGGCAGAATTGTTGGCCAATGGTTCTCGGCCCGATGACGTGCCTTTCCCTCCCGCCCGTCCGGGACCCGAACGCCTGGCGGTGACCGCGCCGGACGTTCCGGGGCTCGTCGAAGGGCTGTCGTGCTTCGCCGACGGCCTGCCGAGCCCGCGCTGGACGGCGGGCCGGGCCGACGGCGCGGCCGGCCGGACCGCCTGGTGCTTCGGCGGCCACGGCAGCCAGTGGACGGGCATGGGCCGCGCCCTGCCGGCCTGGTCGCCCGTGGCCGCCGGGGTGTTGGCCGAACTCGACGGGCTGCTGCCCGGCGGCGTCACCGGGCCGCTCGCGCGTCCGCCGGGTGCAGGGGCCGACGGCCCCGGTACGGCACAGCCGCTCATCTTCGCGCTGCAGGTGGCCACCGCCCACTGGCTGCTGTCGCTGGGGCTGCGGCCGGACGCCGTGGTGGGGCACAGCCTCGGCGAGGTCGCCGCCGCGCACATCGCGGGCGTCCTCACGCTCCCCGAGGCGGCCCGGGTCGTCGCCACCCGCTCCCGGCTGCTCGCCCGGGTGGCGGGCGGCGGGGCGATGGCCACGATCGGCCTGGACCGGCACACCGTCGAGCGGCACTGCGCGCGGACGCCGGGGACGGTGGTCGTCGCCGCGCACAGCGCGCCCCGGGAGACGGTGGTCACCGGGGCGGCCGACGCGGTGGGGGCCCTGGTCGGCGCCCTGGAGGCGGCGGGGGTGCGGTGCAGGACGATCCGGATCGACGCGGCGTCGCACAGCCCGTACGTCGACGGTGTCCTGCCCGAACTCCGCGCGGAACTGGCCGGTCTGGCCCCGGCCGCGCCGCGCGTGCCCTGGGTGTCGACCGTCGACGCGGCGCGGGATCCGGCCGCCGGCGCCGGCCCGAGGTCGGCCGCCGGGGCCGGACCGCGGCCGTCCGCCGACACCGCGCCGGACACGACCACCGCCACCGGAGCGGAACGATCCGGTGCCGACCCGGAGCCGTCCGGTTCCGGACCGGCTCCCTCCACCCTCGGCACCCCGGACTACTGGGCGCGCAACCTCCGGCAGCCCGTGCGGTTCACCCAGGCGGTGTCCGCCCTCGCCGGCCGGGGCGTCCGGGCGTTCGTGGAGATCGGCCCGCACCCGGTGCTGGCCCGGCCGATCCGGGACACGCTGCGGGACGAGGGGGTCGCGGCCCCGCTCGTGGCGGCCTCGGGACACCGCGGGACCCCCGAACCGGTCGCCCTGCTGCGCCTGCTGGGCGCCCTGTACTGCCGTGGCCTGGACCTCTCCGGTCTCCCCAACCGGCCCGGCCTGCCCGACCTCCCCAAACTCCCCGGCCGCCCCAGCCGTCCCGCGCCTCACCCGCCCGTCCCCTCGAACGAGAGGCAGCCGTGACCCCGCCCCCTCCCCCGCGCCCCCTCCTTCACCCTTCCTCGACCGTGCTGGTGGCCGGCTCGACGGGACTCGTGGGCTCCGCCCTGCTCCGCCGGCTGGCGGCCGAGGGGTTCGCGTCGGTCGTCGGCGTCGCCTCCGCCGACGTGGACCTGACCGACGCCCGGGCCACGTCCGCCCTCCTCGCCGCGCTCCGCCCGGACGTGGTGATCGACGCCGCCGCCCGGGTCGGCGGCATCGCCGCCAACGACGCCGAACCGGTCGAGTTCCTCACCGACAACCTCAGGATCCAGACCAATCTGTTCACCGCCGCGCACGCCGCCGGCGTCGACCGGCTGCTGTTCCTCGGTTCCTCCTGTATCTACCCCAAGCACAGCCCGCAGCCCATCCCCGAGTCCGCGCTGCTCACCGGGGCGCTGGAGGAGACCAACGACGCGTATGCCATCGCCAAGATCGCGGGGTTGATCGCGGTGCGCTCGTACCGCAGGCAGTACGGCCGGCGCTGGATCTCGGTCATGCCGACGAACCTCTACGGCCCCGGGGACAACTTCCACCCCACCCGCTCCCATGTCCTCCCGGCCCTGATCCGCCGCTTCCACGAGGCGGCGCGGACCGGTGCCGGGGAGGTCACCGTCTGGGGGACGGGCACGCCGCGCCGGGAGTTCCTGCACGTCGACGACCTCGCGACGGCCTGTTTGCACCTGCTGCGGCACTACGACGACCCGTCCCCGGTCAACGTCGGCACCGGCCGGGACGTGTCCGTCGCGGAGCTGGCCCGGATGGTGGCCGAGGCGGTCGGCTACCCCGGACGGATCGTCTGGGACCCGAGCCGTCCGGACGGGACGCCGCGCAAACTCCTCGACGTCTCCCGGCTGTTCGCCACCGGATGGCGGCCGGCGATCGCGCTGCCGGACGGGCTGCGGAGCACGGCCCGCTGGTACGCCGAGCGGTACGCCGCCGATGCGGACGGCGTACGGTGCACGGCCGCCGGCTGACCGTCACACCGGGGCGGACCGTCACACCGGCCGCAGGACGAACCGCCCGCGGCCCAGCACCACCCGCCCGTGCGAGCGAACCTCGAACAGAGTCGCACCGCCCGTCTCCCAGATCCGCACGATGAGGTCCCGGCCCGGCAGCACCGGCGCGGTGAACGCGGCGGACATGGTCCCGAACCGGGCCGGGTCGCCCCCGCACAGCGCGCGCAGCAGCGCCCTCCCGGCGAACCCGAAGGTGCACAGCCCGTGCAGCGGCGGCCTGGGCAGACCCAGCCGCGCGGCGACGGCGGGGTCGGAGTGCAGCGGGTTGCGGTCGCCGCAGAGCCGGTAGAGCAGCGCCTGGTGCGGGGCGGTGCGGTAGCCGGCGGTGTGGTCCGGCTCGCGGGCCGGGCGCTCCCACGGTTCGTCCTCGGCCGTTTCCCCGCCGAAGCCGCCCGCGTGCCGGACGGTCAGCCCGGTGCGCAGGTCGGCGAGGGGCCGGCCGGTGGCCGTGTCCGTACACCGGGAGTCGATCACGGCGAGCGCGGCGCGCCCCCGGTCGTACAGCCCGGTGAGCCGGGACTCCGCGACCGCCGCGCCCTCGACGGGCAGCGGGCCGTGGAGCGTCAGGGACTGGTGGCTGTGCAGGAGCCGCGTCACGTCGAAGTCGCCGAGGGCGGGGTGTTCCCCGGGCGGGACGAGGGTGGTGGCGAAGGTGGGCAGCACCGACGGGGTGACGCCCGTGGAGTTCTCCGTCGTGAACTCCCGTTCCCGCGACGGGTCGCCGGCCCCGGCCCCGACGCCGAGCGCGTACAGGGCCGTGTCGGCGAACGTCCACCGCAGGGGCCCGAGGGCCCAGGTGTGTCCGACGAGGTGACGGTGGAGGGACATGGCGGAACCGGCCCGTCTGTGAGGGATGGCGGCGGGTGGTGCCGGGACAGCCGGGGTTCAGAACTCGCTGACGCCCGCGTCCACGGCCAGGGCGTGCGCGGTCACGTGCCGTGACGCGTCCGACACCAGGAACAGCACGGCCTCGGCCACGTCCTCCGCCGAGATCCCGTCCACCGGCTGCATGTTGACCAGCATCCCGCGCAGCCGCGGGTCGGCCATGCTCGCCTCGGCGACGCGGGTGAGCATCGCCCGGCCGCCCATGACGGTGTCGACGCCCGTCGGGTGGACGCTGTTGACCCGGATGCCGAACCGGGCCAGCTCGGCGGCGAACGCCTTCGCCATCCCGCGCACCGCGAACTTGCTGGTGGTGTAGGGGATCATGAACGGCTGGACCTTGAGCCCCGCCGACGAGCTCATCAGCACGACGGACCCGCCGCCCGCCGCCACCAGGTGCGGCGCGGTCGCCATCACCGTGTTCCAGGTGCCGCGGACGTTGACGTCCATGGTGTCCCGGAAGATCTCCTCGGTGACCCGGTCCCAGGCGCACGGGACGCAGATGCCCGCGTTGGCCACCACGGCGTCCAGCCGGCCCAGGGTCTCCACGGCCCCGTCCACGGCCTTCCGGAGTCCGGGGAGGTCGCGGACGTCGGCCACGAGCGGGACGACCCGCCGGCCGTGCGCCTCTCCCAGGGCGACGGTCTCGTCGAGGTCCTCCGGCACCGGGGAGGCGTAGGCGACGCCGGGCAGCCGGCCGCACAGGTCGACGGCGATCACGTCGGCGCCCTCGCCGGCCAGCCGCACGACGTGCGCGCGGCCCTGGCCGCGGGCCGCGCCGGTCACGAGGACGACCTTGTCCCGCATGGATCCGTTCACCGATTCGTGTCCTCTCCCGGCCTGTCCCGGACCTGTTCCCGGCGCGCCGGACGGGCTCGCGGGCCGCCGATCTGCGGGGCCCGGAGCGAAGGCAAAGGTGTAGAGGTGTCCCGGAAGGGCGAAGTGGCCGTCATGCGGGCCTTGTAGCGGTTCGCCCCCTCCACGGTAGCGAAGCGGCCGGCGGTGTTCACCCGGTTCCGCCGACCTCGGGCGGACTCTCCGCCCGCCCGCCGCCGTCGGCCGCCGGACCGTGAACTCCCTTCCGCGCCACCATGGTTCCTGGGAGCATGAGAGGGGGAAAAGGAGACGGAGCACCACCCGAACGTCCGGCCGAGCGCCCGCCCTGATGTGCGGAAACGGGCCGGGCGGCGGCCGTCTGTGCCATGCTCGGGGCGTGACGAGCGAGTCTGTCCAGGACGAGAAGTCCGGCGTCGAACCCGACGTCGTCGCACTGGCGAAGGTGGTGGCCAAGCTACGGGCGGAGAACGAGCGGCTGGAGCACCTGGCGTCCACCACGGCCGTGCTGGAACGCGCCAAGGGTGTGCTGATGGCGCGCTCCGACTGCTCCGCGACGGCGGCTTACGAGCACCTGACGCGGCGCGCGCGCACCGCCGGCCGGACGTTGATGGAGGAGTGCTGGATCGTCCTGGGCGACCTGCCGCAGGGCGGCGCCGTCCCCGCCGCCCGGAAGCCTCCCGGGCCGGGGGGAGCACACGGGCCCCATGAAGCGGATGGGCCCGGCGGGCCGGAGGGCGGCGGCTCGGTGTTCGACTCCATGCGCTACACCCGCCACGCCCCGCCGGGAACCGCCGGGAACCGGACGCACGCGGAGGTCCTGGGCGCGGTCGGCGAGGCCCTGGCCCGCGTCTCGGGCCCGCAGGAGCTCGCCGGGACGCTGCTGGACCACCTGGCCGGGCCGCCGGTCCGCGCCGATGCCGTCATGATCTTCCTCAGCACCCCGGACGGCGTGCTGGAGCTCGGCGGCCACGCCGGCACCGGGGCCGCCGTCGCCGCCCAGTGGCGGTCCGTACCGCCCGTCAGCGGCATCGCCGCGCAGGACGTCGTGCGCCGGGGCGAGCCCGTCTGGCTGGAGGACCCCGCGCGGGACGCGCTGCGCTACCACCTGATCGACGAGCAGGGCCGCCGGTGGCTGACGCGGGCCTGGCTCCCCGTGGTCACCGGCGGTACGGTCACCGCCGCCCTGGGCGTCCTCCGTACCGTCGACGCCCCCTTCGATCCGGCCGTCCGGGAGCTGCTGCGGGCGGTCGCCCGACTGTGCGCGGGGAGTCTGCGGATGTGCGACACACCGGCCGGCCGGCCCGGCCCGCCCCTCACCGAATCCGTGCAGGCGGTCTTCGACGCGCTGATGGGCCCGGCGGCCCTGCTCACGCCCCTGCGGTCGGCGACGGGCAAGGTCGAGGACTTCCGGATCGACGCCGCCGCGCCGCAGTCCACCGACGTCGCCGGCCGGCGGGGACGCCAGCTCGTCGGCCTGCGCGTCCTGGAGTGCTACCCGACCATGGCCGGATCCTCCGCCTGGCACGGCTACCTCCACACTCTGGAGACCGGGCAGCCGTACCAGAGCGAGCCGTTCGCCTACGAGGAGGTCGTCGCCGGCGTCCGCAGGCAGTCCGTCTACTCGCTGCGGGTGTCGCGCCTGGGCGGCTCCCTCGTCGTGTGCTGGACCGGCCACGACACCGAGACCCGGCAGCGGGAGCTGCTCGCCGACCTCCAGCGGCTGGGCAACCTCGGCTGGACGGACTGGAACCTGGCCACCGATTCCGTCACCTGGTCGCCGCAGGTCTACGAGATCCTCGGCCGCGACCGTTCGCTGGGGCCGATGCGCCTCGACGAACTGCCGCGCCACCTGCTGCCGGAGGACCTGCCGGACTTCGCCCGGGCCGTCCAGGCGCTCCTGGCCGACGGGACGCCCATGGACCACCTGTTCCGGTTCGCGACCGCCTCCGGCGTCAAGCACCTGCGGATCGTCGCCGAGACGCTGCCGGACGCCGACGGCACACCCGTCGAGGTGCACGGCGTCATCATGGACCTCACCGCCCGGCGGCGCGCGGAACTGGCCCTGCTGGAGTCCCAGCAGGCGGTGCTCGCCCAGCGCAACGTGCTCCAGACGGAACGCCTGGTGGCGGCGCGGCTCCAGCACGCGCTGCTGCCGCTGCCCACCCAGTCCCTGAACCTCGCGGACCTCCGCGTCGACGTCGCCTACCTGCCGTCACACGACGACCTCAGCGTGGGCGGTGACTGGTACAGCGCCGTCGAGATGCCCGACGGCTGCGTCCTGTTCGCCGTCGGGGACGTCGCCGGGCACGGCATCGACGCGGTGGCCACCATGGCGCAACTGCGCTTCACCGCCAAGGGCATGGTGTTCACCGGCTCCTCGCTGACCGGCGCCCTGCACCGGCTCAACACCCTGCTGCTGCACACCCCGGACGGGCATGCCACGGCCACCATGGTCCTCGGCCGCTACGACCCCACCGAGCGCTGCCTGACCTGGGCCCAGGCCGGCCACCCACCGCCCCTGCTCGTCCGGCAGGGCAAGGCGGAGTACCTGACCCCGCCCGAGGGCGTCCTGCTCGGCGCGACCCTGCGGCCCTCCTACGGGGAGGCCACCTGCCGGATCGAGCCGGGTGACCATCTGCTGATGTACACCGACGGGCTGATCGAGCGCCCCGGCGAGCACCTCGACGCCGGCCTCGACCGGCTCACCGAGGCCGTACGGAGCGTGCCGCCGCGCGGCGGCAACGGCTCCCTCGACGCGCTCCTCGCCCGGCTGCTCCCCGACGAGCAGCGCGACGACGTGTGCCTGCTGTCCGTCCACCTTCCTCCGGAGCCCGCGCCCCGTACGGAACGGGCGTAATCCGAACAGGCCTTCATCGGCCCTCTCCCTCCCGTCCGGCACCCGTGGCCCTCAAGCGCCCGGCGTGCCCGGACGTTTCACCGTACCCGGGTGTTTGACCGCACCCGGGTGTTCCGGTGTGTTTTCGGACGGACCGGCGGTGTTCCGGCCCAACTGAGTTCATGGACCACTCAGTTCCGGACAACTGGGGCCGACGGGGGTTGCGGGGACACCGGGGACCGTGAAATCCATGGGTCCCGAAGCCGGAGACCGAGTCGACGAGCGCCTTTCCGACTCCGGCTCCTGCTCCTGCTCCTGCTCTACGTGTCGTATTCCCCTGCCTCAGGAGGAGACATCACCATGCGTGAATTCAGGCGAGTGCGCCGAGTTCGTTTCGCCGCCTGCGCTCTGGTCGCCGCCGCCACGGGTATCGCCCTCGGCGCGGGACCGGCGTCGGCCGACATTCCGATCGGCCAGACGATGACCGGCAAGATGACCTACTACAACGACAAGGGTTACGGCGCCTGCGGAACACCGATCGACGCCTCGTCGCAGGACCTGGTCGCGGTACCCGCCGCCTGGTGGACCTCCCCGAACCCCAACAACGACCCGCTGTGCAGAGGCGTCTCGGTGGAGGTCTCCTACAACGGAAAGACCATACGGGTCCCGGTCCGGGACAAGTGTCCGTCCTGCGACCGGACGCACCTGGACCTCAGCCAGACGGCTTTCCGCAAGCTCGCGCCGCTGGACCGGGGTGTGGTCAACGGAATCACCTGGAAGTTCGTCCGCTGACGTCCTCCGGGAGGTGACGGGCCCCCTTTCCCCGCGCGGGAAAGGGGGCCCGAGCGGGAAAGGGGGACTGTCACCGCGGATTTCCGGAAAGGAATTCCCACGGTGCCCAGGGCCGCCGCGCGCGGGATTCACCCGCCGGCGGCCAGGCGCTCCCGCCACCACGCGACCGTGGCCTCGACCTGTTCGTCGACGGGCGTCGAACGGACCGTGAAAGCGGACCGGTAGGCGCCGGAGTCGACGACGAACGGCCGGTCGAACTGGTAGCGGATCTCCTTCAGCTCGCGCAGCAGCGGGGAGAACAGCGACGCCACCCCCAGGACGGCCGCCGGCGTCGGCCGGACGGCGACGGGTGCCGTTCCGGCCGCGGCGGCGAGGCGGTCCGCCATCTCCCGGACGGAGAGCGGCGGTTCCGTGGGAACGTGCCACGCGCGGCCCCAGGCGCGTTCCTCGCCCGCGGCCTCCACCAGGGCCGCGGCCACGTCGGGAAGGTAGCTCCAGCTGTGCGGGGCGTCCGGGTCGCCGAGCGCGGTGACCGCCTTGCCGCGCAGCAGCGGGGGCATGAAGCGACCGGCCAGATGGCCGCCGTCGGTCACGCCGGGCCCGAAGAAGTCGGAGGCCCGTATCTCGACCGCCCTGACGCGCCCCTGCTCGTGCAGGGTCCGCACCCGCTCCCACGCGGCGGCGCGCACCCGCCCCTTGGGGCCGGTCGCCGCGAGTGGCAGGTCCTCGGTCAGGGGCCCGCCCACCGGGCCGTAGCCGTACAGATTGCCCAGCATGACCAGGACGGCGCCGGTCGCCTCCGCCGCCTCGGCGAGCGACGCGGCCAGCGGTGGCCACTCCTTCGTCCAGCGGTGGTAGGGCGGCGCGGCGCAGCCGAGGATCGCGGTGGCGCCCCGCGCGGCCCCGGCCAGCCGCGCCGCGTCCGTCGCGTCCAGGGCGACGTGTTCGATGCCGGGCTCGGGAGCCCGGCCCGACCGGGTGACGACGCGTACCGTATGGCCCTGTCCGGCCAGGAGCCGGGCGGCGGCCGCACCGGCGGGCCCGTATCCGACGACGATGTAAAGACTCACCGGCGCACCCTAGCGCGAGCTGCCGGCGTCGCCGCAGGTGGAGGCGGCTTCCGGGGCCGAGGTGCGATCAACGGCACGGCGTGGTGAGGATGGAACGAGCGGTCTCCGTCGGTCGCCCCACCCCGTGCGGCAAGGGCGCGGGGTGGAGTACGAACCCCCTCCGGGGTGGGCCGCAACCGCCTCCGGGCACGGGCCGAGCCGGCACGCGTTCCCGGGCGGGCCGCGCGCCTCCTCCCCCGGTCCTCGGGACTCGCCGACTTCGGGAGGCCATCCGGACTAGGAGAGAGACCATGTCGCACTCCCCGCAGTCGCACACCACTCATCACTACAGCGACAGGTCGCTGACGGTCGCGACCGGGCTGACGGTCTTCGCTGCCGTGATGCTGTTGATCGACGGCTTCCTGAACGTACTCAGGGGCATATCGGCGATCGTCCACGACACCGTGTTCGTCAACGCGCCGAACTACGTCTACAAGTTCAACGTGGCGGGCTGGGGATGGGTGCACCTCTTCCTCGGCATCGCGGCCATCATGGTGGGCGTCGGCCTGTTCAAGGTCTCCGCCTGGGCGCGGGTGCTGGGCATCGCCCTCGCGGCGCTCATCCTCATCGCCAACTTCCTGTCCCTGCCGTACTTCCCGCTGTGGTCGGTCGTCGTCATGGCGGTGTGCGCGTTCGTCATCTGGGCGCTCTGCGTCGTCCGCCACGACTGACCCCGGGCGACCGGTCACGGAACGGACGGCCACGGAACGGGCGACCGGTCACACCCCGGACGCGGCCAGCTCCGCCAGCACCCGTTCCACGGCTTCCGCGGAGGAGCGCCGCGCGGCGCGGGAGGCGGAGCGCCGCAGGCGGGTGAGGCCGACGGCGGCGCCGGCGTAGCCGGCCGCCAGGGTCCAGGCCGCCCGGGACGGCGGCATGATCCGCTCGGTGGCCCGCAGCAGGGCCTGGTGCGCGGAGACGAGGGAGAGCGCGCCCAGGGCGCCGCTGAGCGCCATCGCGGTCCCGGCGAGGCGCGCCCGGCCGACCGCCGTGGTCAGCGGGCCGGCGGGGCCGCCGGCCTCCTCGCGCACCAGCCCGGACACGTCCCGCCAGAGCCGTCCCGCCGCCTCGGGCCACGGCCCGTCCAGTGGCGATCCGTTCGCCCCCGCCTTCACCGTCATGACGTCCTCCGTTCCTCCCGTCCGCCGCGGCCGCCACTGCCGTACGCCGCGAACCGCCGGCACAACGCGGGTGCCACGGATCCGTCCGGCGAAACCGGGCGGACGGCCGGGCGCCGGGGCGTCATCCTGGCCTGCTGAGCACCAAGAACCCGGCCCACCGGGGCGGTCCGCGCGGCGCGGACGAGGAGACGTGACGAGGAGGCCTGAGGGGAACGGGCCCGGGATCCCGCGCCGCCCCCCTTGCCCGGCGCGGAACCCCGAACCCGTCTCCGATCGGACGCCTCAGCCCTGGCGGAGCGTCAGGGTGTCAGGGCGTCAGCACCCACTTCTGGTTGGCGAGCCCGTCGCAGTCCCAGATCCCCAACTGCCGGGTGTTCGTGGTGTCGAAGCCCAGGAGGTCGAGGCACTTGCCGGTGAGGACGTTCTTCAGCGAGCCGTCCGCCTGCGGGATCCACTGCTCGCCCTGGCTGGCGGGGACGCAGTCGTAGATCTCCACCCCGGTGCCGTTCTCGCCGCGTCCCCAGACCACGTTCAGGCACTTGCCCAGCGCCCGGACCGTGCGGTCGCTGCCCAGCGTCCACCACTGCGCGCCCGTGCCGTTGCAGTCGTAGATCTGCACGGGGGTGGCGATCTTGGTGCTGCCGTGCCGGATGTCCACGCACTTCCCGCCGTACCCGACGAGCCGGCCCTGCTGCCCGGTCACGCCGACCACCACCGGGCGGATCGTCTTGGTGGCGTACGACCGGGGGCGCGAACACATCGCGGTCGACACGCCGTTGCCGGTGATGACGCTGCCGGCCACCCAGGGAGGTGGGGGACGTGTCGGAGACCTCGGAGTGGCCCCCGGAGGGGGTGGGGCCGCCGTCGGGCGGGGGCGGGGCGGGGCGGTCGCTGTCCGAACGGATAGAGCTCCTCTTCACGACCGTCCGGCGCCCGGACCGTACGCCGTACAGCAACGAGGAAGTGGCCAGGGCCTGCCGGGAGTCGACGGGCGAGTCGTTCTCGGCCACGTACCTCTGGCAGCTGCGCACCGGCCGCCGCGACAACCCGGCCAAGCGCCACCTGGAGGCGCTGGCCGCGTTCTTCCGGGTGCCGGTCGCCGAGGAGGTCGCGCTGCTGTCCGCCATGCGGGACGCCGGGGTGCGCGACGTCGCGCTGCGTGCGGTCAACCTGTCCCCGGACGGGCTGGGCACGGTGAAGGACCTGATCGAGGCCATCGCGCGCCGCGAGGCCGAGCGGCGCCGGCCGTCGTCATGACGCCGCTCCCGGGGCGGGCCGCCCTGCGGGCACGGCGGGCGGCCGGGCGGCGGCTGCGCCGGTGCCGGGCGCTGGCCGACGGCCTGGAGCTGCCCGTGCCGTTCGACGCGGCGGAGCTGGCCGAACGGATCGCGCGGAGGCGCGGCAGACCCATCGACCTGATGCCGGCCGACTGGCGGTCGGGGCACCGGCCGTCGGGCTCCCGCTCGGCCGGTTCGCCGAGTCCGCCCGCGCCTCGCGCACCCTCCGGCAGGTGCGCCTTCGTCCACCGCGGCCCTTGCGGCCATCGACCGTCTCCGCCCGTACCATCGGCACCGCCCGTTACTCCGCACCCCATCGCCCGTACCGAAAGGCCCCTCTCCTCATGATCATCGTCGCCGGGGAAGCCCTCATCGACCTCGTCCCCGCGGAGTCCGCTCGCGACGCGTCGACAACCGGCGATCGGCGCTCCGCCCCGGGGACGCGGTCCGGTACACGCCCCAGCGCGGAGCCCGGCGCCCGACCCGGCACCGATGCGGGAAGGTCCGGCCAGCGGCGCCCGGACGACACGACGCACACCGGCACCGGGCCTGCCGCCAGCCCTGACACCGACCCCGACCCCGAAGAGTCCACCACGCGGCATCCCGACACCGTTCCCCACGCCGACGCACCCGCCCCGCCCGCCCCCGAACTGCCCGCCCTGCGGCCCAAGCGCGGCGGCGGCCCGTACAACACCGCCATCGCCCTGGCCCGCCTCGGCTCCCCGGCCGCGTTCTGCTCGCGGCTGTCCACCGACCACTTCGGCGAGGCGCTGCTCGACGGCCTGGCGGCGGACGGGGTGGACACCTCGTTCGTCCAGCGGGGTCCCGAGCCCACCACCCTGGCGGTCGCGCACATCGGCGCCGACGGCTCCGCGGCCTACTCTTTCCACGTCGAGGGCACCGCCGACCGCCTGTTCCGGACCCCGGGAACGCTGCCGGCGGCGGCCCGCGCGGTTTCGTTCGGCACCTGCTCCCTCGTCCTGGAACCGGGGGCCTCGGCATTCGAGGAGTTGCTGCGCCGCGCGTCGGACGGCGGCCTGTTCACCGCCCTCGACCCCAACATCCGGCCGGGCCTGATCCCCGACGCGGACGCCTACCGGGCCCGCTTCCTCTCCTGGCTGCCGTACGTCACCCTGCTCAAGCTCTCGGAGGAGGACGCGGCCTGGCTCGCCGGGCCCGCCGGCCCGGCGACGGCCGTCCGGCGGTGGCTCGCGGCCGGCCCGTACGCCGTCGTGCTCACCCGGGGCGGCGCGGGCCTGACCGTCCTCACCCGGGACGGCCTCGAACTCTCCGTCCCCGCCCAGAAGGTGGCCGTCGTCGACACCATCGGCGCCGGCGACACAGTCAACGCCGCGCTGCTCCACCGCCTCGACGGCCACGCCGCGCTCACCCCGTCCCCGTCGCTCACCGCGGAACAGTGGCAGGACACCCTGACCTTCGCCGCCCGCGCCGCCGCCGCGACGTGCTCCCGCGCCGGGGCCCAGCCCCCGTACGCGACCGAACTCGCGATGCCGGCAGCGCTCTGACCGAGTGTTTGGCCCGCTGATTCGTGTGGGGTTCCGGGTGAGGTTCCGCGCCGGCCGGGGGTGGCATCACCGGTGAGCCTGCGGGCCACGAGGTCGATCACCGCGAGGTGGATCACGGCTTCGGAGCGGTACGGGCGGGTTTCGTAGTCGCGGGCGAGGCGGCGGTGGCGCGTGAGCCACCCGATACCGCGCTCGATGGCCCACCGTCTGGGAATGATCGTCAACCGGCGGACTCCCAAGGGTCGTTGGACGGGCTCGACGTGGATGCGCAGGCGGGCGCCGTGGTCGAGGGCGGTGGTGCGGTAGAGAACGGGGCCTACCCGACGGCCTCCGGATCGCCGGACCGCGTGTCTCCCGTCTCCACGCGGAAGGGGTAGGTCCCGGCCGCGGTGAACGCGTCGTGGATCGGCACGATGAGCGAGGTGAGGCGACGGACGCCGGCGTCACCGATCGGCGTCCACAGCGCGGCGCAGTGCTCGTCGGTCTCGGCCTCGATCCGCTCGCGCGCCGCGATGCCGGCATCGGTCGCGGTGCCGTCGGCGTCGAGCCAGCCGCGTGCGACGAGGCGCGTCGTCGCCGCGGCCACCTCCTCGTCGTCCCACAGCCGGGTGGCACGCGCGATCGCTTCCGGGAAGTGACCCGTCGCGGTTTGCAGAACGTTGCAGTCACACGGCCCGAGGCCGTTGGCGGCGAGCACGGTGACATGCGCGTCACCACGCCACTCGCGCAGCACCGTGATCTGCTGCCACAGCGCGACGAGCGGATCGACGGGGAGGGGGACCGAGGCGTTGGCGGCGGCCATCGTCTTCCCGGCGTAGTCGGCGCTCGCGACGACCGGGTCGATCAGCGATCGTGCCTCGGCGATGCGATCGGCGGTCAGGCTCACGCCGACGCGTCGCACCGCACGACCGACGGCTGCGAAGCGAGCGGCCTGCCACTCCCCCGGCGTCGCTATGTCCCACACGCCTGCCATGGCCCGCACCGACCGCGGGCTGAAGTTGTAGAAGGCCGCGAGCGTGACCTGCCACGGGACCGCACCCATAGGGGCCGCCCGGAACGCGAAGTACGCCGGTCCGGACTCGGTCACGCCCAGCTTGGCGGCCTCTTCCGGTGCCTCGGGGATGAAGTAGACGAACAGGTGGGTGGCGTTGATGGTGAGGCTGGTCTCGCGGACGGCATGCGGATCCATGGCGGCGCGGGCGAAGGTGCCGGCGAGATGCATCGTGGTGGTCTCCTGGCCAGTGGGAAGGATCAAGCTCGTCTTTGGCACATCAGGTGCATCCGGTATATCCGGCGCGTCGGGTGCGTCAAGGCGGCTCTGGCGCGGTGATCCGTGCGGAGATCGCGCCGAGGCCCTGCACTTCGATCCGGACCGTGTCTCCCGGTGACAGGTAGGGGCGGTGGCCGCCCAGTTCCTGGATGCAGCCGGTGCCCACAGGACCGCTGGCGAGGATGTCACCGGCTCGCAGGGTGGTGCCGCGCGACGCGTGCGCCAGCATCTCGCCGAACGACCAGTGGATCTCCTCCCAGCTGCCGCCACCGTAATGCTCGTCGTTGACGTACCCGTCCATCCGCAGCGCATAGCCCTTGCCCGAGCGGTGGGGTTCGAGTTCGTCGGGGGTGACGAGGAACGGGCCGAGGCTGGTCGAGGCGTCCTTGCTCTTGGACGGGCCGTACACGAACCCCATCTCGCTCGCGGAGATGTCGCGTGCGCTCCAGTCGCAGTAGACCAGGTAGCCGGCGATGTGCTGCTCCGCCGTGGCGGCGTCGAGGTGCGCGCAGTCCCCGGCGATCACCGCGGCGACCTCGACCTCGTAGTCCCACCACCGAGCGCCCGGAGCGATGGGGATCTCGTCGTGCGGTCCCTTGATCGCCGCCGGGTTGGAGAAGTGGAAGAGCGGATGGTCGTACCAGACCGGGCTGACCCTGCCGTCGCCGACGGCCGCCTTGCCCGCGTTGCTGACGTGACGTTCGAACGCGGCGAAGTCGCGGACCGCCGGGGGCACCGGTATCGGCGCCAGCAGGTCGGCCGTGGCCAGCCCGACGATCTCGGCCGGTTCCCTGGACGCGGCGGTCTCCAGCCCGCCTTCGGCGCGCAGCAGCTCCAACAGGCCCCTGCCCACGGCGCGGATGGTGGTGTCGTGCACCACGCCGCAGCGCGTGGAGCCGTCGGCGGAGCGGTAGCTGACCCACTTCATCGGGCAGGCACCTCCTGGGTGCGGTCGGGGAACCGTCGTGCGTCGGCGACCGGACCGGCGGCGCGGCCGAGCAGGGCGGTCTCCGTACGCCTGGGCCCGGAGCACTGGAACCCGGCACCCAGAACAAGGCCGTCGATCACGGTGAGCTCGGCGGAGAGCCGGTCGGTCAGCCGCCTGTCCTCGTCGACGAGCTCCACGTCGGCCCGGAACCAATCACGCGGCTCGGCCTTGGCCTCGTCGGCTCCGACGGCCACGCCCCGGCCCCCACGTTGGAGGTGGACACGGGCGAGGCCACGCCCGATGCCGTCCATGCCTCCGGTGATCACGACCGTCTTCACGCGCCCACCGCCCGCGCGAACTTGACGACCTCCCCGGCGAACAGCTCGGGCTGCTCCAGGGCGGCGAAGTGGCCGCCCGCGGGGATGTCGTCGTTGAAGTACCGCAGGTCGTGATAGGCCCGCTCGGCCCAGACACGCGGGGTACGCGTCAGTTCGTCCGGGAAGACACTGACCCCGACCGGAAGGTCCAGCTCGGTCGGAGCCGACGGCTGCCGGGCGTACTCCCAGTACAGGCGGGCGGAGGAAGCAGCGGTGCCGGTGAACCAGTACAGGGAGACGTGGTCGAGGATCTCGTCGGGGGTGAGGGCGCCGGGCCGGGTCCAGTCGAGGAACTTCTCGTAGATCCAGGCGGCCTGCCCGGCCGGGGAGTCGGTCAGGGCGTAGCCGATGGTCTGCGGCCGGGTGCGCTGGACGACGTGGTATCCGGAATGGACGGCGAAGAAGCGGCTGCTCTGTTCGAGCGCGGCCTTCTCCTCAGGGGTCGGGTCGTCGCCGGCCGGCGGAGCGGTGAGGAACTCGGGGAAGTTGACGTGAATCGCCCGCAGGCCCGTCAGGCGCTGCGCCGCCATGCGGGTCGCGACGACACCGCCCCAGTCGCCTCCTTGGGCCAGGTAGGAGTCATAGCCGAGGCGCCGCATGAGCACGCCGTACGCGCGGGCGATCCGGTCCGGGTCCCAGCCGGTCGAGGCGGGCTGGTCGGAGAAGCCATAGCCGGGCATCGAGGGGACGACGAGGTCGAAGCCGTGCTCGGTGAGCGGGCCGACGGTCCGCAGGAACTCCAGGAACGAGCCCGGCCACCCGTGCAGCAGCAACAGGGGGGTGGCGGCGGGGCGGGGCGAGCGTACGTGCATGAAGTGGAGGCCGAGACCGTCGATGGTCGTACGGAACTGGCCCAGCCCGTTGAGCCGCCGCTCCAGACCGCGCCAGTCGTATCCGGTGGCCCAGTACTCCAGCAGCTCCTCAAGGTGCTCCCGCCGCACCCCCTGGCTGCTGTCCGGCGCCGTCTCCCGGCCGGCGAGGCGTACCCGGTGCAGCCGGTCCTTCAGATCCTCGAGGGCACTGTCCGGAATGTCGATACGAAACGGTGTCACGCTGTCCGACGTCATGGTCACCACGGTGCGGCCGCGACGGGCACGCGGTCCAATGACTGTTCCGGAACAGGTAATACGCCCTGCGTATAAGGCCAGTTAGGGTGAGGGAGTGTCCGAACGCTTCCCCGCACCCGTGGACCTCGACCTCCGGCTGGTGCAGTGCTTCGCGGTGGTCGCCGAGTACCGGCACTTCGGCCGTGCCGCCGAGGCCCTGCACACCACCCAGCCGTCGCTGAGCCGGCAGATCCGCCGCCTCGAACAGCAAGTGGGCGTCCGCCTGCTCGACCGCACCACGCGCGGCACCCGGCTCAGCGAGGCCGGCGAGATCTTCCTGCCCCAGGCCAAGGGGCTGCTGCGCGCCGCGGTCGAGGCGATGGCCCAGACCCGGGCCGCGGCCCGGCCCGGGAGTATCACCGTCGGCTACACCAGGGGGCTGGTCGTCACCGCGGCCGTGCGGGCCCTGCGCGACCGCCATCCCGACGCCGAGGTCCACACCCGCCTGCTCGACTGGAACGACTCGCGCGGCGCGTTGGTGGAGCACCGCGTCGACGCGGTGGTGACGCGCCTGCCGTTCCCCACCGACCGGCTGCGTGTCATCGTCCTCTACGACGAACCGCGCGTGCTCGTCGTGCCCCGGGACCACCGTCTGGCCGGCAGGGAGTCCGTCACCCTCGCCGACATCGCCGACGAGCCGATCCCCCACGTACGCCAGTCCGACCCGTTGCTGAACGCCTACTGGCGGCTCGACCCCCGGCCCGACGGACGCCCCGCGCCCGACGGCCCCCTGGTCGAGGCCCTTGAGGACAAACACGAACTCATCGCCGCCGGGCGGGCCGTGGCCATCGGCCCGCCCCTCGACCACGCGACCGGCCTGCATCCCAGCCTCACCACCGTCCCGTTGCACGGGGTCGAACCGAGCCAGGTCGTACTCGCCACCCGCACCGGCGACCACAACCGCCTGGTCACCGCTTTCCGCAAGCACGCCGAAGCTCTGCTGACCGGAACCCACCGCACGGGCCCGATCCGCACGACATGATCAGCGGCGGCTCCCCCCATACAGCCCCCATGCACACGCTGCCCGTCACGCCCCTTGCCCCTCCCTTGCACGACTGGTTGGCCCGTGATCGGGAACACCTCGCGCGGGCGGCGGGAGGGGGATCCGCAGTCCGCCGCCCTCACCGGGCGGGGCGGGTGGTGGAAGGGGAGGAACCCAGCCGCCGAGAGCGCGCGGGAGCGGAACGTCCGCCCGTACTCGCCGCGGCCTTGTTACGCGCGAACGCCGCGACGCGCGGCGCACGACGCACCGCATCCCCACCGACGATGCGCTCCGCCGGCGGTCGGCTCGCCAGTGTTGAGGTACGCCTCGCCATCCCAACCAGGCACATGGAAGCACGCTCAGTCGGCGAGGCAGGCGGCGGCACCATGCCGGCCCTTGCGGGAGGGCGGGTCCGCTCCTGGGATTATGGACGCATGTCCGATAAGTCGAACCTGATGTCAAGCCTGTGGCCGCTCGTGCCGTCCGGGGCCACCGACTGGCTGCTGGAGCTGTGCGGCGACGGCATAACCGGGTTCATGCCTCCCGCGCTGCCTGACGCGGTGTGGGTGCTCAACGCCATGTACGAGCACGAGCAGGGACCGGCCGATGTGTCGTACCACGAGTACCACCAGGCACGTCTGGCAGACGGGAGCATCCCGCGCCACATCTTCGCCGGCATCGACTTCGACGCCGTGGGCGTCGCCACGGGAGGAGGGCTGGGCCGAGCGCGGCACCCGGGCCCCGGCTGGCGACGGCTGCGCTGGGCCGAGCTGGCCCGGCGGACCGGCGACCCGGCCGTGCCCGACGGGCTGATGCCGTCCTACCGCTGCTTTCCCTCGGCGAAGAAGGAGGGCAGCTGGCCGCTCGGCATAATCCCGCCGACCGAGGGGAGCCTGGACCGTGAGACCTGGAACCGGCTGATCGCCGTCCTCGCGCAGTACAGCCCCGCGGGCCCGGACACCCGCTGCCTGGCCTACTACAACCCGCTCCTGCTCGGCGCCGAAGACTTCGACAACCTCCACGTGCGTGCGGGCCGGCTCGGCGACGCCGAGATCCTCTACGACCAGTCGGAGGCCGACTTCAGCCCGTCCAACCTCTGGGCGGAGGACCGCTCATGGGTCCTGTGCACCGACTACGACCTGTGGGCCACCAAGGTGGCCGGGCCCGCAGCCCTCATCAACGCATTGCTGAACGACTTTGAGATCGAGGCGGTGCGGCTTCCCTGGGCGCACTGACGACGAGCTGCCCGGGGCCCCTTCTCCAGCCCTGGAGCGCAAGCGCGTCCATATATACGCCGGTACCGGTTCCTGCTCGCCGGCGCCGCGCGGCCTTCTCCGATCCTGTGCACGCTGGATCCCGAACCGCTGGAACGCCTCACCGCGCGGGGCGCGGCACTGGACAAGCTCGAAGAACAGCCGGCCAAGCACCTGACAGATCACCCGCTCTCCCCCGTGGCCGGAAGAAGAGCTTGCGCCTGTTGGCGAGCATGGCTGAGGGGATCCGCGATGACATGCAGGCCGTGGGCGACGAGTGCTCCTTCGTGAAGCAGCATGAGCGTCCGGCCCAGACAGTCGGCTCTGTCCGGGGCGATGTCCCTGGCAAGGCCGGTGAACAAGGCGAGCATCCACCGCTTCTGCCCAGTGATGACCGGGTAGGCCGGGTGGGACGGATCGCTGATCTCGGCGTGCGCGTTGACCATGCCGCACCCCTTGGGGTTGTGCTTCGCCGACCACGCGCGTGAGGCGTCGAAGACGGCCAGGATGCGTGCCGCCGGCGCCGGTTGCGCGGCGTCGAGGTACTGGGCGAGGAAGGCGCGCCAGCGTTCGTCGCGGTCCGCGAGGTACTCCACGACGATCTGCTCTTTGGAGCCGAACCGGTCGTAGAGGGTCTTCTTCGTCACCCCGGCCTCGGCGGCGATCAGGTCCACTCCGACGGCATGGATGCCGCGCTCGTAGAACAGCCTCGCGGCGGCCTCCAGGACGCGCCGTGCGGCAGGCGTCATCGTGATCCGTCGCGGCGTCTCGGTAGTGCTCACACTCAGGAAGTATACCGATCTGTTTAGCGGGCAGGAGGTATACCGATCTGTATAGCGAAGGGGGAGACATGAACTTCCTGCTTTCCATCGCCTTCGTGCTCTGCTGGAGTTCAGGGTTCATCGGGGCGAAGCTCGGCGCGGGGAGCGCGTCGGCGATCACGATCCTGATGTGGCGGTTCCTGCCGCTGGCCATCGCCCTGCTCGTCGTTGCCGCCGTCTCGGGAACGCCGTGGCGGGGCCTCGCGGTGCGGGACGTCGCCCGGCAGGCCCTGATCGGCGTGCTCTCGCAGAGCGGCTATCTGCTCACCGTCTACTACGCGATCCAACTCGGGGTCTCCAGCGGCACGACGGCTCTGATCGACGGTGTCCAGCCTCTCGTCGCCGGAGCACTTGCCGGACCGTTGCTGCGCCAATACGTCTCGCGCAAGCAGTGGCTCGGCCTGTGCCTGGGGATGGGCGGCGTCACCATCGTCACCATGGCCGATGCCACGGCCGGCTCCGGTGCGGCCCGGTGGGCCTATCTCATCCCCTTCCTCGGCATGTTCTCGCTGGTGGCGGCCACGTTCCTCGAAGGCCGTTCCCGTGCGCAGGCCGCTCCCACGGTGTCGATGACCGTCCACTGCGCCACCAGTGCCGTCATCTTCACCGCCCTCGCCCTGAGTGCCGGATCCGCGAAACCGCCCGCTGAACTCTCCTTCTGGGCCGCGATCACCTGGCTCGTCGCCTTGTCGACCTTCGGCGGATACGGGCTGTACTGGCTCATCTTGAGGCGCTCCGGAGTCACCAAGGTCAACACGCTCATGTTCCTCATGGCTCCGGTCACGGCGGTCTGGGGAGCTCTCATGTTCGGTGAACCGTTCGGCCCGCAGACCGCAGCCGGTCTCGCCGTCGGCCTCGCAGCGGTCTTCATCGTCCATCGCGGTGACACCCAGCCCACTAGGGCGTGCGCGCGGGACACGAACTCGGACACGGCCGATGCCGTGCAGCCGGCCAAGCACGGCGCCTGATCCCGCTGCCGCGTCAGAGAGGAGGAACCTCCTCGCCGACCGCGGCACGGGCCGGCCGGATATTCGTCCCACGCCAGATATTCGGCCCCGTCGATCCTGGCGTAGGCGACCCAGCGGAGCACAGCGTGGCGGTGCACCCCGGTCACACCGGCGAGGATCGGGCCAGGCGCACCCTCATTCCCTCGTCCTCATCCACATCGGGCGGCAGCAGCCGGAACCAGTCGGTGTACCGGCGTGGCACGGTGGAGTTCGGCGACCGTCGGGATGGCCGTCGCGGCGCGGTCGACGTAGCCGGCCCCAGCAGCTCCCTCGCGACCGGGTCGCACTTCTCCTCGCGCGGCGCGGAGATGCGTATGCCCTCCGACTCCGGCGACTTCGTCACCTCGCGGTGTCCCCGGGCGGCGAGTACCAACGGCCGGTTCGGGCGGATGGACCGGCCCGAACGTCGTGGTGCACCGGCCGACGGCCACCATGAGGAGGCGCCCCTTGGGGGCGAAGCCGGGTTCGGCGGATGCGCGGCCGATGGCGCAGATGCTAGCGAGGTGCCGCGAGAACGTCCCGGAGTACGTTCGCGAGCGTGACGCGGGCCAGCTCGCGTCTCAGCGTCTCCTCGATGCCCTCGTAGACGCCCCGCATCGCCGGCTGAATGCCGTAACCGACCACGCACCCCTGGTCCGGGGTGGCCCGGTGCATCGCGAACAGCGGGCCGGGCTCTACTGCCTCGTACACGTCGAGCAGAGTCATCGACTCCAGCTCGCGCGCCAGCGACCAGCCCGCGCCCACACCCCGTCGGGACTCCACGAGCCCGGCCCTGCGCAGCTCGCCGAGCAGCCGCCTGATCACCACGGGGTTCGTGTTCGCGCTGGTCGCGATCTGCTCGGAGGTGGCGACCTCATGGCCCTGGCGCTGGTAGAGACCGATCCAGGCCAGGGCGTGGGCGGCAAGGGTCAGCCTGCTGTTGGCACTCATGCACCCCTCCTCGCGGCCGCAACGCTTGATGTTACGACAGCCCTGTCGTAACAATTAGCGTTACAACTGTCAGGAAGGGTACGTCAACGAGGGGAGAGGAATGAGCAAGCCGCTCATGGGCAAGGTCGCCCTGGTCACCGGGGGTTCGCGTGGGCTGGGAGCCGCGACCGTACGGCTGCTGGCCGAGCAGGGCGCCGACGTCGCCTTCACCTACGTCAGTTCCGAGAAGCAGGCGCAGGCTGTCGTCGACGAGGTGCGCGGCAAGGGAGCCAAGGCCGTCGCCTTCCGGTCCGACCAGGCGGACACGAGCCGGGCGCCGGCGCTGATCGACGACGTGGTCGCGCACTTCGGCGGCCTGGACATCCTCGTCAACAACGCGGCGATCTCGGTGGAGCAGGGCCGCAGGGTGGACGACCCGGACGCCGACACCGCCGCACTGGACCGCATGCACGCCACCAACTACCTCGGCGTCATCGCCGTCATCCGGGCCGCCTCCCGAGTGCTGCGCGCGGGCGGCCGCGTCATCACGGTGAGTTCCGGACTGGGCTCCCGGGTCGGCGCCCCGGGCCTTGCCGACTACGCGGCGACCAAGTCGGGGATCGAGAGGTACACCATGGGGGTCGCCCGGGACCTCGGGCCCCGGAACATCACGGCCAACGTCGTGGAGGCCGGACTGATGGAGGGCGGCATGGAAGGGCCGGACCCCGAGACCCTCAAGGCCCTGGTCGGCTCGCTGTCCCTGCAACGCATGGGGCGCCCCGACGAAATCGCCGCGGCGATCGCCTTTCTCGCGAGCCCCGCCGCGTCATACGTCACGGGTGCGGTACTGGACGCCCACGGCGGCTACAACGCCTGAACCGGAATCCCTGCCGCGCGCCCCGAAGAACATCGCCCCCTCGGGGCGCGCACCGCCTCCTGCCTTCCGGCGGCGTCAGGATCGTGGCGAACCGCTCGGCCTCGTCCTCGACGGCGGCCAGGATGCGGTGGACGGTCCAGGGCTCGCCTGCCCGACGGCGTTCCTCCGGCCGACGCGAGGCCGCCCGGCGTGCCGTCTCGACGTTGCCGGCCAGCAGGCCGATGCCGTCGGCCGATCACCTCGTCTACTGCTCGACCGTCCGGGCCGGCCCCGCGTCGACGAACCCGCCGCGCGGGACCGTTCACGACGTCGCGCACCGTCCGTCCCACCGTGAACGGCCGCGGGCCGACGGGTCGTTCGCGCCTCCGCGGCCGAGGCGGGCGGCATCTTCCGACGAGGACTCCCCCGGGCCGGGCCCAGGCGTCACGTCCGCGTGTCCGACGCGGCGCCCTGGTTCCTGACCGGCCGGGACGGCCCGGCCCCCACCCCCCCAGCCCCCACGCACCGGCCACGCCGGAAGGCGGCGTCAGCCCGACCGGACCCCCTGCCCGTCCGCCGCGGCCACGCCCGCCGCCACGGGCGTCGTCGTCCTGACGAACAGCGTGGCCGCGAGCGGACGCCGCTGTCCCCCGCACGTCTGAGCGAGCGGATCTCCCTCTCCTCAGGAGCCACCACGGCCCTGCTGAACCGGCTGGAGAAGGCGGGCTGCGTGGAGCGCAGGCGGGAGACCTCCGACCGCAGGGTCGTCACCTTGCGCAGCAGCCCCGACGTCCGGCCGCGCGCCATGCGGTTCTTCGGCCCGTACACCGCCGGCATGGAGCAGGTCACGTCCCGGTACTCCGAAGCTCAGTTGGCGGAGTTCCGGGAGTTCGTGACGCGTCTCGGCGACGCGATGGACTCCTTGCTGACGCACGAGTACCACGATGTGGAGCCCGGAACCACTCCCGGGACCCGCCCGGGGCCCGACGCGGCGCCTTAGGACGAAGGGTCTCCGCCGGCAGGTGGTGATCGGCCGATCGGCGCCGACCGGTGTCCAACCGCCTTTACCGCACATCAACTGGTGTGGTTGATGGGACCGTTTGTCATTCCTGTGTCCTTGTCAGTGATCCGCTTACAAGGGATAGTGGAGTGGTTGCCGGGTTCCGAGCGGGGGGATGGCATGGAGCGTCGTCTGGGTGCGCATGAGATGGCGATCTACCGCAGCGGCGGACGTGTGCTCGTGCCCTGTGAGATCGAAGGGGTCGTCGACCGGGCACTGCTCGCCGAAGCGGTCCGGATCCTGACGGAGTTCCATCCCGTGCTGCTCGGCAGATTCGTCCCCGACGGGGACTCCTGCGTCGTCCGGGACGGCGATCCAGGCACGCGGCGAGTGAGCGTGGAGACGTTCACCGGTCTCCGGGACGAGCTGCAGGTGGTCCAGGACTGGTCGGCCGGGCCGCTGCTGCGGGTGGCGGTGTCCGAGGGCGGTCCGCGCACCACGGTGGCGCTGAGCCTGCCGCGGGCCCTGGTGGACGGGTCGGCCTACATCGCCCTGTACAAGAGGCTGTGGTCCGTCTACACCGACCTGTCGCTCGGCAGAAGCGTCCCGACGCACGTCATCGCGGGCGGGCTAGCCTCGCCCTCGCTCGACACCCGGGTCCAGGAGGCGTTCACCGAGGAGGAGTTGGCGGGCTTCCTGGACTCGCGGGCCGCCGAGCGCGCGACCGTCCCCTCCGTGCTGCCGGTCCGCGGCCGGGAGCCCGGATCCTTCGGCCTGGTGCGCCTCGAACTCGACGAGGAGCACACGCGGCGGTTCGCCGACCGCGCCCACGGCGCCGGACTCAGTGTGCACAGCCTCGTCTGCGGGGTCCTGCTGACGGCGGCACGGGCCTTCCTCGCACCGTCGTCGCCCCGGCCGGTCACCCTGGCCTGCGTCTCGGCGGTCGACCTGCGTTCGCGCATCTCCCCGCCCATCGACCCGGAGAGCATCCAGTCCTCCGCGTCGTCCAGCACGGCCACGCTGGAGGTCCCCGAATCGCCCGACCCGGTGGAACTGGGGCGGCTGGTGGCGGAGAAACTGCGGGCCGACCTCGACGCGCGCGTACCCGACCTCGACGTCGCCACGATCCCGCGGCTCACCGAGAAAACGGTCCCGCGCCTGCCCACACTGGTCGTCACCAACCTCCACAAGATCCCGCGGCCGAGACTCCCGGAGGGTCTGGCGGTGTCGGGGTGGCGAATCCTGCCATTGGTGGACACACCGGTCCCGCTGGCGACCGTCACCCGCTTCGACGACCGCCTCGCCGTCGATCTTCCGTACCCCCGCCGCTGGTACGACGACGAAACGATGCGCGGGTTCATGGCGGCCGCTTCCCGGGCCTTCGATGAAACCCTGGACCGCGAGGGCGTCAGGGATTAGTTAAATCTCGGAGCCAGCACCTTTCCAAGGCTTCCCTAAGCACACACGGCGAATTGGCATTCACGCCCGCCCCCGTTCAGGTGCATCGCGCATCTATCTTAGGGCGACCGTTCACGCCGCCGCCGGCCGTGCCCCCGTCCCACGCCCCACGTGACAGAGCGCCCTTCACCGAGGAACGCCGCCGACCGATGTCCGCGTGCGCTTCCCTCCGCCGGGGCGGGGTTTGGCGCGATCTCAGTCACAGCGGCACTTCGGCATGCCCTGCCGAGCCCGTGCGCCCCGGGTGACGAGCCGCCGCGCGGCCCGGCGGCATGACGCGGATCCACCGCCGTGGCCTGCGGCGCCGCCGTACTCACCGGCCGAGCGCCAGCCCCGGCGGGCCCCG
This sequence comes from Streptomyces mobaraensis, assembly GCF_020099395.1. NCBI lineage: Bacteria > Bacillati > Actinomycetota > Actinomycetes > Kitasatosporales > Streptomycetaceae > Streptomyces > Streptomyces mobaraensis. The sequence continues at coordinate 7,103,386 of NZ_CP083590.1, read as the reverse complement.
GGAAGCCTCCGCTTGACCACGGGAGGCCGACGCGCCCCCACGACCGGGCAGCACCACGACGGCGCGCCCGCCTCCCCCTCCCGCCCCGCCCTTACCACCCCTGACGTGCCCTGATGGCACACCTTCGGCGCCGGTCCGCCACCACATCCGAGCCGCGATCGACCCACTGTTTCCAGCCATCATCGCCGACATCTTTCGTTCCGCTCCGGCTCCCGGCGGACGGACGGCGATCCCCGGCCAACGACTCTCATCTTGGCTCGAAATACACAGGTCACCACCGCCACAAACGGGCGCGTCGGTCTGATTCCGCACGTCCGGCCGGACACTGCCGGCGCCAGGGCCGCACCCGGCCCGACACAAGGGGCCCACGGCGTCCCCGACCCCGCTGAAAGACCCCACGGTTCCGGGTAAACAGCAGGTCAAGCGGCATCTGGCACGACCTCGCGGACCCGGTGGCGCGGCCGCGCGACACCATTCCGAACCGGATCTTCTGCACTTTCCCGGCCCTTGCGCCACCAAGTCGCCGACACGATCGACATTCGAACAATCGGAATGTCTTATTCCGTCCGGGCGTCACCCTTGCCTCGTTGCCCTGGGAAGTCCGGCCTTGCATCATCGGTGCGTACACCAATGATCGACAGGAACCTCTTCCGGTTCGACACTTCCGCCCAGCGGAGAAGCGGCCCGAAAGGGGATTTTCGACTCGTCCGGTAATGTCATGAACATTCGCCGTATCCAGTCTGCGCGCGCCTCGGCGCGAAACGCACCGAACGGACAGGACGGGTCGATTCCGTCGCCGGAGCGCTGACGAAGCGCGAAGGGCAAGCCTTTTGTCCGCCTCTGCCTTTCCGATACTCAGACGCGTGGTTCGTGAACGTCGTCCCGGTCGTCCGCAGGGCTCCCGCGGACGTCGCACGGGCAAGGGCAATACTTAGGGGGAACGCTCAGTGAGGTACGAGATGCTGGGGCCGCTCCGGGTCACGGACGGCAGCAAGAGCATGACCATCAACGCGCACAAGGTGGAGGTCGTCCTCTCCGTCCTCCTCGTCCGCGCCGACCAAGTGGTGTCTCCGGAACAGCTGATGGCGGAGATCTGGGGTGAGGACCTGCCCCGGCGCGCGACGGCGGGGCTCCATGTGTACATCTCCCAACTCCGCAAGTTCCTCAAGAGGCCGGGAGTGCCCGGCAATCCCGTCGAGACCCGCGCGCCCGGGTACGTGCTGCACAAGGGCGACGACGAGATCGACGCCCAGATCTTCCCGCAACTCGTGGACGAGGGACGGGCGTTCCTTAGGGACGGGCGGCACGACGAAGCCGCCTGCCGCTTCGAGGAGGCCCTCGCCCTGTGGCGCGGACCGGCCCTCGGCCACGGCGGCAAGGGGCCTGCCGTGGGCGGCCCGATCATCGACGGTTTCGCGACCTGGCTGACGGAGACCCGGCTGGAGTGCCAGGAGATGCTGGCCGAATGCCGGCTCCAGCTCGGCCGCCACCGGGAGGCCGTCGGCATGCTCTACGCGCTCACCGCCGAGAACCCGATGCGCGAGGTCTTCTACCGCCAGCTCATGCTGGCGCTCTACCGCTCGGAGCGGCAGGCGGACGCGCTGAAGGTGTACCAGTCGGTCCGCAGGACCCTGAAGGACGAACTGGGCCTGGAGCCCGGTCGCCCGCTGCAGAACCTGCAGCGGGCGATACTCGCCGGGGACGCGGCTCTGCTGGCACCGCCGCCCCTGGCCCTGTCGGGCCGCTAGACCCCGGAGCCCGTACACCGCACCGGGCGCCGCGCCCCCCCCCGGCGTGCGGACGACGGGCCGGGCCCGACGCGTCATCCGACGGACCCGGCCCGTCGTCCTACGAGCTCCGGCGGACCCGGCGCCTTGACGGCCCCGCACGGCCCCGCGCGGCCGTCGTGTCCGGCGCGTCCGACGGGACCCGCGCGCCCGTCCACTCCGCAGGCCCCGCGCGGGGAGGGAGCGGGAGGGACGTTCAGAAGGCGCAGTCCAGCCGCTTGATCCCCTCCACGAAGCTGGACTTCAGCCGCCGGGGCCGGCCCACGGCGTGGATCCCGGGCAGCGCCGCGAGCAGTTCCCGGTACAGGACGGTGATCTCCAGCCGGGCGAGGTGCGCGCCCAGGCAGACGTGCGGACCCACCGCGCCGAACGTGACGTGGGGGTTCGCCCCGCGGGTGATGTCGAAGCGGTACGGGTCGGGGAAGACGCTCTCGTCCCGGTTCCCCGACCAGTAGAACAGGAAGAGCCGGTCGCCCCTGCGGAACCGGTGGCCGTTCAGTTCGCAGTCGCGGGCGGCGATCCGGCGCATCCAGTTGATGGGCGTGGAGACGCGGAGGATCTCCTCCACGGCACTCTTCGCGTGCGCCTCGAAGTCCGACAGCAGCAGCCGCTTCTGCTCGGGGTGCTCGGTCAGCAGGACCAGCGCGTGGGAGATCGCGTTGCGGGTGGTCTCCATGCCGGCGATGACAAGCAGGATGAAGAAGGACACGAGTTCCTGGCGGGTCAGCTGCTCGCCGTCCGACTGCACCTGCACCAGCTTGGTGATCAGGTCGTTGCGGGGGTGGGCGAGGCGTTCGTCGCGCAGCCGCGCGATGTAGTCCCCGAGTTCGCGCGACGCCTCGACCACCACGCGCTCGGCGTCCGCCGGGTTGGGGACGTAGTCGGGGTCCAGCGGTCCGACGATCGTGTTGGACCGCTCGAAGAGGAACTCGTGGTCCTCCTCGGGGATCCCCATCATGTCGGCGAGCACGGCGATCGGCATCTCCGCGGCGACGGGCCGGATGAAGTCGCCCGGGCCGCGGGCGACGAGCTCGCGGATGATGCGCCGGGCGGTACGGGTCGCCACCGCCTCGAACTCCGGGACGGTGTTGCGGCCGAAGGAGCGCGAGACGATGCGCCGGAGGCGGGAGTGCTCCGGGTTGTCCATATTGATCATCGAGCCGTAGTGCTCGTCCAGTTCGGGTGGCAGACCGACGATGGTGGTCGCGCCCTTGGAGGAGAAGTCCTGCGGGCGGCGGCTCGCCTCGGCGATGTCGGCGTACTTCACCAGCGCGTGGTAGCCGGACACCCACGGCACGCCCGGCATGCTCTGCCGGATGAACGCGGGGTGCGGCAGCCGGCGCAGTTCCTCGAAGAGGGCCACACGCTCCTCGCGCGGCCGCGCCCAGAAGGCCGGATCCACGAGGTCGGGCAGGGTGGCTGCGGCGGGCTGGCTTTCCGTGAGGGACACGATGCCTCGATTCGCGTTGTCCGACCAACGATCAGGCCGTCCGGCTCCACCGAGCGTCGCGACGACACCGCTGATCGGATCGTGACAATGGGTGGGCGCACCCTGACAGCCGCCTCTTAAGTGCGGCTAAGACCCCTCGGCATGCGGCGAAGCACGCGGTGAAGCACGCGGCAGGGTTAGGCGGCGGAGCATGCGGCGGGAGTACGCGGACCGCGCAGCGGAGTATTAGGAGGGCTTTAGCGCCGTCGACGATTCTGCAACCCGGTGGTGCCCCGCCTGCCCGATGCGCGCGCCGTACGGCTGTCCGGCCATGCGGGACAAGGGGTCCGCCTGTTCTCGCCGAGAGGAGCGGTTGTCACCGGCATGGCGCACAACGAAGAGAAGCTTCTTGAATACCTCAAGCGTGTCACTGCGGACCTGCGCCAGACCGAACGGCGGCTGCGGGAGGCCGAGTCGGCGGGCCACGAGCCCATCGCGGTCATCGGCATGGCGTGCCGGCTGCCGGGCGGGGTGCGGTCCCCGGAGGAGTTCTGGGACCTGATCGCGGCGGGCGGTGACGCCGTCGCGCCGCTTCCCACCGACCGGGGCTGGGACCTCGACGCCCTCTACGACCCGGATCCCGAGTCCACCGGCACCAGTTACGTCCGCGAGGGCGGCTTCGTCCACGGCGCCGGTGACTTCGACTCCACCTTCTTCGGCATCGGCCCCAGCGAGGCCCTGGCCATGGCGCCGCAGCAGCGGCTCGCCCTGGAGACCGCCTGGGAGGCCATCGAGCGGGCGGGCATCGACCCGCTCTCCCTGCGCGGCAGCGCCACGGGCACCTTCATCGGCTGCGACGGCCTCGACTACGCGCTGGGCGCCTCCGAGGTGCCGGAGGGCACCGCCGGGTACTTCACCATCGGCAACTCCGCCAGCGTCACCTCCGGCCGGGTGGCCTACGCCCTGGGCCTCGAAGGCGCGGCGGTGACGATGGACACCGCGTGCTCCTCCTCCCTGGTCTCCCTTCATCTGGCGGCCCAGGCACTGCGTGCCGGGGAGTGCTCACTGGCCCTGGCCGGCGGCACCTACGTGATGTCGTCGCCCGCGCCGCTCATCGGCTTCAGCGAGCTGCGCGGCCTCGCCCCCGACGGGCGGTGCAAGCCCTTCGCGGCGGGCGCCGACGGCATGGGCATGGCCGAGGGCACCGGCGTGCTGCTGCTGGAACGCCTTTCCGACGCGCGGCGCAACGGCCACGAGGTCCTGGCGGTGATCCGGGGTTCGGCCGTCAACCAGGACGGCGCGAGCAACGGCCTCACGGCGCCCAACGGCCCCGCGCAGGAGCGGGTCATCCGTGCCGCCCTCGCCAACGCGCGCCTGTCGGCCGACGACGTGGACGTGGTGGAGGCGCACGGCACCGGCACCACGCTCGGCGACCCCATCGAGGCCGGCGCACTCGCCTCCGCCTACGGGCAGGGGCGGCCCGAGGGCCGGCCGCTGTGGCTGGGCTCGGTGAAGTCCAACATCGGCCACACCCAGATCGCCGCCGGCGTCGCCGGTGTGATCAAGATGGTCATGGCCCTGCGCAACGAACTGCTGCCCGCCACCCTGCACATCGACGCGCCCTCCCCCCACGTGGAGTGGGACGCCAGCGGACTGCGCCTGCTCACCGAGCCGGTGAAGTGGTCACGCGGTGAACGGGCGCGCCGGGCCGGGGTGTCCTCCTTCGGATTCTCGGGCACGAACGCGCATCTGATCCTGGAGGAGGCACCGGAGGAGGAGCGGGCTCCGGCGGCCGAGACCGAGGCGGGTCCGGTGGTGCCGTGGGTCCTGTCCGGCCGCACCGGTGAAGCCCTGCGCCAACAGGCCCGCCGACTCGACGCGTTCACCGACGCCGACACCCTGGAGGTCGGCTGGTCGCTGGCCACCACCCGGTCGGTCTTCGAACACCGCGCCGTCGTCATCGGCCAGGACCACGACCACGCCGTCACCACCCTACGAGCCCTGGCCTCCGGCGACCCCTCACCCGACGTCGTATCCGGAACCGCCGCGGACATCGGACCCGGACCGGTCCTGGTCTTCCCCGGCCAGGGATCCCAATGGATCGGCATGGGCGCCCAACTCCTCGACGAATCACCGATATTCGCCGCCCGCATCGCCGAGTGCGAACAAGCCCTCGCCCCCCACGTCGACTGGTCCCTCACCGACGTCCTGCGCGGCGACGGCAGCGAACTCTCCCGCGTGGAAGTCGTCCAGCCCGTCCTGTGGGCCATGATGGTCTCCCTCGCCGCCGTATGGGCCCACCACGGCATCACCCCCGCCGCCGTCGTCGGACACTCCCAAGGCGAAATGGCCGCCGCCTGCGTCGCCGGCGCCCTCACCCTCCACGACGCCGCCCGCATCGTCGCCATCCGCAGCCACGCCCTCCGACAACTCGCCGGACACGGTGCGATGGCCTCCCTCGGAGTGGGCCGGGAGCTCGCCGCCGAACTCGTCGACGGGCGTCCGGGCGTGGGCATCGCGGGCGTCAACAGCCCGCACTCCACGGTGATATCAGGCCCGCCCGCGGAGGTCGCCGCCGTGGTCGCGGACGCGGAGGCGCGCGGCCTCCGGGCGCGCACGATCGATGTGGACTACGCCTCTCACGGCCCTCAGGTCGACGAGATCGCCGGACTGCTCACGGAGCGTCTCGGCGGTGTCCGGCCGGTGGAGACCGACGTGGCGTTCTACTCCACCGTCACCGCCGGACGCCTGGAGACCACCGGCCTGGACACCGCGTACTGGATCGCCAACCTGCGCCGGCCCATCCGCTTCGCCGACACCGTCGAGGCCCTGCTCGCCGACGGCTACCGCCTGTTCATCGAGGCCAGCCCCCACCCCGTACTCAACCTGGGCATCCAGGAAACCGTCGACCACTTCGGCCTCACAGCCGCCGTCGTTCCCACGCTGCGCCGGGACCACGGCGGGCTCGCCCAGTTCACGCACTCCGCCGCCCTGGCCTTCACCTCGGGCGCGGACGTCGACTGGCGACGCTGGTTCCCCACCGACCCCGCCCCCCGGACCGTCGGCCTGCCGACCTACCCCTTCCAGCACCGCCATTACTGGCTGCGGCGCTCCACCGCGGCCTCCGCTGCCGGTGGGGGCCACGACGCGGCCGAGGCACGGCTGTGGCAGGCGATCGAGGACCTGGACGCCGAGGCGCTCGCGGAGAGTCTGGAGCTCGACGGAGGGTCGCAGGCGGTCGAGACGCTGGAGCCCGCACTGCCGGTCCTCTCGGCCTGGCGACGCCGGCACCGGGAGCAGTCGGCGATCGACTCCTGGCGCTACCGCGTCACGTGGGAGTACCGCGCCGACGCCGCCGGGACACCGGAGTTGAGCGGGGACTGGCTGCTGTTCGTCCCGGCCGGCCATGACGACCATTCCGCCGTGGGCGCCACGGTGGACGCGCTGCGGGAGCACGGCGCGACCGTCCGCACGCACACCGTGGAGACGGGGCGTGTGCGACGGGAGTCCTTGGCCTCGGTGGACACGTCCGGACTCGCGGGGATCGTCAATCTGCTGGCGCTGGACGAGACACCCCACCCCGACCACCCCGCCGTCCCCACCGGCCTCGCCGCCACCACCACCCTCATCCAAGCCCTCAAGGACAACGGCACCACCACACCCGTCCACACCCTCACCCAAGGCGCCGTCTCCACGGGATCGACCGACCCCCTCACCCACCCCCACCAGGCCCAAACTTGGGGACTCGGACGCGTCGCCGCCCTCGAACACCCCCACCTCTGGGCCTCACTCATCGACCTCCCCCCACACATCGACCACCACACCCTCACCCGCCTCGCCACCGCCCTGAACCAACAGGACGACGAAGACCAAATCGCCATCCGCACCACCGGCACCCACACCCGACGCCTCACCCACGCCCCCACCACCCACACCACCCCCACCTGGCAACCCCAAGGCACCACCCTCATCACCGGCGGAACCGGCGGCATCGGCGCCGTCCTCGCCCGCTGGCTCGCCCACCACGGCGCACCCCACCTCCACCTCACCAGCCGACGCGGACCCCACGCCCCCGGCGCCCGACAACTCACCCAAGAACTCACCCAACTCGGCACCACCGTCACCATCACCGCCTGCGACGTCAGCGACCCCCACCAACTCCGCGACCTCCTCGACACCATCCCCGACCACCACCCCCTCACCGCCGTCATCCACGCCGCAGGCATGACGGACCTGACGCCGATCGGGGACCTGACGGCCGCGCGCCTGGACGAGGTGCTCGGCTCCAAGGCGTACGCGGCCTGGAACCTGCACGAGATGACGCGGGATGCGGACCTGTCGGCCTTCGTGATGTTCTCCTCCGGCGCCGGCGTGTGGGGCAGCGGACGGCAGGGCGCCTACGGCGCCGCCAACCACTTCCTCGACGCCCTCGCCGAACACCGCCGGTCACAAGGACTCCCCGCCACCTCCATCGCCTGGGGCCCCTGGGCCGAGGCCGGGATGTCGGCGGACGCGGAGTCGCTGGCCTACTTCAAGCGCTTCGGCCTGCACCCGATCGGTCCCGAGCTGAGCGTCAAGGCGCTGCACCAGGCGGTGAGCGCGGGCGAGACGACGCTGACCGTCGCGAACTTCGACTGGGCGCGGTTCACCCCGACGTTCACCGCGCAGCGGCCCAGCCCGTTCCTCGACGGCATCCCCGAGAACCGGCGGGAGCCCGAACAGCCGGGCTCGGGTGTGGAGACCAGCGCGTTCCGCGCGGAGCTGGCGAAGACGCCCGCGTCGCAGCGGCACGGGTTCCTGGTCCAGCGCGTCCGGACGTACGCGGCCGCGACGCTCGGCCGGACGGTGGAGGAGATCCCGGCGGCGAAGCCGTTCCAGGAGCTCGGCTTCGACTCGCTGACCGCCGTCCAGTTGCGCAACCAGCTCAACACCGCGACCGGGCTCGCGCTGCCCGCCACTGTGATCTTCGACCATCCCACCCCCGAGGCGCTCGCCGGGCACCTGCGCGGGCAGCTCGGCCTCGCGGGCGAGGAGGCCGGCGAGGGCAGCGTCCTCGCGGCCCTCGACAAGTGGGACGCGGCGTACGGCACGGGCGGGCTGGACGAGGCGGCCCGGCGGCGGATCGCGGGCCGACTCCGGGTGCTGCTGTCGAAGTGGGACCCGGCCGAGGGCGAGGCGGACCGTTCCGCCACCGCCCACGACGCGCTGGAATCCGCGTCCGCGGAGGACATCTTCGACCTCATCTCCAGCGAGTTCGGTAAGTCCTGACGCCCGTTCCCGCCCCCCTTCCCCCCATGACCTCGATCATCCACGTAGTGCCAAGGAGCCTGGGTTAGATGTCGAACGAGGAGAAACTTCTCGATCACCTCAAGTGGGTCACCGCGGAGCTGCGCGAGGCCCGCCAACGGCTCCGCGACAAGGAAGCGGCGGAACCCGTCGCGATCGTGGGGATGGCCTGCCGCTTCCCCGGCGGCACCCGGTCCGCCGAGGACCTGTGGCGGCTCGTGCGCGAGGGGGGCGACGCCGTCTCGGCGTTCCCCGACGACCGGGGCTGGGACCTGGAGGCGCTCTACCACCCGGACCCCGAGCACCCGGGCACCAGCTATGTGCGGGACGGCGCCTTCCTCTACGACGCGGGCGACTTCGACGCCGAGTTCTTCGGCATCAGCCCGCGCGAGGCCGTGGCGATGGACCCGCAGCAGCGGCTGCTCCTGGAGACCGCGTGGGAGGCCGTCGAGCACGCGGGCCTGGACCCCCGAAAGCTCCAGGGCACCGACACGGGCGTCTTCACCGGGGTGAGCGCCCACGACTACCTGACGCTGATCAGCCAGACGGCGAGCGAGGTCGAGGGGTACATCGGCACCGGCAACCTCGGCAGCGTGGTCTCGGGCCGGATCTCCTACACCCTGGGCCTCGAAGGCCCGGCCGTGACGGTCGACACCGCGTGCTCGTCGTCGCTGGTCGCCATCCACCTGGCGGCCCAGGCGCTGCGGCAGGGCGAGTGCTCGCTGGCCCTCGCGGGCGGTTCCACCGTGATGGCGACGCCCGGCTCGTTCACGGAGTTCTCCCGGCAGCGGGGACTGGCGCCCGACGGCCGGTGCAAGCCGTTCGCGGCCGCCGCCGACGGTACGGGCTGGGGCGAGGGCGCCGGCGTCGTGGCACTGGAACTGCTCTCCGAGGCGCGGCGGCGCGGGCACAAGGTCCTGGCGGTGATCCGGGGTTCGGCCGTCAACCAGGACGGCACCAGCAACGGTCTGGCCGCCCCCAACGGACCCTCGCAGGAGCGGGTCATCCGTGCCGCCCTCGCCAACGCGCGCCTGTCGGCCGACGACGTGGACGTGGTGGAGGCGCATGGCACCGGCACCACGCTCGGCGACCCCATCGAGGCCGGCGCGCTCCTCGCCACCTACGGCAAGGACCGGCCCGCGGACCGGCCGCTGTGGCTGGGCTCGGTGAAGTCCAACATCGGCCACACCCAGGCGGCCGCCGGCGTCGCCGGGGTGATCAAAATGGTCATGGCCCTGCGCAACGGCCTCCTGCCCGCCTCGCTGCACATCGACGCGCCGTCGCCACACGTCCCGTGGGAGCAGGGCGGCGTACGGCTGCTCACCGGGCCGGTCGCGTGGCGGTCGGAGCGTACGCGCCGGGCGGGCGTCTCGGCGTTCGGGATCTCGGGCACGAACGCGCATCTGATCCTGGAGGAGGCACCGGAGGAGGAGCGGGCCCCGGCGGCCGAGACCGAGGCGGGTCCGGTGGTGCCGTGGGTCCTGTCCGGCCGCACCGGTGAAGCCCTGCGCCAACAGGCCCGCCGACTCGACGCGTTCACCGACGCCGACACCCTGGAGGTCGGCTGGTCGCTGGCCACCACCCGGTCGGTCTTCGAACACCGCGCCGTCGTCATCGGCCAGGACCACGACCACGCCGTCACCACCCTACGAGCCCTGGCCTCCGGCGACCCCTCACCCGACGTCGTATCCGGAACCGCCGGCGACATCGGACCCGGACCGGTCCTGGTCTTCCCCGGCCAGGGATCCCAATGGATCGGCATGGGCGCCCAACTCCTCGACGAATCACCGATATTCGCCGCCCGCATCGCCGAGTGCGAACAAGCCCTCGCCCCCCACGTCGACTGGTCCCTCACCGACGTCCTGCGCGGCGACGGCAGCGAACTCTCCCGCGTGGAAGTCGTCCAGCCCGTCCTGTGGGCCATGATGGTCTCCCTCGCCGCCGTATGGGCCCACCACGGCATCACCCCCGCCGCCGTCGTCGGACACTCCCAAGGCGAAATGGCCGCCGCCTGCGTCGCCGGCGCCCTCACCCTCCACGACGCCGCCCGCATCGTCGCCATCCGCAGCCACGCCCTCCGACAACTCGCCGGACACGGCGACATGGCCTCCCTCGGGACCGGCGCCGAAGAGGCCGCCGAACTGATCGGCGACCGGCCGGGGACGTGCGTCGCGGCGGTCAACGGTCCGTCCTCGACCGTGATCTCCGGTCCGCCCGAGCACGTCGCCGCCGTGGTCGCCGAGGCCGAGGCCCGGGGGCTCAGGGCCCGCGTGATCGACGTCGGGTACGCCTCGCACGGCCCGCAGATCGACCGGCTGACCGATCAGCTGACGGACCGCCTGAGCGGTATCCGCCCGGTGGACACCGACGTGGCGTTCTACTCCACCGTCACCGCCGAGCACATCGACACCACCGGTCTGGACACGGACTACTGGGTGACAAACCTGCGGCAGCCGGTGCGCTTCGCCGACACCGTCGAGGCCCTGCTCGCCGACGGCTACCGCCTGTTCATCGAGGCCAGCCCCCACCCCGTACTCAACCTGGGCATCCAGGAGACCATCGACCGGTCCGGCGTCACGGCCACGACCGTTCCCACGCTGCGGCGGGACCACGGCGGGCTCGCCCAGTTCACGCACTCCGCCGCCCTGGCCTTCACCTCGGGCGCGGACGTCGACTGGCGACGCTGGTTCCCCACCGACCCCGCCCCCCGGACCGTCGACCTGCCGACCTACCCCTTCCAGCACCGCCACTACTGGGTCGAGCCGCCCGCGGCGGCCCCGGTGGCGGGCGGCGGCCACGATCCCGTCGAGGCGCAGGTGTGGCAGGCGATCGAGGACCTGGACGTCGAGGCGCTCGCGGAGAGTCTGGAGCTCGACGGAGGGTCCCAGGCGGTCGAGACGCTGGAGCCCGCACTGCCGGTCCTCTCGGCCTGGCGACGCCGGCACCGGGAGCAGACCACGGTCGATTCCTGGCGCTACCGCGTCACCTGGAAGCACCTGGCCGATCCGTCGGCCGCGCCGGAGTTGAGCGGGGACTGGCTGCTGCTCGTGCCCGCCGCGCACATCGATCACCCTGCCGTTCTGGCGGCCGCGCAGACCCTGGCCGCCCACGGCGCCGAGGTGCGACGGCACGTGGTGGACGCGCGGGACGTGGAACGCGCGGAATTCGCCAGGGAGTTGCGGTCGCTGCTGGAGGGAGGTCCGTGCGCCGGGATCGTCAATCTGCTGGCGCTGGACGAGACACCCCACCCCGACCACCCCGCCGTCCCCACCGGCCTCGCCGCCACCACCACCCTCATCCAAGCCCTCAACGACAACGGCACCACCACACCCGTCCACACCCTCACCCAAGGCGCCGTCTCCACGGGATCGACCGACCCCCTCACCCACCCCCACCAAGCCCAAACCTGGGGACTCGGACGCGTCGCCGCCCTCGAACACCCCCACCTCTGGGCCACACTCATCGACCTCCCCCCACACATCGACCACCACACCCTCACCCGCCTCGCCACCGCCCTGAACCAACAGGACGACGAAGACCAAATCGCCATCCGCACCACCGGCACCCACACCCGACGCCTCACCCACGCCCCCACCACCCACACCACCCCCACCTGGCAACCCCAAGGCACCACCCTCATCACCGGCGGAACCGGCGGCATCGGCGCCGTCCTCGCCCGCTGGCTCGCCCACCACGGCGCACCCCACCTCCACCTCACCAGCCGACGCGGACCCCACGCCCCCGGCGCCCGACAACTCACCCAAGAACTCACCCAACTCGGCACCACCGTCACCATCACCGCCTGCGACGTCAGCGACCCCCACCAACTCCGCGACCTCCTCGACACCATCCCCGACCACCACCCCCTCACCGCCGTCATCCACGCCGCGGGCGTGCCCAACTACATCGCGCTCGACGAGCTCTCCCTCTCCGAGCTGGACGAGGTGCTCGCGCCGAAGGCGCGGGCCGCGCTCAACCTGCATGAGATGACGCGGGACGCGGACCTGTCGGCCTTCGTGATGTTCTCCTCCGGCGCCGGCGTGTGGGGCAGCGGACGGCAGGGCGCCTACGGCGCCGCCAACCACTTCCTCGACGCCCTCGCCGAACACCGCCGCTCGCAAGGACTCCCCGCCACCTCCATCGCCTGGGGCCCCTGGGCCGAGGCCGGGATGGCCGCCGATCAGGCCGCGCTGGCCTTCTTCAGCCGGTTCGGTCTGCATCCGCTCGACCCCGACCTGTGCGTCAAGGTGCTTCACCAGGCGATGAGTTCGGGCGAGACGACGCTGACCGTCGCGAACTTCGACTGGGCGCAGTTCACGTCGACGTTCACCGCGCAGCGGCCCAGCCCCCTGCTCGGGGACCTGCCGGAGAACCGGCGGGCGGTCGCACCGGTGGTGCGCGAGAGCGCCGAGGAGTCGTCGCTGCGGCAGGAGATGGCCGGGGTGAAGCCGGCCCAGCAGCGACAGTTGCTGTTGCAGCACGTGCGTGCGCAGGCGGCGGCGACCCTGGGGCACTCGGACGTGGACGCGGTGCCGGCGGCGAAGCCGTTCCAGGAGCTCGGCTTCGACTCGCTGACCGCGGTGGAGCTGCGCAACCGGCTCAACAAGAGCACCGGCCTCACCCTGCCGACCACGGTGGTCTTCGACCACCCCACGCCCGAGGCGCTCGCCGACGTCCTCCGCGCCGAGCTGTCGGGCGGGACGGCGGACGACGCGGCGGGGGCGGCCGGGGTCGTCGCGGACGACGAACCGATCGCGATCGTCGGCATGGCCTGCCGGTACCCGGGCGACGTGCGTTCCGCCGAGGAGCTGTGGGACCTGGTCATGGCCCGCAGGGACGCCATGGGCGACTTCCCCGACGACCGCGGCTGGGACCTGGAGGCGCTGTACGACCCGGATCCGGAGAGCCGCGGTACGAGCTATGTGCGCGAGGGCGGATTCCTTTACGACGCGGGGGACTTCGACGCCGCGTTCTTCGGCATCAGCCCGCGCGAGGCCGTGGCGATGGACCCGCAGCAGCGGCTGCTCCTGGAGACCGCGTGGGAGGCGTTCGAGCACGCGGGCATCACCCGCGAGGCACTCAAGGGCAGCAACGCCGGGGTGTACACCGGCCTGACGATCTTCGACTACCTCGCGCTGGTCGGTGAGCGGCCCACGGAGGTGGAGGGGTACATCGGCACCGGCAACCTCGGCTGCGTCGCCTCGGGCCGGGTGTCGTACGTGCTGGGCCTCGAAGGGCCGGCGATGACGCTCGACACCGGCTGCTCGTCCTCCCTGGTGGCGATCCACCAGGCGGCGAACGCGCTGCGCCGGGGCGAGTGCTCGCTGGCGCTGGCCGGGGGCGCGACGGTGATGGCGACTCCGGGCTCGTTCGTGGAGTTCTCGCTCCAGCGGGGTCTCGCGGCGGACGGGCGGTGCAAGCCGTTCGCCGCGGCGGCCGACGGCACGGGCTGGGCCGAGGGCGTCGGCCTGGTGGTCCTGGAGCGGCTGTCGGAGGCGCGGCGGAACGGGCACAAGGTCCTCGCCGTCGTCCGCGGTTCGGCCGTCAACCAGGACGGTACGAGCAACGGTCTGACGGCGCCCAACGGGCAGGCGCAGCAGCGGGTGATCCGGCAGGCGCTGGCCAACGCGCGGCTGTCCGCCGAGGACGTGGACGTGGTGGAGGCGCACGGCACGGGTACCACACTGGGCGACCCCATCGAAGCCGGCGCACTCCTCGCCACCTACGGCAAGGACCGGCCCGCGGACCGGCCGCTGTGGCTCGGTTCGATCAAGTCGAACATCGGGCACGCGCAGGCGTCGGCCGGTGTGGCCGGGGTGATCAAGATGGTGAAGGCCCTGGAGCACGAGCGGCTGCCCGCCTCGATCCACCTCGACGCGCCGACGCCGCACGTGGACTGGGAGAGCGGCGGGGTGCGGCTCCTCGCCGAGCCGGTCGACTGGCCGCGCGGCGAACGCCCGCGCCGGGCCGGGGTGTCCGCCTTCGGCATCTCGGGCACGAACGCGCACGTGATCCTGGAGCAGGCGCCGGAAGCGCCGGAGCCGGCGGGCTCGGGCGACGCCGAGGCGCCGGCCGGGGTGGTGCCGTGGGTGATCTCCGGCCGTGACGAGACGGCGCTGCGGGCCCAGGCCCGGGCGCTGGCCGCGCGGGTGGCCGACGATCCCCGGCTCGCGTCGCCCGTCGACGTGGGGTGGTCGCTCGTCAGGACCCGGTCGCTGTTCGAGCGGCGGGCGGTCGTTCTGGGGCGTGACCGGGACGCGCTGACGGCCGGGTTGCGGGCGCTGGCGGCGGGCGAGCCCTCGTCCGACGTGGTGACCGGGGTCGCGGGCTCCTCCGGTGCCGGTCCGGTGCTGGTGTTCCCGGGGCAGGGTTCGCAGTGGGCGGGCATGGGCGCCCGGCTCCTCGACGAGTCGCCGGTGTTCGCCGCCCGCATCGCCGAGTGCGAACAAGCCCTCGCCCCCTACGTCGACTGGTCGCTGACCGAGGTGATGCGCGGTGACGGCGGGGAGCTGACGCGGGTGGAGGTCGTCCAGCCCGTCCTGTGGGCCGTGATGGTGTCGCTGGCGGCGGTGTGGGCGGCGTACGGGGTCGTGCCGGCCGCCGTGGTGGGGCATTCGCAGGGCGAGATCGCCGCGGCGTGCGTGGCGGGGGCGCTGACGCTGGAGGACGGCGCGAAGGTCGTGGCGCTGCGCAGCCTGGCGCTGCGGGAGCTGTCCGGGGGCGGTGCGATGGCTTCCCTCGGGGTGGGCCGGGAGCAGGCCGCGGAGCTGGTCGAGGGGCATCCCGGGGTGGGTGTCGCGGCGGTCAACGGGCCGTCGTCCACGGTGGTCTCGGGCCCGCCCGAGGCGGTCGCCGCGGTCGTGGCCGAGGCCGAGGCGCGCGGGCTGCGGGCCCGCGTCATCGACGTGGACTACGCCTCCCACGGCCCCCAGGTCGATCTGATCACCGATCTGCTCACCGAGCGGCTCTCCGGCATCCGTCCGTCGGACACCGGTATCGCGTTCTACTCGACGGTCACCGCCGAGAACCTGGACGATACCGGCGTCCTCGGCACCGACTACTGGATCACGAACCTGCGGCAGCCGGTGCGCTTCGCCGACACCGTCGAGGCCCTCCTCGCCGACGGCTACCGCCTGTTCATCGAGGCGAGCCCGCACCCCGTACTGACCCTCGGCGTGGAGGAGACCATCGAGCGGGCGGACGTCTCCGCCACCGTGGTGCCCACGCTGCGCCGCGATCACGGGGACACGGCGCAGCTCGCGCGCGCCGTCGCCCAGGCGTTCGCCGCCGGGGCCGAGGTGGACTGGAGGGGCTGGTTCCCCGCCGTTCCGCCTCCCCGGATCGTGGACCTGCCGACGTACGCCTTCCAGCGGGAGCGGTACTGGCTGGAGGGGCGCCGGGCCGTCGCCGGGGATCCGTCGGGGCTCGGGCTCGCCTCGGCCGGGCACCCGCTGCTGGGGGCCGCCGTGGAACTCGCGGACGGCGGCAGCCATGTGCTGACCGGCCGGATCTCGCCGCGGGACCAGGGCTGGCTCGCCGAGCACCGGGTCGCGGACACCGTGCTGCTGCCCGGGTCGGCGTTCGTGGAACTGGCCCTCCAGGCCGCCGTGCGCACCGGCTGCGAGCAGCTCGCGGACCTCACCCTGCACACGCCGCTCGCCTTCGGGGACGCGGGCGCGGTCGACCTCCAGGTGGTGGTCGGCCCGGTGGACGAGGACGGGCGGCGCCCGGTGTCCGTCCACTCCCGGCCCGCCGGCGGCGGCGAGGAGGACGGGTGGACCAGGCACGCCGCGGGTGTGCTCGCGCCCGCCGGTCCGGAGGCTCCGGACGCCGGGTCCCCCGGCGCCTGGCCGCCGCCGGGGTCCACGCCCGTCTCCGGGGCCGATGGAACCGACGGCGCCGACCCCTATGACGAACTCGCGTCGTACGGCTACGACTTCGGCCCGGCGACCCGGGGTCTGGTGGCCGCGTGGCGGCACGGCGAGGACGTGTACGCCGAGGTGGCCCTGCCGGAGCCGGAGAGCGGCGCGGCCGGCCGGTACCGGGTGCATCCCGTGCTGCTCGACGCCGCGCTGCACGCGCTGATCCTGGACACGGCCGCGTCGTCCGCCGACACGGACCAGGTGCTGCTGCCGTTCTCCTGGAGCGGCCTCCGGGTGCACGCGGCGGGCGCGGACCGGCTGCGGATCCGGATCACCCGTACCGCAGCGGACCGGCTGTCCCTGACGGCCGTGGACACCGCCGGCGCGCCGGTGCTGACGCTGGAGGCGCTCACGGTGCGGCCGGTGGCGGCCCGTCAGGTCGCGGGGGCGCGGGGTGTGGACCGCGACGCGCTCTTCCGGCTCGACTGGACGCGGGTGGAGGCCCGGGGCGACGGCGGTCGCCCGCGGGCGGCCCTCGTCGCGCTGCCCGGAGAGCCGCTGGCGGCGGAGCTGTCCGGGGTGCTGGACGGGGCGCCCGTGCGGGAGACGTTCGGGGCGCTGCGGGCGGAGGCCGCCGCGGGGGGTGACGTGCCCGACGTCGTCCTCGCGGTGTGCGTCACACCGATGGAAGAGGCGTACGACGCGGCCGAGTTCGCACGGCACTCCTCCGTCGCGCTGCTGGGCCTGCTGAAGGACTGGCTCGCCGACGCCGCGTTCGGGACGAGCCGTCTGGTCGTCGTCACCCAGGGCGCCGTCGCCGCACGGCCGGGCGAGGAGGCCGGCGATCTGCCCGGCGCGGCGCTGTGGGGCTTGGTGCGCAGCGCGCAGACCGAGAACCCGGGCCGGCTGACGCTGCTCGACGTCGACGAACTGCCCGCTTCCCTCGCGGCGGTTCCGGCGGCGCTGGCCTCGGACGAGCCCGAACTGGCGCTGCGCGAGGGCCTGATGTACGTGCCGCGGCTGGTGCGCGACGACGCGTCCGGGCGGCTCGCCCCGCCGGTCGGATCCGCCACCTGGCGCCTGGCGCGGGGGGACGGGGAGCGGCTCGCCCTCGTCGACGCCCCCGAGGCCGGCCGGGAGCTCGCGGCGGACGAGGTACGGGTGGCGCTGCGGGCGGCCGCCCCGGACCCGGCCGCGCCGGGCGCTCCCGCGCCCGTGGTCGCCGGTGCGGGCGTGGTGACGGAGGTGGGTGCCGGGGTCGGTGCCGTGTCGGTGGGAGACCGGGTCCTCGGGCTGTTCGACGCCGTGGGGCCGGTGGCCGTCACCGGGGCCGGGCTCGTCGCGCCGGTGCCGTCCGGCTGGAGCTGGACGCGGGCGGCCGGGTCCCTCGGGGTCCATGGGTCCGCGTACCACGCGCTCACGGACGTGGCGGAGCTGCGCGAGGGCGATGCGCTGCTCGTCGAGGAGGGCACGGGAGCCGTCGGCTCGGCCGCCATGCGCCTGGCCCGGCATCTCGGCGCCCGGCTTCGGACCGTGGACGCGGCGGGCGGTACCGCTCCGGCGGGCTCTCCCGACGCGGTCCTGGCGGTGCGGGACGGCGCACTGGTGGTCCGGCGGGGAGCCGGCCCGGACCAGGCGGTCGGGCCGGTCGCGGCCGAGCGAGCCCGCGACGTGGTCGCGGCATTCACTGAGTTCGCGGCGCGCGGCGCCCTGACGCCGGTGGAAGGGTCCGTGTGGGACGTCCGCCGGGCGCCCGAGGCGCTGGGTTCCGGGTACGCCGCCTCGCGTCCGCCGGTGTTCACCCTGCCGGTCGCGTTCGACCCGGACGGCACTGTGCTGATCACCGGCGGCACCGGCGCCCTGGGCTCCCTCACCGCCCGGCACCTGGTCACCCGGCACGGCGCACGGAACCTGCTGCTGTCGAGCCGGCGCGGGGCCGAGGCCCCCGGCGCGCTGGAACTCGCCGCGGAACTGGCCGCGCTGGGCGCCCACATCTCCTTCGCCGCCTGCGACCCGGGCGACCGGGAGGCCGCCGCGGCCCTGCTGGCGTCGGTGCCCCCCGAGCATCCGCTGACCGCGGTGTTCCACTGCGCGGGCACCGTGAGCGACGCGGTCGTCCAGAACCTCTCGGCCGAGCAGGTCGAGGAGGTGATGCGGGTGAAGGCGGACGCCGCCTGGAACCTGCACGAGCTGACGGCGGACGCGGACCTGTCGGCGTTCGTCCTGTACTCCTCGGTGGCCGGCCTGCTCGGCGGGGCGGGGCAGGCCGGTTACACGGCCGCCAACGCCTTCCTCGACGCGCTCGCCGCGCACCGGCGGGCCGGCGGCGCCACCGCCACCTCCCTGGCGTGGGGCTACTGGCGGCTGACGGAGGGCATGTCCGGGCGGCTGAGCGACGCCGACCGGGCGCGGCACGCCGCCGCCGGTGTGGTCGGGCTCGGCGCCGACGAGGGCCTCGCCCTCCTCGACGCCGCGTGGGACAGCGGTCTGCCGCTGCTCGCGCCGGTCCGGCTGGATTTGGCCCGGATGCGCCGGCAGGCGCGGAGCCACTCCGCCGCGCCGACGCTGCTGCGGAACCTGGTGCGCGGCGGCGCGGACCGGGCCGCCGGCGGCCCGTCGGGGCCGTCCGCGCTCCGGAGGACGCTGAGCGGGCTGCCCGCGGCGGAGCGGGAGCAGGCGCTGCTCGACCTGGTGTGCTCGCACGTCGCGGCGGTTCTCGGCTACGACGCGGCCACGCCCGTCAACGCCACGCAGGGCCTGCGCGAACTCGGCTTCGACTCCCTGACCGCGGTGGAGCTGCGCAACCGGCTCTCGGCGGCGACCGGTCTGAAGCTGCCGGCCACCTTCGTCTTCGACCACCCGGACCCGGCGGCGCTCGCCCGCCGGCTGGAAGAGGAACTGGCGCCGCCGGAGGCGGACCCGCTCGCCGGCGTCCTGGAGGAGTTCGAGCGCCTGGAGTCCGCCCTGCTCGCCGTCTCCTCGCGGGACGGCACGGCACGGACCGCGCTGGCCGGGCGGCTGCGCGCCGCACTGGCCCGCCTCGACGTACCGGACGGCACGGCCGGGGACGCAGCCGGGGAGCCGGCCGGGGACACCGCGCTGGCCACCCGCATCCAGGACGCGTCGGCCGACGAGATCTTCGCGTTCATCGACCGGGACCTCGGCCGGGACACCGGCGACGGACACGACGGCCAGGCAGTGGAGGAGCAGCGATGAACGAGTTCACCCGCAAGCAGCGGGCCCTGGAGCACAGCCGTCGGATCAACGCCGGGGACGTCGACGCGGTCCTGGAGCTGTACGCCCCCGACGCCGTCCTGGAGGACCCGGTCGGCCTGCCGCCGCTCACCGGCCACGGGGAACTGCGCGCCCACTACGCGCGTCTGCTCGGCGCCCACGTCCACGAGGAGGCGGCCGAGCCGGTCGCCGGGCAGGACGGCACCCACGTCCTGCTGCAGGTCACCTCCGTCATGGACTACCTGCCCGACGGCCCGCTGTACGCCGGACGCGGCTGGCTCAAGGCCCCCGACGACCCCCGGACGGCCCGCATCCGGCGCGCCGCCATGCTCGTGATGCGCCTGGACAGGTCCGGGCTCGTCGAGCACGTGAAGGCGTACTGGGGCACATCCGATCTCACGGTCCTCGGCTGACCGGCCACCCTTCCTGGAGGAGCAATGCCCGACGAGGCCGCGCGAAAGAAGATGGCACTCGACTACGCCCAACGCATCAACGCCGGCGACATCGAGGGCGTCCTCGACCTGTTCGCGGACGACATCGTCTTCGAGGACCCGGTGGGACGGCCGCCGATGGTCGGCAAGGAGGATCTGCGCCGCCATCTCGAACTGGCCGTCTCCTGCGGGACGCACGAGGTGCCGGGCCCGCCGATGACCTCGATGGACGACCGTTTCGTCGTGACGCCGACCGTCGTCACCGTGCGGAAGCCCCGGCCGATGACCTTCCGCATCGTCGGCATCGTCGAACTCGACGAGAACGGGCTGGGCCGCCGGGTCCAGGCGTTCTGGGGAGTGACGGACGTGACCATGGACACGGTCGCCGACACGGCCGGGGACACGGCCGTGGACGAACCCGACGCGGTCGGCACGGCATCCGGCACCGACCCCGCCCACCCCGAAGGGAACCGCGCGTGACCACCACCCGACTCGCCCACGCCGTCGTCCTGGGCGCCAGCATGGCAGGGACCCTCGCGGCCCATGTGCTGGCCCGCCACGCCGAGACCGTCACCGTCGTGGAGCGCGACGAACTGCCCGAGGAGGCCCGGCACCGCAAGGGCGTGCCGCAGGGCCGCCACGCCCATCTGCTGTGGTCCAACGGGGCACACCTCATAGAGGACCTGCTGCCCGGCACCACCGACCGCCTCCTCGCGGCGGGGGCCCGCCGGCTCGGCTTCCCCGCGGATCTGGTCACCCTCACCGGGCAGGGCTGGCAACACCGCTTCCCCGCCACGCAGTTCGCCCTGCTCGCCAGCCGTCCTCTGCTCGACCTGACGGTACGTCAGGGGGCGCTGACGCGGCGCAACATCACCGTTCTGCAGCGCACCGAGGCCGTCGACCTCACCGGCGACGCGGGACGGGTCACCGGCGTGGTCGTCCGCGACATCGACAGCGGGCGGCGGACCGCGCTGGAAGCCGACCTGGTGATCGACGCCACCGGGCGCGGCTCCCGGCTCAAGCAGTGGCTCGCGGCGCTCGGCGCGCCCGCGCCGGAAGAGGACGTCGTGGACGCCGGCGTCGCCTACGCGACCCGCTTCTTCCAGGCCCCGCCCGGGGCGACGACGGGCTTCCCCGCCGTGAACATCGCCGCCGACGACAACGTCCGCGAGCCCGGCCGCTTCGGCGTCGTCTACCCCATCGAGGGCGGCCGCTGGATCGTGACGCTCTCCTGCACCCGCGGCGCCCGGCTCCCCTCCACCGAGGAGGAGTTCCTGCCGTTCGCGAGGGACCTCCGGCACCCGGTCATCGCCGACCTGCTGCGCGACGCCGAACCGCTCACCCCCCTCTACGGCTCCCGCTCCGCCGCCAACCGGCGCCTGTACCCGGAACGGCTCGACCGGTGGCCCGACGGACTGCTGGTCCTCGGCGACTCCCTGACGGCCTTCAATCCGATCTACGGGCACGGCATGAGCTCGGCCGCGCGCTGCGCCGTCACCCTGGACCGGGAGCTCGGGCAGGGCGCCCCCTCCGGGACGGGAGACGGGCACCGGATACAGAAGGCGATCGGCGCGGCCGTCGACGACCCCTGGATCCTGGCGGCGTCCAAGGACATCGACTACGTCAACTGCCGCGTGGACGCGACGGACCCGCGGCTCGTCGGCGTCGACACCGAGCAGCGCCTCCGGTTCGCCGACGCCATCACGGCGGCGTCGATCCGCGTCCCGGAGGCGTCGGAGATCGTCACGGACGTGATGAGCCTGAACGCGCCCCAGTCGGAGCTGGGTTCCAACCGCTTCCTGCTGGCCATGCGCACCGGCGAACGCCGCCCGGAGCTGACCGCGCCGCCGTTCACCGCGGAGGAGCTGGCGGTGGTGGGCCTCGACGCGTCGGTCCTCACGCCGGCGGCGGCGGGGTCGGCGCCTGTGGGGTAGGCGGTTACGGTTCTCCGAGACGCACCCGGGTGACGCCGGGGTGACGCTCGGGTGACGCCGGGAAGCGGAAGAAGGAGACCGAGGACGGGCCGGGGGCGGCCGAGCGATCGAGCCGCCCCCGGCCCGTCCGGCGTTCGGGGGGGAGGGGCTTGAGAGCACGCGCCGCGCGAAGGGCCGATCCGCCGCCGGGGTCACCGGTCGCATGAAGCCGGGGCACGAAGCCGGGGCACGAAACCGGGGCACGAAGCGGGGGCATGAAGCCGGGGCATGAAGCCGGGGCACGAAGCCGGGGTGGCTGCCACACGGCAGCCACCCCGCCTCGGATCAGTGACCGGTGTGGGTCAGCGCCCGCCCCACTCGCGGTCGATCAGCGCGAACATGTCGTCGGCGCTCGCCGCGGACAGGTCCTCCTCGCCGCCCGCCCCGGCCCCGCCGTCCGACGCGGCCGGGGCGGCGGCGTCGGGGTGCTTCCACAGCAGCGCCTGGAGGCGGCGGATCAGGCCCCGGCGGCGGGGGTCGTCCGCGGCGAGGTCCGCCAACGCGGCGTCCAGCTCGTCGAGATGGGCGGCCACCGGCAGCTCCGCCGCACCGCCGTCGGGCAGGATCCGCTCCAGCAGGTGCTCGGCGAGGGCGCGGGGCGTCGGGTAGTCGTAGACGAGCGTGGCGGGCAGCCGCAGCCCGGTGGCCGCGCGCAGCCGGTTGCGCAGCTCGACGACCACGAGGGAGTCGAAGCCCAGGTCCTTGAAGGCCCGTTCGGGATCGACGTCCTGCCCCGGCTCGTACCGCAGCACGGCCGCCACCTGCGTACGGACCGTCTTCAGCAGCGCGCCGGCCCGCTCCCGCGCCGGCAGGGCGGCCAGCTCGCGCCGCAGCTCGGCGACGTCCGCCCCGTCACCGGCCTCCGGCCCGGCGTCGAGCACCCGCCGGGCGGCCGGCACCCCGTCGAGGAGCCGGGTGGGCCGGGAGAGGGTGAACAGCGGGGCGAAGCGTTCCCACTCGATGTCCGCGACCACCGCGTGCCCGCCACCGCCACCACCGTCGCCGCCACCGTCGAGCAGGGTGTGCAGCGCGCCGAGCGCCAGCCGGGGTTCCAGCGGGGGCAGCCCCTGCCGCCGCGACAGACCGGTCTGCCGGAGGGCGAGATCCCCGTCGTCCGGCAGGTCCCAGATGCCCCAGCCTACGGAGACGATCCGCGGGCCCTCGGGCCGGTGCTGCCGGGCCAGGGCATCGAGGCAGGCGTTGGCGGCGGCGTGGGCACCGTGCTCCCTGCTGCCGAGAGTGGCCGCCAGGGACGAGAAGAACAACACGGTCTCCACCGGTCCGGCACCGACCGGTTCACCAAGTGCCGTGGCGGCGGACACGGCCGAGGTCAGGTCGTCGGGCGTGATCTCCGCCAAGGGGGCGGGCCAGCCCGGCAGCGAGGTGTGGATGACCGTCCGCACCCGTACGCCCGCCGCCTCTTCCGGCGTCCGTACCACGGTCACCAGGGTTCCGTGTTCGGCTACTTCGGCGTTCAGCTCGGCTTCCCGCCGGGGACCCCCGGCGCCGTCCGGGTCCACGAGGACGACGTGTTCGGCGCCGCGGCCGGCCAGCCAGCGCACCACGTGGTCCGCCAGCCGCCCGACACCGCCCGTCACGAGCACGGCACCGTGCGGCCGCCAGCCCTCCCCGGCACCGCCGGCGGACGCCGCGTCGGGCACCAGGCGGCGGCCGAGAACCCCGGCCGGGCGCAGCGCGACCTGGTCCTCGCCGGCGTCCCCGCACAGGACCGCGGGGAGCGGTCCCACCGCCCGCCGCTCCGGGGCGGCGGGCAGGTCCACCAGGCCGCCCCACGCCTCGGGATGCTCCAGGGCGGCCACCCGCCCGAGGCCCCACACCGCCGCCTGCTCCGGGGAGACGACGGGATCGGTCTCCCCGCAGGAGACGGCACCGCGGGTGGCGCACCACAGGGGTGCGTCGAACCCGGCGTCCAGCAGGGCCTGGAAGAGCGCCAACGACGCCTCGGCGGGCCGTTCGGCGAGCGCGAGCAGGGACAGCACGCCCGCAGGGGCGGTACCGTCCGGGAGTCCGGCCCGGCCGGAGCGGAGCAGCTCCGCGAGGTCCGGCCGCCCCGGGCACGGGCCCGCCTCGACGAGCACCGCCGAAACCCCGGCCCCCTCCAGCGCGTCCAGGCAGGCGCGGACCCAGGCGTCGGCGCCCTGGGAGGGGGCGACGATCAGCCAGGGGCCGGATCCGGAAGCGGTGGAGTCGGAGAGGGGGACAGGCTGCCAGTCGACGCGGTAGCGCCAGGAGTCGACGACGGACTGCTCACGCCGCTCGCGCCGCCACGCGGAGAGGGCGGGGAAGACGGACTCCAACGCCGACCTGCGCTCGTCGTCCTTGAGGTGCAGGGTGTCGCAGAGCGCCTGGACGTCCTCGCCTTCCACGGCCGCCCAGAAACCGGCCTCGTCACCGTCCGCCTGGGACGCCGCCTCGGGGGCCAGGATGTCCGCCAGCCAGAAACGCCGGCCCTGGAAGGCGTACGTGGGCAGGTCGACGGTACGGGGGGCGGGGTCGGCCGGGAACCAGCCCGACCAGTCCACGGCGGCCCCGGCCGTGTGCAGCCGGGCCACCGCCTGCGTGAACGCCACGTCGTCCGGCTGCGCGGAGTGCAGCGAGGCGGTCACGACCGGCTCCGGCGCCTCGGCTTCGACGACGCCGTCGAGGGTGTGCTGGGCGGCGGTGGTCAACACCGGAGCCGGACCCAGCTCCACGAACACCCCGGCCTGGTCGGCGACGTGCGCGATGGCCTGCCGGAAGAGAACCGGCTGGCGAACATGACGCACCCAGTAGTCGGGAGACGCGATCTCTTCATCGGCAGGGAGACCGGTCACATTGCTGATCAACGGGATCGCAGGAGCCTTGAACCTCACCTCGGCCAGCGCGTCGGCGAAGTCCGGGAGCATGGGCTCCATCAGCGCCGAGTGAAACGCGTGGCTGACGGAGAGCGCTTTCGTCTTGCGTCCCTGGGCGGACCATGTGGCAGCGATCCGCTCCACAGCATCGGCAGGGCCGGAAATCACGGTGGAGTCGGGGGTGTTCACCGCAGCGACACTCACCCCCGAGCCCTCCAGGTCGCCGGCGAGTTCCTCAGGGGTGGCCTGCACCGCACACATCGCACCACCCTCGGGCAGCGCGCCCATCAACCGCGCCCGGGCACCCACCACCCGGCACGCATCCGCCAGATCGAACACACCCGCCACATACGCGGCAGCGATCTCACCGACCGAATGACCGATCACCACATCAGGACGTATCCCCACCGACTCCCACAACCGGGCCAACCCCACCTGGAGCGCGAACAACCCCGCCTGCGCCCACATCGTGTGATCCAAACGATCTTGAGGGCCACCGAAGACGACGTCCTTCAGCGACCCCTCAAGCTCCCCCTCCAACAGCCCACACACCTCATCGAACGCCCCCGCGAACACCGGGAACCGCTCATACAACCCCGACCCCATCCCCACCAGCTGACTCCCCTGACCACTGAAGAGCCACACCGTCCTCCCCCCACGCACCACGCCCGGACCCACCAACCCCGCATGCGACTCCCCCACCGCCAACGCCTCAAGCGCGGCCACCCGCTCCGCTTGCTCCGCAGCGACCACAACGGCCCGATGCTCGAACAACGACCGTGTACGCAACAACGACCAACCCACATCACGTACATCACCAGCATCGCCCACGGCCTCGCTCAAGCGGCCCGCCTGCGCCCGCAACGCGTCCCGGCTGCGGGCCGAGACCACCCACGGCACGACGGCACCGTCCGGGGCGGCGTCGGCGCGCTCCACCGGCTCGTCCGCTTCGTCGGGGGCCTGTTCCAGGATGAGGTGGGCGTTGGTGCCGCTGATGCCGAAGGAGGAGACGCCCGCCCGCCGGGGCCGGTCGGCGCGTGGCCACGGCACGGGGTCGGTGAGCAGCCGCACTCCCCCGCCCTCCCACTCCACATGGGGCGTGGGGCGGTCGATGTGCAGCGAGGCGGGCAGTTCCCCGTGCCGCATCGCCATCACCATCTTGATCACACCGGCGACGCCGGCGGCGGCCTGGGTGTGGCCGATGTTGGACTTGACCGAGCCCAGCCACAGCGGCCGGTCGTCGGCGCGCTCCTTGCCGTACGTGGCGAGGAGCGCCTGCGCCTCGATGGGGTCGCCCAGCGTCGTCCCGGTGCCGTGTGCCTCCACGGCGTCGACGGTGTCCGGGGTGACCCGGGCGTTGGCCAGGGCCTGGCGGATCACCCGTTCCTGGGCGGCGTCGTTGGGGGCGGTGAGGCCGTTGCTCGCGCCGTCCTGGTTGACGGCGGATCCGCGGATGACGCCGAGTACGCGGTGCCCGTTGCGGCGGGCGTCGGAGAGGCGTTCCAGCAGGACGAGGCCGACGCCCTCGGAGAATCCGGTGCCGTCGGCCGCGGCGGCGAACGGCTTGCAGCGGCCGTCCGGTGACAGGCCCCGCTGGCGGGAGAACTCGACGTACGCGGTGGGCGTGGACAGCACGGTGACGCCGCCCGCGAGGGCCAGCTCGCACTCGCCCTGCCGCAGCGCCTGCGCCGCCAGGTGGATCGCGACCAGCGACGCCGAGCACGCGGTGTCGAGCGTGACCGCGGGGCCCGCGAGGCCGAAGGTGTAGGCGATACGACCGGAGATGACGCTGGAGAGGGTGCCCGTGGTGGCGTACCCCTCCACTTCGGCGGGCACCCGGGACCGGGACATGTAGTCCTGGCTGGACACCCCCGCGTACACGCCCGTCGGGCTGTCCTTGAGGGAGGCCGGGTCGATGCCCGCGCGCTCGAACAGTTCCCAGGCCACTTCCAGGAGCACCCGCTGCTGCGGGTCGGCGGCCAGCGCCTCCCGCGGGTTGACGCCGAAGAAGTCGGCGTCGAAGCGCGTGGCGTCCCGCAGGAAGCCGGCCTCCCTCACATAGCTGGTGCCCGGGTGATCCGGGTCGGGGTGGTACAGGTTCTCCACGTCCCAGCCGCGGTCGGCCGGGAACGCCTCGATGGCGTCGCCACGCGAGGCGACCAGGTCCCACAGTTCCTCCGGCGACGTCACACCGCCGGGGTACCGGCAGGCCATCGCGACGATGGCCAGCGGTTCCCGCTGCCGCTCCTCCGTCTCGCGCAGGCGCTGACGGGTCTGTCCCAGATCCGCCGTCACCCGCTTCAGGTAGTGGCGAAGCTTCTCCTCGGTACCCGGCGTGTCTTTCGTACCCGGCATGTTTCTTCCACTCCTGATCAAGAAGGCAGTTCGCGGTCGATCAGCTCGAACAGCTCGTCGTCGGACGCGGACTCCAGGTCGTCGCCCGCGACGGTGTCGCCGCTCCCGTCACCCGCGCCGTCGCCCAGCCGCCACAGCAGGGACTCCAGGCGCGCCACCAGGCGGCCGCGGGTGTCCTCGTCGTGCGCGTGGCCCGCGATCACCGTCTCCAGCCGGTCCAGCTCGCCGAACAGCGGCGCCGACGGGTCGGCCGCCGCGGGGCAGAGCTGCTCGCGCAGTTCCTCCGCGATGGCGGCGGGGGTGGGGTGACGGAAGATGAACGTGGCGGGCAGGCGCAGGCCGGTGGCGGCGGAGAGCCTGTTGCGCAGTTCGACCGCCGTCAGGGAGTCGAAACCGAGGTCCGTGAAGGGAACGTCGGCGCGTACGGCGTCGGTGCCCGCGTGCCCGAGCACCGCCGCGGCGTGGGTACGCACCAGGTCGAGCAGGTTCTGGTACTGCGCCTCGACGGTGAGGCCCGCGAGTCGCCCGGCCCAGTCGGTGCTCGGCCGGCCGGCGGCAGCGGTCGGCCGGGCGGGCCCCTGCCCGTTGGCGAAGGCGCGCAGCAGGGCGGGCAGGGCGGTGGCGGATTTGGCGGCCAGGACGCGGGGATTGAGATCGGCGGCGAGTACGTAGGGCTCGGCGCGGCGCTGTGCGGCGTCGAGGAGGGCGAGGCCGTGTTCGCCGCTCATCGCCTTGACACCGATGCGGGCCATGCGGGCGACGTCGGTCTCACCGAGACCACCGGTCATGCCGTCGCCGGAGGTCTGCCACAACCCCCAGCCCACCGACAACCCACTCAACCCCGCGGCACGACGGCGGCGCATCAGAGCGTCGCAGTAGGCGTTCGCCGCGGCGTAGTTGGCCTGACCCGGACTGCCCAGCGTCGCAGCCGCGGAAGAGAAGACGACGAACGCCCCCAACCGCAGGTCCCGCGTCGCCTCGTGCAGATGGGCCGCGGCCGTCGCCTTCGCCGACCACACACGCGCCAGGCTCTCGGGGGTCTGGGCCGTCACCACCGCGTCCTCCAGGACACCAGCGGCATGCACCACACCGGTCAGCGGATGCGCCGGATCCGCCTTGCCGACCAACTCCGCCACCGACACCGCATCACTCACATCAGCCGCCACCACCGACACCTCGGCACCCAATCCGCGCAGGTGCTCGACCAGCTCGGCCGCGCCCGGAGCCTCCGGCCCACGACGACCCGCCAACAGCAGACGCCGCACACCCCACTGCCGGACCACATGTTCGGCCACGACCCGGCCGAGAGCTCCGGTGCCGCCGGTGATCAGTACGGTGCCTTCGGGGTCGAGGGCGGGCGGTATTTCCAGGACCAGCTTGCCGGTGTGCTTGGCCTGGCTCATGAACCGGAACGCCTCCCGCGCCTTGTCCAGCGGCCAGGAACGCACCGGCAGGGGAGCGAGCGCGCCGGAGGCGAACAGCTCCTCCATCGCCGCCCACATATCCCTGATCCGGTCGGGTCCGGCGTCGGTGACCAGGTCGTAGAGGTGGTACGTCACCCCGGGATACCGCTCGGCCACCTCAGCCGGGTCGCGCACATCGGTCTTGCCCATCTCCAGGAAGCGCCCACCCTCGCGCAGCAGCCGCAAGGACGCCTCGATGAACTCACCCGTCAGGCTGTTCAGCACCACATCCACACCACGACCACCCGTGGCCCGCCGGATCCGGTCCTCGAAATCCACATCACGCGAGGAGGCACGGTGCCCGGCGTCGATGCCCATCTCCTCCAGCACACCATGCTTGGCAGGACTGGCCGTCGCGAACACCTCCGCACCCAGATGACGGGCGATCCGCACCGCCGCCATCCCCACCCCACCCGTCGCCGCATGCACCAACACCGACTCACCCGGCCGCACACCCGCCAACTCCACCAGCCCGTACCAAGCCGTCAAGAACGCCACCGGCGCACCCGCCGCCTCCAGCACACCCCACCCCGACGGAACCGGCGCCACCATACGGGTGTCCGCTATGGCCACCGGCCCGAACGAGCCGCCGAGCACACCCATGACCTGGTCGCCGACCGCGAGGTGCGTGACGTCGGGCCCGACCTCCGTGACGACGCCGGCACCCTCGCCGCCCAGGCCGGTCTGTCCCGGCACCATGCCGAGGCTGACCAGGACGTCGCGGAAGTTGATTCCCGCGGCCCGGACCTCCAGGCGCACCTGGCCGGAAGCCAGGGGTTCGGCGAGTTCGGGGCAGGTCACGGGGGCCACCCCCTCGAGCGTTCCGGTGCCGCTGGTCTCCAGCCGCCAGTCCCGTGCGCCGGGCGCCCCGACGGCAGGGCCCCCGGTCGCGCGGACCAGCCTCGGGATCAGCAGCGTTCCGTCGCGGAGGGCGAGTTGCGGTTCGTCCAGTTCCTCGACGGCGTAGCGCAGCGCGGCGTGCGGGAGATCGTCGCCGTCCGTGTCCACGAGCACGAAGCGGCCCGGGTGTTCGGACTGGGCACTGCGGACCAGCCCCCAGACGGAAGCGGCGACCGGATCGACGTCACCGTCGTCCTCGATGGCGACAGCGCCCCGGGTCACCAGCAGCAGCCGGGACTCGGCCGACTGGGGCGCGGCCAGGAACTCCTGGACCAGGGAAAGCACCCGCTCTGCCGCC
The DNA here is from genome assembly GCF_020099395.1 of Streptomyces mobaraensis. Classification (NCBI taxonomy): domain Bacteria; kingdom Bacillati; phylum Actinomycetota; class Actinomycetes; order Kitasatosporales; family Streptomycetaceae; genus Streptomyces; species Streptomyces mobaraensis. Next base: position 7,073,513 of record NZ_CP083590.1, on the reverse strand, counting down.
GCGAGACCGTCGCCGCCGGCCTCGATGGGAGTGACCACCGCCCAGGGCGCTTCGTCGTCGCCGCTTGGGACGTCCTCCCCAACCGTGGCGGGAAGCGGCAGCGGCGTCCACCGCACGGTGAACAAGCCGTCGTCGTCCCTCACGGACCTCAACTGCCCGACGTCCGCCGGGCGGAGCGTCACCGATCCCACGCTCAGTACGTTCGTCCCGGCGGCGTCCGTGACCAGGAGCCGGAGTTCCCGTTCGGTGGCGTCGTGCTCACCGGGCGACACGCGTACGCGTACGGTGTCGGCGCCCGCGGCCCACAGGCCGACCCGGTTCCAGGTGAACGGCAGCCACAGCTTGCCGTCGTCCTGCGGTTCCCCGCCCCAGTCGAGCAGGAGGGCCGGGTGGAGCGCGGCGTCAAGGAGGGCGGGGTGGATGCCGTAGCCGTCCGGCGAACCGGCGGCCTCCGGCAGCGCGACCTCGGCCAGCAGGTCGTCACCGTCCCGCCACACCGACCTCAGCCCCTGGAAAGCCGGACCGTACGCGTAACCGGCCGCGGACATCCGCTCGTAGAAGCCTTCCACGGCGACCGGCACTGCGCCCGAAGCCGGCCAGGCCCCGACCAGTCCCTCGGGTGCGGCCGTGGGCTCGGGGGTGAGGACGCCGGTGGCGTGGCAGACCCAGGCGTCGTCGCCGTCGTCGGGACGACTGTAGACACGCACCTCACGACGGCCGTCGTCCGCCGCCGCGTCCACCACCACCTGCACCCGCAACCCCGACACCGCCGGCACCACCACAGGAGCCTGCAACATCAACTCCTCGACCGTGACACACCCCACCTCGTCACCGGCCCGCAACACCCACTCCACCAACGCCGCACCGGGAACGAGAACCGTCCCGGCCACCTCATGATCGGCCAGCCAGGAAACACCCGAAGACGACAACCGACCCGTCAGCAGGCAGCCGCCCCGATCGGCGAACTCCACCGCCGCACCCAACAACGGATGCCCCGCGGCCACCAACCCCAGACCCGCCGCATCCACACGCCCAGACCCTCCGGCCAACCAGAACCGCTCACGCTGGAACGCATACGTCGGCAGATCCACCACCGCGGGCTTGCCCTTGCCCTGGAACCAGACGTCCCAGTCCACGGCGGCCCCGGCCGTGTGCAGCCGCGCCATCGCCTCGAGGAACGCCTGCTCCTCGGGCCGGCCGCCGCCCAGCGACGAGACCAGCAGCGGCTCGGGCCCGTCCACCTCGTCGAGGGTGTGCTGGGCGGCGGTGGTCAACACCGGAGCCGGACCCAACTCCACGAAGAACCCGGCCTGGTCGGCAACATGCGCGATGGCCTGCCGGAAGAGAACCGGCTGGCGAACATGCCGCACCCAATAGTCCGGAGACGCGATCTCCTCGTCCGCGGGCAGACCGGTCACGTTGCTGATCAACGGGATCGCGGGAGCCTTGAACCTCACCCCGGCGAGCGCATCGGCGAAGTCCGGGAGCATGGGCTCCATCAGCGCCGAGTGGAACGCGTGGCTGACGGAGAGCGCTTTCGTCTTGCGTCCCTGGGCGGACCATGCGGCAGCGATCCGCTCCACAGCATCGGCAGGGCCGGAAATCACGGTGGAATCAGGAGTGTTCACGGCAGCGACGCTCACCCCTGAGCCGTCCAGGTCACCGGCCAACTCCTCGGGCGTGGCCTGCACCGCGCACATCGCACCGCCCTCAGGCAGCGCACCCATCAACCGCGCCCGAGCACCCACCACCCGGCACGCATCCGCCAGATCGAACACACCCGCCACATACGCGGCAGCGATCTCACCGACCGAATGACCGATCACCACATCAGGGCGAACCCCCACCGACTCCCACAACCGGGCCAACCCCACCTGGAGCGCGAACAACCCCGCCTGCGCCCACATCGTGTGATCCAAACGATCTTGAGGGCCACCGAAGACAACATCCTTCAGCGAACCCCCGAGCTCCTCCTCCAACAGCCCACACACCTCATCGAACGCCCCCGCGAACACCGGGAACCGCTCATACAACCCCGACCCCATCCCCACCAACTGACTCCCCTGACCACTGAAGAGCCATATCGACTTGCCCCCACGCACCACACCCGGACCCACCAACCCCGCATGCGACTCCCCCACCGCCAACGCCTCAAGCGCGGCCACCCGCTCCGTGCCTGCCACCACTGCTCGGTGTTCGAACAGCGACCGCGTACGCAGCAACGACCAGCCCACATCCCGTGCGGGCACGTCAGAGGCGTCCGCCACGGCGTCCTTGAGGCGGTGGGCCTGGTCGCGCAGCGCTTTCGGGCTGCGGGCGGACAGCACCCACGGCACCAGTCCACCGTCACCGGGATCCTCCTCCCGTGCGGCCTCCGCCGGCTCGGGGACGTGCTCGATGATCAGGTGCGCGTTGGTGCCGGACGCACCGAACGACGAGACACCCGCCCGACGCGGCCGGGCCGCCTCAGGCCACGGCACCGCCTCCGACACCACCCGCACCGCACCCGACGCCCAGTCCACATGCGGCGTCGGCTCATCCACATGCAGACTCGCCGGCACCACACCCCGCCGCATCGCCATCACCATCTTGATCACACCCGCCACACCCGCCGCGGCCTGGGTGTGACCGATGTTGGACTTCACCGAGCCGAGCCACAACGGCCGGTCCTCCGGCCGCCCCTGCCCATACGTGGCCAGGAGCGCCTGCGCCTCGATCGGATCGCCCAGCGTCGTCCCCGTGCCATGCCCCTCGACCACGTCCACATCGGACGCGGCGAGCCCACCGCTGGCCAACGCCTGTCGGATGACCCGCTCCTGCGACGGACCGTTCGGCGCCGTCAGCCCGTTGCTCGCGCCGTCCTGGTTCACCGCCGAACCACGCACCACACCCAGCACTCGGCGCCCATGGCGCCGGGCGTCGGACAGACGCTCCAGCAGGAGGACGCCGACGCCCTCTCCCCAGCCGGTGCCGTCGGCCGCGGCGGCGAACGGCTTGCAGCGGCCGTCCGGGGCGAGGCCACGCTGGCGGGAGAAGCCGGTGAAGACCTCGGGGGTCGCCATGACGGTGACACCGCCGGCGAGGGCCAGGTCGCACTCGCCCTGCCGCAGCGCCTGCGCCGCCAGGTGGATCGACACCAGCGACGAAGAACACGCCGTGTCGACCGTCACCGCCGGACCCTCCAGACCCAGCGTGTACGCCACCCGCCCGGAGACCACGCTCCCCGAGCCGGCCAGCATGGAGTAGCCCTCCAGTTGGGGGTCCTCGCCACTGGCCAGGCCCGCCGCGTAGTCGTGGTACATCACGCCCACGTACGTACCGGTCTGCGTCCCCTTCAGCGACGTCGGGTCGATACCCGCCCGCTCCAGCACCTCCCACGACGCCTGCAGCAGCAGCCGCTGCTGCGGATCCATGGCCAACGCCTCACGCGGGCTGATGCCGAAGAACGCGGCGTCGAAATCGGCCGCGTCGTGCAGGAAGGCCCCTTGGTCGGCGTAGCTGGTGCCGGGGTGGTCGGGGTCCGGGTGGAAGAGCCGGTCCAGGTCCCAGCCGCGGCCCGTGGGGAACTCCCCTACCGTGTCCACGCCCGATTCGACCAGCCTCCACAGATCTTCGGGTGAGGTGACGCCTCCCGGGTACTTGCAGGCCATGGAGACGATGGCGATGGGCTCGTCCGCCTCGACGGTGGCACGCTGAACGGCGGGGCCGGCCACCTCGCCGCCTCCCAGCCGGGTGCACAGATGGGCGGCCAGCGCCCGGGGCGTCGGATGGTCGAAGACCAGGGTGGCGGGGAGCCGCAGGCCGCTGGCCGCCGTCAGGCTGTTGCGCAGTTGCACCGCCGTCAGCGAGTCGAAGCCGAGGTCCTTGAAGTTGGCTTCGGTGCGGACGTCGGCCGGCGTGGGGTAGGCGAGTACCGCCGCGACGCACTCGCGCACCAGATCGGTGACGGCGGCGAGGCGTTCGGCGGCGTCGAGGCCCGCGAGCCGGTTCTCCAGCGCCGCCGGGTCGCCGGTGGAACCGGCGGCCGTCCGGCGGCGCGGCCGCCCTGCGAGCTTCCGCAGCATCGCGGGGGCGGTGTCCTGGGCCAGGCCGCGTACGTCGATCCCGGCGGCGACGACCGCCGGGCCGTCCACGTCGCGCGCCGCGTCCAGCAGGGCCAGTCCCTGCTCGTCCGAGAGCGGCTTCATGCCGCCCGCGCGCAGCCGCGCCAGGTCGGCCTCGTCGAGGTGCCGGGTCATGGCGCTGTCACGCGCCCACAGCCCCCAGGCGATCGACAGGGCGGTCCCGGTCCCGTGTGTGCCGTCGCGGCGGGTCACGAGGGCGTCGACGAAGGCGTTGGCGGCCGCGTATCCGGCCTGGCCCGCGTTGCCGAGGACACCGGCGGCGGAGGAGAAGGCGACGAACAGGGCCGGGTCCGCCCGCCGGGTGGCGAGGTCCAGGTTGGCGGCGACGGTCGCCTTGGCGGCCCAGACCCTGGCCAGTTGATCGGGGGTCTGCGCGGTGACCACGGCGTCGTCCAGCACGCCCGCCGCGTGGATCACTGCGGTCAGGGGGTGCTCCGGATCGACGGAGGCGACCAGCCCTTCGGCGGCCCGCCGGTCGGTGAGGTCGGCGGCGACGATCCGCACCTGGGCACCGAGCGCGGTGAGCCGGTCGGCGAGGTCACCGGCGCCGGGCGCGTCGGGGCCCTGCCTGCCGACGAGCAGCAGGTGCCGCACCGACCAGGTGCGGACGAGGTGTTCGGCCACCAGGCCGCCCATCATGCCGGTGCCGCCGGCGATCAGGACGGTGCCGTCGGGGTCGAGGCCGGCGCGGGCGGGCCGCCGGGGTCCGTCGGCTCCGGTCCCGGATTCGGTCTCGGATCCGGTCGTGGTGGCGCGTACGAGGCGCGGGGCGAGGACGCGGCCGGCGCGGAGGGCCAGTTGCGGCTCACCGGAGGCGAGGGCCCGTGCCACGGCCGCGCGGTCGAGCCCCTCGTCGTTCGCGGCGTCGAGGCCGTCCGCGACATCCAGCAGAACGAAGCGGTCCGGGTGCTCGGACTGGGCGCTGCGGACCAGTCCCCAGAGGGCGGCGGCCGACGCGTCCACGTCCCCCGGCTCGTCGACGTCCGGAACGGCCGCCGCGCGGTGGGTGAGGAAGACGAGGCGGGCGTCGGTCAGGCGCGGTTCGGCCAGCCAGTCCTGTACGAGCCGCAGTGTGCGCTCGGCGACGGCGCGACCGTGTGCCTCGACGGCGAGGGACGATGTGTCGGGTGCCGGGGAGGGTGCGACGAGGACCGTTCCGGGAACCGGTGCACCGCCTTCCAGCAGCGCCGCCGGAGTCGCGTAGCGCGGAACGTCCGCTCCGGCCCAGGCCGGCGCGTCCTGGCCGAGCACCGCCCAGCCGCGCTCGTCCCCCGCGTCCGCCGAAGGCACGTCCACCGGCGGAACGTCGGTCCACTCCACGGTGAACAGCCCCTTGGCCCCCGCCTTCCCCGCCACGCGCAGCCGCCCGGGATCGGCCCGGCGTACCGCCAGCGAGGCGACGCTCAGCACGGGTGCGCCGGTGGCGTCGGTCACCGTCAGCCGCAGGTCCGGTTCGTCCCCCTCCCCCCGGTGCGGGGACAGTCGCACCCGCGCCTCGGTGGCACCGGTGGCCCACAGGGAGACGCCGTTCCACGCGAAGGGCAGTCTGACGCCGGCTTCGGGCTCCTCCTGGGCTCCTTCATCGAGCAGCAGCGCCGGGTGCAAGGCGGCGTCCAGCAGGACGGGGTGGATGCCGAAGCCGTCATGAGCGCCCGCGGCGTCGGGCAGGACGACCTCGGCCAGCAGGTCCTCGCCGTGCCGCCACACCGTGCGAAGACCCTGGAACGCCGGGCCGTAGTGGTAGCCGGCGGCCGAGGCCCGCTCGTAGAGACCGCCGATGTCCACCTGCTCCGCGCCGGCCGGCGGCCATGCCCCGCCCGGTTCGCCGTCGACGGCGGACGCGGGTTCGGGGCTCAGCACACCGGTGGCGTGGCACGACCACGCCTCGTCGTGGTCCGCCGCGTCCTCGGTGTCGGGCCGGGAGAAGATCCGCACCTCCCGCCGCCCGTCCCTCTCGTCGGCCGGACCCACGACGACCTGTACCTGGAGCCCGCCGGAGTCGGGCAGCGCGAGCGGCGCCTGGAGCGTCAGCTCCTCCAGGGTGGGGCAACCCGCCTCGTCGGCGGCCTGGAGCGCCCACTCCACCAGGGCCGCGCCGGGCACCAGCGTCGTCCCCGTCACGGCGTGGTCGACGAGCCAGCCGGCGGCACCGGACGCCGCGAGCCGGCCGGTCAGTACGAGCGCGCCGTCCGCCAGACCGAGCGCGGCGGGCAGCAGCGTGTGCTCCAAGCGCCGCAGCCCCGCCTGCCGGACGTCACCGACTCCGTCGACCTCCAGCCAGTAACGCTGGTGCTGGAAGGCGTAGGTGGGCAGGTCGACGGTACGGGGGGTGGGGTCCGTGGGAAAGAAACGCCGCCAGTCGACGTCCGCGCCAGCCGTGAACGCGCGCGCCACGGAATGCGTGAGCTGGAGGATGTCGCCGTGCTCGCGGCGCAGGGTGGGCACCACCGTGGCGGTGACGTCCGCCTGCTCGATGGTCTCCTCCATGCCCAGGTTCAGCACCGGGTGCGGGCTGGCCTCGATGAAGACGCGATAGCCGTCCGCCAGCAGTGCTTCGACCGTGTCGGCGAAGCGGACCTGCTGCCGCAGGTTCGTGATCCAGTAGTCGGAGGTCAAAGTGGCGGTGTCGATCCGGCCGGCGGTGACCGTGGAGTAGAACGCGATGTCGGTCGCCAAAGGCTCGACACCGCTCAGACGCTCGGCCAGCAGATCCGCGATCTCATCCACCTGCGGACCGTGCGAGGCGTAATCCACATCGATCAGGCGTGCACGATGACCTTGCGCCTCAGCTTCCGCGACCACTGCGGCCACCTGCTCCGGCGGGCCCGAAACCACCGTCGACGAAGGGCCGTTCACGGCAGCGACGCCGACTCCTGCGTGCCCGTCGATGAACTCTTCGGCAAGTTCCCGGCCCACGCCGAGAGAAGCCATCGCACCCCGACCGGCCAACCTCCTCAACGCATCACTACGCACCGCGACGATCCGCGCCGCATCCTCCAACGACAACGCACCAGCCACCACCGCCGCAGCCATCTCACCTTGCGAATGACCGATCACCGCGGCGGGCTTCACCCCGTACTCCGCCCAGACGGCGGCGAGAGAGACCATCACCGCCCACAGAACCGGCTGCACCACCTCCACCCGCGACAGCACATCGCCGTCACCGCTCAATACCTCGACCAACGACCAGTCGACATACGGAGACAACGCCCGCTCACACTCGGCAATCCGAGCCGCGAACACCGGTGATTCATCCAACAGTTGGGCACCCATGCCCACCCATTGCGACCCCTGCCCCGGGAACACCAGCACCGGCCCAGGGCCCATCTCACCGGCCACCCCGGACACCACATCCGCCGACACCTCACCCGCGGCCAGCGCCTCAAGACCCGCGACCGCCTGACCGACGTCCCGGCCCACCACCACGGCCCGGTGCTCGAAGGCCGCACGCGACGTCGCCAGCGACCAACCCACGTCCAACAGCGAGGAGCTCTCCGACGCGAAGGCACCCAAACGCTGGGCCTGCTCCCGCAGCGCCTCACCCGTACGCCCGGACACCACCCACGGCACCACCGCACCCGGAACAGGCTCCGGCACACCCTCGTCGGAAACCTCCGCCGGCGCCTCCTCCAGGATCACATGCGCGTTCGTCCCCGAGATACCGAACGAGGACACGCCGGCCCGGCGCACCCGTTCGCTCCGCGACCACGGAACCGGCTCGGTGAGCAGCCGTACGCCGCCGCCTTCCCACTGCACGTGCGGGGTGGGCTCGTCCACGTGCAGGGTGGCGGGCAGCAGCTCGCGCCGGAGTGCCATCACCATCTTGATCACACCGGCCACACCGGCGGCCGCCTGCGTGTGGCCGATGTTGGACTTCACCGAGCCGAGCCACAGCGGCCGGTCCTCGTCGCGCTCCTTGCCGTACGTGGCGATGAGGGCCTCGGCCTCGATGGGGTCGCCCAGCTTGGTGCCGGTGCCGTGCGCCTCCACCGCGTCGATCTCGGACGTGGAGAGGTTGGCTCCGGCCAGCGCCTGCCGGATGACGCGGCGCTGCGAGGGGCCGTTGGGCGCGGTGAAGCCGTTGCTGGCGCCGTCCTGGTTGACGGCCGAACCCCGCAGAACGGCGAGGACCTTGTGCCCGTTGCGGCGCGCGTCCGACAGACGCTCGAGCAGGATCAGGCCCGCGCCCTCGCCCCAGCCCGTGCCGTCGGCCGCCGCGGCGAAGGGCTTGCAGCGGCCGTCGGGGGCCAGGCCGCGCTGGCGGGAGAAGCCGGTGAACACCTCGGGTGTGGACATCACGGTCACGCCGCCGGCGAGGGCCAGGTCGCACTCGCCCTGCCGGAGTGCCTGCGCGGCCAGGTGCATGGCCACCAGCGAGGACGAGCAGGCGGTCTCGACGGTCACGGCCGGGCCTTCGAGGCCGAGGGTGAAGGAGACGCGGCCCGAGAGGACGCTGGGCGCGCTGCCCGCGTACCCCTCGGTGGCCTTGCCCGCCGGGTCGCCCTGGGTCGGGTTGCCGGTCGTCGCGGCACCCACGTAGACGCCCGTGGGGCTGCCCTTCAGGGTGGTGGGGTCGATACCCGCCCGTTCGAGCACCTCCCAGGACGTCTCCAGGAGCAGGCGCAGCTGCGGGCTGCTGGCGAGGGCCTCGCGCGGGCTGAAGCCGAAAAACCCGGAGTCGAACCGGTCGGCGCCGTCGAGGAATCCGCCCTCGCGTACGTAGCAGGTTCCCGGGTGGTCGGGGTCGGGGTGGTAGAGGCCCTCCAGGTCCCAGCCGCGGTCGGTGGGGAAGCCCTCGATGGCGTCCTTGCCCTCGGCCACCAGCTCCCACAGGGCCTCGGGCGACGCGACGCCGCCGGGGAACCGGCAGGCCATGCCGACGATGGCCACCGGCTCCTGGGAGCGCTCCTCCACTTCGCGCAACCGCTGCCGCGTGTCGTGCAGTTCGGCGGCGACCCGCTTGAGGTAGTCGACCAGTTGCTCTTCACTCGCCATGAGAGTTCACCCAGCCTTCAGCGTGGTTGTCGCGCCGTGCACGGTCGTCGGTTCACAGACCCAGCTCTTTGTCGATGAAGTCGAGCACCTGGTCGGTCGTGGCGACCTGGAGCTGCTCCTTGGCGCTGCCGGAGTCGGGCGCGGCACCGGACGCCGCGCCGGACGCCCGCCACTTCGCCAGGAGGGATTCCAGACGCGCGGTGACGGCGTCCGCGTCGAGGTGTTCGACGAGCGCGGAGGACAGGGTGCGCTCAAGCTTCGCCATGTCGCGGAGGACGGAATCGGTGGCCTCCTGCCCGGTCGGCGTTCCGCCGTCGGGTGCGAGCCGTCCGTCGAGGTGTTCCGCCAGGGTGTCGGCGTCCGGGTAGTCGAAGACCAGTCCGGCGGGCAGGCGCAGGCCGGTGGCTGCGGAGAGCCTGTTGCGCAGTTCGACCGCGGTGAGGGAGTCAAATCCGAGTTCCTTGAAGGTGCTGCCGGTGGTGAGGCTGTCGGTGTGGTGTCCGAGGACGGTGGCGGCCTGCTCCCGGATGAGGCCGACCAGTGTGTGGTGCCGTTCGGCCGGCGGCAGGGCGGCCAGCCGGCTCGCCAGGTCGGCGGGCCGCGCGCCCGCGGTCGCCGAAGCCGTCGGCCTGCTCGTTGCGGCCCGATCGGGAGCGGCGAGGCCGCGCAGGAGGGTGGGCCTGGTGTCCACGGGGTGGGTGGCCAGGGTCCGCAGGTCGAGGTCGAGCCCCACCACGTGGGGCCGGCCCTGGTGGTGTGCGGCGTCGAGGAGGGCGAGGCCGTGTTCGCTGCTCATCGCCTTGACACCGATGCGGGCCATGCGGGCGACGTCGGTCTCACCGAGACCACCGGTCATGCCGTCGCCGGAGGTCTGCCACAACCCCCAGCCCACCGACAACCCGCTCAGCCCCGCGGCACGACGGTGACGCATCAGAGCATCGCAGTAGGCGTTCGCCGCGGCGTAGTTGGCCTGACCCGGACTGCCCAGCGTCGCAGCCGCCGAGGAGAAGACGACGAACGCCCCCAACCTCAGATCCCGCGTCGCCTCGTGCAGATTGGCCGCGGCCGTCGCCTTCGCCGACCACACACGCGCCAGGCTCTCGGGGGTCTGGGCCGTCACCACCGCGTCCTCCAGGACACCAGCGGCATGCACCACACCCGTCAGCGGATGCGCCGGATCCGCCTTGCCGACCAACTCCGCCACCGACACCGCATCACTCACATCAGCCGCCACCACCGACACCTCGGCACCCAACCCCCGCAGGTGCTCGACCAGCTCAGCAGCGCCCGGAGCCTCCGGCCCACGACGACCCGCCAACAGCAGACGCCGCACACCCCACTCGCGTACGAGGTGCTCGGCGACGAGCCGCCCCAGCGCGCCGGTGCCGCCGGTGATCATCACCGTGCCCTCGGGGTCGAGGGCACGGGGGATCTCCAGCACCAGCTTGCCGGTGTGCTTGGCCTGACTCATGAACCGGAACGCCTCCCGCGCCTTGTCCAGCGGCCAGGAACGTACCGGCAGCGGCTTAAGCCGGTCTGAGGTGAAGAGTTCGGCGAGACGCTCGAACATCCGCCCGATCCGGTCGGGTCCGGCGTCGGTGACCAGGTCATAGAGGTGGTACGTCACCCCGGGATACCGCTCGGCCACCTCAGCCGGGTCGCGCACATCGGTCTTGCCCATCTCCAGGAAGCGCCCGCCCTCGCGCAGCAGCCGCAAGGACGCCTCGATGAACTCGCCCGTCAGGCTGTTCAGCACCACATCCACACCACGGCCACCCGTGGCCCGCCGGATCCGGTCCTCGAAATCCACATCACGCGAGGAGGCACGGTGCCCGGCGTCGATGCCCATCTCCTCCAGCACACCGTGCTTGGCAGGACTGGCCGTCGCGAACACCTCCGCACCCAGATGACGGGCGATCCGCACCGCCGCCATCCCCACCCCACCCGTCGCCGCATGCACCAACACCGACTCACCCGGCCGCACACCCGCCAACTCCACCAGCCCGTACCAAGCCGTCAAGAACGCCACCGGCGCACCCGCCGCCTCCAGCACACCCCACCCCGACGGAACCGGCACGACCATACGGGCGTCGGCGACCGCGACGGACCCGAAGGCGCCCTCGAACACGCCCATGACCTGGTCGCCGACCGCGACGTGGGTGACGTCCGGTGCGACCTCCGTGACGACGCCGGCACCCTCACCGCCCATGGCCCCGTACGCGGAAACCATGCCGAGGGCCACGAGCACATCGCGGAAGTTGATGCCCGCGGCGCTCATCGACACCCGGATCCGGCCGGGCTCCAGGGGTTCGAGAACCTCCGGGCAGGGCGCCGCCGTCAGGTCCTCCAGCGAGCCGCCCGCGCCCATCCGGAGGCGCCAGGCCGGTTCGCCGAGCGGCGCGACCAGCGCGGCCGGCCGACGTGCCTGGGTGAGGCGCGGGACGCTGAACCGGCCGTCGCGCAGGGCGATCTGGGGTTCGTCCTGCTCTTCGACGAGGTGCCGCAGGGCGGCCTGCGGGAGGTCTCCGCCGTCCGTGTCCACGAGGCCGTCCGTGTCCACGAGCACGAAGCGGCCCGGGTGTTCGGACTGGGCACTGCGGACCAGCCCCCAGATGGAAGCGGCGACCGGATCGACGTCACCGTCGTCCTCGGTGGCGACAGCACCTCGGGTCACCAGCAGCAGCCGGGACTCGGCCAGCCGGGGTGCGGCCAGGAACTCCTGGACCAAGGACAGCACCCGCTCGGCCGCCGCGAGCCCGTCGCCTCCGGCCTCGATGGGAGTGACCACCGCCCAGGGCGCTTCGTCGTCGGAACGCACCACATCGGCCGGGGTGGCGCCTTCACCGAGTGTGACCCAGGGGGCGCCGCCCGGCGCCTCCTGCTCGGGCACCGGAATCGGCGTCCACTCCACCGTGAACAGGCCCTGTTGGTCGCGCTGTTGGTGGGCCGAGAGGTGGGACGCCCGCACGGCCCGGGTCCGCATGGCGTCGACGCTCAGTACGGGACCGCCGGTCGTGTCGGCGACCGTCACCCGCGCGCCCTGCTCGATGCCGCCTTCGACGGGGCTGAGGCGTACGCGGACGGTCGTGGCGCCCACCGCCCACAGCGATACGCCGTTCCACTCGTAGGGGACGCGCACCTCGTCGTGCCCGCCGTCCGGGAACCTGGCGGCCAACAGGGGGTGGAGCGCGGCGTCGAGGAGGGCGGGGTGGATGCCGTAACCGTCCCGCGAACCGGCGGCCTCCGGCAGCGCGACCTCGGCCAGCAGGTCGTCACCGTCCCGCCACACCGACCTCAGCCCCTGGAAGGCCGGACCGTACGCGTAGCCGGCTTGGGCGGCGCGCGCGTAGAAGGTCTCGACGTCCAACGGATCGGCTCCGGCGGGAGGCCAAGGGCCGGACAACTCCGGCGCGGGGCGGGATGTTTCGGGGGTGAGGACGCCGGTGGCGTGGCAGACCCAGGCGTCGTCGCCGTCGTCGGGACGACTGTAGACACGCACCTCACGACGACCGTCGTCCGCCGCCGCGTCCACCACCACCTGCACCCGCAACCCCGACGCCGCCGGCACCACCACAGGAGCCTGCAACATCAACTCCTCGACCGTGACACACCCCACCTCGTCACCGGCCCGCAACACCCACTCCACCAACGCCGCACCGGGAAAGAGAACCGTCCCGGCCACCTCATGATCGGCCAGCCACGAAACACCCGAACGCGACAACCGCCCCGTCAGCAGGCAGCCACCGCGATCGGCGAACTCCACCGCCGCACCCAACAACGGATGCCCCGCGGCCACCAACCCCAGACCCGCCGCATCCACACGCCCAGACCCTCCGGCCAACCAGAACCGCTCACGCTGGAACGCATACGTCGGCAGATCCACCACCGCAGGGCGGTCCAGGAACCAGCCCGTCCAGTCCACGGCGGCTCCGGCCGTGTGCAGCCGCGCCACCGCTTGGAGAAAGGCCAGGTCATCCGCCCGCCCAGTGGCCAGTGAAGAGACCAGCAGCGGCTCGGGACCGTCCACCTCGTCGAGGGTGTGCTGGGCGGCGGTGGTCAACACCGGAGCCGGACCCAACTCCACGAAGTACCCCGCCTCGTCGGCAACATGCGCGACGGCCTGCCGGAAGAGAACCGGCTGGCGAACATGACGCACCCAGTAGTCGGGAGACGCGATCTCTTCATCGGCAGGCAGACCGGTCACATTGCTGATCAACGGGATCGCAGGAGCCTTGAACCTCACCTCGGCCAGCGCGTCGGCGAAGTCCGGGAGCATGGGCTCCATCAACGCCGAGTGGAACGCGTGGCTGACGGAGAGCGCTTTCGTCTTGCGTCCCTGGGCGGACCATGCGGCAGCGATCCGCTCCACAGCATCGGCAGGGCCGGAAATCACGGTGGAATCAGGAGTGTTCACCGCAGCGACACTCACCCCCGAGCCCTCCAGGTCGCCGGCGAGTTCCTCAGGGGTGGCCTGCACCGCGCACATCGCACCACCCTCGGGCAGCGCGCCCATCAACCGCGCCCGGGCACCCACCACCCGGCACGCATCCGCCAGATCGAACACACCCGCCACATACGCGGCAGCGATCTCACCGACCGAATGACCGATCACCACATCGGGACGTATCCCCACCGACTCCCACAGCCGGGCCAGCCCCACCTGGAGCGCGAACAACCCCGCCTGCGCCCACATCGTGTGATCCAAACGATCTTGAGGGCCGCCGAAGACGACATCCTTCAGCGAAGCCCCGAGTTCCGCTTCCAGCAGCCCACACACCTCATCGAACGCCCCCGCGAACACCGGGAACCGCTCATACAACCCCGACCCCATCCCCACCAACTGACTCCCCTGACCACTGAAGAGCCATATCGACTTACCTCCACGCACCACACCCGGACCCACCAACCCCGCATGCGACTCTCCCACCGCCAACGCCTCAAGTCCGGCGATCAACTCCGCATGCTCTGTCCCCACCACCACAGCCCGGTGCTCGTGGGAAGCACGCGTCGTCAGCAGGGACCACCCCACCTCGGCCGGGTCCGCTCCCCCGGCGACAGCCTCCTTGAGGCGGTGGGCTTGGTCGCGCAGTGCCTCCGGGCTGCGGGCGGACAGGGCCCAAGGCGTCGGTGCGTCGGCGGCAGGCTCCCTTTCCGGGGCCGCCGGCTCGGGGACGTGCTCGATGATCAGATGTGCGTTGGTGCCGGACGCACCGAACGACGAGACACCCGCCCGACGCGGCCGATCCACCTCAGGCCACGGCACCGCCTCCGACACCACCCGCACCGCACCCGACGCCCAGTCCACATGCGGCGTCGGCTCATCCACATGCAAACTCGCCGGCACCACACCCCGCCGCATCGCCATCACCATCTTGATCACACCCGCCACACCCGCCGCGGCCTGCGTGTGCCCGATGTTCGACTTCACCGAACCCAACCACAACGGCCGTTCGCTGACGCGTTCCTTGCCGTACGTGGCCAGGAGCGCCTGCGCCTCGATCGGATCGCCCAGCGTCGTCCCCGTGCCATGCCCTTCCACGACGTCCACATCGGACGCCGTCAGCCGGGCACTGGCCAACGCCTGTCGGATGACCCGCTCCTGCGACGGACCGTTCGGCGCCGTCAGCCCGTTGCTCGCGCCGTCCTGGTTCACCGCCGAACCCCGCACCACACCCAGTACCCGATGTCCTCGACGTCGGGCATCCGACAGACGCTCCAGCAGGATCAGGCCGACACCCTCCGAGAAGCCGACTCCGTCGGCCGCCGCCGCGTAGGGCTTGCAGCGGCCGTCCGGGGACAGCCCGCGCTGACGCGAGAAGCCCGCGAAGACGTCGGGGTCGGCCATGACGGTGACGCCACCGGCGAGGGCGAGGTCGCACTCGCCCTGCCGCAGCGCCTGCGCCGCCATGTGGATGGCGACCAGCGATGACGAACACGCCGTGTCGACCGTCACCGCCGGACCCTCCAGACCCAGCGTGTACGCCACCCGCCCGGAGACCACGCTCCCCGAACTCGCCAGGTAGGCGTAGCCCTCCAGTTGGGCGTCGGCTTCGGGAAACGCCTTGGCGTAGTCGTGGTACATCACGCCCACGTACGTACCGGTCTGCGTCCCCTTCAGCGACGTCGGGTCGATACCCGCTCGCTCCAGCACCTCCCACGACGCTTCCAGCAGCAGCCGCTGCTGCGGATCCATGGCCAACGCCTCGCGCGGGTTGACGCCGAAGAACGCGGCGTCGAAGTCCCCCGCGTCGTGCAGGAACCCGCCCTGGTCGCTGTAGCTGGTGCCGGGGTGGTCGGGGTCGGGGTGGAAGAGCCGGTCCAGGTCCCAACCGCGGTCGGTCGGGAAGGCGCCCATCGCGTCCCGGCCGGACTCGACGAGGTCCCACAACGCGTCGGCGGAGGTCACCCCGCCCGGGAAGCGGCAGGCCATGGAGACGATGGCGATGGGCTCGTCCGCCTTGACGGTGACGGGCCGCACGGCGGGGCCGGCCACCTCGCCGCCGCCCAGCCGGGTGCACAGATGGGCGGCCAGCGCCCGGGGCGTCGGGTGATCGAAGACCAGCGTCGCGGGCAACCGCACGTCGCAGGCGGCCGACAGGCGGTTGCGCAGCTCCACCGCCGTCAGCGAGTCGAAGCCCAGGTCCCTGAAGGCGGCGTCCACCTTCACCCGCTCCGCCGTGCCGTGGCCGAGCACCGCCGCCACGTGTTCGCGCACCAGGTCGGTGACTGCGGTGCTGCGGCCCTCCTCGTCCAGGCCGGCCAGACGCGTGGCGAGCGCGCCGCCGGTCGTCCCGGCCGCCGCCACGCGGCGCCGGGTGGCGGGCGGGGCGAGTGTACGCAGCAGGGGGGAGAGGCCGTCGGCCGTGGTGCGCGGGTCGAGGTCGGCCGCCAGGACGTACGGGCGGCCGTGCGCACGGGCGGCGTCGAGCAGCGCCAGGCCGTTCTCGGTGCTCAGGGGCGCGAAGCCGGTGCGCTTCATGCGCGCCAGGTCCGTCCGGCCGAGCTGCCCGGTCAGGTCGCTGGTGGCCTCCCACAGACCCCAGCCGATGGAAAGGCCCGCGAGCCCCTGGGAGCGGCGGTTGCGCATGAGCGCGTCGCAATAGGCGTTCGCGGCCGCGTAGTTGGCCTGTCCGGGGCTGCCGAGGAGGGCCGCGGCGGAGGAGAACACCACGAAGAGCCCGAGCGGCATTCCGCGCGTCGCCTCGTGGAGGTGACGGGCGGCGGCCGCCTTGGCCGACCACACCCCGGCGAGGCTCTCGGGAGTCTGGGCGGTGACGACGGCGTCGTCCAGGGCGCCGGCCGCGTGCACGACGCCGGTCAGCGGGTGGGCCGAGTCGATGCCCGCGAGCAGACCGGCGACCGCGGCGGGGTCGCCGGCGTCGGCCGCCGCGATGCACACCTCGGCACCCAACTCGGCCAGCCGCCGCTTGAGTTCGGCGCTTCCCGGGGCGTCTTCGCCGCGCCGGCTCGCGAGGAGCAGGTGGCGTACGCCCCAGGTCCGGACGAGGTGTTCCGCCACCGCCCCACCGAGGACACCCGTGCCACCGGTGATGAGGACCGTGCCGTCCGGGTCGAGCTCCTCGACGGAACCCTCCCGTGTGCCGTCGGCCCGGGTCAGCCGGGGGACGCGGATCTCACCGCCACGCACGGCCAGTTGCGGCTCGTCGGCGTTCCGGGCCGCCGCCATGGCCGAGGCGAGGGTGTCGTCCGGGCCGATGTCGAGCAGCGTGAAGCGGCCCGGGTGCTCCGACTGTGCGCTCCGGACGAGACCCCATACGGCCGCGGCCGCCGCGTCCACGCCGTCGCCGTCGTCGGCCGCGATCGCCCCTGTTGTCACGAAAACCAGGCGACTGTCGGAGAGTTGAGGTGACGCGAGCCAGGTCTGTATCAGACCGAGGATGCGCGTGGTCAGTGTCAGACCGTCGTCGTCCGCGGCGGTTTCGACCGGGGCGGCGACGAGCCGCGGCGCCGGGGCGCCCGCTTCGAGGGACGCTACCAGCTCCGCGAGGCCGGAGCCGTTCCGGCCCAATGTCGGCCACGTATCGTCGTCCTGGGCCTCCGGCTCCCCCACGGCGGGGGCCTGCGGGGTCCATTCCAGGTCGAACAGGCCGCTCCCCCCGGCCTCGGGCCGTCGCCGCCTCGGCGAGCCGGCCGGTGTCGGCCGGGCGCGAGTGCAGGGCCCGCACGGTGAGGACAGGAGCACCGACGGCATCGGCCACGGTGATCCGTACGCCCTGCTCGACCCGCTCGCCGAGCGGCGCGAGGCGCACACGAACGGTGGTCGCCCGCACCGCGTGCAGTTCCACGTCGTTCCAGGCGAACGGCAGCCAGACCTCAGTGCCGTCGGAGGGCGGGAGGAGCAAAGCGGCGGGCTGGAGGACGGCGTCGAGGAGCGCCGGGTGGATGCCGAACCCGTCCGGGTCACCGGCTTCCTCCGGCAGTGCCACCTCGGCCAGCACGTCACCACGGTGCCGCCACAGCGCCCGTACGCCCCGGAACGCCGGCCCGTAGCCGTACCCTGCCCGCTCCGCCCGCGCGTAGAGGTCCGCGACGTCCACCGGCTCGGCGCCCGCCGGCGGCCACGCGCCGTCCAGGGGCGTCGTGTCGCCGCCCGTCGGCCCTGGGCCGAGCACTCCGGTCGCGTGGCAGGTCCACGGCCGCGTCGAGCCGAAGGCATCGTCGTCATCGGGGCGGGAGAACACCTGGACGTCACGGCGGCCGTCCGCGCCGGCCGCGTGCACGACGACCTGGATCTGCAATCCCCCGTCGGCGGGGAGCACGAGCGGCGCCTGGAGCGTCAGCTCCTCCAGGGCGGGGCAGCCCGCCTCGTCGGCGGCCCGCAGCACCCACTCCACCTGCGCGGCGCCGGGCACGAGGGCCTGGCCCGCCACGACGTGATCGTCCAGCCAGGCTCCCGACTGCCGCGACACCCGGCCGCTGAGCAACTGGACGTCCCCGCTGGCCAGCCCCACCGAGGCGCCCAGGAGCGGATGCCCCGACGCCGCGAGGCCGAGCCCTGCCGGGTCACCCGGGCGCCCGCCTGCGGGGGCCAGCCAGTAGCGCTGGTGCTGGAAGGCGTAGGTGGGCAGGTCGACGGTACGGGGGGTGGGGTCGGCGGGGAAGAAACGCCGCCAGTCCACGTCCGCGCCCGCCGTGAACGCGAGCGCGGCCGAACGCGTCACCTGGAGCAGATCGCCGTGCTCGCGGCGCAGGGTGGGCACCACCGTCGCGGAAACGCCCGCCCGCTCGATGGTCTCCTCCATGCCCAGGTTCAGCACCGGATGCGGGCTGGCCTCGATGAAGACGCGATAGCCGTCCGCCAGCAGTGCTTCGACCGTGTCGGCGAAGCGGACCTGCTGCCGCAGGTTCGTGATCCAGTAGTCGGAGGTCAAAGTGGCGGTGTCGATCCGGCCGGCGGTGACCGTGGAGTAGAACGCAGTGTCGGTCGCCAAAGGCTCGACACCACTCAGACGCTCGGCCAGCAGATCCGCGATCTCATCCACCTGCGGACCGTGCGAGGCATAGTCCACGTCGATCAGGCGGGCACGGAGCTCGCGCCCCTTCGCGTCGGCCACGATCGCCGCCACCTGCTCCGGCGGCCCCGAAACCACCGTCGAGGACGGGCCGTTCACGGCAGCGACGCCGACTCCCGCGTACCCGTCGATCAGCTCTTCGGCAAGCTCCCTGCCCACACCGAGGGAAGCCATCGCACCCCGACCGGCCAACCGCCTCAACGCATCACTCCGCACGGCGACGATCCGCGCCGCATCCTCCAGCGACAACGCACCGGCCACACACGCCGCGGCCATCTCACCTTGCGAGTGACCGATCACAGCAGCGGGCTTCACCCCGTACTCGGCCCAGACAGCGGCGAGGGAAACCATCACCGCCCACAGAACCGGCTGCACCACCTCCACCCGCGACAACTCGGCACCGTCACCACGCAACACCTCGACCAACGACCAGTCGACATACGGCGACAACGCCCGCTCACACTCGGCAATCCTCGACGCGAACACCGGCGACTCGTCCAGCAGTCGAGCCCCCATCCCGATCCACTGTGACCCCTGACCCGGAAACACCAGCACAGGACCCGCACCAGGAGCGCCGGCCACCCCGGACACCACGCCCGCCGACACCTCACCGGCAGCCAACGCGCGCAATGCGTCCGACAGTTCGTCCCGGCCCCGGCCGATCACCACGGCCCGGTGCTCGAACATCGACCGTGTCGTGGCCAGCGACCAGCCCACGTCGAGCAGTGAGGGACCCTCCGACGCGAACGCGCGCAAGCGCGTGGCCTGTTCGCGCAGCGCCTCAACATCGCGCGCCGATATCACCCACGGCACCACCCCATCGGAATCGGCTTCCGGGGTGCCGATGGCGTCACTCTTCTGGACGTCCGGGGCTTCCTCCAGGATCACATGCGCGTTCGTCCCGGACATTCCGAACGCGGACACCCCCGCCCGACGTGGCCGCTCGCCGCGCTTCCACGGCACCGGTTCGGTCAGGAGCCGGACGGAGCCGGAGGACCAGTCGACGTGCGGGGTCGGCTCGTCGGCGTACAAGGTGGCGGGCAGCAGTTCGCGCTGGAGCGCCATCACCATCTTGATCACGCCGGCGACGCCGGCGGCGCCCTGGGGGTGGCCGATGTTCGACTTCACCGAGCCGAGCCAGAGCGGACGGTCCTCGTCGCGGTCGCGGCCGTAGGTGGCCAACAGGGCCCCGGCTTCGATGGGGTCGCCCAGCTTGGTGCCGGTGCCGTGCGCCTCCACCGCGTCCACCTCGGCGGCGCCCAGTCCGGCGTTGGCCAGGGCGGCGCGGATGACGCGCTCCTGCGAGGGACCGTTGGGGGCGGTGAGGCCGTTGCTGGCGCCGTCCTGGTTGACGGCCGATCCGCGCAGCAGGGCGAGGACCTTGTGCCCGTTGCGGCGCGCGTCCGACAGGCGCTCCAGCAGGATCAGGCCGACGCCTTCGGAGAAGCCGGTGCCGTCGGCCGCCGCGGCGAAGGGCTTGCAGCGGCCGTCGGGGGAGAGTCCGCGCTGGCGGGAGAACTCCGTGAACATGCCCGGCGTCGACATCACGGTGACGCCGCCCGCCAGGGCGAGGTTGCACTCGCCCTGGCGCAGCGCCTGCGCCGCCAGGTGCATGGCCACCAGTGACGAGGAGCACGCCGTGTCGACGCTGACCGCCGGGCCTTCGAGGCCGAGGGTGAAGGAGACGCGGCCCGACAGGACGCTGAGGGCGTTGCCGGTCAGCAGGTGCCCCTCCACCGACCTGTCGGCCTGGCCGTTTCCGAAGCCCGGCACGCCCGCGCCGACGTAGACGCCGGTGGGGCTGAGTTTCAGGGTGGCCGGGTCGATGCCGGCCCGTTCCAGGAGCTCCCAGGCGGTCTCCATGAGCACCCGCTGCTGCGGGTCCATGGCGAGCGCCTCGCGCGGGCTGATGCCGAAGAAGGAGGCGTCGAAGCCGGGCGCGTCGTACAGGAATCCGCCGTGGCGCACGTAGCTGGTGCCCGGGTGCTCGGGGTCGGGGTGGTAGAGGCCGTCCAGGTCCCAGCCACGGTCAGTGGGGAACGCGCCGATGGCGTCTCCGCCCTCGGCGACCAGTTCCCACAGCGCCTCGGGCGAGCGGGTGTCGCCCGGGAAGCGGCAGGCCATGGAGACGATCGCGACCGGCTCCTGGTGGCGCTCCTCCACCTCGCGCAGCCGCTGGCGGGTCTGTCCGAGGTCGACTGTCACCCGCTTCAGATACTGACGAAGCTTCTCTTCGGTACTCGGCTGGGCACTCGACATCGAACGTCACTTCTCCATCGGCGAGGGGCACGGAAGGGCGGGGCCACCGGGCAAGGAAGGGCGGGCAGGGGAGGTCAGGGCTTCCGATCGGCGGGCGGTCGCGGCCCGCGGTCGTCGCCGGGCTTCACGACTCGGCTCCGGGCTTCACGACTCGACTCCGGCATCATGACTCGGCTCGGGCATCATGACTCGGCTCGGGCAGCACGATTCCGGGCATCACAGCTCCCGGTCGATGAGCGCGAACATCTCGTCGTCGGACACGCCGTCGAGCGCGTCCAGCTCCGTCGTGCCCGTGGTGGCGCGGTCCCCGCCGTTCAGCTTCGTCAGCAGGGCGTTGAGCCGCCGGGTGATCCGGCCGCGCGCCTCGTCGTCCAGCGCCAGGGCGTCCAGGCCCGACTCGATCCGGCCGAGGTCGTTGAGGACCGGGTCGGCCGCGTCCTTCAGGGGCGCGGGCGCGCCGTCGGGTGACAGGAGGGTCAGGAGGTGGTCGACGAGGGCGGCGCTCTCCGGGTAGTCGAAGACGAGTGTGGCGGGCAGTTTCAGGCCGGTGGCCGCCGAGAGCCGGTTGCGCAGTTCCACGGCGGTGAGGGAGTCGAAGCCGAGTTCCTTGAACGAGGTGTCCGGGCGGATCGTGTCGCGGTCGGTGTGGCCGAGCACGCCGGCGACGTTGCCGCGGACGATGTCGAGCAGCAGACGGTGGCGTTCGGGGGCCGGCAGGCCGGCGAGCCGGTCTGCGAGGCCGTCGCCGGAGGCCGCTCCGGTGGCGGCGGTGGGCCGGCGGTCGCGTCCGCCCGGCGCCGTGGCGGCCAGGGCGCGCAGGAGGACGGGCCGGGACCCGGCCGGCCGGCCGGCGACGGTCCGCGTGTCGAGGTCGACGGCGACGAGGTGCGGGCTGCCGTGGGCGCGGGCGGCGTCGAGGAGGGCGAGACCGCGCTCGGTGGTCAGGGGCGTGAAACCGGTGCGCTTCATGCGCGCCAGGTCCGTCTCGCCGAGGTGCCCGGTCATGTCGCTCGCGGTCTCCCAGAGCCCCCAGCCGACGGACAGGCCGGGCAGCCCGGCGGCGCGGCGGTGCTGGATCAGTGCGTCGCAATAGGCGTTCGCCGCAGCGTAGTTGGCCTGACCCGGGCTGCCGAGCGTCGCCGCCGCGGACGAGAAGACGGCGAACAGGCCGAGGCTTAGATGCCGCGTCGCCTCGTGCAGGTGGTGTGCGGCGGCGGCCTTGCCGGCCCACACCCTGGCCAGGCTCTCGGGGGTCTGCGCGGTGACGACGGCGTCGTCCAGGACGCCCGCCGCGTGCACGACGCCGGTGAGCGGGTGGGCGGGATCGACCGCGCCGATCAGCTCGGCCACCGACCCGGGGTCGCTCACGTCGGCCGCGACGACGGTCGCCGAACCGCCCAGATCACCCAACTTCTCCACGAGTTCCGTCGCGCCCGGTGCTTCCGCGCCGCGCCGCCCCGCGAGGATCAGGTGCCGTACGCCCCAGGTGCGGACGAGGTGTTCGGCCACCGCCCCGCCGAGTACGCCCGTGCCACCGGTGATCAGGACCGTGCCCTCGGGTTCGAGGCCGGCCGGGATCTCCAGGGCCAGCTTGCCGGTGTGCTTGGCCTGGCTCATGAACCGGAACGCCTCGCGGGCCCGGCCGAGCGGCCATGCCGTGACGGGCAGCGGCCGCAGGACCCCGGAGGCGAACAGCTCGCCCATCTCCGCCAGCATCTCGCCGATCCGGTCCGGCCCGGCGTGCGGTACGAGGTCGAAGGCCCGGTACCAGGCGCCCGCGTGGTCGGCGGCGACCCGGTCGGGGTCGCGCTTGTCGGTCTTGCCCATGTCGACCATGCGCCCGCCCTCGGCGAGCAGCCGCAGGGAGGCGTCGGTGAACTCGCCCGCCAGGCTGTGGAGTACGACGTCCATGCCCCGCCCGCCGGTGGCCTCCCGCAGGGTGTGCTCGAAGTCGAGGTCGCGAGAGGAGGCGCGGTGGGCGGCGTCGATGCCCATCTCCTCCAGCACGGCGTGCTTGGCGGGGCTCGCGGTGGCGTACACCTCGGCGCCCAGGTGGCGGGCGATCTGGGTGGCGGCCATGCCCACACCGCCGGTGCCGGCGTGGATGAGCAGCGATTCGCCCGCCTTGAGACGGCCCAGGTCCACCAGGCCGTACCAGGCCGTCAGGAACACCACCGGCACCGCCGCGGCCTCCTGGAGACTCCAGCCTTCCGGCACCGGCACGACCATCCGCGCGTCCGCGATCGCCATCGGTGCGAAGGCGCCCTCGAACAGGCCCATCACACGGTCACCGACGGCCAGACCCGTCACGCCGGGGCCGACCTCCACGACGTAGCCGGCGCCCTCACTGCCCGCGAACGTCCCCTTGTCGGGGTACATGCCCAGGGCGATCAGGACATCGCGGAAGTTGATGCCCGCCGCCCGCACCGAGATCCGCACCTGGCCGGGCTCCAGCGGCGCGAGCGCCTCCGGCGCCTCGACGACCGACAGGCTCTCGACGGTGGCGGTGCCCGCGGTGCCCAGCCGCCAGACGGGGGCGCCGGCCGGCGGGACGAGCTCCACCGGAGCACCCGCGGGAACCAGCCTCGGGACGAGGACGGCACCGTCGCGCAGAGCGAGTTGCGACTCGTCCCGGTCCTCGACGAGGTGGCGCAAGGCCGCCTGCGGGAGGTCCCCGCCGTCGGTGTCGACGAGGACGAGGCGGTCCGGGTTCTCCGACTGGGCGCTGCGGACCAGCCCCCAGACGGAAGCGGCCGCCGGGTCGACGTCGGCGCCCGGGACGGTGGCCACGGCACCGCGCGTCACCAGCAGCAGCCGGGAATCGGCGAGCCCGGGCGCCGCCAGGAACTCCTGGACCAGCGACAGCGCCCGCTCCGCCGTCGCGAGGCCGTCCCCGTCGGCCTCGACGGGAGCGACCACCGCCCACGGCGCGTCGTCGCCGGACCGCACCGCATCGCCGAGAGCCACGCCTTCACCGAGCGCGACCCACGAGGAGCCGTCCGGCGCTTCCCGCTCCGGCACCGGAAGCGGCATCCATTCCACGGCGTAGAGACCGTCGACGCCGCCGCGGGCGGCGGCCGAGAGCTGCGCGGGGTCGGCCGCCCGCAAGGTCAGGGACTCCACATCGAGAACCGGCGCACCGGTGCCGTCGGCGAGCGTCACCCGCAGGTCCCGGTCGGCGGACTCCCCTCGCGGGGACAGTCGGACGCGGAGGCGAGTGGCCTGCTCGGCGTGGAGCGACACGCCGCTCCACGCGAACGGCAGCCACATCGTCCCGTCCTCGGGCCGGTCGATGAGCAGCAGCGGGTGCAGGGCGGCGTCCAGGAGTGCGGGATGAATACCGAACGCGCCCGCGTCACCGGCCTTTTCGGGAAGCTCGACCTCGGCGAGCAGGTCACCACCCTGCCGCCACAGCGCCCGTACCCCCTGGAACGCCGGGCCGTAGCCGTATCCGGCCTCCGCTGCCCGCGTGTAGAAGTCCGCGACGTCCACCACTTCCGCGTCGGCCGGGGGCCACTGTCCCTTCAGTTCACCGGACGGTAGCGCCGGTTCGGGGCTCAGCACACCGACCGCATGGCACACCCAGGCGCCTGAGTCCGGCCGGTCCGGGCGGGAGTGGACGCGCACGTCACGCCGGCCCCGCTCGTCGGCGGCACCCACGGCCACCTGGACGGACAGGCCGCCCGACGCGGGCAGGACGAGCGGCGCCCGCAGCGTCAACTCCTCCACCACGGAGCATCCCGCCTCGTCGCCGGCCCGCAGCGCCCACTCCACGAGCGCCGCGCCCGGCACCAGCGCCGCCCCGCCCACCACGTGTTCCGCGAGCCAGGAGGACACCTCGCCGGTGAGCCGCCCGGTCAGCAAGTAACCGTCGGAGTCGGCGAGTTCCACACTGGCGGCGAGGAACGGGTGGCCGGAGGAGGCCATGCCGAGGTCGGCCGGATCACCGGTGAGCCGTGAGGGGGCTTCCAGCCAGTAGTGGTCGTGCTGGAAGGCGTAGGTGGGCAGGTCGACGGTACGGGGGGCGGGGTCGGTGGGGAAGAAACGCCGCCAGTCGACGTCCGCGCCGGCCGTGAACGCGCGCGCCACGGAATGCGTGAGCTGGACGGCGTCGCCGTGGTCGCGGCGCAGGGTGGGTACCACCGTGGCGGTGACGTCCGCCTGCTCGATGGTCTCCTCCATGCCCAGGTTCAGCACCGGGTGCGGGCTGGCCTCGATGAAGACGCGATAACCGTCGGCGAGCAGCGCTTCGACGGTGTCGGCGAAACGGACCTGCTGCCGCAGGTTCGTGATCCAGTAGCCGGAGGTCAAAGTGGCGGTGTCGATCCGGCCGGCGGTGACCGTGGAGTAGAACGCAGTGTCGGTGGCCAAGGGCTCGACACCGCCCAGACGCTCGGCCAGCAGATCCGCGATCTCATCCACCTGCGGGCCGTGCGAGGCGTAATCCACATCGATCAGGCGGGCGCGATGACCTTGCGCCTCAGCTTCCGCGACCACGGCCGCCACCTGCTCCGGCGGACCCGAAACCACCGTGGAGGACGGGCCGTTCACGGCAGCGATGCCGACCCCCGCATGCCCGTCGATGAACTCTTCGGCAAGTTCCCGGCCCACGCCGAGGGAAGCCATCGCACCCCGACCGGCCAACCGCCTTAGCGCATCACTCCGCACGGCGACGACCCGCGCCGCATCCTCCAACGACAACGCACCAGCCACCACCGCCGCAGCCATCTCCCCCTGGGAGTGACCGATCACCGCAGCGGGCTTCACCCCGTACTCGGCCCACACGGCGGCGAGAGAAACCATCACCGCCCACAGAACCGGCTGCACCACCTCCACCCGCGACAGCGCCTCACCGTTCCCGCACAACACCTCCGTCAACGACCAGTCGACATACGGAGACAACGCCCGCTCACACTCGGCAATCCGAGCCGCGAACACCGGTGACTCATCGAGCAGTCGGGCACCCATGCCCACCCACTGCGAACCCTGCCCCGGAAACACCAGCACCGGACCCGCACCGGGAGAGCCGGCCACCCCGGACACCACATCCGCCGACACCTCGCCCGCCGCAAGCGCCTCAAGACCCGCGACCGCCTGACCGACGTCCCGGCCCACCACCACGGCCCGGTGCTCGAAGGCCGCACGCGACGTCGCCAGCGACCAACCCACGTCCAACAGCGAGGAGCTCTCCGACGCGAAGGCACCCAGCCGCCGGGCCTGCTCCCGCAAGGCGTTCGCGGTGCGACCGGAGACGATCCACGGCACCACCGCGCCCGGAACGGGCTCCGGCGCGCCCTCGTCGGGGACCTCCGCCGGTGCCTCCTCCAGGATCACATGCGCGTTCGTCCCCGAAATACCGAAGGAGGACACGCCGGCCCGGCGCGGTCGCTCACCGCGCTTCCACGGAACCGGTTCGGTCAGGAGCCGGACGGCGCCGGAGGACCATTCGACGTGCGGGGTCGGTTCGTCCACGTGCAGGGTGGCGGGCAGCAGCTCGTGCCGGAGCGCCATCACCATCTTGATCACACCGGCGACGCCGGCGGCGGCCTGGGTGTGGCCGATGTTGGACTTCACCGAGCCGAGCCACAACGGGCGGTCCTCGTCGCGCTCCTGCCCGTACGTCGCCAGGAGGGCCTGGGCCTCGATGGGGTCGCCGAGCGTGGTGCCCGTGCCGTGGGCCTCGACCGCGTCGATCAGTTCGGGGCTCTGGTCCGCCGCGGCCAGGGCGGCGCGTATGACGCGCTCCTGTGAGGGGCCGTTGGGTGCGGTCATCCCGTTGCTGGCGCCGTCCTGGTTGACGGCCGAACCCCGCAGAACGGCAAGGACCTTGTGCCCGTTGCGGCGCGCGTCCGACAGGCGCTCCAGGAGGACGAGGCCCGCGCCCTCGCCCCAGCCGGTTCCGTCCGCCGTCGCGGCGAAGGGCTTGCAGCGGCCGTCGGGGGCCAGGCCGCGCTGGCGGGAGAACTCGACGAAGGTGTTGGGGGTGGCCATCACGGTCGCCCCGCCGGCCAGGGCGAGAGTGCATTCGCCGCGCCGCAGGGCGTCGGCCGCGAGGTGCATCGCCACGAGGGAGGAGGAGCAGGCGGTGTCGACGGTGATGGCGGGGCCTTCGAGGCCGAAGGTGTAGGCGACCCGGCCGGAGGCGACGCTGGGTGTGCTGCCGGTCATGATGCGGCCCTCGTAACCGTCCGGTTTGCGGTCGAGGAAGCGGGACCCGTAGTCGTCGTACATGATCCCGGTGATGACGCCGCACGGGGTGCCGCGCACGGTGGCGGGGTCGATGCCGGCGTCTTCGAAGGCGTGCCAGGCGCATTCGAGGAGCAGTCGTTGCTGGGGGTCGGTGGCGGCGGCCTCGCGCGGGCTGATGCCGAAGAAGCCCGCGTCGAACCGGGCCGCGTCGTAGAGGAATCCGCCTTCCCGGGCGTAGCTGTGGCCGACCCGGTCCGGGTCGGGGTCGTGGAGGCCGGTCACGTTCCAGCCCCGGTCCTCGGGGAAGGGGCCGATGGCGTCCGTGCCGGTGGCGACGAGCTGCCAGAGCTCCTCGGGGGAGGTGACGCCGCCGGGGTAGCGGCAGGCCATGCCGATGATGGCGATGGGCTCGTCGTCGGTGGCGGTGCGGCGTACCGCCGGCTGGGGGGTGGCGGGGGCGCTGTCGGACAGGTGGGTGCGCAGATGGCGGACGAGGGCGTCGGGGGTGGGATAGTCGAAGATCAGGGTGGCGGGGAGCCGGATGCCGGTGGCCGTGGAGAGGCGGTTGCGGAGTTCCAGGGCGGTCAGTGAGTCGAATCCCAACTCATTGAAGGCGCGGCCGAGTTCGAGGGTCTGGGGTGAGGGATGGGCCAGGACGGTAGCGATCTGCTCGCGGATCAGGTCGCCGAGGGCGCGGTCGCGGTCGGCGGAGGAGAGCGCGGCCAGGCGGGCGCTCCATGAGGTCGGCTCGGTTGCTTCGCCGGTGGCGGCTGCGGCGGCCCGGGGCCGGGGAGCGCGGACGAGACCGCGCAGGGCGGCGGGCAGGGTGTGGGCGGCGGCCAGGCCGTGCAGGACGGACCGGTCGAAGCGGGTGGCGAGGACGGTGGGGTGCGGGCCGTTCAGGGCCGCGTCGAAGAGGGCGAGGGCCTGTTCGTCGGTGAGCGCGGCCACGCCGGTGCGGCGGATGCGGGCGCGGTCGGTGTCGGCGAGCCGTGCGGCCATGCCGCCGCTCGCGGACTCCCACAGCCCCCAGGCCATGGAGGTGGCGGCGAGGCCGTGGGCGCGGCGGTGTGCGGCCAGGGCGTTGAGAAAGGCGTTGGCGGCGGCGTAGTTGGCCTGGCCGCCGTTGCCCAGGACGGAGGCGCCGGAGGAGAAGAGGACGAACGCGGCGAGGTCCAGGTCCCGGGTCAGTTCGTGGAGGCGCCAGGCCGCGTCGACCTTGGGGGCCAGCACGGCGTCGAGCTGCCCGGGGGTCATCGCGGTGACGAGGGTGTCGTCGATGACGCCCGCGGTGTGGACGACGGCGGTCAGCGGGTGGTCCGCGGGGATGCCGTCCAGGAGCCGGGTCAGCGCGTCGGGGTCGGTGATGTCGCAGGCCGCGACGCGGACGTCGACGCCTTGGGCGGTCAGTTCGCTCCGCAGGTCCGCGAGTCCCTCGGCGGTCTCGCCGCGCCGGCTGACGAGCAGCAGGTGGCGGGCTCCGTGTGCGGTGGCCAGGTGGCGGGCGGTGGCCCGGCCGAGGCCGCCGGTGCCGCCGGTGACGAGGACGGTGCCCTCCGGGTCGAGGCGTCGCCGTACGGCGGGGTCCGGCCGGGTGCCGTCGGCGTGCGGGGCGCTCTCCGTGGCGGCATCGCCCTCCGGCTGCGGGCCGCTGCCCGTGCCGGGGTTCGTCACGGCGAGGCGCGGCACCAGGGCGGTGCCCGCGCGCAGGGCCACTTCCGTCTCGTCCTGGGATGTCGCGGCCGTCACGGCGACGGGCAGGGCTCGGTGGGTGGCGGCGTCATGGTCGATGTCCAACAGCAGGATCCTGCCCGGCTGTTCGGCCTGGGCCGCGCGGACCAGGCCCCACAGGGGGGCGGTGACCAGGTCGGCAGGGGCGTCGTCGGGGTGGGCGGCGACCGCGCCCGTGGTGAGGATGACGAGCCGGGCCGGGGCGAGGGCGTCCGCGGCGAGCCAGTCACGCAGCAGGTTCAGGGTGGCGTGCGCGTGGGCGTGCGTCCGGGCGGGGATGTCGCCGGGGGCGGTGGGCGGGACGGGGGCGAGGACGAGGTCGGGGACGGGGGCGCCCTCCGCGACGGCCGCCGCCAGCGCGGCGAGGTTCTCGTAGGGCGTGCCGGGGAGGAGGTCCGTCTCCTGGACTCCGAGATCCGTCGCCTCGGCGCCGAGCACGGCCCAGGTGCCGGTGGCCGGCTCGTCGGCCGGCAGCGTGAGCGGCTGCCACGCCATGTGGTGCAGGGGTGTCCCGGCGGGCCGGGCGGAGCGCCAGCGGTCGGCGGGGATCAGCCGCAGCCGGAGCGAGTCGACGGTGGCGACGAGCGCGCCGTCGGGGTCGGTGAGGGTCAGCTTCAGCCGGTCGTCGCCCTGGCCGCTGAGGCGGACCCGCAGCCGGGTCGCGCCGGTGGCGTGGTGGCGTACCCGGCCGAAGGAGAACGGGAGGCGCACCGGTGAGGTGTCGTCGCCGGTGCCGTAGAGCTCGTCGACGGCGTGCAGGGCGGCGTCCAGAAGCGCGGGGTGGAGCGTGAACTGTGCGGCGTCGGCCAGCTGTTCGTCGTCCAGGCGGACGTCGGCGTACAGGTCGTCGCCGTGCCGCCAGGCGGCGCGGACGGCGCGGAAGGCGGGCCCGTAGCTGTAGCCCTGCTCGTCGAGGCGGGCGTACAGCGCGTCGACGTCGAGGGGGGTGGCGTCGGCGGGCGGCCAGGGTGCGGTGTCGGTGGCGGGCGAGGCGCCGGCCTCGGCCGTGGTCAGGGTGCCCGTCTCGGCCGTGGCCGACGTGCCCGTCCCGCCCGCCGTCAGGGCACCGTTCCCAGCCGTGACCGGCTCGCCGGTCTCGACCGCCGTCGGCGCACCGGTCTCCGCCGCGGCCAGCGCGCCGGTGGCGTGGCGGCGCCAGCCGTGGGTGCCGTCCGGGTCCGTGTCGAGGTCCCCGGCGTCGTCGGCGGGGCGGGCGTGGACGGTCAGGGTGCGGCGGCCGGAGGTGTCCGGGGCGCCGACGGCGAGCTGGACGCTGACGGTGCCGGTGTCGTCGAGCAGCAGTGGGGTTTCCAGCGTCAGGTCTTCGACCGTGTCGCAGCCGACGTGGCGCCCGGCGAGCAGGGCGAGTTCGACGAAGGCGGTGCCGGGCAGCGGGACGCTCCCGGCGATGGCGTGGTCGGCGAGCCAGGGGTGGGTGCGCAGGGAGAGGCGCCCGGCGAGGAGCAGGCCGCCGTCGGCCTGCCGGATGACGGCGGGCAGCAGGGGGTGGCCGGTCTCGGCGAGGTCGGCGGCGCGGGCCGGGGCGGCGGCGTCCGGGGTGGGGCGCCAGTAGCGGCGGCGCTGGAAGCGGTAGGTGGGCAGGGGCAGTTGGGCTGTGCGGTCGGGGAAGAGGGGGCCGAAGTCGACCGGCTGCCCGTCGACGTGGAGCGTGGCGAGGGCCGTCAGCAGGGTGCGGTCCTCGTCGTGGCCGGAGCGGAGGGTGGCGGCGACGACGGGCCGGGGCTCCGCGTCGGGCGTCGCGGGGGCCGGGACGCAGTCCTGGACCATGGCGGCGAGGACCGGGTCGGGACCCAACTCCAGGTAGCGCACGACCCCTTGGGAGTGGAGCGTGCGCAGTCCGTCGTGGAAGCGCACCGGCTGCCGGACGTGACGCACCCAGTAGTCGGCGTCGGTGAGGAGTTCGGGTCCGGCGAGCTCGCCGGTGAGGTTGGAGACGACGGGGATCTCCGGCGCGTGGAAGGTGAGTCCTTCCGCGACGCGCCGGAACTCGTCCAGCATCGGCTCGATCAGGGGCGAGTGGAAGGCGTGGCTGACGTTGAGGCGCTTGGTCTTGTGCCCGCGTCCGCGCAGGGTCTCTTCGAGTTCGGCGACGGCCCGCTCGGCGCCGGACACGACGACGGCGGTGGGGCCGTTGACGGCGGCGAGCGAGAGGTGGTCCTCGCGGCCCGCGAGCAGCGGGAGGACGTCGGTCTCGGCCGCCTGGACGGCGAGCATCGCGCCGCCCGCGGGGAGGGCCTGCATCAGCCGGCCCCGGGCGGCGACCAGCGCGCAGGCGTCCGGGAGGGAGAGCACTCCGGCCGCGTGCGCGGCGGTGATCTCGCCGACCGAGTGGCCGGTCAGGTGGCTCGGGGTGACGCCGAGGGAGGTGACCAGCCGGTACAGCGCCGTTTCGAGGGCGAACAGGGCGGCCTGGGTGACGCCGGTGCGGTGGAGGGAGGCGGCCTGCTCGGTGCCCGGCTCGGCGAACAGGGTGTCGCGCAGCGGCTGTTCGAGCAGCGGGTCCAGGTGGGCGCAGACCTCGTCCAGGGCCTCGGCGAACACGCCGGAGGCGCGGTGGAGGCCGGCGCCCATGCCCGGGCGCTGGCTGCCCTGCCCGGTGAAGAGGAAGGCGGTGTCTCCGGTGCGGGCCGGGCCGGTGCCGGTGACGAGGGCCAGGTGGGTGCGGCCGGTGGCCAGCGCGGCCAGGGCTCCGGCGCGCTCGGCCCGGTCCGCGCCGAGCACCACGGCGCGGTGTTCGAAGAGGGAGCGGCGCAGCAGGGTGCCGCCGACGTCGGCCGGGGAGGCGTCCTCGTGGCCGGCGAGGTGCCCGGCGAGGGCGTCGGCCTGGGCGCGCAGGGCGGGGGCGGTGCGGGCGGAGAGGAGCCAGGGCAGCGGCGGGCGGGCGTCCCGGGCGGTCGCGGCGGCGGGAGCACCCGCGGCCGGCTCGCCTTCGGTCTCCCCGGTGTCGTCCGCCGGCGGCTCCTCCAGGATCAGGTGCGCGTTCGTGCCCGAGATGCCGAACGACGAGACGCCCGCCCGGCGGATCCGCTCCCCGCGCGGCCAGGCGACCGGCTCGGTGAGGAGGCGCACCCCGCCGGACTCCCAGTCGGCGTGCGGGGTCGGCCGGTCGACGTTCAGGGTGGGCGGCAGCGTCTGGTGGCGCAGCGCCAGGATCATCTTGATGAGACCGGCCGCTCCGGCCGCGCCCTGGGTGTGGCCGATGTTGGACTTCACCGAGCCGAGCCACAACGGCCGTTCCTCGTGGCGTTCCTGACCGTACGTCGCGAGGAGTGCCTGCGCCTCGATCGGGTCACCGAGCTTCGTCCCGGTGCCGTGTGCCTCGACCGCGTCGACCTCGGCGGGCGAGAGCCGGGCCCCGGCGAGGGCGGCGCGGATGACGCGCTGCTGGGAGGGGCCGTTGGGGGCGGTCAGGCCGTTGCTGGCGCCGTCCTGGTTGACGGCCGAGCCGCGGATGACCGCCAGCACCTCGTGCCCGTTGCGGCGGGCGTCGGAGAGGCGTTCGAGCACCAGCAGGCCGGCGCCCTCGGAGAAGGCGGTGCCGTCGGCGGCGGCCGCGAAGGGCTTGCACCGCCCGTCGGCGGCGAGGCCGCGCTGCCGTGAGAACTCGGTGAAGACGTACGGGGTGGTCATCACCGTGACGCCGCCCGCGAGGGCCAGGTCGCACTCGCGGCGGCGCAGCGCGTGGGCGGCCAGGTGCACGGCGACCAGGGACGACGAGCAGGCCGTGTCGACCGTGACCGCCGGGCCCTCCAGGCCGAAGGTGTAAGCGAGGCGGCCGGAGAGCACACTGGGCGCGTTGCCGGTGACGAGGTGCCCCTCGGCCTCGGGGTCGATGTGCGGGGTGCCGAAGCCGGGCAGGGCCGCGCCCGCGTAGACGCCGGTGCGGCTGCCCTCCAGCGACCGCGGGTCGATGCCGGCGCGTTCGAGGGCCTCCCAGGCGCACTCCAGGAGGAGCCGCTGCTGGGGGTCGAGGACCTGGGCCTCGCGGGGGCTGATGCCGAAGAACTCCGGGTCGAACAGGTCGGCGTCGTGGAGGAAGCCGCCCTCGCTCGCGTAGGTGGTGCCCGGGTGGTCGGGGTCGGGGTGGAACAGCCGGTCCAGGTCCCAGCCCCGGTTGCCGGGGAAGGCGCCCAGGCCGTGGCCGCCCGCGGCGACCAGGTCCCACAGTTCCTCGGGGGTGCGGACGCCGCCGGGGTAGCGGCAGGCCATCTGGACGACGGCGACCGGTTCCCGGTCGCGCTCCTCCGCCTCGCGCAGCCGCTGCCGGGTGGCGTGCAGGTCCGCGGAGACGCGCTTGAGGTAGTCGACCAGTTTCTCTTGGCTCACCATGTGCGCTCTGTCTCCCCGCCGGTGGTCGCGAGGTGTGCGGCGTGCACTCGCCTCACACCCCCAGTTCGTTGTCGATGAAGTCCAGTACTTGCTCGGCGGTGGCGGCGTCCAGCCGGTCCGCGGCGGCGTCGGGTGCCGCCGCCGTGAACCGCGCGAGGAGCGCCTCCAGCCGTTCCGCGACCGCCGCCCGGTCGAGGTCCTGTGCGACGGCCGCGGACAGGGTGTGCTCGACGCGCGCCACCTCCCGCAGGACCTGGGCGGTGATGTCGTCCGTCGTGGCGGGCGCGCCCTCCGGGGCGAGCCGTTCGACGAGGTGGGCGGCGAGCGCCTGAGGCTGCGGGTAGTCGAAGACCAGGGCGGCGGGCAGCTTCAGACCGGTGGCGGCGGCGAGCCGGTTGCGCAGCTCGACGGCGGTCAGCGAGTCGAAGCCGAGTTCCTTGAACCGCGTGTCCGTCTGCACCGCGCCCGGGTCGGTGTGGCCGAGTACACCGGCGGCGTGGCCGCGTACCAGGTCGGTCAGCAGCGCCAGTCGCTCCTCGCCGGTCAGGCCGGCGAGCCTGCCGGGCCAGTCGGCCGCGTCGCCGGCGGCGCCGGTGGCGGCCGTGGGCCGGGAGACCGCCGGGGCCCCGGCGGCGGCGAGGGCGCGCAGCACGACGGGCACGGCCGTCGGCGAGGCCGCGGGCACCCGCGCGTCGAGGTCCAGGGCGAGCAGGTCGGGGCGGCCGTGGGCGCGGGCGGCGGACAGCAGGGCGCAGCCCTTCGCCGCGCTGGTGGGGCGGATGCCGTAGCGGTCGATACGGGCCCGGTCCGCCGCGGACAGCGTCCCGGTGAGGCCGCTCACCGCCTCCCACAGCCCCCACGCCACGGACAGGCCCGGCAGGCCCCGGGACCGCCGGTGCCGGGCGAGTGCGTCGCAATAGGCGTTGGCGGCAGCGTAGTTGGCCTGCCCCGGCGTGCCGAGGGTTGAGGCGAAGGAGGAGAACACGACGAACATCCCGAGCCGCGCGTCCTCCGTCGCCTCGTGGAGCAGCCGCGCGGCGGCGGCCTTGGCCTGCCACACGCGAGCGAGGCGCTCGGAACTCTGCGAGCCGATCAGGGCGTTGTCGAGTGTCCCGGCCGCGTGGACGACGCCGGTCAGCGGATGTGCCGGGTCGATCCCGGCGAGCAGTTCGGCCACGGCACCGGGCGCGCTCACGTCGGCCGCCACGAACGTGGCCTCCGCGCCCAGTTCGGCGAGGCGGGCGGCGAGTTCGGGGGCTCCGTCGGCGTCGGGGCCGCTGCGGCTCACCAGCAGCAGGTGCCGGCTCTCCCCCGTGCGCGCCAGGTGTTCGGCGACCGCGGCGCCGATGGTGCCGGTGCCGCCGGTGACGAGGACGGTCCCGTCCGGGTCGAGCGGTGCGGGTACGTCGAGCACCAGTTTGCCGGTGTGCTTGGCCTGGCTCATGAACCGGAACGCCTCCCGCGCCCGGCCGAGCGGCCAGGCCCCGACCGGCAGCGGGTCCAGCCCGCCCGACGCGAACAGTTCGCCCAGGCGGTCGAGCATCGCGCCGAGCCGGTCGGGGCCGGCATCGGCGACCAGGTCGAAGGCGCGGTACGTGACGCCGGGGTGCTCCCGGGCGACGGTCCCGGGGTCGCGCACATCGGTCTTGCCCATCTCCAGGAACCGGCCGCCCTCGCCCAGCAACCGCATTGAGGCATCGAGGAGTTCGCCGGTGAGGCTGTTGAGGACGACGTCCACACCGCGCCCGCCGGTCGCCCGCCGGACCGCTTCCTCGAAGCCGGCGTCGCGCGAGGAGGCCCGGTGGGCGGCGTCGACACCCATGGCCTCCAGCAGGCCGTGCTTGGCGGGGCTCGCGGTGGCGTACACCTCGGCACCCAGGTGGCGGGCTATCCGTACCGCCGCCATGCCCACGCCGCCGGTCGCGGCATGGATCAGCACCGACTCCCCGGCTCGCAGGCCGGCCAGTTCCACCAGGGCGTACCAGGCCGTCAGGTACGCGGCGGGGGCGGCGGCCGCTTCCCGCATGTCCCAGCCCCGCGGGACGGGGGCCAGCGTCCGCTCGTCGGCGACGGCCCACGGCCCGAACGCGCCCTCCAGCATGCCCATCACCCGGTCGCCGACCGCCACGCGCGCGACACCGGGACCGACCTCGGTGACCACACCGGCGGCCTCCGTGCCCGGCAGGGCGTCCGGGTCGGGGTACATGCCCAACGCGATCAGCACATCGCGGAAGTTGACGCCCGCCGCGTGCACGGCGATACGGACCTCACCGGGCCCGAGCGGCCGCAGTACATCGTCGCAGGCCACCGCCGTGACGTCGTCCAGCGTTCCGGACGGCCCGCCGACCAGGCGCCAGGCCCGCTCCCCGGGCGGCGCGGCGAGCTCGGCGCTCCCGGCCGCCCGCTCCCACCGGGGGACGAACAACCGCCTGCCGCGCACGGCGAGTTGCGGCTCGCCCACGCCCACCGCGCCCCGCACCGCCGCGGTGACGGCGTCGCGGGTGTCCCGGTCGAAGGGAGCGTCCAGGTCGAGCAGGACGAGGCGGTCCGGGTTCTCCGACTGGGCGCTGCGGACGAGCCCCCACACGGCGGCGCCAGCGAGGTCCGGTCCGCCCGGCGCGGCCGCGCCGTCGGACGGCTCGGCGGCGTCCACCGCGCTCCGGGTGACGAGCACCAGCCGGGCCCGGTCCAGGAGCGGCGCGTCCAGGAACCTCTGCACGAGATCCAACGCACGTGCGGTCACGTCCAGTTCGTCGCCCGCGCTGGTGTCCACCGGCGCGAACACGAGGTCGGGCACCGGGGCTCCGGCGGCCACGGCGTCGACGAGCGCGTCCAGGCCCGGGTAGCGGTCCGGGCCGAGGCCGGGACCGCCCAGGACCGCCGACGCCAAGGGTCCGCCGGTGGCGTGCGGCAGGGACAGCGGTGTCCAGCGCAGCTCGTAGAGCCCGTCCGTACCCGGCGCCGCGGCGGCCCGTACCTGCCGGGCGCTGGTGGAACGCAGCCGCAGGGCCGCCACGTCCGCCACCGGCCCGCCCGCCGGGTCGGTCACGGTCACGCGCACCGTCTCCTCGGCACCCCCGCTCAGCCCGGAGATCCGCACCCGCGCAGCGGTGGCGCCGGCGGCCCACAGCGACACACCGCTCCAGGAGAACGGCAGCAACACCTGCCCGTCCCCGAAGCGTTCGGCGAGCAGCAGCGGGTGCAGGGCGGCGTCGAGCAGCGCCGGGTGGATGCCGAACCCGTCGGCGGCACCGGCCTGTTCGGGCAGCGCCACCTCGGCCAGCAGCTCGTCGCCCTGCCGCCACAGCGCCCGCAGTCCCTGGAACGCCGGGCCGTACTCGTACCCCGCGGCGGCGAGGCGCTCGTAGAAACCGCTCAGTTCCACCGGCTCGGCATCGGCCGGGGGCCACTGCCCCGCCTGCCCGGGTGGCCGGCCCGCCGGCTCGCGCCCCAGCTCGCCGGCGGCATGGCACACCCATGCCGCGTCGGACCCCTCCGGACGCGAGTACACCTGTATGTCGCACCGGCCCTGCGCATCGGGCGCCCCCACGGCGACCTGAACGTCGACGCTCCCGGAGGCGGGAAGCACGAGCGGCGCGCGGAGCGTCAGCTCCTCCACGGTGGCGCAGCCCGCCTCGTCGGCGGCCCGCAGCGCCCACTCCACCATGGCAGCTCCCGGCACCAGGGCCGTCCCGGCCACCACGTGCCCGCCCAGCCGGCCACGGCCCTCGGCGGAGATCCGGCCGTCGAGCACCACTCCCCCACCGGCCAGCGCGACCGAGGTGGGCAGCAGCGCGTGCCCCGAAGCGGAACGGACGTCATGTACGGCACCAGCCCTGGCCGAGGAATCGGCCAGCCAGTAGCGCCGGCGCTGGAAGGCGTAGGTGGGCAGGTCGACGGTACGGGGGGTGGGATCGGCGGGGAAGAAACGCCGCCAGTCGACCTCCACGCCAGCGGTGAACGCGCGTGCGACGGAATGCGCGAGCTGGACGGCGTCGCCGTGGTCACGGCGCAGGGTGGGCACCACCGTCGCGGAAACGCCCGCCCGCTCGATGGTCTCCTCCATGCCCAGGTTCAGCACCGGATGCGGGCCGGCCTCGATGAAGACGCGATAGCCGTCCGCCAGCAGCGCCTCGATGGTGTCGGCGAAGCGGACCTGCTGCCGCAGGTTCGTGACCCAGTAGTCCGAGGTCAGAGTGGCAGTGTCGATCCGGCCGGCAGTGACCGTGGAGTAGAACGCAGTGTCGGTCGCCAAGGGCTCGACACCGCTCAAACGGTCGGCCAGCAGGTCCGCGATCTCGTCCACCTGCGGACCGTGCGAGGCATAGTCCACATCGATCAGGCGGGCACGCAGCTCGCGCCCCTTCGCGTCGGCCACGACCGCCGCCACCTGCTCCGCAGGACCGGAAACAACCGTGGAGGACGGGCCGTTCACGGCAGCGACGCCCACCCCGGTACGCCCGTCGATCAGCTCCTCGGCAACCTCCCGGCCCACGCCGAGAGAAGCCATCGCACCCCGACCGGCCAACCTCCTCAACGCATCACTACGCACCGCGACGACCCGCGCCGCATCCTCCAACGACAACGCACCAGCCACCACCGCCGCAGCCATCTCACCTTGCGAATGACCGATCACCGCAGCGGGCCTGACCCCGTACTCCGCCCACACAGCGGCCAACGAGACCATCACCGCCCACAGAACCGGCTGCACCACCTCCACCCGCGACAACACATCGCCGCTCCCGCGCAACACCTCGACCAACGACCAATCCACATACGGAGACAACGCCCGCTCGCACTCGGCAATCCGAGCCGCGAACACCGGTGACTCATCCAGCAGTTGGGCACCCATACCCGCCCACTGCGACCCCTGCCCCGGGAACACCAGCACCGGCCCCGGACCCACATCACCGGCCACCCCGGACACCACATCCGCCGACACCTCACCCGCGGCCAGCGCCTCAAGACCCGCGACCGCCTGACCGACGTCCCGGCCCACCACCACGGCCCGGTGCTCGAAGGCCGCGCGCGACGTCGCCAGCGACCACCCCACGTCCATCAGCGAGGAGTTCTCCGACGCGAAGGCACCCAAACGACGGGCCTGCTCCCGCAGCGCCTCACCCGTACGCCCGGACACCACCCACGGCACCACCGCACCCGGAACAGGCTCCGGCACACCCTCGTCGGAAACCTCCGCCGGCGCCTCCTCCAGGATCACATGCGCGTTCGTCCCCGAGATACCGAACGCGGAGACGCCGGCCCGGCGCGGGTGGCCCGTGTCCGGCCACATGGTGGGCTCGGTGACGACCTCGACCGCCCCGGCCTCCCAGTCGACGTGCGGGCTGAGCTCCTCGACGTGGAGCGTCGCGGGCACGACGCCCTGCCGGATCGCCATGACCGTCTTGATGACGCCGGCGACGCCCGCGGTGGCGTGCGTGTGGCCGATGTTGGACTTGAGCGAGCCGAGCAGCAGGGGCCGGTCGCGGTGCTGCCCGTACGTGGCGAGCAGGGCCTGGGCTTCGATGGGGTCGCCCAGCTTGGTGCCGGTGCCGTGCGCCTCCACGACGTCCACCTCGGCGGGCGTCAGCCGGGCGCCGGCCAGGGCGGCGCGGATGACGTTCTCCTGCGCGGCGTCGTTGGGCGCGGTGAGGCCGTTGCTGGCGCCGTCCTGGTTGACGGCCGAACCCCGGACGACGGCGAGGACGTCGTGGCCGTTGCGGCGGGCGTCGGAGAGGCGCTCCAGCAGGATCAGGCCGATGCCCTCGGAGAAGCCGGTGCCGTCGGCCGCCGCGGCGAAGGGCTTGCAGCGGCCGTCGGGGGCCAGGCCGCGCTGGCGGCAGAACTCGGTGAACATCAGCGGGCTGGACAGCACGAGCACGCCGCCCGCCACCGCCAGGTCGCACTCGCGCTGGCGCAGCGCCTGGCAGGCCAGGTGGACGGCCACGAGGGAGGCGGAGCAGGCCGTGTCGACGGTGACCGCCGGGCCCTCCAGGCCGTAGGTGTAGGCGACCCGGCCCGAGATGACGCTGGTGAGGCTGCCGGTGGTGGCGTGCCCCTCGAACCCCTCGGGGATGCGCGGGAGTTGGGACAGGTAGTCCTCGCTCGATACCCCGGCGTAGACGCCGGTGCGGCTGCCCTTGAGCGTGGCGGGCACGATGCCGGAGCGCTCGAACAGTTCCCAGGAGGTCTCCAGCATCAAGCGCTGCTGCGGGTCCATGGCCAGCGCCTCGCGGGGGCTGATGCCGAAGAAGTCGGCGTCGAAGGAGCACGCGTCGTCCACGAACCCGCCGTGCCGCACATAGCTGGTGCCGTAGTGGGCGGGGTCGGGGTGGTAGAGCGCGTCGAGGTCCCAGCCGCGGTCGGCGGGGAAGTCCTCGATGGCGTCCTTGCCCGCGGCGACCAGACTCCACAGGTCCTCGGGCGAGGTCACGCCGCCGGGGAACCGGCAGGCCATGCCGACGATCGCGATCGGTTCCTGGTGGCGGTCCTCCGCCTGGCGCAGGCGCTGCTTCGTGTCGTGGAGTTCGGTGGTCACGCGGCGCAGATACTCGACCAGTTGCTCTTCGCTCGGCATGTGGGGTCACCCGGCCTTCGGAGTGGGGTTCGCGGGCGCGGTGTCGCGCGAGACGCCCAGCTCGTTGTCGATGAAGTCGAAGATCTGATCGGCGGACGCGGCCTTGAGCCGGTGGGCGGCGCTGTCGCCGTCCGCCGCGGCGTTCGTGGACTTCCACCGGGCCAGCAGCGCCTCGAGCCGGGTGGTGATCTCCCCCGCGTCCCCGTGGGGCAGGCGGGTGGCGATCGCGGTCAGGTCGTTCTCCATGCGGGTCAGGCCGCTCAGGACGGTGTCGGTGGTGAGCGGCCCGGACCGCGCCCCGGCCGGCGCCTCGTTTCCGGCCGCACCTTCCTGGGCGGTCAGCCGTTCGCGCAGGTGGCCGGCGATGGCCGCGGGGGTCGGGTAGCGGAAGACGAGGGCGGTGGGCAGACGCAGACCGGTGTCCGCGACGAGCCGGTTGCGCAGCTCGACGGCGGTGAGCGAGTCCAGACCCAGTTGTTTGAACGTGGCGTCGCCGCGCAGCGCGTCCGGGTCGGTACGGCCGAGGACCGCGGCGGCGTGGGCGCGGACGGAGTCGATGAGCACTCCGAGCTGTTCGGCGGCGGACAGGGGGGCCAGGCGGCCGGCCCAGTCCGTGGGAGGGCGGTGGTTGGCGGCCGAGCGCCGGGCCGGGGCGTGCGGGACGGTGCGGGGGCCCGTCGACGCCGTCGGTGCGGCGGCCTCTTCGGCGGCCCGCAGCCGCTCGGCCGTTGCCGTCACCAGGACGAGGGCCTCGCAGGTGAGCACGTCGGCCCCGGCGAGGTCGCTGACCCGGACCTGCCAGGCCCGCCCCGGCTGCGCGTCATCCCGCCCGTCGAGAGGGGTGAGACGGACGCGCGCGGAGGTGGCGCCGGAGGCCCACAGGGAGACCCCGGTCAGGGTGAAGGGCAGCCACACGTGGTCCGCCTCGGCCGGTTCGGCGAGCACAGCGGGGTGCAGCACGGCATCGAGGAGGGCGGGATGGATACCGAACTCGTCTGCGCCGCTGCTGTCCTGAGGGAGTGTCACCTCGGCGTACAGGTCGTCGCCACGACGCCACATCGCGCGCACGCCCCGGAAGGCGGGTCCGTAGCCGACGCCGGACGCGGCGGCGCCCTCGTAGAAGCCGTCCAGGTCGAAGGGTACGGCGCCGGGGGGCGGCCACGCGCCCTCCGTCGCGACCGGCGGTTCGGCCGCCTCGGCGGCCAGTCGGCCGCTGGCGTGGCAGGTCCAGCCCGTGTTTCCGGTGGGGTCCGCGGCTTCGTCTGGGCGGGCGTGGATGTGGATGTCGCGCTGCCCGTCCCGCTCGTCGGCCGGGCCCACGGCGATCTGCACCCGCACGCCCCCGGTCTCGGGCAGTACGAGCGGCGTCTCGAACGTGAGCTCTTCGACGCCCGCGCATCCGGCCTCGTCGGCGGCGCGCAAAGCCCACTCGGTGAGGACCGAGGCGGGCACGAGAGCCGTGCCGAAGAGGGTGTGCTGGGCGAGCCACGGGTGGCTGTGCCTGCCGATGCGCCCGGTGAGCAGGCGCACACCGCCGTCGGCGAGTTCGGTGGCGGCACCCAGCAGCGGATGCCCGGCCGGCGACAGGCCGAGGGCGGCGGCATCCTGACCGCCTGCGGGCGCCTCCAGCCAGTAGCGCCGACGCTGGAAGGGGTACGTGGGCAGGTCGAGCGCGGGCCTGCCGGAGGCCGCGAACCACTTCGTCCACCGGACGGCGCAGCCCGCGCCGAAGGCGTCACCCAGCGACCGGGCCAGGCGGGCGAGGCCGCCGTCGTCACGTCGCAGCGTGGGCACGGTCACGGCGTCCGCCTCGGCCGCCTCGAAGGTCTCCTGGAGGCCGAGGGTCAGTACGGGGTGCGGGCTGGCCTCGATGAAGACGCGGTATCCGTCCGCCAGCAACGCCTCGACCGTCTCGGCGAAGCGGACCCGCTGCCGCAGGTTCGTGATCCAGTAGTCGGAGGTGAGGTCGGCGGTGTCGATCCGGCCTGCGGTGACCGTGGAATAGAACG
Organism: Streptomyces mobaraensis; assembly: GCF_020099395.1. NCBI lineage: Bacteria > Bacillati > Actinomycetota > Actinomycetes > Kitasatosporales > Streptomycetaceae > Streptomyces > Streptomyces mobaraensis. The sequence continues at coordinate 7,031,749 of NZ_CP083590.1, read as the reverse complement.
CGATGTCCGTGGCGAGGGGCTCGACACCGCTCAGGCGGTCGGCCAGCAGATCCGCGATCTCGTCCACCTGTGGACCGTGCGAGGCGTAATCCACATCGATCAGGCGGGCGCGATGGCCTTGCGCCTCGGCTTCCGCGACCACGGCCGCCACCTGCTCCGGCGGACCCGAAACCACCGTCGACGAAGGCCCGTTCACGGCGGCGACGCCGACTCCCGCATGCCCGTCGATCAGCTCTTCGGCAATCTCCCGGCCCACACCGAGGGAAGCCATCGCACCCCGACCGGCCAACCGCCTCAACGCATCACTGCGCACGGCGACGATCCGCGCCGCATCCTCCAACGACAACGCACCGGCCACCACCGCCGCGGCCATCTCACCTTGTGAATGACCGATCACGGCAGCGGGCTTGACCCCGTACTCGGCCCAGACGGCGGCGAGGGAAACCATCACCGCCCACAGAACCGGCTGCACCACCTCCACCCGCGACAACGCATCGTCGTTCCCGCGCAACACCTCCGTCAGCGACCAGTCGACATACGGAGACAACGCCCGCTCACACTCGGCAATCCGAGCCGCGAACACCGGCGACTCATCAAGCAGCCGAGCCCCCATCCCGACCCACTGCGACCCCTGCCCCGGGAACACCAGCACCGGGCCGGGGCCGACGGCTCCCGTCGGCGTCCCTGCCGGGGTGTCGCCGGAGGCGAGCGCGCCGACCTGTTCCAGCAGGTCCTCGCGGTCCTTCCCCACCACCACGGCACGGTGCTCGAACGCCGACCGTGTCGAGGCGAGTGCCCAGCCCACGTCCGCGGCCGTCACGGACGGTGCTGCCGTCACGAAGGAGCCGAGCCGGCGTGCCTGTGCGCGCAGGGCGTCGGCCGTCCGCCCGGAGAGCACCCACGGGACCACCGCGGCGCCGTCCGCCACCCGCCCGACCGCTTCCTCGTATGAAGCCTCCTCGTGGGGCGCTTCCTCCAGGACGAGGTGGGCGTTGGTCCCGGAGATGCCGAAGGAGGAGATCCCGGCCCGGCGCGGGCGTTCGCCGCGCGACCAGGCGACGGGCTCGGTGAGCAGCCGCACGGTGCCCGGCGACCAGTCGACGTGCCGGCTCGGTTCGTCCACATGCAGGGTGGCGGGGAGCAGCTCGTGGCGGAGCGCCATCACCATCTTGATCACGCCGGCGACGCCGGCGGCGGCCTGGGTGTGACCGATGTTCGACTTCACCGATCCCAGCCACAGCGGGTGGTCGGCGGAGCGTCCGCGGCCGTAGGTGGCGATGAGGGCCTGGGCCTCGATCGGGTCGCCCAGGGTGGTCCCGGTGCCGTGTGCCTCGACCACGTCCACCTCGGTCGCCTCCAGGCGCGCGGCGGCGAGGGCGGCGCGGATGACGCGCTGCTGGGAGGGGCCGTTGGGGGCGGTGAGGCCGTTGCTCGCGCCGTCCTGGTTGACGGCGGACCCCTTGACCACCGCGAGGACCCGGTGCCCCCGGCGGCGTGCGTCCGAGAGGCGCTCCAGGAGGACGAGGCCGACGCCCTCGGCCCAGCCGGTGCCGTCGGCGGCGTTCGCGAAGGGTTTGCAGCGGCCGTCGGGGGCCAGTCCGCGCTGCCGGGAGAACTCGGTGAACATGCCCGGTGTGGCGAGGACCGTGGCGCCCCCGGCCAGGGCCAGGTCGCACTCGCCGCGCCGCAGCGCCTGGGCCGCCAGGTGGAGCGCGACGAGGGAGGACGAGCACGCGGTGTCCACCGTGAGGGCGGGGCCCTCCAGCCCGAACGTGAACGACACCCGGCCCGAGGCCACGCTGGGTGTGCTGCCCGTCAGCAGGTAACCGTCGGTCGACTGCGCGGGTTCGTGCAGCCGGGGGCCGTAGTCCTGGCCCGTCATGCCGACGAAGACGCCGGTGGGACTGCCCTTGAGCAGGTGCGGGTCGTAGCCGGCCCGCTCGAACGCCTCCCAGGCGCACTCGAGGAGCAGCCGCTGCTGCGGGTCGACGGCCAGTGCCTCGCGCGGGCTGATGCCGAAGAACTCGGCGTCGAAGTCGGCCGCGCCGTAGAGGAATCCGCCCTGGCGGGTGTGGCTGGTGCCGGAGCGCTCGCCGTCGGCGTGGAACAGCCGCTCCAGGTCCCAGCCGCGGTCACCGGGGAAATCCCCGATGGCGTCGGCGCGTTCGGAGACCAGCCGCCACAGATCCTCGGGCGAGTCTCCGCCGCCGGGGTAGCGGCAGCTCATGGCGACGATGACGACGGGGTCGTCGTCGGCGTCGGCCGCGCCCGGGCGGGCGGTCGCGGAGGCGGCGGTTTCGGGTGCGGCGCTTTCGGGTGCGCCGGTGAGGAGGGTCCGCAGGTGCTCGGCGACGGCCAGGGGGGTCGGGTGGTCGAAGGTGAGGGTGGCGGTCAGTCCGAGTCCGGTGGCCGCGCCGAGCCGTTCGCTCAGTTCGGTGGCGGCCATGGAGTCGAAGCCGAGCTGCTTGAAGGTCCGCGCCGGGTCGACCGCGCCGGGGGCGGCGCCGAGGACGACGGCCACCTGCCGCGTGACCAGGGCGAGGACGTCGGTCTCGGGGAGCGCGGCCGGGCCGGCCGGTTCGGTCGGCGTCGGTTCCTCGTGCCGCGCGGAGGCCGGCGTCGGTTCCTCGTGCCGTGCGGGGGTCTCCCGCGGCGCGGCCGGGGTGGCCGCCGAATCGGTGTCCGGCCAGTGGCGTTCGCGCTGGAAGGCGTAGGTCGGCAGGCTGACGCGACCACCATGGCCCGCGGCGGCCTGCCCGGCGGTGCAGTCGACGTCGGCGCCGCGCACGTACGCCTGGGCCAGGGCCGTCAGCAGCGTGCCCGTCTCGGCGCGGCCTCTGCGGCACACCGCGATCGCGGCGGGGCGCGGGCGGCCCGGGGCGCCGGTGGCGGGGAAGCACTCGCGGGCCATCGCGGACAGCGGGGCGTCCGGGCCCAGTTCGACGAACGTGGCCACGCCCTGCTCGCAGAGGTGGTGTACGCCGGACAGGAACTGCACGGGCCTGCGCGCGTGTTCCGCCCAGTAGTCCGGACGCGAGAGGTCGGCCGCGGTGACCGGGCGGCCGGTGACGTTGGAGACGATCGGGATGGCGGGTTCGTGGAAGGTCAGCCCCGCCGCGACGGTGCGCAGCTCGTCGAGGGCCGGGTCCATGTGGGGCGAGTGGAAGGCGTGGCTGACCTTCAGGTGGCTGGTCTTGCGGCCGCGTCGCCGCCAGGCGGCGGTCAGTTCCCCGACGGTGTCGCGGTCGCCGGACACGACGACGGAGTGCGGGCCGTTGACCGCGGCGAGGGTGACCCGCTCCTCGTACCCGGCGAGCAGCTCGGCGGCCTCGTCCGCGCTCGCCTGCCAGGCGGCCATCGCGCCGTCCGCCCGTACGGCCTGCATCAGGCGGCCGCGCGTGGCGACGAGCGCGCTCGCGTCCGGCAGCGAGAGGGCACCGGCCACGTGCGCGGCGGCGATCTCGCCGACGGAGTGGCCCAGCAGGTGGCCGGCCCGGAGGCCGAAGGAGGACACGAGGCGGTACAGGCTCGTCTCGATCGCGAAGAGCGCGGGCTGGGTGTACTCCGTCCGGTCGAGGAGGGTGCCCGGCTCCGGGCCGTCGCCGAAGACGATGTCGCGCAGCGGGCGGTCCAGGTGGGCGTCGAGCGCTGCGAACGCCTCGTCGAGGGCGTCGGCGAAGACGGGGAAGGCGTCGTACAACGCACGGCCCATCCCCAACCGTTGGGCTCCCTGGCCGCTGAAGAGGAAGGCGGTGCCGCCCTCGGTGACCGCCTCGCCCGTCACGACGGAGGCGGTGTCCGCGCCTTCGGCGAGCGCGTCGAGGGCGGTGAGCAGCTCGCCGGTGCCGCCGCCGAGCAGGACGGCGCGGTGGGTCAGGGCGGTACGGCGGGTGACCAGCGCGTGGGCCACCGCGGCGGGGTCCGGGGCGGACCGGGCGGCCAAGTGGTCGCGCAGCCGGGTGGCTTGGGCACGAAGGGCGGCGACACTGTGGGCACTGACGGGCCAGGCCACCGGAACCGACGCGGCGGGTCCCGCCGGCGCCGCGACGGACGCCGGTGTCGACTCGGTCGGGACCGGCGTCGACCCGACGGATGCCGCCGCCGACTCACCGGGCGCCCGCGTCGTCTCAGCGGACACCGGCGTCATCGCGACGGACACCGCTGCCGACTCACCGGGCGCCGGCGTCGGCTCGGCGGAAGGCTTCGCCGCGGCGGCGCGCCCGGCGCCCCTCTCCTCGTCGGGTGCCGCGGCCAGGACGACGTGCCCGTTGGTGCCGCCCATACCGAACGACGACACCCCGGCGATCAGCGGCCGTTCGGGACGTGGCCAGTCACCCAGCCGTCGCTGGACGACGAGGCCGAGGCCGGTGAGCGGGATGGCCGGGTTGGGGGCGTCGAAGTTCAGGCTCGGCGGGAGCTTGCGGTGGTGGATGCTCAGGGCCGTCTTGATGAACCCGGTGATTCCGGCGGCGGCTTCGAGGTGGCCGACGTTCGTCTTGACGGAGCCGACGGCGAGGGGCGTCGTGCGCGCGCCGTCCATGCCCAGCACGGCACCGAGGGCCGCGGCCTCGATCGGGTCTCCCACGGGGGTTCCGGTGCCGTGGAGTTCGACGTACTGCACCTGATGGGGCGTCACACCCGCGTCCTGGCAGGCCAATCGCACCACGTCCTGCTGCGCCCGCCCGCTGGGCAGGGTCAGGCCGTCGGTGGCGCCGTCGCTGTTGACGGCACTCCCCCGGATCACGCAGTACACGGTGTCGCCGTCGCGCCGGGCGGCCGCCAGCGGTTTGAGCACCACCAGGCCGCCGCCCTCGCCGCGGACGAAACCGTCGGCCCGGGCGTCGAAGGTGTGGCAGCGGCCGGTGGCCGAGAGGCCGCCGAAGCGGGCGGCGGCCAGCTCGGTGCTCTCCGGGGAGCAGATGAGGTTGACGCCGCCGGCGAGGGCGAGCTCGGACTCGCCGTTCCGCAGGCTCTCGCAGGCCAGGTGCAGGGCGACCAGCGAGGAGGACTGCGCGGTGTCCACGGTGAGGCTGGGGCCGGTCAGGTGGTGGGTGTACGAGATGCGGTTGGCCAGGATGCTGCGGTGGACGCCGGTCATGGTGTGCCGGGTGACGGCCTGGTGCCGGTGGGCCTGGCGGCGCAGGACGTGGGTGTAGTCGTCCCAGATCGCGCCGACGAAGACGCCGGTGCGGCTGCGGGCCAGGTCGGGCGGCCGGATCCCGGCGTCCTCGAACGCTTCCCAGCTGAGTTCGAGGAGGAGCCGCTGCTGCGGGTCCATCGCCACGGCCTCGCGCGGGCTGACGCGGAAGAAGTCCGCGTCGAAGCCGTCGACGCGGTCCAGGTAGCCGCCCGGCCCGGTGAGGCCGGAGTCCGCCCGCCGCCGCGCGGGCGGGGTGGGGCGCACGGCGTCGCGGCCCTCGCTCAGGAGCCGCCAGAACGCGGCTGGGTCGGATGCTCCGGGCAGGCGGCAGGCCATGCCGACGACGGCGACGGGTTCGGGTCGGGCGCCCGGCCCTGTGGGGGAAGTCGCCATCACGTCAGGCGCGTTCGCAGGAGGGACAACTGACTGCCACACAACATCAACTGCGCTCCCGGTCCGAAATCGGAGATCGCTTCGAGTACCGCGCTCATCGTGAGCGGGGTCTCTAAAGGGGAGCCAAACCCCGTCTTGCCGCCTGCCGCTTTAGTCCGCCGCTATGGGTCGCGGTCAGCATCGGGCGCGTAAGAGACCGGTAGGGACCGGTGTGCGCCGGACGGGCCGGGCCGGCTGCGGCCCCGGGCACGCGGGCTCCGGGCGGAGCATCCGCCGCGGGACGACGGGACGAGAGGGAGTGCCATGAGCGAGGCTGCCAAGGGCGTACCGGAGGAGTGGGGAGCGGGGGCCGGGCTGTGGTTGCGCCGGTACCACGACGGCGCGGGCGCGCCGGTGCGGCTGCTGTGTTTTCCGTTCGCGGGCGGCTCGGCGAGTTACTTCTTCGGCCTGTCGCGTCTGCTCTCGCCGGGTGTCGAGGTGCTGGCGGTGCAGTATCCGGGGCGGCAGGACCGGCACGCCGAGCCGTGCCTGGAGTCGGTGCCGGATCTCGCCGACGCGGTGGTGGACCGATTGCCGCCCGGTGACAAGCCGTTCGCCCTGTTCGGGCACAGCATGGGCGCCCTCGTGGCGTTCGAGGTGGCCCGTCGGCTGCGGGGCCCGGGTGGTCCCGGCCGTCCGGTGCGGCTGTTCGCCTCCGGCGGCGTCGCGCGGCCCTACCGGCCGGAGGGCTCGGCCGGTCCGCCCGGCGACGGGGACATCCTGGCGCACCTGCGGTCGCTGGGCGGGACCGACGAGAGGTTCTTCGCCAGCGAGGAGCTGCAGGCCCTGATCCTGCCCGCGCTGCGGGCGGACTACCGCGCTGTCGGCGCCTACGTGCCGCCGGGTCCGGAGCGGCTGGACTGTCCGGTGACGGCGCTGATCGGGGACGCGGACGAGCGGACCTCGCCCGCGGAGGCGGCGACGTGGCGGGAGCGCACCAACGGTGACTTCGAGCTGCATGTGCTGCCCGGCGGGCACTTCTACCTGGACGCCTGCATGGAGCGGGTGGCGGAGATCGTCGCCGACGCGCTGGGCGCGGGCCGTCCGGTCCGCACGGGCGCCTGAGACACCCGTCCCCCGGCGCGTCCCGTACGGGGGTCGGGACGCGCCGGGGGTGGGCCGTGCGCGGCAGGCGGGGGAAGCGAAGCCGCGCACGGCCGGCCGGGGTCCTCGCGGGTCCCGCCGGGGGGGCCGGGGCTCGCGGGGTGCCGTACGCGGTGGGCGGGGGCTCCGCCGCGTACGGCCGTCGGTCGGGGGCGTGGGACCGCCCCGGGGTGGTGGACCGCGGTCAGGGCCGCAGGTCCTCCAGGAACAGGAGTGCCTCGTCGAGGGCGACGGCGAAGTCCAGCTCCGGGTTCTTCGCCCACTCCAGGGAGACCTGGAGCATCACCCCGAAGACCGCCCCGGCGTAGGCGCGGACCGAGGCGTCGCCCGGGTCGCGGCCGGCGCGCTTGGCCACCTGCTCGGACATGATCTCCATGGTCCGGCTCATGTTGCCCAGGCTGGCCCCCCACAGCTCCGGCTCGGAGATGATGAGGACCCAGCGCTCGCGCTGGAGGGCCAGTTCCTCGGGCGGGATGTCCTCGAGCATGGACCTGATGGTCCGGCGCTCCGCCTGGATCGGTGTGAGGTCGGGCGACTGCGCCTGGAGCATCATCGCGAAGGGCAGATCGTAGTCGTGCGAGAAGACCAGGTCCTGCTTGGTCGGGAAGTAGCGGAAGACGGTGCTGGGGGCGACCTCGGCGGCCTCGGCGATCTGCTCGATGGTCGTGGCCGTGTAGCCCTGTTCCCGGAACATCCGCACCGCCTCCCGCTGGATTGCGGCCTTGGTCCTGGCCTTCTTGCGTTCTCTCAGGCCCGTCACCGGTTTGGCCTGGTCAGGCTGCGTCTGCGGCTTCATGCTGAGATTTTGCGGGCTCGGCGGCGCGATCACCAACCTGCCGGGGCAGCATCACCGCGGCGAGCAGCGCGCCGAACAGTCCGAGGCCGGCGGAGACCACCAGGACGACGTCCAGGCCGTGGACGAAGGCGGAGCTGACCATGTCGGCGAGTTCGGATGACTTCACCGCGCGGGCGACGGCCAGGCCGCCGAAGACGGAGTCCTGGATCGCGTCCTGCGCACGCTGGGGCAGGTCGCCGACGTCGAGCTTGCCGCGGTAGCTGGAGTTGAGGATGGAGCCGAGGATGGCCGCGCCGAAGCTTCCGCCGAGGGTGCGGATGGACTGGTTGACCGCCGAGCCGACACCCGCGCTCTCCGTCGACAGCTCGCCGAGGGCGGCGTCCATGGCGGTGGGGAGGGCGAAGCCGAGGCCCAGTCCGTAGGCGGCGGTCCAGGTGGCCGCGAGGCCGGTGCCGCTGCCGGTGTCCGTGGTCGCGCCGTAGAACAGGGCGGCGGCGAGGAGGACGAAGCCCAGGGCCACCGCGGCCTTCGGCCCCATGGCCTTGGCGATCTTCCCGGCGATGGAGACACCCACGAGCAGGCCGCCGACCATCGGCAGCAGCCGGAAGCCGCTGCCCATCGCGTCGGTGCCCAGGATCGCCTGGTAGTACTGCGGCATCGTGAACAGCACGCCGAACATGGTGAAGTTGATGACCGTGCCGAGCAGGGTGCCCGAGGTGAACCGGGCCGAGCGGAACAGCGACAGGTCGACCAGCGGGTCGGTCGCCCGCTTCTCCCAGAGCACGAAGACGACGACGGCGAGCAGGCCGCCGAGCAGCGGCGCCAGCGTGGTGACGTCCGTCCAGCCCTTCTCGCCGCCCTGGATCACCCCGTAGGTCATCGCGGCCAGGCCGACGCTGGAGAACACCAGGCCGCCCATGTCGAACCGCTTGACCTGCGACGCCTTCGACTCCGGCAGCCAGGCGGAGACCGCGAGGAAGGCGAGGATCACCACCGGCACGTTGATCAGGAAGACCGCTCCCCACCAGAAGTGGTTGAGGAGGTAGCCGCCCAGGATCGGGCCGAGCGGGTAGGCCAGCATCGCCGCGCCCGCCACCGCGCCGATCGCCTTGGGACGCTCCTCGTCGGAGAACATCACCGGCAGCAGCGACAGCGTCGTCGGCATGATCAGGGCGGCGCCGAGGCCGAGCACCGCCCGCGCGGCGATGAACGTGCCCGACGACGTGGAGTAGGCGCAGGCCAGCGAGGCCAATCCGAAGATCACCAGGGCGACGAGCAGGATCTTCTTGCGCCCGTAGCGGTCCCCGAGCACGCCGGCCGGGATCATCCCGGCGGCGAAGACCAGCGTGTACGACGTGACGAACCACTGCAGCTCGACGTTGTTGGCGCCCAGGTCATCGGCCATGGCCGGCAGGGCCAGGCTCAGGATCGTCACATCGAAGCCCACGACCAGGGACGCAAGCACGAGAGCCCCGACGGCCCACCACCTGCGCGCCCCCAGATCTGCTGACACGAGAGTCCACCTCCTAACGAGAGTTCAACTTCTTGTCGGAGCGTACTCTCATTTTTTAGGCCGGGGCAATCCCCCCGCCGACCGGGTCGCCGCGGGGGCCGGGGATTGCCCCGGCCCCGGCCGTACGGCAGGCTTCGATCTCCGGCAACCGGCGCTCGCTCGCACGCGCCGCCGGTGCCCGCGACGGCCGCGCCGCACGGACCCGCGCCCGCCGGGACGCGTACGCCGTCGCCCCCGCACAGCGCCCCTGCCCCTTCCCGCCACCGAGGGCCCACCTGTGAAGAACCTCCGCATACCCGTGTCGAAGACCGTCTCCCTCGCCGTCCGCCACCGGCCCGCCGCCGGACCGGACGCCCCGGGCAGACCCTTCGTCCTGCTGCACGGACTGCTGTCGAACGCCCGGATGTGGGACGAGGTCGCCGAGCGCCTCGCGGCCGCCGGGCACCCGGTCTACGCCGTCGACCAGCGCGGCCACGGCGCCTCCGACACCCCGCCGGACGGGTACGAGCACGCCGCCGTCGTCGCCGACCTCGCCAGGACGTTCGCCGCCCTGGAGCTGGAGCACGCCCTCGTCGCCGGGCACTCCTGGGGCGGGCACCTGGCGCTCCGCCTGGCCGCCGAACACCCGCGCCTGGTCGACGGGTTGGCCCTGGTCGACGGCGGCTGGTACGAGTTCGACGGACCGGTGATGCGCGCCTTCTGGGAGCGCACCGCCGACGTCGTGCGGCGTGCGCAGGAAGGCACCACCAGGGCCGCCGACATGCGCGCCTACCTCCGCAGCGTGCACCCCGACTGGTCGCCCGCGGCCGTCGAGGCGCGGCTGGCCGACTACCACCTCAGCCCGGACGGGCTGCTGATCCCGCGGATGACCGCGGAGCAGGTCATGTCGATCGTCGAGAGCCTCCAGCGCGAGTCCCCCGCCGACTGGTACCCGAAGATCTCCGTGCCCGTCGTGCTGCTGCCCGTCATCCCGAACATCCCGCAGCTCGTCGACCAGGTCCGCGCGTGGGTGGACGCCGCCGAGGCCGCCCTGGACCGGGTCCGGGTGCGCTGGTACGACGGCTCCGACCACGACCTGCACGCGAGCGCCCCCGACGAGGTCGCCGCCGACCTGCTCCGGCTCGCCGGCGCGGTCTCCGCCGCCCGCTGAACCCCCTCGGCAAGCCGGGGGTTAGCGCCGCTTAAGCGCGCGCGGCGACCCTGGCTGCGGCCTGCGGCACCGCACGGCCGCTTGAGGCCTCATGCTCGACCGAGGAAGGCTGATCATTTCCGTGGCGAACGAAGAGAAGCTGGTCGAATACCTCAAGTGGACCACCGCGGAGCTGCACCGGGCGCAGCGGCGGCTGCGCGACCTCGAGGCGGCCGGCCACGAGCCGGTCGCCGTCGTCGCCATGTCCTGCCGGCTCCCGGGCGGTACCCGCACCCCCGAGGACCTGTGGGAGCTGGTCGCCGAGGGGAGGGACGCCGTCACCGGCTTCCCCGGCGACCGTGCCTGGGACGTCCCCGAGGACCCCCCGTACGCCGAGCTCGGCGGCTTCGTGCCGGACGCCGCCGGCTTCGACGCGGGCTTCTTCGACATCAGCGCCACCGAGGCGCTGGCCACCGAGCCGCTGCAGCGGCTCATGCTCCAGCTCGCCTGGGAGACCGTCGAGCGCGGCCGCATCGCCCCGCACACCCTGCGCTCCACCCTCACCGGCGTCTACGTCGGTGCCACCGGCCACGACTACGCGACCCGCCTGGACAGCGCACCCGACGAGCTGCTGCCCTACCTCGGCGGCGGCACCTCGGGCAGCCTCGTATCCGGCCGGATCGCCTACGCGCTCGGCCTGGAGGGCCCCGCGATCACCGTGGACACGGCCTGCTCGTCCTCCCTGGTCGCCATCCATCTGGCCTGCCAGGCGCTGCGCCGCGGCGAGTGCGCGCTCGCCCTCGCCGGCGGCGGGACCGTCATGTCCACCCCCCACACCTTCCACGCCTTCGCCCACCAGAAGTCCCTCGCCGCCGACGGGCGTTGCAAGCCCTTCGCCGCGGCGGCGGACGGCATGGGGCTGGCGGAGGGCGCCGGCCTGGTCCTCCTGGAGCGCCTCGCCGACGCCCGGGCCAACGGCCACCCGGTGCTCGCCGTCATCCGGGGCTCCGCCCTGAACCAGGACGGCGCCGGCTACGGTCTGGCCGCCCCCAACGGCCCCTCGCAGCAGCACGTCATCCGGGCCGCCCTCGCCGACGCACGGCTCACCCCGGACGAGATCGACGCCGTCGAGGCCCACGGGACGGGCACCCCCATCGGCGACGCCATCGAGGCCCAGGCCCTCATCGCCACCTACGGCGCCCACCGTCCGGAGGAGCGGCCCCTGTGGCTCGGCTCCGTCAAGTCCAACACCGGGCACACCCAGGGCGCCGCCGGGACCGCCGCGCTCATCAAGATGGTCCAGGCCCTGCGGCACGGCGTCCTTCCGCGCACGCTCCACGTCGACCGCCCCACCCCGCTGGCGATGTGGAAGAAGGGAGCGGTGCGGCTGCTCACCGACCCGGTCGACTGGCCCCGCCGGGACCGTCCCCGGCGCGCCGGGGTCTCGGCGTTCGCCACCTCCGGGACCAACGCCCACCTCATCGTCGAGGAGGCCCCGGAACCCGCCGCGGCGACGGCGGGCGCCGCCGAGCCCGTCCCGCCCGGACGGCTCGTGGCCTGGCCGCTGTCCGCCCGTACCCCCGAGGCCCTGCGGGCCCTGGCGCGGGACCTCGTCGTACACCTGACCGGCGCGGACCCGGCGCCCACCCCCGCCGAGGTGGGCTACTCGCTGGCCGCCACGCGGACCACCTTCGAGCACCGCGCCGTCATCGTCGGCCGTGAGCACTCCGGGCTGCTCGCCGCGGCCGAGGCGCTGGCCGCCGGGGACGACCACCCGGACGTGGCCCTGAGCGCCCCCGACGAGTCTCCCAGGAAGACCGCCTGGCACTTCGGCGCCGAGGGGCCCTCCGCGCCCGCCCCGGCCGACGCCGGACTCCCCACGCACATCCCGGCTTTCACCGCCGCCCTCGACGAGGTCCGCGCCCTCCTGGGCACGCACCTCCCGGGCCCGCACCCCGGCCACGCCCCGCTCGGCCGCTTCGCCGCGCAGACCGCGCTCGCCCGGCTGCTCCTCGAGGCCGGGGCCCGCCCCCACACGGTCGCCGGGGAGGGCCTCGGCCACGTCGCCGCCGCGTACGCCGCCGGCGTCCTCACCCTCGACGACGCGTGCCGGCTCGCCGCCGCCCACGTCCGGGCCACGGCCGACGCCGCCCGGCCGCCCGCCGCGGAGGCGTACCGGGAGGCCCTGGAGGAGATCACCTGCCGGCCCGCCGCGCTCACGCTGACCGGCACCGCCCCGGACGACGCCGACGTCACCACGCCCGCCTACTGGCACCACCACCTCGACTCCCCCGCCCCCGCCGCGCTCCCCTCCCCCGACACCCACACCCTGATCCACCTGGGACGCGCTCCCGGGTCCGGAGGGCGCGTCCTGCTCGACGCCGGGCAGGACGCCGGCGAGGCGCTCCTGACCACCCTCGCCGGTCTCCACACCACCGGCACCACCGTCGACTGGGCCCCGGTCCTGCGGTACGCCGCCGAGCCGCGCACCGTCGACCTGCCGACGTACCCCTTCCGCACCACCCGCTACTGGCTGCACGACCACACCACCGTCTGACACCTCACAGGAGCATCCATGACCGCCGGCACCCCGGACCACGGAACCACCGAGATCGAGCGTCGGCTCGCGGAGGCCACTCCCGAGCAGCGCGAGAAACTCCTCACCGAGGTCGTCCGCACCGAGGCGGGCACGATCCTCGACACACAGCTCGACGACGACAGCAACTTCCTCGAGAACGGCCTCAACTCCCTCACCGCCCTCGAACTCACCAAGACCCTCATGGCGTTGACCGGGCTGGAGATCGCCATGGTCGCGATCGTCGAGAACCCCACCGCCGCCCAGCTCGCCCACCACCTCGCCCAGGAGCTCGCACACACGCCGTCGTGACGCGGCGCCGGGCCTCGGGAGCGCCCTCTCGCCGGGCGCTCCCGGCCGCGTCCTGGTGACGCGTCGTCAGCACGCGTCACCGGCGCGCACAATGACCCCATGTCGTCGAACGAGCACACCGACCCGCTGCGCGAGCTCTCCCTCGACCGGCTGCGCCGCCGTACGAGCGCCAAGTGGCGGACGTACCCGCCGGACGTCCTGCCGCTGTGGGTCGCGGAGATGGACGTGCCGCTCCCCGAGCCCGTGGCCCGGGTGCTGACCGAGGCCGTGGCCCTGGGCGACACCGGGTACGCGACGGGCGCGGGCTATGCCGAGGCGCTGGCGGGGTTCGCGCGGGAGCGCTGGGGGTGGGACGGCGTCGCACCGGACCGTACGGCGGTGGTGGCGGACGTGATGCGCGGCGTCGTCGAAGTGCTGCGGCTGGTGACCGGACCGGGCGACGCGGTGGTGCTCACCCCGCCCGTCTACCCGCCGTTCCACGCCTTCGTCGCGCACGAGGGACGGCGGGTCGTGGCGGCGCCGCTGGACGGCGCCGGACGACTGGACGCCGGCGCCCTGGAGGCGGCCTTCCGGGAGGCCGTGGCCGGCGGGCGGCGCGCCGCCCTGCTGCTGAGCAGTCCGCACAACCCGACGGGGACGGTCCACACGCGGCCGGAGCTCACGGCCGTCGCGGAGCTGGCGCGGCGGTACGGGGTGCGGGTCGTCGCCGACGAGATCCATGCCCCGCTGGTGCTGCCGGGGGCCGCGTTCGTGCCCTACCTGTCGGTGCCGGGGGCGGAGGACGCCTTCTCGGTCGTGTCCGCGTCCAAGGCGTGGAACCTGGCGGGCCTCAAGGCCGCCCTGGTCGTGGCCGGGCCGGAGGCCGCCGGTGACCTGCGCCGGATGCCGCCCGAGGCGAGCCACGGCCCCGGCCATCTGGGCGTGCTGGCCCACACCGCCGCCCTGCGGCACGCCGGTGACTGGCTCGACGCCCTGCTCGGCGGGCTGGACGCGAACCGCCGGCTGCTCGGCGACCTGCTCGCGCGGCACCTGCCCGAGGTGGGATACCTCCGCCCGCAGGGCGGCTACCTGGTGTGGCTGGACTGCCGGTCCACCGGCCTGGGCGACGATCCGGCCGCCGCCTTCCTGGAGCGCGGGCGCGTCGCGCTGACCCCGGGCCCGCCCTTCGGCGCGGGCGGCGCCGGCTACGTCCGATTGAACTTCGCCACCTCGCCGGAGGTGCTGGAGGAGGCGGTCCGCCGGATGTCCCGCACGGTCGAGCGGGAAAGCGGTGCGCCATCCGGCGCACAAAGCGGATGATGCGCCTCCGCCCCTGGGTACACTCGCCGCGCGTTGCTCGGCGAGGGAGGCCGTACTCATGGGGTGCGGCGATCCGTCCCGTCGCGCTCTCTTCGTACGGGTCTCCGGGGTCCGGGTGACGCTCACCGGACGGTCCGGAGACGACGACACACGAGGAGAGCAGTCATGGCCGAGGTCAAGCTGGCCGCCGAAACGCGCACCGATTTCGGCAAGGGCGCCGCCCGTCGCATCCGCCGGGAGGACAAGGTACCGGGAGTCATCTACGGCCACGGAGCCGATCCGAAGCACGTGACGCTCGACGGGCACGCCCTGATGATGGCGCTGAAGACGCCGAACGTGCTGCTCCGCCTGCAACTCGGCGGGAAGGGCGGCGAGTTGGTGATCCCCAAGGAGGTGCAGCGCGACCCGCTGAAGGGCTTCCTCGTCCACGCGGACTTCCTGGCCGTCAAGAAGGGCGAGAAGGTCACGGTCGAGGTGCCGGTGCACACCGAGGGCGAACTGGCCCCCGGCGGCAACCTGTTGGAGCACATGCTCAACGCGCTGCCCGTCGAGGCGGAGGCCACGCACATCCCGGAGGGGCTGACGGTGTCGATCGAGGGCCTGGAGGCCGGGCACACCGTCCGGGCGGGGGACGTGCCGCTGCCGCGCGGCACGACGCTGGCCGTCGACGAGAGCACGGCCGTGCTCCAGGTCGTCGCCGCGCAGACCGAGGCGCCGCCCGAGGAGGAGGAAGCGGAGGAGGAGGCGGGAGCGCCCGCCGAGGCGGCAGCGGCGGAGGCCGCCGCTCCGGCCGAGGAGTCCTGAGCCCGCTCACCATCGGACGCCGGACGGGCCCCACCGGCCCGTCCGGCGTTCTCCGCGCCCGAAGCGCCTACGCCGACAGCGCCACCCCGTCCTCCCCCGCGACGGCGCCCTCGTCCGGCTGCGCGGCGGCCGCCAGCGCGTCCAGGGAGATGCCGAGGGCCCCGGCCAGGGCCGCCACCGTGAAGAAGGCCGGGGTCGGGGCCCGGCCCGTCTCGATCTTGCGCAGGGTCTCCGCGGAGACGCCGGCCGCCGCGGCGACCTCCACCATGCTGCGGTCGCCCCGGGCCTGCCGGACCAGCGCGCCGAAGATCTCGCCGCGTCGGCGTTCCCAGGGGGTCAGAGGAGTTCTCACCATGACGGCAATACTAATACCGTGATATCAATACCGGGATACCAATACCGGTATGAGAATCGGGTGAGGGGAGCGTCGGAGGACATGGTCGAGATCAAGAGCGACGGCCAGCTGGAGGCGATGCGCGAGGCGGGCCGGGTGGTGGCCCGCGCGCTGGCCGCCGTACGGGAGGCGGCGGCCGTCGGGGTGAGCCTCCGGGAGCTGGACGAGGTGGCCCGCGGGGTGCTGGCGGAGGCGGGCGCGAAGTCGCCGTTCCTCGGGTACCAGCCGTCGTTCGCGCCGGTGCCGTTCCCCGGGGTGATCTGCACGTCCGTCAACGACGCGGTGGCGCACGGCATACCGACCGGCTACCGGCTGCGCGACGGCGACCTGCTCAGCGTCGACTGCGGGGCCCTGCTGGACGGCTGGGCGGGCGACGCGGCCGTCAGCTTCACCGTAGGGACGGCCCGGCCGGCCGACACCGAGCTCATCGCCCGCACCCAGGAGGCCCTGGACGCCGGCATCGCCGCCGCCCGCGCCGGCGGGCGCGTGGGCGACATCTCGCACGCCGTCGGCACCGTGGCGACGAAGGCGCGCTGCGGCATGCCGGCCGACTTCGGCGGCCACGGCATCGGCCGGGAGATGCACGAGGACCCCCACGTGCCCAACCGCGGCCGCCCGCGCCGGGGTTACCCGCTGCGACACGGGCTGGTGCTCGCGATCGAGCCGATGCTGATGGCCGGCGGGCGCGACGCCTACCGCACCGCCGACGACGGCTGGACGATGGTGACCACCGACGGCAGCCGCGCGGCCCACATCGAGCACACGGTGGCCGTCACGGACGACGGCCCCCGCATCCTCACCCTGCCGTGAGCGAACCCGCCTCGACCCCGGCCTCCGCGGCCCCGCCGAACTCCCGCAGCGCGTCCCGCACGATCGCCTCCAGCCGGGCGTGGTGCGCGCCCCGCCAGTACACGCGCTCGCAGGCCGCGCACTGCGCGAAGACGTCGTAGGTGCGGCGCGTGCCGTGCTCCAGGAGCTCGCCGACGGAGTCCTTGTCGGCGTCCCGGAGCTCCCCGTTGCAGGCGGTGCAGCGGGTCCACGGCGCGAGCGGCGGGGCGAACCGGCCGAGGACGTCGCGCAGTTGGTCGTCGGGCCGGTCGCTGTAGACGTACGCGCCGGCCCACAGCTCCCGGCGGCGCAGCAGGCCGCGGTCGCGGGAGAGCATCACCCGGCGTTCGGCTGCGGAGCGGGCGGCGAGGGCGGGGTCGCCGATGTCCTCGCTCTCGTAGGCGGCGTCGACGCCCAGCAGGCGCAGCCGCCGGGCCAGCGTCCCGAGGTGGACGTCGAGCAGGAAGCGCAGGGGCGCCCCGGGGACCCGCTGCGGGCGTTCGACCGCCCGCACCTCCACCGTCTCGCCCGCCGCCGGTACATGGGACACGGACACCTCGCGGCCGTCGACGAGCAGCCGGCCGGCCTCGGTGAGCGGCATGCCCAGCGACTCGATCACATGCCCGAGGGACGACGATCCGTCGGTGACGACGGTCATCCGCTCGGCCCGGCGTTCGGCGGGGACGAAGAGCCTCAGTTCGGGGGCGAAGGTCACGGTGATCTCGGGTCGGTTCACGGCATCAGCATGCCATGGGCGTCCCGTACGGCCGTACGCGGCCGTACCCGGCCGACCGCGGCCGGCCGCGCCCGCCCGGCCGGCTGTGTACGGTCGTGGCGGAGGGCCCGCAGCGACGCGTCAGGAGGAAGAACGTGAGGAAGCACCGCAGGCTCCGGTCGTCGTTGGCCGCCGCGGCCGTCCTGGCGGCCGTCGCCGGTGGGGCGACGGCGTGCGGCGGCGGGGACGACGGGAAGCCCCGGGACCGTACGGCGGCGTCGGGCCGCCCGTCGCCGGCGGACACCCCGATCGACCAGAAGTCCCCGGAGAAACCGGGCGGCGACCAGGACCCCGCCCGCTATGCCCCGCAGGTGAAGCGGTACGCCAAGGAAGCGGGCGTGAGCGCGCGGCTGGTGATGGCGATCCTCTACAACGAGGCGTACAAACCGCACGATCCGGAGTTCGAGAAGTCCTGGCAGAAGATGAAGCCGGACTCGGCGTTCGGGGTGGCCAACATGCACCGGGCCGCCTACGACGAGACGAAGCGGGGGCGCCCGTTCGCGGACCGCAGCTGGTTCGATCTGCCGGACGACCCGGCGCTGGCCATCCGGGCGGAGTCCTGGCACCTGCGCGACCTGGCCGCGCAGCTCCCGGAGTCCTGGCCGGGGCCGTACACCAAGGAGGAGCTGATGGCCCTCGGGTACAACGCGGGCGCGGGCAACATGGCGGCGTTCGCGCGCGGCGTCAAGCCCGGGCCGCAAGCCGGTTCGTACCTCGCGAACCTGCGCGGGAACTGGCCCAAGGCCGCGGCGGCGCTGCGCGGTTCCGGCTGAGCCGGCGGGCGACGCGCGCTCCGGTCGGTTCGCGGGCCGCCCATGTCCCCCGGCGGCCCTTCCGCGTTGCTCAGGGTGCGTGTCCGAGAGCGGGCGCGCACCGAGCGTCGTCGAGAGGCCGAGAGGGAGTCCGTCAGCCATGCGCCCACGTCCGCACCGGTTCCGCCGCCCCGCACCGGACGGCAAGGACCCGTCCGCCCGGAAAGCCGCGCCGCCCGCGGAGGAGGACGGCAGCCTATGGGCCTACCTGCGCGGCGGCGCACTCCGCCGGGAGGAGGCACGGCACGCCTTCGAGTGGGCCGCGCCGCACCACAAGCGCCTCTCCAAGGCCCACCCCACCGACTGGCTCACCCACCACGGCACCACCGGGGGCACCCTCCGCGTCAATCTCACCTGGAGCATGCACACCGGCCCGAGCGGGGACGGGCCCACGGGGCTGCTGCGCGGCCTGTTCGCCCCGCTCGGCGCGTCGGTGCAGGTGCACGGCCCGGCCGTGGTCTCCGCCGACCTCGACCTGGCCTGCCTCTACGAACTCACCGACGGCACCAAGGGCGTGGTGCAGCCGCTGGGCGGCTTCCACGGCGATCTGTACCGGCCGCCGTACATCTCGCTCAGCGCGGACAGTCGGTTCGGCGGCCCGATGGGCGAGACGCTGTACATCAACCTGGACAAGCGGGACGAGTTCCGGCGGATGCTGGTCTTCGTCTACAACTACGACTGCACGCCCGTCTTCGGCCGGGTGGACAGCGTGCTCACGTTCTATCTGCCGGACGGGCACCAGTTCGCCGTCGAGCTGAGGGAAAGGGTTCCGCAGGCCCGGTCCTGCGCCGTGGCGCTGATCGAGAACCGGCAGGGACACCTGACGGTGCGCCGGGAGGCGACATACGTGTACGGGTTCCAGTCGGACCTCGACCGGTTGTACGGGTGGGGGATGCGGTGGGCCCGGGGGCACAAGCGGCCGTGAGGAAGCCGGACGGGCCTCGCCCCCCGCCCCGCCCTCCGGCTACGGCTCCGCTCCGCCTCCGCTCCGGCTACCGCACGGGCACCGGTTCGAGCAGCCGCCGCCGCAGGGCCGTGACCAGGGCGTCGTCCACGCCGAGCACCCCGGCGGAGTACGCGTGCACGGATCCGTGCCGCCGGGCCAGGCCGTCCAGGAAGAGGCGCATCACGTCGGCGGGTGCCGTGCCGTAGCCGGGCCAGGTGAGTTCGCGTCCCGGGTGGCCGGCGCGCCAGTCGGCGACGAGCCGCTCGGTGGCGCGTGCGGTGAGGGTGAAGTCCTCGACGGCGTCGGCCTCTTCGACGCCCAGCAGGATCAGGACGAGGGCGGCCAGCAGTCCGGTGCGGTCCTTGCCTGAGGCGCAGTGGAAGACCACCGCGCCCTCCCCCGGCTCGGCGATCACGTCGAGGGCGCGGCGCAGCTCGGCGGCTCCGTCGTGGGCGACCTCCAGGTAGCGCTCGGCGAGGTAGGGGCCGGCGGCGACGTCCGGGCCGAGGGCGGCCTGGTCGTAGGGCCGGTGTTCGACGCTGAGGTTGTGCCAGGTGTAGGACGGGTGCTCGGGCGCCCGTCCGGCGGCGTCGATCTCCCAGGGGTAGCGGAGGTCGATGACGGTGCCGACACCCAGTTCCAGGAAGCGGTCCAGGTCCGCCCCGGCGAGCTTGCCGAGCGAGTCGGAGCGGTAGAGCCGGCCCCAGCGCACCACGGCTCCGTCCCGGGTGGGGTAGCCGCCCAGGTCGCGGAAGTTGTGCAGGCGCTCGAACGTCAAATGTCTGTCCATAGGCGGACCTTAGAGGCCCGGGCGCGGGGCCGCCGCGACGTGGATCACTCCCGATCCCTGCGACGTCCCCGCTTCACGTCTCCGCGCGGCGGCGTTCGCGGAGGGCGCGGACGCGGCCCCGGCTGGCGCAGGCCGGTGCGGGGCACCAGCGGCGGCGGCCGGAGGGGTTGGTGAAGAGGCCGCGGCAGTCGTGCTCCGGGCAGACGGCGAGCGTGCCGCGCTGCGGGCCGGTGAGGTGGTCGACGGCCTGGCGGGCGATCCGGGCGAGGGCGGCGCCGGCGTCCGCCGGGGGTTCGCGGCGCAGTCGGCCGGCGACGGTGAGGTGGACGGGGTCGGGCTGGTCCGCGAGGAAGCGGACGGTCTCCTCGACCGCGCCGGCGGGCGGGGTGCCGCCCTCGACGACGGGCAGGGCGAGGAGCCGCAGGTTCTCCCGTAAGGCGTGGGCCCGGGCCACGTCGGCCGACTCAGGGGGCCGGACGGGGATGAGTTCCGCGCGCTCGAACCACTCCCCCAGCCGCTCGGCGGTGGCGATGCGTTCGACCGGCCGGGCGCCGAACGTACGCCCCTTGGTCGCGAGGAAGTCGAGCCAGGTCGCGCCGAGGTCGAACCGGAAGGCCGGGTGCTCTTCTGCGGGCATGCCCCGATCGTAACGGCTGATGCGTTACATTGATCAAGATCAATGACGTAACGGTTCAGCCGTTACGTACTCAGGGGTGGGAGGAACGGAATGACGGAGGACATCGGTACGGAGCCGCGGGGGGCGGCGTTCGACCGTGCCGCGGGCTACCGGCTGCTGGAAGTGCTCCAGGACGAACGGACGCGGGAGGCGACGCTCCCCGCGCTGGAGGCGGTGGCCCCCGGGTTCGCCGACTGGATCGTCACCAGCCTCTTCGGCGGCACGTACCAGCGCGGCGGACTGTCCCTGCGCGACCGGCAGATCGCCAACCTGGCCGCGCTCGCCGCGCTGGGCGGCGTCGAGCCGCAGCTCGCCGGGCACGTCACCACGGGCCTGCGGGTGGGGCTGACGGCGGAGGAGATCGTCGAGGTCTTCGTCCACCTGGCCCCCTACATCGGGGTGCCGAAGGCGCTGGCCGGGCTGCGCGCGGCCGCACCGGCCCTGGCGGCCGCCGAGGCCGCCGAGGCCGCCGAGGCCGCCGAGGCCGCCGAGGCCGCCGAGGCCGCCGAGGCCGCCGAGGCCGCCGAGGCCGCCGAGGGCCCGAACGCCCGGCCCGCGGCGGGGGGTGCCGCGTGAACGCCGTCGTCCGGACGGTGCTCGGCGACGTCCCCGCGGACACGCTGGGCACGGTCGACGCCCACGACCACCTCTTCCTGCGGAGCCCCCTGCTTCCCGGCCAGGAGCTCGACGACCCGGCGGCGGCCGAGGCCGAACTGCGTGCCTTCGCCGCGGCGGGCGGCGACACGGTGGTGCAGTGGACGCCGCGCGGCATGGGGCGCCGGACGGCCGACGTCGTGGCGGCGTCCCGCGCCGCGGGCGTGCACGTCGTGATGGCGACCGGCATGCACCAGGCGGTGCACTACGCGCCCCCGCCGACCCCCGCCGAACTCGACGCTCTGGCGGGCAGGTTCATCGCCGATCTGACCTCGGCCCCGGTCCGCGCCGGGCTGGTCAAGGTCGCCGGCGGGTTCCACGGACTCGACGAGCACGCCCGGCGCACGATGACCGCCGCGGCCGAGGCGCACCACGCGACCGGCGCGCCCGTGGCCGTCCACCTGGAGCTGGGCACGGCGCCGCTGGAGGTGCTCGACCTGCTCTGCGGCACGCTCGGCATGCCGCCCGCGGCCGTCGTCCTCGGCCATCTGGGCCGCTGCCCCGACCTCCGCGTCCAGCGGGAGGCCGCCCGCGCGGGCGCGTTCCTGGCCTTCGACGGGCCCTCGCGCGCCCATCACGCCACCGACTGGCGGCTGTTCGACCAGCTCGCCGCCCTGGCCGACGCCGGGCACGCGGGGCAGCTGCTCCTCGGCGGCGACACCACGACGGCCGCCGCCCGGTCGGTCGACGGGGGCCCGGGCATGCCGTACCTGCTGCGGGTGCTCCGGCCGCGGCTGGCGCGGGAGTTCGGGGAGGAGTTCGTCGACCGGGTGTTCACCCGCAACCCGGCCCGAGCCTTCGCGCTGCGCCGCCCGGGGACGGGCGCGGGCGCGGGCCGCTCCGGCGGAGTGTGAGGGCGGGTTCCAGGGCCGGGGCCACGGAGCCGGCCACGGAACCCGATCGCGGAACCCGATCGCGGAACCCGATCGCGGAACCCGATCGCGGAACCCGATCGCGGACGGGCGGGGTGCCCCCTGCCCGTCCGCGGCCGCCCGCCGGGGGCCCGGGACACCGCGAACCCGCCCGCCCGGCAGGCGTTTCCGCCGGTGATAGCGTTGCGGACCGCGTACGCGGCAGGGCGCGGCGCGGCGCGACATGGCGTACGGACGGGCGGAGGGGGCGGCGTCGGCGCTCTCGGCGCGCGCCTCTTCCGTACGCGGAACGCGTGCGTAGAAAGCGGTGTGGACGACGCGACGGAGCGGGGGCCTGTGGGCGCGGCGGTACGAGGGCGGTTCCGGACACCCGGCCGGGAGGACCGGAAGGACCGGAAGGACCGGGAGGACCGGGAGGACCGGGAAGCCTGGCGGGCGTTCGTCCGCCGCCTCACCGCGTCCCTCCGCTACACGCTCTCCGCCGGGGCGACGGGCCTGCTCGCCCTGGTCTGCTGCGGCCCGTTGCTCGCCGTCGGCGCCCTGAGTCTGGCCGGGCCCGGGCTGTTCGTCCTGCCCTCAATACTGCGCGGGACGCGCCGGTTCGCCGACGTCCACCGCCGGCGGGCGGCGGCCTGGCTGGGCGCCGGCATCCCGTCGGCCGGCGGGACGCCCACCCGGCCGCGGGCCCTCCTGGCGGACCGCGCGACCTGGTCCGGCCTCGGCTGGCTGCTCCTGCACGCGCTCACCGGGACGGCCGTCGGCGCGCTCGCGCTGGGCCTGTGCGGCGGCGTGCTGAGCTGGCTGACGACGCCGCTGTGGTGGTGGGCCGTGCCCCGCGCGGAGTTCGCGGTGTGGGAGATCACCTCCTGGCCGGCGGCGCTGGCCGCCGTCGCCCTCGCCCCGGTGTACGCGGGCCTCGCCGGCCTGTTGCTGCCGGTGCTGGCCCGGGGCCACGCCGGGATGACCCGCGCGCTGCTCGGGCCGCGGCGCGGCCGGGCGTCACTGGCCCGCCGGGTCGAGGAACTGACCGTCTCCCGGGCCGAGGCCCTGGACGCGCACGCCGCCGAACTCCGCCGCATCGAGCGGGACTTGCACGACGGAGCACAGGCGGGCCTGGTCGCGGTCTCCCTGCGGCTGGGTCTGATCCGCCGCGCCCTGGAAGGACGGCCGGAGGCACTGCCCGAACTGGTCGACGCCACCCAGCGGTTGGCGGAGCAGACGCTGACGTCGCTGCGGGCGACCGTACGGGCCATCCACCCGCCCGTCCTCGACGACCACGGCCTGGCCGAGGCGGCCCGCGGACTGGCCGCGGCCTGCCCGGTGCCCACGGACCTCGACGTCGAGACCGTACCCCCGGGCACCCGGGCGCCGGCGGCCGTCGAGGCCGCCGCCTACTTCGTGCTCGCCGAGGCCCTCACCAACGTCGCCCGGCACAGCGGGGCCGCCCGCGCCGCCGTACGGCTGGCCGTCACCCCGCGCGCGATCCGCGTGAGCGTCCGGGACGACGGCCGGGGCGGCGCGGCGGAGGGCCCGGGCACCGGGCTGCGCGGCATCCGGCGCCGCGTCGCCGCCCTCGACGGCGTCACCGAACTGTCCAGCCCGCCCGGCGGGCCGACCCTGCTGCAAGTGGAGCTGCCGTGCGGATCCTGATCGCCGAGGACAACGTCCTGCTGCGGGAGGGGATTTCCCTCCTGCTGACCGGCGCCGGCCACGAGGTGTGCGCGTCCGTCGAGGACGGCGAGGCGCTGCTGCCCGCGCTGCTGCACCACCGCCCGGACGTCGCCGTCCTGGACGTCCGGCTGCCGCCCGGCTTCCGCGACGAGGGGCTGCGCGCCGCCGTCGCGGCCCGGGAGCGGATCCCCGGCCTGCCGGTGCTCGTCCTCTCGCAGTACGTGGAACAGGCGTACGCCTCACGGCTGCTCGCCGCCGGCGCTGGCGGCGTCGGCTACCTGCTCAAGGACCGGATCGGCCGGGTGGACGAGTTCCTGGACGCGCTGGACCGGGTCGCGGCCGGCCAGGCGGCGATGGACCCGGAGGTGATCTCGCAGCTGATGGTGCGGAGCACCCGGGCCGACCCGCTGGCGGCGCTGAGTCCCCGGGAGCGGGAGGTGCTGGCGCTGATGGCCGAGGGGCACGGCAACGCGGCCATCGGGGAGCGGCTGTTCATCGCCGAGACCTCGGTCAACAAGCACATCGGCAACATCTTCACCAAGCTCGGCCTCCCCACGGCGGACGGCGGCCACCGCCGCGTCCGGGCGGTCCTGGCCTGGCTTGAGGCGGAGGCACGATGACGGACGCCGGCAGCCGTGACGGTCCCGGCCGTGCGATTGGCCGATGCCGGCGAGCGCCGGCGTGCGCCGTGACCGTGACCGGCCGGACGGCGACGGGGGCCGCCGGCCCGCTCTCTGCCCCCGCCCTCAGCCGTCAGTGGCCGTGATCGGCGGGCCCCGCCCGGCCGCCACCGACCGGACGACGACCGTGACCACCGCCGGCCGGACGGTGACCGGAACCGACGGGCCGCGGGGAACCCCACCCGGACCGAACGGGACCGGCGCGGGACGCCCTCAAACCCGTAAGGCACTGCCCCCGCCCGCCCCCGCACCGGCCCTCCCCTCCCGCCCGTCCGTCCGTCCGCCACCCGTCACATCCATCCGGAGGACCCGTGCTCCCCGCCGTCGCCCGCCTCGCCCGGCTCGTCCCGCCCCCCGCCCCACCGCGCCCGCACGATTGGTCAGGGGTCGAGGCACGGCTGGGCAGCGCTCTCCCCGCCGACTACCGGCAGCTCGTCGACCTCTACGGAGGCGGCTTCTTCGCGTTCCCGGACGACTGCCGCGACCAGGAGATCCGGCTCCTGGCCCCTGGGCAGGAAGAGCCGCACAACGACCTCGTCGCCCAGTCCGCGGAGCGCGCCGAGATCCTCGCCGACCTGTGGGAGCAGGGCGAGCCCCGGCCGGCCGAGCTGCGGGCGGCGGGCAGTGCCGTCCTGCCCTTCGCCTACGTGGAGGGCAACGGCCACTTCCTCTACTGGCTCCTCCGGCCCGGCACCGCGCCGCACGACTGGACGGTGATCCTCAACGAGGGCCGGGGCCCGGAGTGGGAGCACTACGGCGTCCCGGCCGCCGACTTCCTCCTCGGCGTCCTCACCGGCACGACCGACTCCTCCTACTTCGACCCTCCGACGCGGACCCCCAGGTTCCTCCCCGACAGCGCCCCCCGTCACTGACAGCTCGTCATGGGACAAGTGCCCCGTTCAGCCCAGAGCGGGCCGACGAACTCACGAGATGTCAGCTGACCGACCGACACCTGATGGGGCGTCGGCCAAAGAACCGACGGGCCATCAGCTGACACACCATCGCACCCATCTCTCCGTTTGCGGCCCTCCGGGACCGGTCGCAGGGTGGCGCCAGGATCCCCTCTCCGAAGGAGCACCCGATGGACGCCCTCCGCAGAACCGGTCTTCTCACGGCGGCGGCCCTGTGCGCAGCCCTCGCCGCCGTCCCCGCCCTCGCCGACGCCCCGCCCACCGTCGCCGTCCCCGCGGGCGCGCCCGTGCCGTCCGGCAGTCCGGCGCCCGGCGCCGTCGCGCTGTCCACGGCGCCGCTGCCGGTCGCCGAGGCGGGGGCCGCCGGCGGTCCTGACGCGCTGCGCCGGGTCGCGGCGGACGCCCTGCGGGTGCTGGACCAGGACGCCATCGGGCAGCGCGCCGCCGAGGCCGCCGCCGCGTGCGGGGCCGTGCGGAGCCCGTCGGCCGAGCAGCGCCGGGCCTGCGACGCGGTACGGGAACGGCTCGACGTGCTGATCGCGGCCCGCACGGGACTGCGGGAGCAGGCCGCGGCGGCCGCCCCGGACCGGGCCGCCGTCGCCCGGATCGTGGCGGACGCCCAGCGGGTACGGGACGAGCTCGCCCCGCGCGCCGCCGACGGCGCCGGGGACACCGGCGGCCTGCTGTCGCTGGTCACCAAGCTGCTGGGCGTCCTCGCCAACCTGACGACCGGTCTCATCGGCACCCTGACCGGCCTGGTGACGGGCCTCTTCGGCTGACCGCCCCCGACCCGGCCGACCGCCCCCGGCCCGGCGGGCCGGACCCCCATACCCCCGATCGCCCGAAAAGAACGCCGCCAAATGGCGGGACGGACGGCGTCCGGCAGGTCAACGGCCCTGTGCCGGGTGCATTGTTCAGCTCCGTGAGGGGCCGCGACGGGCGGCCCTCGGCCGGACGGGCCCGCGCGCGCGGTGTGCCGCGGGCCGACGACGAACGGAGCAGCGAACGATGCGTATGCGACACCGGGCCACGACGGCGCTGGCGGTCCTCACCCTCGCCATGGGGCCGGCCGGTACGGCCCTCGCCACGGACGCCCTCGACGACGCCTTCCTCGGCGCGGTGCACCAGGGCAACATGGCCGAGATCGCCGCCGGCGGCGACGCGCAGAAGAACGCCGTGTCGATGTGCGTGCGGGAGACCGGGAAGGTGCTGGTCCGCGACCACACGCTGCTGGACAGGGGGGTCGAGGAGCTCGGCCGCAAGCTGAAGGTGGCGCTGCCCCGCTCGGTCACCCCGAAGCAGGAGCAGGAGCTGAAGGAGATCCGGAAGAAGGCGCGCACCCGCGCCTACGACAACCTCTGGCTGCGGGCCCAGGACACCGCGCACGTCCAGACGCTGGACCTGCTGGACGCCGAGGCGGCGCGCGGCAAGGACGCGACGGTCCGGGAGGCGGCCAAGAAGGCGCGGCCCATCGTCGCCAAGCACCTGGACATGGTGCGCGACTGCATGATGCATATGCCGCCGCGGCACCGGTAGCCGATACGGCCGGTACCTCCGGCACGTCCGGCGACAACCCCCTGACGACCGCGGGGCCCGCGAGGGCGGCCCCGCGGTCGTCGCGTTCCGCGTTCTCTCCGTCAGTCGACGCAGGTGACGCCGCCCATCCGCACGGACGGGCCGTGGAACGCGTCGTCCGGCATCCGGCCGTTCGCGTCCTGGAGGAGCGGCCGGGCGGAGGTGTCGCCCTCCGGCCGCGGGGTGCGGGGGGCGGTGCCGAGGGTGACGACGACGTGCCGGGCGGGGACCGCGGAGTCGCGGAGCGGGTCGGTGCCGAGGCGGGCGGCGATGTGGCGGGCGGCGGCGTCCGCGCCGTCGCCGTGGGTGACGGTGGTGGCGGTGGCGCCGGGGGCGTTGGCGATCCGCCCGGGGGTGTAGCCGAGGGCGGCCAGGGCCCGGGACTCGGCGGCCGCGGCGCCCGGCACCCCGGAGGCGTTGCGCACCTCGACGGTGGTCGAGGACGCGTCGGCCGGGAGGGTGGGGGCGGGAGCGGCGGAGGGGGCGGGCTCGGGGGGCCGCCGGTGGTCGGTCATGGCTCGGACGATGCCGCGGATCCGCTCGGGGTCGACGAGGTTGACGGCCTCCCCCTTGCGGCTGGCGAACCCGGCGATGGGCAGGGTGTGGAACTCGGCGTTGCCGCCGGTGAGATTGGGGACCTGCTGGGCGAAGTCGAGGAGGTCCCACTGGTCGTCGAGGACGACGTCCTTCTTGACGACGTCGAGGAGCCCTTCGAGCTTGTCCAGGTCCCCCCAGGCGCCCTGGGAGGTGAGCTTGTGCATCACGGAGGAGAGGAACGCCTGCTGCCGGTGGGTGCGGTCGAGGTCGCCGTTGACCAGGCCGTGCCGCTGCCGGACGAAGGCGAGGGACTGGCGGGCGTCGAGCTCCTGGCGCCCGGCCGGGAAGTCCGCGCCGGAGTAGTGGTCGTGGACGGCGTGGCGCAGGCACACCGGGATCGGCTGCAGCACCTTGGCGATGTCGTAGAAGCCGAGCAGGTTGACCTCGGCGAAGTGGTCGATGGGGACCCCGAGGAAGTCCTGGACCGTCGCGAGGGTCGTCTCCCGGCCCGCCTCGCGGCTGCGGTGCTCCAGCTCGGCGCCCCTGACACCCTCGGCGGCCAGCCGGTCCTCGGCCTCGGCCTTGGCGATCCCGTACGCCTCCTTGATCTTGTGCTCGCCGCGTCCGCCGGCGACCGTGACGTAGTCGTCGCGGGGGATGGAGAACGCGGTGACGCGGCCGCCGCCGGCCGGGATGTGCATCAGGATCAGGGTGTTGGTGTTGTAGCCGCCGATGGCGCTGGAGCCGGCGTGCAGTTCGTCCTGGACGAACTGCCGGGGCAGGTCGCGGCCGTTCATGTCCTTGCGGCTGTCGAGGCCGATCAGCAGGACGTTGACGGAGTCGTCGAGCTTGCGCGGCGCCTTCTCGCGCAGGGCGTCGAGCGCCCGGGAGGTGGTCAGGCCGTCGCCGATCCAGTGGCCGGCGAGCCAGCCGGTGCCGGCGACCGCGAGGACGGCGGCCGAGGCCAGGCAGACGCCGATCCGGGCGGCGTGGCCCGGGCTGCGGGCGGGCCTGCCCGGGTGCCGGGCGGGTCTCGCCCGGCCGTCGGTTCCCCGGTGCCCGTTCCTGCCCCCGCGGGGTTCGCGGTTGCCGCGGGGGTCGCGCATCGCCCGCCCTTCCTGCCGTGCCGTCGCCGGCGGGCGGTCATCGGCGACCCGTACCCGCCCGCCCGCTCAACGAGCCAGGCGGGGGTCCGGTGACGGCCGCGGCCGGAGCGGCGTGTTCCGGAGGCCGTACGTCCGACAGGCGAGCGGCCGTACGTCCGACAGGCGCCCGCCGAACCCCCGTTCGCGGCGGGGACGGGAGCGGCGCTAGCGTCGGAGGTGGTCGGACACCGCGCCCGGGAGGGCCGGCGCGGCGCGGAGGAGGAACAGGCATGGACGGTCGTCCCGCCCCGCGGGTGCCGCAGCGGCGGCGGCTCCCGGCGGTGCTGTCCGAGGAACGGCCGAGGCCGCGGCGGATACGGGAGCGGCCAGGGGCCTGGCGGCTGGCGGTGGCGACGGTGTGTTTCGGCGCCTTCATGGGGCAGTTGGACGCGAGCGTGGTCACCCTCACGTACCGCGGCCTGAGCGCCGAGTTCCACGCCTCGACGGCCGCCGTGGAGTGGGTGTCGCTCGCCTACTTGCTGACGTTGGTGGCGCTGCTGGTGCCGGTGGGGCGGCTGGCCGACGTCCACGGCCGCAAGCTGTTCTACCTGCACGGGTTCGCGCTGTTCACCGTGGCCTCGGCAGGCTGCGGGCTGGCGCCCTCGCTGGCCGTGCTGGTCGGGGCGCGGGTGGCGCAGGCCGTGGGGGCGGCGATGATGCAGGCGAACAGCGTGGCCCTGGTGACCACCAGCGCGCCGCGCGGCCGGCTGCGGGCGGCGCTGGGTGTGCAGGCGGCGGCCCAGGCGCTGGGGCTGGCCCTGGGGCCGACGATCGGCGGGGCGCTGGTGTCGGCGGTCGGCTGGCGCTGGGTGTTCGCGGTGAACGTGCCGGTGGGCGTCGTCGCGCTGGTGGCCGGGCGGTACCTGCTGCCCCGGACCCGCGGCCGCGCCCCGTCCGGCGGCTTCGACCCGCTGGGCCCGGTGCTGCTGGCCGCCTCCACGACCGCGCTGCTGCTGGGCCTGTCCGCCGCCTCCGGACTGCCGTTCCCCGGCTGGTCGGTGGCCGTGCTGCTGGTCCTGTCGGTGGTCGCCGGCTGGGCCTTCCTGTCGCGCTCGCGCTCCCGGCCCCGGCCGCTGCTCGACCCGGCGCTGCTGCGCTCGCGGACGGTCGCGGCGGGGCTCGCGGGGGCGCTGTGCGACTACCTGGTGCTGTTCGGACCGCTGGTGCTGGTGCCCGCGGCCCTCACGGCCGAGGGGGCGTCGGAACTCCTGGCCGGCCTGGTGCTGACCGCCCTCCCCGCGGGCTTCGCCCTGGCCGCGACCTGCGCGGAGCGCGTCCTGCCGGCCGGGCTGTCGGACCGGGCGCGCTGTGTACTGGGCGCGCTCGTCTGCCTCACGGCGCTGGCGGTGTTGGCCGTCCTGCCGCTGACCGCGTTCCCCCTGGTCCCGCTGCTGGCACTGCTCGGCCTGGGACTGGGCGTCTACACGCCGGCCAACAACGCGACGGTGATGGCGGCGCTCCCCACGCACTCCGCCGGCACCGGCGGCGGCCTGATCAACATGGCCCGGGGGCTGGGCACGGCCCTCGGTATCGCCCTGGTCACTCTGACCCTCCACCTCGCCGGGGAGGCGGGGGCCCGGTGGGCCGTGGTGGCGCTCCTGCCGTTCGCGGGGCTGGCGTTGGCGGCGTCGCTCGGGCCGGCGCGGAAGCGGGCCGGAAGGCGGGGGTAGTCGCCTGCGGCGGGCGGGTGCCCCGGTCCCTCAGAGGGGGCACCCCCATTCACCGTTTCCTGCCGGACGGGCTGGGTGGTGCCTGAGGTGGCACTTTCAGCCCGTCCGGCGTTTGAGGACAACCGCGCGGAGCGCGGTTTCGGGCGTGCGGGGGCTCGCCCCCGCAAGAAACGGTGAATGGGGGTGCCCCCTTTGGGGGAGGGACCGGGGCGCCCCTAAGGCCGGCCCCGCAGCTGCTCCATCTCGCGACGCTCCCGCTTCGTCGGCCGCCCCGCGCCGCGGTCCCGCACGCCCATTGCGGCGATCACCTCGCGTGGCGGCGCCGGCGGGCTGTTGTCGATGTAGCACTCGGCGGCCGCCGGGGCACCGACCCGCTTGCGCACCAGCCGGGAGACGACGACGATCCGCTCCCGTCCGGCGTGGAAGAGCCGTACCTCGTCACCGGTCTTCAGCGGCTGGGCGGGCTTGGCGCGCTCCCCGTTGATCTTGACGTGTCCGGCCCGGCAGGCCGTGGCGGCCAGCGAGCGGGTCTTGGTGAGCCGTACCGACCAGATCCAGCTGTCGACGCGTACGGGGCCCTCGTCTCCTGCAACCATGTCCCCGACTCTATGCCAGCGGCCCGCGGGACGAACGGCCGGACCGGAAGGGCGCGTCAGAGGGACAACGACACGGCCTGCACCGCCAGAACCACGTGCAACAGCAGACACGTCACCCAGTCCGAGGCCCGCCGTATGCCGCCGCGGACCACGCTCACCCAGCCCGCCACCGTCAGCGCGGCGGCCAGCCCCCAGACCGTCCAGGCCGCGGCGAGCCAGGGTGCCGAGCGGTCGGACATGATCCGGATGAGCAGGGCGGGTGCGAGGACGAGCAGGGGGACGGACCACGTCGCCTCGGTGCGTCTGTCGTCACGGATGTCGCCGACCGTCATCGCGGCTCTTCCTTCCGTCCGGGCGTGCGAGGGGCTTCGCCTGAGAGTGCGTCCATGCATACACGGCGTGACCGGCGGGGCGCCGCGCGGGGGTCGGTTGTTTTGGTAGCACAGTCGCGCTACATTTTTTTTGGCATCACTGCGCTAAATAGGAGGTCCTGTGCACGGCTGGCCGCTCGTCGCCCTCATCGCCGTCGTGGTCGTGATCGTCGTCGTCCGGCGGCTGAGGGGAGAACCGCTCAACGCGCGGGACCTGGCGGCCCCGCCGGTGATCCTGCTGACGATCGGCGTCGTCACGCTGGTCAAGGCGGACACGGTGACCGCGGCCGACTACGCCTGGGTGGTGCCGGGCGCCCTGCTCGGCGCCGGGCTCGGCGCGCTGCGCGCGTCCACCGTGCGGATCTTCGAACGGGACGGGGTGCTCTGGCAGCGCTACACCGGCCGCACCTTCCTCGTGCTGGCCGGCTCCCTGGCCGTCATGGCGGCCTACGGCTTCCTGGCCGCGCGGGCCGGCATGCACCCGGAGGCGCGGCCGGCCCAGCTGACGGTGGGGGTGAGCTTCCTCGGGGAGTCGCTGGTGCTGGGCTGCCGGGGGCTGCGGACGGGGATCCCGTTCGCCCCGGAGAAGGAGCGCCGCGCGCGCTGAGCGGCTCCCCCGGTCCGCCGGGCGGGGGACGGCGGGTTCCCCCTGCCCGTCCCCCGCCCGGCGGACCGGCCCGCGGCCGGCCCCCGCCTAGCCTGGACGGTCCCGGTGGCGCGACGGCCCCGGCCCCCGGCGGCGCGGACGCCGCGCCGGGCGCCTCCCCGACCGTCCCACCGGAGCCGATCCCGCGACCTCTCGCACGGAACGGAGAATTCCGATGCCGCCTACGCCCCATACGCCTGGTAAGACCCAGAACCCTCATACGGCCCGGCACCGAGCCCCCGTCGGCACCACCGCCGCCGTGCTCGAGCTCCTGGCCCGCGAGCCGGAACGAGGGGTCTCCTTCCGCCGGCTCACCGCCTCCCTCGGTCTGCCGGACCACACCGTCGTCGACGTGATCAGCGGACTGCGCGCGGAGGGGCTGGTCGAGTACGACGCCGGCTCGGGCACCTGCCGGCCCGGCGAACCGTTCCGCCGGTTCGCCGGCCCGGCGACCGCGACCCGGCCGGACTGCAACGACGTCCGTGCCGCGGCCATGATCTGGGCCGACGGTCTCGCCGCCCGCACCGGCATGAGCGTCCTGCTCGCCGTCGCGCACTCCGAGGGCGCACAGGTCATCCACCACGTCTTCCGGCCGGACAACCGGCCGCAGCGGCTGGCGACCGGAGACGTCCTGCCGCCCACGAGCGCCCCGGCCCGGGTGCTGGCCGGCCCGTGCGACGACCGCTGCGCCTACGAGGAGGGGACCGGCCCGGAAGAGGCCCGGCTGGCCACGTCCGTCCCCTGCCCCGACGGCGTCCGGCACGCGGCGGCGCTGTGCCTGACCGGGCCGCGGCGGCTGCTGGACCCGGAGGGAGCGGGGGGCGCGGCGCTGCGAAGAAGCGCTGCGGGACGCCGCGCGGACGGTCTCCTCCGCGCTGGTGGGCGCACCGGCACGGTGACCGCCCGGCCGGGAGGCCCGGTCGGTCAGCCGGTCAGCCGGTCGACTTCCGTCGGTCAGCCGGTCAGTGGTACAAGGTGCACTTCTGGCTTCCGCTCCGCAGCGTCACACAGGCTCGGACGGTGAGGTTCCGGTCGTTCACCATGGGCGAGTAGGTGGTGGTCCCGGAGGCGACGGCGCGGTGCTGCGTCTCGCCGGTGCCGTTCTGGACGAGGGCGTCGTCCCCGGGGCTCGCGCCCGTGAGTTCGGCCCAGGCCGCCTCGCACGCCCGGCTCCAGCGGAGGTTGACGGTACGGCCCTGGAGCTCCTGGTGTTCGAGGGTCAGCACGTCACCCGAAGCGCACTGCGTGCCGTACGGGTCCTGACCGGAACAGGAGGGACCCTGACAGCCGGCGGCGGACAGGGCCCGCGCGGGCGGCGCGGCGAAGGCGGAGGCAGGGGCAGAGGCAGAGGCGGCGGGCGGGGGCGTCGCCGAGGAGGGCGGTGCCGCCCAGCCGGCCGCGGCGCACGCGAGGACGGCGGCGAGGACGGCCGCCTTGATGTCTTTCCCGAGGTTCATCGACGTTCCTCCCTTATACGGGATATGGAGGTCGTGACGGTATCGCCGGACTGACTCCGTATGGTGGGGGTTCGACACCCATGGGCGCCAGAGCCCGTTCGGCGTACCGGAGGCGGCCGCCCCGCCAGGGCCCGGGCGCCCGGGTTGCGGGCGGACCGGCGGCACCTAGGGTGGAAACAGCCATGAAGCGAGCCCCCGGTCCCGTCGGCCCGTACCCGGCCCCGGCCCTTCCGCGGCCGGCGCGCCTGCTCGTCGTCGCCGCGTACGTCCTGCTGGCCGCGGCGGTGGGCGTCGACCTCGCCTCGGACCCCCGGCTGACGTTCTCGCCCGTGCTGGGCACGGCCCCCGTGCTGGCGAGCATCGGCACGCGGCGCGCCCGGGTCCCGTTGCTGACCGGGGCGGTGGCGCTGCTGCTGGTGGCCCCGCTGACGCTCGCGGACCCCGAAGTGCCCATCACCGTGCACCTCACGGCGGCGTTCACGGTGCTCGCCCTCACCTGTATCAGCGCGGCGAACGTGGTGCTGGTGGCCACGCGGGAACGGGAGTTGCTGCGGTCGCGCTCGGTCGCCTCGGCGGCGCAGCAGGCGCTGTTGCGTCCGGTGCCGGACCGGGTGGACGGGCTGCGTGTCGCGGTGCGTTACCTGGCGGCCGCGGCGGACGCGCAGGTGGGCGGCGATCTGTACGAGGTGCTGACGACGCCGTTCGGCGTGCGGCTGCTCATCGGGGACGTCCGGGGCAAGGGGCTGGGCGCGGTCGAGACGGCGGCGGACGTGCTGGGGACGTTCCGGGAGGCCGCGCAGGTGGAGCCGGAGCTGGGCACGGTGGCCCGGCGGCTGGACGCGGCGGTGCGGCGGCGCGGGGTGGGCGAGGAGTTCGTGACCGCCGCGCTGCTGACCGTGCCGCGCTCCGGGGAGACGGTGGAGCTGGTGAACTGCGGCCATCTCCCGCCGCTGGTGCGCCGGGACGGGCGGGTGAGCGCGGTGGGGACGGGGGACGCCGGGGAGGCGGGGGACGCCGATCCGCCGCTGGCCCTGCGCGAGCTGGCGGAGGGCTCGTACCGCTCGGCCGCCTTCGCCTTCGGCAAGGGCGACCTGTTGCTGCTGTACACGGACGGTGTGACGGAGGCGCGGGACGCGGCGGGCCGATTCTATCCGCTGGAGCGCAGACTGGCCGCGTTGCCCGAGGGCGCGCCGGGCGTGCTGACGGACCGCCTGGTGGCGGATCTGCTGGCGTACGCGGGCGGGGAACTGGCGGACGACGCGGCGTTGTTGGCCGTCCGGCGGGAGTGACCCCCAAACAAGTAAGTCAACCTTGCCAGTTTCTCTGATCGACAGCTAGCCTTCCTTTCTCTTCGGTGCGCGCCACCGCGCGCCGGGATCGAGGGAGGGTTCGCCATGCGATTCGCCGTGCGGTCCGCCATGCGCACATCCGGCGGGGACACCGGGAGGTCCGGCCGGCCACCGGAACAGGGCGACGGCACCGAGGCCGCGCCCCCGGCGCTCGGCGGCCGGTTCGTCGCGGCGGTGGCGGTCGGCTCAATGCTCAACCCGGTCAACTCCAGCATGATCTCGACGGCGCTCGTCCCCATCGGCCGGAGCTTCGGAGCCGGCCCGGCCGCCACGGTGTGGCTGGTCGCGGGGCTCTACCTGGCGAGCGCGGTCGCCCAGCCGGTGATGGGCCGGGTCGCCGACCACCTCGGCGCGCGGCGGGTCTATCTGGCGGGGCTGGTACTCGTCGGGCTGTCGGGGGCGGCCGGGCTGGTGGCGGGCTCCCTGGGGGAGCTGGTCGCCGTCCGGGTGCTGACCGGCGTGGGCACGTCGGCGGCGTACCCGGCGGCCATGGCGATGATCCGGCAACGGTCGGCGCGGGCGCCCGGCGGGCCGCCCTCCGGCGCCCTCGGCGCGCTGACCATCGCCGCCCTCGCCAGCGCGGCGCTCGGCCCGGCGCTGGGCGGGCTGCTCACCGGGCTGGCCGGCTGGCGGGCGGTCTTCGCGGTGAACATCCCGCTCGCGCTGGCCGGCCTGGTCCTCGCCCTGGCCTGGCTGCCGCGGGACGAGCCCCGGCCGCGCGCGGGAGGGGCGCGCGGCGCGTGGTCGGAACTGGACCCGGCGGGCGTCCTGCTGTTCGCCGGCACCCTGCTGCCGCTGATGTTCTTCCTCACCGACCTCACCCGCCCTCGGTGGCCGCTGCTCGCCGCCGGCGGCCTCGTCGCGGGCGCGCTGGCGGCCTGGGAACTCCGGGCGGCCCGGCACCCGTTCCTGGACCTGCGCATGCTGGCGGCGAACCGGCCGCTGGTCCGCACCTACGTCCGCTACGGGGCGTCGTTCCTCGTCGTCTACTGCGTGCTGTACGGCTATACGCAGTGGCTGGAGGAGGTGCGCGGGTACTCCGCCGCCCTCACCGGGGTGATCATGCTGCCCATGTGCGCGGTGGCGGCGCTGTGCTCGTGGGCGGGCGCGCGCCGGGCGACCGTGCGCGGGCCACTGCTGGTCGGCACGGTCGCGATGGTGGCGGCCTCGGCGGCGCTGGCGTTCACCGGGCCGGGGACGCCAATGGTCGTGCTGGTGCTGGTCGGTGTCGTGTTCGGGCTGCCCAACGGGCTGAACGCGGTGGGGAACCAGACCGCGCTGTACGCGCAGGCCCCGGCCGGGGGGACGGGCACGGCCGCCGGGCTGTTCCGCACCGCCCAGTACGTCGGCGCGGTCGCGTCCACCAGCGTGATCGGCCTGGTCTACGGCGACCGCGCGACGACCGGCGGTCTGCGCACGGCGGCCGTCGTCCTCACCGTCCTCGGGGCGCTGCTGCTGCCGGCCACGCTGTTGGACCGGGCCCTGCGCGGGCGGGGACGCTGACCGGCCGGGGCCCGGCGGACCCGGACCGGCACTCCGGGTGCTCCGGGTACGCTGGCCCGGTGAAGGCCCACGACCAGCAGTCCCCCGTTCCGGCCGCCGCTCCCGAGCTCTCCGAGCTGCGCGAGACGGCGTCCCGGATCCGCGTCCTCACCGGGCAGTTGGCCCGCCGGCTGCGCGCGGCGGGGGAACGTACGGACCTGACCCTCTCCCAGTCCGCCGTCCTCAGCCGGCTGGACCGCCGGGGCCCGGCCACCACGGTGGAGCTGGCCCGCGCCGAGGGCGTCCGGCCGCAGTCCATGGGCACCACGCTGGCGGGCCTGGAGGAGGCGGGCCTGATCGAGCGGTCGCCGCACCCCAGCGACCGGCGCCAGATCGTCATCTCCCTCAGCCCGGAGGGCCTGCGCCGGCTCGGCGAGGCACGCGAGGTGCGCGAGGGGTGGATCGCGCGGGCCCTGGAAGAGCGCTTCGACGAGAGGGAACGGGCGGTCGTGACGGAGGCGATCGGCCTGCTGGAGCGACTGACGGACGGCGCTTAGAGGCTGTCGGGGCGTCAGGGGAACTGGGCGTCCGTGTAACAGACATGTCCTCATGTAACAGACATGTACTAGGGAACGGCCAGGCGGAACGATTCGCCGGATCGGGCGCATCCTGGTGATCAGTAACGCTCGCTCGTACCGGCTCGTCCCGACTCGTCCCGAGCGCCCGGCATCCCCGACCGATTGAGGCAGAAACGATGCGTGTTCACAAGCTCACCTTCGCCGCCCTGGCCGTCGCCGCGAGCCTCTCGCTGACGGCCTGTCAGAACGACGACGACGGCAAGGGCCAGAACGACCCGTCGTCCGCCTCCTCGGCGTCGTCCGCCAAGAGCGGCGGCACGGGCTCGGGCGGCTCGGATCAGGGCGGTTCGGAGCAGAGCGGCGGGAAGGACTCCTCCGGCAAGGGTTCCGGCGGCTCCGGCGGCTCCGCCGGGAAGGGCTCCGGTGAGAAGGGCACGGCCGCAGGGGCTGGCTCCCACGAGAACGGCAAGACGGCCAAGTGCCGCACCGCCGACCTGACGATCACGGCGCGGGACCACACCATCGACGGCGACCCCGACGGCACCGTCGCGGTGGAGTTCAAGAACCGCGGCGGCCACGACTGCACCGTCACCGGGTACGCGGGCGTCGACCTGAAGACCACCGCCGGGTCGCTGTCCGCGCGGCGCACGGGCGAGCAGGCCCCGCGGGTCGTCCTCAAGAACGGGCAGTCGGTGGCCTTCGGCATCTCCTACCCGGTCAACAAGTCGGGCGGCTCCGGCGTCCGCGTCACCGGCCTGCTGGTGACCCCGCCCGGCGAGACGAACACGGTCACCCTCCGCTGGCCGGGCGGCGCCACGCTGCCCGTCACTGAGGGCGGCGGCTCGGCGGTGAAGGTCGGCCCGATCGGGAGCGCGGGCCAGGGCGGCTGATCCGCAAGCCCTTCCGCGGCCCGCCTGCCGACCCCGCGTCCCGGTCGCGCTACCGCACGCGGTGACCCGCCACTGGGTCACCGCGTGCGGGCAGACATCACCCCGCACCCGGGGCGTGCACCGCTTCTGAGCGCTGAGCTCGGTCGTTCCGGCGGCCTCGGCGCGGAAGGTCGCGGTGGCACTGCCATCCGGTGCCGTCCTGCCGGGCTCCCCTCCGAGCAGGCGCGGATCGGCGGCCTTGGGCACGCTCCAGGCCCACCGCGCGACGGTGGTCTGCCGTCCGGCGAGGTGGACGGTGATCCGTTCTCCGACGTCCACGGTGACGGGTCCGCGGCTCTGCTCCGTAAGGGCCTCCCCACTCCGCGCCCCAATCCGCATCGCGGCGGGCCCGGTGGTGACGCGGCGCAGACGAGAGCCGCGAGCAGCACCGTCGGCACGGGCCATCGGGCCGTCTTCAATCCCCCACCTCTGTCTGGTACTTCCACGGCGGCACGAGCCGTCGCCTCCCCTTCTCCCTGCCCCGCCCCCGGCCCGCCCCATGCCGGGCGTCCCCTCTGTGAGGGAACGCCCGGCACCGTGAACGCCCGACACCGTGAACGAGCGTCACCGGAAAGCGGGTTCAGCGCACGGCGGGGAGGGA
Organism: Streptomyces mobaraensis; assembly: GCF_020099395.1. Classification (NCBI taxonomy): domain Bacteria; kingdom Bacillati; phylum Actinomycetota; class Actinomycetes; order Kitasatosporales; family Streptomycetaceae; genus Streptomyces; species Streptomyces mobaraensis. The sequence continues at coordinate 6,993,700 of NZ_CP083590.1, read as the reverse complement.
CGCCGGCGGGCCGAACCACCACTCCAAGGCGGACCGGACCGCGTCCCCGGCCGCTTCCGCCCCCGCGGCCGGCCCGGCCACCCAGCCGACGTGGCCGTCCGGGCGGACCAGGACCGCGTACGTGCCGGGCAGCCGGCCGGAGGGGACGGTGGCGACCGTGACCCGGCCTGCCCAAGGTGCGGCGGCCTCGCGGACGGCGGCCGGCGCCTCGGCCAGCGCGGTGTCGTCCAGCAGCAGCGCTCCCCCGCCGCTTCGGGCAGCCGGCGGGACGAGGTCGCCGGCGGGGAGCATCCGGCCCTCCCATGGGTGACCGTGCGGATCGTGGGCCGGATAGCGGGTGTTGACCCCGGTGATCGTCTCGGCGACATGGCCCGCGGTGCCCTCCGCCGTGGCCAGTTCGCCCAGGAGGTCGCGCAGGGGCGCCAGCCGCTCCCCTTCGGCGGCGATCAGCGCCTGCGCCCGGGTGTCGCGCAGCAAGCGGGTGCCGGCGGCGTGGCGTTCGGTGTGGTAGCTGTCCAGCAGGCGTTCGGGGGCCAGGCCGCGGGCCACGAGCGCGAGCTTCCAGCCGAGGTTCATCGCGTCGTCGATCGCCGCGTTGACGCCGACCGCCCCGGCCGGCGGATGAATGTGCGCGGCGTCGCCCACGAGCAACACCCGTCCGGCGCGCAGGCGTTCGGCCAGCCGGGCGGCGTCGCCGAACCGGGTGAGCCAGCGGACCTCGGCGATCTCCACGTGCCGGCCCAGCGCCCGGTCCAGCACCTCCTGGAAGAGGGCACGCGTCACCGGCTCGTCGCGGTCCTCCGGCGGATCCGGCTCGGCCGTCACCAGACGGACGTAGCCGGAGCGCGGGATGGTGAACACGGATCCGCCGCCGGGTCCGGCCGTCGTGCCGAAGGGCAGCGCCCCCGGGTCGGCCAGGACGACGTCGCCGAGCAGGGCGAAGCGGCGGGCGGGGGTGCCGGGGAAGGCGATTCCGGCCGCCTTCCGGACCGTGCTGCGCCCGCCGTCGCAGCCGGCGAGCCAGCGGCAGCGCAGCCGGAGCGGGCCGTCCGGGGTCGTGACCTCCGCGGTGACCCCCTCGTCGTCCTCCTCGAACCCGGTGAGCCGGTGGCCGCGGAGGAGTCGGACGCCGAGCTCCTCGGCCCGTTCGGCCAGCAGTTCCTCGACGCGGGTCTGGGCGATGCCCAGGATGTACGGGTGGCGGGCGCGCATGGCGGCCAGGTCGAGGGCGGCCGTCCCGACGAACGCCGTGGCCGGCAGGGTCGGGCCCTCGGCGAGGAAGCGGTCCGCGAGGCCGCGGTGGTCCAGCAGGTCGAGGCTGCGGGCGTTGAGGTTGAAGCCGCGGCAGAAGCCGGGCGGGGCGGGGTTCCGTTCCAGGACCGTCGTCCGGACGCCGGCCAGGCCGAGTTCGCAGGCCAGCATGAGTCCGGCGGGGCCGGCTCCCGCGATGAGGACGTCCGTGTGGGGGTGAGTGTCAGGCACCGGTGTCCTCCCCCGGCCACGGCAGCGCGCCGCGCTCGATCTCGTCGGCGGTCTCCCGCACCCAGCGCAGCTCCGCCTCGGCCATCGCGCGGGCGTACTCGGCCTCGATGACGAACAGCCGGGGTGCCCGGTGCTCCTCCCGTGCCGCCCGGTACGCGTCCGCGTCGGCTGCCATGCGGGCCTCCAGGGCCGCGGCCCGTTCGCGCAGCGCCTCCGCGGCGCGGCGGGGTCCCAGGGCACCGAGGTAGCTGAGGGCGGACACGAATTTGGGGAACTCGCGGGCGGGTTCGCGGATCAGCTCGTCGAGCCAGGCGGTGAAGCGGGTGCGGCCCTCGGGGGTGTGGCGGTAGACGGTACGCGCGGGGCGGCCGCCCACCCGCTCGGTGCCGTCCTCCTCGATCCAGCCGTCGCGGGCCAGCGCCCGGACGGTGTCGTAGAGGGACCCGGTGGTGAGTTTGAAGGTCAGGTCGAGCTGCCGCTCGCGCAGGACGGCGGCCATCGCGTGCGGGTGCAGGGGCCGTTCCAGCAGGAGGCCCAGGACGGCGAGGGCCAGGGGGTTGGCGGGTCTCTTGGCGGAGGGTCGTTTGGCTGCGGCGGATGTGTCCGTAGCCGGGGTGGCTACGGCCGGGCTCTCTGCGGCCAGGCTGTCTGCGGAGGGACTGCTTGCGGCCGGTTCGTCCGCGGGATTCTCGACGGGCATCTCACTCCACGCTTCTCACGGTGTGACGTTTACTCGGATCCAAATGCTCGGATCCGAGCGTAGCGAGTCGGTGCGGTGCGGTCGAGCGCCGACGGGGAGGAGATGCCGCATGTGTGCGAGGCGGGAGCGGCGCGCGGCCGCCGTCGGCCCGGCGTGCGCGGCAGACCGTGACGGCCCGAGCGTGGGGGAAAGTCCGCGAAACGGGAGTCGTTCCGCCGGCGGCAAGGGGGCCAGAGCCGACCGGACCACCGCCGTCGCCTCGGCACACCCGCCGGAGACACGGCCGTGCCGCCCCGCCTCCCCGGCCGCCCTCGCATGGACGCGTCCGTGAGGCCGACCGCGGCAGGCCGTCTTCACCTGCACGGGACGACTCGGCCGGCAGGGCGGCCGGCGCCAGGCGGTCGCCTCCGCGGGCGGAGGGGGGCCGCCGCCGAAGGGGCCTGTCACACGCCCGCGTGACCGCGCCGGCCGAATCCCCCTCCCTCCTGCTCCTACCTCTCCTACCGCTCCTACCCCTCCTGCCGCGCGGGGTCCTCAGCGTCCTCGGCGAGGTCGGACGCGTGATCCGCGGCCCACTGCGCCAGCGTGCGGCCCGGCCGGCCCAGGACCCGTTCGACGTCGGGCCGCACCTCGGGCGGCTCCTCCGCGTACTCGGCCTGGTAGCCCAGCAGGTACTCGGCGATGTCCCACGGCATTCCGGCCTTGATGTACGCGGCGCGGGCCTGGCCGTACGTCACCGTCTCGAAGCGCAGCGGTCTGCCCAGCCCCCGCTCGATCGCCGCGGCTTGTTCCCGCTGGGTGAGGCGCTGGGGCCCGCTGAGCGAGTACGCGCGCCCGGCGTGGCCGTCCGCAAGGAGCGCGGCGGCGGCCACTTCGGCGATGTCCGCCTCGTGGACGGGGACGCCGAGCGCGGCGGGGAAGGCGCTGCGTATTGTGTTCTCCGCGCGGATCGACGGGCCCCACATGTCCAGCTTGTTGCCGGCGAATTCGCCGGGCCGCACGTGCGTCCATGGCAGGCCGGAGGCTTCGATGACCTCCTCGACGTCGCGCAGCATCTCGTAGCTGCCCGGCCGGCGCACGGTCACGGCGAGGCCGGACAGGTCGACGATCCGCCTGACCCCGGCGTGCGTGGCGAGTTCCGTGAAGGCGCGGGCCTGTTGCACCGCGTGCCGTGGGTCGAGCATCCCGGACATGTAGTGAACGGCGCCCACCCCGTCGAGCGCCGCGGCGACTCCCGCGAGATCGGTGAGACTGCCCGCCGCCACCTCGACGGCTGCGGGCAGCCGGGCTCCTTCCGGATTCCTGGTCAGGGCGCGTACACGCCGTCCGGCCTCCAGCAGCCGGTCGACCAGGACGCGGCCGACCTTCCCGGTCGCGCCGGTCACGAGAATGGTCATGGGTTTCCTCCTTGGCTGGTGCCCAAGTCCTCGGCGGGCGGCCGACGATAGGTCGGCGAGGGTCACTCGCGCACATGAGCCCATGTCTCGTTTGGCGGGGTCGGCGGAGGGCCGTCGCGAGTGCGTACGATCACGCGGATGGAGGCACTCGCTCAGCGCCTGGTCCCCGACGAGATGTGGGAAGCGGCGCGCCCGCTCCTGCCGGAGATGCCGCCCAGACCGCAGGGCGGTGGCAGGGCCCCGGCCGACGCGCGCAGGGTCATGGTGGCCGTCGTCTACGTGGTCACCAGCGGCTGCGCCTGGCAGCAACTCCCGTCCTCGTTCGGGGTCAGCGTGCCCACGGCCCACCGCTGGTTCACCCGCTGGAGCAGCGCGGACCTGTGGCGGAACCTGAGCGAGACGACGTCCCGCACCCCGGCCCTCGCCGCCTGGACCAGGGCGGTCCACGAGTGCGCGGCGCGCCGCGCGTACCCCTGAGAAAGTCACCATCCGAGACATGGCACCGCTGCCGCCTGCCCGCGCCCGTCGGAGCGGGGCCGCCGAGTGGCGGTCCACCGCCGAGGCGCATGCCGGTCGCCTCGCCCACACCCGCCCGCCCGCCCGGCAACGACGAGGGCACGGGAGGGCACAGCACGGGGTCGCCGGGGACCCCGGCATGACGGATCGGCGCGGGGCGGGAGTTCAGTTCCCCAGCAGCTTCGCCTCCGTCTCCGGGTCCAGGCCGACCGGCGGGCGGTCCGGGCGCAGCGGCGGTACGCCGCCCAGGGACTCCAGCCAGGTCCAGGAGTCGGCGACGGTCTCCTCGACGGGCCGGCAGCGCAGCCCGGCGGCCAGGGCCTTGCCGACGCCGGCCGTGAAGATCGTGGTGTGGTCCTCGCCCGGCGGCAGCCAGATGGGCAGGTCGGTCCAGGGGGCGACCCCGGCCGCGAGGATCGGTTCGGGGTCCGTCCAGCACAGTTCGGCGGCGGAGCCGGTGACCCGGACGCAGGTTTCCAGGAGTTCGCCCATGGTGGTGTGGCCGGGTGGGCTGACGAGGTTGTAGGGGCCGCTGAGGCCGCGCGCGGCGGCGTCCAGGGTCCAGGCCGCCAGGTCACGGGCGTCGATGTACTGGATCGGCGACGCGGCCGGGCCGGGGGCCAGGACGCGGCCGCCGCGCGCGACGCGCAGCAGCCACCAGGGCAGCCGGCCGACGTTCTCCCCAGGGCCGAGCACCAGCCCGGCCCTGGCCAGCAGCGCCCGGTCGCCGAACGCGTCGCACGCCGCCAGTTCCCCGCCGCGCTTGGCCTCCGGGTAGGGGACCTCGCCGGCGTCCGGGGAGCCCTCCACCAGCGGGCCGTCCTCCGCGAGGCCGGCCGGGCAGGGGTGCCGGTGGACGGAGCGGCTGGAGATGTAGGCGTAGCCCGCGGCCCGGCCGGCCAGCAGCCGGGCGGTGTCGCGGACGGCCGAGGGCGCGCCCGACCAGGTGTCGGCGACCAGGTCCCACGCGCCGCGCTCCAGCGCGGCCAGTCCACCCTCCGCCCGGCGGTCGCCGTGCAGCACCGTCACACCGGGCGGCGCGGGGTGCCGGCCGCGGTGGAAGACCGTCACCTCCCAGCCGCGGACCAGGGCCTCGTCCGTCAGGGCGCGGCCGACGAATTCCGTTCCTCCGAGTATCAGCAGTCTCATGATCGTGACCCTGCCCGTGCGGGGTGCCGGGCGGAAGCCCCGCATGCTCTGGGCGTAATCCGGGGAGGGTCGGATTCCGGAGGGCGGGCGGGGACGCTCGTGGGAAGGCGGGTACGGACGTGACGCGACGGGACGACGTCGGCGACGGCGACAGCGGCGGCTACGGCTACGGCTACGGCGACAGCGCCGGCCGCACGGTGGCGATCGTGGGAGCCGGGGCCGCCGGGACGAGCGTGTTCGCGCATCTGGTGGCGGCCCTGCCCCGCGCGGGCGGCAGGCCCATCGGATCGGTGCTCGTGGTGGACCCGTCGCCGCCCGGCTGGGGACTGGCCTTCGGGGACGACGATCCCCTGCTGATGTGCAACAGCGCCGCCAACATCAACTCCCTGCTGCCCGACCGGCCGGACGACTTCGTCACCCACCTCCGCGCCCGGGGCTGGACGGGCGCCCCCGACACCTGTGTGCCCCGCGCCGCCATGGCCGCGTACTGCGCGGACCGCTGGGCGGACACCCGTGACACGGCCGAGCGAACCGGTGTGACGGTTCGTCATCTTCCCTGCCTTGCCCTGTCCGTAGGGCTCGCCGGCGGTCGTCCCCGGCTGCGGCTGGACGACGGATCGGAGCACACGGCCGACGACGTCATCCTGGCCACCGGGGTGCACCGGCCGCGCGTGCCACGGGGGTTCGCCGCGTTCACCGGCCACCCCCGCTACGTGGACAGCCCGTACCCGTCCGCCCGGCTGCGCGCCTCGCTCGGTACCGGGCGGCGGCGCGTCCTCGCGCTCGGTTCGCGGCAGTCCGCGGTGGACGCCGCGCTGCTGCTGTGCCGGGACGGTCACCGCACCACGCTGACCTCGCCGTCCGGGTCCCTGCCCGCGGTACGGCTCTCGCTGCACGCCCCGCCCCGGGACTTCCCGCCGCTGGAGCGGATGGCCCGGCTGGGCCCCGACGACCCGCTGCTGGACCGGCGGCTGACGCGCTGCGTGGTGGAGGCCGTCCGGCTGCTCGGCGACCGCCCGCTGCGGGCGCAGACGTCCCGGGCCGCCGACCCCGTCCGGCGCCTGGCGGAGGACACGGCGCTGGCCGAGGCGGGGGTGTGCCTGTGGCCCGGGGTGGCGGTGGCCGTGATCGAGGCGCTGACCGCCTTCGCCGACGGTCTGCCGGCCGACCGTACGCTGTCCCTGATGCGGCGCTTCGACTGGTTCGTCGGCCGCTACCTGACCGCGCTCACCGTCGTCAACGCCCGCCGCCTGCTGGAGCATTGCGCGACGGGCGCGCTGCGGGTGGCCCCCGCCTACCCGGAGTCCGTCGCCTTCGCGGACGGGGTGTGGCGGGTGTCCACGCCGGGCTCCGGCCCGCCCGAGACCTACGACTACGTGGTCAACGCGACCGGTTTCCGGCCGCCGGAGGTGAGCTGGCGGGCGGACGGTAGCGAGCTCCTCCTCTCCCCCGCCGGCACCGTCGTCGACCGCCTGGAGGCGGACCTGCGAGTGCGCCGGGCCCCGGACGCGCCGCCGGAGCGTGTCTGGCTGGCCGGGGTCGGCACGCACGTCCGCATCCCGTTCGCCAACCACCTGCGGACGGTGACCCGGCAGGCCCGGTGGGTCGCCGGGCAGGTGGCGGCCCGCGGCTGAACGGGGTGGCGGGTGGCGGGGTGGCGGGATCGCGTCCTTGCCCGCCGGGCCCCCGGCCGGTGGATACTGGCCGCGGCCGGCGCCCGGCCCGCCGGAACGAAACGTTCCGAGCGGCGGGCCGTCGACGCGCCGGAGCGCTGTCCGTCGGGAGGGATGACTCATGGCGATGGTCCGGACACGGCGCGGCGAGGACGGCGTCCTCAACCTTCCCCGGACGGCGACGGGCGTCGACCAGTTCTTCCACGCGGTCCGCGCCCGCCGGCCGCGCCGGCCGCCGGGGCTGCCCGGGGAGCCGCGCTGGCGCGGCGAGTTCGTCGTCCCGGACGCGGACGGGCCGCGCGTCACGCTCCAGGAGTTCGGCTACGCGAGCCGCGAACTCGCCCGCCACGGCGACACGGTGGACGACACCGCGCTCGTCGGCCCGTTCCGCCTCCTCACGGCGGAGGGGCTGGACCGGCTCGCCGAGGTGTGCGACCGGCTGGAACCGGCCGCCGGCTCCAGCCGGTTCATCGCCACCCGCCGGCTGCGCGGCGCCGACCTCGTGTCGCCGTTCCTCCACAACATGATCCGCGACCGTGGCTTCCTGCTCGCCTGCTCCCGGATCGCCGGCGTCCCGCTGATCCCGCACCCGCTGCGCCTGCCGACCGCGCAGATCAACTACTTCGAGGGCCGCGGCCGCCCGGAGATCGTGCGGTGGCACCGGGACGGCATGGACTACGTCTTCACCCTCCAGCTCAGCGACGGCGCCGACTACGAGGGCGGCCGGTTCACCTACTTCCAGGGCCGCACCGGCGAGTTCGACGACGTGACCGCCGACGACCCGCGCATCCGCGAGGCGGACTGCGGGGCCCGCGGCGCGACGCTCTTCCTCCACGGCAGCCGCATCTTCCACGCGGTGACCCCCGTGACGCGGGGCCGCCGCGTCACCCTGGTCGTCTCCCTGTTCTGCCCGTACTTCGCCCGGCGCGACTCCAACACGTTCTGGCACCTGGCCGGCGACGACGGCATCCTCGCCACCGTACCCGGCTGGCTCCGCCTCAAGTGGCCCGTCCGGGACCCGGCCCTGGACTTCGGCCTGCGGGCGGGGAGTCCGGTGGTGACATGGGAGGATCTGCGCCGCTGAGGCGCGGCGGGGGCGTGGCGCGCGGGCGGAGTGTGGCCTGGCCGGCGAAGTCGGCACGGTAAGCGCCGCCTTCCGCGCGCCCCGGACCGTCGCCCGGCCCGTACCGCCTTGACGACGGCGGGCGGATCCGCGCCGTCCACCCCACCGCCGGCCCGCCGCGCGCCGATGCCGTGACGTGAGACCCGCGGGCGATCGGCGGTCGCCGGCCCTTCGGCCCCGCCTCGGTCACGTGGGCAGGTCGGCGGAGAGGAAGGGAGCGAGAAGCGCGGACAACGCGTCGGGGCGGTCGAGGGGGATGATGTGCCCGCAGTCCCGGAGGTGGTGTCCGACAAGGTCGTCGGCGAAGGGACGGAGCTGGCGTTCGAGTCCGGTGCCGACGGGGGTGGGAGCCGACGGTCATGGTGGGCATGGTCAGCCGGGCCGTCGCGACGGCGTCCTCGATCTGCCGCGCGCTGGTGGGCAGGGCCCGGTAGTAGGAGAACGCGCAGCGCAGGGCCTCGGTCCCGGTGTACGCGTGGACGAAGGCCGCCCGGATGTCGTCGGGGACTCCACGCCCGAGCGTTCCCGCGTCGAGGAACCAGTCGACGTACGCGGCCTCGTTGCCGGCCAGGACGGTCTCGGCGAGGCCGGGGACGGCGTGGAAGCCGAACCACCACGGGACGCCGCCCGCGGCGACGTACTCCGCTCCGGGCAGGTCGCCGAGCAGGGCCTCCATCACGACCAGGCGCCGGACGCGGTCGGGCCGGCGCAGCGCGAGCAGGACGGCGGGCGCGGTGCCCGCGTCGATGCCGACCACCGCCGCCGAGGGCTCGCCGAGCGCGTCGAGCAGCCCTTCGGCGTCGGCGGCGAGGGTACCCGCGTCGTACCCCTCGGCGGCACGCTCACTGGCGCCGAAGCCCCGCAGGTCGGGGGCGATGACCCGGTGGTGCCCGGCCAGCCGGTCCATGACGCCGCTCCAGAGCCGCCAGGTGTGCGGGAAGCCGTGCAGCAGGAGGACCGCGGGCCCGTCCCCGGCGATCGCGACGTTGAGCCGGACGCCGTTCGTCGTGACACGGCTCGTCGTGACACGGCTCGTCGTGACACGGCTCGTCGTGACACGGCTCGTCGTGACACGGCTCGTCGTGACGCGGCGCGGGTGGTGTGCGGTGGTGGCGGGCATGACGGCTCCCCGGTGCGGTGACGATCGATGCGGTTACGATTGGTGACCAGACAACGATAGGTAACCGCTGGGCCGCTTCCCAGACGGCACTTTCAGGGAAGGTGGTGAGCCCCAGGTGACCACCCGAGGAGCCCGGGCCGCCGGTCGCGGGGTGCGCGGCGATCTGTTCGATCCGCAGTGCCCGACGCGGCGGTTGCTCGACCGCATCGGTACGAAGTGGACGTCCATGGCCGTCAAGACGCTCGCCGACGCGGCACCGGACGAGGTGCGCTTCGCTGATCTGAGGCGCCGGATGCCCGGCGTCTCGCAGAAGATGCTGTCCGTGACGCTGCGGAACCTGACCCGCGACGGGCTGGTGTCACGCCGGGTCGAACCGGCCGTGCCGCCGCGGGTCTTCTACCGGCTCACCGAGCTCGGGCTGTCCCTGGAGGCCGCGCTCGCGGGGCTGCGGACCTGGGCGGAGGAGCACATGGCCGAAGTCGACCGCGCCAACGAGGCGGCCGGCCGGGAGGCCGACGAGGGGTGAGGCGGGCCGGTTCCCGCGCTCGGCCCCCGGCACCGTGCCGGCCCGCTCCGTCCCGGGCAGCGTGCCGCCCCGGGGCAGTCACACCCCGTGCGCCCCCAGCCGCGCCAGTTCCCCCTCCGTCAGGACGAGGTCGGCCGCCGCCGCCGAGTCGCGGACGGTCTGCGGGCGGGTGGCGCCGGGGATGGGGACGACCGTCGGGGAGGCGGCCAGCAGCCAGGCCAGGCAGACCTGTTGGGGGCTGACGCCGCGTTCGGCGGCGACGGTGTGGAAGGCGGCGTGGGTGTCGTCCGCGGCGATGCCGGAGGTGCCGTCGAGGGAGCTGCGGGAGACGCCGCCGAGGGGGCTCCACGGGAGGAAGGCGATGCCCAGTTCGGCGCAGAGGCGCAGTTCCGGCGCGCTGTCCCGGACGGCGGGCGAGTAGCGGTTCTGTACGGAGACCAGCCGGTCGCCCAGGATGTCGCGGGCCAGCCGGATCTGTGCCGTGTCGACGTTGGAGATGCCGGCGAGGCGGACGGTGCCCGCGTCGAGGAGCTCGCGGAGGGCGCCGAGGGAGTCGGCGAACGGCACGTCCGGGTCGGGCTTGTGGAGCTGGTAGAGGCCGATCGCCTCGGTGCCGAGGCGGCGCAGCGACTCCTCGCAGACGCGCTTGAGGCGGCGCGGGTCACCGTCGACCGTCCAGCCGCCGTCGGGGGTGCGGCCCCGGCCGCCCTTGGTGGCGACGAGGACGGCGTCGCGGTCGCCGCCGTACGTGGCGAGGGCGCGGGCGACGAGCAGTTCGTTGTGGCCGGGCTCCCCGTTGGGGGCGTGATAGGAGTCGGCCGTGTCGATCAGGGTGATGCCGGCGTCGAGCGCGGCGTGCACGGTGGCGACGGCACGGGCCTCGTCGGGGTGGCCCTCGATGGACAGGGGCATCGCCCCGTAGCCGATCGCTCCGACGCGGACGTCGCCGAGTGTGCGGTGGCGCATGTCAGTGGCTCTCCCGGAGTGTGTCGGTGAAGACGTCCGGCAGCCATGCCGAGGCGTCACGGAAGGTGTATCCCAGGCCGGTCGCCCGGGAGTTGTCCATGGCGTAGAAGCGGTCGAAGGCGAAGGGCGAGTACGGGCCTTCGGGCGCGGCCTTCAGGACCGCGTGCCCGCCGGGAATGCGTGCGGCGAGCAGCCGGCACAGCTCGGCGGCGTCGACGAGCCCGTGCGAGCAGGCGTTCACGGGTCCGGTGAATTCCTGTCCGGACGTCCAGAAAAGGAAGTCCGCTATTTCGTCGACGTGAATGAACGTCGACGGATGGGCGGCCGGCGGAACGGCGATCGGGGCGCCCGTCCGGATGCGGTCGGCATAGTGCGCGAGGCGTCCGGTGAAGTCGTCGGCGCCGCCCAGCACATGGGCCGTGCGCACGGCGACGGACGGGAAGGCGGGGTCGGCCGCGAACACGGCCTCGGCCTGGCGCTTGCCCTCGCCATAGCTCCACGGCTCCGCCGGGGCGCGGTCGACCGGCAGGGACGCGGCGTCGAAGGCGGTCTCCGGCAGCGGGCCGGAGGCGTCGGCCACACCGTCGTACACCTCGATCGTCGAGGTCATCACATAGCGCCGGGTGCGGCCGGTGAAGACGCGGCGGGCGATGTCCGCCTGGACGGGCGTGTAGCAGACCTGGTCGAGGACGACGTCGAAGGTGCGGTCGCCGAGGGCCGTCCGCAGGGCCGTCTCGTCGTCGCGGTCGGCGACGGCATGAGCGGCGCCGGGCGGGGGCGTGGCGGAGCCCCGGTTGACGACGGTGACCGTCGCGCCCGCGTCGAGCAGCCGGGAAATCAGCCGTTTCCCGAAATAGCGATTCCCGCCGATGACGCAGACGTCCCGCGGTACACCGTCGCGTGGCATGGCCGAAGTCCTCCCGTTCCGGGGCCGGTCCGGGGCGGATTCCCCGCCCGTTCCCCATTCCGTTTTCCGATGCGGACCAGTGTTACCGTGACTGATCGTTTCCTGAAGGGGGAGTCATGGGAGATCCGGCCGTCCTGCCGAAAGAACCTCGGTATCCGCGCGGCACGGCCAACGATTCATCGGCGGCTTTCGACGCGGTCGACCGGCGCCTGATCGGCCTGCTCCAGGCCGAGGGCCGGATCACCCTCAGTGAACTGGGCCGCCGGGTGCGGCTGAGCCCGGCCGCGGTCGCCGAGCGGGTCCGGCGGCTGGAGGGCGGCGGGGTGATCACCGGGTACGCGGCCGAGGTGTCGCCGGCCCGGCTGGGGTACGGGGTCCAGGCGTTCGTCCGCGTGAACCCGTACCCCGGCTACACGCTGCGCCACCCGGCGGTCACCGTGCTCACGGACCGCCCGGAGGTGCTGGAGGCGCATCACGTCGTCGGCGAGGACTGCTGGATGCTGAAGGTCGCCGTGGTGGACACCGGGCATCTGGAGGAAGTGCTGGAGCGCGTCTCGGCGTTCGGGCGGACGACGACGTCGGTGGTGCTGTCGTCGCCCGTCCCGCGCAAGACGCTGCTGCCGGCCGAGCCGCGCCCGGCCGGCTGAGCGGAGACGGCCGGAGAAGGAGCGGCGGCGGCCCGGTCGGCCGGAGAAGGAGCGGCGGCGGCCCGGTCATCTCCTGGCGCGCAGGCGCTGCATGCGCCAGAACAGCACGAGGAACAGGACGAGCAGCAGGTCGTCGGGGAGCGCGCCCGCCCCGGGATCCCCTCTGGGACCCGCCCCGGACAGGGTGACCACGCGCGGGCGGCTGCCCATCTTGTCGTAGGAGATCTCCAGCGGCCCCACCGTGCGCACCCGGCTGCCGTGTTTGTCGTAGTCGAGACCGTACGGGCCGATGCGCCGAAGCCTGTTGCCGAGTTGGTCGAACTCCAGGTCCCAGGTGCCGACGGCCGTGGGTCGGCTGGTCCACTTGGTGTAGGTGAGCTCGGTGGGGCCGATGCGGCGGATACGCGCGCCCATGCGCTCGCACTCGATGTCCCAGGGGCCGAGCGCCGTCGGCATGCCGCTCCACTTGGTGTACGTGATCTCGGCGGGACCGATGCGGCGCAGCCGCGCGCCCATGGAGTCGTAGGACAGCTCGATCTCCATCCGTCTCACCTCCTCCTCTCCCCTGCCCGTGACGAGGCTCAGTGCCCGCCCGTGACCTTGAACCCGCGCGGTACCAGCCACACCGTCAGGACGGTGACGGCCGCCACGATGCCGGCGGAGACGTACGCGGTGGTGGTCAGCGCGTCGTCGAAGGCGGTGTGCGCCGCGTCGAGGACCCGCCGGCCGGTCTCGCCGCCGGCGCGCCGGGCGACGTCGGCGGCGCCGCCGACCGAGCCGCGGGCCTCGTCCAGGTCGGCGCCGCGGAGCGGCAGTCCGGTCATGTGCCCGGTGAAGACGGCGCCGTGGATGCTGCCGAGGAGGGCCACGCCCAGGCCGACGCCGAGTTCGTAGGCGGTCTCGGAGACGGCGCCCGCCTGCCCGGCGCGGTGCGGGGGCACGGCGGAGACGAGCACGGCGGCCGCGGCGGTCATCGCCAGCCCGTCGCCGAGGCCGAGTAGCGCCAGGACCCCGGCGACGACCGGGTACTCGTTGGGCACGGGGGTCAGGGCGAGCAGCAGGAAGCCCGCGACCAGCGCGCCGAGGCCGGCGGCGAGGACCGTGCGGACGCCGGCGCGGTGCATGACCCAGGGCGACGCGAGCGAGCCCGCGAGCATGGCCGCCGCCGACGGCAGGGTGCGCAGCCCGGCCTGCGACGGCGAGTAGCCGTGCACGTACTGGAGCCACAGCGAGATCAGGAACAGCGCGGCGCCGATCGCGAGCATGGCGAGCAGGGTGGCCAGCGCGGCGGCCAGGAAGGGGCCGTTCCGGAACAGCCGTACGTCCAGCAGGGGATCGTGGGAGGCGAGCTGCCGCCGGGCGAAGAGGGCGAGCAGCAGCACGCCGAGGAAAAGCACGCCCAGGTCGGCCGGGGCGAGGCTGCCCTTGGCGACGTGTTTGACACCCCAGGCGAGGGCCACGACGCCGGCGACGGAGAGCAGGGCGCCGAGCCGGTCGAGGGGCCCGTGCTGGGGCGCGCGGTACTCGGGGAGCAGGCGCAGGCCCGCCGCCACCGTCACGACGACGATGGGGACGTTCACCCAGAACGCGGCCGACCAGCCGTACCGCTCGACGAGGAACCCGCCGATGAGCGGGCCGAGGCAGGCGCCCGCGCCGGCCACCGCCGCCCAGATGCCGATGGCGAGCGCCCGCTCGCGGTCGTCGGTGAAGACCGCCCGGATCAGTGACAGGGTGGACGGCATCACCATGGCGCCGCCGAAGCCGAGCAGCACGCGGCCGAGGATGAGCTGCCAGGAGCTGTCGGCCGTGGCGGCGACCACGGAGGCGAGGCCGAAGAGGACGAAACCGGTCAGGAACATCCGTTTGCGGCCGAAGCGGTCGCCGACCGCGCCGCTGGTGACCAGCAGGCCGCCGAGGACCAGGCCGTAGATGTCGATGATCCAGAGTTGCGCGAGGGGGCCGGGGTGCAGGTGGTCGACGAGCGACGGCAGGGCGACGTTGAGGATGGTGGCGTCCATCGCCACCAGCAGCAGGCTGGCGCACAGCACCGCGAGGACCGCCCAGCGGTCCGCCCTCTTGCCCGGCGCGGGAGCCCTTTCGCCCGGCGCGGGGGCGGCGGCCCGGCGCGGGTGGTCGCCGGTCATTCGAGGAGGCCCCGGCGCATCGCCTCGGCGACGGCGGCGGCGCGGTCGGACACCCCGAGCTTCTCGTAGAGCCGCTGGGTGTGCGTCTTGACGGTGCTCGCCCCCAGGTAGAGCTCGCCGGCGAGCTGCGGGATGCTCTTGCCCTCCGCGAAGCCGCGGAGCACCTGCCGTTCGCGGTCGGAGAGGACCGTCTCGTCGCGGTCGGCGCGCAGCCGGATCTGGTCGACCAGGCCGCCGGAGAGGTCCTCGGAGACGACCTGCCCGCCGCGGGCGACCTTCAGGACGGCGTCAACGATCTCGGAGCGCTTGGCGTCCTTGGCGAGATAGCCCGCGGCGCCCTCCTGGACCGCCCGGTAGACGACCGCGCCGTCGGTGGTCGCGGACAGCAGGAGGGCGCGGGTGGGCAGCCGGTCGCGGACGATCGCGTGCAGCACGGCGAGGCCGTCCAGGCCGGGGAGCCGGTAGTCGATCAGCGCCACCCGTGGTTCCAGCCGGCGGACGGCGTCGAGGGCGGCGGGTCCGTCGCCCACCTCGGCGACCACGTCGATCCGGCCGTCGAGCCGGAGGCCGCGGGTGATGCCCTCGCGGTAGACCGGGTGGTCGTCGGCGACCACCACCGTCACCTGGGTACCGGAATCGGACTCCATGGGCTCGCCACCACTTCCGTGCTCGCGGTCGCCGCCGTCCGGGCCGCGCCGCCGGGGCCCTGCCAGGGCCCGGAGTGCCCCTTTCGTCCACGATAAGCGGGGCGCCGCCCGTCGGCCGCTCCAGCCGGCCGGCCCCGGGCCCTACCGGACCGGCCGCCGATCGGGGGACCCCCGGCTCCCCCGCCCCGCCGCCCGCCCGACGGACCCCGGGCGGGCGAGGCGTCCCGCAGCCTGGAGGGGAAGCGACGGACGAGCGGAAGGAGTGAGCGGCATGGCCACGGAGGCGGAGAAGGAGACGGAGACGGGAACGACGGCGATCGAGCGCGTCGTCGTCGGAGTGGACGGTTCCGCGGGCAGCGTGGCGGCCCTCCGGCAGGGCGCCCGGGAGGCGGCCCGGCACGGCGCGGTCCTCTGCCCGGTGTACGCGTGGGCGCCGCCCGGCGGCGAGGCGGCCGACGCGGTCAGCCCCGCCCCGTCCGACGTGTGCGCGCACTGGGAGCGCGCGGCGGCGACCGTGGTGCGGGAGACCTGCGAGGCGGCGTTCGGCCCGGCCCCGCCGGGTACGGTCCTGCGCCCGCGCGCCGTACGCGCCGCCCCCGGGCCCGCGCTCGTGGCCCTCGCCCGCGACCCCGGCGCCCTCCTCGTGGTCGGCACCGGCGAGCACGGCCCGCTCCACCGCGCCCTGCACGGCTCGGTGAGCCGGCACTGCCTCCGGCACGCCCGCTGCCCGGTCCTCGTCGTCCACCCGTCCCCGGCGGACCACCGCGCGGCGCCGGTCCCGAACGGCAGGCCGTACATGGACGCACCGGCCGGCGGGCCGGGCGAGGCGCCGGCGGGCCCGGTCCCGGTGGCGGCGGAACGCTGAGCGGGGTGCCGGTCCTTCCGGCGTCCCACCCGCCCGTGCACCCGTCACCCCGACGTCCCGACGTCCCGACGTCCCGACGTCCCGACGTCCCGACGCGAAGCGGAACGACCCAGAACCGGCCGTGTTCCGGCGGCGCCACGGCACCGATGGCGCCGCCCGGCACCCACGGCACCCGGGAGGCCACCGCCGACAACCGGCGCCGACGCCTGTTCGACCTTGGCTCACTCCTGGAACCCGCCCTCACCAAGGGTGACATCATGACTACATGACCAGTAGAGGGTGGTGGGCGGCACGTCCGGAAGAGCACCGCGCGCCGGGTTCCGCCGAGGGCGCGCCGCGCGCCGACCGGGGCCCCGGGTCCCTGACCCTGGGGGCCGAGGAGGAGTACCTGCTCGTCGACCCGGTCTCCCGGCGGCTGCGGCCGGACGCGGAGAAGGTGGTGGCCGAGGCCGCCGCGGAGCTCGGCGGGCGGGTCACCCGCGAACTCACGCGTTACCAGGTCGAGGTGCGCACGGAACCGCACCGCGACCTCGCCGGATTCGCCGACGAGATCCGGTCGCTGCGCCGCACGGTGGCCCGGGCGGCCGCGCGCCACGGGCTGGCCGTCGTCTCCAGCGGTACGCCCGTGGTCGCGCAGCCGGGGCCGACGGCGTTCAGCGACGGGGCGCGTTACGCGCGGAGCGTCGCGGAGTTCGGCGCCCTGGACGACGAACAGAGCGTCTGCGCCTGCCATGTGCACCTCGGCATCCCCGACCCGGACCTCGCCCTCCGCGTCTCCAACCACCTCCGTGCCCGGCTGCCCGTCCTGATCGCGCTGGCGGCCAACTCCCCCTTCTGGCAGGGGCGCGACACCGGTTACGCGGGCTGGCGCACGATGACGTGGGCCCGCTGGCCGGCCGCCGGCCCGCCGCCGTACCTCGCCTCCCTCGCCCACTTCGAGGATCTCGTCGCGGAGCTCGCCGCGACCGGGGCGGTCATGGACCGCTCCGGCCTGTACTGGGACATCAGGCCCTCGCACCACGTGCCGACGCTGGAGATCAGGGCCGCCGACGCCGCGTCCTCCGCCGCGGACACCGTCCTGCTGGCGGCGCTCGTCAGGGCGGCGGCCGCCACGGCCCTGGCCGACATCGAGGCCGGGAAGCCCCCGCTCCGGCCGTCGGACGAACTCCTCCGCGCCGCGTACTGGCGTGCGGCGCGCGACGGATTCTCCGGTGCGGGCGTCGACGTGGAGGCCGGACGGCTCGTCCCCGCGACCGCGCTCGTGGAGCGCTTCCTGGCCGGCCTCCGCCCCGACGTGCTGCGCCGCGACGACATGGCGGCGATCCGCGCCGGCTGGGCGCGGCTGCGCGCCCACGGCAACGGCGCGGACCGGCAGCGCGCGGCGTACCGGGTCCGCCGCAGTCTCACCGACGTCGTGGACCACCTGATCGCGGACGCGTCCGGCCCAGGGCCGGAGGATCCGCTTCCGGGCGGCCGGTAAGGCCCTGTCCCCACCCCGGCGCGGAGCCGCCGCCCGCGCATGATCGACTGTCCCCATGCCGCACGCCATCGCCGCCGACGGAACCCGGATCGCCTACCAGGTGCGGGGCTCCGGAGCCCCCCTCGTCCTGCTCGCCGGGCAGGCCAACTCCCACCACTGGTGGGACACCGTCCGCGCCGACTTCCACCCGGCCCGCAGCACCATCACCCTCGACCACCGGGGCACCGGCGACAGCGACAAGCCCGAACGCCCCTACAGCACCGAGGAGTTCGCCGACGACGCCGTGGCCGTCCTCGACGACCTGGGCATCGGACGGGCGGACGTCTACGGGACGTCGATGGGCGGCCGGGTCGCGCAGTGGATGGCGGTCCGGCACCCGCACCGGGTGCGCCGGCTGGTGCTGGGCTGTACGTCCCCCGGCGTCCGGGGCGTGGTGGCCGGCGAGGCGGTCCGTACGGCCCTGGCCGATCCGGACCCGGCGGCGGCCGAACGGACGCTGCTGGACCTGATGTACACCCCCGGCTGGCGGGCCGCGCACCCCGGCCCGTACGCCGTGCTCGGGGACCCGGCCATGCCGGGCCACGCGCGGCGGCGGCACCGCCTGGCAAGCGCGCGGCACGACGCCTGGGACGCCTTGCCGCGCGTCACCGCGCCCACCCTCGTCGTCCACGGCACCGACGACCTCTTCAACCCCACCGAGAACGCGCACCTCCTCGCCGGCCGCATCCCGGGTGCCCGGACGCACCTCGTCCGAGGCGGCCGCCACGCCTACTTCGAGGAGTTCCGGGCGGAGGCGAGCCCGCTGGTGCTCGACTTCCTGACCGCGGGGCCCTGAGGGGTCAGGCCGTGTCGAGCCGGGCGGCGAGGCGCGCGGCGTCCTCCGCGGGCAGGGTGATGCCGAACTCCTCGGCGAGGCACGCCCCGAACTCGTCGGCCTCCACCTTGCGCTCGGTGCGGGAGCCGTCCGTGCGGACGGTGGTCACGGCGGCGGCGTCGAGCACGATCAGCCGGTCGGCGGCGAACCGCTGGGCGAAGGGGCGCCGGACGAACGGGGAGCGGGGGTGGGTGGAGACGTAGTGGTTGCCGACGACGTAGTCGATGGTGTGGTGCGGAGCCAGGGTGAAGGTGTGGCGGTCGAGCCAGCCGTCGGAGCGGTGCTCGTGCAGCCACCAGTCGTCGATCCCCCGTTCCCCCGGGCGCCGTTCCACCCGGAACCGCCGGCCCTCGAAGTCCGCCTCCACGCCGTCGGCCAGCTCGATCGGCTCCAGGGGGCCGGACCCGAAGCCGACGTCGCAGAGCCACGTCCGCCCGTCGTCCTCGGCCTCGACGGCCAGCAGGGCGTGGGTGGCGGGGAGCAGCTTGTCCGCGCCGAGCGTGACCCGGCCCAGCAGACCGGTGAAGCGGAAGCCGAGTCTTTCGAGCGCGGCGGCGAACAGGACGACGTGCTCGAAGCAGTAACCGCCGCGGCGCCGCCGCACCAGCTTCTCCTGGACCGACTCCACGTCCAGCCGGACCGGGACCCCGAGGATCACGTCGAAGTTCTCGAACGGGATCGACGTGACGTGCGCCCGGTGCAGCGCCCGCAGCGCCTCCCGGGTGGGCCGGCGCTCGCCCGCGTACCCGATCCGCTCCAGATAGGCGTCCAGGTCCAGCAGGTCGCCGTGCCATTCCTGGCCGGTCCTCGGCTGACCGCTGCGCGGCGAGGTCATGACTCCACCCTTCCGGACCGTGGGGGTCCGCTGTCGTACGTGCTCGGAGGCCGAGCAGTAGTCGTCTCTTCAACGACCCGGTCAGACCCTACGCGTCCCGGGCCGCGGAACCATCCGCCGCCTGGCGGGGAAGGGACGGAAGCCCCGGCCCCGGGCGGATGGACCCGGGACTTAGGACCGGCCTCCGGCCGGGGGACGGCCGGGTCCCCCGCGCCCTCCCCCGGCCGGCCGGGGCCCGGCGGGCGGGCCGCCGCCTAGCGTGGGCGTCAGGGGAAGGAACGGAGGAGAGCCCATGACCCGGATCAGGACACCGGTCGTCGGCACCGGCAGGGCCGTACGGCACGCCCCGGACGCCCCGCGCCCGCACCTCCGCGACGGTACGGCCGCGCTCTTCGTGGCGGCCCTGGTGGTGCTGGAGGCGCTGGCCCTCCGGCTGACGCCGGTGGCCGACTGGCCGCTGGCCACGGTCGCCCTGGGCGCCGCCCTCGCCGCGGTCGCCGTGACGGCCGGCGTGCTGTGCCACGGCCGCCGGGTGGGCCACCGCGTGGGCCGCGGCCGCCGGTCCCCGCTGCCGGACGACGCCCTGTTCGACGCCGGCACCCGCCGGAGCTGCCCGCTCGCCGCCCTGCGCCCCGCCCTCCCGCCGTCGGACCCGACGGCCGAGAACCGGCTCTACGCGGCGTGGGTCCTCGCCCGGCACGGTCGCGACGCGGCCTGGCTGAGCGCCCATCTGGACCTGCCGGCCGGGGTGGCGGACACCCTCGTCCGCGCGGCGGACGCGGAACGGGCCGGGGACGGAGACGGGCACGGAAACGGACACCGGTGAACAGAGCCCCCGGCCCGCTGCCGCTGCCCGGCCGCACCCTCTCCCGCGGCTGACGGCCTGCCGCTACCGTCCCCCGCCCCCGTGCGTCCGGCAGTAGGCGTCGCGCCCCGCCCGGTACCCCGGGACGCCGGGGACGCCCAGCAGCACCGCCCAGCGCGTGGCGTTCGACTCGATCGCGTCCTCGGCCCGCCGCCGGGCCGCGGGGCTCCCGGCGGCCGCCAGCCGGCGGGCGTGTTCCCAGGCGGTCGCGCGCCACAGGTGGAACAGCTCGTGCGCGGTGGGCCGGGCGACCGGGTTCCAGCGGGCGTCGCCGAGGGCGAGGAGGGGGTCGTAGCGCCGGGCGACGTCCTCGACGGCGGGCTGGTAGGCGCGGTCGAGGACGGCCTGGACGCGCTCGTAGTCCGGTTCGCGCGCGTCGCTCGGGCCGAGCGCGGCGAGGACGTACGGCATGTCGCGCTGGATATGGGCGTTGGCGGCGAGCAGCACGTCCTGGCCGCCGTTGAGGTCGCCCGCGCGGGCGGCGTCGAAGGCGGCGCGCCAGGCGGCCGGGACCGGGCGGCCGGCCCGGTCGGCGTGGTAGGCGGCCAGGTAGCGGTTGACGAAGCCGGTGTTGAGGCTGCCGCCCGCCCAGGCCGGTTCCTCGAACGCGCCCGCGCGCACGGCCGCCCCCAGCGACTCCTCCAGCCGTGTGTAGACGGCGGCGAAGGGCGCCCGGTGGTCGCAGCCGAGGCCGTCGCGGAGGCGGCGGAGCACGCCGGTCGCCTCGTCCACGCAGCCGGCGGGCGGCCCGGCGCAGTGGAGGGCGCGCGGTACGGCGCCGGCCGGGGCCGCCCCGGCGGGGTCCGCGGCCGACGGGCCGAGCAGGAGCGGCAGCGAGGCGGCGAGGACGGCCGCCCGCCGCGCCGTTCCGGATCCGGTCACCGCGACCACTCCCCGTTCCACGAACGCCGTCGACGTCACACCGTGTCAACGACGGCGCGGGGCGGGCGTTGCGGCACGAAGACGGACGTCCCGGCGCCCGGGGGCGGTCGGGGGCCGCCGACGGCGCGGCTCCGGACTTCCCCCCGCGTACCGCCGCGTACCCGGGCGTCCCGCCCGTCGCCGCCGCGCGTCCGAAAACCTCCCCTCCCGGCGTCCGGCGTCTCGCAAGGGCCTTCCTCCCGGCCGCTTTCCCGACAGAATCTCTGGGCACTGCCTGACCATCCGAACCGGCCGACGGGCCTGCGGCGTCATCCGGCGCCCGCGGCCCTGTCGCACGTCGGGCTGGTGCGCATCGTCGGACCGGTGCGCATCGTCGGACCGATCGACCGACCATTCCTGAGACACCAGGGGGGAACGTGCATCGCATGCGGGGCATGAGCCGTAGAGGACTGTTGCGTGCGGGGCTGGGTGCCGGGGGCGCGGCCTGGGCGGCGGCGCACGCGCTGCCGGGGACGGCGTCGGCGGCGACCGCGCCGGGCGCGCCGATGAGAGTGGACTCCGCGCCGTGGGCCGCGCCGGCCGTACGCCAGGGGGTGTTCCCGGAGTGGGCGCGGTACGCGCGGGTCGCGGACGGCACCTTCGACGAGGACGCCGATCCCGTCCGCGACATGAAGCCCGTGATCAACGCCCTCAAGGCGCAGAACGTCAGCGTGATCGAGCTGGACACCATCCTGTCGAACTGGCTGACCCAGGCCGACTTCGACTTCCACGTCAAGCAGGTCGGCCGGTTCACCGAGCAGGCCCACGCCGCGGGGATCCGGGTGGTCATGTACTACCCGTCGCTGGAGCTGATCAGCGTCGGCGGCGAGAAGGGCCGCTCGTTCTACAAGGACGACAAGGGCAAGGACTGGGTGCAGCTCTCCCTCGACGGGCAGCCGAACGTCTTCTACGGCAGCCTCGTCGTCTGGGTGGACCCGGGCGACGAGAGCTGCTGGCTCAGCCCCAACTCGCCCTGGCGCGACTACTACCTGACCCGGGTCAAGGCCCTGGCCGGCTCGGGCCTCGACGCGATCTGGCCGGACGTGCCCATCTACTTCGACGGCAAGGCGAGCTGGTGCGACGCCTCGCCCTGGGCGGCGGCGGCCTTCAAGGCGGACACCGGGCTGCCGCTGCCGAAGAAGGCGGACTTCGGGGACACCACGTTCCGCCGGTTCGTCGAGTGGCGCCACCGCAACCTGCTCCAGTGGCAGCTCGACATCGCCGCCGCGGGCAAGTCGGCCAACAAGGACCTGGTCACCTTCGTCGAGACGGTGAGCATGGACTACCAGTACGCCACCTCCATCGGCCTGGACGGCGCGTACCTGCGGCAGGCCGAGGGCGTCAGCCACGCCTGGGAGGTGGACATCCTCGGCAACTACGACGGCATGCGGCACGCCACCGCGTCCGACTGGACCTGTCTGATCTCCATGTACAAGTACGCCCGCGCCGCCAGCGGCGCCAAGCCGGCCTGGGCGTTCTCGTACGGGTGGAAGGCCGACGACGCCTCGCTGGTGATGGCCGAGCTGCTGGCGGCCGGCTGCAACCCGTACGAGGTGAAGAGCCCGTTCAAGAACGCCACCACCGACGCGAGGATGCGCACCCGGATGTACGGGTTCGTGGCGGCGCACCAGCAGCGGCTCTACGACGCCGTCCCGGCCGCCGAGGTGGGCGTCTACCACTCCACCGCGTCCCGGGACTACGTCAGCCCCTCGGTCGGCACCGGCATGTACGTCAACGCCAAGAAGCCGTCCGGGGTCAAGGAGTGGTGGAGCGAGGGCACCCCGGAGGACAGCTGCGCCACGATGCCGTGGCTCGGCGAGTTCCGGGGCACGGTCAAGGCCCTGGTGTACGGGCACGTGCCGTTCGACACCGTGCCGAGCCAGGGGGTGACGGCGGCGGACCTGGCCCGCTTCAAGGTGCTGATGCTGCCCAACCTGCAGGCCGTCTCGGACGCGGAGGCGGAGGTGCTGCGCGGCTGGGTGGCGGCCGGCGGCACGGCGGTGATCACTGGTCCGGCGCCGACCGCGCTCACCGAACTGGGCGCGGCACGGGACGAGTTCGCGCTCGCCGACGTGCTGGGGTTCCGGAAGCGGGACCCGCTCCCGGCCACTCGGCAGAACCGTTTCGGCGCCGGGACCTGCCACTACGTCAAGGACCTGCCCGGCCGGGCGTTCCTGTCCGCCACCGGGCAGGCCGACCCCGGGCCGCTCCTGGCGCCGGTGCTCGCGGCCGCCCCGCCGGCGGTCACCTACAGCGGCGACCGGCGCGTCCACCTGGAGCTGAGCAGGCTCGGCGACGACACCGTGGTCCAGCTCGTCAACTTCACCTGCTTCGACGACAAACCGGCCGCCTTCGCCGTCAAGCCGGCCGCCTGCTCCGTGACCGTCGCCGTGCCGGAGGGCAAGCGGGTGACGGCCGCCGCGGTGAGCTCCCCGGACGCGGCCTCGCCCGCGCCGCAGCCGGTGACCTGGACGACGTCCGGGGCGACGGCCACGGTCGCGCTCACGGTGGCGCAGTACTCACTGCTGACCGTCACCATGGCCTGACGGGCGGTCCGCCCGGGCCAGTTCACGCAGCACCGCGGCGGTGGGCGAGCCCTCCGCCGCGGTGTACGCCACCATGATCTCCTCCGTGTTGTCGGTGAGCTGGAAGGTCTCCCAGGAGAGCTCCAGCGTCGTCCCGGCCACCGGGCCGCGGAGCCGGCAGGTGGCGTGGGTGATGTCGAGGACCGGCAGCTCGGTCCAGATCCGGTCGAAGTCCGGGCTGGCCGCGCGGAGTTCGGCGACGTGCCGGGCGAGTTCCCGGTCGTGGGGCCAGCGGCCGGTCACCGTGCGCAGATAGGCCACCGTCTCGTGGGCCTTCGACTCCCAGTCGAGGTAGAGCGTCCGGGTCCGCGGGTCGGTGAAGACGATCCAGCCGATGGTCCGCCGTTCCACGGGGTACTCGCCGAAGTCGACGAACACCCGGGTCGCCAGCCGGTTCCAGGCGAGGACGGCGCCGTCGCGGCCGACGAGGTAGGCGGGGCTGCCGTCCAGGGTGTCGAGCAGCCGGCGGACGCTCGCCCGTACCCGGGGCGCGGCCCGCGGGTCGGGGTCCTGCCCGGGGGCCGGCCCGGCGGGCGCCGGGTCGTGGCGCTCCGGCCGCGCCAGGTCGCGCAGGTACCGGCGCTCGCCGGGGCTGAGCCGCAGCGCGTCGGCGACGGCGTGCAGGACGGCGTCGGAGACCAGGGACGCGTTGCCGCGCTCCAGCCGGATGTAGTGGTCGACGCTCACCGCGGCGAGCGCGGCCACCTCCTCGCGCCGCAGGCCGGGCACCCGGCGCGGGCCGTGCGCGGGCAGGCCCACGTCACCGGGGTGCAGCCGGGTGCGGCGGGAGACGAGGAAGTCCCGGAGGGCGATCTTGGCGTCCACTCCCGCATTCTGCGCACCCGGCGGGGTCGCGGGAGAGGCGGCAACCGGCCACTTTCCCGGGCCCCGGACGCGCTGCCAACCCCGCTGCCAGGGCGAGTCCTGCCCTCCCTCGCGGCGCCCCGGCGGGGGATGCTGGTTCCGCTTTCCCCGTACGTCCCGCTGCACCTGTACGTACCGCTTTGCCAGGACGTACCGCTTTGCCGGGCCGTCCCGCCTCGCCGGTACGTCCCGTGCTCCCCGCTCGTCCGGTGCCGGGCCGCGGGTCCGGCGTACCGGCGGCACCGCGCCCGGCCTCGGCGCGGCGTCCGCCGTACGCCGGAACGGCCCCGCGGCCCGGCACCGGCCGGTCCCTCTCCCTCAAGGAGGAGTCGAAGTGTCCCGTCGTCTCCCCGCGTTCAGGATCCGTGGATCACGCGCTCGTGCCGGCGGCGGCGGGCGCCGGCGCACGGGATGGCGGGCCGGGCCCGCCCCACCAGGCCGTGTCGCGGCTCAGCCGCGCGGCGCGGGGACGCGCCACAGGGCGGACGGCCGGTCCTCGCCGCCCTGATGGGACTCGAACGCGATCCACTTCCCGTCCGGCGACCAGCTCGGGGCGCCGTCGTACGAGGAGTCGTGGCGGGTGACCCGCACCGGGCGGCCGCCCGTCACCGGCACGGCGAAGATCTGCGGCAGCTCCAGGCCGCCGGCGGTGGAGGAGAACACCACCCACTTCCCGTCGGGCGACCAGCTGGGGTCGGTGTGCTCGCCGTCCCCCTGGACGGGCAGCTCGCGGAGCCCGCCACCGTCCGCGTCCATGACGTACAGGCGCCACTCGTCGCTGCCCTGCCGGCGGCGCTGGAAGACCAGCCGGTCGCCGGCGGGCGACCAGTTGGGCTGCCGGTTGTCCGTGTGCGTGCCCGGTCCGTCGAGGAGCCGGGTGCGTCCGGTGCCGTCGCGCCGGACCTTCCAGAGGGAGCCGTCACCGCCGGAACCGTCCTCGCGCTCGGTGCTCTCCTGGCCCTCCCGGCTCTCCTGAAAGGCGATCCAGCGGCCGTCCGGGGAGAAGCTGGGCTCCAGGTAGCCGGTGTCGCCGTCGTGCTCCGTCACCCGCTCGGGGCGGCCGCCGGGCCGTAGCACCCATACCTCGTCGCGGCCCGCGCGGTCGGAGGCGAAGGTGACGCCGGCGGACGGGTTCCAGCTGGTCCCCGGCAGGTTGACGGCGGCCCGGTCGGACTCGTCCAGCAGCGTCCGGGGGGCCGTCCGCCGCCGGGCGCCGCCGAGGGGGAGGGTGCGCAGGGCGGCGGCGCCGGCGTTGTAGCCGTCGCGGAAGACCGTGAAGAGGAGGGACGAACCGTCCGGCGAGAAGGCGGGGTTCTGGGCGCTGGCCCGGCCGCCGGGGCGGTGGAGGAGCTCGGCGCCGTCGCGGCGGGTCTCCTCGCGTGGACCGGCGGACCGTGGGGAACGGGGGTTCTCACGGTCGTCGGACCCGGAGTCGGAGCCCGACTCGCAGGCCGTCAGCAGGACGGCGGCGGCGAACAGGGCGGCGGCGAGCGGTCGTCTGCGCACCGGGTGACGGTAACGCAGGCCGGCGCCCAGGGTCCGCCGGAAGGCGGGTTGCCCGGGTTCGCCGCTTTCTCCGGGTGTGCCGGGGGTGGCCGGATCAGTCGTCTTCCACGCTGAGTCCGATGTGCTGGGCCAGGGCGGGAGCCAGATCGAAGAGCTGAGGTGTGCTGATCGTCGCGCCGCCCAGGTCGCCCAGCCCGGCGGTGATGCCCAGGGCGGCGGCGTCGCGCAGGTCCACCTGGGCCAGCCGGGCCCGTTCGAAGCGGGCGCGGTCCAGGGTGGAGCCGGGGAAGCGGACGTCGGTCAGCGTCGCCCCGCCGAAGTCCACGTCCCGCAGCAGGCAGTCGACGAACACCACCTCGCGCAGGGTGGCCGCGCGCAGGTTGACGGAGTCGAGCTTGCACTGGTGGAAGACGACGCGGCGCAGCTCGGCGCCGTGGATCTCGGTGCCGGCCAGGACACCGGCGGTGAACTCGGCGTCCAGCCACGTGGTGTCCGCGAGGTTGGTGCCGACCATGCGGGTGGCGTGCAGCCACACGTCGTCGAACCGGGAGCGCCGGAAGCCGCCGCGCTCGAAGACCGCCGAGGAGAACGCCGCCTCGCTGAACAGGGAGCTGCCGCCCTGGGCCTCCTCGAAGACGGAACCGTCGAAGTGGACGCTCTCGTAACTGCCGCCCCGTTCCATCGGGCCCGTGAAGGGCTCCAGGCGGTGGGCGTAAGGCAGTTCGGTCAGTTCTCGGGAGGCGGGGATGCGCATGCGCCGCGGCCTACGCGGTGCGGCCGGGCGGCCCGCATGCTCGTCGGCCGTCTAGGACGCGGGGGCCGCGGCGGCGGGGGCGCCGAGTGCGTTCAGTACGACGCCGAGGAGCTGCTGGAGGTCGGCCAGGAGCTTGCTCACGTCGGCCGCGACGCCGAGGATGTTGGCCGCGGCCAGGTCCATGAGGAGCTGGTTGAGGTCCTTGACGAGCTGGTCCACCACCTTCTGCACGTCCGCGACCACGTCCCGCTGGGCGGTGCCCGTCTGTCCGGGCTGTCCGGGCTGGGGCTGCGGGACGTGCGCCTTGACGGAGGCGCGCAGCCGCGCGGCCTGCTCCGTGAGCTGCCGCTGCATCTCCCGCAGCTTGGTGAGGTCCGGCTTGGCCGCCTGGGCCTCCTTGCCGATCCGGGCACCCAGCGAGAGGATGTCGCCCAGGCTTCCGACCGTGGTCAGCCGGTCGACGGTGTCCGACGCGGGCACCGACTCCGCCGCCGGGCGCTCCGGCGCCGGGTCCGCCGCGAGGGCCGGTCCGGCGACGGCCAGGACCAGCGAGCAGCAGGCCGCTAGGGCGGTGGTGGTCGTTCTGCTGATGCGCATGCGGGAAACTCCCTCCAGGAACGTCCCTCAGGGGGACGAGGCCCACGGTGTGCCGCGGCGTCGGGGGCCGCAACCGCTCGCCGGGGCGGGGCGGGGCGCTTCCGTTGCGGCCCGCACCCGCTCTGACCTGGGCCCTTGCCGCGGTCGGCCGTTCTTGCCGGGGCCGGCGGGGCGTTCGGCCGGGAGGGTGCCCCGGTCCCGCCCCTTCCCGTTTCTTGCGGGGGCCGGCCCCCGCACCCCCGAAACCGCGCTCCGCGCGGTTGTCCTCAAACGCCGGACGGGCTGAAAGCCAGCCCGTCCGGCGTTTGAGGACCTCGCGGCGAAGCCGCGATGCCGGGGTCCGGGGCGAAGCCCTGGAAGAAACGGTGAAAGGGCGGGACCGGGGCACCCTCCCCGCCGGGGCACAATGCATCACGTGCCCCGAAACACCATCACCCCCACCACCCCCTGCCCCTGCGGCCTCGACGCCGCCTACGGCGACTGCTGCGGCGCCTTCCACGAAGGCGCGAAGCAAGCCCCCACCGCGGAACGCCTCATGCGCTCCCGCTACAGCGCCTTCGCCGTGGGCGACGCCGCGTACCTCCTCCGCACCTGGTACTCCGGCACCCGCCCGCCGTCCCTCGACCTCGACCCGAAGGTCCGCTGGACGGGTCTGGAGATCCTGGCGACCTCGGCCGGTACCGCGTTCCACCAGGAGGGCACGGTGGAGTTCCGCGCCCACTGTGTGGTGCGGGGGCGGGAGGACGCGCAGCATGAGCTGAGCCGCTTCGTCCGGGAGGACGGCGCCTGGGTCTACGTGGACGCCGTCTGAAGAGGCTCCGGCTCCCAGTCGGTCTCGTAGTACTTCACCCGCTCGTCCTCGCCGGCCATCCGCATGCCGGCGGCCGTCATGACGCGGTGGGAGGGGACGTTGTCGTGGTCGGCGTCGCCCTTCACCCGGCGGATGCCGCGGGCCCGCGCCGATTCCAGGGCCGCGCGCAGGGCCTCGGAGGCGTACCCCTTGCCGCGCTCGGCGGGCAGCAGCCCGTAGCCGACGGTCACGGCTCCGTCCTCGTCCGCCGGCCCGTGGAAGTCCAGCCCGCCGACCACGCGCCCGTCCTCCCGGCGCCGTATCTCGTAGGCCCCGGGGTGCCGCCCGGGCCCCTCCCGCTCCGCCGTCAGGAACCGCCGCGCGGCCTGCACGTCGTCGTCCTCCGGATACCCGGGCACCCAGTGCGGTGGCCGCTCCGGGTCCTCGGCGGCGATGTTCTCCGCCTCGGCGACGGTGAGGCGGTGCAGGATGAGCCGGGTCGTCACAAGATCGTCCATGTTCCGATGGCTATCACCCGCCGGCGCGGATCCGCATCGGATTTGCCGGGCCCGCAACCGCAATGACCTGCCGGGTCATCGCGGGCCCGTGCCGTCCGCGGGCAGAGTGGGGGCACACCGAATCACCGGACTCACACGGTCAGGAGACGACGATGCCCGCCTACGCACTCGGTCACTTCCACAGCACTGCCCCGCACCGGGACGTCGTGGAGTACGTCGAGCGGATCCAGGGGACGCTGGACCCCTACGGGGGCCGGTTCGTGGTGCACGGTGGGGAGCTGGAGGTGCGGGAGGGGGTTTGGGAGGGGAGTTTGGTGCTGATCGAGTTCCCCGACCTGGAGCGGGCGCGGGAGTGGTACGAGTCGCCCGCGTACCAGGAGCTGATTCCGCTGCGTACGCCGCACGCCGTGGGGGACGTCGTCCTCGCGGCGGGGGTGCGTTCCGGTTACCACCCGTCGGAGAAGGCGGAGACCCTCCGGGCGGCTCTGGCCTGAAGGTGGCGGGCCGGCGCCGCCGATGAAGCGCCGGCCCGTTGGGGCATCAGGTGTGAGGCGTCAGCGGACGCGGCCGTACCAGACGCTGTTGGACCAGATCTTCTCCAGGCGGACCTTCTTGCCGGTGCCGGGAGCGTGCCAGATCTTGTTTCCACCCGCGTAGATGCCCACGTGGTAGACGTTGCTGCCGGAGTGGAAGAACACCAGGTCGCCGACGGAGCGGGAGCCGCGCGAGATGTGCCGCGTGGCGTTGTACTGGTCGGCGGCGACGCGGGGGAGCTTCTTGCCGGCCTTCTTGAACGAGTAGAGCGTCAGGCCCGAGCAGTCGAAGCGGTTGGGGCCGGTGGCGCCCCACTGGTACGGGGAGCCGCTCTTGGACGCCGCGACCTTGACGGCCTTGGAGCCCGGGGTGGCCGCCTGGGCTTCCCCGGTCATGCCGGGGAGCAGGACGGACGCCGCGACGGTGGCGGCGGTGAGGGCCGATGCGGTTCCGGCCCGGGAGATGAGCGCGGGTATGCGAGGCAGCGCAGACATGCCGAGTAAGCCCTTCGTCATCCGCCTGCGAAAGATGACCTGTCGGGTTCGGGCTGACAAAGTTGCCCGGCCACCATGTGGCTTCACCCCTAGGACCACCGCCATCGTGGTCCGTCGTGCCTGGGTCTCCCGCTCCTGCCGATCCGCGTGTATCCGGTCCGCACCCGGAGCGGCGGCAGGACTCGGCGTCCGCCCGGGTGGCCCGCCTCTGTGACGGGTTCTTGGTTGTTCGGTGCATGATCCTGCACCATCCACCCGCGAAATCCGGTGTCGAAACGGCCGTCTGTGAGGTTCTTCACGCCGGCCGGAAGGTTTCATTCCGGCGGCTTGACCCCCTCTCAGCAGGGACGACGCCAGGAATTGAGACCGAGTTTCTTCTGCATGGAACTGAGCCCCAGATCCTTGGTCCGGCCGCAGAACTCCCCCGGATCCAGCTTGTATTCGACGTGGAACACCGCCTTGCCGCGCTTCACGAAGGGCGACAGTTTGTCGCATTCGCCGAACTCGGCGCACTGTTCGTTCACCGCGAAGTCGAAGTCGCCGACGAGGTCCGGGATCTGGTCGAGGTCGTTCTTGAGGCCGACGGACATGCCGCGGTCATGGGCGAGCCGCGCGATCAGGCGGTTGAACGCCAATTGGTGGGCCGCGGTGAGGGGGAAGCCCGTCTCGTTCCGGAACCCCTCGGTCAGGTCCGGCTCGACGGCGTCGAAGCCCTTCTTCCGGCACATGTCGAAACGTTCCGCCATGATGGGTTCGAGGACGTCCAGCCGCCGGATGTCCAGCCACTTCTCGCCCTTCCAGCCGTCGTTGTCCGCGCCGAGCACCGCCTCCGGGAACTTCTTCGCGTCGGGCCGCCAGTCCTCGTACGCGCCCACGTTGATGTAGCAGACGACCTTGCGGCCGTCGGCGTGCAGCCGTTCCACGGTCGCCGCGTCGTTCTCGAAGCCGTCGATGTCGTAGACGGGGACGTCAACCGAGGTGTCGACCTTCCCGTCGAGCTGCCACTGCCAGCGGGTGCCGGGGCGCGGCCGCCAGCGCGCCGCCCGGTCGGCGGGCTTCCCGGACGACGAGGACGACGGGGAGGCCGATTCCGGTGTGGACGGGTCGGCGGACGCGGCGTCCCGGGACGGCGCCGGGCTCGTGCCGCGCCGGGGTTTCCCGGGCGCCGAGTCCCGATGCCCCGGCCGGGGTTGCGCCGACACGCTGGGCTTGCCGTCCCGCTCGGGACCGTCCGCCTGGTCCTCGTCCTCCGAGCCCGACCCCGAGCAGCCGGCGGCGACGAGCAGGGCCGCGGCCGTCAACGCCCCGGCGCCCAGGGCCCGGCGGGCCCGGCGACGAGGACCGCCCGGTTCCGGGCACTCCGCTTTCAGGCGTACGGATGTCAGGCGCTCGGCGGTGGTGCGGTCTGCCATGGGTTCTCTCCTGTTCCCGGCACCGCGCAGTGCACTCCCGCGCCGCGCAGCCCGGCCGTGCGGGACACATGACCGGCCCGCTCCTGGGGCACACCGTAGACCAAGTGGCAGAAGCGCGAGGGGAGATGGGATCTGGTCCAGTCCGGGACCCCGGCCGTCCGGTACGCCTCCCAGTCGCCCTCGAAGGTCACGAGCAGATCGGCGATCCGCGCGTACCCGGGGTCCGGATGCGTCCCGTGGTTGAACACGACCGTACGGCCCCCCAACGCCCGCGCGCGGACGGCGAGTCGGCGGTAGCGGGCGAGGAACGCGGGGGCCGTGGGCACCTGGTCGAGGAACACCCCGTCGACGCCGTACCAGCCGCGGTGCCTGCGGACGTCCGCCAGCACCGCGCGCGGCGGCCGGCGCCCGTAGCCCGTGTCCACGTACCCCAGCACCGGGACCCCCGCGTCCCGGAGCCGGCCGGCGGCGGTGCGGAAGGCCGGGTCGGGCCGGCGCCCCGGGCCGTCGGCGGCGTTGAGCACCACGCCGCGCAGCGCGGGGGCGGCCCGCAGCAGGGCCGCCCACGCGCCGGGATCCACCGCCGGGTGGACGTACAGCGGCACGAGCAGCCGCCGGTCCCCGGGCGGCGCCGTCACCGCGGCGCCCGCGCCGGCCGGAGCCGGGCGTCGGCCCACAGGTCGGCGAGGGTGGTGTCGAACGCGTACTCCGGCCGCCAGCCGAGGGCCCGTTCGGCGGCCGTGACGTCGGCCTGCTGCCAGGGCAGCGCCGCCGAGCGCGGCGAGCCGTCGCCGCCCTCGTCGACGCGCCCCCGGAAGCCGGCGGCCCGCGCCAGCCCCTCGGCGACCTCCCGGGCCGTGTGCGCCGTCCCGCTGCCGATGTTGAGCACGCCGGTGACCGGCTCGGGGGCGGTGACGGCGAGCACGACCGCGCGGGCCACGTCGCGGGCGTCGACGAAGTCGCGGTGCGCGGAGAGGTCTCCGGTGCGGACGACCCCGTCGGGGCCGGCCTCCCGGATCCCCTCGGCGAGCCGGCCGGGCAGCGACGTGGGCGGTGAGCCGGGGCCCAGCGGGTTGAACACCCGCAGCACGAGCGCGTCCAGCCCCGACCCGGTGACCGCCAGGGTGCCCGCCAGCTTGGCGGCGCCGTAGAGGCCCAGCGGGGCGGTGGGGGCGGACTCGGTGAGCGAACGGGCGCCGTCCCCCGCTCCGTACTCGGCGGCCGACCCGAGGTGCACCAGCCGGGCGGCGGGCGCGGCCAGCCGCAGCGCCTCGCACAGCACCGCCGGGCCGCGCGCGTTGACGGCGGTCAGGGCGGTGGCGCCGCCGCCGGTGACCCCGGCGCAGTTGACGACGGCGTCGGGGGCCGCGCCGCGCAGGGCGACGGCCAGGTCGGCGGGGTCGGCGCCGGCCAGGTCGCAGGGGAGGGCGGCGCCCGGCGACCGGCCGCCGTCGAGCACCCGCGCGCCGGGGAGGGCGCGCAGCCGCTCGGCGGCGTGCCGGCCGAGGAAGCCGGTCGCGCCCAGGACGAGGATCCGCATGCGGGTCGTTCACGCTCCTTTGATCAGCAGGTCGCGGCGGTGGGAGAACTCCGCGTTGGCCCGGTCGTAGTCGTCGGGGCGCCCTATGTCCAGCCAGTAGCCGTCGAACTCGTAGGCGTTCGGCGGCGTCCCGGCGGCGAGCAGGTCGAGGACCAGCTCGTCGAAGCCGAGCGGCAGGCCGGGCGTGTAGCGGGCCAGGGCGTCGCGGGTGACGCCGTAGACGCCCATCGAGACGCGGTAGTCGATGCTGGGCTTCTCGGAGAAGCCGGTGACGCGGCCGGACTCGGTGGTCAGCACGCCGAAGTCGATGCTGACCTTGCGGGCGTAGGTGGCGATGGTGAGCGGGGCGCCGGAGGCGCGGTGGTCGCGCAGGACATCGGCGAAGTCGAGGTCGGTGAGGACGTCACCGTTCATCACCAGGAAGTGCTCGGGCAGCCGGTCCGCCATGGTGAGCAGCGGGCCCATGGTGCCCAGCGGGCTCTCCTCGGTGGTGTAGTCGACGCGCAGCCCCCACTGCGAGCCGTCGCCGACGTAGGCGCGGATGATGTGCCCGAGGTGGCCGATGGCCAGGGTGCAGCTGGTGAAGCCGGCGCCGGCCAGCTGCCGCATCACGATCTCCAGGATCGCGTGCTGGTCGCCGATGGGGACGAGGGGCTTGGGCAGGGCGGTGGTGTAGGGGCGCAGCCGGATGCCCTTGCCTCCGGCCAGGATCACTGCGTGCATGGGTGCCGTTCCTCTCTGGTGAGGTGACTGGCGTACGGGGACGGACCGAACGGTTCGAACGGATCGGACTCGCGGGCGTGGACCGGGGGAAGCGGTCGCACGGTGTGCGGTCGTGTCTGGTGCGGTCGTACGTGGTGCCGTCGTGAGTGGTGCCGTCGTGCGTGGTGCCGTCACACGTTGTGCGGTCACACGTTGTGCGGTCACACGTTGTAGATGCCGGTCTTGTAGCGGGCCAGGTTGGCCGGGTCGCGGAAGAACTCCACGGTGGCGGCGAGGCCGTCCTCCAGGCTGTGCGCGGGCGCCCAGCCGGTGGCGGCCCGCAGCCGGGAGGCGTCGCAGACGAGGCGCATGACCTCGGAGGCGGCGGGCCGGACGCGGGCGGTGTCCTCGCGGACGTCGAGGTCGGTGCCCATGATCTTGCCGATCAGGCCGACCAGGTCGCCGACCGATATCTCCTGCCCGGTACCTGAGTTGAAGGTACGGCCGACGACGCGCTCGGCGGGCGCGGTGCCGACGGCGCGGAAGGCGGCCACGGTGTCCTTGACGAAGCTGAAGTCCCGGGTGGGCCGCAGGTCGCCCAGGGTGATGGTCCGCTCCCCCGCGGCGACCTGCCCGATCACCGTGGGGATGACGGCGCGCATGGACTGGCGCGGACCGAAGGTGTTGAAGGGCCGCAGGGTGACGACGGGCAGCTCGAAGCTGGCGTGGTAGCTGTCGGCGAGCCGGTCGCCGCCCGCCTTCGAAGCGGCGTACGGGGACTGGGTGTTGATCGGGTGGTCCTCGGTGATCGGCACGGTCTGCGCGGTGCCGTAGGTCTCGCTGGTGGAGGTGTGGACCAGGCGGCCGATCCCCAGGTGGCGGACGGCCTCCAGCACGTTGAGGGTGCCGGTGACGTTCGTCTCCACGTAGCTGTGCGGGGCGCGGTACGAGTAAGGGATCGCGATCAGCGCGGCCAGGTGGTAGACGGTGTCCGCGCCCTTGACCAGGTCCTGGACGGAACCGGGGTCGCGGACGTCGCCGAGGACGATCTCGACGGAGTCGAGCACGTCGGCGGGCAGGACCTCCAGCCAGCCGTAGGACGAGAAGGAGTTGTACTGCACCATCGCCCGCACCCGGTGGCCGTCGGCGACGAGCGCCTCGACGAGGTGCGAGCCGATGAAGCCTTCGGCGCCGGTCACGGCGACGCGACCGGTCGCGGTCGCGGAGGCGGTTGTGGATGCGGTGGGGGACGGGGACTGCGGGGTCATGCGGAGTGCTCCTCTGGTGGGTGGACGGTGTTCGGTGGACGGTGTGCCGCCGCACGCGGGTGCGGAGCGGCCGGGGGCGGCTCCCGTGTGGTGCCGTACGGCGGTGGGGGCCGGCCGCCCGGCCTTCCGGTGGTGCGGTGACGGGTGAGCGGTCTGTGCGGGTGCGTACCGCGGTGCGGTGAGCGGCGGCGCGGTGTGCGGTCGTTCGGTAAGCGGTCGTTCGGTAAGCGGTCGTTCGGTGAGCGGTGGTGCGGTGTCTGGTCGTGCGATGGTGCGCGGTGCGGTGCGCCGTGGCGCGGCGCGTGGTGCGCGGTCGTGCGGAGGCTCCGGGGGCCGTCCGGTGGTCGGCGCCGGTGCGGGCTCGGTCGGCGCCGCCCTCCGTTCCCGTCCCTCGCGCCGGCCACCTGCGCCGGGCCGCCCGTGCCGGTGTCCGGCCGCCATCGCCGGACGCGCGTCGGGCGAACCGGCCGCCGGGGCCGGGCCGTCGGCCCCTCGACGGGCCGCCCGGACGTACGGCACCGTCCCGTCCCGCCCGGACCGCCGGCCCCGCCCCCGGTCAGCGGTGCGCCGTGATCCGTCCGAGCCGCCCGATCGCCGTGGCCGCCAGGGCGGCCGACGTACAGGCGCAGACGACGAGTTGGACGGCGGCCGGTGACAGGAGCCGGGCCGCCAGGGCGGCGGCCTCCGCCACGCCGGCCGCGAGACAGAGCAGGGCCGGGGCCCAGGCGATGCCGTACGCCTGGAGCAGCAGCCCCGTCCAGAGGACCGCGCCGAGGGCCAGTAGGGCCGCCGTGCGCAGCGGGGTCGGTGTCGGGCCGCCGGGCCAGACGGCGTCGGCGGCGAGGACCAGCGCCGCGAGGGCGGCGAGGTAGGCGGCGAGGCACAGGCCGAGGACCCGGGCGACGCCGGCCGGCAGTCCGCGGAGCGTGGTGGCGCGGGCGAGGACCTTCAGGGCCCGGCTGCGGAACCGGTAGAGCAGCCATTCGGCGGCTCCCATGCTGAGGGTGAGGGCGATGACGGCGGGGCCCGCGGGGTCGGCGTGACTGCCGTGACGCAGCACGTCTCCGAGCGCGGCGACGCCGGTGAGGACGCCGCAGCCGAGCCCGAAGAGCCCGTAGGGGGCGGAGGCGAGCGGGGGGAGGGCGGGCGGTGGTGTGCCCTCCTCCCGTACGGCGAGGACGTTCTGGTACACCGCGGTGCCGGTGACCCCGGCGAGGGTGGCGAGCAGCAGGCCGAAGGCCAGGGCGCGGGGCGGTTCGGCGACGAGGACGGCCGCTCCCCCGGCGGCGACGGGCAACAGGGTGTACAGCAGGAGGCGTTCACGGCCCAGGACGAGCAGGACGGTCGCGGCGCACAGGTAGAGCGCCTGGCCGACGGCGAACGAGGCGGCTCCTGGGGGCCCGTGGAAGGCGAGGGCCGCCGCGGTGGCGAGGAGCGCGCCGAGCGGGGCGCCGGTGCGGAGGCAGCGGCCGGCGGCGGCCCGGCCGCCGGCGGCGAGCCGGAGGTAGGCGCGGTGGGCGAGGGCCTGGTTCCACGCCCAGGCGGTCAGCGCGGCGGCGACCAGCCCGGCGGTGCCGTCGGGCAGTCCGCCGGCGCCCCGGCCGCCGGTGAGCAGCGGCGCCCCGAGGGCGTATCCGAAGCCGGGGAGGGTGAAGACGAGGGAGCGGAGCAGGACCAGGGCGGGCTTGACCTGCCAGGGGTCGGGGGCGGGCGGGGGTTCGGGGTGGGCGCGGGGGACGCGGGCGAAGAGGTCGGCGGCCAGCTCGAAGGCGTCGCGCCGGCCGTAGCGTCCGGCGATCTGCTCGCTGGTCAGGCCGTCGGCCTCCAGGACGGCGGCGATCTCGTCGGGGTGGACGGCGGCGGCGCACACGTCGTGGAGCTCGCGGGCGAGTTCATCGATAGGACCGTTCCCGGGCCGGGGCCGGGGGACGACGGTGAGGTCGGGGACGGCCTCGGGGTCGGGCGGTACGAGCCGCAGCGGGCCGCTCATCGGACACCGCCGGCGGCCAGGGCCATGGCGGCCATGGTGGGCTGCCCGAAGGGGACGGCCGGGGCGAAGACGACCGAGCGCCGCCGGGAGGCGTCGAGGTCGTGGTAGATCTCACGGAAGGCGCTGATGGTCTGCCGGAGGGTGAACTGCTCGATGACCCGCAGCCGCGCCGACTCCCCCATGCGCGCCCGCAGTTCGCGGTCGCCGAGCAGGGTGAGGGCGGCCTCGGCCATGCTCTCCGGGTCGCGCGGCGGGACGACGAGCCCGCTGTCGCCGACGGCCTCCCGCACCCCGCCCACGTCCGTCGAGACCGTGGCCCGGCCGCAGGACATGGCCTCGATGAGGGTGAAGGGGAAGCCCTCGCTGATGCTGGAGAGCATGACGACGTTGCCGGCCGCGTAGG
Organism: Streptomyces mobaraensis; assembly: GCF_020099395.1. Lineage (NCBI taxonomy): Bacteria > Bacillati > Actinomycetota > Actinomycetes > Kitasatosporales > Streptomycetaceae > Streptomyces > Streptomyces mobaraensis. The sequence goes on along the minus strand of NZ_CP083590.1, from coordinate 6,956,906 downwards.
CGTCGCGGATGTCCTCGACGCGCCCCTCGAAGGTGACGGAATCCCCCACCCCCAGTTCGGCCGCCAGCTTCTCGCAGGCGGTCCGATAGCCCTCGCCACCGCGCGGGGTGCCGCCGAAGAGCCGCAGCCGGGCCTCCGGGACACGCTGTGTGACGAGGGCGAAGGCGCGGATGAGGGTGTCGAGGCCCTTGATGGGGTCGACGCGGCCGGCCCAGCTGAGGGTCGGCACCTCCGGTTCTGGTCCGGCGGGCGGGAACGCGGCGGGGTCCACGCCGTTGTAGACGGTCCGGATGCGGTCGGGCGGGGTGCCGCCGTGCTCCTCCCAGCGGCGGTTGTAGCGGTTGCCGGGGGTGACGAGGGCGGCGCACCGGTAGGACTCGACGGCGAGCTGCCGGAACAGGCCCAGCATCAGCGCCTTGACGGGCCACCGGTAGGGCTCGGTGCGGAACCCGAGGTAGCGCTCGCGCAGGTAGATGCCGTGTTCGGTGAGGAGGAAGGGGGTGCCGTGGCGGTGGTGGGCGATCAGGCCGGGGACGGCCGCGAGGCCGCCGCTGACGGCGTGGGTGATGCCGTCGGCGGGGACGTCGGCGGCCAGCGGGCGCAGCGCGTGTTCCAGCAGGTCGGTGGCGGTGAGGGCGTCGTGGAGGGTGGGCCGGGCGGCCGCGGTGGGCAGCGCGGGCCGGTTCCAGACGCGGACGAGGACCCGGACGGCGTCCTCGCCCTGGAGGAGGGCCGGCAGGGTGCCGGTGGCAGCCTGGTCGGCGAGCCGGTGGAAGGCGGGGGCGAAGTCGTCCTCGTGCGCCGGGTCCAGGAGGGAGAGCAGGAAGCGCTCGTAGCCGGCGAGGAAGGTGCGCAGCGCCCGGCCGCGCGGCGCGCGCCCGGCGGGCGTGGTGCCCCACAGCGGGACGGCGTCCACGCGGCGGACGTTGGCGGGGAGCTGCCAGGCGAGCCCTTCCCGTCCGGTGCCCGTGACGGCGATGATCCGGAAGGGGATGTCGGGCATGCCCTGCACCAGCTGGTCGCACCAGACGCTGACCCCGCCGTGGCTGTGGGGGTAGGTCCCCTCGGTGAGCAGCGTCACCGAGGGGGCGTCGGCCGCGGGTGCGGCAAGGGGTCCGTGCATGGGTATTCGGTTTCTCCGCGAGAGACGGTGTGGCGTGAGGAGGTGCGCACGGAGGTACGGCGGTGCTCAGCGCCGGGGGCCGTCACCGGTGCCGTACGGGACCCGGTGGCCGGCGCCCGGGGGTACGGGCAGGGCGGGGGCGGGCGCCTGGACGCGGGCGGCCTTGCCGGTGGCGTGCGGCGCGGCCGGGGCGCCGGCGGCGGGCAGGGTGAAGACGGCCGCGCTCTGGCCGGCCGCCGGGGTGGCCCAGCCGGAGCGCTGCCCGGCGTAGGCGTCGCCGAACGGCGCCGACGTGCCGTTCTTCACCTGGGTGGTGCCGGTGGGCAGGGTGAGGGTGGCCTCGACCCCGGCGGGCGCGGTGACGGTGACCTGGCCGCCGACGCGGTAGGCGGTGACCTTGCCGGCGTCCACGGCGGCGGACCAGGCGGCGCGCTTGCGCATCTCGGTGCCGATGTCGCTCATGCGGAGGCTGACCAGCGGGGTGTTGTCGGCGAAGAGGGCGGCGTGGTCGGCGAGGACCTTCTCCAGGACCTGGTAGCCGATCCGCTCCTCGGCGAGGTTGGACTGGTGCATGAAGTGCGGGCGCGGGTCGTTGGAGAGGACGTGCCCGAGGGCGATCCGGGCCTCCAGGGGCGCGATGTAGGAGGCGAAGCCGGTCCTGGTGTCGAGCGGGGCCTTCAGGCAGGTGGTGACGGTGGAGTTCTCGCAGATGCCGCTGCCGCCGTCGGCCTTCTTCGTGTAGAGCCAGTTGTACTCGTCGGTCTGCTCGGCGGCCTTGCCCACGTTGTAGTAGACGTTCATCGGGTAGCGCGAGACGGTCAGCGCGGGGCCGGCCTGGCGCTGCTGCGGTTCCCGGGAGCTGTCGCTGGCCAGCCACTTGACGCCGGTGACGGTGAGGGCGGCGGCCAGGTAGGGGTTGTCGTCCTTCTGCTGCGGCAGGGTGCGCAGGCCGGAGTGCTCGCCGGTGACGAGCTCGTCGGGGTCGACCTTCAGCCCCCGGGCGGCGGCCCAGGACAGGTTCTGGGCGATCTCCTGGGTGACCTTCTGGCCGTCCACCCAGCGGATGCGGCCGAGGAGGTCGGTGGAGCACTTCCAGGGGACGACGCCGGTGTTCTGCACGCAGCCGAGGAAGGCGTGGGTGTAGGTGTGGTTGAGCCAGCGGAAGGACTGCTGGTCGGCGACGAAGCGGTCGAGCAGCGGGTCGCGGCCGCCGCCGTCGTTGGCCCGGTACTCCTCGCTGCCGACGCCGTTGAAGGCGAAGTCCAGCGGCAGGTTGTGGCTCTTCGACCACTCCTTGGCGTACGTGGCGTCGGCGGCCGTCATCCGGATCGGCGGGGCGTCGGGGGACGGGTTGCCGGGGCAGTCGACGTCGCCGGGGGTGCACTTGCGCTTGCTGTCCCAGCGGTCGTCGGAGGCGAAGAGGTCGTCGACGTGGACGCCGAGGTAGTTCCGTGAGGCGCCGAGGTGGACGCCCTGGGTGAGCCATTCGACGATGCCGCGGGAGACCAGCCGGAACTGCGTCTGGTACTGGTTGGCGACGAAGGTGACGACGAGTTCGCTGCGGCCGTCGTGCGCGTACTGGCCGATCAGCGAGCCGCGCGAGGAGGTGCCGGGGATGGGCGCGTCGACGTAGGTGGTGAAGGTGGCGCCGTCGTCCTGCTTCTCCAGCGGGGTGGAGAGGTAGCCGTAACTCTCGTTGACGGCCGGGTCGTTGTCCTCGAAGGGGACGTTCTTCTTCAGGTAGCCGAAGGGGCCGGCGCCCTCGGCGGTGACGGTGGCGGTCTTGCCGTCCAGGGGGCCGCTCCAGCCGTGCTCCTGGGCGGCGTTGAGGCCGACGGCGGGGCGGGCGTAGGTGTAGGCGTCCACCTGGCGGATGCCGAATCGTTTCTCGTATCCGGCCAGGGCGGCCATCTCCGGCGAACCGTCGCCGAACGGGTTGTCGTTGGGCAGGACGACGCCCTGGAACCTGGCGCGCGGTCTGCCGTCCACGGTGTCGCTGAGGTAGGCCGCGTCGATCTTCGGCCGGCCGGCGTCCTTGAGGTCGACCTTGGTGTACGGCGTTCCCGCGGTGGCGAGTTCGGCGGCTATCGCCTCGACGGCGGGCCCGCCGTCGTCGACGAGGAGGACCCGCAGGTCGACGCGGGGCGCCGGATCGTCGGCGTGGGCGCCGGCGGTGGGCAGCGCCAGCGCCGTCAGTGTCGCGGCGGCCCAGGCCGCGAGCAGACGTGTGGAACGTGACATGGTGCAACTCCCCCCTGCTGGGACGGCGATGGTCGGCGGCGCCGTCCTCTTGGTGAAGATGTCCGCGCGGGGTGGCCGGGCCCCGGCGCGCACGGGTGGTCGAACCCCGGCTGTTCGGTCGCGCTCGGCCGGCTCCCCACGCCGGCCGTACTGGTCTCCCCGGCGCCCTTGGTCGAGGGCGTGGGAGTGGGGGACCGCCGGGAGGCTCAGCCGCCCCTCGATCGCCCAGCCATATAGTGCGCCATGCCGGAACGCGGCGTATGTCGCACGGCGCAGGAGGCCGCCGGCGTTTACCTGCGCCTGGCCGGAATCCGCCGTAGCGCGGCGGACCCGGGACGGGACGGCGGCCTTCCGCTCGTCCGCCCGGCCCTCCGGGATGACCTGCCGCGACGCCACGGAGCCCGCGTTCCGGACCCGCGTCCCCCGAACATCAGTCCACGCCGCCGGGGTGGCCGCATGTGCCGCGAGATCGGCCTGATGACAACTGTCCGAATTGCCGGGTGTGTTCGGCCTCGCGCGATACCGCACCGGAACCCGGACGGCCGACACCGGAGGGGCGCCTGCGGCCGCCCGGATCCGCCGGGGCCGCCGCGACCCTTGACGCCGAGGTTGCTGTCATGGACATTGCGGCTGCTTGGCATGGACCAACCCCACCGGAAGGCGTCCCATGCGCAGACACCACCACCCCCTCGCCGCCGGCTGCCGCACCCTCCTCGCGGCGGCCCTCCTCCTCACGTCCGCCGCGCTGACGGGCGGCGCGGCGCAGAGCAGCGCCGCCGCGGAGCCGGGTGCCCGGCCCACGGGCACCGCCACGGCGTCCGGCACCCACACCGTTCCCGTGGAGCCCGCCGGCACCACCGCCGCCCGCACCCCCGACCCCGCCGCGCCCCACCGCGGCCGGGTGACCGGAGCCCGTACGCCCGACCGCTCCCCCGCCCGCGACCGGGCCGTCCGCGCCTTCGCCGAGGGCCGCCGCGCCGCCGCTCGCGAGGGCGGACCGGACCGGTCCCGCCGGCCGGCGCGGCCGGACGCCGATCTCACCCACGACTGGTGGGGCGTCTTCCCGCAGCCCGGCACCCACGACGGCATCACGGCCACCCACACCGTCGACCCCGCGTACCGCGTCCGGGACTCCGAGAACTTCACCTACGCGCCCACCACCAAGGCCCAGAACTCGTGCATGGAAGTGGTCACGGCCTACTGGCAGAGCGGCCCCGAACTGTGGGCCTGGGACTGGTGCGGACCGGGCGGCCCCGCCAAGACGCTGCCCGTCGACGCGGCGTTCCTCGCGAAGTACACCCCCGGCGGCGGCGCCCCGGCCGCCTACAGCGTCCAGCTGGTGCGCGAAGGCGGCTCGGGCAACACCTGGGGCGCCTACCTGTACAACCACCGCACGGCGAGCTGGGAGCTGCTCTACCGCCAGTCCGGGAAGGACACGAGCGGGCTGGACCACGGCTGGGACATGTTCGAGATCTACGCGAGCGTCAACCCCGCCACGGGGGTGGGCTGGTACTGCACCGAAGCCCGGAACACCGTCTTCGACAGCTCCGCGATCAGGCTCCGCCGCGGCGGCGCCTGGAACCCCGCGAGCCCGGCGGACTCCCCCTGGACCGACCCCGCCCCCGACGGCCGGGACTTCCTCTGCCCCGGGCTGAAGTTCCTCCGCGCGGGGGCCGACGACCACTGGACCGTCCGGCAGTGACGCGGCCCCCGGAGGGAGATCGGTCCCAGGAGGGGGATCGGTCCCCGGACGGGAATCAGCCCTCGAAGGGGAAGAAGTCGACCAGCAGCATGTCCCGCACGCCCCGTCCGGCCCCCGCGGCCGGACGGATGGGCGTGACGCCGTGGAAGACCCGGCGGTCGTCGAGGACGATGGTCTCGAACGGCGTGGTCAGCAGCGCCTCGTGGACGGGCGTCCGGTCCAGGCCGTAGAGGCGCGAGTCCGCCCCCTCCACGTTCTCGCGCCGGATCAGCACCTGGGCGACGTAACAGTGCCCGTCCTGGTGGACGCCCTCCGGGGCGGGGTGCCCCTCGGCGTCCGCCGTGGCGACGACGCGTATCTGGTGCACCCCGCAGGCGTCCATCCCGTCGCGCGGCCCGGGCAGCCGCTCCCGGAGCGTACGGACGACCGTCTCCAGCGCGGCCCCCGCGGCCACGCCGTCCGACAGCGGGGCGAACATGCGGTCCACGCCGCCGTTCACCCGGTTCACGGCCGCGTCCTGGAAGAAGGCCGCGTGCGGCAGCCGCTCCAGGCCGTCCCGAAGGATCCGGAATCTGCTGTACCGGCGGAAGCGGTACGGGGTGCCGGCGCCCAGGTGGGCGTCGGCGGGCAGGTCGTTCCAGGACTCGGTGAACAGGGTCACCGCCGCCGGCGGCAGGGCCGCGAGGGCGCCCGTCAGCAGTTCGGCGGAGAAGTGGACGAACGGCGGCGGGAGTTGCCCGCCGTCCGTCCCGGGTCGCCCGGAGACGCGCGGGGACGCAGGAATCATCGGTCTGCCTCAGCCTTCCGTGAGCCTTCGTGTGGGCCGGATACCGATGACCGAGCCTACGCAGGAGCGGGGCCGAAGGGCAGCGTCCGACAACTTCCGTCACGCGCGTCACACATGACACACTCGCCACGCGGTGCCGCCTCACACCTCCTTGGCCAGGAAGGCGAGGACGCGCTCCGTGTACTCGGCCGGCTTCTCGGCGGGCACCAGATGCCCCGCGCCCTCGATGAAGGCCGCCTCCGACCCCTTCGACAGCGAGGCCCCGATCCTCGCCAGTCCGGCCTCGTCCAGAACGACGCTCTTGTCCTCGGTGCCGTGCAGGTACAAGGCCGGCTGGACCGGGACCTCGCCCCAGAGGGCGGCGTGCCGGGCGGCCCATTCCGGCGTTCCCATCTCCTTCGGCGCGAAGTTCACGCGGTAGAGGTCGATGGCGGCGCGCAGCCGGGCCGGCTCGCCGAGCGCCTTGCGGACGGCCTCGAAATCCGCCGTGGCGTCATAGGCGTCCGCGGTCCACTTGTCCTGCATGACCCGGCGCACCCACGCCATGTCGTCGGCGGCGAGGACCTCGTCCGCCATGTCCATCTGGAAGAACCAGAAGTGGTTCAGCCGCTCGATGCCCTCGTAGGTGTTCGCGTATTCGCCGAAGAAGGCGAGCGGCGGGACGTCACTGGCCACCACGCGGGCCCAGCGCTCCGGCGCGGTGTGGGCCACCGCCCACGCCGTGGCCGCGCCCCAGTCGTGGCCGATCACGACCGCGTCGGGGCCGCCGCCCAGCGCTTCGTGCAGCGCGTTGGCGTCCGCGACCAGGTCGGCGAGGCGCATGCTGCCGTCCGCGGGCAGGGCCGAGGGGGCGAACCCCCGGATGTTCGGCGCGACGGCGCGGTAGCCGGCGGCCGCGAGGGCCGGTATGACATGGCGGTACGCGGCCTCCCCGGACTCGGGGAATCCGTGGAGGAGCAGTGCGAGGGGGCCTTCGCCCTCCTCCACAAAAGAAATCCCGACGTCGTTGACGACAACGCTGTCGCGCTTCATGCGGGAATTACCTCATTGCCTGACTGCCGGGCCGATGCGTTCCCCGGCTATTCCGCCGGAGTGGTTCCCAGCCTCCGCCCCGGGCCTTTTGCGCACAAGTACCCACTTATTGGTAAGCCCTTACCGCGTGGTAATCTCCCCGGGCGCCGGCTTCGGCGCCTTCCCCGCGGCGGCCGTGAGCGGATGTGCGTGCCGTCAGTGACCGCTATAACATGAGATCGCGGCGTATATACGGAACCGCCCCCGGTCGCCCTCCCTCTCTCTCAGGTGAAAGCACCCTCCAGGAGGAGTTACCACCGTGGGTCTCACGTCCCAGAATCTACTGTTGCTCTTGGTGTTCATCGCGGTCGCGGTGTGCGCCCTGGTTCTGTGGCTGTGGCCGCGCGCCGCCCGCAAGGGGGTGCTGTCCTGGGCCTCGCGCCTGGGCATGCTCGTCGTCTCCCAGGTGAGCGTCCTGGCCGTGCTGCTCGTCGCCGCCAACAACGAGTTCGGTTTCTACTCCACCTGGAAGGAACTGTTCGGGCAGAACTCCAGCCGCCAGGAGCTCCAGCCCGGCAAGGAGGGCGAGAAGCGGCCGCCCGCGCTCGTGGTGAAGGGCCAGGAGTCGGTGGGGCTCGGCCCGCGCGAGAAGGGCGGGCAGGTGGACCGGATATCGATCCACGGACCGGTCACCGGCCTGAGCATGGACGGGTACGCGTACCTGCCGCCGCAGTACTTCCAGAAGGGCCACGAGAAGGACCGCTTCCCGGTGATCGTCGCGGTCACCGGCCAGCCCGGCGTCTCCAGAAACCTGATCACCCAGATCAAGGTCCCCCAGGCCGCGTCCAAGCTCGTCAAGGAGCGCAAGATGCGGCCCACCATCGTCCTGATGGTCCGCCCGTCGGTCGTCGCCGACCGCGACACCAACTGCACCGACGTCCCCGGCGGCCCGCAGGCGATGACCTTCTTCAACCAGGACCTGCCGGTCGCCGTCAACGACAAGTACCGGGCCGACAACTCGCGCGGCGGCTGGGGCGCCGTCGGCAACTCCACCGGCGGCTACTGCGCGTTGAAGATGGCCATGACCAACCCGGCCCGCTACGGCGCCGGCGCCGGCCTCTCCGCCGACTTCTTCGCCCGCCAGGACCGCGAGACCGGCGACCTCTACGCCGGCAACAAGCAGCTCAAGAACGAGGCCGACCTCGTCTGGCGTCTGACCCACATGCCCGCGCCGCCGGTGTCGCTGCTGGTCGGCGTCAGCAAGAAGGGCGAGGAGAAGTACCTCAAGCAGGCCGAGCACTTCGCCGAGAAGGCCAAGTGGCCGACCAAGGTCGACAAACTGATCCGCGACGAAGGCGGCCACAACTTCCAGACGTGGCGCGAGGAGTACCCCGAGGTACTCCGCTGGCTCGACCGCCAGCTCGCCGACCCGCGCTGATCGGGGGGGGTGCCCCGGTCCCGCCCCTTCGCCGCTTCCTGGGGCTGCGCCCCAGACCCCGCTTTTCGCGGCTCCGCCGCTCGTCCTCAAACGCCGGACGGGCTATATAGCCCGTCCGGCGTTTGAGGACAGCGCCCGCAGGGCGCTTCGGGGGTGCGGGGGCTGGCCCCCGCAAGAAACGGTGAAGGGGCGGGACCGGGGCCCCCTCACTGGGAACGGTATGGCACGCCGTCGCGTCCCAGCCGGTGTGGCCCGATTGCGCGGGTGCCCGGAGCGGCCCGGGCTCCCACGGGGGAGGGGGCGGGACGCCATGGACGCCAACGGCGGCGACGAGCGGTTTCCCCTGCTGGCCGGGCGGTACCGGCTGCTGGGCAGGCTCGGCAGCGGCGGCATGGGCGTGGTGTGGCGCGCCTACGACGAGGTGCTGGGCCGCGAAGTGGCCGTCAAGGAGGTCCGGGCCCCCGAGCACCTGCGCGAGGCCGACGTCCGGGTGCTGCACGCCCGGCTGGTCCAGGAGGCCCGGGCGGCGGCCCGCATCAGCCACCCCTACGTGATCACCGTGCACGACGTGGTCGAGGAGCACGGCCGCCCGTGGATCGTCATGGAACTGGTCCGCGGCCGGTCGCTCGCCGACGTCCTGGAGGCCGACGGCCTCCTCTCGCCCAAGGAGGCGGCACGCGTGGGGTCCGCGGTGCTCCTGGCGCTCCGCAGCGCGCACGCCGCAGGCGTCCTGCACCGCGACGTCAAGCCCGCCAACGTCCTGCTCCAGGACGACGGGCGGGTGGTGCTGACGGACTTCGGCATCGCCCTCGTCGAGGGCACGGGCACCCTCACCCGCACCGGTGACGTCATCGGTTCGCCCGACTACCTGGCCCCCGAGCGGGCGCTCGGCAAGCACCCCGGCACGCCCTCGGACCTGTGGTCGCTGGGCGCCACGCTCTACGCGGCCGTCGAGGGGATGTCGCCGTTCCGCCGCGCCTCGGCGCTGGGCACGCTCCAGGCCGTCGTGCACGAGGACCCGCCCGCGCCCCGCCGCGCCGGCCCGCTCGCGCCGCTCCTGCTCGGCCTGCTCCGCAAGGACCCGAGCGCGCGCATGGGTTCGGTGGAGGCGCAGCGGCTGCTGAACGCGGCGGCGGCCGCGCCGGCGGTGGGCGGCCGGACGGGGACGGGCGCGGGGGCCGCCTTCCCGCATCCGGGACGGTCGGGCGGGGGCCCCGGCGAACGTGACGCGCACGGCACCGCCGGGGGCGCGGGCTCCTCTTCCGGGGCGCCGGGAAAGCGGGACCCGGACGGAACCGCGGAGGAACGGCCGGGAGCGCGGGCCACCGCCGACCCGAGGGCGCCTGTGCCCCGGCCGGGCACCGGCACGGCGACGGAACCCTGGAGCACCGGACCCGGGGCACCCGCCCGAGCGGGCACGGCGCCGCCCTCCGCCTCCGCGAACCATGGAACGCCCGTGCCCCCGGGAACGTCCGGGAGCCGGAGCGCGTCCGCCACCCCCCGCACGCCGGACGGCACCCCGCCCGCGCCCTCGTACCACGACCCCGGCACCCCGTCCGGGCACCTCCCGACGTACATCCCCACCTCACCCGACGTCCGCCCCTACTCCCCTTCCCCCTCTCCCTCCCCCGCTCCCGGCACCGGGACGCCCCCCACTCCGTACGCCCCCTACGGCCCTGTCCCCACCCCTGGTTCCCCGGCCGTACCGCGGTCGGCGGGGACGCCGGGGCTCGTCGCCGGCGGTGGCGGGGCGGCGCCGGCCCACGGCGGCCGGTGGTCCGCGCGCAGGCTGACCGCTCCCCTGCTGGCCCTGCTCATCGCGGGCGGGGGCGTCTCGGCCGTCCTGTTCCTCCACGACGGCAAGGACCCGGGGACGAGCCCTTCGGGCGGGACGTCGACCCCGTCCTCGGCGCCGGTGCGGCAGCCGGAGCCCTCCTCCGAGACGAACGGCGACCGTTCGTCGGCGCCCGCGCCGACCGACGACGACAGCTCCGGCGGCTCTGCGGAATCCACGCCCGGCCCCACGACGACCTGTCCGCCCGGCAGCTGGGTGACCACCTGCCGTCCCTACTGACCGTCAGCAAGCCGACCGGCCGTACAGAGCCATCGGCGTCCCGGCCCGCCCACCGGTCCGCCCGCGAGAAGTCCACCGGCAGTCATCAGCAGTCATCGGCAGTGCAAGAACCGGCAATCGGGGGTGCGCACATGCGGCTGATACCCGTCCCCATCCACACGGCGAGCAGGCGGAAGCGACGGCGGTTCCGGACCGTCGCCCTGCTGGCGGTCCCCGTCCTCGCCGTCGGCCCGGCCCTGGCGGCGTGTTCGTCGGACGGATCCGGTGGCGGCGACCGGAAGAAGACGATCGCCCTGGAGGCGGTCGGGCAGACCGGTGACGCGCCGTTCGTCTCCGACCCGCACAGCGACGTCCAGGGCGTCAGTTCGACGGACGGCGGGGGCACGGCGGTCGGCGACGCGCCGGGCGCTTTCGGCGGCACCCGGCAGATCTCCCGCTGCGACAAGGCCCAGTTGCTCAAGGACCTGGCGGGCGACCCGGTCAAGGCGAAGGCGTGGGCCGAGGCCCGGGGCATCCCGGAGCCGGAGATCCAGGCGTACGTCGACGGCCTGACGCCGGCGGTCCTGATGCACGACACGCTCGTCACCAATCACGACTACGACGGCGAGGGCCGGGCGCGGGCCTACCCGGCCGTGCTGCAGGCCGGTGTGGCGGTGCTCGTCGACGCGTACGCGAAGCCGGCGGTCAAGTGCAACTGCGGCAACCCGCTGGGGGAGCCGGACTCCTCGGTGAACGTGCGCGACGCGGCGTTCGACGGGCGGCGCTGGGAGGGCTTCGCGGTGGCGACGGTCACGGTCATCCTGCCGCGGCCCGCCGACAAGGGCCCGCTGAAGGCGATCCCGCTGGTCGACACCGAGCGGAAGGACCGGATGTTCCACCGCGAGGTCGGTGACGACGGCTCGCACGACTCGGCGCCGACGGCCCGGCCGCCGACGCCGTCCCACACCCCCGGCGCCCCGGGAACCCCCGGTACGGGTACGGGCTCGCCCTCGCCGGACGGCTCCGGCGCGCCTTCGGGCCCGTCTTCCGGCCCGTCGGCACCGTCCTCCGACGCGTCCGGTTCGTCCGCCTCCTCGGGTACTTCCCCCCGCCCGCCCTCCGACCGGCCGTCCCCGTCCGCCCACGGCTCCGCGCCGAGCGGCTCCTCCCCCCACGGCACCTCGTCCCGCCCGCCGTCGGCGCCGCACGTCCCCTCCCCACCGCACGTCCCGACGGCTCCCCACCCGCCGTCGAAACGTCCCACGGTCGCCCCGCCCACCCACGCGGCCCCGACGACGGCGCCGCACGAGTCCCAGGTCAAGCCCTCCGCGCCGCTGATGGCCACGCCGCCGCGTCCGCCGCGGACGGTGTCGCCGCCGGCGGCCCGGCCGGCCGAACCGCCCTCGTCGGGCGGCGGGTACTCCGCGCCGCGGGCGCCGTCAGAGGAACGCCAGTCCGATCCCCAGCGCCGCGAAACCGCCCGCGAAGGCACGGCGAACCCACCGCGTGGCACGGGGACTTGAGACCACCCGGTCCCGGAAGGCCGCCGCGAACCGCCCGTAGGCGACGAACACCAGGAAGGTGAGGAGGATGAAGACGGCGCTCAGCTCGACCATGCGCAGCAGGGCGTGCGGCTCGTCCTCGCTCACGAACTGCGGGAGGAAGGCGAAGAAGAAGAGGGTCAGCTTGGGGTTGAGGATGTTGATCAGCACACCGTCGAGGATCGTCCGCGCCGCGGACCGGGGCGCGGCGTCCTCGTCGGCGGCGAGCGACCCCTTGTCGCGGAGCGTCGCCCAGGCCATGAACAACAGGTAGGCCACACCGGCGTACTTGAGGATCTGGAAGGCCAGCGCGCTGGTGTGCAGCAGGGCGGCCAGGCCGGTGACGGCCGCCGCCATGTGCGGCAGCGTGCCGAGCGTGCAGCCGGTCGCGGCGACGAGGCTCGCCCGGGCGCCGCGCGAGAGGCCGGCGGCCATGGTGTAGAGCACGCCGGTACCGGGGGTGGCCACGACGATCAGTGAGGTCAGCAGGAATTCGATGCTCAAGGTGCTCCGTCCGGGACGCGCGTGCCGGGTCCTGTCCGCCCCGGCGTCTTCTCCTCTCCGACCCTGCCGTCACAATGGCCCGATGGACAGGTCCAATGAGCGTGCTGCCAAAGGGTCCATAGCGCCGGGTGCCCCCGGCTCGGGGCCGGGTTCTTCCCATCCGGAAGGGGGTTCCTCCGATGTGAAGACAGGCGGCTCCGGCCCGGAGCCGGGTGCCTCCGGTTCGGACTTCCTCCAGCTCGACGTCGGCGACGCGCCGCCGGGTGGGCTGGCCGACTGGCTGACCCGGCGGCTCCGGGAGGCGATCGCCGACGGGCGGCTGCCGGTGGGCAGCCGGCTGCCGCCCAGCCGGCTGCTGGCCGGTGAACTGCGGCTGTCGCGCGGGGTGGTGATCGAGGCGTACCGCCGGCTGACGGAGGACGGGCACGCGGCCGGGCGCGGCCGGCACGGCACGTTCGTGGTCGCGGCGCCGGCCGTGGCGCGCCCGCCGTCCGGCCGGGCGCCGGCCCCGGCCCCGAACCCGGCCCGGCCCGCCCGTCCGGCCGGTCCCGACGAGCCGTTGCCCGGCGGGCTGTTCACGGCCCCCGGCGCGGACGCGTTCGACGCGCTGCGGGCCGCTCCCGCCCGGATCGACCTGTCGCCCGGGCTGCCCGACCTCACGGCGTTCCCGCGGGCGGCCTGGCTGGGCGCAGAGCGCGCCGTCCTCGGTTCCCTCACCTCCTCGGCGTTCGGCTACGGCGACCCGCGCGGGACGCCGGAGCTGCGGCTGGCCCTGGTCCGCTGGCTCGCCCGGACGCGGGGGATCGTGGCGGACCCGGACGAGGTGGTCGTCGTCGGCGGGGTCGCCCAGGCGATGGGGCTGGTGGCCCAGGTGCTGGTCCGGGCGGGGATCGGCGAGGTGGCGGTGGAGGACCCGGGTTCGCTGGGCGCCCGGCAGCACTTCGCGTACTGGGGCGCGGAGACGCCGCCGGTGCCGGTGGACGCCGAGGGCGTCCGCGTCGACGCGCTGCGGGCCACCGGCGCGCGGGCCGTCCTGCTCACCCCCGCGCACCAGTTCCCGACCGGGGTGGTCCTCGGGGGCGCCCGGCGACGGGCGTTGATGGACTGGGTCACGGACGGCGGTCTGGTCCTCGAGGACGACTACGACGCGGAACACCGCTACGACCGGCCCCCGGTGGCGGCGTTGCGGTCGATGCTCTCGGACGGCGTCTGCTACATGGGGAGCATCTCGAAGCTGTTCGCCCCCGCGCTGCGCGTGGGCTGGCTGCTCGCGCCCCCGCGGTACCGGGAGGCGCTGGTGGACGCGAAGCGGTTCACGGACCTGGGCAACGCGGCACTGCCGCAGCTGGTGCTGGCCCGGCTGCTGGAGTCGGGTGAAATGGAGCGCCACCTGCGGCAGTTGCGGCGGCGGCACCGGAGGCGGCGGGACGCGATGATCGAGGCGATCGGCGCCCGGCTGCCGGGCGCGGTGGTGCACGGCGCCGCCGCCGGCCTGCACCTGATGGTCACCTTCGACGGCGGCCCGGACGACGCGGCCGTGGCCGCGGCGGCCCTGGAGCGGGGCGTGAAGGTGCAGCCGCTGTCCTGGCACAGCCTCCGGTCCCGGCGGCCAGGCCTGGTACTGGGTTACGCGGCGCCGCCCGCGTCCGACATCGCGGAGGGCGTGGCGACGATCGCGGAGGTGATCCGCGACCTGTCCTGAGATCCCCGCCCACCCTGACGCTCCGTCAACTCCCCTTCGCCATCAGGGCCTGCGCCGCCTCCCGCGCGTGCAGCGCGGGTTCGGGGCTCCCGGAGAGCGCCGCCGTGGTGATGGCGCCCTCCGCGAGGAGGAGGAGCTGGTCGGCCAGTGCCTCGGAGCCGCCCGCGGCGGCGGCCAGCCCCGCCAGGTACCGCCGGAAGGCGTCCTTGTGCCGCCGCGCGGCGGCGGCGACACCGGGATGGGTGGCGCCCAGCTCCCCGTAGGAGTTGACGAAGGCGCACCCCCGGAAGTCCGGTTCCCCGAACCACGTGTGGAGCCAGTCGAAGACGGCCAGCACCCGCTCGGCCCCGGCCGGGCGCGCGTCGGCGAACCGCTGCAGGGAGGCGCGCCAGCGCTCGTCGCGGCGGCTGAGGTACGCCTCGACGAGGGAGTCCTTCGAGGGGAAGAGCCGGTACAGCCGCTTGAGCGACACCCCGGACGCGGCCCGGATCGCGTCCATGCCCACCGCCTGCAGCCCGCGGCCGTAGAACAGCTCCTCGGCGGCGTCCAGCACCCTGCCCTCCGGGCTCTCCGACAGCTCCGGCCCCGCCTGTGCCACGGACTCCACCATTCTCTCCCCTTGCACGAGAACCACCGTTCTCCTACGCTACCGCACACCATGGAGAACGATCGTTCTCAACCTTCTCGAAGCCGACAGCCGCACCAGGAGACCGCCATGCCCGAAACCCCGAGGCCCCCGCTGCCGCCGTTCACCGCCGAGACCGCCCTGGAGAAGGTGCGCGCCGCCGAGGCGGCCTGGAACAGCCGCGACCCGGAGCGGGTCGCGCTCGCGTACACCGAGGACTCGGAGTGGCGCGACCGCGACGTCTTCCTCACCGGCCGCGCCGAGATCACCGCCTTCCTCCGCGACAAGTGGCGCCGCGAACTCGACTACCGCCTCCGCAAGGAGCTCTGGGCGTACACCGACGACCGGATCGCCGTGCGCTTCACGTACGAGTGGCACGACGCGGCCGGCCACTGGTACCGCTCGCACGGCAACGAGAACTGGGAGTTCGCCGCGAACGGCCTGATGCGGCGCCGCTTCGCGAGCATCAATGACGTCCCCATCCGACAGCCCGAACGCCGCCTGGCCGCACCGCCCTCCGACCGGGACGCCTGAACCCGGGCCCTCCCCATGCACTCGTCGATGCACGCACTGCGTGCATAATGGCGGCACGAGCGCGCCGGACCACCGGCCACCGGCTGTCCGGCGCGCCCCCATGCCCTGTTCCCCGGGTCGGGCGACCGACATCGAGTCCGGCCCGCGGCCGACGGAAGGACGCATGACCGTGAGCAATCCGCTGGACACCACGGCGCTCGACGCCGCCTTGGAGAACGTCCACCGCGCCGGAATCCCGGGCCTGTTCGCCGAGGTGCGCGACGGCGACCGGACCTGGCGCGGCGCCGCCGGCGTCGCCGACACCGCCACCGGCCGTCCCGTCACCGCCGACATGCGGCACCGCGTCGGCAGCATCACCAAGACCTTCACCGCCGCCGCGGTCCTGCGGCAGGTCGAGAGCGGGACGATCGCCCTCGACGCACCGATCGGGCGGTATCTCCCGGAGCTGGTCCCCGGGGAACGCGGCCGGGCGATCACGGTCCGGATGCTGATCAACCACACCAGCGGCCTGGCCGAGTACCTGCCCTACGCCTACCCGTCCCTCAAATCGTTCCCCGACCTCGCGGCCACCGGCCCGGAGAGCCTGGACGACCACCGGTTCACCCGCTTCGACCCGACCGACCTGATCGGGATGGGCGTCGCCGCCCCTCCCGTCGGCGCCCCGGGCAGCACCCCGGGCCTCTACTCCAACACCAACTACCTGCTCCTCGGCGCCCTCCTGGAGCACGTCACCGGTACCACGGCCGAGCGCTGCGTCACCCGCGACGTCATCGAACGCGCCGGACTCCGGGACACCGAACTCCCCACGGAACCGCACATCCGGGGCCCGCACCCGCGGATGTACGAGGCGTGGTTCGGCATGATCGACCCGCCGCGCGACTACAGCGCCTACGACATGTCCTGGGTGGGACCGGCGGGCGCCCTGATATCGACCGTCGCGGACCTCAACCGCTTCTACCGCCTGCTGCTCGCCGGCGAGATCGTCACCCCGTCCTCGCTGGCGGAGATGCGGCGCACGGTCCCGGTCGTCTCCCAGGAGGGCAGGACGATCCCCTACGGCCTCGGCCTGCACCCGCTGGAGGCCCCCGGCCAGGACACCTTCTGGGGCCACGGCGGCACGGTCTGGGGCGCCGGAGCGCTGTCCGCGATCCGGGCCGACGGCGGCCGGCAGGTGTCCGTCGCGGTCAACCTCCAGCGGTGGAGCGGGTTCGACGCCTCGGGCAGGCCGCGGCCCCACCCGATCGACGACGCGCTGTTGGCGTTCCACCGGCTGGCGATGTACGGCTGACACGCGGGGTACGGAGGCGGACGGGGGCGCGTCTCCGTCCGCCCGCTCCACCCGCTCCGGCGGCGACGAGTACCGGACGCCGTACCGCCACCCCGTCACCGCCGCGCCCGGCGAGCACTCCCCGGGGCGAACTCCCGGCCCCGCCGGGCGTGGCGCCACGCCGCGCCCCCGCCGTCCGGCCCATTCTGGCCCTCGTGCGCACCCCTGAACCGGACCGCCCGTGCGGCGCCTGCTGACGGCCGCCCTCCTGGCCACCGTCGCGCTGACCGGCCCCGCCGCCGGCGCGCAGCCACAGCCGCGGGCGGCCGGCGGCCGGGGCGCGGCGGGAACGCCCATCGTCGCGGCCGACCAGGCGAGCCGGGCCGTGTACGTCCTCCGGTCCGAGCCGCGGAGCTGGGACGTCGGCCGGGGCACGGGCGTCCTGTGGTCGTGGAGCGCCGACGGCCAGGCGGGCCTCGCCGACCTGGACCCCGGCGCGTCGTGGAGCAACCCGAGCGAGGCCAAGCTCCGCGAACTCGGCGGCCGCCGCTACCTGCTGGCCACCGCCTCCGGCGGGCTGGCGGCGGTGGTCGGGTACCCCGGCCGGGACGTGTACTGGGCCGCCCACACCGGGCCGGGCAACGCGCACAGCATCGACCTGCTGCCCGACGGCGACGTCGCCGTCGCGGCCAGCACCGGCGGCTTCGTCCGCGTCTACGCGGCCTCGGCCGGCTCCCGCGCCACCCGCCACGCGGAGGTGCCGCTGCGGGGCGCGCACGGCGTCCACTGGGACCCGGGGACACGGCTGCTGTGGGCGCTCGGGAGCCGGGAGCTCGTCGCCCTGCGGGTGGAGGGGCCGGCCGACGACCCCGGCCTGGTCGTCGTCCACCGCAGCGCCCTGCCGACCCGCGACGGTCACGACCTGGCCCCCGTCCTCGGCACGAAGGGCCGCCTCTGGGTGACCACCGGCACCGCCGTCCACCAGTACGCGACGGGCCGGCACCGCTTTGTCGACTATCCGCTGAGCTCCCGTATCAGCGCCCCCGGCGTCAAGAGCATCGGCGACGACCCCGCCACCGGCCGGATCCTGATGGCCCGGCCCGAACCGGGCCACGCCTGCGTCTGGTGCACGTCCGTCCTGACGTTCCACCAGCCGGACGGCACCAAGCGGATGGTGCGGGGCGCGATGTACAAGGCCCGCTGGTGGACCTCGCGCCGGGACTGACGCCCCCGCCCCCGCACGGCGGGGACCCGCGGCCGTCCTGCACACTTTCCCGGTGACAAAACGCCCGACCGCACCGCCCCGGCCGACGCCCGCCCGCACACCCCGCACGGGAACCGCCCGATGAGCGCTCCCCTGGCCGAGTCCCTCTCCGTCGTCCTCCTCCTGGCGGTGCTGGCCTGCACGGTGGTCCGTCCCTGGGGGCGGTCCGAGGCCGTGTTCGCCGTTCCGGCGGCCGCTCTGGTGGTCCTCGCCGGGGCGGTCTCCCCGGAGCACGCCCGCGCCGAGGCGGGGCGGCTCGGGCCGGTGATCGGTTTCCTGGCGGCCGTCCTGGTCCTCGCCCGGCTGTGCGACGACGAGGGGCTGTTCCGGGCCTGCGGGGCCTGGATGGCCCGTACCGCCGCCGGACGGCCGCACCGGCTCCTCGCGCAGGTCTTCGCCGTGGCCTCACTGATCACCGCGGTGCTCAGCCTGGACGCCACGATCGTGCTGCTGACGCCGGTGGTGTTCGCCACCGTGGCCCGGCTCGGCGCCCGTCCCGGCCCGCACATACACGCCTGCGCCCACCTGTCGAACACGGCGTCGCTCCTCCTCCCCGTCTCCAACCTCACCAACCTCCTCGCCTTCGACGCCACGGGCCTGGACTTCACCCGGTTCGCGGCCCTGATGGCGCTGCCCTGGCTGGTCGCCATCGGGACGGAGTACGTGGTGTTCCGGCGCTACTTCGCCGCCGACCTGGCCACCGGCGCCCAGGCACCGCCCTCCGCGGCCCCGGCCGGGGTGCCGGTGTTCGCCCTGGCCACGGTGGCGGGCACGCTGGCGGGCTTCGTCGTCACCTCCGCGTTCGGGGTCGAGCCCGCCTGGGCCGCCCTCGCCGGGGCGACGGTGCTCGCGGTCCGCGCCCTGGCCCGGCGCCGGACGACGCCCGGCGCCCTGCTGCGGGCCGCGTCGGTGCCGTTCCTCGCCTTCGTCCTGGCCCTGGGCGTCCTGGTCCGCGCGGTCGTCGACAACGGCCTCGCCACCGGCCTCGGCCGGCTGGTCCCGGACGGCACCGGGCTGTGGGCCCTGCTCGCCCTCGCGGCCCTGGCCGCGCTGCTGGCGAACCTCGTCAACAACCTCCCCGCCGTGCTGGTGCTGCTGCCGCTGACCGCCTCCGCCGGCCCCGGCGCGGTCCTCGCGGTACTGCTGGGGGTCAACATCGGCCCCAACCTCACCTACACCGGGTCCCTGGCCACGCTGCTGTGGCGGCGCATCGTGCACGAGCACGACGAGGAGGTCGCGCTGGGCGAGTTCACCCGGCTCGGCCTGCTCACCGTGCCCGCCGCGCTGGTGCTGTCGGTGCTGGCGCTGTGGGCGTCGCTCGCCCTCGTCGGAGCCTGACGCCGCCCGGCCCGCACCCGCCCGCCGATGGCCGGGCGCGGGGAGGCGGACGCGGGGAGGCGGACGCGGGGAGGCCGGGACCGTCCTGACCCGTCACCGCCCCGATCGCCGAGGGCACCCGGCCCGCCTTCGCCGACGCCTCCGCTCGCACGTTCCCGAGACCGCCGACGACCGTTCCCGATCCCGCCGACGGCACCCTGCCGCACCCCACCGGCCCGGCGGCGGCCGACGCCGCCCCCGGCGCCTCCGCCGGGCCGCTCCGCCCGGCCGGGGCCGACGGGCCCTGAGCACCGCGGGGGCCATGGCCGCGCCCCCGCCCGGGCGTTCGCCCCTGCCCCTCACCGGGAGACGGGACGCGGCCCTTCCGCCAGCCGGGCGCGGACGTCCGCGGCGGCGTCGAGGCTGCCGGGCACCTGCTCCCACAGGGCGAGCAGGGCGGGCGCGAGCAGCGACGCCCGGTCCCCGCTGTGCTGCCAGCAGTAGTGGGCGCGTTTGAGGGCCGCGACCGCCTCGGCGTCCGTCGGCCCGCCGCGGGCCAGCCGGTTGGCGGCGGCGGACATCCACAGTTCGGCCGCGCGCGGATGGTCGCCGGCCAGCCGGGCGAGGTCGGCGCGGACCTCGATCCACAGTCCGGCCTCGGCGCTGTGCGGGCCGTGCCGGCGCAGCACCTGCTGCTCCCAGGCGGCGGCCATGGCGGCGGCCTCGTTGTGCCGGCCGGCGTTGGCGGCGGCCAGGATCCGCGGCAGCGCGTCCTCCTCCCGGGCCGGCGCGGGCGGGGGCTCGACGGGGAGGGCGGCCGCCGGAGGGGCGGGCGCGGGAACGGCCGCGGCCGGTGCCGGAGCGGCGTGCGCGGGGTTGGCGAGGACGGGCCCGGGCGTGCCGTGCCGCAGGACCAGCCGGCCGTCGGGCAGCCCCGCCTGGTCCAGGGCGAGTTGGTGCAGCAGGGCCGGGTCGAGGACGGGCCCGGCCGTGGGGTGGCCGAGGTCGAGGGCGGTGAGGAAGGCCCGGCTGTAGGGCGAGGCGTCGGCGGGGGCGCGGTCCGGGCTGGGGGTGACGACGCCGCACACCGCCGGCCCCGCGGTCAGCCGCCCGTCCCGGACGGCGGCGGCGACGTGCGGCCAGGATCTCTGGTCGGCCTCGACGTCGACCACGAGCAGGGTGGGTCCGGCGTGTTCGCCGAGGGTGCGGGTCAGCCACTCCCAGGGCAGTCCGGTGTAGCGGACCGTGCCGGGGGTGCTGTCGCGGAGCGCCAGGTGGACCTCGCCGCCCTTGCGGGCCGGCACCATCAGGTGGCCGGTGACCCACACCAGCAGGGGTCCGGGGACGGTGGCGGCGTCACGGAGGTAGGCCAGGACGCTCTGCGGCCCGGCCATCGCCGGGAGCTGGACCACGTCCGCGGTCGCGGCGGCGAGGAAACCGCGCGGCCCGGCCCCGGCGACGGCGTGCGCGGTCGGGTTCGGCACCAGGCCCCGCCGCCGGTCGGGGGTGCCGTCCAGCAGCAGAACACAGCCATGGGTCAGGTGGTCCAACGCGTTCTTCCTTCCGGCCGATACGGAGGCTCGTGGCCCGGCGCGGTGCCCGGTCCGGACGCCACGCCCGGTGCCGGTCCCACGTCCGTGCGGTACGTTCCGTGCAGTACGTGAGGCAACTGTAGGCGCCACCACTCGTATCGGCTCCGGCAATCACCCCGTGCGCGCGGGGTGGGGGGTCCCGTCCGCGCGCGGACGGGACCCGGTGCGCCCTGCGGCGCGTCAGCCCATGGCGTTGCGCGACTGGGTGCTGTCGTCCATGGCGCTGCGGTTGAGCATCCGGCAGTAGGGGACGTTGGCGGCCTTGTCGTCGATGTACTTGGCCGCGACCCAGGTCTGGCGGTCCCTCAGCTGGTACCAGACGTTGTTGCCGCCGATGTCCTGGGCGCGGACCTTGCACCGCAGCCCGATCTGGATCCGGTGGCGCAGGATGCCGCGCACGGAGGCGTCGGTGCTGGGCAGGGCGCGCTCGTTGACGCCGGTGCGGGCGCTGACCGTGCCGTACGCCCGGGCGGCGCCGTCGGGCGTCGCCTCGGCCGGGACGGCGAGCAGCGCGGTAGCCGCCGCGGTCGCCGCCAGCACGCCGGCGGTGAGCCGGCCGGCACGGGTCGCGAGTCTCCTGTACATGGAACTCCTCTGGTACGAGGTGGGAACAGAGCATTGCCCAGGTTCCACGTGCGATGTCCGGGTAAACGCGGACAATGGGTGATAGGCCCGACTGGCACGCCGTCAGATGGCGGTATCGGTACCCCCCTTGTCCGCCTTCTTCGCCCGGCTGGGCTGGACGCGCTTGGGCTCGCCCTTCATCTTCGGGTGCTCCGGCGGGTACGGCAGGTCGCCGAGCCCGTGCTCGCGCTCGTCGCGGGCCGCGAGCTCCAGGGCGGCGTCCAGGGCGCAGGGGTGGTCCTCCATGCCGGCGTGCACGTCGCCGAGTTCGGCGTAGCGGGCCGGCATGGTGGTGATGTCGAAGTCCTCGGGGACGGCGCTCTCCAGTTCGTCCCAGCGGAGCGGCGCGGAGACGGGGGCGTGCGGGCGGGGCCGGACGGAGTAGGCGCCGGCGATGGTGCGGTCGCGGGCGGTCTGGTTGTAGTCGACGAAGACCTTGGCGCCGCGCTCCTCCTTCCACCAGGCGGAGGTGACGTGCTCGGGCATCCGCCGCTCCAGCTCCCGGGCGACGGCGATGGCGGCCCGCCGTACCTGGACGAAGGTCCAGCGCGGGGCGATCGGCACGAAGACGTGCAGGCCCCGGCCGCCGGAGGTCTTGGGCCAGCCGGTCAGCCCCAGCTCGTCGAGGAGCCCGCGCAGTTCCAGCGCGGCGCGGACGGCGTCGGCGTACCCGGTGCCGGGCTGCGGGTCGAGGTCGATGCGCAGTTCGTCGGGGTGGTCGGTGTCGTCCCGCCGGACGGGCCAGGGGTGGAAGGTGAGGCAGCCGAGGTTGGCGGCCCAGAGGACGGCGGCGGTCTCGGTGGGGCAGATCTCGTCCGCGTACCGGCCGCTGGGGAAGGCGATCCGGCCGGTGGGGATCCAGTCGGGGAGGTTCTTGGGCGCCCGCTTCTGGAAGAACGACTCGCCCTCGACGCCGTCGGGGTAGCGCTCCAGGGTGGTCGGGCGGTCCCGCAGGGCGCGCAGGACTCCGTCGCCGACGCTGAGGTAGTACCGGGCGACGTCGTACTTGGTGTAGCCGCGCTCCGGGAAGTAGACCTTCTGCGGGTTGGACAGCCGTACCGTCCGCTCGCCGACGGTGAGCTCCAGCGTCTCTGCCATGCGGCCACGCTAAGGCGTCCGGGGGCCCGGGCGCCTGTCGGCGGGCGGGCCGGCGCCGCCGCCCGCACAATCGGGATCATGGACCTTCCGGTGATGCCGCCCGTGGAGCCGATGCTGGCCAAGCCCGCCGCGACGATCCCTCCGGGCATGCAGTACGAGGCCAAGTGGGACGGCTTCCGGGCCGTCGTCTTCCGGGACGGCGACGAGCTGGAGCTGGGCAGCCGCTCGGGCCGCCCGCTGACCCGCTACTTCCCGGAGCTGGTCACGTCCCTCAAGGACAACGTGCCGGAACGCTGTGTGCTGGACGGCGAGATCGTCGTCGCCCGCGGCGGCCGGCTGGACTTCGACGCCCTGCTGGAGCGCATCCACCCGGCCGCCTCCCGGGTACGCCATCTGGCCGAGACCACCCCCGCCGCGTTCGTCGCCTTCGACCTGCTCGCCCTCGGCGACGCGTCGCTGCTGGCCACCCCGCAGCGCGAGCGCCGGACGGCCCTGGAGGACGCGCTCCGCGACGCCTCCGACCCGGTGTTCACCGCCCCCGTCACCTACGAACTCGACGTCGCGCACGGCTGGTTCGAGCGGTTCGAGGGCGCCGGCCTGGACGGGGTGATCGCCAAGCCGCCGGACCTGCCGTACCGGCCCGGCGAGCGCGCCATGGTCAAGGTCAAGCACGAGCGGACGGCCGACTGCGTCGTCGCGGGCCTGCGCCCGCACAAGAGCGGGCCGGTGGTCGGCTCGCTGCTGCTGGGCCTGTACGACGCCGCGGGCCGGCTCCAGCACGTCGGCGTGTGCGGCGCGTTCACCATGAAGCGGCGCCAGGAACTGATGGCGGAGCTGGAACCGCTGCGCATGCCCACCGCCGAGGGCCACCCGTGGCAGGACTGGGCGGACGCCGACGCCCAGGCCGCCGCCCGCCTCCCGGGCGGCCCCAGCCGCTGGACGGGCAAGAAGGACCTCTCCTGGGTCCCACTGCGCCCGGAGCGCGTCTGCGAGGTCGCCTACGACCACATGCAGGGCGACCGCTTCCGCCACACCGCCCGCTTCCGCCGCTGGCGCCCGGACCGCGAGCCGGACGGGTGCACGTACGCGCAGCTGGAGGAGCCGGTGTCGTACGACTTGGCGGAGGTGCTGGGGGGTTAGCGCCCGGCCCCTCTCAACACCCGTCCGTCCATACCGATATATGCGATGACATCTGCCCGAAGGGCCTATTCCGGCGGAACATGGGCAGTTCATTCCCAAGAGAGCGATCTGAAGCACCATGACCCTGGGGGGAGTTCATGTCGGACGAACAGGCGGGCAGTCCCGTGCGCGAGGGAAGCCCCGACTCGGCCGTCGACCGGGTGGCCGACTTCTACGGCGCGTACATCGACGCCGTCGACGACGGGACCGACGACCTGGGCTCGGAGCTCCGCGCCCACTACCTCACCGAGGATCTGCGGCAGCGGCTGGCCGCCTGGGAGGAGGCCAACCACGCCGACGGCGTCCTGCGCGCCCAGGACGTGCCCACCCACTGGGAGGTCCGCTACCACGACTCCGGCGCCGGGCATCTGTTCACCACGGTCACCCTCACCTGGGGCACCGGCCCGGACGCCGGGCACACCCGGCTGGCGGTGCAGAGCGATCTGAGCACGAAACTCATCTCGGACATCGAGGACGGCTGACGGGCGTTCGGGGCGGACGGCGGGCGCTGTGGGTGGCTGGTGGGCGCCGCACGAGGCGGCGGGCGGATGGCCCCCGGGACCGCGCCACTCGCGGGGGCGACCGGCCCGCACCGGGGGTGCGCGGCCGCCATCGGCGGACCAGCCGGGCATCGGCAGACGCATGCACGCCAGGCGGGGACCGTCCTTCGCGTCCCGCGCCGATCCCGCACGACGGCGCGGGCGGCGACCGAGGCGGGAGCCCGGCACCGGGTGCCGGGTGGCCCGCGCCCCCGGTTCCCCCGCGGCGTCAGCCGCCCCTCACCCGGCCGGCCCAGCGGCCGACCCACACGGCGCAAGCCCGCGCGACCTGACGGCCCGACACCTTACAGCCTGGTACGACCACGGTTGCCCAGGTGAAGGGTGGAGCCCATGCGCACCACGAGTCCGGCCCGCGTTCTCGTGCACGCCCGTCGGGGTGCCGTTCTGCTGGCGAGCGCGGGGGCGGTGTGCCTGCCGCTGTGTCCGGGGCAGGCGGGGGCCGCGGACGGGGTGACGGCCGGGGCGTCCCCGTTCTGGGTGGAGCCCACCGGTCCGGCGGCGCGTCAGGTGCGGGTCTGGCAGGAGCGCGGGCGGGAGGGGGACGCGGAGGCGCTGCGGCGCATCGCCGACCGCCCCGCGGCCGTCTGGCTGCCGGGGGACGATCCCCGGGCGGCGGCGGAGCGGGTGACGCGTGCGGCGGCCGCCGCCGGACGCGTACCGCTGCTGGTGGCGTACAACGTCCCGCACCGCGACTGCGGCCAGTACTCCTCGGGCGGGGCGCCCGACGCGGCGGCGTACCGCCGGTGGGTGGCCCGGGCCGCGGAGGGCATCGGCGACCGCCGCGCCTGGGTGGTGCTCGAACCGGACGCCCTCGCGCACCTGGCCACGGGCTGCTCGTCCCCACCGGAGGCACTGGCCGAGCGGCCGGTCCTGCTCGCCGAGGCCGTACGGGCCTTCAAGGCGCTGCCCCGGACGTCGGTGTACCTGGACGCGGGCAACGCGGGCTGGGTCTCCGACCTGCCGCGGCTGGCGGACCTGCTGCGCCGGTCGGGGCTGGAGCAGGCGGACGGCTTCGCGCTGAACGTCTCCAACTTCCACACCACGCCCGTCACCCGCGCCTACGGCGACCGGCTGTCCGCCCTCCTCGGCGGGGCCCACTACATCATCGACACCAGCCGCAACGGCAACGGTCCGCTGCCCCGGCAGGAGGGCAAGGAGGACGCCGGCGACGAGGCGTGGTGCAATCCGCCCGGGCGCGCCCTGGGCGCACCTCCCACCACGGTGACGGGCGCCCCGCTGGTGGACGCCCTGGTGTGGGTGAAGCGGCCCGGTGAGTCGGACGGCGCCTGCCGGGGCGCGCCGCCCGCCGGGCACTGGTGGGCGGCGTACGCGCTGGGCCTGGCGACGACGGAGCCGACGCTGCCGGAGACACCACCGGAGGCATCGCCGGGGGCCACCGTGCCGCCACCGGCCACCGCGGCCCCGCCGGCTTCCCCGGCGCCGCCCCCCGCACCCCCGGCCCAGCCCTCGCCTCCGGCCCCGCAGACACCTGCCGCGCAGACACCTGCCGCACAGCAAGCGGGCGCGGCACCCGTACCGCCCGCCGGGCCCCCGGCGTCCCCACCGCCCCCGGCGGCCCCACAGGCGCCGGCCCCACCGCCCGCACCGGCCGCCGCGCCACCACCCCTGGCGCGCCCCCTGCCCGCGACGCCGGGCGGCTGACGCCGTCGCCCCGCCTCAGAGGCGGCGGTCGGCCCCGCCGGGCCGATCCGCGTCGGCCCCCACCATCCGCATCAGCGCCTCGGTCATCTCGCGCGCCGAGAGCTTCCGCGCACCGGAGGGCGCGTCGACCTTCACGGACGTGCTGTCGAAGCCGACCGTCAGCGGTAGCGGGGCCCGTACGTCCTTGTCCAGCGCGGCCATGTCCACGGTGACGGCGGACAGCCGGCCGCCCTTCAAGGCGACGTCGAAGACGACGTCCCGGTCCGGTGCCTTGTCCAGGGCGCCCAGGTCCTTGCCCTTGCCCGCCGCGCGGAGCCGCTTCTCCAGCGGCTTGAGGGCCTCGGAGAGCTGCCCGGCGGCCTTGCGGGCGGGGACGGTGACCTTCATGTGCTCGGCGCCGTTCCTGGTGCCGGCGTCCTTGACCGTGGAGTTGTCGGTGAGCGTCTTCCGGAAGGCGTCGGCGACCCGCTTCCGCGTCGCCGCGTCCAGCTCGCCGGAGGAGTCCGCATCCCCCTGGCCCCCGCCCCGCTCCCTCTTCTTCTTCGCGAGCTCCTCGAACTCCCGCGCGTCGAGGACGACCCACTCCCCCTTGAGCGCGTTCCTGACCGCGGCCAGCGAGTCCGGCATCCGGTCGATCCTCTTCAACGCCTCGTCGAAGTCCCGGCGTTCGGACCGCTCCTCGGCGTTCTTGGGCTTCACCATCCCGGCGAACGCCTTGAGGTCGCCGCGGAGGTACATCTTCCGGTCGACCGACCGCAGCTCCGCCAGGACCGTGCCGTCCTTCTTGGCCAGCCGCCCGGCGGCGGACGCCCGGTGCGCGTCCTCGCCGCCGTCCTGCTCCTTCAGCGGCCTGTCGGACACGACGGCGTACCTCACCTTCAGGCCGGCGAGGATGCCGGCCGCCTCGCGGTCGACCCCGTCCTTGCCGTCCTTCCCGTCCTTCAGCGCGGCGTGGACGGCGTCGGCGTTCGCGTCGAGCGCGAACTCCACGGCGACGGCTCTCTCCTCCCCCAGCCGTTCGAACGCTCTCTCCACCTTGGCCCCGGCGTCGAGCTTCTCCTCCGTGCCGCAGGCCACCGCGGCGCTCGCCAGGACGAGCGCACAGCAGGTGACGGCCAGGCCGGTGTGTTTGGTAGCGATGATGATCCCCCCAGATCGGATACACGCAATCGAATACACGTATGAGTGCACCCAATTACACACAGTGAAGGTCTGTCAACGGGTTTCCGGGCACGACGCCCGGTTCACCCCGCGCCGCGCGGCCCCGCCGCGCGCCCGGACCGACCGCCCGCTACACCGGCGTCCGCTGCCCCACCGGCCGGGCGGACTCCGGCTCCTGGCCGCCGTCCGCCAGGGCGGGCAGCGGCCCGCGGCGGCGCCGCGCCCGCAGGCCCGCCTGCCACACGCCCAGCGGGATGAGCGTCGTCAGCAGCCCCAGGAAGGCCCAGATGCGCATCGCCGTGTGGGCGTGGCTGAGCACGACCGAGGCGAGGAGCGCGAACGCGAGGACGGCGGCCCAGGTCAGGTGGGTGCGGAAGGTCAGCACCCGGTCCGGGCTGGCGGAGTCGCCCTTCGGCGTCACGACGAACCGGGAGCGGCGGCGCAGCAGGGCCTCGCCCAGCGACCGGGCGTACAGCGGCGCCGAGAGGGCGGACATCAGCATGCCCGCGGTGCCGGACGAGCCGGCGGGTTCGTGGGGGCTGACGTTGTGGCGGCGGTTCCAGACGTAGAGGCCGACCTGGAGGGCCGCCGCGTCGCCGTAGAGCATCAGCCAGACCTGGGACTCGACGTTGATGCCGGAGGCGCCGAGGGCCAGGAAGAGGACGCAGGAGACGGCGCCGAGCACCCAGTTGAGCGCCGCCATCGGGTAATAGGCCACCATGAGCGAGTAGTTGACGACCCGTCCGGGCGACATCGTCCAGACGGCGCGCCAGAACTGCCGGAGCAGGGTCTCGTAGGTGCCGCGGGACCAGCGGAGTTGCTGGGAGAAGAAGTCGGTCCAGGAGGAGGGCCCCTCGCCGACGGCGAGCACGTCGGGGGTGTAGACGGAGCGCCAGCGGCGTCCGGTGGCGGGGTTGCGGCGGCGGTGGATCTCCAGGCCGGTGGCCATGTCCTCGGTGATGGAGTCGTAGAGGCCGCCGATCTGGCGGAGCACGCTGACGCGGACGCAGTTGCTGGTGCCGACGAACATGGGGGCGCCGTACGCGTTCCCGGCCCGCTGGATGAGGGCGTGGAAGAGGAACTGCTGGCTCTCGGCGGCCTTGGTGACGGCCGTGGTGTAGTTGCCGTAGACCTGCGGGCCGACCACGAAGGCGACGTCGGGGTCGCGGAAGTAGCCCATCATCCGTTCCAGGAAGTTGGGCAGCGGTACGTGGTCGGTGTCCACGCAGGCCATGAACTCGTAGTCGTCGCCGTGCGCGTCGAGCCAGGCGTTGTAGTTGCCGTGCTTGGTGCGGGCCCGGAAGCTGCCCGAGGGCTGGTTCCAGCGCTCGACGCCCTTGCGGGTGAAGTGCCGTACGCCGAGCCGCTCGCAGAGCCGCTTCACCTCGGGGTCGTCGCCCTCGTCGAGCAGCCAGACGTCCAGCACGCCGTCGTGCCGGACGCGGACCGCGCCCTCCAGGGTGGCGCGGACCATGGACAGCGGTTCCTTGCCCGGGACGAAGCTGGTGAGGAACGCGACCCGGGTGCCCGGCTGGGCGCGGACCGGGACGGGGTCGCGGGCCACCCAGGTGGCGTGGGCGTTGGAGACCACGTTGACGAGGCGGAAGGTCTCGATGAGGCCGATGGAGAGCGTCATCACGGCGTCGGCGGCGCGCTCCCAGCCGTCGATGAACGGGCGCTCGACCCAGTGGTCCGGCTGCATCAGCCACACCAGCAGGGCGAGGGAGACCAGGGGGGCCGCCGTCACCAGCAGCAGCGCCCCGAGCTGCCCGCGGATGCCGCCGGCGACCAGGCGCCGGTAGCGGACCCGGTAGACGCCGGCGGGGGGTTCGGTCAACTCGCCCGCCAGTCTGCTGAATCCGTCGTAGTCGTAGTCCGGCGGGGGTTCGGACGGCGCGGGGGCGACCGGCCCGCCGCGCGGGCCGTCGGGGCCGCCGCCGCCCGGGGTGCCGCCGCCGCCCGGTCCGGGGGTGCCGGGTCCGCCGGGGGCGGAGCCGCCGCGGCCGCCCAGGGCGGGTACGACGTCGGCCGGGCCCCCGTCGAACGGCAGGCCCCCGGCGGCGATCCCGCCCGCCGGGAGGGCGGCGGCGGCCGCCCCCTCGCCGGACACGTTCGCGGCCTTCCCCCGGGCCGCCGCAAGCCGGGTCTCTCGCGCAGAAACCGCCACCACCACACCCCCAGCCGCACAACGGACAGACGGGACTAAGCGGGATCAAGCTAACAAACCGACTCTATGATCATGTGACAAACACACCGGACATGCCCTGCACTCCCTCACATGGCCCCGGACCGATGAGGCCGGAGCGCCCCCACACCGTGACCTACGATGGTCGAACGGTGTTCGACGGGAGCGGGGCATGGCAGACAGCGAGAAGTACGCCGAGAAGGCGATCGGCTGGCGCGTGCTGATCTACATCGTCCTCGGCCACCTGCTGGCCGGTTTCATCTGGCTGCTCTTCTACCTCGGGTCGCACGCCTCGCACTGACCGCGGGCGACGCCGGGCGACCGGGTGTTCACAAGGACAGGTGATTTCCGAACGTACGGAATCCCGTCTTCCCCAACCGTCCGATGCACCGTGAATAAACGCTTGTCCTATGCCCGGCCGGAACGCCGCAGCCACGGCCGTCCGGCGGCGGCCACAGGGCCGCGGGCACATGCCGAAGCGAACCGTACACCCTGGTCAACCCGCAGGTGGGCGCAGTGAGATCATCCTTCGGATCAGGGGTCGGGAGGGCTTCCGCGCTGCTACTGTCCCCCGTCATGGAGGAGCTCTTCAGCCCAGACGAACTCGACCGTATCGAGGCCGCGGCGCATCGAGTCGGCCGCTCCCCGCACGACTGGATCCGCGAGATCGTGCTCAAACGTCTCTCCGGGGACTCCGATCAGACGCACATCTCCCACCGCCGGACCCTGCGCCCCGACTTCGAGGACGCGGTCTGGCCCATCACCCTCTACCGGCGTTCCGGCGGCGTGCTCCAGGAGCTGCACCACGCCGGGTGCTGGGTACCGAAGGGCGGCGAGGACACCCTGACGACCGCCGAGGCGCGGGCCCAGATGGCCACCCACGACGTCCGCCCCTGCGACGCCTGCCAGCCCGAGCGGTTCCTCACGCCGTACGCCTGAGCCTCGCGGGCCCCCCGTGGGCCCGGCCCCCGCACCCGGCCCCCGCCGCGCCCGCGCTCCCGCGCCGTCCCGGCGCCCGGGCACTCGTACACCCGCGCGAGCACACCAACTACGCTGTCCACGTCAAGATCATCAGATGGCTGGGCGGGGTTGTTGGGCATGAGGGCAGGGACACGGCTCACCGGGTGGGCGACCGTGCTCGTCGGGTACGCCACCGCGCTGTTCGCCGTGCTCCCGTACGGGACCGTCCCCCTCGCCGAACAGCCGCCCAAGCGCCACCTGCTCTGGATGATGGGCGCCACGGCGGCCTGCGCCCTCTGCTGGATCGCGGCCTCCCTGGTGGACCGCGCGCGCCGGCGGGCCGCACTGCGCCGCGCGGCCTCCCGCCGACGGGCCGCGCACGGCCGGGCGGCGCGCCGCCGCGCCTCCCGCCGGGGGTACGGAGCCCGGCCCGAGCCGCCCCGGTCGCGCGCCCTCTCCTGGGTGCTGGGCCTCGGCATCGCCCTCACCAGCGCCGCCGCGCTCAGCCAGGCGGTCGGCCCGGACGGCGCGCACGGCCGCTGGCTCGCCGAGGTGAACCAGGCCGGCGGGCGCACCCACCAGCTCACGGTCGCGAAGGTGATCGGCACGCCGCAGTCCACCGGCGCGGCGGAGCGGAACGTCGAGGAGTTCAGCTCGACGATCGTCGTCACCGTCCCCTTCGACTCCGGCCCGCGCCAGGTGACCGTCGACGGCGTGCGGACCCAGGGGGAACTGGAGCAGGGCCGCTCCATCAAGCTGCTGTACGCCCCGAGCCGCCCCGAACTGGGCGTGCGCCCCGCCGGGGACGACGACCTCTCGTCCACCGTCGGCCGGGTCGTGGTCCGGCCGGTGATCTGGATCCTCGCCCTCGTCGCCGGGCTGAGCACCGCCGTCGCCATGCACCGGCGGGAGGCGGGGGTGGCCCGGGCCCGGCGCTTCGAGCCCTGGGTGCACCTGCCCGCCGCGGCGTTCCTGGCCGGCGGGGCGGCGCTCATCGTCCCGCTGCTCACCGGCTTCCCGTCCACCGCGACGGGCTGGGGCCTCGCCGCCGGCGCGGCGGCCGGCCCGTGGCTCGCGCTGGCCTGGGTCGTCCGGACGAGCTGAGCGAAGCCAACTCACCCACACGGGCTAGGCTTTGAACCGATCTTGAGGAAGGGGCGCCGATGGGTACCAGGTTTATCGAGGTGGACGAGTCACGAAAGGGCGAGCCGGGGGTACGGAAGGGGGACCGGACGCTGACGGTGGGAGACCAGTCCGTCACCCAGGAGACGTGGGTGAGAGTCGAGGCGTACGACGACCTCGACCCGGCCGTGACCGAGGACGTCCACACGCACACCTTCGCCGTCCCGGGCATGGACGTCCGCGCCGGGACGGGGAAGGACGACACGGGGACCAGACTCGTCCCGTCCGTGCAGTACTACCGGATCGAGCTGGGCCCCGAGTCGCTGAACAGGCTCCACGAGGCCCTCGAGCCGTTCATCGCCGCCGCCCAGGAGTGCGAGCCGCCGAAGCCCCGCAGGGGCCGCGGGGCGAAGTAGCGGTCCTGGGCGGCGCGGCCGGACGGGGGGTCAGGAGCGCCGGCGGCGGAACGCCTTGCGCACGAAGTGCACGATCAGCCAGATCGCGACGATCACCAGGATGATCACGACGATCAGGATGATGAGCAGGGCGATGCCCAGCTTCTTGAAGAAGCCCTTCTTCTTCTTTTTCTTCTCCTTGGCCAGGACCTGGTCCCCGGCGTCGGCCCGCCGGTCCCGCGTCACCGGACCGGCCTCGGACCGCGTCCCCGCCTCCGCCGCGACGGCCGGACCGGCGGCGGTCACCGTGCGTACCTGCTGTACCGTCCGGGCCTCGGGCCGGGTGCCGGCGGCCGACGCGGGCGTGGCCAGCAGAGCGGTGCCCAGCGCCAGCGCGACGACAGCGGACATCCGGCGGGCGAGACGCCCCCGGTACCGCTTCCCGTGCCGCTGTTCGCTCTTCATCGACGCCCCCATCTTTCGGTGCTGATTCTCTGTCGGACATCCGCCGTCCGGCCGACACCGTCGGCGGCCGTCTTCGCGGAACCCCCTATTATCCGCACACCGCCCGGGGGCCGAGCAGGGCGCGTACGACGAGGGGTGCTCCGAGCGCGGCGGCCGGCGTGTTGCTCCGGACAGGTGTCATCGCGCCGACCGCCCCGCGCGCGTCGGTGATCGTCATACAGGCTGCTTGTTAGGTTGCCGACGCCCCTCCCTTCGGCCCCCGGGCCCTCGGCAGTGAGGAACAGGCATGACGTCTCTCTACGAGCCCATCAGATCCTGCATGGGCCGGTACTTCGACATCCCGACGGAGAGCATCCGCCCCGACAGCACCATGGAAGACCTCGGCATGGACTCGCTCGCCCTGGTGGAGCTGATGTGCGTGCTGAAGGACGACCTGGGTCTGCGGATCCCGTCCGGTGACGACCCGCTCTCCCTGCGCACCACGTTCGCCGAGGCGGTGGCCGCGGTGGAGGCGGCCCAGCGGGCACCCCAGTCGGTCGCCGGACCCTCGGGCCCGTCCGCGTGACCGCCGGTGCGGTCGCGGTCACCGGCCTGGGGCTGGTCACCCCCGCCGGGGTGGGGACCGAGGCGACCTGGCGGGGAGTGTGCTCCGGGAAGCCGACCGCCGCCGTCGACCCCGAACTCGCGGGCATGCCGGTCCCGATCAGCTGCCGGGTCCCCGCCTACGACGTCCGGGCCGTGGTCGGCCGCCAGACGTGGCGCATGGACCGCTTCGCCCACCTGGCCCTGACCGCCGCCCGGGAGGCCGTCGCCGACGCCGGCCTCGATCCGGCGACGTGGGACGGCGCCCGCGTCGGCGTCGTCGTGGGCGTCGGAACGGAGAGCAAGGAGACGGCGGCGCGGAGCTTCACCAAGCTGCTGCGGGCCGACTTCGAGGGCGTCTCACCGCTCACCGTCCCCCGGACCACCGTGAACGCGGCTGCGGGCGAGATCGGCATCGCGCTCCAGGCCCTCGGGCCGAGCATGGCGGTGACCACGGCCTGCGCCTCGGGGGCGACCGCCCTGGGCGCGGCCCGGGACCTGCTGCTGGCGGGCCGCTGCGACGTGGTGCTGGCCGGCGGGGCCGAGGCCCCCTGCCACCCCATGTCGTCGGTGTCGTTCTCGCAGATGAAGGCGCTCTCCACCCGGCTGCACGACCCGGCCGGGGCCAGCCGGCCGTTCGACGCCGACCGGGACGGGTTCGTCCTCGCCGAGGGGGCCGGGATCCTCGTCCTCGAACGGCTCTCCGACGCCCGCGCCCGGCGCGCCCCGGTGCGGGCGCTGCTGGCCGGGCACGGCACCTCCACCGACGGCTACCACCACGCCGCCGCGCACCCCGAGGGGGCCGGTCTTGAACGGGCGTTCAGGGCCGCGCTCGCGGACGCCGGGCTGGAGCCGGCGGACATCGGACACGTCAACGCGCACGGCACCTCGACCCCGATGAACGACCGGATCGAGGGACACACGCTCAGCCGGGTGTTCGGCCGCCGTCCGCCGCCGGTGACCTCCGCGAAGGGCGTGACCGGGCACATGCTCGGGGCCGCCGGGGCCGTCGAGGCGGCGCTGGGCGTGCTGACGCTGGAGCACCAGCTCGTCCCGCCCACCGCCAACCTCGAACGCCTCGATCCGGAACTGGATTTGGATGTGGTGGCGAAGGAGGCGCGGCCGTGCCGCGTCGAGGCCGTGGTCAGCGACTCGTGCGGGTTCGGCGGGCACAACGCCGTCGTGGTGCTGCGACGGGCGTGACGCGCGGGGCCCGGGTGCTCCCCGCGCCCGCCCGTCGACCCCGGGCCGTCCCGCCCGTCAGCCGCTCTTGCGGCGGAACGACCGCTGGCCGCCGGCCTTCCCATGGGTGCCGTGGACCTTCGAGCCGTCCTGGGCGCGGGCGCCGGCGCTCCCTTCGGCCGTCTTGCCCCGCTTGCGGTCCAGCGCCTCCCGGAACCGGCGCTTCACATCGTCCTCCGCGGCCCCGCCTGTGCCGGCGCCGCCCTGCTCTCCCGCTGTTGATTCGGGCATCAATACCTCCTGAAGACACGGGTGTTCGCCACAGCTTCGCACAAAAGGGGCGCGGCGGGGCCTGTCGGGCGCGGATCACCACCGAAACAGGCGCGCCCCGCCCGCCGGGAGCCCCCGGGGGCTCCCGCCCGGTCAGACCGGGGTCGCGTCCGGGCCGAAGCGGTCGCAGGCCGCGGTCTGGACCTCGGCCTCCTCGGCCGGATCGGCGGCGAGCCGGCGGAGCTGGTCCACCACCCGGGAGTCCGCCGTGGCCGCGTGGCGGGCCGCGAGCTCGCGGGTGGTCTCCTCGCAGTCCCACAGGCACTCGACGGCGAATCCGGCGGCGAACGACGGGTCCGTCGCGGCGAGCGCCCGGGCGGCCCGGCCGCGCAGGTGGGAGGAGGACGTCTCGCGGTAGAGGTGGCGCAGGACGGGCGCGGCGCAGCCGATCACGAGGCGGCCCGCACCGTCGACGAGGTCCCAGAGCACGGGGGCGTCGGGGCCCTCGGTGCGGACCACCCGGCGCAGGGCGCCCAGCACGAGTGACGCGTCGTAGGCGGCGCCCCGGCAGGCGAGCATGCCCGCGGCGGCGGCGCCCAGCGCGTCGGTCCGGTGCACCCAGACGCGGGCGCGCTCCAGGGCGGCGGGGCCGCGCATGCGTTCGAAGGCGGTGACGGCGGCGTCCGCCACGGCGCCGGACGGGTCGGCGGCGGCCGCCTCGATGAGCTCCAGGGCCTGCGGGTCGTCGTGTTCGGCGAGGTAGCGCAGCGCGGTGGCGCGGGCGGCCTCCGGGCCGAAGGCGGCGGCCTCGATGATCTCCAGGCGGTCCTCGGGTCCCGCCACGGCGTTGAGACAGCGGGTCGCGGGGACGTGGCGCTGCTGGGGCGGGTGGAGGGCCAGGCCCTCCTGGGCCCAGTCGAGCACCTCGCGCACGCTCCAGCCGGGCCGGGGACCGGCCGGGCGGAGCTGTCGCTGCCAGCGGTCGAAGGAGCCCTGCTCCCGCGCGGCACGCACCCGGGCGGCGGTGGCGGGGGCGTGCGGGTCCTCGGCCCAGATGCGCCAGGGGCGGGGCTCGAAGGCGTCCCGTACGGCGGCGGCCAGGGCGGCCTCGCCCTCGGGGGTCTCCGGGAAGCGGGCGACGACGGCCTCGCCGAGAGCGGCCAGGGCGGCGTCGTCGTCGCGCACGGCCAGCTCGTCCAGGGCCCAGCTCCAGTTGCCGCCGGCGGCGGCGTAGCGGCGGAGCAGCGCCAGGGCGTCGTCGCGTCCGTACGAGGCGAGGTGGCCGAGGACGGCCAGGGCCAGGCCGGTGCGCTCCTCCGCGGGGTCGAGGAGGTCGTCCGGGTGGAAGAGGTGCTCCTCGATCTCCGTCAGGCCGCCGTCGAGATCCAGGTAGAGCCGCGCGTAGTACAGGGACCGGTTCTCGACCTGCCAGTCGCGCCGGGGGTCGCGGAGCACGCACTGGTTCAGCGCCGCGAGGGCCTCGGCCCGCGGCGCCGCGAGGGCGTGCAGGGTCCCGTCGCCGCGGCCTCGCTGGAGGAGGCCGAGCAGGGTGCCGCTGGGCGCTATGTCTGGATCGAACATGAGGTCAGCATCCGGTGCGGGGGGTCGGCTGGCAACGGGATTTCCGTCGTCCGGCATTCTTGCCGGTGTCCACCCGGGCTATGCCTGGTGAACTGTGGGGACTCGGGGACCGAGCGCCCGCAGCCTACCCGGAGTCGGGCGTTCCGCCGAGCCTCTGTCCGATTTACCCCTTCACGCCGCTGGCATATGCCAGAGTCACCACCGGATCGGGTATGGCCAAACGGCTTACGGGCCCTCGCCCCCTGTGCAAGAGTCATCACGCAGTCTTCCGGAGTCGCCACGCGGTCTTCCGGCCGCTCTCGCGGACCACGCCGGCGTCGGCCGCGCCCGCCCCATCGGAGTACCTGATGCCGTCCCCTTCCTCAGCCTCACCCGCGGAGCACCCGGCGGGCAGCACGCCGGGCGGGCCGTCCGCCCCCGGCGCGGTCGACGCCCTCATCTCGCAGACGCGCCGGCTGCGAGGCGGCCTCGACGCCGTCCGCCGCGAGACGGCCGGCGAGGAGCTCTCCGACGACCCGCTCGGACGCTGGCGGCGCGCGCTCTGCGAGCTGGCCGCCCACCAGCTGGACGACCTCGGCACCCACCTCGGCCGGCTGCGGGACGGGACCCCCGGCCCGGGGGACACCGTAGGGGACGGACCCGCGGTCTTATGCCCGGCACCGGCAGCATTCCCGGCACCGGCGGGCAGCGCCGAGTGGAACCTCCTCACCGACGAGGTGACCTGGTCCGACGAGCTGTTCCGGATCCTCGGGCGGCACCCGGAGGACGGCGCCCTCACTCTGGACGAGTTCCCCTCCCTGCTGGTCGAGGACGACCGGGAGCTGCTGACCGCGCTGGTCACCGACTGCCTGGTGGACGGCAAGCCCATCGACGGCGAGTTCCGCGTCGTCCACCCCGACGGCTCCCCCCGCACCCTGCACATGCTGGGCGAACCCGTCCTCGACGACGACGGCTGCACCGCCGCCATGTGGGCCGTCCTGCGCGACGTCACCGCGCTGCGGCGCAGCCGGGACGCCGTGGACGCGACCGGGGACTCGCTCCGGGCGCACACCCGGCGGGCCGACGCCGAGCGGCGGCTGGCGGCCGAGCTCCAGGAGGCCGTGCTCCCGCCCTGGCGGGAGCCGCTGCGGGCCGACGCCGGCGGGACCCTTGACGTGGCCGCCCGCTACCTCCCCGCCACGGACCCCGTCGCCGTCGGCGGCGACTGGTTCGACGCCCTGCCGCTGCCCGACGGCCGCACCCTGCTGAGCGCGGGCGGGCTGACCGGCCGCGGGGTGGCCGCGGCCTCCGCCATGGCCGTCCTGCTGGGCGCCGTCCGGGGCATGGCGGTGGCCGGCACCGAGCCGGGCCCGCTGCTCGGCTGCCTCAACCACCTGGCCGGTGTCTCGGACCGGCCCGCCCTGGGCAGCGCGGTCTGCTGCCGCTACGACGCCGCGACCCGCACCCTGCTGTGGGCGCGGGCGGGCCACCCCGCCCCCCTGCTGTTCCGCGAGGGGCGGGTGGGCGCGCTGCGGCCGCCGGAGGCGGGACTGCTCCTCGGGGCCGTCGCCGGGGCCGGCTACGCCCAGGCCGAGGTGCGGCTGCTGCCCGGGGACGTCCTCGTCCTGCACACCGGCGGCCTGTCGCCCCACGGCGCGGACGCCGACGGCGGGACGGGCCTGCTGCCCGGGCTGGCGGCCCGGTTCACCGCGGCCCGCAGCGCGCAGGAGTGCGTCCGCGCCGTCCTGGAGGAGTGGAGCGGGACGGTACGGGAGGACGACGCGTGCGTGCTCGTCGCCCGGGTCACTTCCTGAAAACCTTTCGGCCTGAAACCCTTTCGGCCGCCTCGGGTGGTGCGCCGCCGCGCGCCCGGGCTCAGGCCGTGGCCGTCCGGCCCCGGCCGCCCGGCGCCTTGGGCAGCGCCCGCTCGATCTCCTGCCGCAGCTCGGCGATCTTCGGGAACCCGGAGTACCTGCCGGTGAGCCGGTACATCTCCCGCAGCCGGTCCCAGGTGCGGTGGGAGGAGTTCTCCCCGATGGACTCCAGCGCCTGCCGGGCGTAGGCGCCGCCCTGCTCGGGGTCGTCGTCGATGAAGCAGGCGGAGGCCATCGAGATGTAGTCGAAGATGAGCGACCGTTTCTGGTTGGTCCCCTCGCGGAGCCGCAGGGCCTCCAGGGCATGGCGCTGCGCCACGGCCGCGGCGGACGGGTCGTGCTCGGCGAGGGTGCGGTACGCCAGGGCCTGCATGCCGTGCATGTCCGCCTCGTTGAACATCTGCATCCAGCTCGGCGGGGGCACGTCCCCCTTGTCCGCGACGAACAGCTCCTCGGCCCGGCCCAGGGTCCGCCGCACGGCCTGGCTCCGGCCCATCGACGCCTGCGCCCAGGCCTCGACGGTGCAGAGCATCGCCCGGGTGCGTGGCAGGGCCTCCTCGCCCGAGCCGGAGGTGGCGAGCTTCATCAGATCGAGCGCGTCGGCCGGGCGGCCGAGGTGGACCATCTGTCGGGCGGCCCGGGACAGCGCCTCCCCGGCCCGGGGCCGGTCGCCGCCCTCCCGGGCCGCGTGCGCCGCGATCACGAAGTACTTCTGCGCGGTGGGTTCGAGCCCCACGTCGTGGGACATCCAGCCGGCCAGCACCGCCAGGTTGGCCGCCACCCCCCAGAGCCTGCGCTGGAGGTGCTCGGGGTGGCGGTACGCGAGCATCCCGCCCACCTCGTTGAGCTGGCCGACGACGGCCTTGCGCTGGAGCCCGCCGCCGCGGGCCGCGTCCCACGCGCGGAAGATGTCGACCGAGCGCTCCAGCTCGTCGATCTCGGACGAGCCCACGGGGGCCGCCTCGTACCGGTCGAAGCCCGCCTGCTCGGCGTGGCCGGGGTAGGAGGCGCGGTGCAGAGGGTCGTCGAAACGGGGGGCGTCCGAGGCGAGCGCCGGATCGGAGTGCAGCCAGTCGTGCATCGCCCCGCTGAGTGCTGAGCCTGCGGCGAGCGCGGCGCCCGCGCCCACCAAGCCGCGTCGGTTGAGCATGAGGTCCATTCCCGTGAATTCGGTGAGGACCGCGGCGGTCCGCTCGGGCGGCCAGGGGAGTCCGTCCTGCGACTGCCCCTTGCCCGCTCGCCCGCGCCGGCCGAACCCGAGGTCCTCGATGGTCACGACACGACCGAGGCGCTCGGTGAAGAGGGCGGCCAGCACCCGGGGCACGGGATCGCGCGGGGACTCCCCCATGTCGATCCAGCGCCGCACCCGTGAGGTGTCGGTCGCCAGCTGCGGATGTCCCATGACCGCCGCCTGCCGGTTGACCAGCCTCGCGAGCTCGCCCTTGGACCATCCGGCCAGTCCGAACAGGTCCGCAAGGCGGGTGTTGGGTTCCCTCGTCACGTCAAGCCCCCAGGTTCCTCGGCTGACTTGAAGGTAGCGGTCCCTCAGATGCCAGGCGACTATTCGCCAGGGTTCGCCAGGGTCCGCCAGATGGTGTGCCACCCATCGACGGGTGTGATGTAGGAACGCGCCACCCCGACCACCCGGCGCGCATTCCCCAGGGTGCGCGACGGCCGGGGGCCGGCCCCGGTTCGTACCGTTCCACCGTGAATGCGACGCGCATTCGGAAGCGGAGCGGCCGTTCCGGGACGGGCCCGGCCTCCGGGTGGCAGGGCCGGTAAGCGTCCCCGCGTCGGCGGGGGCGGTCCGGGGGCGCGCCGCAATTCGCCGGCACACGAAGGGATCTGTTCCGCCCATGTATGCAGCATCGGCCTCCGTGTCCGCTCCGCTCCGGCCCCCGCGGCCGCAGCGGATCCGCCCGCCGCAGGGCGGCGGACCGTACCTCGACCCCTCCCACGCCGTGGGAGCCGCGTTCGGGGGCGGACGGGCGCGGAGGGGTTCGGGGCTCGGCACACCGCCGGTCGGCGGGAGAATCGACCTGTCCGGCCCCGACGGCCCCGAGCTGCGCGCGCTGATCGCCTCGGTGCACCACGTCTGCCCGGAGTTCACCCCGAGTCAGGTACTGCGCCGCAGCGGGCGCTCCGTACTGCTGGTCGGCACCGCCGGCCGCACCGGCGCCGTGGCGAAGTGTTTACTCGACCGCTCCCCCGCGGGCGCCGAGCGGTTCCGGCAGGAGATAGCGGCGTACCGCACGTTCGTGCGGCACCGTCCGCCGGTCCGGGTGCCGCGGATGATCGCCGCGGACCCCGAGCAGGGCATCCTGGTCGCGGAGCGCATGCCGGGCCGTCCGGCCGCCACCCGGCGGCATCCTTCGGACACCCCGCCGCGCGCCGACGTACGGGTGGCGCTCGGCGCGGTCTGCCGGGTCAATCTCTGGCAGCCGCCGGTCGGCATGTTCGACATGCCGCTCGACTACGCCAAGCACATCACCCGCTTCCACGAGCTCGGTCTGCTCACCGACCGGGACATGGGCGACCTGCAGAAGCTGCTGCACGGACTGGCGCACGTCCAGGGGCAGTTCTGCCATGGCGACGCGCAGCTCGCCAATATGCTCCTCTCCCCCGCGGGGCCGGTGCTGGTCGACTGGGGGCAGGCGGGCTGGTACCTGCCGGGGTACGACCTCGCGACCCTGTGGACGGTGCTCGGGGACGCTCCGCTGGCCCGCCGGCAGATCGCCCAGCACGCGCAGGCGCCGGGTACGCCGTTCCGTGACGCCTTTCTGGTGAATCTGATGCTCGTCCTCACCCGCGAGATCCGGACGTACGAGCTGGCCGTCCAGCGGGCCCAGCAGGAGCCGCTTCCGCCGGGTACCCCGGACACCGGCGAGGAGCAGCGGCTCCTGCTCCGGCGGCTGCATGACGACTGCGCGATGGCCCGACGGGCCGTCCGCGCCGCGGTGGGCACCCGCTGAGGCCCGCCGCTCCCTGCCGACACGCCGTGCCCCGGGCGCGGCGTGTCGGCGTTCACCCCTCCGGCTCAGGGGTCCAACAGGTTCCCGCAGCCCAGGCGTTGACGTGCCCATAACACCCGATCCAGTCTGATGAACGGATCGTCTGCTCGGCATCGCCGCTTGGTAGGTTCGGGTCGCCACCACTCCGGCGCACGGTACGGCCCGGCCCGTCCTCGAGGAGGCTGCCTTGCGAGCTGTTTCCCCCGATCCAGAGCACACGCCACCACCGAGACCCTCGCGCGGAGCCCGGGGAAACCGGAGAGGCGGCCATGCCCGCAGGGCGGCCGGCGCGCTCGCGTCGGCCGCCCTGCTGCTCCCGCTGGTCTCCGGCCTGCCCACCGCCGATGCCGCGGCCGGCGCCCCGGGCGCGGCAGCCGCCACGAGCGGCCTGGACGCGCTCCAGCGGGACTTCGCCCGGGCGGCGGCCGAGTACCACGTGCCGCCGAGCGTCCTGCTCGCCGTCTCCTACCTCCAGTCGCGCTGGGACACCCACGCCGGGGCGCCCAGCGTCACCGGCGGGTACGGCCCGATGCACCTCACCGACGCGGCCGGGGCCCTCGCCGCCTCCGCCGGGACCGCGCACCACAGCGCGCCCGGCGAGGACGCCCGGGGCGACACCGCCCGTCCGCACCGGGCCGACGACCGCGCCCTGCCCACGGCCGGCGCGCTCCCCGAGCGGCTCCGCACCCTGGAGCGGGCCGCCGGCCTCACCGGGCTGCGGCCCGAGGCGCTGCGCACGGACCCCGCCGCCAATGTGCGCGGCGGCGCGGCCCTGCTCGCCGACGCCCAGCGGCGGCTGGGCCTGCCGGCCGGGGATGACGCCGCCGACTGGTACGCGGCGGTGGCGCGCTGGTCGGGCGCTTCGGACGCGGTGACCGCGCGGACCTTCGCCGACGACGTCTTCGAGGTGATCCGGACCGGCGCCCGGCGGACGACCGACGCCGGGCAGCGGGTGGCCCTGGCCGCCGCCCCGCGCCTCGTCCCGCACCGCGAGCAGGCCGACCGGCTGGGGCGGGCGACGCCCCCGGCCGAGGGCACCGAGTGCCCCGCAAGCGTCGCCTGCGAGTCCGTCCCCGCCCCCTACCAGCGGCTGGAGGGGTCGGACTACGGCAACCACGACGTGTCCGACCGGCCGCGCTCGCAGAAGGCGGACTTCATCGTCATCCACGACACGGAGGCCACCTGGGAGAAGACCCTCCAGCTGATAAGGGACCCGGCGTACGTCTCGTGGCACTACACGGTCCGCTCGACCGACGGCCACATCGCCCAGCACGTACCGGTCAAGGACGTGGCCTGGCACGCGGGCAACTGGTACATGAACGCCAAGTCGGTGGGCATCGAGCACGAGGGCTTCCTGGCCCGCCCGGACGCCTGGTACACGGAGGAGATGTACCGCACGTCGGCCCGGCTGGTCCGCCATCTGGCGCGGAAGCTGGACATCCCGCTGGACCGGCAGCACATCCTCGGCCACGACAACGTCCCCGGCACCGTCCCCTCGACGATCAAGGGCATGCACACCGACCCCGGCCCCTACTGGGACTGGGCGCACTACTTCGAGCTGATGGGGAGGCCCTTCCACGCGACGGCGAGCCCGTTCAGCGGCATGGTGACGATCCGCCCCGACTACGACGACAACGAGCCCGTCTACACCGGCTGCGAGAAGCCGGGCCAGGAGTGCGCACCGCACGGTTCCGGCGCGGTCCGGCTGCGGGTGGCGCCACGGGACGACGCGCCGCTGGTCAGGGACGTCGGGCTGCGGCCGGACGGCGGCGCGTCGACCACCGACGTCAACGACACGGGTGCCCGGGCGTCGACGGGCCAGCAGTTCGCGGTCGCCGACCGGCTGCCGGGCTGGACGGCCGTCTGGTACCTGGGGCAGCGGGCGTGGTTCCGCGACCCCTGGTGGGAGCCGGTGGCGGTCGGGGCGCG
The DNA here is from genome assembly GCF_020099395.1 of Streptomyces mobaraensis. Taxonomy (NCBI): domain Bacteria; kingdom Bacillati; phylum Actinomycetota; class Actinomycetes; order Kitasatosporales; family Streptomycetaceae; genus Streptomyces; species Streptomyces mobaraensis. The sequence continues at coordinate 6,914,386 of NZ_CP083590.1, read as the reverse complement.
CGGGAAGCTGGTGACGCCGCGTGAGGGCCGGAAGGAGATCCCGGTGTACGGGCGGGCGTACCCGGAGAAGGCCGCGTACCCGGCGGGGGTGCCGGTCCAGGCGGTGACGCCGCTGCCGTACAAGCTGCTCGCCGGGCAGGCGTACGTGCTGGGCCAGACGAGTCCCGCGGAGTATCTGTACGCGAACGACTTCGACCCCGCGAAGCACGTGGTGGTGCGAGGGAAGGACCGGTACTACGAGATCCAGTTCGGCCACCGGGTGGCCTTCGTCCGGGCGGACGACGTGACGGTCCGCTCGTCGAACCGCTGACGGACGCGTGCCTCCCCGGGCCCGGCGCGAAGGGCCGGCCCGGGGAGGCACGCGAGCGGGCTCAGCCCGTCTGGAACATCTCGGCCGGGAGCGGCTTGAGCAGCTGGTAGAGGTCGTCCGTGATCGGGCGGTCCCAGCTGGCGATGGTGACGAGGACGCCGTCGCTGCGGTCGAACTGGGTACAGGAGACGCGGCTCTCGGAGCACTTCAGGCGGCGCACGATCAGCAGGTTGTCCTCGTGCATGACCGGGGTGTCCTCGGTCTCCAGCACGGTGACCGGCTCGTCGTTGCCGAGCGCGGCCAGCAGCTGCGCCACCTCGAAGGGCACCTGGCCCTCCTCCAGCTCCCGGGCCGGGGAGCCCTCGGGCAGATTCCCGATGATCATCGCCGGGCCGCGCCCGCCGAACAGGTCGTACCGGAGGAAGACGCCCTGGCAGCTGCCGTCGGGCGCGGGCAGCAGCCCGGCCCCGAGGTCGCCCGGCCAGTCACCGGGGTCCATGGCGAGGACGTCGAAGTCCGGCCCCGTAGGGGTGGCGGCGCTGCGGCGGCGGAGGAAGGACATGCCCACATCGTACGTGCCCGACGAGGCGCGGCGCCCCCGGGGCGACCCCGACCGGCGGGGCGTGGGCGGCTCCTTGGTACCGTCACCGCCCCCGGGAGGATCGGGGGGCGGGGGGCCGAGGATGCGGACGATACGGAACGGCACACTCGACTACTGGCGGCGCGGACTCGGGCACGTACCCGAGGAGGTCTGGCGGACGGAGGGCCTCCGGACGCTGATCCTCGCGGACAACGGGCTGACGGAGCTCCCGGCCCGGATCGGCCGGCTGACCGGCCTGCGCACCCTCGACCTCGGGCACAACGCCCTGGTCTCGCTGCCGCCCGAGCTGGGCGCGCTGACCGGGCTCGACGACTGCCTCTACCTGCACGAGAACGCGCTCACCGCGTTGCCCGCCACGCTGGGCCGGCTGTCCCGATTGCGCTACCTCAACGTGAGCGGCAACCGGCTGGCGGAACTGCCGGAGGAGATCGGCGGGATGGCGGCCCTCGTGGAGCTGCGGGCCCAGGACGCCCGCCTGACCCGCCTGCCGGACGGCGTCGGACGGCTCACGGCGCTGCGCGAGCTGTGGCTGCGCGGCAACTCCCTGACGGAGCTGCCCGGTTCCCTGACGGCCCTGAGTGAGCTGCGGGAACTGGAGCTCCGCGAGAACGCGTTCACCGCCGTGCCCGGCGCGCTGCGCGGGCTGCCCGCCCTGCGCCGGCTCGACCTGCGGGCCAACCGCCTGACGGAGCTGCCCGGCTGGCTGGCCGAGCTGCCGGCGCTGGAGAAGCTGGACCTGCGGTGGAACGCGCTCGATCCGGCGCCGCGACTGCTGGACGCGCTGACCCGGCGGGGGTGTGTGGTGCTGGCCTGAGCCGGACCGCTCGTCTCGCGCGGCCGCCTGCCCGGACATCCTGTCCCGCCGTGAGTCGCCGTGTGAGGCGGGACCGTTACGTGACGCCGGGCCGGTAATGCGAGGCCGCGCCGCCAGGTGAGGCCGGACTGCTACGTGCGGCCGGATTGTTGTGTGCGGCCGGATCCCTACGTGAGGTCGAACTCCCCCTCGCGCGCGAGGTCGACGAAGGCGCGCCATTCCTCCGGGGAGAAGATCACGGCCGGGACGTCGGGGGTGCGCCGGTCGCGCAGGGCGACGTAGCCGTCGATGAAGCCGATCTGGACGTCCCCCGTGCCCGGAACGCCCGACTGCCAGGTGGCGTTGGCCAGGTCCAGGCGCTGCCGCCGGTCGTCCGCCAGGTGCTCGGTCGCGCTCTTCGCCACGTGCCGTTCCCCTCCCCGTCGCGGGTGTTCCGTCCGGCCACCCTAGCGACCCGGCGGCGTCCGGGACAGGCCGCCGACGGCCGGGGAGGCGGATCGCCCGGACGGGTGGGGGGAATCCCGGGTCCGTCTCTTGACGTCCGTGGCCGGTGGCTGGTTCTTTTGCCCGGAAGGAAGCTACCGAATGATCGGTCGGGACAGTGGGGGTGGGTCATGACGGCAGCCGCGGCGCTCGACGCGGGAGAGCGCCTGTCGCGCGACGGGCTGGCGGCGCTGCAACGGGAGCGACTGCGGGCGACGTTGCGGCACGCCTACGACAACGTCGCCTTCTACCGCCGGGCGTTCGACGAGGCGGGGGTGCGGCCGGAGGACTGCCGTACGCCCGCCGACCTCCCCCGCTTCCCGTTCACCACCAAGGCCGACCTGCGCGCCCACTACCCGTACGGCATGTTCGCCGTGCCCCGCGAGCGGATCCGGCGCCTGCACGCCTCCAGCGGTACGACGGGCGAGCCCACCGTCGTCGGCTACACCGAGCGGGACCTGGACACCTGGGCCGGCCTCGTCGCCCGCAGCCTCCGCGCGGCGGGGGCCCGGCCCGGTGACACGGTCCATGTGGCGTACGGGTACGGGCTGTTCACCGGCGGTCTGGGCGCGCATTACGGCGCCGAGCGGCTCGGCTGCACGGTGATCCCCGCGTCCGGCGGAATGACGGCCCGTCAGGTACGCCTCATCCGGGACCTCCGGCCCGACGTCATCATGGTGACGCCCTCCTACATGCTCACCATGCTCGACGAGTTGGAGCGGCAGGGCGTCGACCCGCGTACCACGTCCCTGCGCGTCGGCGTCTTCGGCGCGGAGCCGTGGACGGCGGAGATGCGCCGTGAGATCGAGGAGCGGTGCGGCCTCGACGCCGTCGACATCTACGGGCTCTCCGAGGTGATGGGCCCGGGTGTCGCGCAGGAGTGCGTGGAGACCAAGGACGGCCTGCACCTGTGGGAGGACCACTTCTACCCGGAGATCGTCGACCCGGTCACGGGTGAGCCGCTGTCCGACGGGGAGCCCGGGGAGCTTGTCCTCACCTCCCTCACCAAGGAGGCCATGCCGGTGGTGCGGTACCGCACCCGCGACCTCACCCGGCTGCTGCCGGGCACCGCCCGGGTGTTCCGCCGGATGGACCGGATCACCGGCCGCAGCGACGACCTGATCATCGTCCGCGGGGTGAACCTGTTCCCCGGGCAGATCGAGGCGGTCCTGCTGCGGGTCCCCGGTGTCGCGCCCCACTTCCAGCTCCGCCTCACCCGGGAGGGCCGGATGGACCGGCTGACCGTCCGGGCGGAGGCCCGCCCGGGGGCGACGCCGGAACAGCGCGCGGCGGCCGTGGAGACGATCGCCCGACGGGTGAAGGACGACGTGGGCGTCTCGGTGGCCGTCGAGATCGTGCCGCCGGAGACGCTGGAGCGGTCGGTGGGCAAGATCCGGCGTCTCGTGGACGAACGCTGACGAGTACAGACGAAATCGCCTCGGCAGTACAGACGTTCGCCTCAACCGTCACTCCATCGTGGGAGTCTTTCGAGTCGTCCCTCAACGATGGGAGTCATCTTGCGCTTGCGTCACTCGCTCCGCGCCCTGGCCGTCGGCGGGCTCGCCCTGCTGACCGGTGCCGGGGCCCTGCCCGCCGCCGCGGCGGCGCCGGACGCCGCCCGTGGTGAACGGCCGTCCGCCGGCGGGCTGTCGGCGGTGATCCGCTACACCGAGTACGGCATCCCGCACATCCTGGCCGACGACTACGCGGACCTCGGGTTCGGCGACGGCTGGGCGCAGGCCGCCGACGCGGTCTGCACGCTGGCCGACGGCTTCGTCACCGTACGCGGGGAGCGCGCCCGGTACTTCGGGCCGGACGCGGCCCCGGACCGCTCGCTCTCCGACGCCTCGACCAACCTCTCCAGCGACCTCTTCTTCCGGGGCGTCCGCGATGCCCGGACCGTCGAGAAGCTGCTCGACCGGCCGGCGCCCGAGGGCCCGTCGCGGCAGGCCAGGGAGCTGATGCGCGGCTGGGCGGCCGGTTACGACGCCTGGCTGCGGCAGAACGAGATCACCGATCCGGCCTGCCGGGGCAAGGACTGGGTGCGTCCGGTCACCGCCACCGACGTCGCCCGGCGCGGTTACGCGCTGACCGTGCTCGGCGGGCAGGGCGCGCTGGCGGACGCGATCACGGGGCCCGTCCCCCGGCCGCCGGGGCCGCCGCCGGCGGCAGGGCGGGCGCCGATCCGGCCGCCGCCGCCCGCGCGTACTTCGCCGCCCGGCACGACGCCGGGATGGGCTCGAACGCCGTCGCGTTCTCGGGCGCCACCACGGCGAACCGGCGCGGTCTGCTGCTGGGCAACCCGCACTACCCCTGGCACGGCGGCCGCCGCTTCTGGCAGTCGCAGCAGACGATCCCGGGTGAACTGAACGTCGCGGGCGCCTCGTTGCTGGGCTCTCCCACCGTCCAGATCGGCCACAACGCGTCCATGGCCTGGAGCCACACCGTCGCCACCGGCGTGCCGATGAACCTGTACGAGCTCAGGCCCGTCTCCGGCGACCCGCGCTCGTACCTGGTCGACGGCAGACCGGAGCGGATGACCGAGCGCAAGGTCACCGTGGCGGTGCGCGGCAAGGACGGGCGGCTCGCGAACGTCACCCGCAGCCAGTGGTGGACGCGTTACGGGCCCGTGGTCACCGGGCTCGGGGACGAGATGCCGCTGCCGTGGACGCCGGGCTCGGTGTACGCCCTGGCCGATCCGAACGCCGCCCAGTTCCGCTTCTTCGACAGTTCGCTGGGCCTCAGCAAGGCGCGCGACGTGCGGGGCGTCCGGGAGGCGCTGCGGCGCACCCAGGGCCTGCCGTGGGTGAACACGGTGGCGGCCGATTCCGCCGGGCACAGCCTCTACACGCAGTCGCAGATCCTGCCGCGCGTCACCGACGACGTGCAGCGGAGCTGTGGTACGGCCCTCGGCCGGCGGACGTACCCCGCGTCAGGGCTCGCGGTGCTGGACGGCTCGCGCGGCGCCTGCGCGCTGGGGAGGGACCGGGACGCCCTGCAGCCGGGCGTCTTCGGCCCGTCGGCGATGCCCACGCTCGTCGACGCGCCGTACGCCGAGAACTCCAACGACAGCGCCTGGCTGGCCAACGCGGACCGGCCGCTCACCGGCTATCCGCGGATCTTCGGTGACATCGGCACCGAGCGGTCGTTCCGGACGCGCGGCGGGCTGGAGGACGTGGCCGCCCTGGCGAAGCGCGGCGGGCTGACCGTGGCGGATCTGGAGCGGCAGCAGTTCGCCGGGCGGGCGCCCACCGGGGACCTGGCCGCGGCGGACGCGGCGGCGGCCTGCGCGAAGCTGCCCGGCGGCACGGCGCCGGGCCCGGACGGGCGGCCGGTGGACGTGTCCGGGGCGTGCGGCGTCCTGGCCCGCTGGGACCGCAAGCTGACCACCGGCAGCAGGGGCGCGCTGCTCTTCGACCGCTTCGTCCGCGCACTGGTCCGCGAGGTGCCGGCGGACCGGCTGTGGCGGGTGCCGTTCGACCCGGCGCGGCCGGTGACCACGCCGAACACGCTGAACACGGCGGAGCCGGGCTTCGCGCGGGCGCTGGCCGCCGCCGTGCGCGAGCTGCGGTCGGCGGGCATCGCGCTCGACGCGCCGCTGGGCGGGCACCAGTTCGTGGTGCGGAAGGGGAAGAGGATCCCCGTGCCGGGCGGTACGGAGGCGCTGGGCGCCTGGAACAAGATCGAGGCCCGCTGGGACGGGCCGCGCGGCGGCTACCCCGAGGTGTCCATGGGCACCAGCTACGTCCAGGCGGTGGGTTTCGACGGCGGCTCCTGCCCGGTGACAGCCCGGACGCTGCTGACGTACTCCCAGTCCGACGACCCCGCGTCGGCCCACGCGAGCGACCAGACCGAGCTGTTCTCGAAGGGCCGGATGATCCGCGGCCGGTTCTGCGAGCGGGACGTCCTCGCGTCGCCGGGGCTGCGGGTGGTGCGGGTCTCCCAACGGTGAGGTAGCACGGGTCTGTTGACGGGGCGCGCCGCGATATCGCGGCGCGCCCCTTGCGCGTCGGGGGCGTTCAGGCGCGCGCCCGGCGGTGCTGGGCCGCCTTGGCGCGGTTGCCGCAGCCCGCCATGGAGCACCAACGCCGCCGGCGTCCGGCGGAGTTGTCGTAGAACCGGGCGCTGCACCGGTCACCCCCGCAGATCCGCAGCCGGTCGCGGTCCGTGCCGCCGAACATCTCCGCCGCGTCGACGGCGATCCGGCTGAGCGCGCCGCGCCCGTCCACCGGCGGGACGCCGGCCGTCAGCACGGGGACGCCGTCGCGTACGTCGAGGCGGGGCGGGTTCTCGACGGCGCGGGCGAGCCACGCGTTGAGGACCCGCTGGGCGGCGGCGGGGAAGGCCGTCCCCTCGACGACGGCGACCAGCCCGGCGTCGACGGCCTCCCGCAGCTCGACGGCCTGCGCCAGCAGGGGTCCGTCGACGGGGATGCAGGCGGGGCCGATCGCGGCCGCCTCGAACCAGGCCGTGAGGTCGGCCGGTTCGCGCAGGAGTTCCCGGCCGCCCGCCCAGCGGTCGCGGCGGGTGTTGACGAAGTCGACGCTGATCCGGGTGCCGTACCAGACCCAGTCGCGGTCCTGACGCTCTTGCTCCGCACTCATAACCCCATGTTAGGTTACCGGCCACGAACGAAGTAACCACACAACCGGTTACTCCGGTGGGTGGGATACGGAGAGGGGTGGGCGCGATGATGGCCATGGCGGAAGGAACCTCGAAGGACAGGGGCGGGGGCGGGGCCCGGATCTGGCTGCTGGCGCTGGGCATGTTCGCCATCGGGACGGACCTGTTCATCGTCTCGGGGCTGCTGCCCTCGATGGCCGGCGACCTGGGTCTGTCCACGGCGGCGGCCGGGCAGTCGGTGACGGTGTTCGCCCTCACCTACGCCGTCGCCGCGCCGATCCTGGCGGGCCTGACGTCGGCCGTCGACCGGAAGACGCTGCTGGTCGCGGTGCTGATCGTGTTCGCGGCCGGGAACGCCCTGTCCGCCTTCGCGACGTCCTACGCCGTCCTGCTGATCAGCCGGGCCGTCGCGGGCGCCGGCGCGGCGATCTACGCCTCGACCGCGTCGGCGGTGGCCGCCGGGATCACCCCGCCCGAACGGCGGGGCCGCTCCCTGGCGCTCGTCTACGCGGGCATGACCACGGCGATCGCCCTGGGCGTGCCGCTGGGCAGCGCGATCGGCGACTTCTCGTCCTGGCGCTGGGCGTTCGGCTTCGTCGCCCTGCTGGCCCTGGTCGCGCTGGCCGGACTCTGGCCCGCCCTGCCGTCGGTGCCGGGCCCGGGCGGGTCGGGGGTACGGCAGCGACTGGCCGTGTTCCGCGTCCGCCACGCGCCCTCGGCGCTGCTCGTCACGGCGTTCTGGGTGGTCGGCACCTTCGTCGTCTACACCTACCTCGGTGCCCTGTTCGACCGCGCCGGGCACGTGGGGACGGGCCTGCGGCCGTGGCTGCTGCTGCTCTTCGGCGTCGGCGGCTTCGCCGGCGTGATGGCCGGCGGCCGGCTCGCGGACCGCGTCAACCCGCGGACCGCCCTCGCGACGTCCGTCGCCCTGCTCGCCGTCGCCCTCGCCGCCCTCTCCCCCGCCCTGCGCTCCACCGCGAGCACGGCTGTGGCGCTCACCGCGTGGGGGTTCGCCCACTGGTGCGCCTTCCCGCTCATCCAGCACCGCCTGCTGCACATCGGCGGCCGGCACGGCGACATGCTCCTCGCCCTCAACCAGAGCGCCCTCTACCTGGGCCAGACCCTGGCCGGCGCCCTCGGCGGCCTCCTGGTGGGCGCGGGCCGGCTGGGGTCGCTGCCGTGGGCGGGGGCGGCGTTCGAACTGCTGGCGCTGCTGGTGCTGGTGGTGGGGGCGACGGGCGCGGCACGCGGCCGCCGCACACGCCCCGCTCGCTCCGGGCGGCTCCCCGGAGCGGGCGTCGCCGCGAACGCACGGGCGGACGCCGGCTCCGTTCCCGCCGCATCCGTCCGCTCCGCCTCGGGCGACGCGGGCCGCGCCCCTGCCGGGCCGGCCGACTGAGCGGCGCGGGCAGGCCGGCACTGATGCGGCACGGCATGGGACGGCATGGGACGGCCGAGGTCTACGCCTGTGGCGCCGGCTTCCGGAGTGTCTCGATCAGCGCCGAGACGCTGTGGTCGCGGTGGCCGTCGGCGATGGCCCGTTCGAGCATCTCGTACATCGGCAGATGCCACGACACGTCGATGTCGGCCTCCCGGCCGAGCTGGAGTTCATGGGCGACCGCCTGGTGGAAGATGCCGACGGTCGCCCGGGGCCGGGTGTAGTCGCCGCTGTCGATCTCCTGGGCGATGGCGGGCAGTTCGGACGCGATCATCTCCAGCCACTTGGTGGTGAACCGCACCAGCGTGCCGGCCTTCAGGCCGCGCGCGGAGACCAACGCGGCTCCCTGGAAGAAGCCGAGGAGGGCGGGCAGCAGAAGGCCGCCCACGGCCTGTTCGTAGAGAGCGGCCAGATCCGGCTCGTCGCCGAGGTGGACGGTGTCCCCGCCCAGCACCCGCAGAGTCGCCTCGTACGTGTCGAACACCTCCTTGTCGCCCCCGTAGTACAGCAGGGTGTCGGGTGCGCCGACGGCCGGCGGCACGTTCTTGACCGCGCCGTCCAGGAAGCGCGCTCCCCGTTCCCGCGCCCAGCCGGCCATCCGGCGGGCGCCGTCCGGCGTCCCGGTGTTGAGGGTGACCAACGCGCGCCCGGCCAGCTCGGCGGAGGCCGGCTCCAGAACCGCGCACGTGGCGTCGTACGTGGTCAGGCAGACGACGACCAGCGGACTCGCGGCCACCGCCTCCTCGACGGCGAGAACGTGCCGCGCCCCTTTGGCGACGAGCGGCGCGGCCTTCTCCGCGCTCCGGTTCCACACGGTCGTCGGGTGCCCCGCCCCGACGAACGCCTCGGCCAGCGCCGTACCCATCGCTCCCAGGCCGATGACGGTCACCGGTGTGCGGTCTTTCACAGACATGTGCTCAACTCCGCGCGTTTTCATGGATATTCCGGCTCCATTCGGGCCGTTGCCACTCCATGCTCCGTCCGGCACGGACTTTTTCTCAAGTACCGTCAATTTTGTCGGGTACTTACCTACGAGTATGTGCGGAGCGTCGATGAGGAAGCGGACCTTCACCTGCGGGTTCGATGCCGCCCTGGCCGTCGTCGGCGGCAAGTGGAAGATTCTCATCCTCTGGGCGCTCCACTGCGGAGGACCGCTGCGCTTCGGAGCGCTGCGGCGCGCGGTCGACGGCATCAGCGAGCGCGTCCTGATCAACCAGCTCAAGGAGATGGAAGCGAGTCAGCTGGTGCACCGCGAGGAGTTCCCCCAGGTGCCGCCGAAAGTGGAGTACTCGCTGACCCCGTTCGGCACATCGCTCCTCGACGTCCTCATGCCGCTCGGCGAATGGGGCACGGCCAACATGGAGCGCATCGCCTCGCTCGGCACCGGAGGGCCCGAGGCCGGTGGGCGGGAGGAGGGTCCCCGTCCGGCTTCTCCCGCACCGAGGTGACGGCCGGGGCGCAGGAGCGGTTCGGGGCGTCGGTGTGCGGGCGGTGGGCTGAGGGCCGCCCTCCTCCGACGGCCGTGGCGCCGGCGGCTCCGGTTGCGGGCCCGGCGGGGCGGGCCGAGGCTGTCAGCAGGACCGGCGGCGGAGCGGGCGGGCCGGCAAGGGCCCGCCGGAACGGGTCGGAGCCGGAAAGGACGCGAGCCGTGATCGATCCCGTACAGGTTCTGTGGTCACCGGCCGGGGAGTCCATGCCCTCCCTGGGCTCCGACGCCCTGGTCGACGTCCATGACGGCGATACGCCGAACATCCGCATGCCCGTTCGCATGCTGTCCGTCGACACCCCCGAGGTGACGGCGAAGTCCGCCGAGGGCGCCAAGCACGTGGACGAGAAGTTCAAGGAGCTCGCCGGGTGGATCGAGAAGGGCAAGGCGCCCATTTCGAAGGAGCTCGCCGCGTTCCTGCTGCCGAAGATCCGTACCGGTCACGCCGGCACGCTCCAGTTCGAACAGGGCACCAAGGCGGCCCAGTTCAACACGGACAACATCAACAAGCGGTTGATCGAAGGCGTTCCGGAGGGCAAACCCCCGCGCGACAAGCCGCGCCGGATCTTCATCCGCACGGCCGACTCGCCCTTCGACGACCACCACCGCCTGCTGGCCTACGTCGCGCCGGACTACTCGAAGGACGAGCGGGCCGTCCTCACCCGGCGGCAGCGCTCCACCTTCAACTTCGACCTCATCGAATCCGGCTGGGCCGCCACGTTCATCATCTACCCCTCCATCCCCGGGGAGCTCGATCTGCCGATGACCCTGGAGGCCGCCGAGAAGGCGGTGAAGGGGAAGAAGGGCATCTGGAAGGAGCCGGCCACCCTGCTGGGGTACGAGTACCGGGCCCTGGAGAGGCTGCACGAGGTCACTCAGAAGATCGTCGACGGCACGCCGCTCCGCCCCGGCGAGTCCTTCTCCTGGCGCGAACGCTACTGCGCCGACCTCCGCACCCGCGAACTCTTCGGCCCCGAGGACTACTTCCGGGTGCCGCCGGTGTACCGGCTGTGGTTCTGGCCGAAGGACGTCAACGAGGCGATCGGGCGGCTTAATCTCGTGCCGTCACGGGAGTTGGGGGGGCGGGCGGCGGGGTGGCGGAGGCTGAGGGGTCCACCGCGCCATTACCTCCGCGGTCATCGCTCTCCCCGCTCCCCCGCTCCACACTGGTGCACAACCGCCCCAGCGCGGCCCGCGTCAAGGAACCAGGAGAGCGCCATGAGCACCGCAGCCCCCGCCACCGGCAACGCCACCGACACCTCCGCCGACACCACCGCCGCCACCCGGGCCGTCGTCGACGAGCTGCTCCGGCGGATCGCCGACGGAGACCCGGAGCGCATCGCGGAGTTGTACGCGGACGGGGCGGACTGGGCGCTGGACTGGCCGGCGGAGGAGCTGGGGCGGGCGGAGACGCCGTGGATCCGGGAGCGGTCGAGCCGGGCGGACGCGGCGGCGCACTACCGGGAGATCGGGGCGCATCACGTGCCCGAGGAGGCGGACACCCGGATCGAGCGGGTGCTCGTCGACGGGGCGGACGCGGTCGTCACCGGCGAGCTGCGGCTGACGGCCCGGCCGACGGGGCGGCGCTACCGGGCGCGGTTCGCCTTCCATCTCACCGTCGGGAACGGTCTGGTGACGCGGCATCACGTGTACGAGGACAGTCTGGCCGTCGCCCGGGCGTTCACCGCCTGAGGCGGGCCGCCCGGGTCTGCTGCAAGGCCGCGACCTGGCGGTACAGCTCCGCCGCCTCCGCCGTGCGGCCGAGCTGCTGGAGGCAGCGGGCCTCGTCGTTGCGGCTGGCGAGCGCGTCGGGGTGGTCCGCGCCCAGGACGCGCTGGCGCGCCTGGGCGACGTCGCGGTAGACGGCCAGGGCGTCCGTCCAGCGGCCGAGCCAGCCCAGGCCGACGGCCACCTCGCGGCGGCTGACGAGGGTGTCGGGATGGTCGGCGCCGAGCACGCGGGCGCGGATGGCGCAGACGTCGCGGGCCTCGGCGAGGGCCTCCTCCCACCGGCCGAGGCGGCCGAGGTTGACGCCCATGCCGTGCCGGGCGCGGAGGGTGTCGGGGTGGGCGGGGCCCTGGACGCGGGTGCGGTCCTCGATCAGCGCGCGGTACAGCTCCAGCGCTTCCGTACTGCGCCCGAGGCGGCCCAGGCAGATGCCGGCCTCGTAGCGGGCGGCCAGGGTGTCCGGGTGGTCCGGGCCGAGGACGCGGGTGCGGGCCGCCGCCACTTCGCGGTACGTGCGGAGGGCGTCGCTCCACCGGTCGAGCTGGCCCAGCGTGTAGGCGACCTCGTAGCGGGTGACGAGGGTGTCGGGATGGTCCCCGCCCAGCACCCGGGCCCGCGCGGCGGCCACGTCGTGCGCCATGCGGTACGCCTCCTCCAGCAGGCCCAGTCTGCCGAGGCTGAAGGCGAGGTTGTGGCCGCAGCGGAGGGTGTCGGGGTGGTCGGGGCCCATGATGCGTTCGCGGGCCGCCAGGACGTCCGCGTACACCTCCCGGGCCTCGAAGTGGCGGCCGAGCCGGCCGAGGACGTACGCCGTCTCCTGCCGGGCGGCGAGCGTGTCGGGGTGGTCGGGGCCGAGGGTGCGGGAGCGGGCGGAGGCGGTACGGGCGAACTCGCGGAGCGCCTCCTCCGGGCGGCCGAGCCGGCTGAGCGAGAACGCGACCTCGTAGCGGCTGGCGAGCGTGTCGGGATGGTCGGGGCCGAGCAGCCGCTCGCGTTCGGCGAGCACGGCGCGGTGCGTCTCGTCCGCCTCCGCCCAGCGTCCGGCGCGGCCGAGGCGGAGGCCGCCGCTGTGCCGGGCGGCGAGTGCGTCCAGCACGTCCGGGGGGACGGGGGCGGGAGCCGTCGGGGACGGGCGTTCCGCCCCGGCGGAACCGGCGGTGGTGCCGTCGGCGGAGGGGAACGCTCCCGAGCCGGCGGACGACCGGCGCGGGTCGGCGCCCGGCTCCCACGCCGAAGCGGTGGGCCCGCGGCGGCCCGTGCCGTCCACTCCGTCCTTCCGGCCGCTCCACGGGACCGTCCAGGCGCCGGTCAGCACGGCGGAGGGGTCCGGCGGGAGCGCCGTGGCACCGGTGCCGGCGGCCTTCGAACCGGTGGTCATGTGCCGCGCCCAGGCCGGGAGCCGGGGCGGCGGTTCGGACAGGAGGCGCGGGTGGGAGGGGGAAGCGCCGCGTGTGGAGGATGCGCCACGGGTGGAGGAAGTGCCGCGAGTGGGAGTGCCGCGGGTGGAGGAAGCGCCGCCGCCGGTGTACGGAGTGTCGGCGGTGTACGAGGAGTCGGCAGGGTTCGGGGAGTCGGCGGTGTACGAAGGGCCGGCCGGGTACGACGCGTCGCCGGCGTACGCGATCCCGCCCGCGCGCGTTCCGGGCCGCGCGCCGGTCAGCCGCCGGACCAGCTCCGCCGCGTCGTCGGGACGGTCGTCGGGCTCCTTGGCGAGCAGGTTGAGGACGACGTCCTCGAACGCCGGCGGCAGCTCCGGGCGGAGGTCGCGCGGGGGCGTGGGCGGGGTGTCGCGGTGGCCGACGAGGACCGCCCAGGCGTCGTCCATGTCGAACGGCGGGGTGCCGGTGGCGATCTCGTACAGCACGCAGCCCAGCGAGTACAGGTCGCTCCGGTGGTCGACGCCGCCCCCACCGATCTGTTCGGGCGACATGTAGTGCGGGGTGCCCATGGCGATGCCGGTCCCCGTCAGCCGGGCCGTGAAACCGATGTCGTGGCCCAGGCGCGCTATGCCGAAGTCGCATATCTTCACCGTGCCGTCCGTCAGCCGCATGATGTTGGCCGGTTTGAGGTCGCGGTGGACGATGCCCTGCCGGTGGGTGTACGCGAGGGCGGCGCCGACCTGTTCGGCGATGTCGACGACCTCGGGGACGGGGAGCGGGTGCTGCTTGTTGTCCTCCAGGAGCTGGCTGAGGTTGCGCCCGTCGAGGAGCTCCATCACCAGGTACAGGACGCCGTCGCTCTCGCCGAAGTCGTGGACGACGGTGATGCCGCGGTGCTGGAGCGCCGCCGCGACGCGGGCCTCGCGGCGGAAGCGCTCACGGAGCACCCGAAGGTAGGACGGTTCGTGCCGCGGGCCGAGCGGTTTGAGGCATTTGACGGCCACGTGCCGGCCCAGGGACTCGTCGCGGGCGCGCCACACCTCTCCCATGCCGCCCCGCCCGATCCGGTCGAGCAGCTGGTACCGGCCCTGGATCAGCCTGGTCTCCGCCATCCCCGCCCCGCCGCCCCCGTCGTTGCCTCCGCGCCGCCCCCGGCCTCCCCCAAGTATGGCGGGCTCCCCCAGCCGCTTGTAGGGCGGCGGCACCGGGGCGGTGCCGCCGCCGTGGGGAACCGGCTCACCCGCCCCGGCTCTCCGCACCCTCGGGCAAAGAGAACATCAGGGCCCACATCGTCGCGAGGGTGCCGCCGGTCCACTCGAGGGTGGCGCCGGTCCATCAGAGGACGCCGGTGAACGCCTCCCGGTTGGCCGCGCCCTGGGACGAGCGAAACACAGCGCTTGGCCCGGAACGGGCACAGGCGGAAGGCGAACAGCGTAAAGGCCTCTCCGGCGTCCGTGCGAAGCGATGACCCACCGGCGGCCCGGCCCGTCCCTCCCGGGCTCGCGGGGGGCCCGGAAAGACCGAGGGCCCGCCGGCTCCGGGTGCGGAGGCGGCGGGCCCTCGGGGGCTCGGCGGGTGGCGGTCAGCGCGCGGCGTGCCTGCGGTGGCGGCCGGGGCGGCGCGGGCCGCCCGGGCCCGGTACGGCGGCGTGGCCGCCCTCCCGGGCCTCCAGCTCGGCGCGCTCCTGCTCCAGGCCGAAGCGGCTCAGCAGCGGCAGCCGGTCCACCCGCGGAAGGATCCAGACGTGCCAGATGCCCGTCACGAAGAAGATCGCCGACCCGGCGACCAGGACCGAGCCGAAGGTGTCGGTCGGGTAGTGGGCGCCGATGTACATCCGCGAGAAGGCGACCAGCAGTACCGCGAGGACGCCGCAGACCGCGACGGTACGGCGGTGGCGGGACTCGCGGAAGAGGAAGTACACGGCGACGGCCACCGCGACGGTGAAGGCCGTGTGGCCGCTGGGGAAGCTGTTGGAGCCGATCTCCGGGTCGAGGGAGAACTGCCGCGGCGGCCGGTCGCGGGCCACGAGGGCCTTGGCGATCTGGGTGCTGTTCCAGCCGACCGCCACCACGAGGAACGTGGCGACGGCCTGGATCGGCCGCCGCCGGGCGATCAGCAGCCAGCCGGTCCACAGCGCGAGGATGATCACGCCCGCGACGGGCGAGGCGAGGTAGCTCACGCCCTCCATCACGTCGTTCAGCCAGCCGGTGCGGGTGTTCGTCTGGATGGTGCGGTCCAGGTCCAGGTCGTGCGGCTGGATCAGCGACGTGTGCGCGGCGGTCATGCCGAGCACGATCGCTGCCACGAACAACAGGACGGAATTGCGCAACCAGTGGCGCACGTAGGGCATGGGTGGGGCGTCCTTCGTATCGGCATGGCGGCGCCGGGGGCGGCAGCACGCGCTTGATGACGAGTACGTGCCGCATGCTCCGGGATGACCGGTGCGGCCGTACTACAAAAACTACACGTGCGGACGGGTGTCTCCCCAAGCGCGGCGGTCACACCGGGGTCCCTTGACCGCTATGCGTGATCGGAACGTCGCTCTCCGCTGCCGGATCCGTCTGGCCCCGCGCCCCGCCCCGACGACAGTGGATCTTGGTCGGCCTAGACTCCCGCGGATGGAGCGCACAAGGAAGTGGCGGCCCGGCCGCCGGACCGTCGTCAGGGCCGGCTGCGGCACCGCGGGGGCGGGAGTGGCGGCGGCGGGTGCCGCGGCGCTGCCCGGTGCCGGGGGGACGGCGGTCGGCACGATGACGGTGTCGGCCCTGCTCACCCTGGCGACGACGGGCTGGTGGCCCCGCGACGCGCGCCGGCTCGCCCTGACGGCGGTGGCCGTGGCGGCGGTGTGCGGGCTCGGCACCGTGCTCGCCGGTCCCGGCGCGACCGCCGAAGGGTCCCCCGCGATCAAGCTGGCCCTCGTCGAGTACGCGTCCGGCACCTGGCTCGTCCTCCTCGTCACCCGGGCGCTTCCGCCCTGGCGGTCGGCCGGGCTCTGGCTGGTTCTGGGGGCGGCCGTGTCCACGCTGCTGCTGCGGGCGGGCGCCTACGACGGGGCGCTGGAGGCCGCCGGGCAGTCCCTGTTCCTGTCGGCCGGCCCGCTGGCCGCCGGCGCGCTCGGCACCGCCCTGTACACGGCACGGGAGCGGCGGGCGCGCGGTGTGCGGGAGGCCCGGCGGGCCCAGCGGCTCGAACTCGCCGCCGATCTCCACGACTTCGTGGCCCATGACGTCTCCGGCATCGTCGCCCTCGCCCAGGCCGCGCAGGTCGTGCACGAGGCACGGCCGGACCAGGTTCCGGCGCTGCTCCGGCGGATCGAGGAGGCGGGGGTGCGGGCGTTGGGGGCCATGGACCGTACGGTGCACATGCTGCGGGACGGGGACGGGCGGCTTTCCGCCGCCGGCGCCGGCAAGGACGCGTCGGTGGCCGACGACGCCGGTGCCCGGGCGGCGGCGTACGGGCTGGACGACGTGCCGGGGGTCGTGGACCGGTTCCGGGCGTCCGGCACGGCGGACATCCGGCTGACGGACGAACTGCCGCCCGAGCGGCGGGCGGACGTGCCGCGCGAGGTCGCGGCGACCGTGCACCGCGTCGTCGTCGAGGCGCTGACCAATGTGCGGCGGCACGCTCCCGGGGCGGAACGGGTGCGGGTCGTCCTGTCCTGCGGGGGCGGCGGGCTCCTCGGGTCCCGCGAGGGCGGCACGGCGGGGCCGTCGTTGTCCGTTTCGGTCACGGACTCCGGGCGCGGCGCGGCCGGGGCACGTGCGGGCCGGCCGTTGGCCGGTGAGCGGCGGGGTGGGTTGGGGCTGGCGGGGCTTGCCGAGCGGGTGGAGACGTTGGGTGGGGTGTTGACGGCGGGGGGGTCCAGTGAGGGTGAGGGGTGGGAGGTGCGGGCGGAGTTTCCGTTGCGGTGGTGAAGGGGTTGCGGTATGGGGGGGCGCCCCGTTCCCCCTGCCCGGCCGAGGCGCTCGCCGGCCCCGAGCGCCCGCCGCGTGCGTACACGCGCGACACGCGAGGGCGGCTCCCACCGGGGGAGCCGCCCTCGCGTGTCGTCGCCTTCCGGCCGGTTCTCGTTCAGGCGCGTCCGCAGCGGGTGCACGCCCCGCGGCGGCGGAGGTGGTAGGCGAGGGTCGCGGCGCCCAGGGCCAGGCCCCAGACGGTCCAGAGGATGCCGGGGCCGTTGGCGCCCCACATCTCGGCGGTGACGTGGCGGGCGTTCATCAGGCCGCCGGGGACGAGGACGAGGGCCACGACGGTGGCGGGAATGACGGCCGTGAGGGGGTGGACGCGCTTGCCCGCCTTCCACCACACCCAGCGGGGCCAGACCTCGCCCCAGCGGCTGATGAGGCCGTGGGTGAGGAGACCGCCGGCGGTGGAGAGGAGACCGAGGCCGAGGCCGATCTCCAGCATGCCGGGAGTGTCCCGCATGTCCTCCAGGAACTCCCGGGTGATGCCGAGGGGCCAGCCGAAGTACCAGGCGAGGCGGGTGAAGTCGTAGGGGACGGAGGAGAGGGCGGCGGTGTACACCGCCCAGCGGCCCCAGCGGCGCGTGGCCTCGGGTGTCGTCCAGCGGGCGGTGCCGTGCCGGGACCGGCCGCAGGCCGTGCAGCGGTGCGCGGTGCGCCACTGGTAGGCGAGGGTGGCGGCGGCCCACAGCAGGCCCCCGGCGAAGATGATGATCAGGTTGCCGCGGTGCCAGTAGAGGACGTCCCCGACCCCGTCCTGCGGACCGGGCACCCCGGTGAAGGCGAACACCACCAGCAGCGGCGCGAAGACCAGCAGTCCGAGGAGGGAGTAGTCGGGGACGGCGAAGGCCATCACGCAGGCCGAGGTCCACCCGTAGGCGAGCAGCCAGGTCCGGGCCCGGCCCTTGCCCACGCCCCGGGCCATCAGCACACCCGCGACGACGCCCGCCGCGCCGACCGCCGCGATCACCGGTCCGACGATCTCCGCCCGGCTGGGTTCCAGCAGGGAGGCGGAGGCGCGGTCGTCCTCGACCTTGGCGAAGGGGTAACCGGCGCCGCCCGCCGCCCAGTAGAGGCCCGCGGCGCCGTACAGCAGGGACCACAGGGCCGCCAGGCAGCCGGACCAGACCGGCCACCGGGACCGCCACCGCTCCCGGGACGCTCCCGGGGGCGGCTCGGTCACGCCGTCCCGGACCGGTTCCGTGGTGGTCACCTGTGCGCTCATGGCGGTCTGTCTCCTCGTCCCCGACCGGCGGTCCTGTCCACCGGTGCGGTGACCACCCTCCCGTCCGGGGCCGGTCCGGCACATCTGCCGATCGGCAGACTCCGGGCGCCGCCGCCGGGCCCGGGGTATGCCGCCCGGCGGAGGGCCGCTACCGTGACGATCATGAGCACCCGCATACTCCTCGCCGACGACCAGGAAGCGGTCCGCATCGGCTTCCGGCTGATCCTCGACTCGCAGCCGGACATGGAGGTCGTCGGTGAGGCCGAGGACGGGCGGCAGGCCGTCGAACTGGCCGGCCGGCTGCGGCCGGACGTCGTCCTGGCGGACATCCGCATGCCGCGGCTGGACGGCCTGGAGGTCACCCGGCTGCTGGCGGGCCCGGACGTGCCGGATCCGCTGCGGGTGGTCGTGGTGACGACGTTCGACCTCGACGAGTACGTGCACACGGCCCTCCGCAACGGGGCCTGCGGCTTCCTGCTCAAGCGGTCGAGCCCGACGCTGCTGGTGGAGGCGGTCCGGGCGGCGATGGCCGGGGACGCCATGGTCAGCCCGTCGGTGACGGTCCGTCTGCTGCGGCAGCTGCGGGCGCCCGAGCCGCCGCGCGCGGAGCCGCCCGCCGAGGCGCTGACCGAACGGGAGGCGGAGATCGCCCGGTTCGTGGCCAAGGGCCTGACGAACGCCGAGATCGGCGCCGAACTCTTCATCTCCCCCGGCACGGTGAAGACACACCTCGCCCACGTCCAGCGCAAGCTCGGCGTCCGCAACCGGGTCGGGATCGCGGCGTGGGCGTGGGACAACCGGGCGGCTTCCTGACGGCGGCCGGAGCGCGGGGCGGCGGTCCCGCCTCCTCGACGGAGCGACCACAGCGGAGGGATCCGGGCATGACGCATCCGAACGACATGAGCGAGCGCGAGTACCTGGGGCTGTTCGCCAAGCGGCCCGGCATGTACCTCGGCCCCCCGTCCCTCGCCGGCGTGACCGCCTTCCTGGCGGGCTACGACCACGCGGCCCAGCGGTACGGCGGGCCGGGCCTGACGGGCTGGCGGGAATGGCTGACGGCGCACCACCAGGCCGGCGCCAACCTCGTCTGGCAAGCGCAGATCCGGCGGATCGCCCTGCCGGGGTGGCACGGCGGTGAGGACCTGACGCCGGATCAGGAGGCCCACGTCCTCCGGGTGCTCTTCGAACTGCTCGACGCGTTCCTCGCCGAACGGGAGGCCGCCGCTCCGGGATCGTGAGGCACCGGGACCGCCACCGCGGGGAACGGCGAGTACGTGCGGTGCGCCACCGGCCGGGCCCCGGTGGCCCGGCCGGTGGAGGTCAGCCCTCCGCGTCCTCCCCTCGGACGCGCAGCAACCTCGCCATGACGTCCGGCAGTTCGCCCGCCCGTGAGCCGTCCGTCGCGCGCCAGGCGATATGCGCGTCCGGCCGGACCAGGACGCAGCCGTCCGGGCCGACCTCCCGGACGCGCGCCCACTGGCCGTACGGGTCGCGCAGGTCGTCGGGCGTGCCGATGGTGCGGACCGTCACCGGGACGCCGGTGCGGCGGCCGGCCTCGTGGGCGGCGGCGTGCCAGGGTTCGCCGCCGGGGCCGGTGAGGAGGACGAACGCGCCGCGTCCGACGACGTCGAGGGTGGAGAGGGCGCGCCGGCCGTCCTCCAGCCAGGCGTGCGGGAGGTGGGCGCCGGGCCAGGTGGTGGGCCGGTAGTAGAGCTCGGGGTCGCGGTCGGCGTCCGGTTCGGGGGTGTCGGGGACGGTGGCGCCGTCCCGGTAGCGGTAGCCGAGTTCGACGCCGTGCGCGTTGACCTGGTAGTTCATCCGGCGGGTGGCGGCGGTCAGGGCCGCCGCGCGGGCCCGGGCCTCCTCCGTGTCGTCGTGCAGCGACTCCAGGATGCGCCGCTGCTCGTCCGCGCTCTGCCCCTCGGTGAAGCCCAGCGCCTCGGGGACGGCCAGCAGGTCGGCCATGCTGCGGAAGGCACGGTCGACGACCTGCTGTCCGACCGGGTGGCGTTCGCTGTGGTACGTGTCCAGCAGCTCGGGGCCGGCCGGTCCGTCGAGGACGAGTTTGAGCTTCCAGCAGAGGTTGAACGAGTCGGCGACCGCCGAGTTGAGGCCGAGCCCGTTGGTGGGCGGCCCCTGGTGGACGGCGTCGCCGACGCAGAACACCCGCCCGGATCCGTACCGTTCGGCGACCGTGCCGTTGACGTCCCAGGGCGAGACGTCCTTGATGCGGACGGTGACGGAGTCGTCGCCGATGCTCTCCAGGATCCGCGCCCGGATCGCCTCGTGGTCGTCGGGGTCGAGGGGCGCGTCCGGGTGCGGGAAGGTGAGGAAGACCCACTCGTCCCAGGGGCGGACGCTGACGAAGACGCGGCCGTCGGTCGGGGGCCGGCCGGGGACCGCGCCGACGTAGAGGATGCCGGGCCGGTGGGCGGCGTAGCGGCTCAGGTCGGCCTCGAACCAGACGGAGACGGCCCGGGCGACGCCCTGCGCGCCGGTGAGGCCGAGGCCGAGCTCCCGCAGGACGCCGCTGCGGGCGCCGTCCGCGCCGATGAGGTAGTCGGCGCGGACGGTGTACTCGCGGCCGGTCCCCCGGTCGCGGACGAGCGCGGTGACGCCCTTCTCGTCCTGCGTCAGGGACAGGAACTCCTGCCCGAACCGGAGCTCGCCGACGCCGGCCTCCTCGACCGCCTCGACGAGGACCGGTTCCAGCAGGTGCTGCGGCAGGTTGCACATCAGGGCGGGGCTGGCCGCCCGGTAGTCCCCGATCCGGTCCGGCCCGTTGCCGTACGCGTCGAGCCGGGCGACCTCGGGGCCGGTGAAGGTGGACATGAACACGTGGTTGGCGAGGAGTTCGGGCGGGGTGGCCCGGTCCAGGACCCGCCGCTCGACGCCGAGATCGCGGAAGATCTCGCCGGTGCGCTGGTTGAGCAGGTGGGCGCGGGGCGTGTGCGCGGTGCCGCGGTGCTTGTTGACGAGGAGGTGGCGGACGCCGTACCGGGAGAGGGCGAGGGACGCGGCGAGGCCGGCCGGGCCGCCGCCCACGACCAGGACCGGTACCCGGACGTCGGCGGCGTCCCCGCCGGGGTCAGAGGCCGGCATCCGTGCTCCCCCCTGCCTTGCGGGCGTACCCGGCGTAGATGACGGAGATGTCGGTGCTGGTGCCGAGCCGGAACTCCCGGCCGAGTTCGCCGTACGAGATGTGGCCGCGCGCCCGACGGCGGAGCAGCCGCAGCACCTCCAGCCGGCCGCGGCTGGAGGAGAAGCCGACCTGGCCCTTGTTGCGCAGGCCGTGCCGGCCGAAGACCCGGTAGAGCTCGTCGGGCTTGATGAACTGCCGCCAGACGTGCAGGTCCTTCTCCGCCCAGCTGACGGACGGCCAGTCCTGCGCCATCTTCACCATGACCAGCCAGGAGGCGAAGGTCCGGTTGATGGTGTCGTAGAGGTAGTGGCCGCCGGGCCGCAGCACCCGGGACGCCTCGGCGACCGCGCGGTCGACGTCGGTGACGTGCTCCAGGGTGTCGCAGCAGTAGACGAGGTCGAAACTGCTGTCCTCGAACGGGAGTTCCTCGGCGGTGCCCTGCCGGTAGGTGATGTCGAGGCCCTGCTCCTTCGCGTGCGCGGCGGCCGCGTCCAGGGACGGCTGGGACGGGTCGATGCCGGTGACGCGACAGCCGGCCCGGGTGAACTCCTCGGCGAGCAGGCCGCCGCCGCAGCCGATGTCGAGGACGTTCAGCCCGTCGAGGTCCATCCGCAGCCGGCGGGTGAGGACGTCGTGGAAGTAGGCGAAGCGGGCGGGGGTGAACTCCTGGAGGGTGGCGAACGGGCGGTCGTCGCGCCACCAGGAGTCCGGGCGGTCGTAGACCGCGTTGTTGACCTTCACGGGGGCGTCCTTCACGGGGATTCCTCAGGGGTCGGGGGCGGGAGGGGCGGAGAGGTGGTGATCAGGTGAGCTTGACGACCGGACGGCGGACGTCCAGCCAGACGGCCAGGTCGAGGACGCGCTCGAACGCGTCGCGCGCGTCGCGCCGGACGGCCTCGGGCGCGCCGTGGGCGGCCTCGCGGAGGGCGGCGCCGTCGAAGAAGCCGACGGCCTGGTGGTCCTCGGCCAGCAGCTCGGAGACCTGCGCCTGGAGGGCGGAGACGTAGCCGAGCTCCTGCGTCCGGGGGTAGAGGGCCTTGACGCGCTCGACGACGGAGCGCGGCAGGACGTCGGCGGTGGCGGCCCGGAGCAGGCTCTTCTCGCGGCCGTCGTGGGTCTTCATGGCCCACGGGGTGTTGTAGACGTACTCGACGATCCGGTGGTCGCAGAAGGGGACGCGGACCTCCAGGCCGACGGCCATGCTCATGCGGTCCTTGCGGTCCAGGAGCATGGGCAGCAGGCTCGTCAGGTGCACGTGGCAGAACTCGCGCATGCGACGCTCGTGCGCGTCCTCCCCCGGCACCTCGGGGACCGCGGCCACGGAGTCGGCGTACCGCTGGGCCCAGTAGCCGGGCACGTCCAGGGTGTGCAGCAGCAGCTCGGGGTCGATGAGCTTGGTGGGGTGGCCGGAGGGGTCCAGGGAGGACGCGGTGACCCAGGGGAACATGGGCTGTTCCTGGACGGCCGGGATGTGGAACCAGGGGTAGCCGCCGAAGACCTCGTCGGCGGACTCGCCGGAGAGGGCGACGGTGGAGTGCTCGCGGATCGCCTTGAACAGCAGGTAGAGGGAGTTGTCGGCCTCGCCGAAGCCGAACGGCAGGTCGCGTGCGGCGACGACGGCCCGGCGCACGGCGGGGTCGGCGAGCTGCCGGTGGTCGAGGCGGATGTCCTGGTGGACGGTGCCGACGTGGCGGACGACGTCCCGGGCGAAGGGGGCGTCCTGGGTTTCGTGGAGGTCGTCGGGGGTGAACTCCGCGCTCTGGACGAAGTCGACGGTGAAGGTGCGGGCCTGCTTGCCCTGGGTGGCGAGGTGGCGGCCGGCCAGGGCGGTGAGCGCGCTGGAGTCGAGGCCGCCGGAGAGCAGGACGCACTGCGGGACGTCGGCGACGAGCTGGCGGGCGACGGTGTCGTCCAGCAGTTCGCGGATCCGGCGGACGGTGGTCTCCGTGTCGTCCCGGTGCTCCTTCGCCTCCAGCGTCCAGTAGACGTGCTCGCGCACGCCGCCGCGGTCGACGGTGACGACGGTGCCGGGGCGCACCTCGCGCAGGTTCGCCCAGACCGACCGGCCGGGGGTCTTGACGAAGCCGAACAGCTCGCGGAAGCCGTCGGTGTCGACGACCGGTTCGACGAGCGGGTGGGCGAGCACGGTCTTGGCCTCGGAGCCGAAGACCACGCCGTCCTTGGTGAGGTGGTAGTGGAGCGGCTTGATGCCGAGCCGGTCGCGGAGCAGGACGAGCCGTTCGGTGCGGCCGTCCCAAATACCCAGGGCGTACATGCCGTTGAGCCGGTCGGCGACGCCGGGGCCCCACTCCAGGTAGCCGCGGAGGACCACCTCGGTGTCGCTGGCCGTGCGGAACTCGTGGCCCCGACGCCGGAGTTCGGCGCGGAGCTCGGTGTAGTTGTACGCCTCGCCGCTGTAGGTGAGGACGACCGGGCCGTCGTCCGTCTCGGCGACCATGGGCTGAACGCCGCCCTCCAGGTCGATGACGGACAGCCGGCGGTGGCCGAGCGCGGCGTGCCGGGACAGCCAGGCGCCCTCCGCGTCGGGGCCGCGGCAGACCATCGTGTCGTTCATGGCCCGCAGCACGGGCCCTTCGCCCTCCAGGTCGCGCTGGAAGGAGATCCAGCCTGCGATACCGCACATGGTTGCCCAGCCCTCGTTTCCGTCGTTCGGTGTCGGTCTTCGGTTGTCGGTCTTCGGTTGTCGTTCAGTGCGTGCGAGTGCCGGAGCCCTTCCTTCCGTGCCGGGCTCCGGCCGGCCCGGCTCAGCGCCGGGTCGTCATGTACGTGCGCAGTCCGTCGATGTGCGACCGGCCCGTCGGCGCGAAGAAGAACCGGTCGAGTGCGTGCCGTACGAGCGGGAGACTCCAGGGGGCGCGCAGTTCGGCGGCCCACCGCCAGCGCAGCCGGGAGCCGTGCGCGGTGGGCTCGACCTCGTAGTCCTCGACCAGCCGCCGGAAGATCGGACGGGAGGCCGCGGTCCCGGTGAAGGTCTTGCGGCGGCCGTCCTCCCAGCGGTAGAAGCGCTCCTTGAGGACGAAGTCGCCGCTCATGCTGATCTCGCGCGTGGTGCCGACGCCGAAGGGCCGTGCGGAGGTCCAGGTCAGCTTCTCCATGCCCCGGGTCCAGCTCGACGCCTCGTCGCCGGTCAGCACCGCCCAGGTCTCCTCGGGCGGGAACGGCAGGTCGACGGTGCGGGTGTGGCGCATGGGCGCCGAGGTGAGGAAGGCGTCGCCCGCCTCCAGGATGGGGTACCAGCGGTGTGCCATGGCCGTGTCCCCCGTGCTCAGGCGGTCGTGCGGGCGCGCCAGAGGCCGACGCAGCCGCGCACGACGAGGTCGTGGTCGGTGAAGTGCTCGGTGAGCTGGTCGCGCAGATCCTCCAGGCTGTCCTCCTGGTTGTGGAAGACCCCCTTGGCGTTGAGCTTGTCCATCAGCGAGCGGCCGGCACGGGTGACCGGGACGCCCTGGGAGAGGATCGTGCTGCCGAAGACGTACCCGCCGGGCTTCACGGCCCGCGCCGCGTGGCGAAGGGCTATGCCCTTCTCGCGCAGGCTGCCGGGGATGCAGTGCAGCAGGAAGCTGAGGGCGACCGAGTCGTAGGAGGCGTCGGGCACGGGCAGCGGTTCGAGGGCGTTGCCCTGGACCTGGGTGACGCGGTAGCGCTGCAGGCGGCGGGCGGTGAACGCGAGGGTGTTGGGGTTCAGGTCGACGAGGGTGATCTCGGGGTCGGGGGTGGGGAACGGGCAGTTGTCGAGCAGGTAGCCCGTGCCGACCCCGACCTCCAGGTGCTTCTCGCCGGCGCAGGTGGCGTACATCCGGTGGAAGTTGCGCGGCGAGCAGCGCCAGAACAGGGGCGCGCTGCCGCGGAAGACGACCAGGTCGTAGAAGGTGAGCGCGCGCCGGTGGTAGGCGGACTGGCCGTCGAGGACGTCCTGGTCGACGGGTTCCGGCCGGCGGACCTGATCGATGCTCATGAGTGCGGTGTCCTTCGCTGTTGTCGGTGGTGCGGGTGGGTGGTGGTCGTGGGGTGTGCGGGGCGTTCGTACGCCGGACCCGGTGCGTCGCGTGGGGCGGCGCCGCCGTGCGGTGTGGCTCGGCGGCTCAGCGGCGCTGCGGTGGCTCGGCGGCGTTCGGACCGGTCGCGTTCGGACCGGTGCCGCTGGGACCGACGGCGTTCGGACCGATGCCGGTCGGACCGGCGGTGTGCGAGCCGACGGCGTGCGGGTCGGTGGCATGCGCCCCGGCGCCGTTCGAACCGGCGGCGTCTGCGTCGGTGGCATCCGCGTCGGCGAGCCGGTCCAGGACGGTACGCACAGTGCCGGCGGCGTGCTCGCCGATCAGGCCGAAGTGGTCGCCGGGTACCTCGCCGGTGGCGTCCGCCGCGGGCCAGGCGGCCTGCCACCGGCCCTCCGGGAAGGCGGCCAGCGGCGCGGCGGCCCGCAGGTGCAGGACCGGAGTGGCGAGCGGCTCCGGCCGCCAGTCGGTGAACAGCCGGTCGTAGCCGCCCATGGCCGTCAGGCAGGTGTCGTCCCAGCGGTCGTCGCCGGGGCCGAGGGAGCCGCCGCCGTCGCGCAGCCGCCGGCCGATCTCCTCCTGGATCGCGGACAGTGCCGGGCTGCCGGGGAGGTAGCTGTCGAGCAGGACGACGGCGCGGGCCGGGGTGCCGAGCGCCTCCAGCCGGGCGGCGACGGCGTGGGCGATCCAGCCGCCCGCCGAGTGCCCGAGGAGGGCGAACGGGCCGTCGGAGGCGCTGCGTCGGACGTCCTCGGCGTGGTGGCGGGCGAGCGCCTCCAGGGTGCCGGGGAGGTCCTCGCCCGGGGTGAAGCCCGGGGCGGGCAGGGCCCACAGCTCGGCCGTGTCGTGGGCCGCCGCGGCGAGCCGGGCGTACTGGTGGGCCCCGGAGCGGCCGGCGAACGACGGGAAGCAGAACAGGCGGGTGCCGGCCGGGCCCCTGGAAAGCCGCACCGGTTCCGGGCTCGCGGCCGGGCGCTCGCCGGCACCGAAGACCGGGCGGTAGCGGGAGGCGGTCCGCAGCAGCTCCTGGAAGGCGGCGAACTCGCCGAGTTCCCCGGCGCGCAGGGCCATCGCGGCGAGGGTGCCGTCGCCGGCCCCCTGCCCGGCGGCGGCCGGCCCCTCCTCCAGGGCGGCCAGCAGGTGGGCGGCGAGCGCCTTGAGGGTGGGGTGGTCGAAGACCAGGGAGGTGGACAGGCTGAGGCCGGTGGCGGTCTGGAGGGCGGCACGGAGCTCGGCGGCGGCGAGCGAGTCGAAGCCCAGCTCGGGCAGGCCGACGCTCGCCTCCACAGCGTCCGTCGTCGGGTGGCCGAGCACGGCCGCGATGTGCGCGGCCACCAACTCGGTGACGATGCGCTCCCGTTCGCCGCCGGAGAGGGGCAGGATGCGGTCCCGCAGAGACGGCCCCTCGGCGACAGGTTCGGCCATCGCAGGAACACGGCTTCCGGTGACGGGAGTTCCCGGCATGGCGGGGGCGACGACGTCGGGCCAGTAGCGCTGCCGCTGGAACGCATAGGTGGGCAACGCGACGCGCCGGGCGCCGCGTTCGGCGTGGAAGCGTGCCCAGCCGGGTCCGGCCGCGCCTCGGGTCCGGGCCCGGGCGAGGGCGGTGACCAGGCTCGTCTCCTCGTCGTGTCCGCGCCGGAGCAGCGGTACGGCGGCGGTGTCGCCGTCCTCGCCGCCCAGGGCGTCGCGGACCAGCGCCGAGAGGACGCCGCCGGGGCCGAGTTCGAGGAACGTCGTCACGCCGTCGGCGGCCAGCCGCCGGACGCCGTCGTGGAACCGCACCGGGCGGCGGATGTGCCGCACCCAGTACTCCGGGGTGCACACCTCCTCGGACTCCAGGATCTCTCCGGTCACATTGGACACGAGGGTGACGCGGGGGGCGCGGTAGTCGATCCCGGCCGCGACAGAACGGAAGGCGTCCAGTACGTCGTCCATCAGCGGCGAGTGGAACCCGCGCGTCACGCGCAGCCGCTTGGTGCGGCGGCCTTGGGCGGCGAGCAGGTCCGCGACCCGCCCGACGGCTTCGCGCCGGCCCGATATGACGGTCGCCCGGGGCCCGTTGACGGCCGCGATCCCCACGCCTTCGTCATCGGCCAGGGCGGCGGTCACCTCGTCCTCGGCGGCCTCGACCGCGACCATGACCCCGTCCGGCGAGGAGGCCGCCATCAGCCGGCCGCGGGCGGCGACCAGGGCGCAGGCGTCCTCCAGGGAGAGCACGCCGGCCACGTGGGCGGCGGTCAGCTCGCCGATCGAGTGCCCGCCGAGCCGGTCCGGGACGACGCCCCAGCCCTCCAGCAGGCGGGCGAGCGCGACGCCCGTCGCGAACAGGGCGGGCTGGGTGTACGCGGTGTCGTCGAGCAGCGCGGCGGCGGGCGTCCCCTCGTCCGCGAACAGCACCTCAATGAGCGGCCGTTCGAGGTGCGCGTCCAGATGGCCGCAGACCTCGTCCAGCGCCTCCGCGTACGCCGGGAACGCCGCGTACAACGCCCGGCCGGCGCCCGGCCGCTGGCTGCCCTGCCCGGGGAAGAGGAAGGCCGTCCGGCCGCCGGCGGCGACGTCGCGGACGACGTGCGGCGCCGGGGTGCCGGCGGCCAGCGCGGCCAGCCCGGCGAGCAGGCCGTCGCGGTCGGCCGCGAGCACGGCGGCCCGGTGCTCCAGCGCTCCGCGCGTGGTGGCGAGGGAGTACCCGACGTCCAGGGGCGTCAGCCCCGGACGCTCGGCGACGTACGCGCGCAGCCGCTCGGCCTGGGCCCGCAGGGCCTGCTCACCGCGGCCGGAGAGGACGCAGGGGATGAGGCCGGGCCCGTTCCCGCGCGCGTCGCTGTTGGCCGCTGCGCCCTTCGCGGGCGCGGACACACGGTCCGAGAGCACCGATTTGCCATCCGCAGCCGCGGACACGGCACCCGCGAGCACGGACGTGCCTTCGGCGGTCGCCGGCTCGCTCTCGGCCGGCGTGGACGCGCGATCGTCCATCGCCGGCTCGCTCTCGGCCGGCGCCGGCTCCCCCACCGCGAGCACGGACACCGCCCCCACGAGCGCCGACTCGTCCCTCGCGGGCGCGGACACGCCCTCGCCCGGCGCCGACTCATCGGTCACGGGCCCGGATTCATCCTGCGCAGGAACAAGCGCGTCCCTGGCGGGCACGGGCTCGTCCTCCGCGCGTGCCGGCACGCCCTCGGCCGACGCCGGCTCCCCCACCGCGAGTGCGGGCATTTCCTGCGCGGGCGCCGACTCGCCCTTCGCGGACGCGAAGGCACCACTGGCGAGCCGCGACTCGCCGCACTCCGGCGCCCTCACGCCCTCCGCCCGCTCCGGCTCGCCCTCCCCCGGCGCCTGTTCCAGGATGACGTGGGCGTTGGTGCCGCTGATGCCGAAGGACGAGACGGCCGCGCGGCGGGGGCGGCCGGGCTCGGGCCAGTCGCGGGGCTCCGTCAGGAGGGCCACCGCGCCGGACGACCAGTCCACGTGGGGGGTGGGCTCTTCGGCGTGGAGCGTTCGGGGCAGGGTGCCGTGTTCCATCGCCTTGATCATTTTGATGATGCCGGCCAGGCCGGCCGCGGCCGCCGTGTGGCCGATGTTGGACTTGACCGAGCCCAGCCACAGCGGCCGGCCGGCAGGCCGCTCCTTGCCGTAGGCGGCGATCAGGGCCTGGGCCTCGATGGGGTCGCCGAGCGGGGTGCCGGTGCCGTGGGCGTCGACGGCGTCCACGTCGGCCGGGGTCAGGCCGGCGTTGGCCAGGGCCTGGGTGATGACGCGCTGCTGGGAGGGGCCGTTGGGGGCGGCGAGGCCGTTGCTGGCGCCGTCCTGGTTGGTGGCGGTGCCCCGGACCAGGGCGAGGACGGGGTGGCCGTTGCGGCGCGCGTCGGAGAGCCGCTCGACGAGGAGCAGGCCGGCGCCCTCGCCCCAGGAGGTGCCGTCGGCGGCGGCCGAGAACGCCTTGCAGCGGCCGTCGGGCGCCAGCCCGCGCTGCCGGGAGAACCCGACGAACGCCTGCGGCGTCGAGAGCACGGTCACGCCGCCCGCGAGGGCCAGCGTCGACTCGCCCGAGCGCAGCGACTGGCAGGCCAGGTGCAGGGCGACCAGGGAGGAGGAGCAGGCGGTGTCCACCGTGACGGCCGGGCCCTCCAGGCCGAACGCGTAGGCCAGGCGGCCGGAGATGACGCTGGCGGCGTTGCCCGTGAGGACGTACCCCTCCAGGCCCTCCGCCGCGCCGGCGGCCAGCGCGGTGTAGTCCTGGCCGCTGGAGCCGGCGAACACGCCGGTGCGGCTGCCGCGCAGCGACGTCGGGTCGATGCCGGCCCGTTCGAACGCCTCCCAGGCGGTCTCCAGCAGCAGCCGCTGCTGGGGGTCCATGGCCAGGGCTTCGCGGGGGCTGATGCCGAACAGCGCGGGGTCGAACCGGTCGGCGCCCTCGATGAAGCCGCCCTCGCGGGTGTAGGTGGTGCCGGGGTGGGCGGGGTCGGGGTGGTAGAGGGCTTCGAGGTCCCAGCCCCGGTTCTCGGGGAACGTGGTGATCGCGTCGCGCCCGTCGGCCACCAGCCGCCACAGGTCGTCCGGGCCCGTGACGCCGCCCGGGAAGCGGCAGGCCATGCCGACGACGGCGATCGGGTCGTCGCCGGCCGCCGTGGTCATGGCGGACGGGGCGTCCGGGGCGTCCTCGCCGAGGAGTCCGGCGAGGATCCTGCGGCTCAGCGCCTCCGGGGTCGGGTGGTCGAAGACCACCGTCGCCGGGAGCGGCAGGCCCGTCGCCGCGCGCAGCCGGTTGCGGAGCTCCACGGCGGTGAGCGAGACGAAGCCGATCTCGTTGAACGGCCGTGCGGGCTCGACCCGTACGTCCTGCCCGAGGACCGCCACGGCGTGCGCGGCCACCAAGTCCACCAGCACGCGCACCCGTTCGGCCTCGGGCAGCCCTTCCAGCCGCCGACGGAGCGCGGTGGCGGCCGTGTCGGGCTCTTCCTCCGGCTCGTCCCGTGCCACGCCCGCGCGTTCGCCGCGCCGGGACCACCAGGCCGACAGGGTCGGCAACAGGGCGTCCAGGCGGGCCAGTTCGTTGGGGTCGGCGAGTTCGAGGAGGGCGGCGAGCCCGTCGTGGTCCTCGTCGGCGACGGCCGTCCAGAACCGCTCCTCCAGCGGGTCCCGGTCGCCGGGGCGCGTCTCGACCCAGTAGCCGCGCCGCTGGAAGGCGTAGGTGGGCAGCTCGGTGAGGCGGCGGGCGGCGGGCGGGAAGGCCGGGGTCCAGTCGACGGCGAGGCCGCGGGTGTGCGCCTCGGCCAGGGAGGTGAGGAAGCGCCGCCAGTCTCCCTCGTCGCGGCGGAGCGAGCCGACGGCGACGGCGGGGACGTCCGCGTCCTGCGCGGCCTCCTCGATGCCGACGGTGAGGACGGGGTGCGGGCTGCACTCGACGAACGCGCCCTGCCCCTGGGCGAGCAGGTCGCGGACGACGGGCTCGAAGCGGACGGTCTCGCGGAGGTTGCGGTACCAGTAATCGGCGTCCAGCCCGGCGGTGTCGACGGTCTCCCCGGTGAGCGTGGAGTGGAAGGGGACGGTCCCGGAGCGTGGCCGGATGCCGGCCAGGTCGGCGAGGACGCGTTCGCGGACGCGTTCGACCTGGGCGGAGTGGGAGGCGTAGTCGACGGGGACCCGTCGGGCCCGGATCTCCCGCGCCTCGCAGCGGGCCAACAGCTCGTCCAGGGCGGTGGGTTCACCGGAGACGACGGTGGACAGCGGCCCGTTGACGGCGGCGACGGACGCCCGGTCGCCGAGACCGTCCAGCAGCTCGGCGACGGCGTCGGCGCCGAGGGTGACGGCCACCATGCCGCCGGTGCCGGACAGGATCTCGCCGATGGCCCGGGAGCGCAGCGCGGCCACCCGGGCGCCGTCCTCCAGTGACAGGCCGCCCGCGACGCAGGCGGCGGCGATCTCGCCCTGGGAGTGCCCGACGACGCCGGCCGGCTCGACGCCCATCGACCGCCACAGCGCCGCGAGCGACACCATCACGGCCCACAGCACCGGCTGGACGACGTCGACACGCTCCAGCCCGGGGGCGCCGGGCGCCCCGCGCAGGACGTCCGTCAGCGACCAGTCGACGAACGGCGCCAGGGCCCGCTCGCACGCCTCGGCGCTCTCCCGGAAGACCGCGCTCGTGTCGAGGAGGCCGACGGCCATGCCGGCCCACTGCGACCCCTGGCCGGGGAACACGAAGACCGCGCCGTCGTGCGTGCCGGCGGCCTCACCGGTGACCAGGCCGGGCGCGGCACCGTCGGCCGCCAGGTCTCGTACTCCGGCGGCGAGTTCGCCGGGGTCGCCGATGACGACGGCCCGGTGGGTGAAGGCGGTGCGGCCGGTGGCCAGCGTCCAGCCGACGGCCGCCGGGTCGGTGTCCGGCCGGGCGTCGAGGTGCGCGGCGAGGCGTTCGGCCTGGGCGCGCAGGGCGCCCGCGCTCTTGGCGGACAGCAGCCAGGGCAGCACCTCCGCGTCCTCGGTACGGGGAGCCGGCTCGTCCTCCGGCGCCTGTTCCAGGATGACGTGGGCGTTGGTGCCGCTGACGCCGAAGGAGGACACGCCGGCCCGCCGGGGGCGGCCGGTGTCCGGCCACTCCCGCCGCTCGGTCAGCAGCTCGACGGCGCCGGCCGACCAGTCGACGTGCGGCGTCGGCTCGTCGACGTGCAGGGTCCGCGGGAGGACGCCGTGCCGCAGCGCCAGCACGGTCTTGATGACGCCGGCGACGCCCGCCGCGGCCTGTGTGTGGCCGATGTTGGACTTCAACGAGCCGAGCAGCAGCGGCTGTTCGGCGGGCCGGTCCTGCCCGTACGTCGCCAGCAGCGCCTGCGCCTCGATGGGGTCGCCGAGCTTCGTGCCCGTCCCGTGCGCCTCGACGGCGTCCACGTCGCGGGCGGAGAGCCGGGCGTCGGCGAGCGCCTGCCAGATGACGCGCTGCTGGGACGGGCCGTTGGGCGCGGTGAGCCCGTTGGAGGCGCCGTCCTGGTTGACGGCCGAGCCGCGGACGACGGCGAGGACCGGATGCCCGTTCCGGCGCGCGTCGGAGAGGCGTTCGAGGACGAGCATGCCGACGCCCTCGCCCCAGCCCGTCCCGTCGGCGCCGGCGGCGAACGCCTTGCACCGGCCGTCGGGGGCCATCCCCCGCTGCCGGCTGAACTCGACGAACATGCCCGGCGACGCCATGACGGCCGCGCCGCCGGCCAGCGCCACGGTGGACTCGCCGCGCCGCAGCGACTGGCAGGCCAGGTGCAGGGTCACCAGCGACGACGAGCAGGCGGTGTCGACGGTGACGGCCGGGCCCTCCAGGCCGAGGACGTACGACAGCCGGCCGGAGAGGACGCTGGCCGCGCTGCCGGAGAGCAGGTAGCCCTCGAAGTTCTCGGTGGCGCGCTGGAGGAGGGCGCCGTACTCCTGGTGGCCGGTGCCGACGAAGACCCCGGCCCGGCTGCCGCGCAGCGTCTCCGGGTCGATCCCGGCGCGTTCCAGTGCTTCCCAGGAGGTCTCCAGCAGCAGCCGCTGCTGCGGGTCCATCGCGAGGGCCTCGCGGGGGCCGATGCCGAAGAACCCGGCGTCGAACCGGTCGGCGTCGCGCAGGAAGCCGCCCTCGCGGGCGTAGCAGGTGCCCGGGTGGTCGGGGTCCGGGTGGTAGAGCGCGTCGAGGTCCCAGCCGCGGTCGGCGGGGAACGGCTCGACGGCGTCCCGCCCTTCGTCGACCAGCCGCCACAGCTCCTCGGGGCTGCCGACGCCGCCCGGGAAGCGGCAGGCCATGCCGACGACGGCGACCGGTTCGCCGGCGACGGCCTCCAGTTCCTCCAGCCGGCGCCGGGTCTCCCCCAGGTCGGCGGTGACGCGCTTGAGGTAGTAGCGCAGTTTGTCCTCGGTGCGCTGTGGCACGCCACCGCCGGCGGCGGCGGTCTTCTCCTCGGTCCCCATGGACGTAACACCCTTCACGGTTCGACTTCGACGGCACGGTTTCCGAGCGGTCAGGAGATTCCGAGTTCCTTCTCGATGTAGTCGAAGACCTCGTCGTCGTCGGCGGCGGCGAGGTCGGTGACGGCCGCCGGTTCGTCGTCGGCCGGGGCGGGCCGGTCGTCGTCCCAGCGGGCGGCGACGGCCCGCAGCCGGGTGGCGACGCGGACCCGGTCCGGGTCGCCCGGCGGCAGCGCGGCCAAGGCGGTCTCCAGCCGGTCGAGTTCGTCGAGGACGGACCGGGCGGCGGGCGCGCCCTCGGCGGGCAGCGCCTCGCGGAGGTGCCGGGCCAGGGCGGCGGCCGTCGGGTAGTCGAAGACGAGGGTGGCGGAGAGCCGGGTGCCGGTGGCGGCGGTGAGCCGGTTGCGGAGTTCGACGGCGGTCAGCGAGTCGAAGCCCAGCTCCTCGAACGGCTGGTCGGGTGCGACCGCGGCGGCGCCGGCGTGGCCGAGCACCTGGGCGGCCTGGGTGCGGACGAGGTCGAGCAGGACCCGGTCGCGGCCGGCGGCGTCGAGCCCGGCGAGGCGCTGCCGCAGGTCCCCGGCGGCGTCCGGCCCGGCGCTCCCGGCCGCCTGGACGGGCGGCGGGACGAGGCCGTGGAAGAGGGGCGGCAGTCGGTCGGAGGCGGCGCGCAGGGCGGCGGTCTCCAGCCGGACGGGCAGCAGCATCGGGCGGTCCCCGGCGAGGGCGGAGTCGAAGAGGGCCAGTCCCTCGTCGGCGGAGAGCGGCAGGACGCCGGAGCGGCGCATCCGCCGCCGGCCCGCCTCGTCGAGGGCGTCGGCCATGCCGCCGGTGCCCTCCCAGGGCCCCCAGGCCAGGGAGAGGGCGGGCAGCCCGGCGGCGGCCCGGTGCGCGGCGAGGGCGTCGAGGTACGCGTTGGCCGCCGCGTAACTCCCCTGCCCGGCGCCGCCGAGGGTGGCGGTGGCGGAGGAGAACAGCACGAACGCGGCGAGCGGCCGGCCGCGGGTGAGCTCGTGCAGGTGGTGGGCGGCGTCGGCCTTGGGGGCGAGGACGGCGGCGGCGCGCTCGGCGGTGAGGGCGGGGACGACGGCGTCGTCGACCACGCCGGCCGCGTGCACGACGGCGGTCAGCGGACGGTCGGCGGGCACGGCGGCGAGCGCGGCGGCCAGGGCCGTGCGGTCGGACACGTCGCAGGCCCGGACGTCCACCCGGGCGCCGAGCGCTTCCAGTTCGGCCACCAGGTCCTTGACGCCGTCGGCGTCCGGCCCGCGCCGTCCGAGCAGCAACAGGCTTCGGGCACCGTGCCGTTCGACCAGGTGCCGGGTGATGAGCGCGCCCAGGGCGCCGGTGCCGCCGGTGACGAGGACGGTGCCGTCGGGGTCGAGTACGGGCGGCGCGGTCTCGGCGTCCGCCGGGAGCCGGGCCGGTGCCAGCCGGGGGACGCGTACGGCGCCTTCGCGCAGGACGAGTTGAGGCTCACCTGAGAGGAGCGCCGTCAGCAGCTCCGGTGTCGCGTCGGTGTCCGGCGGGAGGTCGGCCAGGACGAACCGGCCCGGGTTCTCGGCCTGCGCGGCACCCACCAGGCCCCATACGGCGGCCAGTTCGGGGTGCGGGACGGTGTCGCCGGGTCCGGCGGCCACGGCGCCGCGGGTGAGGACGGCGAGCACGGACGACGTGGTGCGCTCGTCGGCGAGCCACCGCTGGAGCAGGGCCAGGGTCTCGGCTACGGTCTCGCGGACCGGCCGGCCGGGCGCCGGGGCGACCAGCGCGACGTCGGGCACACCGGGGTCGGCGGTATGCGCGACGGGCCGGCCGTCGGCGGGCAGGGCCTCGGCGGCGTCCCCCACCTGCCACCCGGGCGCCGGGGCGGACGCGCCGGCGTCGGCGGCATCCGCGACGAGTCGGTCACCGGCGGACAGAGCCTCGGCGGCAGCGTCCCCCGCCGGCCGCCTTGGCGCCAGGCCGGACACTCCGTCGTCGGCGGGACCCGCGACGGGCCGGTCATCGGCGGACAGGGCCCCGGCGGCAGCGCCCCCCACCGGCCGCCCTGGCACCGGAGCAGCCGGCGCCACATCGGGCGCGCCGGCGCCAGCGACGTACTCGACGAGCCGGTCGCCGGCGGGCAGGACCTCGGCGAGGCCCGGCACGCCGTCGCCGAGCAGCGCCCAGGTGCGGGTCCGGGCCTCGGGCTCGGCGCCCGGGGCGGTGGTCCAGCGGACCTCGTGGAGGGCGTCGTCCCGGCGGGCGGCGCGGAGTTGGCCGAGGGAGACCGGGCGGGCCTGGAGGGAGTCGGCGGTGAGGACGGGGGTGCCGTCGGCGTCGGCGACGGTGAGCCGCATGGCGTCGGGACCGGCGGGGGCGAGGTGGACGCGGAGCGCGGTGGCGCCGGTGGTGTGCAGGCCGACGCGGTTCCAGCAGAAGGGCAGCCGGACGGTGTCGCCGGTGTTGCCGACGAGCCCGGCGTGCAGGGCCGCGTCCAGCAGCGCGGGGTGCACTCCGTAGCCGGCCGCGTCGGAACGGGCCGCCTCGGGGAGGGTCACCTCGCCGAAGACCTCGTCGCCGGACCGCCAGAGCGCCGTCAGGCCGCGGAAGGTGGGCCCGTAGGCGAAGCCGTCGGCGACGACCGACGGGTAGAAGTCGGCGAGGTCGACGGGGACGGCGGCGGCCGGGAGCCAGTCGCCGGCCAGGGCGCGGGCGGGCGCCACAGCGTCAGGGGCGAGGGTGCCGTGGGCGTGCCGGGTCCACTCGGCAGTGTCGTCGGGCCGCGAGTGGACGGCGACGGCGCGCCGGCCGTCGGCGTCGGGGGCGCCGACGGTGAGCTGGACGTCGGCCGGGCGGGAGCCGGTGAGGATCAGCGGCGCCTCCTGGTTGAGTTCCTCGACCGTGCCGCAGCCGACGCGGCGGGCGGCGTCGAGGGCGAGGTCGAGGTAGGCGGTGCCGGGGACGATGACCGTGCCGAGGACGACGTGGTCGGCGATCCAGGGGTGGCTGCGGGTGGAGATCCGGCCGGTGAGGACGAGCCGGTCGTCGTCGGCCGGCCGTACGGCGGCGGTGAGCAGCGGATATCCGGTGGGGTCGAGGCCGAGCGCGGCGGGTCCCGCCGTGCCGTCGCCGGTGTCGGCGGGCCGCAGCCAGTGGCGTTCGCCCTGGAAGGCGTAGGTGGGCAGGTCCAGGTGCGGGGTGGGTCCGGCGGGCAGGGCGGCGGCGAGGCCGGTGCGGGCGCCGCGCGCCCAGGCGTGGGCGAAGGCCGTACGGACGGTGTCGGGCTCGGGCCGGTCCTTGCGCAACAGGGGGACGGCGGTGAGGTCGGCGCCGTCGTCGGCGGCGGTGTCCTGGGCGAGGGCGGACAGCACGCCGGCGGGCCCGAGTTCGAGGCAGGTGCGCACGCCCTGGGCGAGGAGCCGGCGGACGCCGTCCCGGAACCGGATGGTCGCGCGGACGTGTCGCACCCAGTGGCCGGGGTCGCGGGCCTCGTCGGCGGTGAGGGTCCGGCCGGTGAGGTCGGAGACGACCGGGAGGGCGGGCGCGTGGAGGGTGACGCGGTCGAGGACGGCGCGGAAGTCGTCCAGCATGCCGTCCATGCGCGGGGAGTGGAAGGCGTGGCTGACGTCGAGGCGCTTGGTGCGGCGGCCGTCGGCGGCGAAGCGTCCGGCGATCTCGCGGACGGTGTCCTCGTCACCGGAGACGACGACGGCGCGGGGCCCGTTGACGGCGGCGACGGCCGCGAGGTGGGCGCGGTCGGCCAGCAGCGGCAGCACTTCCTCCTCGTCCGCCTGGACGGCCATCATGGCGCCGCCGGGCGGGAGTTGGGCCATGAGACGGCCACGGGCCGCGACGACGGCGGCCGCGTCCTCCAGGGAGAACACCCCGGCGGCGTGCGCGGCGGCCAGCTCGCCGATGGAGTGGCCGAGGACGGCGTCCGGGCGCAGCTCCCACGACTCCAGGAGCCGGAAGAGGGCGGTCTCCAGGGCGAACAGCGTGGTCTGGGCGTGCAGGGTGCCCCGGAGGAGGGCGGGGTCGCCGGTGCCGAGGACGAGGGCGCGGGTCTCGGCGCCGAGGCCGTCGCCCAGGGCCTCGCACACGTCGTCGAGGGCGCGGGCGAAAGCCGGGTGGCCGGCGTACAGCTCCGCGCCGGCGCCGGCGCGCTGGGCGCCCTGGCCGGTGAAGAGGAACGCGGTCTTGGCGGCGCGCCGGACGGTGTCGTGGACGAGTCGCGGCACGGACGCGCCGTCGCGCAGCGCGTCGAGGCCGGCGAGCAGGTCGTCGCGGGTGGTGCCGGTGACGGTGGCGCGGTGCTCCAGGGCGGCGCGGGAGCGGACGAGGACGCGGGCGAGGTCGCCGGGGCGCCACTCGGGGTGGCTGCGGACGGCGTCGCCGAGCCGGGCGGCCTGGGCGCTCAGCGCCTCGGGGCTCCGGGCGGACACGGCCCACAGCAACGGGCCGTCGCCGTCCGGCAGTTCTTCGGAGACGGCCGGGGTCTCGCCTTCTTCGAGGATGACGTGCGCGTTGGTCCCGCTGATGCCGAACGACGAGACGGCGGCCCGCCGCGGGCGTCCGGTCTCCGGCCAGGCGACCGGTTCGGTGAGCAGCGAGACGGCGCCGGAGGACCAGTCGACGTGCGGGGTGGGCTCGTCGACGTGCAGGGTGCGCGGGAGGGTGCCGTGGCGCATGGCGAGCACGGTCTTGATGACGCCCGCGACACCGGCGGCGAGCTGGGTGTGGCCGATGTTGGACTTCACGGACCCCAGCCACAACGGCCGGTCGGCGGGCCGACCTTGACCGTAGGTGGCGAGCAGCGCCTGCGCCTCGATGGGGTCGCCGAGGGAGGTGCCGGTGCCGTGCGCCTCGACGGCGTCGACCTGGTCAAGGGTGAGCCCGGCGTCGGCGAGGGCCTCGCGGACGACGCGCTGCTGGGAGGGGCCGCTGGGGGCGGTGAGCCCGTTGGAGGCGCCGTCCTGGTTGACGGCGGAGCCGCGGACGACGGCGAGGACGGGGTGCCCGTTGCGGCGGGCGTCGGAGAGGCGTTCGAGCAGCAGGACGCCGCCGCCCTCGCCCCAGGCGGTGCCGTCGGCGCCGGCGGCGAACGCCTTGCACCGGCCGTCGGGGGCGAGCCCGCGCTGCCGGCTGAACTCGACGAACATGCGCGGCTCGGCCATCACGGCCATCCCGCCGGCCAGCGCGAGCGTGGACTCGCCGCGCCGCAGCGACTGGCAGGCCAGGTGCAGGGCGACCAGCGACGACGAGCAGGCCGTGTCGACGGTGACGGCCGGGCCCTCCAGGCCGAGGACGTAGGCGAGCCGGCCGGAGGCGACGCTGACGGTGGTGCCGGTCAGCAGGTAGCCCTCGGCGCCGTCGGAGCCCTGCCGGGCGCCGGTGGCGTAGCCGAGCGGGGCGGTGCCGACGAAGACGCCGGTGCGGCTGCCGCGGACGGACTCCGGGTCGATGCCGGCCCGTTCGAACGCCTCCCAGGCGGTCTCCAGCAGCAGCCGCTGCTGGGGGTCCATGGCGACGGCCTCGCGCGGGCTGATGCCGAAGAACGCGGCGTCGAACCGGTCCGCGCCGCGCACGAACGCGCCGTGCCGCACATAGCTCTTGCCGACCCGGTCGGGGTCGGGGTCGTACAGCTCGTCGGTGTCCCAGCCGCGGTCCTCGGGGAACGGGCCGACGGCGTCGGTGCCGTCGGCGAGGAGCCGCCAGAAGTCCTCGGGGGAGCGTACGTCCCCGGGGAAGCGGCAGGCCATGCCGACGATCGCGACGGGTTCGCGGGCGGCGTCGGCGAGCCGCTGGTTCTCCTGCTTGAGCCGGGTCGCTTCCTTGACGGACGCGCGCAGCGCTTCCAGGACCTTCTCGTACGTTGCAGCCATCGTGGTTCTCCGCCGTCCGGGCGCTATCGGATGTCCGTCATGTCCAGGGCCATGTCCACCAGGCTTTCGGCGTCCATGGTGTCGATCGATTCGGTGCCGGTGTCCTCCGGGCCGCCGCCGTCCGGCGACAACTCACCTGTTTCGGCCGCGAGTCGGAGGAGCGGGTCGAGGAGTCCGGCCGCCCGGAGGCGGGCGACCGGGATGCCGGCGAGCAGCGCCCGTACGTCGGTCCCGTCAGCCGTGCCGCCCGGGCCGGCCGCGCCGTCCGGAGCGTCGCCGCCGTCGGGCAGCAGCAGGGTCCGCAGGTGGGCGGCGAGGTCGGCGGGGGTCGGGTGGTCGAAGACGAGGGTGGCCGGGAGCCGCAGGCCGGTGGCGGCGTTCAGGCGGTTGCGCAGCTCGACGGAGGTGAGCGAGTCGAAGCCGAGTGCCTTGAACGGCTGCCGGTCGTCCACGTCCCCGCCCGAGGCGTGGCCGAGGACGGTCGCCGCGTGGCCGCGGACCAGGTCCAGCAGGGCGCCGTCGCGTTCGGCGGCGGGCAGGGCGGCCAGCCGCGCCCGGAGGGCGTCCCGCCCCTCCCCCGCCCCCGCTTCGGCGGTCCGCCGGGCGGGACCGCCGGCCAGGGCGCGGAGCAGCGGCGGGACGCCCCCGGGCCCGGCGGAGGCGCGCAGGGCCGCGGTGTCGAGCCGCAGGGCGACGGGCAGCGGCCGGTCCCCGGCGAGGGCGGCGGCGAACAGGTCGAGCCCCTCCGCGTCGGTGAGCGGGGCGACGCCGGAGCGCCGCATCCGGGTGTGGTCGGCGGCGTCCAGGTGGCCGGTCATGCCACTGGCGGTCTCCCACAGGCCCCAGGCGACCGCCAGGCCGGGCAGGCCGTCGGCCCGCCGCCGCCGGGCGAGCGCGTCGAGGAACGCGTTGGCGGCGGCGTAGTTGCCCTGGCCGGGGCCGCCGAGGGTGGCGGCGGCCGAGGAGAACAGGACGAACGCGCCGAGCGGGGTGTCGCGGGTGAGCTCATGGAGGTTCCAGGCGGCCCGGACCTTGGGGCGGAGGACGGCGTCGACCTGCGCGGGGGTGAGGGCGGTGACGACGGCGTCGTCGAGCACGCCGGCGGCATGGACGACGCCGGTGAGCGGGCGGTCGGCGGGGATCGCGGCAAGGACTGCGGCCAGGGCGTCCCGGTCGGCGGCGTCGCAGGCGGCGACGGTCGCCTCCGCGCCCAACCCGTGCAGTTCTTGGACGAGTTCCGCGACTCCGGGAGCGTCGGCGCCCCGCCGCCCGAGCAGCAGCAGGTGCCGTACGCCGTGCCGGGCGGCGAGGTCGCGGGCGACGAGCCCGCCGAGGACGCCCGTGCCGCCGGTGATCAGGACGGTGCCGGCGGGGTCGAGGGCGTCCGGCATGGTGAGGACGACCTTGCCGGTGTGCCGGGCCCGGCTCATGAAGCGGAACGCCTCGGGGGCGCGGCGGACGTCCCAGGTGGCCGCCGGGAGCGGCCGGAGCACGCCCCGCCCGAAGAGCTCCATCAGTTCGCCCATCATCGCGCCGATGCGCTCGTGCCCGGCGTCGATGAGGTCGAAGTACCGGTAGGTGGTGCCCGGGTGGGCGGCCTCCTCGGTCGCCGCGTCGCGGATGTCGGTCTTGCCCATCTCGACGAACCGGCCACCGGGGGCGAGGAGTCGCAGGGAGGCGTCGACGTACTCGTGGGCGAGGGAGTTGAGGACGACGTCCACGCCGCGCCCGCCGGTCGCCGTCCGGAAGGCGGCCTCGAAGTCCAGGTCGCGGGAGGACGCAATGCGCTCCTCGGGTACGCCGAGGGCGCGCAGCGTGTCCCACTTGGCGGGGCTCGCGGTGGCGTACACCTCGGCGCCGAGGTGGCGGGCGATCTGGAGGGCGGCGATCCCGACGCCGCCGGTGGCGGCGTGCACCAGCAGGGTCTCGCCAGGGCGGACGGCAGCCAGGTCGACCAGCCCGTACCAGGCGGTGAGGAACGCGATGGGGACGGTGGCGGCCTCGGTGTACGTCCAGCCGTCGGGCATCCGGGCCAGCAGCCGCCGGTCGACGACGGCGTGCGGCCCGAACGCGCCGGGCACCATGCCGAACACCCGGTCGCCGGGCGCGAATTCGGTGACGTCGGGGCCGGTCTCCAGGACGACGCCGGCGGCCTCGCCACCCATGACGTCCTGGTCGACCATGCCGAGCCCGAGGACGACGTCGCGGAAGTTCATGCCGGCGGCGCGCACGGCGATCCGCACCTGCCCCGGCCCGGGCGGCCCGGCCGCCTCGGGGGCGGGGACGAGGGCGAGGTTCTCCAGGGTGCCCTTGCTGGTGACGTCGAGCCGCCAGCCGGACCCGTCGTGCGGCGGCTCCAACGACCGTCCGGCGGCGGCCCGGGCGAGCCTCGGGATCAGCAACTTCCCGTTGCGGAGGGCGGCTTCGGGTTCCTCGGAGGCGAGCGCGGCGGGCAGGGCGTCCCGCGAGCCGGGCAGCCCGTCGACGTCCAGCAGCGCGAACCGGCCCGGGTGCTCGGTGCGCGCCGAGCGGACCATGCCCCAGACGGCCGCGTGCGCGAGGTCGTGGACGGTCTCCCCGGGGGCGGCCGGGACGGCGCCGGAGGTGGCGAGGACCAGCCGCGACGAGGCGCAGCGCTCCTCGTTCAGCCAGTCCCGCAGCAGGGCCAGGAGCCGGTGCGTCACCGCCGTGGCGGCCTCGTCGGCGGGGAGGCCGGCGGTGTCGAAGCGGCAGGGGACGACGACGGTGCCGGGGACGGCCGGGGCGGCGGCGAGCGCGGCGAGGTCCGCGTGGACGGACACGCCGGGCCGCCCGTCGGCCAGCCCGAGGACGTCCTCGCCCAGTACCGCCCAGTCCGATTCGCCTTCGCCGGCGGGTATTTCGTTCCACTCGACGTGGAAGAGGGAGTCGTGGTGCCGGGCGGTGCGGGCGGACTCCAGCTGGTCCCGGGTGACGCTCCGGCTGACCAGGGACGCGACGGTGACGACGGGCGCGCCGGAGCCGTCGGCCGCGCGGAGCGTCAGGCCGTCGTCGCCGGCGGGCGCGAGGTGGACGCGGAGGGCGGTGGCGCCGGTGGCGTGCACGGTGACACCGGTCCAGGCGAACGGCAGCCGGACGTCGCCCGTGGAGCGGGCGGCGGCGG
Source organism: Streptomyces mobaraensis (assembly GCF_020099395.1). Classification (NCBI taxonomy): domain Bacteria; kingdom Bacillati; phylum Actinomycetota; class Actinomycetes; order Kitasatosporales; family Streptomycetaceae; genus Streptomyces; species Streptomyces mobaraensis. The sequence goes on along the minus strand of NZ_CP083590.1, from coordinate 6,872,241 downwards.
GGTGCAGGGCCGCGTCGAGGAGGGCCGGGTGAAGGGCGAACGCGGCGGCGCCGTCGTGCTGTTCGCGGGGCAGCCGGACCTCGGCGTAGAGGTCGTCGCCGCGTCCCCAGAGGGCGTGCAGCCCCTGGAAGGCCGGACCATAGCCGAGGCCGTCGTCGGCCAGGCGCTCGTACAGCGCGTCGACGGGGACGGGGGTGGCGCCCGGGGGCGGCCACGCGGCCAGGTCCCACGTCGGGGCGGGGGCGGTGTCCGGGGCCAGGAAGCCGGTGGCGTGGGCGGTCCAGGCGGCGTCAGGGGCGGCGTCCTCGGGGCGGGAGTGCAGGGCGAGCGGCCGCCGGCCGTCCTCGTCGGCGGCGCCGACGGACAGCTGGGCGTGGATGCCGCCGCGCTCGGGCAGGACGAGCGGCGCCTGGAGCGTCAGCTCCTCCAGCGTGCCATGGCCCGCCAGATCCCCTGCCTGGACGGCGAGTTCGGCGAGGGCCGCGCCGGGGACGAGGGTGGTGCCCCAGACGGCGTGGTCGGCGAGCCAGGGGTGGGTGTCGAGGGACACCCGCCCGGTGAGCAGCAGCCCGTCCCCGCCGGCCACCGGCACGGCCGCGCCCAGCAGCGGGTGCCCGGTGGCGCGCAGGCCGACGGCGGTGACGTCGCCGCCGGCGGCGTCGCCCTCCAGCCAGTAGCGCTCGCGCTGGAAGGCGTAGGTGGGGAGGTCGACGCGGTGGCGGGCGCCGGCCGGGAAGACGGTGGTCCAGTCGACGGCCACACCCTGGACGTACGCCTCGGCCAGGGAGGTCAGGAAGCGACGCCGGTCGCCCTCGTCGCGGCGCAACGAGCCGACGACCACGGCCGGTACGTCCGCCTCCTGCGCGGTCTCCTCCACCCCCACGGTCAGGACGGGATGGGCGCTGCACTCGACGAACGCCCGGTGGCCGGCGGTCAGCAGGCCGTCGACGACGGACTGGAAGCGGACGGTGTTGCGCAGGTTGCGGTACCAGTAGTCCGCGTCGAGACCGGTCGTGTCGAAGACCTCACCGGTGAGCGTGGAATGGAAAGGGACCGAGCCGGAGCGGGGCCGGATGCCGGCGAGTTCGCTGTGGATACGGTCCCGGATGCGCTCCACGTGGGCGGAGTGCGAGGCGTAGTCCACCGGCACGCGGCGGGCGCGGACGTCCTGCGCCTCACAGCGGGCGAGGAGCTCGTCCAGCGCGCCCGCGTCCCCGCAGACGACGGTGGAGCGGGGGCCGTTGAGGGCGGCGACGGATATGCGTCCGTCCCACGCCGCCAGCAGCGCCTCGGTGTCGGCGGCGGGCAGGGCGACGGACACCATGCCGCCCTCCCCCGCGATCTCCAGCAACGCCCGGGAACGCAGCGCGACGACGCGGGCACCGTCCTCCAGCGACAGGCCGCCCGCGACGCAGGCGGCGGCGATCTCCCCCTGCGAATGCCCGACCACGGCGACGGGCTCGACACCCGCCGACCGCCACAGCGCGGCCAGCGACACCATCACCGCCCACAGCACCGGCTGGACGACGTCGACGCGCTCCAGTCCCGGAGCCCCCGGCGTCTGCCGGAGCACATCCGTGAGCGACCAGTCGACGAACGGCTCCAGCGCCCGCTCGCACTCGGCGATCCGGCCCGCGAACACCTCACTGCGGTCCAGCAGCGGAACGGCCATCCCGGCCCACTGCGACCCCTGCCCCGGGAACACGAACACCGGGCCGTCGGCCTCGCCCGAGGCCACCCCGCTCACCACACCCGGGGCGGGCTCACCGGCGGCCAACGCCCGTATGCCATCGAGCAGTTCGTCCCGGCCGTCGCCGATCACCACCGCCCGGTGCTCGAACGAGGACCGCCCCGAGGCCAGCGACCAGCCCACCCGCGCCGCGTCGGCGTCCTCGACGGCGTCGGCGAGCCGCGCGGCCTGCGCCCGGAGGGCGTCGGGGGTGCGGGCGGAGACCACCCAGGGCAGGACGTCCGTGCCGCTGCTCTCGGGAGCGGTGACGGGCTCGTCCTCGGGGGCCTGTTCCAGGATGACATGGGCGTTGGTGCCGCTGACGCCGAAGGAGGAGACGCCGGCCCGGCGCGGGCGGCCGGTCTCGGGCCAGTCGCGGCGCTCGGTGAGCAGTTCGACGGCGCCGGAGGACCAGTCGACGTGCGGCGTCCGCTCCTCGGCGTGCAGGGTCTGCGGCAGCACGCCGTTGCGCAGGGCCATGACGGTCTTGATGACTCCGGCGGCCCCGGCGGCGGCCTGCGTGTGGCCGATGTTGGACTTCAGCGAGCCCAGCCACAGCGGCCGGTCCGCCGGGCGGCCCTTGCCGTACGTGGCGAGCAGCGCCTGGGCCTCGATCGGGTCGCCGAGCCTGGTGCCCGTCCCGTGCGCCTCCACGGCGTCCACGTCGGCGGCGGTGAGTCCGGCGTCCTCCAGGGCGCGGCGGATGACGCGCTGCTGGGCCGGGCCGTTGGGGGCGGCGAGGGCGCTGCTGGCGCCGTCCTGGTTGACGGCGGAGCCGCGCAGGACGGCGAGGACGGGGTGGCCGTTGCGGCGGGCGTCCGACAGCCGTTCGACCAGCAGCATGGCGACGCCCTCGCCCCACGCGGTGCCGTCGGCGCCGGCCGCGAAGGACTTGCACCGGCCGTCGGGGGCCAGCCCGCGCTGCCGGCTGAACTCGACGAAGGTGCTGGGGGTGACCATCACCGTGACGCCGCCGGCCAGGGCGAGCGTGCAGTCGCCGCGGCGCAGCGCCTGCGCGGCGAGGTGGAGGGTGACGAGCGACGAGGAGCAGGCCGTGTCGACGGTGACGGCCGGGCCCTCGAAGCCGAAGGTGTAGGCGATCCGGCCGGAGGCGACGCTGCCGGACGTGCCGCTGCCGAGGAACCCGGCGACGGCCTCGGGCACCTCGATGCCGCGGTTGCCGTACTCGTGGTACATGAGCCCGGCGTAGACGCCGACGCGTTCGCCGCGCAGGCGGCGCGGGTCCACCCCGGCGCGTTCGACGGCTTCCCAGGCGGCTTCCAGCAGCAGCCGCTGCTGCGGGTCCATGGCGACGGCCTCGCGCGGGCTGATGCCGAAGAAGGCCGGGTCGAAGCCGTCGGCGCCGTCGATGAACCCGCCCTCGCGGACGTAGGTGGTGCCGGGGCGGCCCGACTCGGGGTCGGGGTCGTAGAGGTCGTCGATCCGCCAGCCGCGGTCGGCGGGCGGCGCGCCGATGGCGTCACCGCCCTTGACCACCAACTGCCACAGGTCCTCGGGCGAGTTGACGCCGCCGGGCAGCCGGCAGCTCATGCCGACGACGGCGATGGGCTCGTGGCCACCGTCCTCCAGCTCCTTGACGCGGCGGCGGGACTCCTTGAGCTCGGCGGTCGCCCACCGCAGGTGTTCGCGCAGCTTCTCTTCGTTGCTCACTTCGAGCCAGCTCCTCGGGGGGTGTGCGGTCCGGTGGTCAGCCGCGTTCTGCGGTGCGCAGCTCTCGAAGCGCTTCGAAGAGCTCGTCGTCGGTGGCGGTGGCGAAGTCGTCGTGCCCACGGGCGTTCTGGCCGGTCTCCGGGGCGGGGTGGCCGGAGCCGTGGCCGGGTCCTTCCGGGCCGGCCGTGCCCCAGCGGGACAGCAGGTCCTTCAGGCGGCGGGCCACGAGGTCCCTGGTCCCATCGTCGGCGGCGTAGGGGGCGAGGGCGGCTTCCAGCCGGTCGAGTTCCTCGACGACCGGGCCGCCGGGGCCGTCCGGCCCGTCGGGCCCGTCGGCGGGTGCCGCGGCGGCGAACTCGGCGCAGAGGTGCTCCGCGAGGACGGCCGCCGTGGGGTAGTCGAAGATCAGGGTGGTGGGGAGGTCCAGCCCGGTGGCCTCGTGCAGCCGGTCGCGGAGTTCGAGGTCGGCGAGGGAGTCCAGGCCGAGGTCGACGAAGCCGCGGTCGGGGGCGATGTCGGCGGGCGTCGCCTCGCCGAGGACGGCGGCGGCGTGCGTCCGGACGAGTCCGAGCAGAGCCCGACGGCGCTCGGGCTCGGGGAGGGCGGCGTAGCGGTGGCCGGGCGCGGCGGATTCCTGTTCCTGAGCGGCGGCCGGCTCGGCCGGCGGCTCCGTGGTGGGTTCGGCGGTGTGTTCCGCGGTGTGTGCCGTCGCGGGAAGCGCCCGGAGCAGCGCCGGGGGCCTCCCCTGCGCCGCCACCCGCGCGGGGTCGAGCCGGAGCGGCAGCAGCACCGGCTCGCCGTGGGCGCCGGCGGCGTCGAGGAGCGCGAGGGCGTCGTCCGTGGCCAGCGGCAGGACGCCGGTCCGGCCGAGCCGGGCCCGGCCGGTCGCGTCGAGCGCGTCGGTGAGCGTGCTGCTCCGGGCCCACAGCCCCCAGGCCAGCGACTGCGCGGGCAGGCCGCGGGAGCGGCGGTGGTGGGCGAGGGCGTCCAGGTAGGCGTTGGCCGCGGCGTAGCCGCCCTGCCCGGCGGAGCCGAACGCCCCGGCGGCCGAGGAGAACATCACGAACGCCGCCAAATCGTGGCCTTCGGTCAACTCGTGCAGGTGCCAGGCGGCGTCGGCCTTGGGACGGAGGACGGCGTCGAGGCGCTCGGGCGTCTGCGCGTCCAGGACGCCGTCGTCGGTCACGCCGGCGACGTGGTACACGGCCGTCAGCGGGTGCTCCTCCGGTATGCCGGCGAGCAGCGCGGCGAGCGCGGCGCGGTCGGACACGTCGCAGGCGACGACGGTCGCCTCGGCGCCGAGCCCGGCCAGTTCCGCCGTCAACTCGGCGGCCCCGTGGGCGTCCTGGCCCCTGCGGGCGGCGAGCAGCAGCCTGCGCGCCCCGGCGCGGGCCAGGTGGCGGGCGACCTCGCCGCCGAGGGCGCCGGTGCCGCCGGTGAGCAGCACGGTGCCGCGCGGGTCGAGCGGACGGGCGCCCGCCCCTTCCGACCCGGCCGCCACCAGGCGCGGGATCAGGACCTCCCCGTCCCGCACGGCCGCCTGCGGCTCGCCGGCGCCCAGGACGGCCGCGAGCACGCGCCCGTCGATGGACGTGTCGGCGTCGACCAGGACGATCCGGTCCGGGTGCTCGGACTGCGCCGTCCGCAGCAGCCCGAGGGCCGCCGCGGCGGCCGGGTCGGACACGTCCTCACCGGGCCGGACGGCCAGGGCGCCGCGCGTGACGACGACGAGCGTCGCACCGGCGAAGCGGGGGTCTGCCGACCAGGAGCGGGCGAGGCCGAGGGCGCCCCGGGTGGCGGCGCGCAGCCCGTCGGGGCCGGGGGTGCCGGCCGTCAGGACGTGAACCACCGTACGGGGACGGGCCGTTCCGCCGTCGACGGCCGCACCGAGGGAGGCGAGGTCCGCGTGGACGGCGGCCTCCGGCAGGTCGGCCACCGGCACGCCCTCGGGGCCGGGGGGTGCCGATCAGGGCGATGGACGCGCCGAGGGCAGGAGTCCCCTGCCCGGCGGTGGAGGGCGCGTGGGCGTCGGACGCGCCGTAGCCCACCGGCGTGGGGGGCACCGCGTGTGTGACGGGGGTGAGAGCCGGGGCGGTGGGTGCGCCGTGCCCTTCGGCACCGGGTTCACCGCCGGCGCCGGACGCGGCGTGCGCGCCGGCACCGTCGACGGCAGGTGAGAGGGCCGACGCGGCGGGCGCGTCCTGACGCACGCCGGCGGACGCGGGAGCCGAGGCGGGCCCGCCGGCAGCCTCATGCCCCTCGACACCGGTTCCGGTGGGGGCGCCCGCGACGGGTGTGCGAATGGGGGCCCACTCCACGCGGTACAGGGCCGCCGGGGCGCCCTCGCCGGCTTCGGTGGCGGCCTGCTCGTCCCGGACGGTCCTCAGGACGACCGCGCCCGCCGAGGCGACGGGGGTGCCGGCCGGGTCGGCGAGGTCCAGGGTGACGGTGTCCGGGCCGGTGCGGGTGAGGTGGACGCGCAGGGCGCCCGCGCCCGGGGTGTGTACGGCGACGTTCCGCCAGGCGAAGGGGAGTCGCGGCGCGCCGCCGCTCTCCTCCACGAGTACGCCGAGGGCCTGCAGGGCGGCGTCGGCGAGGGCCGGGTGGAGGCGGTAGCGGGCGGCTTCGGCCTGCCGGTCGCGGTCGAGGGCGGCCTCGGCGAAGACCTCGTCGCCGAGCCGGCGGAGGGACCGCAGGCCGCGGAAGGCGGGACCGTAGGCGTAACCGCGTGCGGCGGCGCGCTCGTAGAAGGCGGTGACGTCCGTCGCGGCGGCGGTCTCCGGGGCCGGGTCCATCAGGTCGTACCCGGGCCGCGGCGCGCCCTCGGCCAGGGTGCCGCTCGCGTGGCGGGTCCAGTCGGTGCCGTCGGCGCACGCGTCGAGGGTGAGGCGGCGGCGGCCGGACGCGTCCGGGCCGGTGACGGCCAGCCGGAGGCGGGCGCCGGCGTCGCCGACGACGAGCGGGGCGTGCAGGGTCAGTTCCTCGACCAGGCCGCAGCCCGCCCGGTCGGCGGCCCACAGCGCGAGCTCCAGGCAGGCCGTGCCGGGCAGCAGCGTCCGGCCGAGGACGGTGTGGTCGGCGAGCCACGGGTGGGTACGGGTGGACAGCCGGCCGGAGTACAGCACCCCGTCCCCGTCCGGGAGTTCGACGGCAGCTGCCAGCAACGGGTGGTCGACGGCGCCGAGTCCGGCGGAGGCGACGTCCCCGGTGGCCGGGGCGTCGTCGAGCCAGTAGCGGCGGCGCTGGAACGGGTACGTCGGCAGGTCGACGCGGCGGAGTCCGGTGCCCGGCAGGGCGGCGGACCAGTCCACGGCGGCGGCGCGGACGTGCACGTCGGCGAGCGAGGCCAGCAGCCCCCGGGCGCCACCGTCCGCGCCCAGCGCGGGGACCGCGGACGAGTCCGGGGCGCCGGTGTCCGTCCCCATGACGACGAACACCGTCCGCCCGCTCGCGGCCGAATCGCCGACGGCGGAGTCGAGTCCGCGCGGCGACCGGCCGGCGTCGGGCCGCCAGTCGTCGCCGCCGGAGGTCGTACGGAACGGCACCTCCGCCGGACGCGGCGCCACGGCGTCACCCGCCTCCCCGGCCACGACGCGAGCACCGTCCTCCAGCGACAGCACCCCCGCCGCACAGGCCGCCGCGACCTCGCCGATCCCGTCGCCGACGACGGCCGACGGCCGGACGCCGTGGTGCCGCCAGAGCGCGGTGAGGGAGACGGCGACGGCCCAGCGGGCGGCGCGGGTGCCGGCCCCGGACGGAGCCGCACTACCGGACACGTGATCCTTGTCGGCCCGTCCACCCGTCCCGGGCGTCGTGCCCGCGCCGGTCGCGTCGGAACGGCCCACTCCGGCCACACCGGCATCACCGGTCCCACCGGCCGCGCCCGATACGTCGGATGTCTCGGCCGCACCGGACGGCCGGTTCCGGCCGTCCTCCGCCGCCGGGCGGCCCGCGCCGTCCCCGGCCGGCCCATCGGCCGCCGTGGGCGCGCCGATCGCGTCCGTCAGGTCCCGGAGCACATCCGCCCCGGCCCGGCCGGTGGCGGTGGCGAGCGCACCGGCGCACTGCTCAAGGTGCCGGGCGAACACGGGGGACTCGTCCAGCAGGCGGCGCACCGCGGCGCCCCCGGTTCCGCTGCCGTCGTCCGGGAAGAGGAAGGCGACCTTGGCCGCGCCGTGTGCCGCGCCTGTCGCCGTTCCGGGAGCGGGCTCCCCGGCGGCCAACGCCGCGACGGCCGACCGGAGTTCGTCACGGTCCGCGCCGACGGGCACCGCCCGGTGCTCGAAGACCGAGCGGCCGCGGGCGAGGGCCGCGGCGATGTCGGCGGCCGACTCGTCCGGGTGGGCGTCGAGGTGGGCGAGGAGGCGCGCGGCCTGGTCGCGGAGGGCTTCCGGGGTCTTGGCGGACAGGGGCCAGGGAACGGCCGACACGACGGACGGTAGGGAATCGGCGTCGGCGCTCTCGGTGGCGTCGGCGGCTCCCGAGCCCACCCCGGCGGCCGCGGCCGCGGCTTCCTCCGGCGCGACCTCGCCGGAGCGCGCGACCTCGCCGGAGGGGACGGTCCCGCCGGAGCGCGCGACCCCGCCGAAGGGCACGGCCGCACCGGACGACGCGCCCTTGTCGGAGGGCGCCGACGCCGACGCCGCAGCCTCCTCCGGCGCCTCCTCCAGCACCACATGCGCGTTCGTCCCGCTCACGCCGAACGACGACACGCCCGCCCGCCTGGGCCGCTCCGACGCCGGCCACGGTGCCGGCTCGGTGAGCAGGGCGAGGGCGCCCGCCGACCACTCCACGTGCGGCGACGGCTCGTCGATGTGCAGGGTGCGCGGGAGGACACCGTGCCGCAGCGCCATCACCATCTTGATGACGCCGGCGACGCCCGCCGCGGCCTGCGCGTGGCCCATGTTGGACTTCACCGAGCCGACCCGTACGGGCCGGTCGGCCGGCCGGTCCTGGCCGTAGGTCTCCAGCAGGGCCTGGGCCTCGATGGGGTCGCCGAGGGTGGTGCCCGTGCCGTGGGCCTCCACCGCGTCCACGTCGGCGGCCGCGATCCGCGCGTTGGCGAGGGCGTCGCGGATGACGCGCTGCTGGGCGGGGCCGCTGGGGGCGGTGAGGCCGCTGCTGGCGCCGTCCTGGTTGACGGCGCTGCCGCGGATGACGGCGAGGACGGGGTGGCCGTTGCGGCGGGCGTCCGTCAGGCGTTCGAGGACGAGCATGCCGGCGCCCTCGCCGAGGGCGGTGCCGTCGGCGGCGGCGGCGAACGCCTTGCAGCGGGCGTCGGGGGCCAGCCCGCGCTGCCGGCTGAACTCGACGAGGGCCATCGGGGAGGCCATGACGGTGACGCCGCCCGCCAGCGCGACGCCGCTCTCGCCGAGCCGCAGCGACTGGCAGGCGAGGTGCAGGGCGACGAGCGACGACGAGCAGGCGGTGTCGACGGTGACGGCCGGGCCCTCCAGCCCGAGGGTGTAGGCGACCCGGCCGGAGGCGACGCTGGCGGCGCTGCCGTTGCCGATGTAGCCCTCGAACTCCGGTGGCACGCGCCGCAGTCGGGACGCGTAGTCCTGGTAGATGACGCCGGCGAAGACGCCGGTGCGGCTGCCGGCGAGCCCGGCCGGGTCGATGCCGGCGCGCTCCAGGGCCTCCCAGGACGTCTCCAGCAGCAGCCGCTGCTGCGGGTCCATGGCCAGCGCCTCGCGTCCGCTGATGCCGAAGAAGCCGGCGTCGAACCGGTCGGCGCCGTCCAGGAAGCCGCCTTCGCGGACGTACACCCGGCCGTGCCGGGCCGGGTCCGGGTCGTACAGCTCCGGGTCCCAGCCCCGGTCGGCGGGCAGCGGGGTGATCGCGTCGGTGCCGGCCGCGACCAGTTCCCAGAGGTCCTCGGGCGAGCGGACGCCGCCGGGGTAGCGGCAGGCCATGCCGACGACGGCGATCGGCTCGCGGGCGCCGGCCTCGGCCTCGTGCAGCCGCTGCCGGGTCCTGCGCAGGTCGACGGTCAGGCGCTTGAGGTAGTCGAGAACCTTTTCGTCACTGGTCATGTCGCTTGTGGCCCTTCTCTGGCACGAACAGTTCCCGGGTGCCGGGCGGGGGTGGTCCCGCCCGGCGGTCAGGACCTGCGCAGTTCGTCGTCGACGATGTCGAGGAGCTCGTCGAGGGTCGCCGCGGTCACCGCGTCGTCGTCCCCGGCGGCGGGTTCCGCGTCGTTCTTCAGCTCGGTCAGCAGGTCGCGCAGCCGGGCCGCGATCCCGGCGCGGCCGGGGTCTCCGGCCGGGAGGGCCCGGACGGCGGCCTCCAGGCCGTCGAGTTCCGCGAATCCGGCCGCGGGCGCCGCCTGTTCGTCCGTCTCCAGCCGGGACCGCAGGTGCCGGGCGAGCGCGTCCGGGCTGGGGTGGTCGAAGGTGAGCGTGGCCGGCAGCCGCAGTCCGGTGGCGGCGGCGAGCCGGTTGCGCAGTTCGACGGCGCGCAGCGAGTCGAAGCCCGCTTCGAGGAAGCCCCGGCCGGTGTCGACCTCGTCCGGGGAGCCGTAGCCGAGGACGGTCGCGACATGGGCGCGGACGAGATCGAGCAGGACGCTGCCGCGCTCGGCGGGCGGCAGCGCCGCCAGCCGGTCGGCCAACCCGGTTTCCACAGCGGCAGGTTGGGCGGCCGCAGCCCGCCGCCCGGCCGGTGCCGCCAGCGTCCGCAGCAGCGGCGGCGGGGTGCCGGTCCCGGCCCGGAGGGCGGCGAGGTCGAGGCGGGCGGGGAGGACGAACGCCCGGTCCTGTCCGAGGGCCGCGTCGAACAGGGCGAGCCCCTCGGCGGCGGACAGCGGCAGGACGCCGGAGCGCCGCATCCTGGCCAGGTCGGCGTCGTCCATCGTCCCGGTCATGGCGCTGGTGTCGGCCCAATGGCCCCACGCCATCGACAGGCCCGGCAGGCCGAGCGCCCGCCGGTGGGCGGCGAGGCCGTCCAGGAAGGCGTTGGCGGCACCGTAGTTGGCCTGCCCGCCGTTGCCGAGGGTGCTGCCGGCGCCGGAGAACAGGACGAACATCGACAGTCCCGCGTCCCGCGTCAGCTCGTGCAGGTGCCAGGCCGCGTCGGCCTTCGGCCGCAGGACCGCGCTCATCCGGTCGGGGGTCAGGGCGGTGACGACGCCGTCGTCCAGGACGCCGGCCGCGTGGACGACGCCGGTCAGCGGCGGTTCGGCCGCGGCCACGACCCGCGCCAGCGCGTCCCGGTCGGCGACGTCGCAGGCCACAACGGTCACCCGGGCGCCCAACGCGGCGAGTTCGTCGACCAGTTCGGCGGCTCCGGGCGCGTCCGGCCCGCGCCGGCCGGCCAGCAGCAGGTTCCGTACGCCGTGGACGGTCACCAGGTGCCGGGCCAGCAGGCCGCCCAGCGTGCCGGTGCCGCCGGTGATCAGCACGGTCCCGTCCCCTGGTGCGACGACCTCCGCGCCGCCCGCCGCTACCGCGCGGGACAGCCGGGGGACGAGCACCCGGCCCGCCCGCACGGCCGCCCACGGCTCGTCGGCGAACGGCACCGCCGGCAGCGCGCGGACGGACGCCGCGTCCCCGTCGAGGTCCACGGCGGCGAACCGGCCCGGGTGCTCCACCCGCGCGGACCGCAGCGCACCGTGCACGGCGGCGGCCGCCAGGTCGGTGACGTCCTCGCCGTCGACGACGCTCACCGCGCCGCGCGTCACCCACACCACGCGGGTGTTCTCCAGGGCGGGGGCGGCGAGGCAGCCCTGGAGGACGGCCAGGGCACGGTGGACGGCGGTGTGGGTCGCGGCGGGGACGGGACCGGCGTCCGCTTCCGTCCAGGGGAGCAGCAGGACGTCCGGAGCCGGAGCCGCTTCGGCGAGCAGGGTCGCGACGTCGGCGTGGACGGTGACGGGGGTGCCCGCGTCCGTCAAGGCGGCCGCGAGGGCGTCGGCCTCGGGCGAGGAGCCCAGCACGGCCCAGGTGCCGCCCTGTGCCCCGCCCTTTTCGGCGCGCTCGGTCCAGTCGAGGCGGAACAGCGCGTCCCCCACGCCCGCCGCCGCGTTCCGCAGCTGCTCGGGCCGGACGGGCCGGACGGCGAGCGACGCGACGGAGGCCACCGGACGGCCGGTGGTGTCGGTCGTGGTCAGCGACACCGTGTCCGGGCCGGTCCGGGCGAGCCGGACGCGCAGCGCCGTCGCGCCGGTGGCGTGCACCTCGACGCCCGTCCAGGCGAACGGCAGCCGCACCTGGTCCACACCGTCCAGGAGGGTGGTGTGGAGGGCGGCGTCGAGCAGCGCCGGGTGGACGCCGAACCGGGCGGCGTCCGCCTGCTGTTCGGGGGCCAGCCGGACCTCGGCGAGGAACGCTTCCTCGGTCCGCCACGCCGCGCGCAGCCCCTGGAAGGCCGGGCCGTAGCCGAACCCGTCGCCCGCCAGGCGCTCGTAGAGCCCGTCGAGGTCCACGGGGATCGCCGCGGCGGGCGGCCAGGCGCCGGCGGCCGGGACGGCCGGCTCCGCCGCCGGGGTGGCGGCGAGCGTGCCGGTGGCGTGGCAGACCCAGCCGTCACCGGTGAACTCCCGGGCGGACGCGGCGGGTCGGGAGTGGATGCCGACCGGCCGCCGCCCGTCCGCGTCGGGCGCGCCGAGCCGTACCTGTACGTCGACCGCGCCGCGCTCGGGCAGGACGAGCGGCGCCTGGAGCGTCAGTTCCTCCAGGGCGCCGCAGCCGGCCTGGTCACCCGCGTACACGGCGAGTTCGACCAGTCCGGTGCCGGGCAGCAGGGCCGTGCCCCAGACGGCGTGGTCGGCGAGCCACGGGTGGCTCTCCGTCGACAACCGCCCGGTGAACAGCAGCCCTTCGCCCCCGGCCAGGGCCACGCCCGCGCCCAGCAGCGGATGCCCGGCGTCGGCCAGCCCGGCCTGCCCGACGTCCCCGGCGGGACGCGGGGCGTCGACCCAGAACCGCTCGCGCTGGAAGGCGTAGGTGGGGAGGTCGACGCGGTGGCGGGCGCCGGCCGGGAAGACGGTGGTCCAGTCGACGGCCACACCCTGGACGTACGCCTCGGCCAGGGAGGTCAGGAAGCGACGTCGGCCGCCCTCGTCGCGGCGCAACGAGCCGACGACCACGGCCGGTACGTCCGCCTCCTGCGCGGTCTCCTCGATGCCGACGGTGAGGACGGGGTGGGCGCTGCACTCGACGAACGTCCGGTGGCCCGCGGTCAGCAGATCGCCGATCACCGACTGGAAGCGGACGGTGCTGCGCAGGTTGCGGTACCAGTAGTCCGCGTCAAGTCCGGCCGTGTCGAAGACCTCACCGGTGAGCGTGGAGTGGAAGGGGACCGACCCGGAGCGGGGGCTGATGCCCGCCAGCTCCCGGTGGATCCGCTCCCGGATGCGCTCGACGTGCGCCGAGTGCGACGCGTAGTCGACCGGCACCCGCCGCGCCCGGATCTCCTGGGACTCGCAGTGCGCCAGCAACTCCTCCAGCGCACCGGCCTCACCGGACACCACCGTCGAGCGCGGGCCGTTGAGGGCGGCGACGGATATTCGCCCGTCCCACGACTCCAGCAGCGCCTCGGTCTCGGCGGCCGGCAGGGCGACGGACACCATGCCGCCCTCCCCCGCGATCTCCAGCAACGCCCGGGAACGCAGCGCGACGACGCGGGCACCGTCCTCCAGCGACAGACCACCCGCCACACACGCGGCGGCGATCTCGCCCTGCGAATGCCCCACCACGGCGACGGGCTCAACGCCCGACGACCGCCACAGCGCGGCCAGCGACACCATCACCGCCCACAGCACCGGCTGCACGACGTCAACGCGCTCCAGCCCGGGGGCGCCCGGCGCCTGCCGCAGCACATCGGTGAGCGACCACTCCACGTACGGGCCCAGCGCCCGCTCGCACTCGGCGATCCGCTCGGCGAACTCCTCGGAGGCGTCGAGCAGTTCGACGGCCATGCCGGCCCACTGCGACCCCTGCCCCGGGAACACGAACACCGGACCGTCGGCCTCGCCCGAGGCCACCCCGCTCACCACACCGGAGGCGATCTCACCGTCCGCCAACGCCCGCAGGCCCTCGCGCAGTTCACCGAGACCGTCCCCGATGATCACCGCCCGGTGCTCGAACGCCGAGCGCCCCGACGCCAGCGTCCACCCCACCCGGCCCGGGTCTGCGTCCCCGACGGCCTCGGCGAGCCGGGCGGCCTGGGCCCGCAGGGCCTGCGGGGAGCGGGCGGAGACCGCCCAGGGCAGGACGTCCGTGCAGCTGCTCTCGGGAGCGGCGGCGGACTCGTCCTCCGGCGCCTGTTCCAGGATGACGTGGGCGTTGGTGCCGCTGATGCCGAAGGCCGAGACGCCGGCGCGGCGCGGCCGGCCGTGCGTGTCCGGCCAGGCGCGGTGCTCGGTCAGCACCTCGACGCCGCCCGCCGACCAGTCGATGTGGCGGGACAGCCGGCTGACGTGCAGGGTCTGCGGGAGGACGCCGTGCCGCAGTGCCAGCACGGTCTTGATGACGCCCGCGACGCCGGCGGCGGCCTGGGTGTGGCCGATGTTGGACTTCACCGTGCCGAGCCAGAGCGGCCGGTCGGCGGGCCGGTCCTGGCCGTAGGTGGCGAGGAGCGCCTGGGCCTCGATCGGGTCGCCGAGCTTGGTGCCCGTGCCGTGTGCCTCGACCGTGTCGACGTCGGCCGCCGCCACCCGGGCGTTCGCCAGGGCTTCGCGGATGACACGCTGCTGGGAGGGGCCGTTGGGGGCGGCGAGCCCGTTGGAGGCGCCGTCCTGGTTGACGGCGGAGCCGCGGACGACGGCGAGCACCCGGTGGCCGTTGCGGCGGGCCTCGGAGAGGCGTTCGAGCAGGACGACGCCTGCTCCCTCGGAGAGGCCGAAGCCGTCGGCGTCGTCGGAGAACGCCTTGCAGCGGCCGTCCCTCGCCAGCCCGCGGAGCCGGCTGAAGCCGACGAACGCGTCCGGGGTGGGCATGACGACGCTGCCGCCGGCGAGCGCCATGGAGCAGTCGCCGGCACGGAGGGCCTGGCAGGCGAGGTGCAGGGCGACGAGGGACGACGAGCAGGCCGTCTCGACGGTGACCGCCGGGCCCTCCAGGCCGAACGCGTAGGCGAGGCGGCCGGAGACGACGCTGGTGACGCTGCCCGTCACCACGTAGTCGCCGATCTCGCGCGGCGCGTCCTGGGGGCGCGGCCCGTAGCCGTTGGTCATGGCGCCGATGAACGAGCCGGTGGCGCTGGAGCGCAGGGCCTCGCGGCCGATACCTGCCCGCTCGAACGCCTCCCAGGCGGTCTCCAGCAGCAGCCGCTGCTGCGGGTCCATGGCGAGGGCCTCGCGGGGGCTGATGCCGAAGAAGCCGGCGTCGAAGCGGTCGGCGCCGTGGACGAAGCCGCCCTCGCGGACGTAGCTGGTGCCGAGCCGGTCGGGGTCGGGGTCGTAGAGGTCGTCGAGGCGCCAGCCGCGGTCGGCGGGGAAGCCGGACACGGCGTCGCCGCCGGTGGCGACGAGCCGCCAGAGGTCCTCGGGGGTCTCGACGCCGCCGGGGAACCGGCAGGCCATGCCGACGATCGCGATCGGGTCGTCGTCGGCCGCCGGGAGGGCGGGGACCGGGGCCGCGGGCGCGGCGGGGGCCGGGGTGTCGCCGAGGATCAGGCCGGCGAGGTGGCCGGCGAGGGCGAGGGGGGTCGGGTAGTCGAAGACGAGGGTGGCGGGGAGCCGCAGTCCGGTGGCGGAGGCCAGCCGGTTGCGCAGCCCGACGGCCGTCAGCGACTCGAACCCGAGCTCCTTGAAGGCGCGTTCGGCGCCGATGGCGTCGGGCGCGGAGTGGCCGAGGACGGCCACGGCGTGCGTCCGGACGAGATCGAGGAGGGCGCGCCGGCGGTCGGCCGGGGGCAACGCGGCGAGACGGGCGCGGAGTTCGGCGCCCTCGCCGGCGGGCGCGGCGGGGGCCTTCCCGTCGTCCTTGGCCGGGCGGGCCTGCGGCAGGTCGCGCAGCAGGGCGCTGGGGCGGGCCGAGGTGAAGAGGGGGACGAAGCGGTCCCAGTCGATGTCGGCGACCGCGATGAAGGTGTCGCGGTGGTCGAGGACCTGCTGGAGCGCGGCGAGGGCGAGTTCGGTGCGCATCAGGGGCAGGCCCTGTTCGCGGACGCGCCGGCGCCGGTCGGCCACGTCCAGGCCGTGGTCCTCCCAGGTGCGCACGGCGTCCTCCCAGACGCCCCAGGCCACGGTGGTCAGCGGGAGGCCGCGGGCCCTGCCGTGCTCGGCGAACGCGTCGAGGGCGGCGTTGGCGGCGGCGTACGCGGCGTGCTCACCGCTGCCCCAGACGCTGGCGATCGACGAGAACATGACGAAGGCGTCGAGCTCGGCCGGGTCGAGGAGGTCGGCCAGGTGCCGGGCGCCGGCCATCTTGGCGGCGACGGCGTCGGCCAGGGCGTCGTACGTGGTGGTGTCGACGCGGTCCAGCTCGATGTGCGCGGCCGTGTGCAGCACGGTTCGGACCGTACGGCCGTCCTCCGCGAGCCCGGCGAGCAGGGCGGCGACGGCGTCCCGGTCGGCGAGGTCGCAGGCGGCGAGGGTGACGTCGGCGCCCAACGCCGTGATCTCGTCGCGGAGTTCGCGCGCCCCCGGGGCTTCGGCCCCACGACGGCTGACGAGGACGAGGTGCTCGGCCCCGGAGGCGGCCAGCCACTGGGCGAGCCGCCGGCCGAGGACGCCCGTGCCGCCGGTCACCAGGACGGTGCCGCGCGGCTTCCAGTCCCGGGCCGGCCGGGCGTCGCCCAGCGGCGCGGAGAGCATCCGCCGGGCGAACAGCCCGGCGGGACGGACGGCGAGCTGGTCCTCGGCGTCCGCGGCGGGGCCGGTGTGCGGACGGGCGATTCCGGCGGCGGGTACGGCCTCCTCGGGAGCCGGTCCGGCGGTTCCGGCGGCCGACTCGGCGGTCGCGACGGCCGACCCGGTGCCACCGGCCACCGATCCAGCGTCCCCTGAGGCGGGTGCGCCCGTACGACGGCCCACCCCCGCGCCGCCCGCCAGCGCCCCGCAGAACCGGTCGAGCGTCCGCTCGTCCGGGTCCACGCCGCCCGGCAGGTCCAGCAGACCGCCCCAGCGTTCCGGGTGCTCCACCGCGACGACCCGGCCGAGGCCCCAGACCTGGGCCTGGACGGGATCGGCCGGCGGGTCGGAGGGGCCGGTGGCGACCGCGCCGCGCGTGGCGCACCACAGGGGCGCGGTCACGCCCGCGTCGCCCAGGGCCTGGACCAGGCCGAGCGTCAGGAAGACGCCGGTGCCCGTGTCGGGGCGGCCGGCCCACGGCCGGGTGTCCAGGGCGAGGAAGGACAGCACGCCCGCCGGTTCCGCGCCGGCCAGGGCGGTGCGGAGGGAGTCGGCGAGGGAGTGCCGGCCGGCGTCCGCCGCGGGCGGCGAGACGGTGACGACGGAGACGCCGCGGGCCGTCAGGGCGTCCACGACCGCCGCCGGCCACGGGTCGTCCGCGTGCCCCTCGGGCAGGACGACGAGCCAGGTGCCGGAGGGTCCGGCGCCCACGGCGCCGACGGGTTTCCAGCCGATCCGGTAGCGCCAGCCGTCCACGGCGTCGCGCTCGCGGCTCCGCCGCCGCCAGGAGGACAGGACCGGGAGGAGGGAGGCCACGGAGGTGCGCTGTTCGTCGTCCTCCACCCGCAGGGCGGCGGCGAGGGCGTCGGCGTCCCCGTCCTCGACGGCGCTCCAGAAGCCGGCCTCCGGTCCGTCGGCGGGCCCGGCCTCCTCCGGCGCGGTCTCCTCCAGCCAGTAACGGCGGTGCTGGAACGCGTAGGTGGGCAGGTCGACGAGGCGGCGGGCGCCGCCCGAGAAGAGCGAGGGCCAGTCGACGGCGAGGCCCTGGGTGTACGCCTCGGCCATGGAGGTCAGGAAGCGCCGCCAGTCGCCCTCGTCGCGGCGCAGCGAGCCGACGACGACGGCCGGGACGTCCGCCTCCTGCGCGGTCTCCTCGACCCCGACGGTCAGCACCGGATGGGCGCTGCACTCGACGAACGCCCGGTGCCCGGCGGCCAGCAGCCCCTCGATCACCGACTGGAAGCGGACGGTGCCGCGCAGGTTGCGGTACCAGTAGTCCGCGTCAAGACCGGCCGTGTCGAACACCTCGCCGGTGAGGGTGGAGTGGAACGGCACCGAGCCCGAGTGCGGCCGGACGTCCGCCAGTTCGCCCCGGATCCGCTCGCGGATGCGCTCGACGTGCGCCGAGTGCGACGCGTAGTCGACGGGCACGCGCCGGGCCCGGATCTCATCGGCCTCGCAGTGGGCCATGAGCTCGTCCAGCGCGCTCGCGTCCCCGCAGACCACCGTGGACCGGGGGCCGTTGAGGGCGGCGACGGATATGCGGCCGTCCCAGGCCGCGACCAGCGTCTCCGTCTCGGCGGCGGGCAGGGCGACGGACATCATCCCACCCTCGCCGGCGATCTCCAGCAGCGCCCGCGACCGCAGCGCCACCACCCGGGCGCCGTCCTCCAGCGTGAGCCCGCCCGCCACGCACGCGGCGGCGATCTCGCCCTGCGAGTGCCCCACGACGGCGGCGGGTTCCACGCCCACGGACCGCCACAGTTCGGCGAGCGACACCATCACGGCCCACAGCGCCGGCTGCACGACGTCCACCCGGTCGAGCCCGGGGGCGCCTTCCGCGCCGCGCAGCACGTCCACCAGGGACCAGTCCACGAACGGTGCCAGCGCCCGCTCGCAGTCGGCCATCCGCCCGGCGAACACCTCGCTGGAGCCGAGGAGTTCGACGGCCATGCCGAGCCACTGCGAGCCCTGGCCGGGGAAGACGAAGACGGGCCGGCCGAGGGAACCGCCGCCGGTCGCCCCGGTCACCAGGGTGGGGGCGGCGTCGCCGGTGGTGAGGGCGGTGAGGCCGGTGAGGAGTTCCTCGCGGTCGCCGCCGATGACGACGGCCCGCTGTTCGAGGGCCGCGCGCCCGGTGGCGAGGGACCAGCCGACCTCGCCGGCGGGCCACTCGGCGTGGCCGGTGACCTCCGTGCGCAGCCGGGCCGCCTGCTCGCGCAGGGCCTCGGGCGTACGGGCGGAGAGCAGCCAGGGCAGGACGCCGGAGCCGTCGGCCACCGCGCCGGCGCCGGTGGGCTCGTCGGCGCCGTCGGCGGGGGCCTGTTCGATGATGACGTGGGCGTTGGTGCCGCTGATGCCGAAGGAGGAGACGGCGGCCCGGCGCGGCCGGGCGGCCTCGGGCCAGGGCCGCTCCTCGGTGAGCAGGGCGACGCCGCCGGCCTCCCAGTCGACGTGCGGGGTGGGCGCGTCGACGTGGAGGGTGCGCGGGAGGACGCCGTTGCGCAGCGCCATCACCATCTTGATGACGCCGGCGACGCCCGCGGCAGCCTGGGTGTGGCCGAGGTTGGACTTGAGCGAGCCGAGCCACAGCGGCCGGTCCGCCGCACGTCCCTTGCCGTAGGTGGCGAGGAGCGCCTGGGCCTCGATCGGGTCGCCGAGCTTCGTCCCGGTGCCGTGTGCCTCCACGGCGTCCACGTCGGCGGGGGTCAGCCGGGCGCCGGCGAGGGCGTCGCGGATGACGCGCTGCTGGGCGGGGCCGTTGGGGGCGGAAAAGCCGCTGCTGCCGCCGTCCTGGTTGACGGCGGAGCCGCGCAGGACGGCGAGGATCCGGTGGCCGTTGCGGCGGGCGTCGGAGAGCCGTTCGAGGAGCAGGACGCCGGCGCCCTCGGCCCAGCCGGTGCCTTCCGCGCCGGCGGCGAACGAGCGGCAGCGGCCGTCCGGGGACAGCGCGCGCTGCCGGCTGAACTCGACGAAGCCGAGGGTGTCGGCCATGACGGTGACGCCGCCGGCCAGGGCGAGGGTGCACTCCTGGCGCCGGAGGGACTGGCAGGCGAGGTGGGCTGCCACCAGGGACGAGGAACAGGCGGTGTCGACGGTGACGGCGGGGCCTTCGAGGCCGAGGGTGTAGGCGATGCGGCCGGAGACGACGCTGCCCTGCCCGCCGGTCATCAGATAGCCCTCGAGGTCCTCGGGGGCCTTGCGCAGCCGGGACGCGTAGTCCATCTGCATCACGCCGGCGAACACGCCGGTGCGCGTGCCGCGGACGGACGACGGGTCGATGCCGGCCCGTTCGAACGCCTCCCAGGCGGTCTCCAGCAGCAGCCGCTGCTGCGGGTGCATGGCCGTGGCCTCGCGGGGGCTGATGCCGAAGAAGTCGGCGTCGAAGCGGCCGGCGTCGTGGACGAAGCCGCCCTCCCGGACATAGGTGCGGCCGGGGGTGTCGGGGTCCGGGTCGTAGAGGGCGTCGACGTCCCAGCCGCGGTCCTCGGGGAACGGGGTGATGGCGTCGGTGCCGGTGGCGACGAGCCGCCACAGGTCCTCGGGGGACCGGACGTCACCGGGCAGGCGGCAGGCCATGCCGACGATGGCGATGGGCTCGGACTGCGCCTCGGTCAGCTTGCGGTTCTGCTGCCGGAGCTGTTCCGCCTCCTTGAGGGAAACCCTCAGCGCCTTGATGACTTCTTCGCTGGATGCGGTCACAGCTCACTCCGAAGGTCTGTTCCGTGCCGGTCGGTTGTCGTCGAGTCGGTTGTCATCAAGTCGGATGTCGGCAAGTCGGTTGCCGCCGCGTCGGTCGCCGGCAGGTCAGGTGTCACCGAGCGCCACCCGTACGAGGCTCTGGAGGTCCATGCTGTCCAGGTCGTCCCCGTCGCTCCCGCCGTCGCCCTCACCGTCGGACGTGCCGCCCTCCTCGCCGACGGGGACCCCGGCGGCCTCGGCGAGCCGCAGCAGTTCCGGCAGCAGGCCGGCGTCCCGGAAGCGGTCCAGCGGGACGGCCGCGAGGGCGCGGCGGAACTCCCGCTCTTCGGGGAGGCTTTCGGGCGGTCCGTCGGCGGGGCCGGCGGCGTCGGTGGGACGGAGTTCCTCGTGCAGGTAGCGGCCGACCGCGGCCGGGGTGGGGTGGTCGAAGATCAGGGTGGGGGGCAGCCGGCGGCCGGCGGCGGCGCCGAGCCGGTTGCGGAACTCCAGGGCCGTGAGGGAGTCCAGGCCGAGCTCCAGGAAGCCCCGGTCGAGGTCGAGGGTGTGCGGGGCGGAGTGGCCGAGGACGTCGGCGAGCCGGCCGCGGACGAGTTCGAGGAGGACGCGTTCGCGTTCGGCGTCCGGGAGCCCGGCGAGCCGCTGCTCCAGCGGCTCCTCCCGGACCGTCTCGGCGGGCCGCCGGGCGGGGGCCCGGACGAGGCCGCGCAGCAGGGCGGGCACCTCGGCCCGGGCCCGGGCGCCGGCGGTGTCCAGCCGGGCGGGCACGAGCAGGGCGCGGCCCTCGTCCCCGCCGGCCGTGAGGGCGGCGTCGAAGAGGGCGAGGCCCTGGTCGACGGCCATGGGCAGCAGCCCGGCGCGGCTCAGCCGGCGGACGTCGGCGTCGTCCAGGTGGCCGGTCATGCCGCTCGCCTCCGCCCACAGGCCCCAGGCGAGGGAGAGGGCGGGCAGGCCCTGGGCGCGCCGGTGGTGGGCGAGGGCGTCCAGGAAGGTGTTGGCGGCGGCGTAGTTGGCCTGTCCGGCGGTGCCGAGGAGCCCCGCAGCCGAGGAGAACAGGACGAAGGCGTCCAGCTTCTGATGCCTCGTCAGCTCGTGGAGGTGCCAGGCGGCGTCCGTCTTGGGGCGGGTGACGGCGTCCATCCGGTCGGGTGTCAGGGAGGCGACGACGCCGTCGTCCAGGACGCCGGCGAGGTGCA
Organism: Streptomyces mobaraensis; assembly: GCF_020099395.1. Classification (NCBI taxonomy): domain Bacteria; kingdom Bacillati; phylum Actinomycetota; class Actinomycetes; order Kitasatosporales; family Streptomycetaceae; genus Streptomyces; species Streptomyces mobaraensis. The sequence continues at coordinate 6,851,150 of NZ_CP083590.1, read as the reverse complement.
CGACGGCCGTCAGCGGCGGCTCGGCGGCGGCCACGACCGCGGCCAGGGCGTCCCGGTCGGCCGCGTCGCAGGCCGCCACGGTCACCCGGGCGCCCAGGGCGGTCAGTTCGTCCGTCAGCTCCGTCGCGCCGTCGGCGGCGGGGCCGCGCCGGCTGACGAGCAGCAGGTCGCGGACGCCGTGGGCGGTGACCAGGTGGCGGGCGAGCGTCCCGCCGAGGAGGCCGGTGCCGCCGGTGAGGAGGACGGTGCCTCCGCCTCCGAAGCCGGACGCGCCGTCGGCGACGGTGGCCCGGGCCAGCCGGGGCACCCGTATCTCGCCCGCGCGGACGGCGAGTTGGGGCTCGTCGTCGGCCGTCAGGGCGCGCAGCAGGGCGGGGGCGGCGGCCGGGCCGGTGTCGTCGGTGTCCAGCAGGGTGAGGCGGCCGGGGTTCTCGGTCTGCGCCGAGCGGGCCAGGCCCCAGACGGGGGCGTGCGCCAGGTCGGGGACGTCCTCGTCGGGGGCGGCGGCGACCGCGCCCCGGGTGAGGAGGACCAGGCGGGAGGCGGCGAACCGCTCGTCGGCGAGCCAGGACCGCACCAGGTGCAGGGCGTGGTGGCCGGCCGTGCGCGCCGCCCCGGCGGCGTCCTCGCGCTCCGGCGCGCCGGGCTCGGGGAGCAGCGGGACGAGGACGACGCGGGGGGCCGGGGTGCCGTCGGCGACGGCCCGGGTGAGGGCCGCGAGGTCCGGGTGGGCGGCGGCGCGGGCGCCGGCGGCGGTCAGGGTGCCGGCGAGGGCGTCGGCCCCGGGCCCGGCCACGGCGAGGGGCGCGGCGGGGGCCGGCGCGGCGTCGTCGGGCAGGGTGGTCCAGGCGAGTTCGTGGAGCGGCGGGCGGGTGCCGTGGGCGGCGGCGCGCAGCTGCTCCGGGGTGACGGGCCGGAGCGTCAGCGAGGCGATGCGGGCGGCCGGGCGGCCGCCGGCGTCGGTCGCCTCCAGGGACAGGGTGTCGGTCCCGGTGCGGGAGAGGCGGACGCGGAGCGTGGTGGCCCCGGCGGCGGCCGCCGTCACGCCCGTCCAGGCGAAGGGCAGGCGGACGCCGTCGGTGCCGTCGAGCAGGCTCGCGTGCAGGGCCGCGTCGAGGAGGGCGGGGTGGACGGCGTAGGCGCCGGCGTCCCCGTGCGCGTCCTCGGGGAGCCGGACCTCGGCGAGGAGGTCGTCACCGTGCCGCCAGGCGGCGGTCAGGCCCTGGAAGACGGGCCCGTACTCGAACCCGGTGGCGGCGAGCCGGTCGTAGGCGCCGTCCAGGTTGACGGGGGTGGCACCGGGCGGCGGCCAGGCGGCGGGGTGGGGGGCCGGGAGGGTCCCGGAGGCGGCGGAGGTGCCGGTGGCGTCCCCGGACCACGCCTCCCCCACACCCGCGACGGGCGGGCCGGAGGTACCGGCGCCGCCGGCCCGCGCCTCCCGCGCGTTGTACTCCGGCGAGTCGCCCACGGGGGCGAGCACGCCCGAGGCGTTCCGCGTCCACGCTTCGCCCGCCTCGTCCGACCCACCGGACCTGCCAGGCCCATCAGGCTCATGAGACCCATCAGACCCACCGGACACGCCGCGCTCCGGGCGTGAGTGGACCGTGACGGGCCGGCGGCCCTGCTCGTCCGCCGCCCCGGCCCGGATCTGGACCGCCACCGCCGCGTCCGCCGGGTCCGCCGGCAGGACCAGTGGCGCCTCCAGCGTCAGTTCCTCGACGGTGTCGCAACCGCCGCCGGCGCCTGCCCGCAGGGCCAGTTCCACGAGAGCGGTACCCGGGAGCAGGATGGTGCCCCGGACGGCGTGGTCGGCGAGCCAGGGGTGGGTGGCGAGGGAGAGCCGGCCGGTGAGGACGGTCTCGTCGCCGCCGGCGAGGGTGAGGCCGGCGCCGAGCAGGGGGTGGCCGGCGTCGGCGAGTCCGGCCGCCCGGAGGTCGCCGGCGGGCCGGGGCGCGGTGGCCCAGAACCGCTCGCCGCGGAACGGGTACGTGGGCAGCTCGGGCGTGAAGCGGCGCGCGTGCTCGGGGAACAGCCCGGCCCAGTCCACCGGCAGGCCGCGGGTGTACGCCTCGGCGAGCGAGGTGAGGAACCGGCGCGGCCCGCCCTCGTCCCGGCGCAGCGAGCCGGTGACGACGGCCGGCCGCCCGGCCTCCTCGGCGGTCTCCTCGACGCTCACGGTGAGCACGGGGTGCGGGCTGCACTCGACGAACGCGTGCCGGCCGCGCGCGGCGAGCTCCCGGACGACGGGCGCGAACCGCACGGTGGTCCGCAGGTTGGTGTACCAGTACGCGGCGTCGAGCCGGGCGGTGTCGGTGACCTCGCCGGTGACGGTGGAGTGGAAGGGGACGGTCCCGGTGCGGGGCCGGAGGTCCGCCAGGTCGGCGAGGATCCGGTCGCGGACGCGTTCGACCTGGGCGGAGTGGGAGGCGTAGTCGACGGGGATGCGCCGCGCCCGGATCCCCCGTTCCTCACTGCGGGCCAACAGGTCGTCAAGGGCGGCGGGTTCGCCGGAGACGACGGTGGACAGCGGCCCGTTGAGCGCGGCCACCGACACGCGTCCGTCGTAGGCGGCGATGAGCTCGGCGGTGGCGTCGGCGCCGAGGGAGACGGCCACCATGCCGCCGTCGCCCGCCAGTTCCTCGCGGATGACCCGGGAGCGCAGGGCGACGACGCGGGCGCCGTCCTCCAGGGACAGGCCCCCGGCGACGCAGGCGGCGGCGATCTCGCCCTGGGAGTGCCCGACGACGGCGACCGGTTCCACGCCCGCCGAGCGCCACAGCCCGGCCAGCGAGACCATGACCGCCCACAGGACGGGCTGGACGACGTCCACCCGGTCGAGGCCGGGGGCCCCGGGACGCTGTCGCAGCACGTCGGTCAGGGACCAGTCGACGAACGGGTCGAGCGCGCGTTCGCAGTCGGCGATCCGGTCGGCGAACTCGGCTTGGTCGTCGAGGAGTCCGACGGCCATGCCCGCCCACTGGGAACCCTGTCCGGGGAAGACGAACACGGCCCCGGCGAGCGGCGCGGCCGTGCCGGTGACGGCCTCGGGGGCGTCCTCGCCCCGGGCGACGGCCTCCAGGCCGCGCAGCAGTTCGTCGCGGCCGTCGCCGACGACCACCGCGCGGTGCGCGAACGCCGACCGCCCGGCCGCCAGCGACCAGCCGGCCGCCGCCGGGTCGTCCGGGGCCCCGGCCGCGAGGCGTCCGGCCTGCTCCCGCAGGGCCTCCGGGGTACGGGCGGAGAGCACCCACGGCACGACGCCCGGGCCGGCGTCGCGGGCCGCCGGCGTCCCGTCCTCCGGTGCCTGCTCGACGATGACGTGGGCGTTGGTGCCGCTGATGCCGAATCCGGAGACGCCCGCGCGGCGCGGCCGCCCGGTCTCGGGCCAGGGCCGCTCCTCGGTCAGCACCTCGACCGCGCCCGCCGACCAGTCGACGCCCGGCGACGGCTCGTCGACGTGCAGGGTGCGCGGCAGGACGCCGTGCCGCAGGGCCATCACCATCTTGATGACGCCGGCCACGCCGGCCGCCGCCTGGGTGTGCCCGATGTTGGACTTGAGCGATCCGAGCCACAACGGCCGGTCGGCGGGCCGCCCTTGGCCGTAGGTGGCGAGCAGCGCCTCCGCCTCGATCGGGTCGCCGAGCCTGGTGCCCGTCCCGTGCGCCTCGACGGCGTCGACCTCGTCGGCGTTCAGTCCCGCGTCGGCGAGGGCCTCCCGGACCAGGCGCCGCTGGGCGCGGCCGTTGGGGGCGGTGAGGCCGTTGGAGGCGCCGTCCTGGTTGACGGCGGAGCCCCGGAGGACGGCGAGCACGGGGTGGCCGTTGCGGCGCGCCGCGGAGAGGGGTTCCAGCAGCAGGAGCCCGACGCCCTCGCCCCACGCCGTGCCGTCCGCCGCCGCGGCGAACGCCTTGCACCGCCCGTCGGGGGCCAGCCCGCGCTGCCGGCTGAACTGGACGAACAGGCCGGGCGCCGACATCACCGTCGCGCCGCCGGCCAGGGCGAGCGAGCACTCACCGCGCCGCAGCGACTGGCAGGCGAGGTGCAGGGCGACCAGCGACGAGGAGCAGGCGGTGTCCACGGTGAGGGCGGGCCCGTCCAGCCCGAGCACGTACGACAGCCGCCCGGAGAGGACGCTGCCCTCGGTGCCGGTGAGCAGGTGGCCCTCGATGCCCTCGGCCGGCTCGTACAGGCGGGGGCCGTACTCCTGCCGCATGGCGCCGACGAACACGCCGGTCGCGGAGGAGCGCAGCCCGGCCGGGTCGATCCCCGCGCGTTCGCACGCCTCCCAGGCGGTCTCCAGCAGCAGCCGCTGCTGTGGCTCCATGGCCAGCGCCTCGCGGGGGCTGATGCCGAAGAAGTCGGCGTCGAAACGGTCGGCGTCGTGCAGGAACGAACCATGCCGGACGTAGGTGGTGCCGGGCCGGTCGGGGTCGGGATGCTGGAGGGCGGCGAGGTCCCAGCCGCGTCCGGCGGGGAACTCCGAGCGGGTCTCCCGGCCCTCCGCGACCAGCCGCCACAGCTCCTCGGGCGTGCGGACGCCCCCGGGGAAGCGGCAGCCCATGCCGACGACGGCGATGGGCTCGTCGGCGGCCGGCCGGCCGGAGGTGCGGCGCGCGGCGGTCCGGCGGGCGGCGGGCTCGGGGCGCGGGTCGAGCAGCAGCGCGCGCAGGTGCTCGGCGAGGGCGGCGGGTGTCGGGTGGTCGTAGAGCAGGCCGGTGGGCAGCGGGAGCCCGGTGGCGTCCCGGAGCCGGTTGCGGAGGGCGACGCCGGCGGCGGAGTCGAGGCCGAGCTCGCGGAAGGTGCGGTCGTCCCCGGCGTCGGGCCCGGCGCCGTCGAGGAGGGACGACGCGTGCGTGCGCACCAACTCCTGCAGCGCGCGCCGCTGTTCGGGTACGGGCAGGGGGGCGAGGCGGCGGGCGAGGGCGGACCCGGCGTCCGGCTCGGGGGCGGCGCACCGGAAGGGGTACGAGGGCAGTTCCACGCGCCGCGCCCCGGCGAGGGCGGGCAGGGCCGTCCAGTCGGCGTCCACGCCGTGCGCGTGGAGTTCGGCGAGGGCGGCGAGGAAGCGGCCGGGCCCGCCGTGGTCCCGGCGCAGCGTCTCCACGACCACGCCGCCCGCGCCCGCCCCGGCGTCGTCGAGCGTGTCCTGGAGGCCCACGGTGAGGACGGGGTGCGGGGAGACCTCTGCGAACGCCCGGTGGCCGTCCCGGACGAGCGAGCGGGCCGCCGCGTCGAAGCGGATCGGCTCGGTGATGTTGCGGCACCAGTAGGCGCCGTCCAGCTCGCGGGTGTCGAGGCGGTCGCCGGTGAGGGAGGAGTAGAACGGTATGCGGGACGGGCCCGGGGCGAGGTCCCGCAGGTCGGCCAGCAACCGCTCGTGCTGCGACAGCAGTTGGGGCGAGTGGGCGGCGAGGCCGTTGCTCAGCCTGCGGGCGCGGACGCCGTCCGCCGCGAGTTCGTCCAGCAGCTCGGCGACGGCCGGGCGCTCCCCGGAGACGAGGGTGGCGCGCGGGCCGTTGGCGCCGGCGAACACCAGCCGGTCGCCGAACCGGGCGAGCCGGGAGGTCAGTTCGTCCGGGGGCAAGAGGACGGAGGCCATGTCGCCGCGCCCGGCCAGGCGGGCCTGCGCCGCGCTCCAGGGCACGACGACGCGGGCCGCGTCCTCCAGGCTCAGCGCCCCGGCGACGTGCGCGGCGGCGATCTCGCCCAGACTGGCGCCGACGACGGCGGCGGGCTCCACGCCGTGGGCGCGCCAGAGGGCGGCGAGGGAGACCATGACGGCGAACAGCACCGGCTGGACGACGTCGGCTCGCCCGGCGTCGGGGCCGCCCTCCGCGCCGCGCAGGACGTCCAGCAGGGACCAGCCGGTCAGCGGGTCGAGCACGGCGGCGCAGGCGTGCAGCCGGACGCGGAACTCCGGTGAGCCTTCGAGGAGTTCGCGTGCCATGCCGGGCCACTGGGTGCCCTGCCCGGGGAAGACGAACACGGCCCGGCCACCGTCCGTCCCGCCGGGCGCGGCCGTGCCCCGGACGATCCCGGGGGCGCCGTCGCCCGCCGCCAGGGCGGTCAGGGCCCGCACGGCGTCCGCGCGGTCGGCGACGAGCAGGACGGCGCGGTGCGGGAGCAGCGGGCGGGTGGCGGCCAGCGAGAGACCGATGTCGCCGAGCCCGTCCTCGGGGTGCTCCTCGACGTGCCGCAGCAGCCGCCCCGCCTGGGCCCGCAGCGCGCCTTCGCCGCGCGCGGAGATCCGCCAGGGGGTGAGGGCGGGAGAGTCGGCGGCGGGCGCCCGGCCGGCCACGGGCTCCGGGCCGCCCGTCTCGGCGGCCGCCGCCGCGAAGCCGTCCGGCACCTCCAGCCGGACGCCGTCCACGGTCACGCCGTCCCAGTCGCCGCCGGCCGCGCCGGTCAGCGCGGCGAGGAAGTCGACGACATGGACCCCCTCCGCACCGGCCTCCGCACCGGCCTGGTCCGACGGACCGTCACCCGCGGCCCCACCCCCGGCGGCGAGCCGCAGCACGCGGTGGATCCGGTCCCCGTCCCGCACCGCGTGCGACCACGGCTTGAGGACGACGGCGAAGGCGCCGGCCGCGGCGGACGGGCCGAGGCGCGCGGCCCCGGCCACGGCGAGGCCGTACCGGCCGGCGCCCAGCGCACGGACCGCCCGGGCGACGGCGGCACCGGGCTCCTCGTCCGGCGGCGTCGCGGCGTCGGGCCCGGCCAGGCCGAGGGCGGAGACGACGACGTCCGTCGCCCCGCCGGACGGAACGGCGGCGGATGCGCCCTCGGGAACGCCGGGGAAGCCGGGCGCGTCGAGGAAAAGGCCGGCCGGTACGCCGCCCGCCCCCGGCACGATGCCGGCGTTCTCCAGCGCCGCCCAGCCGAGCTCCGTCAACAGCCGCGACTCCGCGCCGAGTCGGTCCGCCTCTTCCACGGAAAGGCCGAAGAATTCCGCGTCGAACAATGCCGGGTCGCACCAGGAAACGGCGTGCGGAGCCGGCTCCCCGCCCATCTCCCGGCCTATTCCGTCACCCGGGCCGCCGACGAGCGTCCGCCGTATGTCCGCCGGGTCCAGGGCCCACGGTGTGCGCCCGGCCATTCCGATGACGGCCACCGCCTCACCCGGGGCGAAGGGCGGTTCCGGCGCAAGGCGTTCGGAATTGCTCATCGGTCTGCTCCCCGTTACCCGGCTGCGCTCTCGGACATGAATAGGACGCGGCCCTTCACCGCTTTCTTTCCGGACTTCTCCGGACGACTCCGGGCACCCTAGCGCGGCCGTCTTGGTGGCGACTTGAAGCCGTCTTGGATCGCTCTTGGACGACGAACGGGTGACGTGGGAAACAAGAAAGAAACAATGGGGTTCACGGAATTACGTCGCCGAAATCCACCGCACACCGTCGGCGGCGTGAACCTTTTCCGAACGAGGGCCGACGGAAGCGTCACGCCCGCGGCCGCCCGGAAGGCGCCGGGCGACTTTCCGGAAGGGGTCCGACCGGAGGGGCGGGGTCCGGCACCGCTGCCGGTTCCCGTGCGCCGCACCAGCGGTCTTGCGTCCCGCACGTGTTGTTCGTCACGTTTATGCGAGGCCATTACGTGTCAATGGGACCCCTCTCGTCGATCATGCCCGGAAGACACTGGTGCGTACGGAGGCGTCCTGTTGGATCATCTGCCGTCCGGGAACGGAAGCCCGACTGCCCACGTCAGGAAAAAAGGGGCACACTTGGCCGCGGAGGTGCGAACGAACGTGCGCCTCGGATCGTCATGCACGGAAACGGTCTCGGAGCCGGCGGGGGCGACCATTCCCGGGTGCCGGCCGCCGTCAGGAGTCGTGACAGGAGGAAAGTGTCGATGTCCATAACTGCCGGGTTACAGATCAGCGTTCTGGGTCCGCTGGAGGTCCGGGCGGGAGGGCTGCCGGTGGATCTGGGGCCGGCCCGCCAACGCGCCGTACTGGCCGCCCTTTTGTTGACACCGGGTGAAGCGGTCACCACCGAACGGCTGACCGAGGCCGTATGGCCGCGCAACCCGCCCAGTGCCGTGATGACGACTCTGCACAGCTATGTGTCCAATCTGCGAAGGAAATTGGAACCAAGCAGTCCACCACGGTGCCGTAACCGGATTCTGCGCCGGGAGGCTTCCGGATACGTCCTCGCCGTGGAACCCGAACGCATCGATGTCTGCCGTTTCGAACAGCTGCTCCGCGACGGCCGCCGGCTCCTCCTGGAGGGCCGCCACCAGGCCGCCGGCCACACCCTGGAGTCCTGCCTGGCCCTGTGGCGCGGCACGCCCTACCCCGAGATGTGCGACGACGCACTGGGCACACAGGCCGCGGCCCGCCTGGAGGAGCTGCGGCTGCTGGCCCTGGAGAGCCGCTGGGAGGCCGAACTGGCCCAGGAGCAGGACTACTCCGTGATCGCCGCCGACCTGGCGACGCTCAGCATGAAGTTCCCGACCCGGGAGCGCCTGAGCTGGCTGCACATGCAGGCCCTCTACCGGGCGGGCCGCCAGGCGGAGGCGCTCAAGGTCTACCACCAGACGCGGCGCCTGCTGGCGGACGAGTACGGCGTCGACCCGTGCCCGGAGCTGCAGGACCTGTTCGGCTCCATCCTCCGGGGCGCCTCGGCCGTCGGACGGGCGCGCCCGGGCGCGATGCTCTAGCGGCCGCCGCCGATCACGGTCCGACCCGAGCGGTCCCGCAACGCCCGTGTTCCGGGCGGGCGTTCACCCTCGCCCTGCCGGCCGTACCGGCTGCCTGCCCCGATGCCCCGTCGCAGCGCCGCCGCCGCTCGCGCTCCTTCCCCGGCACTCATCCCCTGTGACCGGGCAGGCGCACCGGCATGCCGGCCGGAGCGCGCCCGTGCGGCGGAACGGGGGCGTCGGGCCCCGGGAGCGGTGGTGGCCGACCGCCGCCGCGCGCGGTCCGGGGCGGCGGGCGCCCGCGCGGGGGCGCGCCGCCGGATTCCGCGCGCCGGGCGGATCCGGCCGTTTCGCGCCACGTCCCACGTGGCCCGTCCTGTTGCCGCATCCTGGAGTCCGGACTTCCGGCCGGGAGCGAAGGAGTTCAGGTGGGGAAACCGCGACTGCCACTCGCCGAGTACGTCGCCGGCCTGCCCAAGGCGGCCGTGTACGGGGCACTGTTCTTCACCGACACCGAGGAACGCCCGCTGCAGCTGCGGTCCTCGGTGAAACAGGGGCTGTGGCAGTTCCCGGGCGGGGACATGGACCCCGGCGAGACGCCGTTCGGCACGGCCGTGCGGGAGTGCCGGGAGGAGACGGGCATCGTCTTCACCGGCCGGCCGCGGCTGCTCGCCGTGGACTTCGCCCCGCCGGGGCCGTGGCCGGTGGCGAAGACCGGGTTCGTCTTCGACGGCGGCCGCCTCGGCCGGGAGGCGCTGTCCCGCATCGTCCTGGACCCCGGCGAGCACGACGCCTGGGAGGTGCGGCCGATGGACGACTGGGCCCGGACCATGGACAGCCGCTCCTGGCGGCGGCTCGCGGCCGTCAACCGGGCGCGGCGCACCGGCACCACGGTCTACCTGGAGAACGTCCCGGACCCCGCCTGCTGACGCGCCGCCCCCGACGGCCCGGCGGGTTCCGTGCCGTCAGCGGCGTACATGCCCGTACCGGGCGGCGGGCCCGTCGAGTTCGGGCTCGCCGAACCGCTCCCGCAGCGCCCGGAACACATCGGCCTTCTCCGGCCCGAACAGCCGGGCGAGCCCGGCGGCGTAGGTCTCGGCGGAGAGGAACGCCGGCGGGTCGCTCTTGGTGTGGAACTTGTCGGCGTACATGACCAGTTGCTCCTCGACCGTCGACGCGACGTAGTCCGCCTCCGGCAGCGGCAGCCCCTGCCGGCGGATGTCCTCCCGGGTGAGGCCGACGCCGGTGTGGCACGAGCAGAAGCGGCACAGCCGCTCCGGGAACCCCTCCCGGCGCAGGAGCTCGTGCCCGATCACCCCGTGCCGCACGTACTCCCCGTGCCGCGGCCGGCCGTCCGCGTCCAACAGCTCGTAAACCCCGATGTCGTGCAGCAGCGCCCCCGCCCGCACCAACTCCGCGTCCGCCTCCGGCGCCGCCTCGTCCCGCAGCCGCTCGGCGAGTTCCGCCACGATGAGGCAGTGGGTGTAGACGAGCTCGAACGCCTCGGGGGTGGGCGCGTACTTCTCGTGGAGGGCGCGGATGTCGTCGGGCGTCGGCAGGGAGGACATCCTCGCAGCGTAACAATCCAGGGGAGGAAGGGCGACGGGCGTGGGACGGCGTACGGGGCGCGAGGCGCGGGGGCGCGGGCGGACGCGGGACGGGCCCGGCCCGTGCGCCCGCGCGGCCGCCCCGGCGGATCGGGCGGGGGGGGCGTCGGGCGGGTGTGGCGAGGGAGAGGGCCGAGCCCGGACACGGGCGGGCCGGACACGAGCGGGCCGGGCACCTCGCCGGCAGCCGCACGCCGGGAACCGGGAGCGCCACGCCGAGAAGGCGCCCACGCCCGGCGGACGTCACCGGCCGTACGGTGTCACACTCCCGACGCCGCTGATACGCGGCGCCCCCGCGCGGGCGGGTGTGGTGAGGGAGAGGGCCGAGCCCGGACGCGGGCGGGCCGGACACCTCGCCAGGAGCCGCACGCCGGGAACCGGGAGCGCCACGCCGAGAAGGCGCCCACGCCCGGCGGACGTCACCGGTCGTACGGTGTCACACTCCCCGCGCCGCTGACACGCGGCGCCCCCGCGCGGACGACCGCGGGCCCGCTCTCCCCGCGCGACGCGGCGGCTCCACCTCCGCCGGCCGGACGACCGGGACGCGGACGTCGGGTGGAGTCCACGAGCGGTGACCAGCCGGGCGTCAGACAGTAGTCGCGACAGCCTGCGCCGCGCGGTCCACCTGCCGCGCGCGGCGTGCACGGCCTGCTCGTCCGCGGCGTCGAACTGCCCGGCGAGGCCGCGGGCATGGGCCGGCACCGTACGCGCTCGCCCGGCGCGGTGCCCTCCGCGCGCCGGGCGGCAGCGGAAGTCGCACCGCCCGCCCATCCCCGGCGGCCGCCCGGGAACCGCCCCACCCCCGCCCGGCGTTCTCAGGAGCGGGACGTGGGGGCCGGTACGGGTCCGGTGTGGGCGGCGTCCCGTTCCCGTACGGCGAGGACGTGATGACCGATGAGCACGCTGGTCCCCGGAGCCACCCTGGAGCTGCCCGACGGCGCCCTGACCGTGGAGGTGACGGGCCCCTACGACGTGTCGGTGCTGATCACCGGCGCGGACGGGAAGGTGGCGGGCGACGCCGACTTCCTCTTCTACAACCAGCCGTCGGCGCCCGGCGTCCGGCTGGGTTCCGGCCGGGTCGTGGTGGACCGTTCGGCCCTCCGCCCGGGGGCGAGCCGGCTGACGGTCGTCGTGAGCCCCGAGGACCCCGGGGCCCGGCCGGCCGCGCTGCCCGTCCCGGGCCTGCGGGTCACCGGGCCGGGCGGCCGGGCCCTCGCCCGGTTCGCGCCGCCGCGGCCGACGGACGAGACGGTGCTGCTCCTCGCCGAGGTCTACCGCCGCGGTCCGGGCTGGAAGCTGCGTGCCCTGGGCCAGGGGTACGCGGACGGCCTGGCGGGCGTGGCGCGGGACTTCGGCGTCGAGGTGGCGGACGAGCCCGGCTCCCCCGTCACAACGGCCACCCCCGGTCCCGGAACGACCGCCCCCGGCCCCGGCTCCCCCACCGCGACGGCCACCCCCGGCCCCGCCCCGGACGACGCGCGCTCCTTCGCCGCCCTCGTCAACGCCGAGCGCGCCCGGGCCGGTGTGCCGCCGGTGGCGGCGGACGCGCGGCTCGCCGAGGCCGCGCGCCGGCACGCCGACGGTATGGCCCGGCAGGGCCGGCTGGACTCCGAGGGCCCGTCCGGCATCTCGGTGTTCCAGCAGGTCACGGCGTGCGGTTACGCCTACCTCGGGCTGGCGGAGCAGCTGGTGTCGGGGCCGCGGTCGCCCGCCGGGTTCCTGGAGTTCTGCCTGGGGGACGCCCGTTCGTCGGGCCCGGTGCGGGACCCCGCCCTCACGGCGGTGGGGCTGGCCCGCGCGGTGGACGGGCGCTCGGGCGACACGTTCTGGACGGCGCTGTGGGCCCGACCGTTCACACCCGACGGGCTGGCCCGCACGGCCGCCGCCGTCCTCGCCCTCACCAACACCCACCGCACCGCCTCCGGACTGCGCCCCCTCTCCCCCGATCCCCGGCTCACGGCCGCGGCCCAGGCGCACAGCGCGGACATGGCGGCGCGCGGCTACCACTCCCACGTCTCCCCGGGCGGCGGGCGGCCCTGGGACCGCGCCGTCGCGGCGGGCTGCGTCCACCGTTCCATAGGTGAGAACATCGCGTGCGGCCAGCGCTCGCCCGCCGAGGTCGTCGAGGGCTGGATGAACAGCCCCGGCCACCGCGCCAACATCCTCACCCCGTCCTTCACCCACCTGGGCACGGGCTTCGCGGGCGGCGGCCCGGCGGGCACCTACTGGACCCAGCTCTTCGGCGGCGCCGCCTGACCGGCCGTACGGCCACGGGCGACGAACTCCGCCGCGACCGCCGCGGCCCGCGCCTGGACCACCGCGCGGCCGCACCTGCCGCTGTCCTCGCGGAGCCGGCCCGGCAGCACGTCCGGCGCGCGCCGGCTGCCGGAGACCACCGATCTGCCGGTGGACCGGATCACCCTCACCGCCGCGTCCGGTCTCGGCACCGGCGCCTCCCTCCGCCGGCACCTGTCCGCCGAGGCGGGGGTGCCCCCGGCGGCCTACCGCCCGACGTTCCGGGCGTATGGGGATCCCGAGAAGCAAACCCTCACCGCGACGCGGAATTTGAGACATCCGCGCCATGACTTTCCGTCACCGGACGCACACCGTCCGGCCGCTTCACCGCCGCGGACGCCGCCGGACGAGGATGCGGAGGGTGGCCCGGGCGTCCCGGCGGCGTTGGGGGCTGCGGGCGGCGACCGAGGCGACGACGACCGCCAGCAAGGTGACGGCGCCCGTGAGTCCCGTGGCGGCGGCCAGCAGGGCCGCGCTGTTCAGTGCGGGGGGAAGCAGGGACATGGCAGAACCTCCTGGGCGGACGGCCCGGTGGTCCGGGTCACCGGTCCGTGCTCCCTCGGGAACCTCTACGCCGGATTTCCAGCGACCTCCGGGCGATTGAGGAGCCCGTCGTTACGCTGATACGAAGCATCGGAAAAAGTGTCCGGCGAAGTCTCGCGTCACGTACGGCGTGAACGGATTCACCACGCGGATGGCGCAACGTTCGCGCCTCACAAGCACACTGACGGACCTGTCCGGGGAAGAAGAGGACCGGAAAGGACCCGTCCGTCGTCTCCGTTCGTATAACACCGGAAAAACCCCGGAAAGACACGTTCGCGACCGCCGCGAGAACGGCCCCGCCACGCAGCCCTTCGCCTCACTCGCGTACTTGAGCGAAAGCACGCGGAATCAGCAGCGCGCACACCGCCGATGAGTCCGTGGACGGCACGGATTTCGTCGTCAGGTTCAAGTCGCCCGTCCTCTCGCCCGGTTCTCCGCCCGCCGGAGGACCCGTCCCCGAAGTCCCGTGCGCGGCCGCCCGCCTCCGCCGGGGGACGCCTCCCGTCCGCTCACCCCTGGGCATCGGACGTCCCATATGCCAAGATCACCCGACGAAGAGACGCATGTCGCGAAGTACCGGCATGCGGCCGAGCACTGCTCTGGGAACGGTGACCCATGTCCGTGCAGATGGTGGCGGGGCTCGCGGCCCGTGACGAGGAAGCCGGTTTCCGGGAACGGGCGGCGGCGGACGACACGGCCGCGCTGCGGCTGCGGGTCCTCGGGCCGATGTCGGCCCAGTACGACGGCGTCGAACGGGCCCTCGGCCCCCGGCGCCACCGCGCGCTGCTGGCCCTGCTCCTGCTCCGGCTCGGCCGGGTCGTGCCCACGGGCGTGCTCGTCGACGACCTGTGGGGCTACGCTCCCCCGCGCCGCGCGGTGGCCACCCTGCAGTCGTACGTCTGCCATCTCCGCCGCGCCCTGGACTCTCCGGCAGGCCGCACCGGCCCGTCCCTGCTGCACTACCGCGCGCCCGGCTACGTCCTGCGGCTGGCCCCGGAACAGGTGGACGTCCAGCGCTTCGAACTGACCGTGGCCGCCGGCAACCGGCTGCTGGACCGCCGGAACCTGCCGGGCGCGCGGGACGTCTTCACGGAGGCGCTCGCCCTCTGGCAGGGCTCCCCTTACGAGGAGTTCGAGGAGATCGGCGCGCTGGCCGACGAGAGCGGACGGCTGGAGCAGATACGTCTGACGGCCGTCGAAGGACTGGCCGAGGCCCGGCTGGCGCTCGGCGAGGAGGCCGTCGTCGCCGCCGAACTCGCCCCCGAGGCACGGCGGCACCCCACCCGCGAGCGGCTGGTCGGCCATCTGATGACCGCGCTGTCCGCGCTCGGACGGCAGGCCGAGGCGCTGCGCGTGCACGAACGGACCCGGGCCTGCCTCGCCGAGGAGTTCGGGGTGGACATCGGCGTGGAGCTGCGGCGCGTCCACGCGGCCGTCCTGCGGCAGGAACCGCTGGAGAGACCGCCCGCACCACCGGCGTCCCTCGCTCCCCCGGCCCCCGCCGCCGGCCCCGGACTGCTCCTCGGCCCAGGTGCCTGGCCGCCGGAGGCGTGGCCCGCCGGCAGCGTCCCGCGCGTCCCGGGCGAACTCCGCGTCGCCACCCTCCAGTCGATCAGCATCGGCGTCATCCCGCCCGCGCTGCGCGTCTGGTACCAGGAGAACCCGGCCTCCCAGGTCGTCCTCACCGAGTACATGAACGCCGCCGAACTCCAGGCGGCCGTCACCTCGGGAGCGGCCGACGTGGCCGTCGGCCCGCTCCCCGACTCATGGCCGCACCCGGTACGCCTGCTGGGCACCGAGGAGTTCGCCATCGTCCTGCCGCCCGACGACCCGGCCGCCGCCGCTTCCGGCGCCCGGATGCCGTTCACCGCCCTGCGCGACCGCGCCTGGGTGCGGCTGGCGCCCCGCAACGGGCTCGCCCGGTTCCTCGACGAGGGCTGCGCCGCGGCCGGGTTCCATCCGCGGACGGCGATGCTCACCGAGCTGAGCGCCGCCGCCCCGATGCTCACCCACTCCGGGCTGGGACCCGCCCTCATCCCCGCGAACATGGTCCCCCGGCACTTCGCCGGCCGGGTGATCCTCCCGGATCCGCCCATCCGCCGCACCCTGGCCGCCTACGCGAACGGTCCGCTCGACGCGGTGGCCGCCTCCTTCGTGGAGACCCTCGCCGCCCGGGCCAGCGTCGGCCCGTGACGCCGCCGCGCGGGGACCGTCCCGCCGGTACGCGGTGACGGCCGCGGCCATCCGCTCCACGACCCGGGTCAGGATCGCCTCCGTGGTGGCGAAGTTGATCCGGACGAACCCCTCGCCCGCCGTGCCGCAGTCGCGCCCGTCGACGAGCGTCACCCCGGCCCGGTCCGCGAAGAAGCCCGCGAGGTCCGCCTCGGGCAGACCGAGGCCGCGGAGGTCGGCCCAGCCGAGGTACGTGCCCTCGGGCGGGACGTATCCGGCCTCCGGCAGGTGCGCGGCCAGCAGCTCGCCGAGCAGCCGCCGGTTGCGGTCCAGCCGGGCGAGCACCGCGTCCAGCCACGGTCGCCCCTCGCGGTAGGCGGCGACGGCGGCCACCGCGCCCAACGTGGCCGTCCCGTCGGTGGCCAGCCGGCCGAGCCGCGCCCACCGCTCCCGGTCGGCGTCGTTGTGGAGCAGCATCTGGGCGCACTTCAGACCGGCGAGGTTCCACGCCTTGGACGCCGAGGTGGCCGTCAGGGTGTGCAGCGCGGCGGCCTCCGACAGGGAGGCGTACGGGGTGTGCCGCCGCCCGGCGAGCACCAGCGGGGAGTGCACCTCGTCGGAGAACACGCGTCCCTGACGCAGCGTCACTAGGTCGCATACCGCGCGGAGTTCGTCGGGTTCCATGACCCGGCCCGTCGGGTTGTGCGGGTTGCACAGCAGGAGCAGGTGTCCGCCGGCGGCGAAGGCGGCGTCCAGCGCGTCGAGGTCGATCGCGTACCGGCCGCCGGCCGTCCGGGCCATGGGGACCTGGAGGACGTCGCGGCTCAGCAGCCGCGGGACGACCAGGAACGGCGTGTAGGCGGGCACCGGCACGATCACCGGGGAGCCCGGGCGGGAGAAGTGCTCGACGGCGACGTGCAGCGCCCGGACCACGTCGGGCAGCAGCCGGACGTCGTCCCCGGACACGTCCCAGCCGTGGCTCTCCCGCTGCCAGTCGGCGCAGGCCGCGCCCGCCTCGGCGGCCAGGGACGGGGTGAGGTAGCCGAGCACGTCCCGGTCGACGGCGGCGCGCAACGCGGCGAGGACCGGCGGGGCGGTGCCGTAGTCGGTCTCGGCGGCGCAGGCGCCGAGACCGTCCGGTCCGGCCGTCTCCCACTTGAGCCGGCCGGGGCGGCGGAGCGCGTCGGCCTCCGCGTCGGCGTCGGCCCCGGCCGCGTACCGGACGCTCATTCGGTCAGGACGTGCTGTCCGGCGGCCATGCTCGCCTCCCAGTTCCGCCCGTCGAACTCCACGAACTCGATGTGTTCGGCGGCCTCCAGGTCGAGGCAGCGCGCGTTGACGCTGAAGTACCCGGTGGGGTGCGAGCGGGGGCGGTAGAACGGCATGATGCCGCAGACCGCGCAGAAGGTGTGGTCCGCGATCCGGTTGCCGAACCGGTACGGCTTGAGGAACTCCTGTCCCCGGTGCAGCTCGAACCGCTCCTCCGGGACCATCAGTTCCTGGTGCCCGGACTTGTAGCAGATGCCGCAGTTGCACAGGGTGATGGTGAGAGTGCGGCTGGCGGCGGCGGAGAAGGCCACGCCCCCGCAGTGGCAGGAGCCCTCGTACCAGACGCGCTCGATCTCGCGCGCGGCGTCCGCCGTGGAACCGGTCGGGGCGTCGTGATCAGCCGGCACGGTGGTCCACCCCCGCCAGGGCGTGCGCGCCGGCGGTCCCGGCCAGGGCGTCGAGCGAGGGCAGGGCCATGGTCATCGGCAGGTCCGGGTGCGGGCGCAGCGAGTCGTGCGCGTGCGAGACGTGCCCCGGTCCGGCGGGCTTGCGGGTGAAGAAGATCAGCATGTCCCGGGTGGCGGGCTGTTCGGGGTCGACGGCGATCACGGGCGAGACGCTGTGCTTCCGCTCGTGGTCGACGAGGAGGAGGGTGTCGAGGAAGTGGCGGTGCCGCTCCTCGCCGAGCAGCAGCCCGGGGTCGGCCTCGTGCCAGCGGGCGGCGTTGGCCTCGCGCATGTCGTGGAGGAACGTCGCCGCGCTGTCGTCGGTCATATTGGTGCTGCCGAGCAGGGTGGTCATGGTGTGGTCCACGCCGTCGCTGTGCACACCCTCCAGCGCCGGCTCGCCCCGGAGCCGGGCGTCGGTGATGGTTCGCAGGTTGAACAGGGTGCAGATCCACTGCGGTGACGCGTAGTCGAGATACGGGCGGTGGGCCATCGCGACGTCCTCGATCACCAGGAACTTGAAGGCGAGCAGCGCCTGGAAGGCGGTGTTCTGCTGGAGGTCGTCGCGCACCTCCTCGAAGACCCGCAGTTCGCCCGAGTCGTGCCGGACGAAGTCCTCCTCCTTGGAGAGGACGAACGGCTGGAACTCCAGCCGACGCGCCCGCCGTTCGACCGGGTCGAGGCAGAACCGGCCGTTGCGCGACTTCCGGAACGGCAGGGTGGGGTCGTCCCGCAGGCCGTCGCTCACGTGCTTCAGCCGTTCCAGGTCCGCGTCGGAGGCGCCCAGGAAGCTGAGGATCTCCGTCATCCGCGCGCCCTCGACGAAGACCGCCCGGTCGCGTACGTACCGGGATCTGATCTCCGCTATTTCGGAGACGGCGTCGACGGTGAATTCCGAGGTTGTCACTCGACCTCCATGGTGATGGGTCGGACGAGGGCAGGCCGTCACCATGACCGCGGCCCCGCATTCCGCGGTCAACGTAGGGAGCGCGGGAATGCCGTGTCAAGTGCCGTCATATTCCGCGCGGTTATCGGGAAGCGTCCGGGAAACGGCGTCGACGAGCGCGTCGACACCGCGTCCACAACGCGTTGACGTTTCGTCGACGGGCCGCTGCTAGCTTTTCGGACCGACAGCGAAATTGCCGTCCGTACCGGAGAAAAGCTAGGGGTGCTCGTGGCGAAAGAGAGCCGTACGGCGATCGGCTTCGAAGAAGGCCGCAACGACGGCGCCAAGTGGTTCGGCGACCTCACCCGCTCGCGGTTCGCGGGGCCCGTCACCCCGCACCACCGGGTCCTGTCCCGTGACATCTCGCCGGAGACGCTCGCCGTGCACGCGGGGACGTACGAGGACCCGGTGACGGGCGCGGTGGGCACCCCGGTCTTCCAGACCAGCACCTTCCTGCTGGACGACGCCAGCTACGCGGCCTTCTCCGACGGGACCTCCCGCGACGTCCCCATCTACACCCGGTACGGCAACCCCTCGCAGTGGTCCGTGCAGGAGAAGATCGCCGCCCTGGAGGGCAGCCGCAGCGCGCTGGTGACGTCCTCCGGGATGAGCGCCACGGCCAGCACAATCTACGCCCTGACCAACGCGGGCAGCCACATCGTCTCGGCCTACGACGTCTACGGCGGCACCTACAACCTGCTGCGCGAGGACATGCCGTCGGCCGGCCGCGAGGTGACGTTCGTCGACCCCTGCGACCTGGACGCGGTCCGGGCGGCGATCCGTCCGGAGACCCAGCTGCTGTTCTTCGAGACGCTGACCAACCCGCTGCTGAAGGCGCCGTCGGTACGCGGTCTGGCGGAGATCGCGAAGGAGGCCAACGCCCTCCTCGTGGTGGACAACACCTTCCTCACCCCGGTCAACATGCGCCCCTTGGAGCTGGGCGCGGACGTCGTCGTGCACAGCGCCACCAAGTACCTCGCCGGGCACAGCGACCTGACCGCCGGCGCGGTCGTCGGCCGGCGGAAGTTCCTGGACCGGATCTGGGCGCAGGCGCTGCGCTTCGGCGGCACCCTGGAACCGCTCGCCGCCTTCCTCCTCGAAAGGGGAATGAAGACCCTTCCGCTGCGCGTCCGCGCGCAGAACGCCAACGCCTCGGAAGTGGCGCGTTTCCTGGCCGGGCACGAGCGCATAGCCGCCGTTCACCACCCGGAGCTCGGCGGCCCCCGCTATGCCGGCCTGGAAAACGCGGACTACGGCGGTTTCGGCGGCATGGTGAGTTTCGAGGTGCGCGGCGGTGACGAGGCCGCCCTGGAATTCATGAAGAGACTCCGGATTCCCTATGTGGCGACGAGCCTGGGCGGCGTCGAATCCCTGGTGAGCATGCCGAGCAATACCTCGCACAGTTCGCTCACCGCCCGCCAGCGGTCCCGGATCGGTATCAATCCCGGCCTGGTCCGGTTCTCGGTGGGCATCGAGAACGTCCGCGATCTGGTCCGGGACCTGGACGAGGCGCTCGGCGCACCGGCAGAGGAGGACATGCGATGAGGAACAGCTTCAACACGGCCGGCTTCAGCGAAGTGGTCCACGAGATCCGCAACGACCCCGCCGAGGCGGCGTTCCGCTACGCGGCCGAGGCGCAGTCCTCGCCGTACCGGGGGCTGTCGGCGAAGATCGGCCCGGCGCTGTTCGGCACGGTGAAGTCCGCGCGCCGCTTCTCGGTGGAGCTCCGGGACGTCGCCCTCCCGGACGGTACGGACGCGCCCGGCGCCGACGGTCCGCTGCCGATGCACCTGGCCCTCACCGGCGTCGCCTCCTGTGCGCTGACCACGCTGGTCGGCGGCGGCAGCGCCCAGTCGGTGGTCTTCGAGAGCGCCGACATGGACATCGCCTGGGACGGCGGCGCGGTGGCGAGCCGGATCGACGTCGGCGGGGTGCCGGACGACGAGACGGTCGCCGAACTCGTCGGCCAGGTCGAGCGGTTCAGCCCCAACTACACCACCCTGACCCGCCCGGTCCCGGTCGCCCTGCGCTACGGGCCGGACGCCGCCCCGGCGCACGCCGCCACGGCGGAGGGCGCACCGGCCGCCGGCCGCCCGGCCGCGTGCCGGGTGCGCTGGATCAGCGGCACCCAGCTCGCGTCCATGCCCCTGGGCCAGCAGCCGGCCGACGAGTTGCGCGTGGACGCCCCCAAGCAGCTCACCGGCGTCGACTGGGGTCCGAACCCGCAGGAGTACCTGCTGATGGGCCTCGCCGCAGACGTCGCCTCGCACCTGGGCCGGACCGCCCGCGAGCTGACCGGGCGGGCGACGACCTGGCGGGTCACGGTCAGGGGCACGGAGGACGTCGGGGGGCTGCTCCAGGCGGACCCGTCGGCCGTCGTCCAGCTCCAGGACATGGAGTGCGCGGTCCCGGACCCGGCGGGGCTCTCCGGCGCCGAGCTGGAGAAGGTCGTCGCGGCGGCGTGGGCCGCGTCCGAGGTGCGGTACCTGATCGAGGCGGCCCCGGCCGTCCGGCTGACCTCGCACCGGGTGGAGTCGTGTCCGGCATGAACCCAGACGGCGCCCTCCGCGTCCTCGCCGTCGGCGCGGGACCGGCCAATCTGAGCCTGGCCGCCCTGGCCGAGCCGGTCGACGGCCTCCGCGTCACCGCCCTGGAGGCCCGCGATTCCGTCGCCTGGCACCCCGGCCTGCTCTGGCCCGACTCCCGGCTCCAGGTGAGCCCCGTCAAGGACCTGGTCACCCTGGTCGACCCGCGCAGCCGCTTCGGCTTCCTCAACTTCCTGCACGAGCGGGGCCGGCTGTACCGGCACCTGATCGCCGCCGCCGACCACGTCAGCCGCAAGGAGTTCGACCAGTACGTCACCTGGGCCGCCCAGCAGTTGGACGTACGGCTCGGCGAGCGGGTCGAGGCGGTGGAGCACGACGGCGACGGGTTCGCCGTCCGCACCGGCCGCCGCGTCCACCGGGCGGACCACGTCGTGCTCGGTGTCGGCCGGACCCCGTACGTCCCCGACTGCGCCCGCGGCGTCACCGGCCGCCGCCTGTGGCACGCCGCCGACCACCTCCACCGGGACGACCGGCTGGACGGCCGGGACGTGCTGCTGGTCGGCGGCGGGCAGAGCGCGGCCGAGGTGGCGCTCGACCTGATGTCCGGCCGGGCCGGGCTGCCGCGCCGGCTGACCTGGGTCACCGGGCGCGAGGGCTTCGCCCCGCTGGACGACTCGCCGTTCGCCGACGAGTGGTTCAACCCGCGCTACGTCGAGTACTTCCGCGAGCTCCCGGCCGGCCCGCGCGCCGCCCTGCTGGAGCGGCAGCGGTCCGCCGGGACCGGGATCACCCGCGCGCTGCTGGCCCGGGTGTACGAGCGGCTGTACGCGCTCGACTACCTCACCGACCGCCCGTTCACCCACGACCTGCTGGCCGGGGTGCGGCTCACCGGGCTCGCGGACGCCGACGGCGGGTTCCGCGCCGAGCTGGAGGACACCGTCACCGGCGGCCGGCGCGCCCTGTCCTGCGACACGGTCGTCCTGGCCACCGGCTACCGCACCGAACTCCCCTCCTGCATGGACGGGTTGCGCGACCGGATGCCCGTCACCGACGACGGCTACGCGGTGGAGGCCGACTACCGGGTGCGCTGGGACGGCCCCGACCGGCACCGCATCTACGTCCAGGGCGCGGCGCGCCACACCCACGGCGTCGCCGACCCCAACCTGTCGCTGGCCGCCTGGCGTTCGGCCGTGATCCTCAACAGCCTGCTGGGCCGGGAGCACTACGACCTCAAGGCGGACGAGTCGGCCCTCGGGCCCCAGGACCGCGTGGGGGCCCGCCCGTGACCGCCGAAGCGCGCCCGCGCCTCTACCGCGAGGTGTTCGCCGTCCCGGGCATGGCCCGCTCGGTGCTGCTGATGTTCGTGGCCCGGCTGCCGGTCACGGCGATGGGGCTGACCCTGACCCTGCACGTGGTGAACGGCCTGCACCGGGGCTATGTGGCCGCCGGTCTCGTCGCGACCTCCACCACCGTCGGCACGATGGTGGGCGCCCCGGCGGTCGGCCGGGCCCTGGACCGGCACGGCTTGCGGCCGGTGGTCGCGGTCTGCGCCACGGTCGCCACCGCGTACTGGATCGGCGTCCCCTGGCTGCCGTACGAGGCCCTGCTGGTCGCCGCGTTCCCGGCGGGCGCCCTGGTGATCCCGGTGAGTTCGCTCTCCCGGCAGGTCATCACGGCACTGGTGCCGGAGGACCGGCGGCGGACGGCGTTCTCGGTGGACGCCGTCGCGATGGAGACGTCCTTCATCGTCGGACCGGCCGTCGGCATCTACCTGGCGACCCAGTTCTCCAGCCGGCTCGCCCTGACGGTGATCGGCGCGGTCGTCGCCGTGACGGCGGTGCTGCTGTACGTCCAGAACCCGCCGCTGCGCGGCAAGAAGGAAGCGGCGGCGCCCGCCCCGGACGGGCCGCGGACCTGGCTCGACGGGCGGATGACGGCCACGCTGCTGATCTCCATGGGCGTGCTGTTCGTGCTCGGCGGGACGGAACTGGCCCTGGTGGCCGTGCTCCGGGCCGGCGGCGAGACCGCCTGGACCGGGGTGGCGGTCGCCATCCTAGCCCTGGGGTCCATCGTCGGCGGCGTCGTCCACGGCGCCCTGCCCCGCGCACTGCCGCAGTCCGCCCTCATGGGCCTGCTGTCCCTGCTGGTGATCCCGGCCGGCCTGGTCTCCGGACCGTGGTGGCTGCTCGGACTGGCCCTGGTACCCATGCAGTTGGTGTGCGCGCCGACGCTGGCGGCCATCGCCGAGAGCGTCAGCCGGCTCGCGCCGCCGCACGCCCGCGGCATGGCCATGGGCCTCCAGGACTCGGCCACCCGGCTCGGCGGCGCCCTCAGCTCCCCCGCGATCGGCTTCGTCATGGACCGCTCGTCGCCCGGCTGGGGCTTCGCGGCCTCCGGCGCCGGCGGACTGCTGCTCGTGGCCGCCGCCGGGGTGTGCGCGGGCGGCGCGCGGATCCGTACCCGCCGCCCGGCGGCCGAGCGGCCGCCCACCGACCTCCCCACCACTGAACCCTCCATCGGAATGGACAGGTGACGACAATGACGACGACGGACACGGACGCCGCGTCCTGGGCGACCTCCGCCCGCATCTACAACTCTGCCGTCGCCGCGTGGGCGATCGGCGCGGCCTGGGAGGTGGGCGCGCTCGACGAGCTCCAGGAGCGGGGCTCCCTGGACACGGCCGAGTTCGCCGCCCGCCACGACCTCGACCCGGCGTCCACGCTGGGCATGTTCCGGGCGCTCGCCTCGGTCGGCGTCGTCCGCCGCGACGGCACCCGGGTGGTGCCGGCGGAGGACTTCGCCGAGATCCACCGCACCCGCTCCCTCTTCCACTGGCTGATGAACGGCAGCGGCGAGCTGTTCCGCCAGATGCCGTCGGTGCTCCGCAACGAGAACCGCGCCGGCACCTTCTACCAGCGCGACCCCGTCGCCATCGCCCGCTCCTGCAAGGAGATCAGCGTCTTCTGCTACGACCCGTGGTTCTGGCGGGCGATGGAGGGCCTGGATTTCGACGTCCGGGTGGCGGCCGACCTCGGCTGCGGCAGCGGCGAGCGGCTGATGCAGATCCTGCGCCGCCACCCCGACGCCCGCGGCCTGGGCGTGGACATCGCCGGGGACTCGCTGAAGGTGGCGGCGGCCGACGCGGCGGACGCCGGTCTCGCCGGCCGGCTGTCCTTCGTCGAGGCGGACATGCTGACCATGGACCCGCGCCCCGAGTTCACCGAGGTCGACCTGCTCACCTGCTTCATGGCCGGGCACGACTTCTGGCCCCGCGAGCAGTGCGTGGCGACCCTCGCCCGACTCCGTGAACTCTTCCCGAACGCCCGCCGGTTCCTGCTCGGCGACGCCACCCGCTCGGTGGGCGTGCCCGACGCGGAGATGCCGGTGTTCATGCTCGGCTTCGAGGTCGCACACGACCTGATGGGCACCTTCATGCCCACCATGGCCGACTGGGAGGGCGTCTTCGCGGAGAGCGGCTGGCGGCTGCGGCACAAGCACGACATCGGCATGGTCGCCAACGAGGTCATCTTCGAACTCGAACCCCGGTGACGGCCGGGGCGACCACGGCGTGACGGGATGACGACGGCCGGCGGGCCACCAGGGCCACCAAGGCGAACAAGCGTGAACTGGCGTGAACAGGCGTGAAGCGAGGGCCGATGACGGCGAAGAGTGACGGGACGACGGGCGGCGGGGTGCGCGAAGTACCCCTCGTACACGAGGCGTTCGAGGAGCGGGCCCGCCGGTACCCGGGCGAGCGGGCCGTGGTCTGCGGCACCGACGCACTCACCCGGGCGGAGCTCAATGCCCGGGCCAACCGGCTGGCCCGGCACCTCATCGCCCGGGGCGTGGGCCCGGAGGCCCGGGTGGCCGTGGTGCTGCCCCGCTCGGCGGACGCACTGGTGGCACTGTTCGCGGTGCTCAAGGCCGGTGGCACGTACGTCCCGGTGGACCCCGCCCAGCCGGCCGGCCGGATCGCGTCCGTGATCCGGGCGGCGGACTGCGCGGTGGTGCTCGACGGCCCGGTGGACCTCGACGGCCTCCCGGACACCCCCGTCACCGACGCCGACCGCCGCGCGCCCCTGGACCCCGCCCACGCCGCGTACGTCGTCCACACCTCGGGCTCGACCGGTACACCCAAGGGCGTCGTCGTGGAACACCGCGCCCTGGCCGCCCTGTTGCACCACCACGTCACCCCGCAGTACGCGGAGGTGGCGGCCGGCGACCGGCTGCGTGTCGCCCTGGTCTCGCCGCTCGCCTTCGACGCGTCCTGGGACCCGGTCCTGGCCATGGTGGCCGGCCACGAGCTGCACCTGCTGGACGACGACACCCGCCGCGACCCGGCCGCGCTCACCGCGTA
This sequence comes from Streptomyces mobaraensis, assembly GCF_020099395.1. Classification (NCBI taxonomy): domain Bacteria; kingdom Bacillati; phylum Actinomycetota; class Actinomycetes; order Kitasatosporales; family Streptomycetaceae; genus Streptomyces; species Streptomyces mobaraensis. Next base: position 6,826,335 of record NZ_CP083590.1, on the reverse strand, counting down.
CGTGACCCGGCACGGCGTGGACGTCGTCGACCTCACCCCGTCCCACCTGGAACAGCTGCTGCCGCACGGCCTGGTCCGCGACCCGGCCGCCCGGCCCCGTCTCGTCGTCCTCGGCGGCGAGGCGTTGCCCGAACCGCTGTGGCGCGAGCTGCGCACCACCCCCGGCGTCACCGCGCACAACCTGTACGGCCCCACCGAGTGCGTCGTGGACGCGCTGTGGGCGGCGTCCGACGCGGCGGAGGACGTGGTGATCGGCCGGCCGGTCGCGCACGGCGACGCCTATGTGCTGGACGCCCGGCTGCGGCCGGTCCCGGACGGCGAGACGGGCGAACTCTACGTGTCCGGCGCCGGGTTGGCGCGCGGCTACCTGGGCCGTTCCGGCGCGACGGCGGCCCGGTTCGTCGCCGACCCGTTCGCGCCCGGACGGATGTACAGGACCGGCGACCTCGTCCGGCGGGGCACCGACGGCCTCGTGCGCTACGCGGGCCGGGCCGACGACCAGGTGAAGGTCCGGGGCTTCCGGATCGAGCCGGGCGAGGTGGAGGCCGTCCTCCGCGCGCATCCGGCGGTGGCGGTGGCCGCCGTCCGCGCGCACCGGGTCGGGGAGGGCGACCGGCGGCTGGTGGCGTACGTCGTGCCGGCCGGGGAGGTCACGGCCTCCGATGTACGCCGGTTCGCGGCCGACCGGCTGCCGGAGCACCTGGTCCCGGCCTCGGTCACCCTGTTGGACGCGCTGCCGCTGACCCCCAACGGCAAGCTCGACCGGGCGGCGCTCCCCGACCCCGGGCCGGTGGCGGCGGCCACCGGTGGCCGGGAGGCGTGCACCGACGCCGAGCGGGTGCTGTGCGCGCACTTCGCGGCGGTGCTGGGGCTGGAGCGGGTGGGCGCCGACGCCTCGTTCTTCGAGCTGGGCGGCGACTCGCTGCTGGCGATGCGGCTGGTCGGCCGGGTCGGCACCGCCCTCGGCGCGCGTCCGTCCGTCCGCGACGTCTTCGACGCCCCGACCCCGGCCGGGCTCGCCGCACGGCTCTCGGACGCCCCCGAGCGGCCCGCCGCCCCGCTGACGGCCGGCCCCCGCCCGGATCCCGTCCCGCTGTCGTCCGCGCAGCGGCGGCTGTGGTTCCTCGACCGCCTGGAGGGCCCGAGCCCGACGTACAACGTGCCGCTGGTCTCGCGGCTTTCGGGTCCCCTGGACGCCGGTGCCCTGCGGGCGGCGCTGCGGGACGTGGTGGCGCGGCACGAGAGCCTGCGGACGGTCTTCCCCGAGCTGGACGGGCAGCCGGTCCAGCGGATCCTGCCCCTGGACGAGGCGGTCCCGGCGCTGGAGACCGTGCGGGTGGACACCGCCGCCCTGGACGCGCGACTGGAGGAGGACTCCCTGCGGACGTTCGACCTCTCCCGCGACCTTCCGGTGCGGGCGTGGCTGTACGAACTCGGCCCCGACGAGCACGTGTTGCTACTGCTGGTACACCACATCGCCACGGACGGCTGGTCGCTGGACCCGCTCGTCCGGGACCTGGGCGAGGCGTACGCCGCCCGCGTCCGGGGCGAGGCGCCGCACCGGCCCCCGCTGCCCGTCCAGTACGCCGACTACACGCTCTGGCAGCGCGAGCTGCTGGGCGACCCCGCCGATCCCGACAGCCCGGCCTCCCGCCAACAGGCGTTCTGGACCCAGGCGTTGGCGGGAATACCCGACGAGCTGGGCCTCCCCTTCGACCGGCCGCGCCCGGCTGTCGCCTCCTACCGGGGCGGGACGGTCGACTTCCACCTGGACGCCGAGGTCCACCGGCGGCTCGCCGGGCTGGCGCGGCGGCGCGGGGTGACGACGTTCATGGTGTTCCAGGCGGCCCTGGCCCTGCTGCTGGCGAAGCTCAGCGGCGGCACGGACATCCCCGTCGGCACGCCCGTCGCCGGACGCTCCGACGAGGCGCTCGACGATCTCGTCGGCTTCTTCGTCAACACCCTCGTCCTCCGCACCGACCTGAGCGGCGACCCGTCCTTCGACGAGCTCCTCACCCGCGTCCGCGACACCGACCTCGCCGCCTTCGCCCACCAGGACATCCCCTTCGAGCAGGTCGTGGAGGCGGTCAACCCGGTCCGCTCGCTCGCCCGCAACCCGCTGTTCCAGGTGTCGCTGACGATGAACGAGCCGGACACCGCGCTGTCCCTGCCCGGGCTCGCGGTGACCGGGCGGCGGCCGGTGCTCGGTGTGGCCCGGTTCGACCTGAACGTCAACTTCCATGAGCGGGAAGGCAATCAAGGGGTCACCGGGCAGATCGAGTACAACGCCGACCTCTTCGACGCCTCCACGGTCGAAGCCATGGCCGCCCGGCTCGTCCGCGTCCTGGCGGCGGTGACGGCGGAGCCCGGCCGTTCGTGCGGCGCGGTCGACGTCCTCTCCCCCGGGGAGCGCACGCGGATCCTCGTCGAGTGGAACGCCACCGCGCTCGACGTGCCGGACACCACCCTGCCCGCGCTGCTGGAGGTCCAGACGGCCCGCACGCCCGACGCGCCGGCCGTCCAGGCCGCCACCGGCACCCTGACCTACGCGGAGCTCAACGCCCGGGCCAACCGGCTCGCGCGGCACCTCGTCGGCCTCGGCGTGGGCCCGGAGGCGCTGGTCGCGCTGCGGCTGCCGCGCTCGGCGGACCTCGTGGTCGCCGTCTGGGCGGTCCTCAAGGCCGGCGGCGCCTACCTGCCGATCGACGGCGAGTACCCGGCCGAGCGGAACGCGTTCATGCTGGAGGACGCCCGCCCGACGACGGTCCTCTCCGAGCTCCCCGACGTGTCCCACCTGCCGTCCGGCGACCTCACCGACGCCGAGCGGACCGCCCCGCTGCTGCCCGCGCACCCCTGCTACGTCATCTACACCTCCGGCTCGACCGGCGTGCCGAAGGCCGTGTCGATGCCCGGCGGCGCGCTCGTCAACCTGGTCACCTGGTGGGCGACCGTCGAACCGCCCGCCCGCATCGCCCTGTTCTCGGCGACCAGCTTCGACGTCTCGCCGATGGAACTCCTCATCGCCACCACCTCCGGCGGCTGCGTGCTGATCCCGGACGACGCGATCCGCAAGGACGCCGAGAAGCTGGTCGCCTGGCTCGCCGAGCACGAGGTGAGCGACCTGACCGTCGTCCCGAACCTGGTGCTGAACTCCGTCTGCGAGGCGGCCCGCGCCGCCGGCACCCGCCTCCCGGCGCTGCGCCACGTGGGCCAGGGCGGCGAGGCGCTCGTCCTCTCGTCGGCCGTGAAGGACCTCTTCGCCGGGGCGGACGGGCGGCGCCTGGACAACTGCTACGGGCCCACCGAGACGCACATGGCCACCGGCTACCGGATGCCCGCCGACCCGGCGGACTGGCCGGCGGACCCGCCGATCGGCCGGCCCATCGGCAACACCACGGTGTACGTCCTCGACCGGTGGCTCCAGCCGGTAGCCCCGGGCGTGATCGGCGAACTGTATATCGGCGGCGCCCAGTTGGCGCGCGGCTACCTCAGCCGGCCCGCGCAGACCGCCGGACGCTTCGTGGCCGACCCGTTCGGTCCGCCCGGCTCCCGCCTGTACCGCACCGGCGACCTCGTACGCTGGCGGGCCGACGGGGAGCTCCTGTTCACCGGCCGGGCCGACCACCAGGTGAAGATCCGCGGCTTCCGCATCGAGCTGGGCGAGATCGAGGCGCTGCTGCGGCGCCACCCGGACGTCGCCCAGGTGGCGGTCCTGGCGGTGGCGGACCGGCCGTCGGTGAAGCGGCTCGTCGCGTACGTCGTCCCGAACGGCCCGGTGGCCGGGCCGGAGGAGCTGCGCCGGTACGTCGCCGCGTCCCTGCCGGATTACATGGTGCCGTCGGCGTTCGTCACCCTGGACCGGATGCCGCTGAGCCCCAACGGCAAGCTGGAGCGCCGGCACCTGCCCGCGCCCGCCGCCGAGGCGTCGCGGCGGCCCCGCACCTGGGTGGAGAAGGTGCTGTGCGAGATCTGGTCCGAGGTACTGGACGCGCCGGGGGCCGGGATCGACGACGACTTCTTCGCGCTGGGCGGGCACTCGCTGACCGCGACCAAGGTGATGAGCCGGGTGCGCGGCAGGCTCCGCGCCGACCTGCCGGTCCGCGCCCTCTTCGAGCGGCCGACGCCGGCCGGGCTCGCCGAGCTCGTCGGCACGGCGGGCGCCGCCGGGCACGCCCTGGCGGCGGGGCCGCGCCCGGAGCGGATCCCGCTGTCGTCCGCGCAGCGGCGGCTGTGGTTCCTCGACCGCCTGGAGGGCCCAAGCCCGACGTACAACAACCCGCTGGTCTCGCGGCTTTCGGGCCCACTGGACGCCGACGCGCTGCGGGCGGCGCTGCGGGACGTGGTGGCGCGGCACGAGAGCCTGCGGACGGTCTTCCCGGAGGTCGACGGACAGCCTGTCCAGCGGATCCTGGCGCCGGAGGAGGCGGTTCCGGCACTGGAGACCGTACGCCTCGACGCCGCCACGCTGGACGCGCGACTGCGGGAGGACGCACGGCGGACGTTCGACCTGACGCGGGAGATCCCGGTGCGGGCGCGGCTGTACGCGCTCGGCCCGGACGAACACGTGCTGATGGTCGTGGTGCACCACATCGCCTCCGACGGCTGGTCGCTGGAGCCGCTCGTCCGCGACCTGGGCGCGGCGTACACCGCGCGCGGCCGGGGCGGGGCGCCGGAGTGGGCGCCGCTGCCCGTCCAGTACGCGGACTACACCCTCTGGCAGCGCGACCTGCTCGGCGACCCCGCCGACCCCGACAGTCGGGCCGCCGCGCAACTCGCCTTTTGGAAGGGTGCGTTGCTGGGCATCCCCGACGAGATGGGACTTCCCTTCGACCGGCCGCGCCCGGCCGCCGCCTCCTACCGGGGCGGGACCGTGGACCTGTTCGTCGACGCCGGCGCGCACGCGGGCCTGGCGGAGCTGGCGCGGCGGCGCGGGGTGACGACGTTCATGGTGTTCCAGGCGGCCCTGGCCGTCCTGCTGGGGAAGCTGACCGGCGGTACGGACATCCCCGTCGGCACGCCGGTCGCCGGGCGCTCCGACGAAGCCCTCGACGACCTGGTCGGCTTCTTCGTCAACACCGTCGTCCTCCGCACCGACCTGAGCGGCGACCCCGCCTTCGACGACCTCCTCACCCGCGTCCGCGACACCGGTCTCGCCGCCTTCGCCCACCAGGACGTCCCCTTCGAGCAGCTGGTCAGGGAGCTCAACCCGGCGCGTTCGGCGGGGCGGCACCCGCTGTTCCAGGTGATGATGCCGTTCAACAGCAACCTGGCCGACACCGCGGTCCGGCTGCCCGGCCTGGCCGCCGAGCCGCTGGACGAGCCGCTGGAGGTCGCCAAGTTCGACCTCTCGGTGAACCTGCGCGAGGAGTTCGGGCCGGACGGCGAGCCGCTCGGAGTGCGGGGGAACATCGACTACAGCACCGACCTGTTCGACCACGCGACGGTCGTCGCCGTCGCCGAGCGCCTGCACCGCGTCCTGGCCGCCGTCCTCGCCGCCCCCGGCACCCGGCTGTCGGAGATCGACGTGGTCGGACCGGAGGAGCGGCGGCGGCTGCTGACCGACGGGAACGGCGGCCCGGCCCCCGAACCGGTCGGTGAGAGCGAGCTGTTCGCCCACCGGATGATCGAGAAGCGGGCCGGCGAACGTCCCGCCGCGCCGGCCGTCGTCCACCGCGACGCGTCCCTCACCTACGCCGAGCTCAACCGCCGCGCCAACCGCCTGGCCCGGTACCTGATCGCCCGGGGCGCGGGCCCGGAGGACCGGGTGGCGGTGGTGCTCCCCCGCTCCGCCGACCTGGTCGTGGCCCTGCTCGCGGTGTGGAAGGCCGGGGCGGCGTACGTGCCGGTGGACCCGGCGTACCCGGCCGAGCGGATCGCCTACCTGCTCGCCGACGCGGCGCCGCGCGTCGTCCTCGACGGGCCGGTGGACACCGGCGCGTACGCCGATGACGACGTCACCGACGCCGAGCGGACCGCCGTCCTGGACCCGGCCCACCCGGCGTACGTCATCCACACCTCCGGCTCGACCGGCCGCCCGAAGGGCGTCGTCGTCGAACACCGCGCCCTGGCCGCCTACTTGCGCTACCTCCGCACGGCCTATCCCGGCATCCCGGGGACGAGCACCGTGCACTCGTCGGTGGCCTTCGACCTGACGGTGACGGCGCTGTACGGCCAGCTCGTCAGCGGCGGCCGTGTCCACCTGGGCGAGCTGGGCGACGACGACGCGCCGCGGCCCGGCTTCGTCAAGGCCACCCCCAGCCACCTGGAGCTGCTGGCGTCGCTGCCCGAGCAGGCGTCCCCGAGTGCCTGCCTGGTGATCGGCGGCGAGGCGCTGCACGGCAGGGCGCTCCGGGGGTGGCGGGAGCGGCACCCGGACGCCTGGGTGGTGAACGCGTACGGGCCGACCGAGTCGACCGTCAACTGCTGCGACCACCGGCTGCCGCCGGGTGCGCCGACGCCGTCCGGGCCGGTGCCGATCGGCCGGCCGTTCCCCGGGGTCAGGGCGTACGTCCTGGACGGCCGGCTGCGGCCCGCGCCGACGGGCACGGTCGGCGAACTGTACATCGGTGGCGCCCAGTTGGCGCGCGGCTACCTCAACCGGCCCGCGCTGACCGCCGCCCGCTTCGTGGCCGACCCGTACGGCCCGCCCGGCTCCCGCCTGTACCGCACCGGCGACCTGGCGCGCCGGCGGACCGACGGCGTGCTGGAGTTCGCCGGGCGCGCCGACGGCCAGGTGAAGGTGCGCGGGCACCGGATCGAGCTCGGCGAGATCGAGGGCGTGCTCCGCGAGCGGCCGGGCGTGGCCCGGGCCGCGGCGGCGGTGCACGGGTCCGGGTCCGAGGACGGCGACCGGCGGCTGGTCGGCTATGTGGTGCCCGAGCCGGGTGCCGCCGTCGACCCGGAGGAGGTGCGGCGGGACGTCGCACGGTTCCTGCCCGCCCCGCTGGTCCCGGCCGCCGTGGTCGTCCTCGGCGCGCTGCCGCTGACGCCCAACGGCAAGCTCGACCGGGCCGCGCTCCCGGCGCCCGACTTCGCCGGGGCGGCCCGGGGCGGCGTGCCGCGCACCGCGCGCGAGGAGCTGCTGTGCGCGCTGTTCGCCGAGGTGCTGGACGTGGAACGGGTGGGTCCCGACGACTCGTTCTTCGACCTGGGCGGGCACTCGCTGCTCGTCGTCCGGCTCGCCGGCCGGCTCCGGGCGGCGTGCGGCGTCCACGTCACCATCCGCGACCTGCTGGACGCGCCGACGCCGGCCGCGCTCGCCCGGCGGACGGCCGCGGGCGAGGCGGGCACGGCGGATCCGCTGGCGCCGCTGCTGCGGCTGCGCGGCGGCACCGGCACCCCGCTGTTCTGCGTCCACCCGGCGGCCGGCACCGGCTGGGTCTACACCGGCCTGCTCCGCTTCCTGGCCCCCGGCCGGCCGGTGTACGCCCTCCAGGCGCCCGGTCTGGGCACGCCGGAGCACGCGGCGGGCACGCCGGACGACGTGGTGAAGGACTACCTGGCCCGGATCCGCGAGGTGTGCCCGGACGGGCCGTACGCCCTGCTGGGCTGGTCCGTCGGCGGGCTGATCGCGCACATGCTGGCGGTCCGGCTGCGGGAGGAGGGCGCGGAAGTCCCGCTGCTGGCCCTGCTGGACGCCTACCCCCGGACCCCGGAGGACGCGGGCGAGGAGCAGGACGCCGACGAGGCCGCCGCGCTCCGGGCGCTGGCCGCCTCGCTGGGGCGGGACGTCGCCCCGGACGGCAGCCTCGCGGGCCCGGCGGACGTGGACGTGGCGTCGCTGGTCCGGGTCTACCGGGAGATGAGCCGGGTGTACGCCGATCCGGTCCTGGGCCGGTTCGACGGAGACGCGGTGCTGTTCCGGGCGGCGGCGGACAAGCCGGACGGCTCGCCGTACACCCGGGAGCTGTGGCGCCCGTACCTGGCCGGCCGGCTCGACGTCCACGCCGTGGACTGCGACCACGGCGGCATGACCCGGCCGGCGCCGCTCGCCGCGATCGGGCCGGAGCTCGACCGGCGGCTGGCCGCCCTGACCGCACCGGACGCCCCGCCCGCACCTCCCGCACCGGCCACCTCGGCCTCCCCGGCCGGGCCGGACGCGCCGTTCGCCCCCGCCGCTTCGGCCACCCCGGCCGCCCTGATCACCGCGCCCGGCGCCACCGCCGCGTCCGGCGCGTCCGACGAGAACGACCACCGCGGAGGAATCCGGTGACGACACCCACCGTGCCCACGGCACACCTGCACCACGTCGGGGTCCAGACCTTCGACCTGGACAACTCCCTCGCCTGGTACCGGGACTTCCTCGGCTGCCGGCCGACCTGGACCGCCGAGACCTTCTCGGAGCTGACGCTCAGCCGGCTGCCCGGGGTGTCCCGGATCACCGAGATCGTCGCCGGGGGCGTCCGGCTCCACCTGATCGAGCGCACCACCCGCGTACGGGAGCGCGGGCCCGAGGACCGCGTCCAGTTCCAGCACGTCTGCCTCGCCGTGGACACGCCGGAGGAGCTCGCCCGCCGCCGGGAGCTGTGGCAGGAGCTGTACGCGTCCGGGCGGTACGACTTCCTGCTGCCCGACCCGCCGTCCGGGATCGTCACCGACGCCGAGGGGGTCCAGAGCTTCTACTGCCTGGATGTCAACGGCCTCGAGCTCGAGTTCACCTACGTACCGGAGCCCACCCGATGAGCCGCAACGCGACCGCGGTCGCCCTCTCCCTGCCCGGCGCGCGCGGCTGGGACTTCGGCGACTACCCCTACGCCCTCGAACCGCTGACCCTGCCGCACCCCGGCGACCCGTGGCCGCTCGCCCCGGACGCGGGCCCGGAACTCCGGGAGGCGTGCCGGGAGTTGCTGGCCGCCGCCGACGAGGGCGAACTGTTCACCGAGCCGGTGACCGAGGAGGGCCTGGAACGCCTCTTTTGGTTCCGGTGGATCACCGGGCACCACATCTCGTTCGTCCTCTGGCGGCTCGTCGCCGCCGCCCTCGACCGGCTCGGCGCGGGCGAGGAGGAGGACCTGGCGACGGCCCGGGAGATCCACCACCACGTCCGGGCGTACAGCGCCATGATGCTGTACACCGGATCCAGCACCCCGGAGATCTACAACGCGGTCATCCGGCCGAGCATGTACCGGCTGCACAGCACGTTCAGCGGCACCTGGGCGGCCGACTTCCCGGCCGTGCGCAGCCTGTTCCGCGGCCGGAAGGTGCCGCCGGTGCCGGCCACCGAGGCCGACGCGCTGGTACGAGAGGTGGCGCTCGGCCACCGGATCCACCTCGGGACCGCCGCCAAGCTGGTCGCCGACGGCCGGTCGCTGCTCCAGCACCTGGTCGACAACCCGCCCGAGCGGCAGCCCCGGATGTGGACGAGCGTCTTCGACTGCTACTTCCTCACCCTGCGCGCCCCGGTCGCCGGCCAGGAGGTGCTGGCCCAGCTCCTGCGCCGCTGCAAGGCGGTCGCGATGGACCTGACGACGAACGGCCTCTACCCGTCCGTCGCCCACTACCCCGGGCCCGCCCCGGACGAGCTGTGCACGCCGGACGTCCTGGCCTGCGAGAACGAGCTCACCGACATCGTGCTCCGCACGGCCGCGCTGGCCACCGCCGTCGGCGCCGAGCCGACGGGTACCGGACCGACGAGCCCCCGAAGGAACGGCTGAGAACATGGCTGAGACGATGCGCCACGGAATCATCATCCTGCCCGAACAGCGCTGGCAGCAGGCCCGGGACCGCTGGGTGACGGCGGAGCGGCTGGGCTTCGACCACGCCTGGACCTACGACCACCTGATGTGGCGCTGGTTCCGCGAGAAGCCGTGGTTCGCGACCATGCCCACCCTGACGGCCGCCGCCACGGCGACCTCCCGCATCGGCATCGGCACCATGGTGGCCAGCCCCGGCATCCGCCACCCCGTCGCCTTCGCCAAGGAGATCATGACGCTGGACGACATCTCCGGCGGCCGGGCGATCTGCGGGGTCGGCGCCGGGGCGGGCGGGTTCGACGACGAGGCCCTCGGGCTGCGGCGGCTCGACCCGCGCGAACGGGCGGACCGCTTCGCCGAGTTCGTCGACCTCACCGACCAGCTGCTGCGCGAGCCCGAGACCACGTACCGCGGCGACTGGTTCACCACCACCGGTGCCCGGCTGCACCCCGGCTGCGTCCAGCGCCCGCGCGCGCCCCTCGCCGTCGCCGCCACCGGGCCGCGGGGCATCCGGCTGGCCGCCTGCCACGCCGACATCTGGGTCACCATCGCCTGGCCCGGCCACGGCGAACCGGTCCGCTACGACCAGGCGCTGCCCGTGCTCCGCGAGCAGTCGGCGCTGCTCGACAAGGAGTGCGAGGCGATCGGCCGCGACCCGGCCTCCGTCCGCCGGCTGGTGGTCACCGGCGCGATGATCGACGGCGTCATGGAGTCCGTCGAGACCTACCGCGACGCCTGCGGCCTCCTCGGCGGCATCGGGATCACCGACCTCGTCGTGCACTGGCCGCGCCCCGACTTCCCGTACCAGGGCGACTTCTCCGTGCTGGAGGACGTCGCGAACGAGGTCCTGCTGCCCGGCCGCGCCGCGTAACCCCCTCCCCTCCCCCGGCCGTCCGGCCCGTCCCGAAAGGGTTCTCCTCCTGTGCTGTTCCGTCCCGAGCTCCACGGCACGCAGGGCGCCGTCTCCTCCACCCACTGGCTCGCGTCCGCCGCGGGGCACGCGATGTTCGACCGCGGCGGCAACGCCTTCGACGCCGCGGTGGCCGCCGCGTTCGTGATCCAGGTCGTCGAGCCCCACCTCAACGGTCCGGCCGGCGACGTACCGATCATGGTGCACGACGGCGCGACCGGCGAGGTGACGGTCGTCTGCGGGCAGGGGCCGATGCCCGAGGCCGCCACCGTCGACGCCGTCCGCGCCCTCGGCCTGGACGCGATCCCCGGCTCCGGCCTCGTCGCGGCCTGCGTCCCCGGCGCCTTCGGCGCGTGGATGCGGGTCCTGCGCGACCACGGCCGGCTGCGCGTCGCCGACGTCCTCGAACCGGCCATCGGCTACGCCGAGCACGGCTACCCGCTGCTGCCCCGCGCCGCCCTGATGATCGAGGCGCTGGCGCCGCTGTTCCGCGACCACTGGACCGCGTCCGGGGCCACCTACCTGCGGAACGGCGACGTCCCCAAGGCCGGCTCCCGGATGCGCAACCCCGACCTGGCCCGCACCTACCGCCGGCTCGTCGCCGAGGCCGAGGCCGCCGGGTCCGGCCGCGAGGCCCAGGCCGACGGCGCGACCACGGCGTTCTACGAGGGGTTCGTCGCCGAGGCGATCGACGCGTTCGTCACCACCACCGAGGTCGTCGACTCCACCGGCGTCCCGCACAAGGGCCTGCTCACCGGCGCCGACCTGGCCCGCTGGCGGCCGGGCGTCGAGCGGGCCGCCACCCTGGACTACCGGGGCATGCTGGTCCACAAGCCCGGCCCCTGGTCCCAGGGCCCGGTCTTCCTCCAGCAGTTGTCGCTGCTGGCCGGCTACGACCTGGGCGCGATGGGCTTCGGCAGCGCCGACCACCTCCACACCGTCGTCGAGTCCGCCAAGCTGGCGTTCGCGGACCGCGAGGCGTGGTACGGCGACCCGGAGCACGCGGACGTCCCCCTCGCCGCGCTCCTCGACCCCGCCTACGCCGACGCCCGCCGGGCGCTCATCGGCCCCGAGGCGTCGGCCGTCCTCCGGCCCGGCGCCCCCGGCGGCCGCGAGCCGTGGATCCCGCCCGTCCTCGACGCCACGGACGGCCCGGTCGAGCCCGAGTGGCGGGCCGAGCTCCACAACGGCATCCCCACCGTCGTCCGCAAGACCGCCGGCAAGGGCGATACCACCTGCGTCAGCGCCACCGACAAGGACGGCAACATGGTGGTCGCCACGCCCAGCGGCGGCTGGCTCAAGAGCTCGCCCGTCGTACCGGGGCTCGGCTTCCCGCTCGGCACCCGCGGGCAGATGGCCTGGCTCGCCGAGGGCCACACCAACCAGCTCGCCCCCGGCAAGCGGCCGCGCACCACCCTCAGCCCCACCATCGTCCGCACCGACGACGGCCGGCCGCACCTCGCCTTCGGCACGCCCGGCGGCGACCAGCAGGACCAGTGGACGCTCAACTTCTTCGTCAACCACGTGGACTTCGGCATGTCCCCGCAGGAGGCCGTCGAGGCGGCCACCTTCCACACCGAGCACGTGCCCACCTCGTTCCACCCCCGCCAGGCCCGCCCGCTCGGCGTGGTCGTCGAGGAGGGCGGATTCCCGGAGGCCACCCTCACCGAACTGGAGCGCCGGGGGCACGAGATCAGGAAGGCGCCCGCGCTGAGCCTGGGCAAGGTCTGTGCCACCGGCCCCGACGGCGACGGCGGCGTGCTCGCCGCCGCCAGCCCGCGCGGCGGCCAGGCGTACGGCGTGGTGCGGTGACCGGATGACCACCCGACACTCAGGAGGACCGGCCGTGCCGAGGATCGTGCTGCTCAACGTCGGGACCGCGGCCCCGCGCGCCGTCCACCGCCAGCTGTGGCTGCTCCGCGAGGGCGACGTCGTGGTGAGCCCCCTCGTGCCGGACGAGGACTTCCTCCGGTACGTCTGCGGCGAACTCGGCGTCGACCGGGCCGCGCTGCGCTTCGTGTCCGCCGGGGAGAACCTGACGGACGAGGCCCTGACCGCGCCCGCGCTGATCCACGAGGTCCGCGCGCTGCTCGCGGAGCACGACGCCTGGGAGCTGCTGCCGGCCCACCACACCGAGGGCGTTGCCGCCTTCGCGGACCTCTGCGGCCTGCCGGGCGACACCGGGCTGCGGTTCGCGGCCCAGCGCGGACCGGTGCTGCTCAACCGCAAGTCGCACTTCCGGCAGCTGGCCGTGGGCGCGGACGTCCCGGTGCCGGACGGCACCGTCGTCACCGGGCCCGCCGCCCTGGCCGCCGCAGTCGAGCGGTACCTGCCGCGCACCGGCACGGTGGTGGTGAAGCGGGACGACGACCTGGGCGGCCAGGGGAACGTGGCCCTCACCCTCAAGGAGACCCGGCCGCTCCCCGGCACCCGCGCGACCCTCGCCGCACGCGCGCCCGAGGCCGCCGCGGACGTCCTGTGGGCGGAGCTGACGGACGCACAGAACCCGGTGCTGGCCGTCGAGTCGTACCACCGGTCCACGCACAGCTTCTACGCCGAGTACCTGATCGGCCCGGCCGGGGACGTCACGTTTCTCAACAGTGGGACGATCCGGCGGCGCGCCGACATCGACCCGGCCGCCAGCGAACTCGTCTGGGTGGGACTGGAGTTGCCCGCCGAGCTGCCGCCGGGCGCCGGCGCCCGGGCCCTGACCGCGTCGGCCCGGATGGTCGCGCTCGCGGCGGCGATCGGCTACCGCGGGCACATCAACGTCGACGGCATCGTCACCGACACCGGCGAGGTCCTCTTCAACGAGGCCAACGCCCGGTGGGGCGGCAGCCTCGCGCTGCACGCCGCCGGCGAACGGCTGCTGGGGCCGGCCTATCTGGACACGCATGTGCTGTCCGGGCTGCGGGACGTGCCCGCGCTGCCGCTGCCGGCCGCGCTGGACACACTCCGCCGGCACGGGCTCGCCTTCTCGCCGGAGATCGGGGAGGGAACGGTCGTCCTGGGCTACGACCCGTCCGGGGAACGGCCGTTGGAGTGCGTGGTCCTCGCCCCCACGCGGGAGCGGGCCCGTGCCGTCGAGGCGGCGGTCCGCGACGCCGTCGGGGAGGTACGGCCGTGAGCGACACCCAGGGTGTACGGCAGGAGACCGGTGACCGCCCGTACCGCCAGGGGCTCGACAAGGCCCTGCTGATGAACCTGGCCCGGGCGGACCGGCGGCGGGTCGCCGCGCGCACGGCCGTCCTGGCCGTCGTCTACGCCGCGACGGCGACCGTGGCGCTCCGGCCGGGCGTCGGCTGGTGGGGCCTGCTGGGCTCCGCGTTCCTCGGCTTCGTCCTCGCCGGCTTCATCAACGCCGCCCACGACTGCGTCCACGGCACTCACCTGGGATCCAGGAAGGCCAACCGGATCGCGGGCGCGGCCTGGTCGACACCGATCCTCCTCAACTACACCATCTACCGCCACCAGCACCTCGTCCACCACCGCTACACCGGGGTGGAGGGGGACAGCGAGCCCGCCGAGCACTACGCGACGCTGCGCGCCTACCTCTACAACCTGTCCGGGCTGCCGTTCTGGCCGGGCTTCCCGCGCCGGATCGTGAAGACCTGGCGCGGCGACTTCCCGGCGAGCGTCCGGACGGACGACCGCCGACGCGACGCGAAGCGGGACAACTGGGCGATCTTCGCCTGGATCATGGCGATGGCCGTCCTCACGGCCCTCTTCCCGTTCGCGCTGCTGATCGCCTACTGGGTGCCGCTGGTGCTCTCGCTGCCCGCGAGCGTCTTCCTCAGCCTGCCCGAGCACTACGGGCTGTGGGGCGTGCCGGAGGTGTCGCGCAACACCCGGACGGTCCGGTCCAACCGCTTCGTCCGCTACTTCATGTGGAACGCCAACTACCACGCGGAGCACCACCATTACCCGGCGGTCTCCTCACTCAACCTGCACCGGCTGCACCGGTCCATGCCTGTCCCGCACCCGATCCAGGAGAAGTCCTACGTCCGCTTCCACGCGGGCCTGGTGGGGGCGCTACGCAAGGGCAGACAGGACTACGGGCGGGCGGCCGGAAGATGAGTGCTCTTCTTTCGAACGACCCCATGACGACCGGGAGGTCACCGATGAGCAACCCGTTCGAGGACGAGACCGGGACGTACCGCGTCCTCGTCAACGACGAGAACCAGCACTCCCTCTGGCCGGACTTCGCCGAGGTGCCCGCCGGGTGGGCCGTGGCGCACGGCCCGGCCCCCCACGGCGAGTGCGTCGACTACGTCGAGCGCCACTGGACGGACATGCGGCCGGCGTCGCTGTCCCGACGGGCGTCCGCCGCGTGAGCTCCGGCGGCTACGGCGCGCGGGCACACGCCGTGGGACGGGTGCCCGCCGCGGGCCGGCGGCCGGCCGAGGCGGAGCTCGACGGGGCCGTGGCCGGCGCCGGTGCGCAGTTCCCGCTCGACGTCGCGGACGCTGCGGCGCGGGTCGGCCAGCAGCCGGGCCGCCGCGGCCCGCAGCGCCGCCGGCCGGTACGCGCAGGTGGACACCAGCCGCGCGGACGGCTCGGCCTCCTGCCGCAGCCGCTCGTGACCCACGACCGCGCCCAGCAGCTGGAGCGCGTCGGCCAGGGTGAGTCCGTCCAGTGCGAACCCCTGGCCCGGCGGCTGGAGTTCGCCGGGCGGGCGGCGGCCCACCAGCAGGGCCGCGCTGCCGGGTGACACCGGGAGCAGCGGGTCCGGGCGGGCGCCGGCCACGGCGTCGTCCAGGACGAGCAGCAGCCGTCGGCCGTCGGTCATCCGCCGCCAGAGCGCGGCGCGTTCGGACGCCGGCCCGGGGACGGCGGCGGCCGGGACGCCGAGGCCCGTCAGCAGCTCCCCCAGCACGTCCTCCGGTGGCCGTGGTGTGCCATCGGGCGCGCCGAGGCGCGCGTAGAGGCGGCCGTCGGGGAAGTGGGACCGCAGACCGTGTGCCGCGCGGAGGGCCAGGGCGGTCTTGCCGATCCCGGCGGGACCGGTCAGAGACATGACAACCGGCGCCCCGGAGGCGTCACCGGGGGCGGTCAGCCGCTCGGTCAGGGCGGTCAGTTCGGCGGCCCGGCCCACGAAGTCCGCGGGAAGCCGGGGCAGTTCCTCGGAGCGTACCGCCGGGCGGATCTCCGGGGCCGTCGGCTCCAGGGCGAGGATGCCGCGGTGCAACTCGCGCAGGGCGGGTCCGGGTTCCAGGCCGAGTTCGGTGTGCAGGAGGCGGCGGGCGTCCCGGTAGGCCGCGAGGGCGTCGGCCCGGCGGCCGAGGCCGGCGAGCGCCCGGACCCGGAGCTCCCACAGTTTTTCCCACAACGGCCGTCCGGCCAGCGCGGTTTCGAGCATCGCCACGGCCTCGGCGTACCGGCCGAGCCCGATCTGGACGGCGGCCAGCTCCTCGGTGGCGGCGGACCGCAGCTGCTCCCAGCGCTCCCGTTCGGCGGCGAAGTAGGGGGTGTCCGCCTCCCCGAAGGGGGTGCCGCGCCAGAGCGCGAGGGCGTCCCGGAGGTGTCCGAGGGCGGTGCCGGGGTCCGTCCGGTCCCGGGCCTCGCGCCCCCGCGCCAGGAGGTCCCGGAAGAGTTCGGTGTCGAGCGTCGCGCCGCCGGCGGTGAGCAGGTAACCGCCGCCCTGCTTCCGGATCTCCGGGGCGTCGCCGGCGAGGTCGCCGAGGAGCCGGCGGAGCCGGTACACGTAGGTGCGTACGGTGGTGTCGGCCGACCGGGGGGCGGTGTCGCCCCACAGCGCGCGGACGGCGTGTTCGCACGGGACGGGCTGGTCCCGGCGTAACAGGAGGATCGCGAGCAGGGCGCGCTGCTGTGGGGAGCCGAGGTCGATCTCGGCCGTCCCCGACCATGCGCGGACCGGGCCCAGCAGGGAGAACCGGGGGGCCGTGGCCGCGGTGGCGGCGGGGGCGTCCGGTGCCGGCCAACGTCCTGGGAAGGTGTTCTCGGGCGTCACGCGCACAGAGTCGACGGCTCCGCTTGCAGTTCGTTTGACGACTCGCTTGCGCCGCCCCCATGGGCCCCGGGGCCGTGATCTGTCCGGATACCGCCGTCCCGGCGGCGCTTCCTGGTGTTCTCCGCCCCCTTCCGGCGTTTTCCGGCCATCGACAGGGCCGCCCGCACAGGAATGACGGCGAAAGAAATCGGGAAATTACCGCACCGGGGCGCGCTTTTGATAACCGTCTCCATTGCAGCCTTTGAAATCACGGAAACAATGCGCTTCACTTTCCCTGCCCAGCCCGGAACGAGGGGGTTTCATGCAGCAGGCGCACCGACACGCCGGGGACACACAGGCGGACGGGGAGGGACACCGCCACGATTCCCATGACGGCCACGACCACGCCCATGGACACGACCATGGACACGGTCACGGCCATGGGCATCACCACGGACACGGCCACGGTCACGGCGGGCACAGCCACGGGGTGGCCGCCGACGCGGACCGCCGCTGGCTGAGCATCGCGCTCGGGCTGATCCTCGCCTATATGGCGGTGGAAGTCGTCGTCGCTTTCCTCGCCCATTCCCTGGCCCTGATTTCCGATGCCGCGCACATGCTGTCGGACGCCGGTTCGATCGTGCTGGCCCTGGTCGCGATGCGGCTGGCGGCCCGCCCCGCCAAGGGCGGCTACACCTACGGTCTGAAGCGGGCGGAGATCCTCTCGGCCCAGGGCAACGGGCTGACGCTGCTGCTGCTGTCCGCCTGGCTGGCGTACGAGAGCGTGGAGCGGCTGATCGACCCGCCGGAGGTCGGCGGCGGGCTGGTGCTGGGCACGGCCGTGTCGGGCGTGGTGGTGAACATCGTCGCCGCGTGGTGCATGTCGAAGGCCAACCGCTCCTCGCTCAACGTGGAGGGCGCCTTCCAGCACATCATCACCGACCTGTACGGCTTCATCGCCACGGCGGTGGCCGGCGCGGTGGTCATGCTGACCGGGTTCACCCGCGCCGACTCCATCGCCACCCTGGTCGTCGTGGCCCTGATGCTGCGGTCCGGGATCTCCCTGGTCCGCGCCTCGGGCCGGATCTTCCTGGAGGCCGCGCCCCCCGGTATGGAGCCGGACGAGGTGGGCGCCCGGATGGCGCGTCAGGACGGTGTGGTGGAGGTCCACGACCTGCACATCTGGGAGATCACCTCGGGTGAGGTGGCGCTCTCGGCACACGTCCTGGTCGAGCCGGGCGGCGACTGCCACGCGGTGCGGACCGCCGTCCAGGGCGACCTCCGCGCGGGCTACGGCATCACCCACGCGACGCTGGAGGTCTGCGAGGCGCCCGGCGAACTGGTGGGCGTCGGCTCCGGCGAGGGCGGGCGGCACTGCGAGGACCCGCACGGCACGGTCCACCGGCGCGCGGCGGAGGCCGGCTGAGCACGGCCGGCCCACCCCATGAACAGGAACCGCCCCCGCCCCCGCCGGGGGCGGTTCCTCATTTCCCGGGAGTTTTACGGCTTGAGCCGTCGCCCGGACCCCAGCAGCCAGGTCAGCGGCCGCTCCACCCCCGCGTACATCGCCCAGGACACCGCCACCGAGACGGCGAGGAGGGCGACGGCGCAGAGCGCCCGGAAGCCGTCGCACCGCCCGTGCGGTCCTCGTCCACCAGCCGGTATCCGTAGGTGAGGACGAGCATGTGGACCATGTAGAAGGCGAACGAGATGTCGCCTCCCGCACCCAGGGCAGGGCGAGGGTGGCGGTCTCGACGGCGGCGCCGAACGGGGTGCCGCGCAGGGCGTCGAGGGCGCCGGGCGCGGCCCGGTCGGCGCGCAGCAGGCGGGCCCCGGCGGGCGGTTCGCCGCCGGTGCCGCGGGCCACGCAGGTCACGTCGTGGCCGCGGGCGACGGCCTCGCGGGCGATGGTGCCGGAGACGAAGCCGGTACCGCCCAGGACCAGGAGGCGCAGCGGGGAGGTGCGGCCGGACGAAGGCATGCACGGGACTCCTGGTGGGGGGAACGGGCTGGGGGCTCAGGCCGGTTCGGGTTCGGCCTTGCCCGGGGTCTTCTCCGGTTCGGGGGCGCCGGTGAGCAGGTCCTTCTTGCGGACGAGGGTGAGCGCGACGGCCGCGGTGCCCACGCAGATGATCGCGGCCCAGGTCATCACGTTGGACGCGCCGTCGGACACGGCCGTCTCCAGCGTGCGGCGGACCTGGCCGGTCACGGCGTCGGGGACGTGCTCCAGGGCACGGGAGATGTCGCCCTGCGCGGCGGCGGAGACGATCTCGTCGTGGTCGGCGCCGGCCAGCACGGCCTCGCCGCCGGCCTTGTCGGAGATGCGGTCGCGGAAGAGGATGCCGAAGATCGCGGCGCCGGCGCCGGCGCCGAACATGAAGAGGCTGTTGATGGCCCCGGACGCCATGCCCGCCCGCTGCTTGGGCACCACGTTGACGGCGAGGGACATCGACGGGCTGCCGGCCAGTCCGCCGCCGACGCCCCAGAGGAGCAGGCCGGGCAGGGCGGCCCAGATGGTCGTGGAGCGGTCGAAGGACCAGGCCATGGCGAGGCCGCCGATCGCGAGGATGCCGAAGCCCGCGGCGATGATGTGCGACGGCGAGTACTTGGCCTGGAGCTTGCCGGCCACCAGGCCCATGCCGAGCTGCGGGGCGAAGATGGCCATCATCAGCAGGCCGTTCTGCAGCGGGCTGAGTCCCCGGGCGCTCTGGAAGTACAGGATGTAGTACACCGAGCCGCCGACCGTGGCGAAGCGGGAGAAGAAGGCGATCAGGGTGGCCGCGACGAAGGTGGGCACCTTGAACAGCGACAGGTCGAGCGTGGGCGCCTTCACCCGCCGTTCCAGGACCAGGAATCCGGCGAGCAGCACCACGCCCACCGCGAGCTGGACGAGGGTCGCGGCGCTCGCCCAGCCCTGCTCCTCACCCTGGGTGAGGGCGAAGTTGACGACGCCGAGGGTGAGGACGAGCAGGGCGGCGCCGGTCCAGTCGATGCCGGCCAGGGAGGTGCGCGGCGGGTCGGCGGGCAGCCGGGTGCGGCAGAGGAAGAGGGCTATCGCGCCGATGGGCACGTTGATCAGGAACAGGTAGCGCCACTGGGTGAGGTCGACGAGCAGGCCGCCGATGACAGGCGCGACCGCGCCGCAGGCGCCGAGGGTGGTGCCCCAGACGGCGATGGCCATGTTGCGGGCCTGGCCCTCGTAGACCTGGGCGATCAGCGGCATCGCGTTGGCGAGGACGAAGGCCGCGCCGACGCCCTGCACGCCGCGGGCCAGGTCCAGCGTCAGCGCGTTGGGGGCGACGCCGCAGGCGAGGGACGAGAGGGTGAACAGGGCGATGCCGCTCATGAACATCGCCCGGCGGCCCAGCCGGTCGGACAGCGAGCCGGCCGCCTGCTGGAAGGCGCCGAACGTGACCGTGTAGCCGATGATGATCCACTGCAGCGCGGCGAGTGAACCGCCGAGGTCCGACTGGATCGAGGGCAGCGCCACGGAAACGATAGTGATATCGATGACCAATAGCGCCGAGGCGACGACGGTGATGATGAGCACGATGCGGGCCTGCCGGCCCACCGCGGTATCCGTGGCGCTCACTAAAGCCTCTCCGTTGGGTTGCTGCGGCGGCCGACGGGGCCATGAGCGGTGCATTGACAATCGTTTCCGAATTCATTTCCGGCATACCGCCGCCTCATCGAGTAAGGGTCACCTTACCGCGCATGGTGGCCGCGAGTTTAGCACTCGATTTCCGGTTATTCGGAGGGCGGCCGAGAATTTTGGCCGCCCTCCGTTCCCGGGGAATTCCCCGCCCCGACGGCACATCAGCCGGGCGGCTCGGGGAGGGCGTTGACGTCGATTTTCCCGGTGACGGTGAGCGGCAGGGAGGCCAGCAGGTCGAGGAGGAGGCTGGGGACGGTGTTGACGAGGGTGACGGGCCGCCGGGCGGCGGCCACCGGCAGGTGGAAGACCGTCTCCGCCAGGACGACCGTGCCGCCGCACGCCAGCGGCGTGAACAGCTCGAAGACCGACAGGTCGAAGCAGAGCGAGGTGGACGCCAGGGTGTACCGCAGCTCCTGGGGCGTGAACTCGCCCAGCGCCCACTCCACGAAGGCCGCCGCGCTGCGGTGTTCGACGGCCACGCCCTTCGGCCGGCCCGTGGAGCCGGAGGTGTAGAGGGCGTAGGCGAGGTTTCCGGCGTCGGGGCCGGGGACGGGTGCCGGGTCGGCGGCGGCGATGCGGGACCAGTCGCGGTCCAGCGACACCACCGTGCCGGGGGCGCCCTCCAGCCGGCCGCGGTACGCGTCCTCGGTGACGACCAGCCGCGCGCCGCTGTCCCGCGGCATGAACTCCATGCGGTCGGCGGGGAACGCCGGGTCGAGCGGCACGTAGGCCGCCCCGGCCTTGAGCACGCCGAGCACCGCGACCACGAGCCAGGGGGTGCGGCCCAGGCAGACGCCGACGGGCGTCTCGGGCCCGGCGCCGAGCCGCCGCAGGTGGGCGGCCAGCGCCTCGGCGGACTCCTCCAGCTCCCGGTAGGTCAGCCGCTCCCGGCCGGCCGTCACCGCCTTGGCGTCCGGGGTCAGCGCCGCCTGGCGGGCGACGCGCTCGTGCGGCAGGAGCAGTACCTGACGGTCACTCACCTTCACGCGCCCGCACCGTCCTTCACCACGGCCCGGCGGGCGGACAGCTCGCGGGCGACCTCCTCCGGGGTCATCCGGGAGACGCGCAGGTGGATCCCGGCGACCGCCTCCGAGCGGCCGGGGACGTCTTCCCCCGCCGTGATCGCCTCGGCGAGCCCGGCGACCGTCGGCGACAGGAACAGCGTCCGCAGCGAGATCCCGTCGGGCGTGAACACCTGCCGGAGCTGGGTGACGATCCGGGTGGCAAGCACCGAATCCCCGCCCAGGGCGAAGAAGTTCTCGTGCTCGCCGACCGCCGGGCGGTCCAGCACCTCGGCCCAGACGCCGGCGCAGACCTCGGCCACCGCCGAGCGCGGCGCGTCCGGGGAGCCGGTGGGTTCGGCGGCGGGTTCGGGCAGGGCCGCCCGGTCCACCTTGCCGTTGGCGTTGAGCGGCAGCGCGTCGAGGACGGCGAACGCGGACGGCACCATGTGGCCGGGCAGCGTGGCGCGCAGGTGCTCCCGCAGGCGGCCCGGTCCGCGCCGGCGGCCGGCACGACGTACCCGGTCAGACCCCGGTGGCCGGGTCCGGCCGCCGCCCGGCGCCCGGTGACCACGGCGGCGGTCACGTCCGGGTGCGCCAGGAGCGCCGCCTCCACCTCGCCGGGCTCGATCCGGTGGCCGCCCACCTGGATCTGGAAGTCGGCGCGGCCGACGAACTCGATCGTGCCGTCCGGCAGGAAGCGGCCCAAGTCACCGGTGTGGTACAGGTGTTCGCCGGTCTCCGGGTGGGTGACGAAGGAGGCGGCGGTGCGCTCGGGGTCGTCCCAGTAGCCGCGCGCGAGGCCGACACCGGCGACGTACATCTCGCCCGTCGCCCAGACCGGCCGGTCGCGCAGCCGCTCGTCGAGGATCCGGTAGCGGGTGTTGGCGATCGGCGTGCCGTGCGGGACGGTGCGCCGGCCCGGCTCCAGCCGGCGGACGCGGTGCCAGATGTTCCACAACGTGGTCTCGGTGGGGCCGACGCTGACCACCTCGACGTCCGCCTCCTCGGTGAGCCGGCGGACGGCGGGCACGGACAGCCAGTCGCCGCCCAGGAAGGCCAGCCGCAGCGGCTCCAGCACCCCGAGGCCCCGGCCACCACACCGGCCGACACCCCCGCCACTCCGGCCACCCCCGCCTTGGACCGCGCCGCCCGCCGCCGGGCGGCCCGGACCGCGGGGCGCAGGCGGCGCTGATCCGGGCGGCACCCCGGCGTCGCACCATCCGTTCGGGTGAGAGCGCGTGACAAGCCTTCCAAGGCCGACGCGGGCGATGGACTCTCTAGGCGCGAGCCGCCCGGAGAGTCCGCGCGGCTCAACTCCCAGGAGGGGACGACATGGTGGTCAGATCGGTGAGACTCATGTGGGGAGCACTGGGAACGGCGGCCCTGGCGCTCGCGGCAGGCAGCACATTCGTCATCTCGGCGGCGTCGGCCGACCCGAAGCCACGAGCCGCCGCCCCGGCGGCCACGACGCCGCACTGGGCCCGGGTGAGCGCGGGCGGAACCCTGTTCGCCGGCGAAGGCATCACCAGTGTGGTCAGGTTCGGCAACGGCCGCTACAACCTCGACACGAACTTCAACGCCCAGGACTGCGCCCTCACCGGCACCGTCAACAACGCCAACTTCACCGACCCGGGCCCCGGGACCTCGTCGATCCTGGTCGGGCTGGTGAGCTCCAACCGCATCTTCGTGCGCACCGCCACCCCGTCGAGCGGGAGCGTGGACGACGACCGGCCCTTCTCCGTCGTCATCGCCTGTCACTAGTGCTTCATCGCCCGTCAATAGCGCTTCAGCGCCTGTACTAGTGCTTCAGCGCGACCTCGGGGCTCTTCGCCGTGGGCACCGGGTGGGCGGGGCAGGTGCGGAGGACCTTGGTCATCGCGTCGTGCTCGGCCGGCGTCACCCACAGCTTGTACTGGCGCTTCACCGCGATCTGCCGGGCGACGTAGTCGCAGGCGTACGTCTTGTTCGCGGGCAGCCAGTCGGCGGCGTCCTTGTCACCCTTGCCCATGTTGGCCGGGCCGTCGGCGGCGACGAGGTTCAGCGGGTCGTTGGCGAGGGCCTCGCGCCGCGCCTGGGAGAGCTTCTGGGCGCCGGTCTGCCAGGCGTCGGAGAGGGCGACGATGTGGTCGATCTGCACCGCCGAGGACTGGGCGCCGCGCCGGAAGCGGATGGTCTTGCCGGTGTAGGGGTCCGCGAGAGTGCCGGAAGTGACGGTGCATCGCGCGGTGCCGTCGAGCTTCGGGTTCTTCAAGTCGCGTCGCAGGATGTCGTTGCGGGTGTCGCAGCCGTTGCCGGAGCCGGGGGCGTCGGTCCGGTCCGACCAGGCCCGGCCGAAGTGCTTGTTCCGGTCGTAACCGGCCTTCGGCGCCGCCTTCTTCACCGGCAGTTCCGCCAGCGCCGCCTTCACCGAGCCCGGCTTGCCGTCGGAGGAGCCGCCGGAGTCGCCGTCCCGGTCCTGCGAACACGCCGTCAGGAACACCGGCAGCAGCAGGGTGGCGGCGACGGCGCCTATGCGTCGGGGGCTGGTCTGGTACGGCACCGGCGTCTCGTTTCATGCGATAGGGGGCGCGTGGGGCGGTTGCCGGAAAACCGTAGATCATGGAGGAAATGGGTGCGCGACCGGCCCCCTGCGCCTCGCTTCACGCCTTGCCGTACGCCCTCAGGAGGGGCGGTTGCCGGGCGACCCGACCGATGAGCGACGGCGAAGGACGCGTCTCCTTCGCCCCTCCCCGCCACTCCCGTCACCCTCGCCGCCGCCCAGGACGAACGTCAGCCACAAGTCCGCGCCGCGGGCCGCCAGGAAGCGCCGGCGCTCCCGGCGCGAGCGCGGGCGTGCGGAGCGCGCGCCCCGCGCGCCCTGCGACGGGAGCGCGGCGGAGGCGAGGCGGTGGCCCGCCCGGGCGAGGTCGGCCAGGACGCGGTCCCGGGGCCGCTCGCCGCGCCCGCCGAGCAACTCCGTGTACAGACCCTCGATTTCGGCCACGGCGGCACCGACGAACAGGTCGCCGCCGGCCGTCGGTGTCGTCCTGTCCCGCGCCATCCGCAGCCCCCTTCGGACGAGTCGTCGCGACGCGTGGTGGCGACGAGTGGTCGCCGGGTCGCGCACATGACTTGCCCCACTGCGCAACCGGGCAACCACACGGGCCGGAGATCGTCCTGACGCGCGGGCGGTTCGCGAGGGGAAGGGGTTACGGGCTGGCCGGGTCGAAACCGTAGCGGAGCGGCTCTTCGTCCACGCGCAGATCGCGCCGGTAGACGTACAGCCCGTCCACGCGCACGTTATCGAAAGGGACTTCGACGACGCACGGACGGGTGACCTGCAGCACCGCCGGCCGGTCGGCCACCGTGATCCTCATGCCGTCGGCCGGCCCGCCGGCCAACACCGCCGTCTCCTGCCCCCGCACGCCGTCTCCCGCCATGCGGACACTTTACGCATTGCGCAAGTGGGGAACAAACGGCGGCGGCCGGAGGACGGCGGCAGGCCGTCAGTCCTCGTAGTAGTTGTTGACGACCACGTCCGGCTCGTCGTCGTCGAACGCCTCGTTCAGCAGCGCACCGCCGACCAGTCCGGCGGCACCGGCACCGATGAGCGCGCCCGCGCCGAACCGGCGCCCGCCCTGCTGTCCGCCGCCCTGCTGCGGGTCGGCGTGCGGGGCCGGGTAGCCCTGCTGCTGGGGCTGCGGGTAACCCTGCTGCTGCGGCTGCGGGTAGCCGGCCTGCGGGTACCCCTGCTGGGGGTAACCCTGCTGCTGCGGGGTGTAGTACGGGGGCGGCGTGGTCTGCACACGGTGCGCGCAGCCGCCGCACGCCTGGACCGGCCGGGGCACGCCCCACTGCGGCGACCAGGACACCGTCGTCATGCCGGGGCCGTGGCTGGGGTCGAAGAAGCAGGTCACGGAAGGACTCCCTGGGGGTTGCTGGGGTGCCGCCGCAATCGTCGGCGCGGTGTGGGGCGTCGAGGGGACGACGACCGTCGGGGTCGGCGCGGAGGGCGGGGCCGGCGCGGGTGGCGGGGTCTGCGCCGGGGCCGGGGCGCCGTCGGCGGCTTTCAGGATCGACGCGGACGCGGCGGGCCCGGCGGACGTGGCCGGTGTCAGGGTCGCGGCAGGCGCCGCCGGCGCCGCGTCCCGCAGCACGTCCACCCCGTAGTCCGCGGCGATCCCCGCGAGCCCCGAGGCGTACCCCTGCCCCACCGCCCGGAACTTCCACTCGGCGCCGTGGCGGTACAGCTCCCCGAAGACCATCGCGGTCTCGTCCCCGGCGTCCCCGGCCGCGAGCTCGTAGCGGGCCAGTTCGGCCCCGCCTTCCTGGTCGGTGACCCGGATGTGGGCGCCGCGGACCTGCCGGAAGTCCTGGCCGCGCGACTCGGCCTCGTACAGGGACACCGGAAAGACGATCTTCATAACGTCCGCCGGGACCCGTCCGAGGTCGACGTGGATCCGCTGGGCGTCACCCGCCGGACCGGCGCCGCCGGCGTCCCCGGCGTGCCGGACGGAACCGTCCGGGCTGGTCAGGTTGTTGAAGAAGACGAAGTGCCCGTCGGAGAGCACCTTCCCGGACCCGCCGCACAGCAGCGCGCTGGCGTCCAGGTCGCATCCCGGGGCCGCCTGCCAGCCCAGTCCGACCGTCACCGCGGTCAGCCCGGGGGCCTGCCTGCTCAGCGAGACGTTGCCGCCCTTGGTCAGGGCCACACCCGCCACACCCCTCTCCCTTCCCTCACAGCCGCTCCGGTCCCACGCGGCGCACCGCACGGGATGCGCCCGGGGCCCGGCTCGACCGTTTCCGTCGATTCCCTTGGTTCTTGCTGACACGACGGCTCTCACCTGGGGGAACGTCATGTCGCCCCGGCTCGTCGCCATGTCACCGCCTGACGCGCATACTTTAGCGCTTGCGCAACAGGGGAACCGTAGGGGTGGCTCCGACCGTTCTCCTACCCGACCGTTCTCACCATCGACGACCGACGGCGGCGCGTGCGCCGGCCACCCCGGAAAGGGCGGAGGAACACACATGGGCATCATCGGCTGGATCGTCCTGGGCCTGCTGGCCGGAGCGATCGCGAAGATCCTGCTCCCGGGCCGGGACCCGGGCGGCCTCATCGGCACCACCCTGATCGGCATCGCGGGCTCGTTCATCGGCGGCTGGCTGTCGGCGAAGTTCCTGCACCGGTCGGTCACCCACCACTTCTTCGACGCGGCCACCTGGGCCGCCGCCATCGGGGGCTCGCTGGTCCTGCTGATCGGATACCGCATCCTGTTCGGCAACTCGCGCGACTGAGCGCCGTCGACGCGCCGCGACGCGCCCGGCGATGCCCGGCGACGCTCGGCGTCACCCCACGACGACGGTCCACGGCCGCACGGACCACCGCGTGACCAGCCCCTGCCGCACATACGGGTCCCGCTCGGCGAACTCCTCGACGACCGACGGGTCATCGACCCGCCACACCAGCAACGCCCGGTCCATCGGCCCGTCGAGAGCTCCGGCCAGGACCAGCGCGCCCTGCTCGTGCGCCTCCCGCGCGAGCCCCAGGTGCTCCTCGCGCAGGGGCGCCCGGCGCTCGACGTAGTCGTCGACGAGCGCGTATTCCAGTACGTAGTACGCCATGTCCATCCTCCGCCGTCCGGTGGCCGGGCCCTGAGGGCCGTCCGGTGGCCGGCCCCGAAGCCGCACCCTACTGCCGGTCCACGTACGGACGGCCGTCGGGACGCCCGGCCCGCGGCCGCGACCGCGCGGGCAGCCCTCTCCCGAGCTCACCGCGCACCGGAGTACGCGGCGCTGCCGACGGGCGCCAGGGGGCGGGCGGGGAGCCGGTCGGGGAAGAGCGGCGGCCGCTACCATGTGAAGCCATGTGAATGCCCTGCGTCATGCCCGTCCCGGTGGCCGACCGCGTTCGCCGGAGGGGCGGAGAGGACCGAGCGCGTATGACGGTCGAGCGCGACGACCGCGGCGAGAGCAGGGACCTGGAGGTCAATCCTGTCTTCAGCAGGGAGCCCGTCCGGGTGCCGCGCTACGCGCTGCCGGACGGGGAGATGCATCCGGACACCGCCTATCAGGTGGTGCACGACGAGCTGATGCTCGACGGGAACGCCCGGCAGAACCTGGCGACGTTCGTCTCCACGTGGGCCGAACCGCAGGCGCGGCGCCTGATGGCGGAGTGCGCCGAGAAGAACATGATCGACAAGGACGAGTACCCGCAGACCGCGGAACTCGAGAACCGGTGCGTGCGCATGCTCGCCCGGCTCTGGCACGCCCAGGACCCCCGCCACGCGATCGGCTGCTCGACCACCGGGTCGAGCGAGGCGGCGATGCTCGGCGGGCTGGCGCTCAAACGGCGGTGGCAGCACCGGCGCCGCGCCGAGGGCAGGCCCACCGACCGGCCCAACCTCGTCATGGGTATCAACGTGCAGATCTGCTGGGAGAAGTTCGCCGACTACTTCGAGGTCGAGCCCCGCTACGTGCCCATGGAGGGCGACCGCTACCACCTCACCCCCGAGACGGCGGTGGAGCTGTGCGACGAGAACACCATCGGCGTGGTCGCCGTCCTCGGCTCCACCTTCGACGGCGGCTACGAGCCCGTCGCCGGCATCGCGGCGGCCCTGGACGGCCTGCGGGACCGGACCGGCCTGGACATCCCCGTCCACGTCGACGCGGCGTCCGGCGGGATGATCGCGCCATTCCTCGACCCCGACCTGGAGTGGGACTTCCGGCTGCCGCGGGTCGCCTCGATCAATACCTCCGGGCACAAGTTCGGCCTGGTCATGCCCGGGGTCGGGTGGGCGCTGTGGCGCGACCGGGAGGCCCTCCCCGACGACCTGGTCTTCCACGTCAACTACCTCGGCGGAGACATGCCCACGTTCGCGCTGAACTTCTCCCGGCCGGGCGCCCAGGTCGTCGCGCAGTACTACAACTTCCTCCGCCTCGGCTTCGACGGCTACCGGCGGGTCCAGCGAACCTGCCGCGACGTGGCCACCCGCCTGGCCGCCGAGATCGCCGGGCTCGGGCCGTTCGAGCTGCTCACCGACGGTGGTGACCTCCCCGTCTTCGCCTTCCGGATCCGGGACGGCATCGACCACTTCAGCGTCTTCGACGTCTCCGCCGCCCTGCGCGAACGCGGCTGGCTGCTGCCCGCCTACACCTTCCCGAAGAACCGCACGGACCTCGCCGTCCTGCGCGTCGTGGTCCGCAACGGGTTCAGCCACGACCTGGCCGACCTGCTCCTGGAGGACCTGGGCCGGGTCCTGACCCGGCTGGACAAGCAGCACGAGCCGCACCGCGACGCCGACGACGCGGGTGGCTTCGCCCATGGCGCGGAGACCAAGAACCCCCGCCGCCCCGGCCGTCACTGACCACCCACCACCACCGGACGGCCGGCTCTCGCGGGCGCGGGGGCCGGCCGCCTGGCGACCAAGGAGAAGGACCATGTGTCGCCTGTTCGGTCTCAGCAGTGCCCCGCAGCGCGGTTCCGCGACGTTCTGGCTGCTGGACGCCCCCGACAGCCTCAGCCGGCAGAGCCGCAGGGACCCCGACGGCACCGGCCTGGGCCACTTCGCGGCGGACGGGACCCCGCACGTCGACAAGGCGCCCATCGCCGCCTACCGGGACCGCGCCTTCGCCGAGGAGGCCCGCCGGGTGCGGTCGGCCACCTTCGTCGCCCATGTGCGCTACGCCTCCACCGGCAGCCTGGACACCCGCAACACCCACCCCTTCGCACAGGACGGGCGGCTGTTCGCCCACAACGGCGTCGTCGAGGGCCTCGACGCGCTCGACGCCCACCTGGGCGAGGACCGCTCCCTCGTCAAGGGCGACACCGACTCCGAACGGTTCTTCGCCCTGATCACCCGTGAAACGAGGGAGAGGGGCGGCGACGTCGGCGCCGGCATCGAGCACGCCGCCCGCTGGATCGCCCGCAACCTGCCCGTCTACGCCCTCAACCTCGTCCTCGTCACGCCCACGCACCTGTGGGCACTGCGCTACCCGGACACCCACGAGCTGTACGTCCTGGAGCGCCTGGCGGGCGGCCCGCACGGCGGACGCCATCTCGACCACAGCGGCAGCCGGGGGCGCCTGCGCGTCCACTCCGCAGACCTGGCCGGCCACCCGGCCGTCGTCGTCGCCAGCGAGCGCATGGACGACAACCCCCACTGGCGCCTGATGGAGCCGGGCGAACTCCTCCACGTCGCCCCCGGCCCCCACACCACCCGCCGCGTGGTCCTCCCCGAGGCCCCGGCCCACCGCCTGAGCCTCACCGACCTGAACCCGGACGCCGCCGCCTCCCAGAAGGCCGCCTAGCGCGGGCCCGTTCCCGGTTCTTCCGTCACCGCGCCAGGGCCGCGCGGAGGAACGCGAGGATCTCCGCCCGGGCGGCCGCGGCCTGCGGTTCCACGCCGGGCAGGGTGAGGAACGCGTGCCGCGCGCCCGGGTATTCGGTGAGCCGCACGGGGGTGCCGGCCGCCCGGAGCCGCTCGGCGTAGCGGCGGCCGTGGTCGGCGAGCGCGTCCCGGGTGGGCACCACCACGAGCGCCGGGGCGAGACCGCCCAGGCCCTCGACGTACAGCGGCGAGACGGCGGCGGCGTCGGCCCCCGGCGGGACGGCGAGCCGCCGGATGAGCCGCAGTGGGGGCAGGGCCCGGGTCGGGGTGTCCGCGTACATGGTCATCGAGGTGTGGTCGAACATCGTCCCGGTCACGTCGGTGAGGGGGTTGACCAGGACCTGGGCGGTAAGTTCCAGGCCGGCCTCCCTGGCCCGGACGGCCGTCAGCGCGCTGATCAGGGCGCCGCAGCTCTCGCCGAAGACGGCGACGCGCGCCGGGTCGGCGCCCCACCGCGCCGCGTGCCGCACCACGTGCCGGAGCACGTCCCAGCCGTCGTCGACGGCGTCCGCGAGGGTGCTGCCGGGGGCGAGGAGGCGGTGCTCCACCGAGACGACGAGGGCCGGCAGTTCGACGGCCAGGCGGCTGTTGGTCCAGTCGCACTGCGTCGCCGTGCCCACGAAGCCGCCTCCGTGGACGTGGACCACGAGGGGCAGGCCGGAGGCGGCCGCGGCTCCGCCGTCGCCCGGCGGGGCCGGCCGGTGGACCCGGACCGGGAGGTCGCGGCCGGGCAGCGCGATCTGCTGCCAGGCGGTCACGGCGCCGGCGTCCGGCTCCCCGAGGAGCGTACGGGCGTCGTCGGAGGCCCGGAAGCGGTTCTCCGCGACGCGGTAGGCGCGCAGTTCGTCGGCCGTGACCGTCGAGAAGTCCGGCTCCGGCGGGCGCGGCGCGATGGTGGTCTCGGTCATGTTCTCCCCCTGCTGTGACGGATGCCTTGATGGCTGCCTTGAAGGGCGCCTTGACGGTTGCCGCCATTATGCACGCGGTGCGTGCAACAGCAAGTGCATGAGTTAGGGTGAGTCCGGACGAGAGGGGCGTCATGACGGGCCGCAGACGATGGTCGACCGAGGAGATCCTGGAGACGGCGGCGGAACTGCTGCGCACGGGCGACGCCGAGTCGTTCAGCGTGCGCCGGCTCGCCGCGGCGCTCGAAACCGATTCCTCCAGCCTCTACCGGCACTTCCGTAACAAGACCGAGCTGATGCGCGCGGTCGCCGACCGGATCCTGCTGGCCGCCATGGACGGCTACCGTCCCGAGGGCGACTGGAAGCAGCGGATCACCGCGCTGGCCCTGCGCCTGCGGGAGGCGTTCGGCGAGCAGCTCCAGATCGCCGCCGTGTGGGGCCGCTACGGGTCCGGCGGCGCCGGATCCCGGCTGGTCATGGAGGAGTTGCTGCAGGCCCTGCGCGCGTCCGGCCTGCCCGACGAGGAGATCCCGGCGCGCTACCACCGCATCGTGATCCTCCTCTCCGCGCTGATCACCTCCGAGGCCGGCATCACCGCCACCAGCCCCAAGGAGTACGAACAGGGCATGGAGCAGTTCCGCGTCGCCGTGCTCGGCGCCGACCCCGAACGCTTCCCCGCTCTGGCCCACTTCGCCCGCGACATCCGCCCCCTCGGGGCGGACCGCCGCGCCGCGTTCGAGGAGCTCCTCGCCGCCCACCTCGCCCAGATCGAGGCCCGGATCCCCTGACGTCCCGGCGGTGCGTCCTCAGCCGAGGCCGGAGGCGCGCCCGGGGAAGAAGTCGGCGCTCTGGACGTACTCCATCGCCTCGGTGAACTCCGGGTCGCAGAGGCGGCGTTCGATCTCCTCCGGGCCCGGCTCCTCCACCCGCGTCTGGATCCAGTACAGGTTGCCGAGCGGATCGCGCACCCGTCCCACGCGGTCGCCGAAGAACAAGTGGGTGACCTCGGTGACCGAGGTGCCGCCGGCCGCGACGGCCCGCCGGTGGACGGCGTCGGCGTCCTCGACGTAGAGCCGGAGGAAGCCCGGCGTCGGCGGCCACTCCGGCCGCGCGTCGAACATCATCACCACCGAGTCGCCGATCCGCACCTCCGCGTGCGCGATGCTCCCGTCCCGGCCGGCCAGGCACGCGAGCTCCTCCGCGTCGAACGCCCTCTTCATGAAGCCGATGAGCCGCACCGTGTCACGGGAGATGATCCACGGCGTCACGGTGTGGTAGCCCTGGGGAACCGGGTGGACGGACATCCTGCTGCCTCCTGGAGTGCGCGTGCTCGCCTCGACGTGGTGGCCACGCTAGAACCCCTCTAGGCCAATTCCTGTCCTACAAGGCGCTGTCGCCCTCCGAGGGCGTCGGCGGGCCTGAGCGCCGCCGTCAGCTGCCGGTGGCCTCCCGCCACGCCGCGACGTAGGAGGCGAGGTTTTTGTCGATGCCGGCCCAGTCGGGGCGGAAGACCTCCACGTCCTTCATGACGCGGGCGAGGGAGGCGGCGTTCGGGTCCGTCGCCTTGACGTCCGTACGGGCGGAGAAGCCGCCGCCGACGGCCGAGACGTCGCGCCGCGCACGCTCGCCGAGGAGGTGGTCGAGGAACTTCTTGGCGTTCTCGGTGTGCGGGGCGTTCTTCACCAGCCCGGCCGCGTACGGGAGGGCGAACGTGGTGGGCTTTCCGTCGTCGCCGGCGGGGAAGAAGATGCCCTGGTTCGGCATCGTCTTCATGTTGGCGAAGTTCATCTGCACGTCCCCGTTGGCGACGAGGAGTTCGCCCTTGTCGACCTTCGGGGCGAGCTGGCCGGTGGACTTGGAGGGGCCGACGTTGTTCTTCTGCAGCTCCTTGAGGTAGGCCATGGCGGGTTCCCTGCCGCCGAGGTCGTGCATCGCCTTGATGAGGACGGCCGTGCCGTCGCCCGCGACTCCGGGGGTGGAGTACTGGAGCTTGCCCTTGAACCTGCCGTCCAGGAGGTCGCGCCAGGTCTTCGGTGGGCCGTCCTTGAGCTCCTTGGAGTGGTAGATGAAGCAGAAGTAGTTGTTGACGACCGCCGTCCACTTGCCGGCCGGGTCCTTGTCGCCGTCCGCGACCTTGTCAAGCCCGCGGGCCGGTAGGCCGTCAACAGTCCCTTGCCATCGGCCTGTTGGACGAAGGGCGGCAGGCCGAGAGCGGCTCGTCGAAGAGGAGCACGCCGGGCCGGATGGCCAGGGCCCGGGCGATGGCGACGCGCTGCTGCTGGCCGCCGGAGAGTTCGCGCGGGTACCGCTGGGCGTAGCCGGTCATGCCGGTCGCCTCCAGCGCCTCCGCGACGCGCGCGGCGGTCTCGTCCCGCGGTGTCCTGCGGGCCTTGAGGCCGAACGCGACGTTGGCGTCGACACGCAGGTGGGGGAAGAGCGCGTACTGCTGGACGACCATGCCGATGCCCCGCCGGTGCGGCGGCACGTCGGTGACGGCGTCGCCGCCGATGAGGACGCGTCCGGCGGCCGGCCGGACGAAGCCGGCGACCGCGCGGAGGGCGGTGGTCTCGCCGGAGCCGGACGGCCCGAGCAGGGCCATGACCTCGCCGGGCTCGACGGTGAGGTCGAACGCGTCGAGGACGACGTTCCCGTCGTAGGCGACCGTCACGCCGTCGAAGCGGATGCCGGTGCTCAACGGCCGTCCTCCAACCGTGCGAGGAGGGGCGAGAGTTCGGCCACAGAGCCGAGGACGTGGGTCGCCCCGGCGGCGCGGAGCGCGGCCTCGTCGTGGGCGCCGGTCAGCACGCCGGCGACGACGGCCGCCCGGCCCGGGTGCCGGAGAGCATGTCGGAGGAGGTGTCGCCCGCGACGGCGATCCGGCGTACGTCGTCCGCGGCGCGGGTGCGCAGCAGGGCGGTGAGGACCAGGTCGGGGCACGGGCGGCCGCGCCCGCCGGCGTCGGCCGGGCAGAGGGTGAGGTCGGCGAGGTCCGTCCAGCCGAGGGCGGCGAGGATGGCGTCCTGGGTGACGCGGGCGAAGCCGGTGGTGAGGACCACCGTACGGCCGTCGGCGCGGAGCCGTTCGATCGCCTCGCGGGCGCCGGGGAGGGGCCGGCAGTGGCCTTCGGCGACCGACTGTCCGTAGGCGGACTCGAAGGCGGCGTTGGCGCTCCGGGCCCGTTCCTCGTCGCCGTCGGCGAGCCGGCCAGCAACAGCTCGCGGAGGGCCTGCCGGACGGTCTCCCGGGACACCTCGAAGCGTGCGGCCAGCTCCCGTTCGGTGGGCAGCAGGCCGCCCTCCCCCAGCTCGTCGAGCAGGCCGGCGACATGCGTCTTGACCGCGTAGTACTTGGGAATCCGCCCGTGCTCGGGGATGCCGGCCCGGACCGGGGCGCCGGGCGGCCGGCCGGACTCGTCGCGCGTATGCGTGTTCACGCCGCGATCTTCGCACCCGGGGACGGCCTGTGGTGCCGCGCGTTCCGCACCCGCGCGAGGGGAATCAGGTACACGACGGCACCCAAGGGAAAGAGGTTGACCCATGAGACGTGTACGCGGGCGGCGGTCGGCCGTCGCCGCGGTGGCGCTGGTGGCGACGGCGGCGTTCTGCCTCCCCTCGGACGCCGCCACCGGTCCGGCACCCCGGATCGTGGAGGTGGCGCGGGGAACGCAGACCGGTCCGGTGAAGGTGGCGGTGGACGGCCCGCTCCAGGTCGACTTCCGCACCATCACCATCCCGCCGGGCGGTGGCACGGGAAAGCACTGCCACCACGGCCAGTTGGTCGGTGTCGTGAAGGCCGGCACGCTCACCCACTACGCGCCCTTGTACCCCGGCGGGGTCCACGTGTACCGGACGGGCGACTCCCTCACGGAAGGCAAGGGCTACGTCCACGAGGGGCGCAACGAGGGGACCACTCCCCTGGTGCTCTGGGCGACGTACGTGACCCCGAAGGGGAAGCCACTGGCGGAGACGGACCTCTCGCGCTGCGACGCCCCGTGATGCCGTATCGCTACCGTGTGAACACCGGCAGGGCCTCCAGCCCCCGCATGAGCCGCGTGCGGCGCCACCGCAGTTCGTCGGCCCCCACGGCGAGGCGCAGCCCGGGGAACCGGGCGAGCAGCGCGCGCACGGCGGTCTCCGCCTCGGCCAGGGCGAGCGACGCGCCGGGGCAGCGGTGGACGCCGTGGCCGAACGCCAGGTGCCCCCGGGCGCCGCGGTCGGGGTCGGGGCGATCGGGACGCGGGTACCGGGCCGGGTCCCGGTTGGCCGCCCCGGGCGAGATGAGCACGGGGACGCCGGCCGGGATCTCGGTCCCGCCGAGGGTGACCGGCCGGGTAGTGTAGCGGAAGGTGGCGATGCCGACCGGCGAGTCGTAGCGCAGCAGTTCCTCCAGCACCTCGCCCGTCCGGTCGGGTTCGGCCCGCACCCGGTCGACGAGTTCGGGGTGCCGGAGGAGGGCGAGGACGGCGTTGCCGATGAAGTTCGTGGTGGTCTCGTGGCCGGCGATGAGCAGGAGGACGGCGAGGGAGACCAGTTCCTCCTCGCCGAGCCGGTCGCCGTCGGTGTCCCGGACGGCGACGAGGCCGGACAGCAGGCTGTCGTCCGGGGCCCGGCGCTTGGCCTCGACGAGGCCGGCCAGATAGCCGGCCACGGCATGCGAGGCGGCGTCGATCCGCTCGGGCCGGCCGGCGGCGAAGAGGTCGTCCGACCAGGCCCGGACCCGGGCCCGGTCGGCCTCGGGCACGCCGAGCAGCCGGCAGATCACCGCGACCGGCAGCGGGACGGCGAGCCCGGCGACCAGGTCGGCCTCACCGCCGTCCGGGAGGGCGTCGAGGAGCCGGTCGACGGTGTCGCGGAGGTACGGGCGCAGGCGGTCGACGGCGCCCGCGGTGAACGCCTCGGTCACGAGGCGGCGCAGCCGGGTGTGCTCGGGCGGATCGGTGGCGAGCATGGTGCGGGCGACCGCGGGGTGGAGGTCGCGGCCGGAGGGACGGCCGGCGAAGAAGCGGGCGGTGTCCTTGGACAGCCCCGGCTCCGTGAAGGCCGCCTTCGCCTCGGCGTAGCCGGTCACGAGGTAGCCGGGTCCGCCACCGGGCCCGGTGGCCGTCCGCCGCACCGGGGACGCCGCCCGGAGCTCGTCGTAGAAGGGGTAGGGATCCCGGAGGAACTCCGGGGACGACAGCGGGTCGCTCATGGTGTCGGGCCTGCTTCCTTCTTCCGGTCCCGGGCGGTCGGTCGCGCTCCAGGCTCTCAGGTCGCCGCCGCGTGCGCCGGAACAGGGCCGCCGCAGGAGCAGTCAAATGACTCAAGCCACCCGCACATCTCCGGCGGCACAGTGGTGTTGCTCGCGAGCGGAGGCCTCGGAGCAACCCCCTGACAGGAGAAGGAGACCAAGATGACCCTGCGGAGAACACTGTCGAGGCTCACGGTGGGCGCGGCCGCGCTGGCCGGGGCGGTCGTCGCCACGACGACGGGCGCGAGCGCCGCCATCCTCACCGACATCCAGACCGGACCCGGCAAGTGCCCCGCCAACTGGGTGTGCCTGTGGAGCGACAACAACTACATCAGAGGCAATCCGGGGGGCGGGACCGACTACGGGGCCGTGGGTTCGGACAGTGACGTCTCGGACATGGGCAAGTTCAAGTTCGAGAGCAAGCTCTGGCGTTGGAAGGGCATGCAGGACGAAGCCTCCTCGGTCGTGAACAACACCGGGAGCAGTATCTGCTTCTACGAGCACAACGGCTACAGCGGCCTGGAGTTCAAGATCGGCCCCGGGGAGAAGTGGGCCTCCGTCCCGTCGTGGATCAACGACAAGATCAGCTCCTTCAAGCACTGCTGACCCTGCCGACCGGAAAGAGGGAACTCATGTTCGCGAAAAGCAAGATGACGAGATTCGCCCTGGGCGCCGCCGCCGCGGCCGGGCTGCTCCTGGCCACGGCGCCCTCCGCGAGCGCCGCCACTGCCTTCAACATCGGCCACGGGGCCGGTTCGTGCCCGAGCGGTTACGTCTGCCTGTGGTCGGAAGGCAACTTCATCCAGGGCGGGTTCGTCTACGACCACAAGTTCGGCTCCTTCGCGTCGAACCAGAACATCGGCGACATGGGAAAGCTGGCGCGCACCGAATCCGGGGACAAGGGCATGCAGGACGTCGCGTCGTCGGTGGTGAACAACACGGGGAGCAGCATCTGCTTCTACGAGCACAACGGATACGGCGGCCTGCAGTTCAAAATCGGCCCCCACGAGCAGTGGCCCTCCGTCCCCTCCTGGATCAACGACAAGATCAGCTCGTTCAAGTACTGCTGACGTGACGGAGAACCCGGCGCGGCCGCTCGCGAGCGGCCGCCGCGGTCACCGGCCGGAGAAGGCCCCCTCGATTTCGCGGCGGGACGAGACCCCCAGCTTGGCGAAGACCTTGCGGAGGTGCCATTCGACCGTGCGGGGGCTGAGGAACAGCTGCGCGCCGATCTCCGCGTTCGGGTGCCCGGCGGCCGCGAGCCGGGCTATCCGGGACTCCTGCGGGGTCAGGACCGGTGTGCCGGGGGTCCGCTTGCGGACGGTCTCGCCCGTGGCGATCAGCTCCCGCCGGGCCCGCTCGGCGTACGCCTCCATGCCGATGGCGGAGGCCGCCTCGTGCGCCGCGCGCAGCTCGGTACGGGCCTCGGCCCGGCGGTTCCGGCGGCGCAGCCATTCGCCGAACAGCAGCCGGGCCCGGGCCTCCAGTACGTCGAGCCCGCCCCGGCCGAAGTGGTCGGCGGCCTCGCGGTAGCGGTCCTCGGCCCGCCCCGGGTCCCCGGCCAGGGCGTCGGCGACCGCCAGCGCGCCGAGGGCCCACGGCGTGCCGGCCCGGCCCCAGTCGGCCAGCCGCTCGCGCGCCCGGGCCGCCACGTCCGGCCGGCCGGCCCGGGTCGCGGCCTCGACCAGCTCGGCGCACGTCCAGTGGTGCACGACGAGGTCCTGGTACTCCCCGCCCCGGAGCGCCGCTTCCACGGCGAGCGGATAGTCGCCCAGGCCGTTGTGGAGCACGGCCCGCGCGCACGCCGCCATGCCGGTGAGCCGGCCCAGGCCGCGCCGTTCGCCCTCCCTTTCCATCGCCTCGATCAGTTCCAGGGCCGGCCGCTTCCGTCCCTGGTACGCGCCGAGCAGGGCCTTGGAGACCATGCTCGTCGCCGCGCCGACCGGTTCCTCGACGGCCTCGGCCTCGACCAGCAGGTCCCGGGCCTC
Source organism: Streptomyces mobaraensis (assembly GCF_020099395.1). Lineage (NCBI taxonomy): Bacteria > Bacillati > Actinomycetota > Actinomycetes > Kitasatosporales > Streptomycetaceae > Streptomyces > Streptomyces mobaraensis. The sequence goes on along the minus strand of NZ_CP083590.1, from coordinate 6,788,636 downwards.
GGCGAAGCGCCCCACGTAGACCAGCGAGGCCGCCCGGTAGGGCAGCGCCGTCGAGAGGACCGACAGCGTGCCCGTCGTCCGGGCGAAGCGGACCGCCCGGCCGGTGATGTCCAGCCAGGACCGGAGGTCGCCCAGCTCCACGGCCGCGTTGGCGGCCGGCCACAGGACGGCCAGGTCGGCGCCGTCGGTGAGGGAGCGCAACGCCCGTCCCAGCAGCGGGAAGGAGGCGGCCGGGCCGTCCGTGGTCCACGTGACCAGGGCCCGCAGGAAGACCCCCGCCGTCTCATCGCCGGGCGGCAGGCCGCGAGCCGCCTCGGCGGCGCGCCGCAGCCCGCTCCCGTCGTACCGGCCGGCCCAGATGGCCGCGCCGAACGCGGCGAGGTACGTCTCCCGCGCGGCGGCCGGGTCGAGGTCCCTGAGCCGGTCCGCCGCGTCGAGCAGCGGCTGCACCGAGCCGAACCCCGGGTTGGCCGCCGACGACGCCTTGGCCCGCAGCCGGCCGGCGTGGGCCGCCCGCAGCGCGTCCAGCGACCCCAGTTCGGCGGCGGCGAGCAGGTCGGGCACCCGGTGCGGTACGCCCGCGGCGAGGTGGGCCGCCGCGGCCGCCAGCGCGCGCCGCGCCCGCTGCTCCGGGTCGGGGCTGAGCGCGGCGGCGCGTTCCAGGAAGGACGCGGCGGCCGCCCGTCCGCCGCGCGCGAGGGCCCGGTCGGCGGAGCGCTCCAGCGCGGCGGCGACCTCCTCGTCCGGCCCGACCGCGGCGTGGGCCCGGTGCCAGGCCCGCCGGTCGGGGTCACGCCCGGCGTCGGTGGCCTCGGCCAGCGCTCCGTGCGCCGCACGCAGCGCGGCGGCGTCCGCGCCGCGCCAGACGGCCGAACGCACCAGCGGGTGGCGGAACCGCACCGGGGCTCCGAGGGCGATCAGGCCCGCCGCCTCGGCCGGCGCCGCGGCCTCGAACCCGATGCCGAGCAGGCGCAGCGCGTGCCACAACACCGCCGCGTCACCGACCGGTTCGACCGCCGCGACCAGCAACAGGGCGCGGGTGTCGGCCGGCAGCGCGTCGACGCGCCGTCGCAGGCCGTCCTCGACCCGGGTCGCCAGCGGGCCGGCACCGGGTCCTCCGAAGCCGAACGCCAGCTCGGCCGGTGACAGGTCCCGGGGCAACTCCAGGAGGGCGAGCGGGTTCCCGCCCGTCTCGGCGACGATCCGGTCCCGCACACGGGCGTCGACCGGCCCGGGGAGCACGCTGTCCAGCAGGGCCCGCGCGTCGGCGTCGGCCAGCCCGCGCAGGGCGAGGGCCGGCAGACCGGCGAGGGCCTCTTCCTTCTGCCCGTCGGTCTGCCCGCCGGTCTGCCCGCCGGTCTGCCCGTCGGTGATCCGCTCGGCGAACACCAGCGCCACCGATTCGGCGTCCAGCCGGCGCGCGACGAACGCCAGGATCCGCTGGGACATCAGGTCCAGGCACTGCGCGTCGTCGACGAGGCACACCAGCGGGGACTCCGCCGCGGCCTCGGCGAAGAGGCCGAGGACCGCGAGCCCGACCAGCAGCATCTCGGGCGGGTTCCCGGCGCTCAGGCCGAACGCGACGCGCAGCGCGTCCCGTTGGACCGGAGGCAGCCGGTCGAGGTGCGACAGCAGCGGGGCACAGAGGCGTTGCAGGGCCGAGTAGGCGAACTCGCTCTCGGCCTCGACGCCGGCCGCGTACACGGTCCGCAACGGCGCGGCCTGCTCGGCGAGGTGGTCGAGCAGCGCCGACTTGCCGACGCCGGCCTCGCCGCGCAGCACCAGGACCCGGCTGCGCCCGTCGCGAACGTCGCGCAGCAGGCGGTCCAGCGCCTCCAGCTCCGGCTTCCGCCCGAGCAGCCGGCGTTTCGCGTGGTGCGGCATATGACCTCCGGATGTGTCGCTCCCGGAGGAGTTTCCCCCATCCTACGAACATCCGACCGCGCTGACCTGCATGGATTCGGTCATCGACCGCCGGGCTCGGCGCCCGGCGCCCGGCCCTGGACCGGGGGCGGGCGTCAGACCCGCGCGGCCTCCTCGGACCGGCTCAGCGCGTCGCGCAGGGCCGCCCTGGTCGTGATGCCCAGCTTCGGGAAGGCGCGGTACAGGTGCGAGCCGACGGTACGCGGCGACAGGTGCATCCGCTCGCCGATCTCCTTGTTCGTCAGGCCGCTCGCGGCGAGGTCGGCGATGCGGCGTTCCTGCCAGGTGAGCGGGGGCGGGTCGGGTGTGGGGGTGGGGGTGAGCGTGAGGGTGGGTGTGGGGGGCGGGGTGCCGGCCGGGCGCGGTACGGGCCGGGCCCTCTCCGGACCGGCCGCCGCCGGACCGTTCCTCGCCGGACCGGCCGCCACCGGGTGCGCCGCCCCGGGTTCGCAGTTCCCCCGACGGAACCGCTCCAGCGCCCGCCGCGCGGCGCGGCGTTGGTCCGGTGTGGCCATCCGCACGACGGCGGCCCGCACCAACGGGTGCCGGAAGACGTAGTCGCCGCCGGCCACCCCCACGTCCAGCAGCCCGACGGCCACCGCCGCGTCGGCGTCGCGCATGACGTAGCGCGTGCCGGGGGTGGCGTCGGCGCCGTCGAGCGCGCCCATCAGCAGTTCGGCCCGCACCCGCGCGTCGAGGGCCTCGACGCGGGCGCCGAACAGCCGCCGCAGCCGCGGGGACAGCGGGACGCCATGCTGCCCGAAGAGCCGGTCGCCGCCTTCGCCACCCTCACCGCCTTCACCGCCGCCACCGACGTCCGCGGGCAGCTCCAGCAGGGCCAGCGGGTTGCCCCGGGCCTGCCGGAGGACGACGCGGCGGAGGCGTCGGTCCAGGTCCGGGTACGCGTGGTCCAGCAGGCGTGCCGCGTCCTCGTCGGCGAGGGCGGCGACCGGCAGTTCGGGCAGCGCGGCGGTGTCGAGCCGCGACCTGATGTCGCCGCGGACCGCGGCCAGCAGCTTCACGGGACTGCCGGCCAGACGTCGGCCCACGAAGCCGAGGACGTCGGCGCTGGCGTCGTCCAGCCACTGCCCGTCGTCGAGGGCCAGCAGGAGCGGCCGCCGGGGGAACGGCCGCGACAGCAGGCGGAGTACGGCGATGCCGAGCGCCATGACCGACGGCCGGTCGCCCCGCGTCCCGCCGAACACGGCGTCCAGCTCCGCCCGGGCCCCCTCGTCCGGGCACGCGCCGCCGCCGGCGAGCAGCGGATGGAGGAGCTGATGCAGCCCGGCGTAGGGCAGCGCGGACTCCGCCTCGACGCCGGCGGCCCGGACGACGACGTACCCCTCCCGCTCCGCCACCGCCGCGGCGTGGCCCAACAGCGCGCTCCTGCCGACTCCCGCCTCCCCCCGCAGGACGAGGGCCCGGCCCATGCCGGACTTCACGAACGCCCCGAGCTCCGCCTGTTCGCCCTCGCGGCCCACCATCGCCGTGGTGATCGGTCTCATGCCCGTCCTGTCTCTTCCCGGTATCGCTCTCGCGTGCCTCGCGTGCGTGGGGCGGCGCGAGGCCGGCGACGACGACAGCGGATGCGCGCCACGCGCCGGACGCCGCCCGGCGCCCGCCGTTCACGATCCCGGAACGAGGGCCTCCTCGAACCCGTGCCGAACCCTGGCCGACACCCGGGCCCGGGGCACCAGTGCCCGGCACCGCCCGGGAGCGGCCGGGGCGACGACCGCGAGAGCAGCAACCGTAAAAGGCGTTCAGGGGCGGATACCGGCTCCGAACCCCGTCCACCGCAGCTCGGCCGGAAGGTGGCCCATGTCGTTGTACAGCAGGACCGCCGGTGCCGTGCCGTCGCGGTACTCGATCACGGTGAGTGATGCGTTCCCGCAGTTCAGGCCGAGCCATCGCACCGGCGGCGCGTCCAGGGCGTCCCGGACCAGCCAGGCCACCTGGTAGGCGTGCGTGATGAGGACTTCGTGCGTCTCGGTCGCGGCGGGGCACGCGAACCTGGCGGTCAGGGCGTCGGCGCGGCGGCGCCCGTCCTCGGCTTCCTCGGCGGCGTAGCCGTCGAAGAACGCCGCCCACGACGGCGGTACGTCGGCCGGGACGTATGGGATGTGATCGACCAGTTCCGGTGCCTCCCGCACGACGGCGCCCGGCAGAGCGGCAGCCACGATCCGCGCGCAGTGCGCGGCCCTGGGCAGCGGTGAGTGCCGGACCGAGTCGATCGGAAGGCCGGCCAGACGCTCGCCGACCAGCTCCGACTGCCGTTTGCCGACGTCGGTCAGTGTGCCGAAGGGGTCGGCCGCCCCGTGTCGTACCAGGTACACGTGCCGGGTCGCCATGGTGGATCTCCTGTCGGGAGGGGGGTCGCTTCAGCGGTCGCGCAGGGCCCTGTGGGCCGCGTCGAGGCGTTGGGTCTCGTCGCGGGCGGCGGAGTGGTCGCCCGACGCGTCGTCGGCCCAGGCGAGCAGTCGGTGGACGTGTGCGTCGGCGGCGTCGGTGACGACGCGGGGGCTGCCGAGGGCCACGTCGCCGCTGGTCCCGTCCACGGTGATGAGCGTCCCCTCCGGGAGGGTGCGGCCGGCGGCCGTCACGGAGGCGCCGTCGACGGTGAGGCCGGGTACGCCCACGACGGCGGGCTTGCCCATGGCCCGGGCGACGACGGCGGCATGGCTGGCGGGCCCGCCGCGCGCGGTGACGATCCCGGTGGCGGCGGCGAGGCCGTGCATGTCGTTCGGGGAGGTCTCCGGGCGTACCAGGACGACCGGACCGGTGCGGGCCATGCGTACCGCGTCGTCCGCCGTGGTCGCGATGCGGCCGGTGGCGACACCGGGGCAGGCGCCGGTTCCCCGGGCGAGGACGTCGGCCTCCCCGGCGGACGCGATGCGCGGTGTGCGCACGTGCCGGAGATGGAGCGGTGACACCCTGAGCAGTGCTTCCTCCCGCCCGATGAGTCCCTGGTCGACGAGTTCGGTGGCCACGCGGACCGCGGCACCCCCCACGAACCGGCCGGGCCGGACCTGCAGGAGCCACAGTTCGCCGGACTGGTAGGTGAACTCGACGTAGCAGGCGTCGCGGTAGTGCCCTTCGATCCGGCGCAGGGCGTCGAGCAGCCCTGCCCACACCTCCGGCTCCCGCTCGGCGAGTTCGCGCAGGGGCCGGGTCGTCGACCTCCCGGAGACGACCTCTTCTCCCTGACGCCCGAACAGGACTTCGCCGAACGGGACGTTCTCGCCGGTGGCGGGGTCGCGGCTGAACGCGACTCCGGTGCCGCTGCGGGCGTCGCGGTTGCCGAACACCATGTGCTGGACGATCACGGCTGTGCCCAGGTCGTGCGGGATGCCGTTCACCTCGCGGTAGGTGCGCGCGCGGGGTGTGTCCCAGGACGAGAAGACGGCCTCGACGGCCTGTGTGAGCTGGTGGTTGGCGTCGTCCGGGACGGATCGGCCGCTTCGTCGCCGAACGAGTTTCTCGACCGCCTCGACCGACCGGATCAGGGAGGCCTCCTCGTTCTCGGTCCGCCGCCCGGGACGTTCCGCGGGGGCGGCCGGGGCGGTGTCCACGTTCGTGGTGGCGGAGGCGAAGCTCGTCAGGAAGTTCAGCCGGGAGGCGAGGGCGAACGGCCGGTCGGCGGTCTCGGCGGCCAGGCCCTCGGTGGCCGCCGCCGTGAGGCCGAGGTTGAGGATCGTACTCATCATGCCGGGCATGGACACACTGGCCCCGGAACGGACGGACACCGCCAGCGGCTTGTGCGGTCCCCCGAAGGCACGCCCGGTGGAGCGTTCGAGGTCCGCCATGGCCGTCGCGAGCTCGTCGCCGAGCCCTTCGGGAAGGCGCCCGTCCCGCAGGAAGGCGCGGCAGCCTTCCGTGGTGATGACGAACCCGGCCGGCACCGGCAGTGCGAGACGGTGCAGGACGACCAGGCCGAGCGCCTTGCCTCCCACGGTCTCCGCCGTCTCCTCGGACCGGGCGGAGAGCGCGCGAATCCACCTCATCGATGGAGTCCGAGTGTGGCCAGCAGGTCCTCGTGGAGTTCCGCCCACACGACGTGGTACGACGCGGTGCCGTCGGCCACGTACTCCGACCGGCCGGCGGCGGCGCGTTCGAGGGCCTCGGTGAGCCGGACGCGGTAGCGGCCGAACCGGGGCAGGGCCGCGGCCAGTTCGGCGCAGACGGCGTCGGCGCGGCGGTCCAGGTCGGCGAACCGGGCGAGCACCCGGGAGTCGTAACCGGGATCGCTGTGGTCGTTGACGCACATGACGCCGTCGACGGAGCGGAGTTGCCAGGCCGTGCAGAGGTCGAGCAGCTCGGGGTTGAGGACGAGGAACCGCTCGTACGCCGCCGTCACCCGCTCGCGGGCCCGGGCCGACTCCAGTTCGCGGGTGATCCGCTCGGCATCCGCCGCGCGGCCGGCGTCCGTGAGGCTCCACCCCGGTATCGCGCCGGAAAAGCGCGTGACCAGACCCTCGGCCCCGAGATCGATGAGCTCGGACTCGGCATCGGAGGCGTCGAGCCCCGTGATCGCGTGGAGCCGGGCGAGGGTGATGGTGCCGGCGCAGCGCAGGGCGTGCAGCACGAGCAGGCCGGTATCCGTCGCGCGGGCTTCGGGCCAGGTCATGGGGTGTTCCTCCCGGGTGTGTGGTGCGGGTGGTTGTGGAGGTGGACCGGTCCTCGGCCGGCTCGCGGGTACGCCGCTCGGACGCGACCGGCCTCACGCCTCGCCTCCGATGGTCACACATTCCAGATATCACCATCATCTGGATGCCGGGCGTATCATGACACACCAGAAGCCGAGGAAGGGGCACGATGGCGAGACTGACCCGCGCACAGCAACAGGAGCGGACCCGCGCGGCGGTGCTGGTCGCGGCACGGCAGGAGTTCGCCGAACGCGGCTTCGCCGAGGCCAGGATCGACCGCATCGCCGAGCGGGCCGAACTGACCAGGGGGGCGGTCTACTCCAACTTCACCGGCAAGCGCGCGCTCTACCTCGCGGTATTGGTCGACGCCGTCGAACGGGCCCGGGACGCCGCCGAACCCCCGGCCGCGTCCCCTGACTCCGTCGGACAGGCGCTCGGCTCGTTCGCCCGGGTATGGCTCGAAAGACTCCCCTTCCTCGGCGACACCCCGGGGAGCGGCCACCTCCAGCTGCGCTCGCTGTCCGGAGTGCTGGACACCGAGCCGGCCCGGGCCGCGCTCGCGGAACTCGTCCGGTTCGAGGCGCTGTTGCTCGCGCTGGCACTCGAGCCGCGTTCCGCCGTACGCGCCGGCACCGTGCGCCCCGCCGGACTGGCCCTGACCCTGCTCCACGGCGCGGCCGGCCTCGCGGAGAACGCCCCCGGCGTCGGCGACCCCTTCGACCTGGCGCGCGCGGCCGAACATCTCGGGGATATCGCCCTCGGCGACACCCCGGAGCCGCCGCACCTGCCCTACATCACTCCGGCGCGCTCGACCGCGACCCCATGGACGCCGCCGGGCGGCCTGCGCGACGAGATCACCGACGGGCCGGTCGACCTCGGCGCCGACGGAGTGGTCGCCGTGCTGGGCGTGGGGCGCCTGTCCGCGGCCGAGGACGTGATGCGCTCGGCGCGGCCGGACGACGAGGTGACGATCGTCGTCGTCACCAGCGACCCCGCCGAGACCGGCCGACTGGCCCGGCTCCGGATCGTGGACCTCGTCGGCTGCCTGCGCCGAGTGTTCCCGCCCGACCGGCTGCCCCGGGCCCGCGTCGTGCTCGACGACACCGGCACGGTCCCGGCAGCCCTCGGCCACCCCTCACCCGACGACCGCACCGAGCTCGCCGTCCGGATCCGCGACGGCCTGATCACCGGCCACGCCACCGGCCCCGGCGCGGGCCACGCCGCGGCCCGCCACCACTCCCCCGACCCCGGGCCGGGCTCGACGCGGAACTCTGCCCGGTGGCCGCGTCGGTGAGCACGTGGACTCCGACCGTCACGGCACAACGAGGGCCTCGAACGCATCCCCGGCCGGATCGTCAGGAGGCAGCGGCAAGACCAGTGCGCCGCTGTCAACAGCATCATGACCAGTGAGCCCATCGCTCGCGAAACGCCCCATAGCGCATGAAACCCTGTGGCCAATCCCCAGGTCGGATCTCAATCCGATGGCCGGCCCCGGCATCACGACGGTTTCATCAGGGGAGCAGTAATGCCTTGACAGCGCGCCGTTCATCCATGGCCTGATAGCCCTCGGCGACCTGGTCGAGGGGGAGGACGAGGTCGAACACCTTGCCCGGGTTGATGCGGCCGTCGAGGACCCGCTCGATCAGGTGAGGCAAGAAGCGGCGTACTGGGGCCGGGCCCCCGCGCAGGGCAACGTGTGAGTCGAACAATTCCCTGCCGTCGATCTGCACACCGTGCGGAACACCGACGAATGCGGCGTTCCCGCCGGGGCGAGTGGAACGAATGGCCTGCCGCATCGACTCGGCTGTGCCGACACACTCGAGCACCGCGTCGGCACCAACGCCCCCGGTGAGTCCCTTGATTTGTGCCACGCCCATGTCTCCGCGATCGGCCACCACATCGGTGGCGCCGAATGCGAGAGCCAGCCTCTGACGGGAGGCATGACGGCTCATGATGATGATCCGCTCGGCACCAAGCTCTCCGGCGGCGATCACAGCCGACTGGCCTACCGCACCATCACCCACAACGGCGACGGTGTCGCCGGGCTTGATCCGAGCGGCCACCGCTGCGTACCAGCCGGTGCCCATGACATCGGAGAGGGTGAGCAAGCTGGGGATATGTTCTTCGTCCGGCTGTCCGTCGAGCGCCACCAGGGTGCCATCGGCCAGCGGGACACGGACGTACTCCGCCTGACAGCCGCTGATGAACTCGCGATCGAGGCAGGACGACTGGTACCCCGCCCGGCAGTGAGGGCAGGTGTTGTCAGAAGCGAAGAACGATCCGATGACGAACTGGCCGGGCTTGACGCTGCTGACCTCACTGCCGGTTTCCTCGACGATGCCGACGTATTCGTGGCCGATCAAGCGCGGCTCGTCGACGGCACTGACGCCGCGGTACGCCCACAGGTCGGTTCCACACACGCACGTGGCGACGGTGCGGATCACCGCGTCGGTTCGCTTGAGGATTTTCGGATCGGGAAGCCTCTCCAGCCGGACGTCGCCGGAGGCATGGATGAGCGTGGCTCGCATAGGCGTCGTTCTCCTTGCACTGCGCGGTCAGGAGGAGGCTTTGCCGGACATCACCGGCGAGTCGATCGGCCTCGGTGACGAATTCGATCTGGCGGCACTGCCTGGCTGGCGTCGCACTGGGCTGATGGGCCCCCGGGCGGGCAAGGTCTCGTCAGCGCTCGTCATGGCCCACCCCCTTGGTCCCCGAAGCGATCGGGCTGATGGTGTCGCCGATGTCGCCCAGGACCAGGGTTGACTGATCGCCCGGTTCCACCGAGTAGAACTTCTCATTGAGAATTCCCGACACGTGGCCGACGTGGACTGTCAACGAAACGCCCCACTGTTCTGCGTATCGTGACAGCGCGAGTGCTCCCTCCGCAGTCGCGTGGCAGGTGAAAACGTCCACCACAGCGCCCGGCCGGGTGGCCAGATGCATCATCGCCATCAGGGTCGCCCCGCTGGCCACGACGCCATCGACGATCACCAGCCGGTCGCATCGAGCGGGGAGCCGGCGGTCGACTCCGACGACCAGACCGCCGGCCGTGGGCATGCGCTTGGCCTGTGGTGTCCACCCTTGGTGGTGGGTCAGCACGCCAAGCAGTTCGGCCAGGATCCGCCCCTCGCGCTCCGGTGCGATGACGACTGCTCCTGGTACGGAGGCGGCATCCCTCACCTGCGTGGGCAACATGTCGTAGATATCGAGCAGGGCACGGAGATAATTGCGGCGGTCCGCCTCTTGCCGCTCGGGAAGGTTGGCGATCTCCGTCACAACGGCCATCCGATCGATCACGGCAGGGTGCTCGTCAGAGGCCACACGCACGCTGCTCGGCAACTCGCCCGGCGCGTGCAGGGACTTCAGCGTGTGTGAGTCGAAATGCAGCAGATGACTGAAGCAAGCACCGTACTCCCGTTCGTACTTCTCCACAGTACGCCGAGTGTCAGGGGAGATAGCGTCTCGTAGCACTCTGCGGGCGCTTTTCATCGGCTGCCTCGATTCGGGAGGAACGTCAGCGGGAGCGAATCGAACCCCCATAGGAGATTCGAGCGCAGTCGGCGGACCGGGCCGGTGATCTCAGCCGTCCGGACCCGCCGCGTGAGTTCGTCGAACATGACGGTCAGTTCGAGCTTGGCGAGCGCAGAACCGATGCAGTAGTGGTTTCCCACGATGAAACCCAGGTGACGGTTCGGGGAGCGCAGGATGTCGAAGCGTTCCGGGTCGGTGAAGACCTCCTCGTCGCGATTGGCCGACGGCAGCCACGCCACGACATGATCACCCGCACGAATCGGCTGACCACCCAGGTCCACGTCCCTCCTGGCGGTGCGGAGAGCATGCATGACGGGGGAGGTGTACCGGATGATCTCCTGGATCGCGGAGGGCATCAGGCCGGGATCCTCCCGGAGCATGCGCCACTGGTCCGGATTGCCGACAAAGGCCAGCAACCCGCCCACGATGGCGTGCCGTGTCGTCTCGTTCCCGCCGGATATCAGGGCATCGCAGTTGTAGAAGATCTCTTGCTCGGTCAGGGGAGATCCGTCGATCTCACCGCACACCAAGGCACTCATGAGATCGTCCTGCGGACGCTTCCTCCGCTCCTCGGCCAACTCCTGGAAGTAGCAGAGAATCTCGGTGTGGGCCTGTACCTTTCCGGCCTCGTCCGTTTCGTCGAGTGCGGTGGAGCTCCAGGCGAAACGGGTACGTTCGACCATGAAGTCCCAGTCGGCCTCGGGGACCCCCATCATGTCGCAGATCACCGAAACCGGTAGCTTCTGTGCGACTCGAGTGAATTCGCACCGCTCCTCGGCCATCGCGTTCTCAATGGCCTTCGCGGCCGTCTTCCGCATGTTGGCTTCGAGCCGGTCGACCATTTTGGGCGTGAACGCCGAACTGATGACCTTCCGGATCTTGTCGTGCCGCGGCGGGTCGGTGACATTGAGCATCTTTCCCGCCGCCGCAGCCAGCACTTTCGGATTGGAGTCCAGCCTCATGCCGTTCTCGGAGCTGAACACTTGGGGATCCGTGAGCATGTCCGTGCAGAGGCGATGCGTCATCACGGCCCAGAAGTACTCACCGTTCGGTCGCTCGTTCCGGTACACCGGGTGCTCGGCGCGCAGTCGCGCCCACACCGGCTCCGGGTCCGATTCCTGGTACAGAAGTGGATCCGACAGATCGACGTTCATCCATCACTCCGGATATCGGTGTTCGGACAGTCGTCAGAAGCGCTGAGAAAACAGGGTCCATTCACCGGCCGTGCGGCAGTACGAACGAGCTCATGAATCACCCGCTCCTTCCTCGGCCCACCGTGTGACCGCGACGGCGAGACTCGCGATGGTCGGGTGCTCGAAGAGCACACGGACCGGAACGCTGACGTTCAACTGCGCGCGAATCCGGGAAATCAGACCAGCGGCAATCAGAGAGTGGCCCCCCAGTTGAAAGAAGTCGGCGTCCACACTGATCTTCCGCTGACCGAGAAGCTCTTCCCAGATGGCTGTCAGCGCCGTCTCGGCCGGCGTACGCGGAGCGATGTACGCGACGTCGGTTTCGGCGCCGGCCTCCCGAGACATGAGGGCGCCGCGGTCGATCTTCCCACTGGGCGTCACCGGCATTTCCGCAAGGAAGCGAACCCCTGCGGGAATCATATACCACGGTAGTTTTCGGCGAAGAAAGCCGAGCAACTCCTGGTCGGACAGGCCGGCGTGCTGGTTCACGACCGCATGAAGGCTTAGCGAGGGGTTGTCCGGGGTACTGTCGTCCAGCACGACGACGCATTGCCGGACGGCAGGGTGTTCGCCGGCCACCGCCTCGATCTCGCCCAACTCGATCCGGTATCCGCGGATTTTCACCTGGTGATCGCGGCGGCCGACGAACTCGATAAGGCCGTCAGCGCCCGTCCGCGCCAGGTCCCCGGTGCGGTACAAACGTTTTCCCCGCGCTGCCGAGAACGGATCGGCCACAAAGCTTTCCGCCGTCATTCCCGGTGCGTCGAGGTACCCGATGGCAACGCCTTCCCCTCCCAGGTACAACTCCCCCACCACGCCCGTCGGCACGGGAGTCATATCGTCGTCGAGCACATGGCACCGCACGTTCTCGATGGGATGCCCGATGGGAACGGAGGAGGACCGGTCCGAGTTCCAGTCGGCCCCCGGTTCGAAGACGGTCGATGTGATGGTCGCCTCGGTCGGCCCATAGACGTTGCACCAGCGGATCCGCTCGCCAATCCGCTTCTTCCAGGTCAGCAGAGCCTGGCGCGTCACCTTCTCCCCTGCCACGATCACCAGGCGGAGTGAGGATTCTGATGCCAGTCGGATCAAGCAGTCCTCCTCCCGTACCCAGCTGTGCCAGAAGGCGGTGGGGACACTCATAAAGGTCGTCCCGGTATCGATCACTTGCTGGGTGAGAGCGCGAAAGGTCTGCCGAAGCGGGTCGCTGCCGAGCACGAGGGCGGCGCCGTGCAGGAGAGGCGGGAAGATTTCCTCAGCAGCGGCGTCAAAACTGATCGGCCTGCACTGCAGCACCCGGTCACCCGGCCCGAACCGGAAATGACGGTTCACCGCGAAACTGTGATTCACCAGCGAGCGGTGCCCGACCAGGACGCCTTTCGGCCTTCCGGTGGAACCGGAGCTGTAGATGACGTAGGCGGTGTCCGCTCCGGATGCGAAGGGCATCGGTTCGACGGGTAAGGTGTCGATGTGTGCCTGGACTTCGTCGAGATCGACGATCTCACCCTGGTATGAGGGGAAGAGGGGACCGAGGCTCCTCTGCGTCAGCAGGACTTCCGCCCCGCTGTGCTCGAGCATGTACTGCAATCGCTCGACAGGATACTCAGGGTCGAGCGGGACGTAGGCGGCTCCAGCCTGCATAATGGCGAACAGGGCGGCGATCATTCTTGGGGACCGTTCCACACAGACCCCGATGTGAGCCCCTGCCCCGATCCCGCGTCGCGACAGAAACCGGGTGAGCCGCTGGGATCTCCTGTGCAGCTTGCGATAGGAGATGCACTGATCCTGCCAGATCAGAGCCGGCGCTTCCGGTGTGCGCGCCACCTGCTCGGCGAACAGCTGGTGGAGGCGCGCCCCGGCTTCACCCAGGGGCCCCCGAGGACGGATGTCCGTCCAATGTTCCGCCACGTAGTCGAGGCAATCCCGGCGGGTCGAGGCCGAGTATGCGACGCGCCAGCCCGGCGGGAGGCCGAGCCGGGCCGGCCATAACGAGTACTGCCCTGCGTCGTTGACGAGAACGGTCCTTGCCTCGTCCGCATCATGCATGGAATCGCTCACAGTTCCCCGTCTCCTGACCTACGGTGGATGCGGCGCTACGGCCGTTCATCTGCTGCCCGCACGATGTCGATCATCAAGCGCGTGTCCATCAGCGCTTCGTGCGCGCTGGTGAGGGGATGCAGTCCCGGCGAGGTGACGCAGTCGTGGAAATGCGCGAGCTGTGCTCTGAACGCCTCCTCGTAGGACCCCGTGATGACCTCTTCCAGAGCCGCTCCCCTCCCAGCACCCGTGTCCGCTGCCGGCTCGTCCCGCCAGATCCGCACGGTCGACGGTGCGTTGGGCAGGAAAGGGTTGGAGATGTCCAGCGTCACCGTACGGTCCGAGCCCCATACGGTGAGACTCTCCTCGAACCGGTGGATCGAGGTGGACGAACCCTGGAAGACGCACTGAAACCCGTCGGCGTACCGGAGTGAGGCGGTGAGCGTCTTGCCGTCCGGCGAGCAGTGCGCCTTTATGGAGTCGGGCATGGCGGGGTAAGCAGCTCGATAGACGTTCACGTCATGACTCCACACCCCGAACATGTCCATATAGGCTTCCAGTGCTCCGGACGAGGTGCTGCCGAACTCCAGGTCGACCCGGCGGCGTCGCTCATCCTGTCGTCCCGTGGGGGAAGAGCCATCGGCGCGCTTGATCCGGGTGAGTTCGGGGATGATCCAGTTTCCGTACTCGGGTCCTACCACGATGTGGATTCTCGCCATGGTGGGTCGCACGATCCGCGCGATTTCTTCGAGGCCGCGGCGGACACCGCTGTCGTACCGCTTCATGTAGCCCACCATGACCTTGGACCCCGTACGGTGGGCCGCGGCGATCACTTCCTCGATTTCCGCGATGGTGTGACCGAGGGGTTTCTCGGTGAACACGTGCTTGCCACGCTCCAGCGCGGCAAGCACCGGATCCCTGTGGTCGGGCGTGAGGACGACGACGGCATCCAACCCGGGTGTCTTCGCCAGCATGTCCTCGACGGCGGCGTAGACGTTCGGGACCCGGAAGTGTTCGGCCACCGACTGTGCCAGGTCGAATGAGCGGTCGCAGAGCGCCACGATGTCGAAGCGGTCGACCAATGCCCTCAGGTAAGGGAGGTGCACCAGCTGCGCGATCATCCCGCAGCCCACTACCCCCACACGGACACGGAACATGTCGTCCTCCTCAGACTGATCCTCGTACCGGCGGTTGGCGTCGCACCACGTGCCACAGGACGTCGATGACCCCCTCCAGGTCGCTCTTCGGGGAGACGTACCAGGCCGCGTCCCGCACGTACTGGGGCACAGCGGTGTCCGCCACGAATGCGCATCCGACGCCAGGTACCCCGGGGACCCAGTCGGCGAGCGAATTCCCCACCATGAGAGTTCTCTCCATCGGGTCGCGCGCGGCCAGTTCGGCCAGCGCCACGCGTTTGCCCAGCTCCACACGCGCATAGGGGTGAATTCCGGCATATGAGCCATCCGGACCGACGCCGACCGAGATATCGCAGTGGTTCTCGGCACACCACTCGGTCACGCGCTGCCGCACGTCGCGGATGAAATCGGGGGCGCCGAAGACGCTGGCGGACGCCCGGCGGTTCGCCCCGAAGGCCCACTCACGGCCGAACGGTGGCCGGCCCCCGAACTCGGGTGCCGCCACATCGCCGACTCGGGCCAGCCCGTGGGCGACGGCCGTTCTTGTCACTTCAGCGCGAAGGTCCGGCAATGCCGGGAATGGGGTGATGACACGCACCGCTCCGCCGACCGCGACCACGTTGCCGTTCTCGGCGATCACCGGGAACTCGGGTGCCGTGCCCAGGCCGATACGCACACCGAACTCCCAGAGCTGTTCGAGTGGCGAGTCCGAGCACAGGCCGACGGCGACGCCCAGCGACGTCAGTCGTCGCACGAGACCTCGGAAGCACCGCAGGGAGAAGGCTTCCGGAGGAACGCCTGGCTCGGAGGGCACCAAAGTGCCGTTGACGTCGAGGAACACCACGGCGAACGGCTCGTGGTCGCGCCCTGTCATAGGGGGGCCGACCCTGCCGGCGTGCCCATGCTCCGCTCCTCGAGCCCCGTGATCAAGCCGCACCAACCGTCCATCCGCGTCATGAGTTCCCGCAGAACCGAACGGACGGGCGCGCTGGGCTCCGTCATCTCCAGCGACAACAGCAGTCGGCGCACGTCAGGTTGCAGGTCGGCCACCCGGACAGTACGGCGCATCAATTGATCGACACGCGCGAAGAAGCGCACATTGGCCTCCAGCATGAGGATGGCGAAGTCCCGGTCGGACTCGGCGGGGCTGCCGAGTCGTTCCGAGGTTCTGACGAAAGGGAGCCAATAAGGCGCGCGGCCCCACGTTCCGTCCGGCAGCCGGACCACAAGTCCTGACAGACCGAACAGGAAGTTCCTCGGGTCGATCAGTTCCATGGTGGGTGTACCCCGCCCGTTCCCGGTGGCCCGGTATTGGAGCACGGGATTGACGGTGGCGCCCAGGATGCCGGACCGGGTCGAATCGCCCAGACGAATTCCGGGGATGACGCACCGGACTCGTCTTCCCGCGGTCTGGAGCAGGCGGATGACGTCGGTGACGGTTCCACCGGTTGCCATGTCGTCCTCGATGAGGGTGTAGCCCTGGCCGGCCGGGTCGCCGGGGAGCGAAGCGATCTGTTCGCAGATGGGAGCGGCACCGGGCCGTGGCACCAGCCCGACCTGCTTGCGGCCGCCGAGCAGGAACCCTCGGGACACACGCAACGGCCAGACCGCCCGTTCGATGAGTGGATCGAGGCTCACCAGCGGTCCGCGCGGGACCCGGCGGCGGACCGCCAGCTCAAGACAGCGCGCGTCGACCAGATGGAACAGGAGACCACCGGGGTGTGGCAGCACGTTCCGCAGTGCGTTTCTCATGTCACGCTGGAAGGCGCGGTAGATCTCCGCGATGGCGAGTTCCGAGCCACTCGGTGACAGCGAGCCACCCCTGGCCGGCGGGTGACTCATTCTCCGGACGCAGTAGAGGGTGTCGTCACGCATCACCACGACGAACGCGCCCGTGGCGGGAACATCGATGCAGGTCGTCCCATCGGCGGTCGGGTCGGGGCGTACGAGATGGTGATCGGAGGCGACGCGTATCAACGCGCGCTCCGGCCCCGGCCCAGGAACAGCCTGCCGCGGGTGATCTCCCGTTCCCCGTCGAGCACTACCTCGAGAGGCATGGGGTGGAGGTGGAACAGGGCCAGCGCCGCCTGCAGGCCGTAAGCGCCGACGTTCGGCACCGTCACCACGTCTCCGATGGCCACCTCAGGAAGTCGAGCATTCCTGGTCCAGACGTCCAGCGGGTGACAGAGCGGACCGGCGACGATGGTTTCTTCGGATCCGTCCCCGCCGGTGAGGGCGTGGGGCTCCTGATCGCACTGGAACTGCGGCTCGATCTGTGCTTCTTTACCGAGCCCTGACATCCCTCCGAGGTGATGGACGCCGGAGTCCAGGACAACGACGCGCCGCCCGTGGGAGTGCTTCACGTCCAGCACACTGGTCAGCAGCCGACCGCAACTCGCCGAAAGATACCGGCCCGACTCGAAAACGACCCGCCGCTCACCTTCCTGCCAGCCGGAAAGTTCTTCCTTGAGCAGAGCGTCGAGCCGGCTCTTCAGTGCGTCGAACCGCGGCAGCTCGCCATGGACGGCGTACGGTGCGCCGAAGCCTCCGCCGAGATCGACCATGTGGAGCCGACGACCGAGTGCCGTCTCGACCTGCCGCACGACATCGAGCCCGTAGCGGAACATCGCGAGCAGTGTTGTCACCTGGGTTAGGTTGCTGCCCATGTAGAGGTGCATGCCCATCAGATCCGCGTACTCCCGGCTCTCGAAGAGCCAGGGTCGTTCCAGTACCCAGGACAGATCGACGCCGAACTGGGAGGGACCGCCGGTCATCGCGAGCCCGGCCCCCGCCGGTGGAACGGGCGGGTTGACCCGTAACAGCGCACAGACACGCGTGCCTTCGGCCCGGCCCAGTCGGTCGAGCTGGTCCAGGGCATGCGGAGAATCGACGGAGAACTGCCTGACACCCGCCTTGAGAGCACGGATTACCGCCCCGTCGCTTTTGCCGGGGCCTGTGTAGAGGATGCCGTCGGCAGCGAAGCCGGCTTGGACGGCGGCCCGCAGTTCACCGGAGGAACTGACCTCGGCCTGACAGCCGAGCGCTGCCAGTTGGCCGAGAACGGCGGGATGTGCGTTGGCCTTGAGGGAGTAGAGCAGCCCGGCGGAGTCGGGCAGTGAACCCACGAGCCGGCGGTGGGCGTCCCTCACGGCGGCCAGGTCGTAAAGGTAGGCCGGTGTTTCCCATCGGGTTTCGGATAACGCCGGTTTCGTCACTGCTTCCCCGACCTCGACGTCCATAAACCATGGGCTCCTCACGAGTGGAGCGGGCGCATATTTTGACGTATTTCATGGGACACCTGCCGAGGTGGAAAGATCAAGGCCCATGGAGCGCCGGTAGGCGCTTTCGGTCACATCCGTGGCTACGGCGCAACCAAGGCTCTCATGATCGCATGACCACGGGTGAGCGCTACGGAACCACTGGCCAGAAGCGAGTACGGTGATCCACACATCCATCCTCCGGGACTGCACCGAAATCGGGCCGGCACGCAGCAGATTGGCTCGTTACCGGCGGGAGGGAAACCGACCCATTGCCACTGGTTGAAGGTTCGTCTAGAGTCTCTCCTCACCCGTTGTCCGATGATGTTCAATACCCTCGGATTCCGGTCACGCGAAACAAGCCATCGATAGTGTCTGACAGAACGGATCGGGGTGCGAAAATGCATGAGCACATCGAGCAGGTCGGCACAAAACTGGTTTACTCCGATGATCGCGTCAGGGTGTGGGTCCTGGAGTTGGAGGCAGGAGAGCAGACGATTGTCCACCAGCATCCCTGCGATTACGTCTACGTCGTCACGGAAAGCGGCCGGGCGGAGACGGTGAATCACGACGGCACCAGTTACGTCGGAGACGATAAAGTAGGCGACGCCGTCTACCACGAAGCGGGGCAGCCACATCTTCTGCGGAATATCGGGGACACTCACTACTCGAACATCATCGTAGAGCTACTGGCCACTGGCAAATAAGGCTTCCTCATGTCGGCTGTCACGGCATACGAGGCACTGGTCGGGGCGGGCGTGGAGATCGTTTACGCGGTACCCGACTCACTCCTGGCACCACTGTGCCGGGAGGCGTCGATGCGCCACGAGATCCGTTACATGCAGGTCAACGATGAGGCCACGGCGGTCGGTCTGGCGGCCGGCGCCCGGCTGGCCGGCGCTCGCCCGTTGGTGGTGATGGAGAACTCGGGGCTGCGCCGGGCATGCGAGACCCTGGCTCGCCTGACCATGAGCCATCGACTGCACACCGCACTGCTCATATCCCGGCGCGGGGCCTTCGGCGAACCTAACTGGTGGGGGATACCGCACGAGGAGACGATGCATCAGCACACGGCGATGCTGTCACTCGTGACAGCGGAAGTCGATTCGTGCGGTGAGCTGGCCGAGTGCCTTCGCAAGGCCTACGCCACACTCGATACAGGACAGCGGAGCGTGGCACTGGTGGCGAACGCCGGCTTGACTGCGGAATTGAGGAGTGCGTAATAGACACCGCAGAATTCCTCGAAGCCCTGTACGACAGGCTCCCCACGGACTCGGTGTCGGTCGCACCACTCGGCCGGACAAGCGAGGTGATGTATGCGCTTCGCCCCGCCGACACCCTCTTCACCGACACCATGGGCGATGTCACCGCCATTTCCCTGGGAATGGCCATGGCGGCGGCTCCACTGTCCGTGGTCGGCATCGATACGGACGGCAGCTTTCTGATGAATCTGTCCGTTCTCATGGCATTGGGCGACCAATTGCCGCGTCTTCCCAACTACACTCTGGCTATTGTCGACAACCGCCTGTACGAGTCCGGTGGTGGTTTGCCCAGCCGTAAGGCGGCGCTGGACTGGGGTTCACTCTTCGGCGCCGTCGGACTGAAGTCGATCCTCATCGAAACTCCGCACCGGATACCGGATGTGCTGCCACTTCCCGGCACGGTCCTCATCGCTGCGGTCCACAATCCGGCACCCGCACCGGACGCGCTGAAAACAATCGACGGAGTCGAGTCTTCGTACCAGGTGGAGAGAGTGCTGGCCGAACGTACCGGTGGAACGCCTAGGCGCCCTGCACTCAAACCGTGAATCTCACCGATCGAGTTGATGGAGCACCCGGTGAAATATCTCCTGCGCAGCAACGACGCGGCATGCTACTGCTTGGATTCCGCCGCCTCCCCGACTCGGGTCTTCGTCTGTTCGACCGCAGCGTCGCGTGACCTGCTCACCGACCCGGCCGTATCAGGCCACCGGTACCGTTCGCTGCTCGGCACCGCGGTCTCGACCGCGCTCGACCTGGTCGCGGAGACCGATCCGACGGTGGCCGAAGCCCTGGCATCCGATGCGGCGACGGTCGTCAACATCCTGCGCGGCGGGCTCAGTTTCGGAGTCGAGAACGCGCTGTCGCACCGCTTCGGCTCTCCCGCGGCGGTGAGCTTCGTCGGTACCGACAGAGGTGCCTGTCGCCCGCTCGACATCTCGTACGAGCGCTGGGAATTCGCGGAGCGACCGCTGTTGGTGCTCGGGGACATCATCGGCACCGGGGCGACGGTGGAGAAGGTACTCCGAGTGGCACGGGATACGGCGCGCGACCGCGGGGAGGAGATCAGCGGCTACCTGGTGCTGACCGTCGGGTCCCGGCAAGGCGTGACCCGTCTACGGAACTTCTTCGCCGAACTGTCCGCGCGGGGTGACCGATTCAGTGCGGCCGTCGTGGCCCTTGAGGCACTCTTCGAGCTGCCCGACCGCACCGGCCTCGGGCAGGCATTCCCTCAGCTGCCCTTCGACTTCCTGAGGTCTCCCCAGCGGTCGTCTCCGGATTTCGAACTACACCGTCTGGGTCGCCGGGACAGTCTCTTTGAGAAGTGCGCCATCTACGACGGAGGCGTGCGCGCCTATACGCCCGGTGAGCACCGGCTGTTCCGGACGGAGTGGTGGACGGAGATTCAACGGCGGGGGTCCGACGCCGGGCTCTCCCTGCTCGACCTGGGACGGACCACCGCCGGTCTCGATCAGTACGCCCGGCCCTTCGACGACTGGCTGGGGGAGATCGCCTGGGCGGCGCCGGAGAACGTGCGGCACCTCGGCGTCGACCACGCCGACCTCCATGCGCTGGGACGACAAGCACGCGAGTACGCGGAGACGACGCCCATCGGAGCTTACGCCGCCGCACGCCTGGGAAACGGAGAACCGCCGCGCTGAGGACGGTCGGCTTCCCCTCTCATCTCCCGCACTCACTTTTGAGAATTCGCCGGAGCTGACCCCGGCGGAGCCGGCGACAGAGTTCGCCGGACAGACCGAGAACGGAGAACACATGACGATCGCCGAGTGGCTCCAGGAAAACGTCACCACGGACAAGCGGGCTCTGGACTGGTACACAGAACCCGAGTGCGAGCCTCGCATCGTACGCGCCTACAAGGAGTTGCTGAGCGGCTACGAGGTCGATACATCAAAGATCCTCAAGACGACCGTCCTGGTCAAGGGTGACCACCAGGGCGTCGTCCGGGTACGCGACATCAACTACTACTCGATCTGCGCACACCATTTCCTGCCCTTCTACGGCAAGGTCGACATCACCTACGTCCCCGGAGACCGGATCCTGGGGCTGGGCAAGTTCCCGCGCCTGGTACAGGCATTCAGCAAGCGGTTCCAGATCCAGGAGCACCTGGTGAAGGACATAGCCGAGGAGATCATGTCCTCGGGCGGGGCACGTGCCGTGCGTGTGGAGTCGAGCGGACGGCACATGTGCATGTGCAGCCGCGGTCCGTCCGACCAGACCGTCATCACCGACACGACGTATGTGACCGGTGACACCGAGCTGTTGACGGCGTACGGTCAGCAGCGCTGACGCGTCGAGTGGTGGGAGGGTGCCGACGTCTTCCCCCCTCCCACCACACGACCAGCCAGCCGCCGTAGGCATACCTGTCGGCCGGTCCACTCCCGGGAGAGAGAACCATGCGCGAGAACACCGTTGCGTCCCGCGAAAGCGACGGTTCCCCGTGGCCGACTGTCATGATCACCTGGCTTTCAGGGGTCGTCGCCGCCTTCGGGCTGGGTGCCCTCTCCCCGCTCGGGTCCGAGATCCGACAGGACATGAACCTCTCCCTTGGCCAGTTCACTTGGGCGACCTCCAGCATCACCGCGGTGAGCGCCGTACTCGGGGTCCCCGCCGGTTGGTGGATCAGCCGACTCGACGCCCGAAAGGCCGTGGCCGGCGGTCTCGCCCTCACCGCACTGTCCGTGGTCGCGACGGCCTTCACGGCGAACTGGCCGCTGCTGCTGGGGGCACGCACCGCGCAGGGCCTCGGGTACCTCTTGGTTTTCGTAGGGGGGCCCATCATGCTGACGCGGTTGGCCGAAGGGCGGGTCCAGGCCACCGCTCTGGCGTTGTGGGGAACATGCGTCCCCACCGGACTCGCCCTGGCCACCGCGCTGGGAGGGGCAGTCAGCGGGGTGGTCGGCTGGCGCGGCTGGATCGGCGGGACCGCGCTCGTCCCGCTCGCACTGGCGGTCGCGGTTCGTGCCCTGCGTCCTGTCGCCACCCGCGCGCCGACGACGGCCGACGACGCCCCGGGAGGGCCGTCCCCCCTCACCACCTGGGTCCCCCCGGTCTTCTTCGCGCTGAGCTTCGCGTGCGTCTGCCTGGCCGGTGTCGCCATCGTTGTCTTGCTGCCCACCTTCCTGACGGAGGAACGCGGCGCCTCCACCGCCGCCGCCGGCAGCGTCGCCGCCGTCGTCTCCCTCGGCAGCGTGCTCGGCAGCGCGCTGAGCGGGTTGCTGCTGCGCCGGGGAATCGGGCTGCTCGCGATCGCACCGGTGCTGGTGGTGCTCCCTGTCTCGGCGCTACTGGTCTTCGCGTCGCACCTCCCCCTGGTGGCCGTCATGGTCCTGGCCTGCGTCGGTATGGTGTCCAACGGGGTGATGATCTCCGTAATGTTCGCCTCGGTGCCGCGCATCGCCGGCGCCCGCCGGCGGGCCGATATCACCAATGGCTTGGTGGCCCAGTTCGGCAGCCTCGGCACACTGGTCGGGCCGCCTGCTTTCAGCCTGGCCGTGGACCTCGCCGGGTGGCTCGGCGCCGGCCTGGCCGCGCTCGCCTTCACAGCAGTCGGCGCCGCCCTGCTACTTGCGCTGTCGTTGCCCGCTGTGCGCGATTCCGCCCGGCTTCAAAGGCGCTATGAGGAGGCGAATCCAGCCTCCAGCCGAGCGACTGTACCTCAAGGGCGGACCAGCGGAGGGGACCTCACGTCATGACGCGCGCGACGCCCACCATCCGCGAGCCCCGTGTGGTCCTCTTCGACCTGGACGACACCCTGGTCGTGACCGCGAAGGTCAAATGGGCCCATCACAAGGCGGTCGCCCGGCGGTTCTACGATATCGAGCTGACGGACGCCGAGTTGCGGCTGCACTGGGGCCGGCCGTTCGACGCGATGATCCGTGCCCTTTACCGTGACAGCGACACCCTGGAAAGGATGCGTGAGGCGAACCTCTCTCTGGAGGAGGACTTCCTCAAACAACCCCTCCCCGGTGCCGTCGACGTCATTCACGAGCTGTGGCGGAGGGGCATCGAAGTCGGTGTCGTCACGTCCACGAATCGGTCCTCGGCGCTCCGGGACATCGAGCGGATCGGGCTGCGGACAGACCGGCTCACCCTGTTGCAGGGAGCGGATGACAGTCGGTTCCACAAGCCGGACCCCCGAGTGTTCGACTCCGTGCTGGCGACGCTCGGCGAAAGGGGAGTCGGCGTCGACGACATCTGGTACGTGGGTGACGCTCTGATCGACCACACGGCGGCCACAGGGGCCAAGCTGCGCTTCGTCGGGGTCTCCACCGGCTTCTGTACCCGGGAGACCTTCGCGCGAGCCGGCGCCGAGCACATCCTCGACGACATACGGCAGCTTCCGACCCTGCTGCCCTGATCGGGCAGGGCAATTCATCCATTGTCGAGAAAGAGCACATGAACATCGAGACGCTGAGACCGGAGCCGGACACCTACGCGGAGTACTGCGTGCTGTGCCGAGGCGGCCCCGTCGAATGGATCACGGTCGGAGGCAGGAGAGAGGTCCGCTGTGCCGACTGTGGTGAGCGAAGTGCCCGGGCCATCGTCATCGATCCCGATATCTCCTGGTGGTCCGCCGACGACGGCGAGTACTGGCACGAGACCGCGGCGGTCTTCGTGCGCGACGCGTCGGACAGGTTCTTGCTTTTCCAACGAACGTCCTTCCCCTACGCGTTGACGGTCCCGGCCGGCCATGTGGCGCGGGGCGAGGACCCTGCCCACGCCGCGGCCCGCGAACTGCGGGAGGAAGTCGGCCTGATCGCCGGTGGCGGACTCCGGTTCGTCGCCAGGCTTCCGATCCCCGGGGACTCCTGCCGACGCGGCTCGGACGCACATGTCTGGCACGTGTACCTGCTGACGGCGCCGGACAGGGGCGGTATCACCGTCAACGAGGAAGGTGAGGCACCCCGTTGGCTGACGTCACGCGAAGCCCTGTCCGCCGACCTGACCTACGCCGTGCGGCAGGTCATCACCACGTATATGAAGGAACTGTGCGACGGCTGAGGGAGGATGAAGGCGGTATTCTCCTGGACCGGCCGAGTACAGGAGGACTGGCGCATGACAGCGGTCATCGACAAAGTGGCATGGGTGCACACCGAGAACGGCATGGTGCTGAGCACGCGCTCCCACGGCAAAGACGCGTACTACCTGCCCGGAGGAAAACGGGAACAGGGAGAGAGTGACCTCGACACGCTGTGCCGGGAGATCAGGGAGGAACTCTCCGTCGCCGTCGTGCGGAACTCGGCGGCCCTCCTGGGGGTCTTCGAAGCCCAGGCACACGGGCACCTGCCGGGCGTGGCCGTACGCATGACGTGCTATACCGCCGCGTACGAGGGAGTGCTCGCTCCGGCCAGCGAGATCGCCGAGATGGTGTGGCTCACCCACGGCGACAAGCACCGTACGTCCCCCGTAGACCAGATCATTTTTGACCGCCTGCTGGCCGACGGACTACTGCGCTGACCCGACGGGCGTACCTACCGCCTGCTCCAGGCGGTCGACCTCCTCACTCAGCTGACGCTGCAGACCCTCTAGTGGGGCGAGCAGGGCGCGATCTCCCACGAGGCACAGGTTCAACCGCCCGCATAGAGAGTGGGCCGCGATGAACAGGCCGACTCCATGGCAGACACTGCCCAGGGGGTAGATCGACTCGAGTCGGCATCCGGCGAAGTACATCGGCTGCGGGGAGCCGGTGATGTTCGACACCACGATGTTGTACGGGGGGCGTGTCGCGCCTGCCAGGCCCAGCGCGTTCTGCGCGACGAACGGCCAGGTGAACAGGGCTCCGTAGAGCCCGGTGGCGCCCCTCGCCAACTCGCCGAGCTCTCGCTTGGCGAGGGCGCTGGACCGAGCCACGGTTCGGAGCCGTTCCAGCGGGTCCTCGACATCGGTGCCGAGGCTCATGACCGTCATGGCGAAGGAGTTGGCGGTGGTCGTGTCGCCCGCCGCCCTCGTCGAGACAGGTGTCCCTGCGGTCAGGGAACGAACCGGAAGCGCCCGAGCCGCCGCCAGGCACCGCCGGAGGGCGCCACCGCACACGGACAGCAAGACATCGTTGATCGTCGCGTCGGCAGCCTTCGCCATCATCCGGAACCGGTCGAGGTCGTAGCTCCGGGTGATCACCAGGCGCTGTCGCCCGACAGCGGCGTTCAGCGGAGAGCGTGGGATCATGAACGGCACCGCCCGGGCATGGTCAGTCATGTCGCGGGCGCCTCGCACCATGGTGCCGGCGGCTTTGCCAATCCCTAGCGCGCTGACCGCCAGTCGCCGTACTGTCGTTCCGCTGGCCCCAGCGGTGCCGTCGACGGGACCCCCGCCGCTCCACAGCGGGTGCGGCTCCTCGTCCTGTGGATCGGTGCTGAGCATTCTCCGTAGGCGCTGTTGGACTCCGAGCCCGTCCATGAGCGCGTGATGCACCTTGAAGTACAGGGCGAATCGGTGGTTCGCCAAGCCCTCGATCACATAGCACTCCCATAGAGGGCGCGTGGGGTCGAGCGGGCGGGAGTGCAACCGTGAGACGAGGTCCGTCAGCTCGCGCTCGCCCCCGGGCGCGGGAAGCGCGGAGCGACGCAGGTGATACGTCCGGTCGACGTTCTCCGGAGCGAGTTCCTCCCAGGTGCCGTCAAAGGCCCACCGCCGCGCATGGCGTGACCGGAAGGTGAAGGGAGCC
The DNA here is from genome assembly GCF_020099395.1 of Streptomyces mobaraensis. Taxonomy (NCBI): domain Bacteria; kingdom Bacillati; phylum Actinomycetota; class Actinomycetes; order Kitasatosporales; family Streptomycetaceae; genus Streptomyces; species Streptomyces mobaraensis. Next base: position 6,762,972 of record NZ_CP083590.1, on the reverse strand, counting down.
GCGACGGGAGCATCGTTGATCCGCTGGAACAGGCGCTGCGTGTACCGCCCGGGCTCGGCACCGGCGGGCAGTCCGAAGGTGGCCAGGAGCGCCACATGCTGGGGAGTGGTGGCGGACTCCAACGCGAGAAAGACCCGGTCGGACATCCTGATCCTGGCCACAGCACCCCACCTCTCCGTCCGGAAGCAGTTTGATGGTCGCGACACCGATGAACAAGTGAGCAAAGTCAGCCACACGCTCGTCGGTTTCCGCAGTTGCCGTGCCCTCGCTGCCGCAGCCGGCCGGCACGCACGGTGCGAGCCACCTCAGTCGGCTTCCGCCTGCTATCGCTCTTGGCTACCGTGCGTCTATTACGCTCAGTGACAAGCTGCGGGAACTGACGACCGATCAGCAGAGTCAGCACGAGGTCAGCATCAGTATCGTCACAGACCGCGGACAACCGCCAGGGTCCGTCAAGATCAACCACTCCTGTCACCACGCCTGGCCTGCGGAAATACAGGTCAGCGACCTCATCACCCGTCACCGGAGGAGCTCCCCGTGAAAATGCTGATCAACGTCCCCGAGTCCGTCGTCCCCGACGCCCTGCGGGGTATGGCCGCCGTGCATCCCGAACTGGTCGTGGATGTGGAGGGGCGGGTCGTGCGGCGGCGGGAGGCTCCGGTGGCGGGGAAGGTGGGGCTGGTGTCGGGGGGTGGGTCGGGGCATGAGCCGTTGCATGGGGGGTTCGTGGGGCTGGGGATGCTGGATGCCGCGTGCCCCGGGGAGATTTTCACGAGTCCCGTGCCTGACCAGATGGTGCGGGCGGCGGCTGCCGTGGACAGTGGGGCGGGCGTGCTGTTCGTCGTGAAGAACTACACCGGTGACGTCCTGAACTTCAACATGGCCGCCGAGCTCGCCGAGGACGAGGGGATCCAGGTGGCCAGCGTGCTCGTCAACGACGATGTCGCGGTGACCGACAGCACGCACACGGCCGGTCGCCGGGGGACGGGGGCCACGCTGTTCGTGGAGAGGATCGCGGGGGCGGTGGCGGAGGCGGGGGCGCCGCTGGCGCGGGTGGAGGCGGTCGCGCGGCGGGTGAACGAGGCGTCGCGGAGCTTCGGCGTCGCGCTGTCGGCCTGTTCGACGCCGAGCAAGGGCGGTCCCACCTTCGATCTGCCGGCCGGTGAGCTGGAGCTCGGGGTCGGCATCCACGGGGAGCCGGGCCGGGAGCGCCGGGCGATGATGACGTCCGGAGAGGTCGCGGACTACGCCGTGCACGCGGTGCTGGACGATCTCCATCCCACCGGTCCGGTGCTCGCGCTCGTCAATGGGGCCGGCGGGACGCCGCTGCTGGAGCTGTACGGCTTCGCGGCGGAGGTGCACCGCGTGCTGCGCGAGCGCGGGGTGCCCGTCGCCCGGACGCTGGTCGGGAACTACGTCACCTCCCTGGACATGGCCGGCGCCTCCGTGACGCTCTGCCAGGTCGACGACGAGATGCTGCGGTGGTGGGACGCGCCGGTGCGGACGCCCGCCCTGCGCTGGGGATGCTGATCCCCCCTCAGGTCAGGCGTCGGCGGCCGGTTCCGCTCCGTACCACACCGTGGTGACGTTGCAGAACTCGCGGATGCCCTGCCCCGACAGCTCACGGCCGTAGCCCGAGCGCTTGACGCCGCCGAAGGGGAAGGCCGGGTGGGAGGCGGTCATGCCGTTGAAGAAGACGCCGCCCGCCTCCAGGTCGCGGACGAAGCGCCGCTGTTCGCCCTCGTCCCGGGTCCAGACGTTGGAACTGAGGCCGAACGGCGAGTCGTTGGCCACCGTCACCGCCTCGTCGAGGTCCGCGACGCGGTAGACGGTGGCGACCGGGCCGAACGCCTCCTCGCGGTGGATGCGCATCTCCGGGGTGACGTCCGAGAGCACGGTCGGCTCGTAGAACCAGCCGCCGGCCAGCTTCCCGGGCAGGGCGGGCCGGCCGCCGCCGCACCGGGGCACCGCGCCCTGCCGCACCGCGTCGTCGACGAGTTCCTCGACGTCGGCGCGGCCCTGCTCGGTGGCGAGCGGGCCGACGTCGGTGGCCTCGTCCAGGGGGTCGCCGACGGTCAGACCGTCCATACGGGCGGTGAAGCGCTCCAGGAACGTCTCGTAGACGTCCGTGTGGACGATGAAGCGCTTGGCGGCGATGCAGGACTGGCCGTTGTTCTGGACGCGGGCCGTCACCGCCGTCCGGACGGCGCGGGCCAGGTCGGCGGAGGGCATCACCACGTACGGGTCGCTGCCGCCCAGTTCCAGGACCGTCTTCTTGATCTCGTCCCCGGCGACGGACGCGACCGAACGGCCCGCCGGCTCGCTGCCGGTGAGGGTGGCGGCGGCCACCCGGGGATCGCGCAGGACGGACTCGACGGCGCCGGAGCCGATGAGCAGCGTCTGGAAGCAGCCCTCGGGATAGCCGGCCCGGCGGAAGAGGTCCTCCAGGTACAGGGCCGTCTGCGGCACGTTGGACGCGTGCTTGAGCAGCCCGACGTTGCCGGCCATCAGCGCGGGGGCGGCGAACCGGACGACCTGCCACAGCGGGAAGTTCCACGGCATGACGGCCAGCACCGGGCCCAGCGGGCGGTGGTGGACGCGGACGGCCGACGCGCCCGAGTCGGCGACCGCGTCGGCCGGCGGGTGCTCATCCGCGAGCAGCGCCTCGGCGTGCTCGGCGTACCAGCGCATGGCCTTCACGCACTTGGCCGCCTCCGCGCGGGCGGCGGCGAGCGGCTTGCCCATTTCGAGGGTCATGGTGCGGGCGATGTCGTCCCCGTCCTCCTCCAGGAGGTCGGCGGCGCGGCGGAGCAGCCGGGCCCGCTCGGCGAAGTCCCGGGTCCGGTGGTGCCGGAACGCGGCGGCCGCGGCGGCCACCCGGCGCTCGATCCCGTCCGGGGCCAGGGCCTCGAACGTCTTGAGGGTCTCGCCGGTCGCGGGGTTCACCGTGGCGATGGGCATGGGCGTCCTTCCTCAGCGGCGGCTCGGTGACCCGGCGACGGCACCTGGCGCCTCGCGCGGCACGGGCCCGGCGGCCCGTCCCCGCCCGTCCGTACGCCGGGGCGGCACCGGCGCGGTGCCGGGTCTCCTCGTCTCGACCTTGCGGCGCTCCGCCTGCCCGCGCAAGGCGGCCGTACGCACGGGGCGGGCCGCTCACGGGCCGGACGGCCCGGCGTCGGGACCGGACCGCCCCGGCATCGGGACCGGGCGCGTTCCCGCCCCCTCCCCCCGGCCCCGCACGCCGGAACGGCCGCTCCGCCCCGGCCGCGCGAGGCGGGCGGGAGGAGCGGCCGTGCGGTACGACGCGTGGCGGGTGCCGACGGCGGTCCCCTGCGGGCCCCCGGGCCACGCGGGCCGGTAAGGGGCCCGTCCGGCACCGAGTCACCGCCGGCTGCCAAGCCGCCAAGCCGGCATCGCGGTCACCGCCGGCAGCCAAGCCGGCAAGCTGCCCAGCCGGCGGCCCCGCCTCACCGCCGGCGGCCAAGACGCCGCGGCGCCCGAGCGCCGCCGAGCGCCGCTCAGCGCGGCGGCTTCTCCCGCGCCTCGTCCGCCGCCCGGCCCGGGCCCGGCAGGCGGGTCCGGCCGAGGAAGCCCGCCTCCCAGCGGCCGACGCTCTCCGCCGTCGGCCCGGCCGGGCCGGAGCTCGCCTCCGCGGCCATCGCGCCGCTCCGCTCGGGCAGGCCGGACGGGATGACGGTGCCCTCCATCGCGGAGACCTCCGGGCGGTCCGGGAGGAGCCGGGTGCGGTAGAGGAGGGTGACGGCGAGGGCGGAGGAGAGGCCGAAGGCGACGCAGCCGATCCAAGGCAGCCACGGGCACTCGTACTGTTTGCCGATGTCCATCGTCCAGCCGACGACGGCGTTGCCGCCGGCGGCGGTCAGCCCGGCGAAGACGTAGAACAGCCCGAAGTAGGTGCCGGCGAGCGTCTCGCGGCCGAACCGGGGGATCATCTCCAGGACCGCCGGGTGGGCGACCATCGTGCCGACGAACAGCAGCAGCGAACCGATCAGCATGACGAGCATCCGCGGCACGACCTCCCGCAGCCCGTCGGGGGGTCCGTCGGCGCAGATCAGCAGTGGGGGGGACGAAGCCGAGGCCCATGAGGACGAGGCCGCCGCCGACCCACCGGCTGCCGCCGCCGTGCCGTTCCAGGGCGCGGGTGATGGGCATCTGGAAGAGGTTGACGGCGGCACCGGCCCCGAGCAGTACGCCGGCCGCGCCCTCCCAGCCGGACGCCTGTTTCGCCCCGGCGGGCAGCAGCAGGCAGAGCTGGTTCTCCACGGTGAACATGCCGGTGGTGGCGAGGGAGAACAGCAGGAAGCGGCGGTTGCCGAAGACCTCCAGCCAGTCGCCGAGGACGGTGCTCCGGTCGGCGGCGGGGGCCGGCCGCTCCGGGATGACCATGGCCTGCGCGACGGTGAGCAGCGCGTAGACGCCGGCGGCGGCGACGGCGCAGATCCGGAAGTCGGCGCGGATCAGCACGCTGCCGAGGAGCAGCCCGATCAGCGAGCCGATGGTCGCGTAGACGTTGAGCAGGGCGAACGCCTCCGCCTTGCGGTCCCCCGCCTCCAGGGCGACGTAGGCCCGGGCGGACGGGTAGAAGAGGCCGGCGGCCAGTCCGTTGAGCAGTGAGGCCCCGAGGACGACCGGCAGCGTGGTGCCGAAGGCGAAGAGGGAGAAGCCCAGGGTGCGCAGGGCGCATCCGGTGATGATGACGGCGCGCGGGCCCAGCCGGTCGGCGGCGGAGCCGCCGAGGAGGAACAGGCCCTGCTGGCCGAGGTTGCGCACGCCGAGCACCAGGCCGACGAGCGCGTCGGACATTCCGAGTTCCTGACCCAGATATGCCGCGAGAAATGGCACCAGGATATAGAACCCGATGTCGATGCCAAACTGGTTGATCAGTAGCAGTCGCAATGCGAGAGGAAACTCGCGAGTGACCCGAAAAGCTTTCATGCGCGTCCCTGCATTCAGCTCGAACAGGCGAGAAGAATCTCCCTGAAGCGAGGTGGGCATGGGGGCCCGGAGGGTTTTGACAGTGCGCAAAGCGATAGGGACGGCTGCCGTCCTGACCTCGTGCTTCGTCCTGATCCACCGTGGTGATCAGAGGCCGCGGCACCCCCGCCGTCCGGTTCGTCAGAATGCCCTTCCCGCGGGTTGTCACCCGGCGGGAAAAGCCGCACTCACTGACGTGGGATCGAGCGGTCGATCATATGCTTTTGCGGTGCATCCTCAACGACTCCCGACTGCGCTCGGAAGAATACGCACCCCACACGTTAGCAAAGCAAACGGATCCCGGATAGAGCGGATGCCGGGGACTTCAAGTGACACGCCCGAGGAGTGGCCGAATTTGTTTCCGCCTTTTCCTTCGAACGCTGGAACTCGCGTACTGTGAACTGGCTCCCGACGGCCGGGGCCTCAGGCGGCGGCGGGCCCGGGGGCCCGGCGGACGTCACACGACGGGGGCATTCAGATTCGCGGAACGCCGGGAGGGGTCCGGAGGAGGCGTGTCTCAGACGGATGCGGGTCGCCCGCCGGCGAGGCCGAGCCGGTCGCGGATCACCCGCACGGCGGCCTCCGCGTCGTCCACCGTGACCGTGAACGAGCGCCCGTCGCCCAGCCGGAGCACGAAGCCCTCGCCGCGGCGCACGACGACCGCCGTCCCCTGCTCCGGCCGCCAGCGGTAGCCCCAGCCGCCCCACTGGCGGGGGGTCACCCGGGGCGCGAACGCGGCGTCGACCACCTGGGCGAGGGGGATACGGGTCCGGGGCAGCCCGATGTGGCCGCAGCGGACCTCCAGTGTCTCCTTGTCGACCCGCACCGCCACGTGCACGAACGCGACCGTGCCGTAGAGCATCAGCAGTCCGGCGGCGACGCAGCCGACGACGGACATCACCAGCGGGATGATCCCGGAGGTCCAGGGGTGCGCGACGGCCAGGTCGATGCCCAGCGCCATGCAGGCGGCTCCGGCGGCGGCCAGCAGCCACTGCACGCGGTTGGTGGCGCGGCCCGTCCAGACGGCGGACTCGCTGTCGTCGTGCCCCTTCGGGGCCTCCGGCTGGTCCCTCATACCAGGCAGCGTACCGAGGTTCCGGCCCGGCGGCAGGGGTCTCCACGGGGACGGCCCGGACGCGTACCGGTCTCCGCCCCCTTCCGAGGTGCTCCCCGCCCTTACGGGCGTCCCGCCCCCACCGTCGTCAGGGAACGGGCCTCCGGGTAGCTCAGCGAGGCCGCGTCGAGGACCCCTTCGCGTCCCCCGAGCAGCACCGTCAGGCGGCCCGTCGGTTCCGCGTCCGGCGCCGGGGCGGCGCCGATCCGGCGCAGCGCCTGGGCGGCCACCGCGCCGGCCGAGTCGTACAGGACCAGCGGCGGTCCGGCGGGCGCCTGGACGGCGGCCCGGATGCGCTCGGCGACCAGCTCGTAGTGGGTGCAGCCGAGGACGACGGCGCGGACGTCGCGCGGGGTACGGGCCGCCGCCGAGGCGATGGCGGCGTCGATGGCGGCGTCGTCGGCCCACTGGATCGCGTCGGCGAGCCCGGGGCACGCCACCTCGGTGACCTCGACGCCGGCCGCGAACTCGCGGATGAGGCCGCGCTGGTAGGGGCTGCCGGTGGTGGCCGGGGTGGCCCAGATGGCGAACGGGCCGCCGCCCGCCGCGGCCGGCTTGATCGCGGGGACCGTGCCGATCACCGGAAGGCCCGGCTCCAGTTCGGCCCGGACGGCCGCCAGCGCGTGGACCGAGGCGGTGTTGCAGGCGATGATCAGGGCGTCCGGCCGCTGCGCCGCGGCGGCGCGTGCGCAGCCCAGGGCGCGTTCGGTGACGTCCTGCGGGGTGCGGGGACCCCAGGGCATGCTGCCGGGGTCCGAGGAGAGGACCAGATCGGCGTCGGGCCGCAACCGGTGCACGGCGGCCGCCGCCGCGAGGAGGCCGTTGCCGGAGTCCATGAGCGCGATCTTCACCCGGTCACTTTAATGGATGGGCCGCACACGGGTTAATGGGCGGACGGCGGAGAGGGCCGGGGAGCCCCGCTCGCCGCCCGTTTCGACCGGACTTTTCCCGTCCCTTCTCCGATCGCCCGCGCTCCGGGCGCCCCCGCCCCGGAGCGCGTCGGGCAGACTGCGGCGGGTGAACGCGCTGACATGGATCTCCGTCGGTTCCCTGGCCGCGTGGCTGTGGCTGCTGCTGGGCCAGGGCTTCTTCTGGCGCACGGACGTGCGCCTGCCACATCGCACACCGCCGGACCTCCGGCCGCCGGACGACTGGCCGTCCGTGGCGATCGTGGTGCCCGCCCGGGACGAGGCGGAGGTGCTCCCGGAGAGCCTGCCGTCGCTGCTGGCCCAGGACTACCCGGGCCGGGCCGAGGTGTTCCTGGTCGACGACGGCAGCACGGACGGCACCGGCGACCTGGCCCGGTCGCTGGCCGCCGAGCGCGGCGGACTGCCGCTGACCGTGGACTCCCCCGGCGAACCCGGGCCCGGGTGGACCGGCAAGCTGTGGGCGGTACGGCACGGCATGGCGCTGGCCCGCGCCCGTACCGACGCCGAGTACCTGCTGCTGACGGACGCCGACATCGCGCACGCGCCCGGCAGCCTGCGCGAACTCGTCGCGGCGGCCCGCGCGGCCGACCTCGACCTGGTATCGCAGATGGCCCGGCTGCGGGTGGTCACCCCGTGGGAGCGGCTGATCGTCCCGGCCTTCGTGTACTTCTTCTCGCAGCTCTACCCGTTCCGCTGGGTCAACCAGCCCGGCGGCCGGACCGCCGCCGCGGCCGGCGGCTGCGTCCTGCTGCGCCGGGAGGCGGCGGAGCGGGCGCGGATCCCGGACGCCATCCGCCACGCGGTCATCGACGACGTGACGCTGGCCCGCGCGGTCAAGCGCACCGGCGGCCGGATCTGGCTGGGCCTCGCCGAGCGGGTGGACAGCATCCGCCCCTACCCCCGGCTGGGGCAGTTGTGGCGGATGGTGTCCCGCAGCGCTTATGCGCAACTCCTGTACCAGCCGCTGCTGCTGCTCGCCACGGTGGCGGGCCTGGCCGTGGTCTACCTCGCCCCGCCGGCGGCCGTGGCGGCCGGCGCCGCCGCCGGGAACCTGCCGCTGCTGGCCTGCGGGGCGGCGGCGTGGGCGGTGATGACGGGCACGTACCTACCGATGCTGCGCTACTACCGGCAGCCGGTGTGGCTCGCGCCGCTGCTCCCGTTCACCGCCGCGCTGTACCTGCTGATGACGGTCGACTCGGCGGTCCAGCACTACCGGGGCCGGGGCGCGGCCTGGAAGGGGCGGACGTACGCCCGCCCCGAGGCCGCACCCTGAGGCCGCGCCCTGAGGCCGCGCCCTGAGTCCTCCCGGCGCCTCCGCGCCCGGCCGGCGTCACTTCCGTCCGGCCGGCGTCACTTCCGTCCGGGCGTCCAGTTCATCCCCCAGCCGTACGCGCGGTCCAGCGTGCGCTGCGGGCTGACGCCCCGGTCGGGGACCAGGTAACGGGCCTCGCGCTGAACGACGAGGTCGCCGCCGTTGTTGGTGATGAGGGCCAGCGCGCAGACGTTGGACGGCACGGTGCACTCGTCGAGCGAGAAGTCGATGGGCGCGCCGTGCTGCGGCTGGAGGGTGACCGTGGCATGGAGGCCCGCGAAGCTGCTGGCCCCCTGGTAGATCGTGACGAAGACGAGGATGCGCCGGAAGTCACGGCTGTGGTCGAGGTTGATGGTGAGGTTCTCGCCCTGCGCCGCGGCGCCGGTGCGGTCGTCGCCGTCGAGGTGGATGTAGGGCGGGCGCTGGAGCGAGCCGAAGGAGTTGCCGAGGGCCTGCACCACGCCCTTCGTCCCGTCGTTGAGCTCGAAGAGGCAGCCGAGGTCGAGGTCCAGGTCGCCCTGGAGCGCCCGGGTGAGACGGCGGCCCCAGCCACCGCCCTTCGCCGGTTCCTGCTGCCGCATCTGCCAGTTGAGGTTGACGCGCAGCGCGCCGGAGGTGCCGCCCTGCTTGGTGAGCGAGACGGACGGGGCCTGCTTGGTGAGCGTGACCTTGCTCAGGCTCACGGGCCGGGCGGCGGGGGTCGCGGGGGGCACCGGGGCCGCGGCGGGAGGAGCCGGAGCGGCCACCGGAGCCGGCGCCGCCGCGGGGGCCGGGGGCGCGACGGGAGCGGGCCCGGGATCGTCCACCGAGATGCCGAAGTCCGTCGCCAGGCCGGCGAGCCCTCTGTCGTACCCCTGGCCGACCGCCCGGAACTTCCACTCCCCCTGCCGCCGGTAGAGCTCGCCGAGCACGAAGGCCGTCTCGACCGTCGCGTCCTCGCTGTCGAAGCGCGCCAGCTCCGCGCCGCCCGCCGCGTCGAAGACCCGCACGTACAGCCCCGGCACCTGCCCGAACGTGCCGCCGTCGGCGGAGGCCGCGACCACCACGGTCTCCACCTCCGGCTCGACGGAGGCCAGGTCGACGGCCAGGGTGTCGGTCACCGCGCCGGCCGCCGGCACCTTGCCCTCGTGCCGTACCGCGCCGGAGGTGTGCACGGCCTGGTTGTAGAAGACGAAGTCCGCGTCGGAGCGGACCCGGCCCCCGGCGAGGAGCAGCGCGGAGGCGTCCACGTCCGGTACGCCGGGGCCGGTCCGCCAGCCCAGTTCTATCCGCACCGCCGGCGCCGGAATCCGGACGTTGGTGCCCTTCAGCATCCCCATCTGCCACCCCTGTAGAGCGATTCCCGGACGAGCCCCTGGTCAGGCCCTGAACGATCCGGTTGCTTACACGGGTCCAACGTACCGTGGCCCCCGAATTCTCCGTCTTCGCCCCGATTGGTCGTCGGCACCGCAGGGGCCTCCGGAACCAACCCGGGTACCTGACTCCCCAACCGGCACACCGTGGGCTTAACTTAAGGGCTATGACCTCCCCCCGCAGTGCCTACGGCAGCGGCTACTACTCCGCGTCGTCGTTCCCGGACACCCCCATCTACGACAGTCTCGTCGCCGAGCGGGGCACCCCGCAGATCGCCCCGATCCGGGTGTCGGCCCCCTTCGACGGCGGCAGCAATCTGCCCGCGCTGCCGTCCGGCCCCTCCGGCCACGGCCCGGGCCCGGCGCCGGCGGCGCACCCGGTGCAGTCGCTGCAGAGCGGGTACGCCCAGCAGCCCCCGCAGTACGGGCAGGGCGGCCCGCAGTCGGCCGGGCTCCAGCAGGCGCCCGCGCCGTACATCCCGCAGCAGGCGTCGGCGCCGCGCGGCTACCCCGGGCCGCAGCAGTACCAGCAGCCGCAGGCCGGGCCCGCCGGCCCGGCGGGGTACGACGCGATGCGCCCGGTGGCGCCCCGCCCGGCACCCGGCCCGTCCGGCCAGCCCGGCCAGCCCGGGGGGTATGAAGGTCCGTACCAGCGCCCGTACTCGGGCCCGGGGAGCTACTGACCGACGGCGACGGGTGACCGGGGGGCCGGGCGGCCGGATGACCGGATGGCCGGTGGCTGGATGGGGGGCCGGGGGCCGCACCCGCCCGAAACCCGCGGGTGCGCACCGGATCCGGCCGGGCAGGATGGCCCCATGGCTGCGCCTTCCGATCCTTCGGGTCCCTCCGGTTCGTCCGGTACTTCAGGTTCATCCGGTCCGTCGCCCTCGCTCCTGTCGCTCCACGTCCACCCGGTGAAGTCGATGGCGGGGGGCTCCCCCGGGTGGGCAGCCGTGGAGCCATGGGGGCTCGCCGGGGACCGGCGGTGGATGGTGACCGCGCCGGACGGCCGGTTCCTCACCCAACGGCAGCTCCCCCGGCTCGCGTTGGGGGCGGCACGCGGGCTGCCCGGGGGCGGGGTGCGGATCTCCGGCCCGGGGGCCGCACCCCTGGACGTACCGGTACCCGATCCCGGGCGGCGGGGCACGGTCACCGTGGAGGTGTTCCGGGACAAGGTCGAGGCGGTGCCCGCGGGCCCCGAGGCCGACGCCTGGCTGACCGCCTTCCTGGGCGTCGAGGCCCGGCTCGTGCACATGGACGACCCGGCGGTCCGGCGCCCGGTCGACCCCCGGTACGGACGCCCGGAGGACCGGGTCGGCTTCGCCGACGGCTTCCCGCTGCTGCTCACCTCCGCCGCGTCGCTCGCGGCGCTCAACTCGCTGATCGCCGGAGGCGAGCACCCGGACGAGGGCCCGCTGCCGATGGACCGCTTCCGCCCGAACGTGGTGGTCGGCGGCACCGGCGCGTGGGAGGAGGACGGCTGGCGCCGGGTACGGCTGGGCGACGTGACCTTCCGGGTCGTCAAACCCTGCGGGCGCTGCGTCGTCACCACCACCGACCAGCGCACGGCCGCGCGCGGCCGGGAGCCGCTGCACACCCTGGCCCGCCACCGGCGCGGTGCGACCGGGCTCGTCTTCGGGCAGAACCTCGTCCCGGAGCATCCCGGAGTGCTGCGGGTCGGGGATCCGTTCGAGGTCCTCGACCGCATTGCCTGATCGCCTGGTTCGTCCGGATCACCTGGTCACTTGATGCCGGGAACCGCCTTCATCACCACGGCTTCCATAAGGTCCGGTAGGAAGACCGGCCTGAAGGACCGTCCGGAAGACCGTTCCGCGCGCCGGCGCGCCCCCGTGCGCCCCGGCGCGTCAACGTGCGGCCCCCGGACCTCCACCGGGAGTGATTCCGCCCTCCGCGACGCCCTTTCCCGCATGCGCCGCCTCTTGTGAGGTAATGAGACGCAGGGGGGTGAGCTTCATGAACGCGACGTCCCGGATGCGGTCCTGGACCCTGCGGTCCGCCCGGCGGTCCGCCTGGCGCTGGCGGCGGAACCCGCTGCGCCGTCCCACCGATGTCCTGGAGAGCTGGGTCGGGCTGGCGGCGGTGGTCCTGATGCTCGTCGTCGGCCCGCTGGCGGGGCTGCTGGCGGGTTCGTCCGCCCACGCGGTGCTCCGGCAGACGGCCCGTGAACAGCAGTCGCACCGGCACCTGGTGAGCGCGGTCGCGCTCCGCCCGGAGCCGGTGCGCGCCGCCGCGGGCGACCGCGAGGGCTCGCCGGGGCGGGACGGCTACCACCGGATCCTGGCCCGCTGGCCGGGCCCGGACGGCGGGCCGCGCACCGGCCTCGTACCGCTCCGGGGCGCGGAGATACCCGGCCGGCGGTTCCCGCTCTGGACGGACGACCGGGGCCGGCTCGCGGGCCGCCCGCTGGACGGCACCACGGCGTCCCTCCACGCCGTGCTCGCCGGCGTCGGGGCCGGTGTGGCCGCGGCGGGCGCGGTGCACGGGCTGCGCCGCCTGGTCATGTGGCGGATCGTCCGGCGGCGGTACGAGCGGTGGGACCGCGCGTGGGAGCGGGCCGGGCACACCTGGGGCCGGGCCGGCGCGGGGAGCTGAGCGCCGGCGCGGGGAGGCGAGCTGTACCCCGCCGCGGAGCCGGGCGGTGCCACGGGACGAGCCGAGCGGTGCCGCGCGGACCCGGGCGGCGCCGTCAGGCGGTCAACTCCCGTGCCCGGCGCACGCTACGGTGGACCGGCCGGTACGCATCGGTCCCGGGCGGCTCATCCGTCCCGGGCGGCAGACGCACGAGGTGGGGGCGCGACAGCACCATGGCACAGGGCTCGGTCCAGGTGACGCACGGCGGCCCGTCGCGCTGGCGGCGGCGCACCGGGGAGTACGTATCGCTCGCGGCGGCCCTGGAGGCGGCGGCGGACGGGGACGTGCTGTCCGTCGCCCCCGGCACCTACCGGGAGAACCTGGTGGTCACCCGCGCGGTCACCCTCAGGGGCGCGGACGGGGTGCCCGGTTCGGTGCGGATCGCTCCGCCGGAGGGCGTGGCGCTCACCGTCCGGGCGGCGGCCGCGCTGCGGGACCTCCAGGTGGAGGGGCAGGACGCGGCGGTGCCCGCGCTGCTGGTGGACGGGGGCGCGCCGGAGCTCACCGGGCTGCGGGTGGTGACGCGTTCGTCGGTGGGCATCGAGGTGCGCGGGGGCGCGCGGCCGACCGTGCGCCACTGCACGGTCGACAACGCGGCGGGCGTCGGCGTGGCGGTGCTGGACCGGGCCGGCGGGGTCTTCGAGGAGTGCGAGGTGCTGGCGGCCGGGCAGTCGGGCGTCGCCGTGCACGACGGCGGCGGCCCGCGCCTGGAGCGCTGCCGCGTGCACCACGCGCGGGGCGCCGGGCTGTCGGTGACGGGCGAGGCCAGCACGCTGGAGGCGATCGGCTGCGAGGTGTACGAGATCCGGGGCGCCGGCGTGCGGATGGCGGAGCGGGCGGCCGGCCGGCTGTCCGACTGCCGGGTGCACCGGGTGGCGGGCGACGGGGTGACGCTGGACACCGGCGCCGTCCTGGCGGTCGACGACTGCGACATCCACGACGTTCCGGAGAACGCGGTGGATCTGCGGGCGCGTTCGGTGCTGACCATGGCCCGGTCGACGGTGCGCCGGTTCGGGCGGAACGGACTGTCGGTCTGGGACCCGGGCACCCGCGCGGAGGCCGTCGGGTGCGAGCTCCAGGACAGTACGGGCGACTATCCGGCGGTGTGGGTGAGCGACGGCGCCACGGCCGTCCTCGCCTCCTGCCGGGTGCACGACGTGCCGGACGCGCTGTTCGTGCTGGACCGCGGTTCGTGCGCGGAGGTCACCGACAGCGATCTGTCACGGATCCGCGGGACGGCGGTGTCGGTGAGCGGCGGGGCGACCGCGCGGCTCGACGACTGCCGGATCCGGGAGGCGACGACCGGCGCCTGGTTCCGCGACCACGGCAGCGGCGGCACGCTGACGGGCTGTGCCGTCGACGCGACGGCCACGGGGGTGATCGTCACCAAGGGCGCGGACCCCACCTTCGAGGACTGCGCGGTGAGTTCGCCGCTGGAGGCGGGGTTCTACGTGTCGGCCGAGGGCCGGGGCACGTTCCGGCACTGCCGGGTGACGGGCAGCGGCGGCTACGGCTTCCACGTCATCGACGGCTGCCGGGCGACGCTGACCCGCTGCCACACGGAGCGCTGCGCGCGCGGCGGTTACGAGTTCGCGGACGGCGGGGGCGGGCACGGGCACGCGGAGGGCGGCGGTCCGGGGCCGCTGAGCGAGGGCTGCACGAGCGACGAGCCGATGCCGGTCCGCGTCCCCGGCCCGACGGTCCCGGCGGTCCCGGCGGTCCCGGCGATGGCGGAACGCTCGCGGCCGGCACCCGCTTCCGTATCGCCCCCGGCCCCCCTTCCCGTACCGCGCCGGGAAGAAGAGGGCTCGGCGCGCCCGTCGGCGACGGTCCTCGGCGAACTGGACGCGCTGGTGGGCCTGGAGAGCGTCAAGAAGGAGGTCCGGGCGCTCACCGACATGATCGAGGTGGGCCGCCGCCGGCAGGAGGCGGGGCTCAAAGCCGCCTCCGTCCGCCGCCACCTGGTCTTCACCGGCTCCCCCGGCACCGGCAAGACGACGGTGGCGCGGCTGTACGGCGAGATCCTGGCCTCGCTCGGCGTCCTGGAGCGCGGCCACCTGGTGGAGGTCTCCCGGGTGGACCTGGTGGGCGAGCACATCGGCTCCACGGCCATCCGCACCCAGGAGGCGTTCGAACGCGCCCGGGGCGGCGTCCTGTTCATCGACGAGGCGTACGCGCTGGCCCCCGAGGACTCGGGCCGCGACTTCGGCCGGGAAGCCATCGACACGCTGGTGAAGCTGATGGAGGACCACCGGGAGGCGGTGGTGGTGATCGTCGCCGGCTACACGGCCGAGATGGAGCGCTTCCTCAGCGTCAACCCCGGGGTGGCGTCCCGCTTCTCCCGCACGATCACGTTCGGCGACTACGCCCCCGAGGAGCTGCTGCGGATCGTCGAACAGCAGGCGGAGGAGCACGAGTACCGCATCGGCGAGGGCGCGGCCGAGGCCCTGCTCCAGTACTTCCGCTCGGTCCCCCGCGGCCCGGCCTTCGGCAACGGCCGCACGGCCCGCCAGACTTTCGAGGCCATGGTCGAACGGCACGCGGGGCGGGTGGCCCAGCTGACGCATCCGAGCAAGGACGACTTGACGCTGCTGTACGCGGAGGATCTGCCGGGGGTGCCGTAGGCGCGGGGCGAACGGCGCCGCCGGAACGGCTGCGTCGGGGCGGCTGCGTCGGGGCGGCCCCGGTGGAACCGGCTGACCGGAACAGCCCGCCGGAACCGGCTCGGACGGCCCGCGCGAGCGGGCTCAGAAGAAGTCCGGTATCTCCACGCGGGTCAGGAAGCGGCCGGGCCAGGAGTACAGCGCGCCACCGAAGGTGAGGTTGCGGGTGTAGACGCCTTCCAGGAGGAGCGCCAGGCCGATGTCCAGGGCGTCGTGGGCGCCCTGGGCGTCGCCGGTGAGGGTGTGCGGGTACCGCCTCGCCACCCGTCCCGCGGAGGCGACGGTGACGACGGCGCCGTCCCGCCGCAGTTCGTGCCGACGGCCGCGGAGCGCCCGGTAGCGGTACGCGCGCCCGGCGACCTCGATCCGCAGGGCGCGGCCACCCGCCGAGACCGCGAAATGGCGGCGCCTCGACCGGGCCGCCCACCCGTCGGCGGTCAGCTCCATGCGCGCCAGGCGCGGGCGGCCCCGGAAGCCGACGCCGGTGAAGCTCATCGGAGGGATCCCCCGCCCCGACACCCAGGTGGTCAGG
Source organism: Streptomyces mobaraensis (assembly GCF_020099395.1). Classification (NCBI taxonomy): domain Bacteria; kingdom Bacillati; phylum Actinomycetota; class Actinomycetes; order Kitasatosporales; family Streptomycetaceae; genus Streptomyces; species Streptomyces mobaraensis. The sequence continues at coordinate 6,747,426 of NZ_CP083590.1, read as the reverse complement.
GTCTCCCGGGTGAGGTCCTCCTCCGCGGGGCAGACCAGCTCCACGGGACCGGAGCCGGGCACGGTCCCGGACCAGGTGTGGGAGGTCCGCTTCCGGAGGCGACCGCGGCCGGAACCCGCGTGGGCGAGCGTGAAACGGACGTCGTGCATGGGCGGGCCTTTCGGGCAATCGGGGCGTACGACACTACCTCTCAGCGGTTTCCGGCCCCGCTGTCACCCCTGCCCCCCTGCCCCTCTGCCCCCCTGCCACCCCTGTCGCCGCTCCCGCCGCTCCCGCCGCCGGAACGCCGTCGCCGGAACGCCTCCGCCGGAATCCCTTCGCCGTATGGACGGCGGACGCCCTACGCTGCGCCGCATGGGCACCGACATCTACGGCGGCATAGAGATCCGCAACCCGAACGCCGACGAGGACTGGTACACCAGGCCGCCCTGGGAGCGTGCCGTCGACCTGTACCCGCTCTACTCCGGGCGCGACTACGCGGCCTTCGGCTGCCTCTTCGGCGTCCGCGACCTGGTGGGCTGGGAGCCGGTCGCCGCCGGCAGGGGGCTGCCGCCGGACGTGTCGCCGGAGCTGAGGAAGGAGTTCGACGAGGCCGCCGGCCTCGATGCGGCGGTGCACGGCCCGACCTGGGTGACCTGGGCGGAGCTGGCGCGGATCGACCTGGACGCGGCCCCGGCGGACATCCGCGGCGCCCTCGTCCTCCGGGACGACCGCACGCCGGCACTGGAGGAACGCCGCTGGGTCACCGACGACTGGCCGCCGGACGTCCTGGACCGGCTGGGCCCCGGCCCGGCGGCGGACGGCCCCGCCGCCACGCCGTTCGGCGAGTGGCGGGCGGGCACGACGCGGGTGAGCTACCGGAGGTTCACCCGCCGGGACGCGATCGGCCCCGGGACCGGCTGGGAGCACGTCTTCGCCGTGATGGGGGCGCTCGCCGGCCGCTTCGGCGACGAGCACGTCCGGCTGGTCGTGTACTTCGACTGACGGCCGGACGACCCCCGGGCCCGGCCTCCGGGACGTCGGCCGGCGTCAGATCCGTGAACGACGCCAGACCCCCTGAACGACGTCAGACCTGTGAGCGGTCAAGACACAGCCCTCGGGCCCTTCGAAGGAGAACACCGGCTGGAAAGGACTGTCGTCGGCTGGGGTGAGGGCAGTCACCCCGGCCGGGGTGAGCTGCTCGTGCACGGCGTGCGCGTCGGGGGCGGAGAACCACAGGGCGGCGCCCGGGCCGAACCGCCCGGCATCCGGACCGGTGAGACGCTGAACGAGGATCAGCGCGACGGGTGTCCGTCTCCGAGACCACCCTCGGCGCCTTCGCTACGCGCGGCCGGGCGCAGGGCCCCTCACCCGGCCGGCTCGGCGGCGAAGGCGCGGCGGTAGGCGCGGGGGCTGACGCCCGTGGTGCGGCGGAAGCGGTCGCGGAAGGCCGTCGGCGAGCCGAACCCGACCTCGGCGCCGATGTGTTCGACGGGCCGGCGGGTGGTCTCCAGGAGCTGCTGGGCCCGGCGGATCCGGGCGCGGTGCAGCCACTGCAGCGGCGTCGTGCCGGTCTGCTCGCGGAAGCGGCGGGTGAGCGTGCGGGGGCTGACGCCGGCCCGGGCGGCGATGTCGTCCACGGTGAGCGGGCGGGCGAGGTTCTCGCCCAGCCAGCGGAGCAGCGGCTCCAGCGCGGAGCCGGCCGGAACGGGTATGTGGTCGTGGGCGATGAACTGCGCCTGGCCGCCCTCCCGTTCGAGGGGCGTCACGGAGAGCCGGGCGGCGTCGGCGGCCACCGCGGAGCCGTGGTCGCGGCGGACCATGTGCAGGCACATGTCCAGCCCGGCCGCCGCGCCGGCCGAGGTGAGGATCCGGCCGTTGTCGACGTAGAGGACGTCCGGGTCGACGTCGACCCGCGGGTGGTCGGCGGCGAGCCGTGCGGCGGCCAGCCAGTGGGTGGTCGCCCGCAGCCCGTCCAGCAGTCCGGCGGCGGCGAGGGCGAAGGCGCCGGAGCAGATCGACGCGATGCGCGGGCCGCCCTCGTCGGCGGCGGCCCGGCGCAGCGCGGCGCGGACGGCGGGAGTGAGGGGCGCGGCCGGGTCGGCGGTACCGGGTACGACGACGGTGTCCGCGCCGCGCAGCCCGTCCAGCCCCCAGGGCGCCCGCAGGGTGAAGGCCCCCGAGCCGACGTCGACTTCGTCCTGCTCGGCACAGACCCGGACCGCGTAACCGGGGCTCCCGTCGGACAGCCGGACGCGGCCGAAGGTGTCCACGGCGGTGGAGAGGTCGAACGGGATCACGCGCGGGAGGGCGAGGACGGCGACCGTGTGCATACACGGACGGTACCTCCGCTTTCCCCGGGTGCCGCGGCGGGGACGGCCACCGGGCGCGGGACGGGGGCGGGCCGCCGGACGGCGGGACGGGGACGGCTGCCGGACGGCGGGACGGGGACGGCTGCCCGGCGGCGGTATTCCGTCGGAACCTGTCGGCAATGCCCCTGTGGCCTGCCGGCCGGCCTTTCTACCGTGTGATCAGTACGGCCGGGGGCGGCGGCGATCCCCCGCGTCCGCCGTCCGCGGCCGTACCTCCCGCTCGCACCCCGCCCACCACGGAAGGCGCCCCATGCCCTACCTGCAATACATCGCGCCCGTCGGCATCGGCCTCCTCTACGCGCTGGCGATGTCCCTCGTCGGCGAGAAACACCGGCTGCGCCTCAACGCCGTGATGGTGGCCGGGGCGGGTGCGGCCTATCTCGGCGGTGGCGGGATGGGCGGCTGGGAGTTCGTGTTCACCGCGGTGGCCACGTACGTCGCGTACCGCGCCCTGGACTCCTGGACGTTCGTCGGCATCGGCTGGCTGCTGCACACCGCGTGGGACATCGTGCACCACCTCAAGGGCAGCCCCCTGCTGCCGTTCGCGCACGGCTCCTCGCTGGGGTGCGCGATATGCGACCCGGTCATCGCCCTGTGGTGCCTGCGCGGCGGCCCTTCCCCGCGCGAACTGCTGCGCGGCGGACGGCGCGGGACGCTCGGCGAACCGGCGGCGTGACGCGCACGGGAGGGGGAGGCCGCGGCGTCCGGGCTCCGACGTGGACCGCCGGGCTCCTGCGTGAACCGTCAGAACAGGCCCTCGGGCCCGTCCCGTTCCGGCGCGCGGACCGCCGCCGTGGTCCGCGCGCCGGGCGGCGCGGCCGCGAGCTCCCAGCCCGCCAGCCGCCGCGTGTCGACGAGCACGGGGCGGCCGTCCGTCGTCTCCAGGTACACGTCCGGCCCCGCCACGGCGACGACGTGCCCGACGACGGCGCACCCGGGTGCGAAATCGACGATGCCGTGGCGGGGGCCGACGCGGTCCAGGTGGAAGACGTCGTCGTGGTGGACGGGCGCGCAGGGCAGCACCTCCAGCGACTCCGGCAGGCCGGGGAGGGCGCGGGCGCGCTCGTGGAGCGCGGCGAGTTCGGCGGCCCGCTCGTCCCGCGGGGCCAGGGGATGGCGGGCGGCACGCTTGGCCGCGTAGGGAAAGCGGTCGGGGACGCCCAGCGCGGCACCGAGGACGGCCTCCGTCCGCCGGGCGGCCATCAGCGGGCCGCGGCCGAGCAAGGCGTAGGAGAGGGCGGCCTGTTCGAGGAGGCGGACGCCCTGGCGTCCGGTCGCCGTGATGCCGGCCTTGACCAGGCCGGGGGCGAACCAGGCCAGGTAGACGTCGTACGGGCGCGGGTCGTCGGCGATCGTGTCGGCCGCGACGGAGTGGGACCGGTCCAGCCGGGCGCACTCCGCGCACTGGGCGGACACCGCGCCGGCCGGCACCTCGGCACCGGCGGGACACGGGGTGTACCGCCCGGCGCGCCGGACGCCGACGCAGTGCCGCCGCTCACCGGCGACGAAGCCGAGCGGGCGGCCCGCGGGCAGCGGGGAGCGGCGTTCGCCGTGCCCGGGGTGGAGCCACAGCAGGGCCGGACCGTCCACGCTCCAGCGGGGGCCGGCGCAGAGCCAGCCGGGGGGTGCCATCGCTGTCGTCGTCCTTCGGGGGGTACGGGGATTCCGTCGTTCCACCCTGCCACGGCTGCGGGGCGTGGAGCGATTGAGGACAGCGCGCGCAGCGCGCTTCGGGGGTGCGGGGGCGGAGCCCCCGCAAGAAACGGTGAAAGGGCGGGACCGGGGCACCCCACCCACCCCCTCAGACGCGCCGCGTCCACCGCCGAGTAGCCCCACTGATCAGCGCCGACATCGCGGCCAACCCGGCGACAGTCGTCAGCGCCGCGGGCAACGAGAACCGATCCGCGAGAAGCCCGATGGCCGGCGGCCCCAGCAGCATGCCGCCGTACCCGAACGTCGACGCCGCGGCAACCCCGCCGGGCCCGGTCAGCTCCCCGGCCCGCCCGATGGCGACGGGGAAGATGTTGGCAAGCCCCAGCCCCGTCAGGGCGAAGCCGACGAAGACCGCCCACAGCGCCGGGGTGAGGGAGGCGAGAAGCATGCCGACGGCGGCCGTGGCGCCGCCGAAGACGAGGGTCCGGGTCTGGCCGAGCCGTTCGAGCATGGCGGTGCCGGACAGCCGCCCCACGGTCATGGCCAGCGCGAACACGGAGTAGCCGATGGCCGCGGTGCCCGCTCCGGCGCCGACGTCCTGCCGGAGGTGCAGAGCGCCCCAGTCGGCGAGCGCCCCCTCGCCGTACGAGGAGCACAGCGCGATCAGCCCGAAGACGACGACGAGCCCGCGCCCGCGCACGGGCGTCTTGGGACGCTGCGGCGCGCCACCGGAACCGGAAACGGAATTGGAAACGGAACTGGAACCGGAAGCGGAACCCGAAACGGACCCGGAAGCGGACCCGGAAACGACCGTCTCGGGCAGCCGAGGCGCCGGATGGGCGAGCAGCACCCGCCCGGCGACGACGGTGACGACGAGTCCCACGGCGGTCAGCATCAGGAGGTGATGGGTCACCGGAAGCCGTCCGGCGACCAGCCCCCCGAGACCGGCGCCGAGCATGCCGCCGACGCTGTAGGCGGCGTGGAAGCTGGGCATCACCGGCCGGCGCAGCGCCGTGACGAGGTCGACGGCCGCGCTGTTCATGGCGACGTTGATGCCGCCGTAGGCGGCGCCGAAGACGAGGAGGACGAGCCCTAGGGCGGGCGCGGAGCGGGCGAAGGGCGGCAGGGCGATGCCGAGGGCCAGCACGGCGGCCGTGGCCACGGTGACCGGGTGGCTGCCGAAGCGCCGGCACAGCCGTCCGGTGAGCATCATGACGGCGACGGCACCGGCCGAGACGCCCAGCAGGGCGAGGCCGAGCGCGCCGGCGGAGGCGCCGGTACGCTCCTTGATCGACGGGATGCGCACCACCCAGCCGGCGAAGAGGAAGCCGTCGAGGGCGAAGAAGACGGTGAGGGCGGTCCGGAGGCGGCTCAGCGACGGATCGGCCGGGGTGACACGCTGTTCCCCCCGAAGGGCCGTCCGTATTTTGTTTAGCGTCGGCACAAAGTCAGAATAGGGGTGTGACCCAGACTCGGACAACACGTTTGGAGCGCGGCCGGGCCGCCCTCGGCCCCGCCCTGGAGCTCGTCCACACCGGGCGCGCCCCCACCCGCGCCGTGCTCACCGCCGAACTCGGCGTGACCCGCGCGACCGCGGGCGCCGTCGCCGCGGAGCTGGAGGCGCTCGGACTGATCCGGGTGGACGCCCGCCCGACGGCGTCCACCGGGTCGCAGGGCCGCCCCTCGCACCGGCTGTCCGTCGCGCCCGACGGTCCCGTGGTCCTGGCGGCGCAGATCCACGCGGACGGCTTCCGGGCCGCGCTCGTCGGCCTCGGCGGCCGGATGGTCGCCACGGCGCCCGGCTGTATGACGGTCCCCGCCGACCCCGCGCACATCATCGACGCCGTCGTGGAGGCGGGCGCCGGGCTGCTGCGCGAGACGGGCCGGCACTGCCTGGGCGCGGGACTCGCCGTCCCGTCGGCGGTGGCCGAGCCGGAGGGCACCGCCCTCAACCCGCTGCACCTCTCCTGGCCCGCCGGGGCACCGGTCCGCACGCTGTTCGCCGAGGCCCTGGCCAAGGCGGGCGTCCTCGGCCCGGGCGGCGTCCCCGTCACCGGTATGGCCGGCAACGACGTCAACCTCGCCGCCCTGGCCGAACACCGCCACGGCGCCGGCCGCGGCGCCCGTCACCTGCTGTGCGTGGCCACCGGCCACCGCGGCGTCGGCGGCGCGCTGGTGCTCGACGGGCGCCTGCACAGCGGGAGTTCGGGACTGGCCCTGGAGGTCGGGCACCTGACGGTCAACCCGGCCGGGCTGCCCTGCCACTGCGGCAGCCGCGGCTGTCTGGACGTCGAGGCCGACCCGGCGGCCTTCCTCACCGCCGCCGGACGGACGCCGGGCCCGGACAGCTCCCTCCTCCACCAGGCCACCGAACTGCTCCGGACCGCGTACGACGACCCGTCCGTACGCGAGGCCGCCGAACTGATCGCCGACCGCCTCGGCCTGGGCCTCGCCGGCCTCGTCAACATCCTCAACCCCGACCGCATCGTCCTGGGCGGCCTCCACCGCGAACTCCTCGCCGCCGACCCCGACCGCCTCCGCGCCGTCGTCGCCGACCGCAGCCTGTGGGGCCGCAGCGGCAGCGTCCCCATCCTCCCCGTCACCCTCGACCACAGCAGCCTCATCGGCGCGGCGGAGGCGGCGTGGCAGCCGGTACTGGACGATCCGCTGGGAGTGCTGGGCTGAGACGGGCGGGGGCGCGGGCGCAGGGGGGGCGCTGAGCCTGGCGGGGCGCTGAGTTCGGCGGGGCGCTGGGTCCAGCAGGATGCTGAGTCCGGCGAGACGCTGAGTCCGGGGGACGCGACCGTTCCCGAGCGCACCGCGTCGCCCGCGAGGCCCTCCGGGAGGACGGGCAGCCGGCCGACGACGGCCGCGTGACGACGGCCGCGTGACAACGGCCGCGTGACAACGGCCGGGACGGTTCCGGGCCTGGTCGGTGCGCAAGCGGCGTTGGCGGCCGCGCTCATGGCGACGAGGGGTGCCCTCGTCCAGGGACGGTGCGGGGTGGGGGGCGCGGGGCCGGGCGTGTGCACCGCGGTCGGAGGATCTGGCGTGCCGCCTGTGCCAGCCGAGCGCGTCGCAGCGGCCACGGCTGGCTACGACAGGCGCGAACTCCCGCGCGGGACAGCACTGTCGGTCGCCGCCGCGCGGGATCGGGTGGGACCCGGCCGCCCTGGTGGGGTGCGGGCCGCCGAAGGGTTCACCGGGACACCGAGGGACGAGGCCGCCCAAGGGCCGAGCCCGTGGAGCGACCGGCTCGGTGCGGCCCCGTGGCCAGACGGCACCAGGCCGGGCAGGTTGCCGACGGCGAGCCCCGCGCGACGGCACGCGCACTCGCGCGCACCGCCGAGTCCGCGGACCGGGCCGGCAGACCGGACCGTGCGGGCGTGAACTACCGACCGCGCTCGGCGAGGTCGTCGACCGATCCTGCCGGGCGACCTTCCCCCGCTGACGAGCGACGGACGGAGGAGACCGGCCGCTGTCGTTCGTGCACGCGATCCGGCGCCGGTGAGGATGCCGTGGCCGTCGGCGCCGCCGGACGGTGCGCCGCGAACCCGCGTACGCGCTCCGTCCCGTACGACCGGGTCGGCCGCCCGGCCCCCCGGACCGGGCAAACAGGGCGGAGCGAGCCGGGCCGGGCGAGCTCGTCGGTGAGGGCCGGCCACCCGGCCGGGTACCGGGCCGGATGCCCGGCCCTCACCGCCCCCGGTCAGGACGTCTTCTGTAGCAGCCAAGCGTTCGGCGTAAAGGAGGAGTTGACGAAGACCACGCAGCCGCCGCTGTAGTACGTCTGGACCTTGGTCCAGCCCTTCGGCGGTTGCGCGGACGCGCAGGCGTTGACCTGGGTGCCGACGGGGAGCCCGTCCAGCTGCTTGATCATCTTGATGTTCGAGCCGCTCATCACGCGGCAGGAGGCGCTCGTGCCCCAGTTCACGTCGACCCAGCCGTCCGGGGTCATCGAGTCGGCGCACACCGTACGGGTCTCGCCCGGCGACGCCTGGGCGGGGCTCGCCGCGACGGAGGCGACGAGCATCGCGCCGAAAAATGCCAGACCCGCGGTGCGGAGGCGTCTCATGGGGTGTCTCCCAAGCGTGAAGAGTGCACTGATGAGCGATCAGTGTCGGTCACGGCATTCAATGGCCTGGTGAAGGGCTTGAGGAGAGCGTTTTCGGCCAGGAAAGGCACCGCGAAGAAGCCACTGTGCCGGACGGGCGCGGCCCCGCGCGGCACAGCGTCGGCCCCCGGCCGCGCGGTGCCCTGACGGGGCCGGTGCCGGGCGGGTGGGGCCCGGTGTTCAGTTCCCCGTCGGCGCCGGGGCGTCCGCCGGCCCGGCCGGAGGCTCGGGTTCGAGGACGAAGACCGGGATTACGCGGTCGGTCTTCTCCTGGTACTCGGCGTACGGCGGATACGCGGCGACCGCCCGCCGCCACCACTGGTCCTTCTCGTCCCCGGTGATCTCACGGGCCGTCATGCTCCGGAGTTCGGGACCGTCCTGGAGGTCCACCCGTGGGTCGGCCTTGAGGTTGAAGTACCAGACCGGATGGTGCGGGAAACCGCCCTTCGAGGCCACCGCCGCGTACCGCCCCTCGTGCTCCACGCGCATCAGCGGAACCTTGCGGATCTTGCCGCTCTTCGCGCCGCGCATCGTGACGATGACGACCGGCAGGCCCGTGTCCCAGAGCGTTGTGCCCTGGGTGCCTCCCGAGCTCTCGTACAGCTCGACCTGTTCGCGGATCCACTGCGCCGGACTCGGCTCGTACTCGCCCTCAAGAGGCATCGTATTCACCCCAGTGTCGTGCACGGATGGTGTCGGGACAGTCCACCAGAAGCCTCGCGCGAGGGGGAGACCGCCGACCGCCGACCGCCGTTCCCGCTCCGGCGACGGCCGCACGGGGGACGGCGGGGTTCCGGTGTCGCACCCGGCTTCGCGTCCCGCGGGCCAGGGCATCACCGCCCCTCCCCGGCGGCGGGTCGGAGGAGACGGGACACGGGCCGGCCGTGACCGGGCCCTTGACGGTTCCGCGGACGGCGGGCGGAGCGGGGCGCCCGTACGCGCGTGGGTGCTGTTCCTCGAAGCCCAGCTGTGCCATTCCTCGGAGCCCGGCTGTGTCATTCCCCGGAGTCCGGCTGTGCCGTTCCTCGGGGCCCGGCCGGGAAGCGCGCCCCGGAGCGCGCGGCCCAACGGATCCCGCCGGCCGCGCCCGCTCGCACCCGATCGCGCCGTTATTCCACCGACCGCACCGACCGCACCGTTACCCCGCCACCCGCACCCGCGCCCGACCCCGACCCCGACCCCGCGCGCCGATACGCCGGCTAATGCGCCCGCGCCACCGCCGGCACGGCCCCCGCGCCCGCCGGGTGCAGGGCCGCCGGCTCGGTGAAGGCCGCGGTGCCGAGGGAGGTAAGGGAGGCCGTGGCTCGTTCGAAGGTGACCGCCGGCTCGGCGCCGCGGTCGCGCCAGGGGTCGGCGCCGGCGGCGGAGGCCGGTACGAGCAGGGTGAACCACACGGCCTTCCCGCCGTCGTGGTGCGGCTGCACGCCCCAACCGGCGCTCAGCGCCGCGACCAGGGCGAGGCCGCGCCCGTGGGTGCTGGTCTCGTCCGGAGCGCCGACGCGGGGCAGCCGGGGGTCGTGGTCGCGCACGGAGACGGTGAGCCGGTCGAGCATGAGGGTGATCTCGACCGTGCACCGCTTGTCCGGTTCCGCGTGCTGGTGGACGTTGGTGAGGAGCTCGGTGACGCCGAGCGCGGCGGGATCGATGAGCGGATCGAGATGCCAGTAGCGCAACTGCGCAGAGACGATTCTGCGCACCTGCCGGATCCGCTGCGGCAGGGCCTGGAGCTCGACGGTGCAGTGCTTGTTCACTCGGCTGATCACGGCTGCGACTCCCTGAAGAAGTAGGGCTAGCCTGATGCAGATGCGTGGCGCGGTGCGCGCCCGTCCCGGTCCGGCGGGCGGGCCGGACCGCACGACGGAACCGATCCGGAACGCGACCGTCGATGAACCCTCAGTGATGCTGTACGCCTCAAGGGTCGACCTTCGCCGTCCCGGGCGCAACTCGTGCGCCCCCACCGTGCACCCGTGCCGCCCCCTGTTCGCGCGCTCACTCGGGCCCGTCGCCGCGCGCGGCCTCCACCGCCTCCAGGAACCGGCGGACCGCCGCCTCCGGGTCCTGGCCCGACTCCCCGAGGTCGAGCACGTACCGGTTGCCGTTGAGCGTGGCCCGGGCCCGGTCCCGGGCGGCGAACCAGGTTTTCCGGGCCTGGACGGCGTCCACCGGAGCGCTGTCGATCTCGACCCCGTAGCTGGTCAGGAGCTCCAGGCGACCGTTGTGGATCTTCACCTGTCCGGCGCGGGTGAGCGAGCGGAGCGATTTCTCGATCCGTACCCCTGTCGCCTTGAACTCCGGTTCCGCCACGGTGCACCGCCCCTCGGCCGATGGTTGTCTGCTGCGCAGTGTGCCCGCGAGCCGACGCCCGCACCAGGGGCCGATTTTCGTTCTCGTCCGCGAGCCCCGGGGCGCGCCCCGGGGCTCGCGGGCCGGGAGCGGACACCGGACGGACGACGCCCGGCCCCCCACCGCCGTACCACCTGCGCGAACCGCCCGACGAGCGACGCGGCACAGGGCGGACGCGCCCGGCGGCGCTCCGGCGGCTCCCGGCGCGGGGAACGGACCGCGCGGCCGGGCCCGTGCGACGAGCCGCCGGGGCCGCGCCCCACGACGCGCCGCAACCCGCACGCCCCCGGACCCCCCACCCGGCAATCGACTGCCACCCCCGGGACCCGACCGTCCGCGCCTCGGCCGCCCGCGCCCGAGCACCGCCCGCGCCTCAGGACCGTCCAGCCGGCAGCCGGTCCGCCGCGGAGACCAGCCGCCGCGCCACCGGATGCGTCCGGACGATCTCCGCGAGCGTGGTCGCGCCCTGGGTGACGCGGGCGAACGCGCGCCAGGCGGGCCCGAATCCGGTGACCGCCGCGTGGAAGACGCCCGGCTTGCGGGAGTACAGGGCGAGGATCCGGCGGCCGACGCCCATCTCGACGCCCAGCCCGGCCTTGACGGCGAACGCGTAGTTGAGCGCCTGGCGGCGGGCGTCGACGGCGTCCTGCGCCTCGGCGACGCGCACGGCCCACTCCCCCGCCAGCCGGCCGGAGCGCAGCGCGAAGGAGATGCCCTCGCGCGTCCAGGGCTCCAGCAGCCCGGCGGCGTCGCCGCAGACGACGACGCGGCCGCGGGAGAGCGGGGAGTCGTCGGAGCGGCAGCGGGTGAGGTGGCCGGACGAGATGCTCGGCTCGAAGCCGGACAGTCCGAGGCGGGCGATGAAGTCCTCCAGGTACCGCTTGGTGGCGGCGCCCTCGCCACGCGCGCAGATCACGCCCACCGTAAGGGTGTCTCCCTTGGGGAAGACCCAGCCGTAACTGCCGGGGACCGGGCCCCAGTCGAGCTGTACCCGGCCGGCCCAGTCCTCGGCGACCGACGGCGGGACGGGGATCTCGGCCTCCAGGCCGAGGTCGACCTGGTCGAGCTTCACCCCGACGTGTGCTCCTATGCGGCCGGCGCTGCCGTCGGCGCCGACGACCGCGCGGGCCAGGACGGTCGAGCCGTCACCGAGCACGACGGCGACGGTGCGCCGGTCGGGCACGGCGGGGCCGTGCTGCTCGACGCGGACGACGGTCACGCCGGTGCGCACCTCGGCGCCGGCCGCCTTCGCCGCCTCGACCAGGCCGGCGTCGAACTCGGCCCGGTTGACGAGCCCGAAGAGCATCTTCTTCGACCGGCGGGTGCGGGTGAGCTTGCCGTCGAGGGAGAAGGTGACGGCGTGCACGCGGTCGCGCAGCGGCAGTTCGAAGCCGGGCGGCAGCGCGTCGCGGGACGGGCCGATGATGCCACCGCCGCAGGTCTTGTAGCGGGGCAGCTCGGCCTTCTCCAGGAGCAGGACGCGGCGTCCCGCGCCGGCCGCCGCGTGCGCCGCCGAGGCTCCGGCGGGCCCGGCGCCGACCACGACGACGTCCCACACCGGCTCGGCGCCCGTGGACCCGCCGTCCGCGGCCACGTCCTCCGCGGGCCCGCCGTGCGCGTCCACGTCCTCCGCGGCCACGTCCGCCCCGGCCACGTCACCCGTGGACGCGTCGCCCGCCGCCACGTCGTCCGCATCCGCCGGCACGTCGTCGCGGCCCGTCTCCCGGGCTGTGTTGTCGCTGCTCACCTGTGCTTCCGCTCCCGCTCGTCCGCCGCCGCCGGCCGTGCCGGCCGTACCGCCCGCATCCTACGGCCCGGCCGCGGGCCGCCCCGCCCCGGGAAGCGCCCCCGGCCCACCCGAGAGGCCATCGAGACGCCATAAGGCGCCATGAAAGGATCGGGGCCGTCATTCCCCCCGTACACCACTCAACGTGGTGCTCCCGAGGAGCGTTCCATGGACACCGTTCCGGCCCCCCGGCCCGACTCCGCCGCGCTCGCCGCGACCGTCGCCTCCCTCCAGCCCCGCGCCCGCACCGAACTGGCCGAGCTGGTCGCCTTCCGGTCGGTCGCGGACGAGGCGCAGTTCCCGAAGAGCGAGTGCGAGGCGGCGGCGAACTGGGTGGCCGGGGCGCTGCGCGCCGAGGGCTTCGAGGACGTCGCGCTGCTGGACACCCCGGACGGCACCCAGTCCGTCTACGGCTACCTGCCGGGCCCGGAGGGCGCCCCGACCGTCCTCCTCTACGCGCACTACGACGTGCAGCCGCCGCTGGACGAGGACGCGTGGCTGTCCCCGCCGTTCGAGCTGACGGAGCGCGACGGCCGCTGGTACGGGCGCGGCGCGGCCGACTGCAAGGGCGGCTTCATCATGCACCTGTCGGCGCTGCGCGCCCTCAAGGAGCACGGCGGGGTGCCGGTGGGCGTCAAGATGATCGTCGAGGGCTCGGAGGAGCAGGGCACGGGCGGCCTCCAGCGGTACGCCGAGGCGCACCCGGAGCTGCTGGCCGCCGACACCATCGTCATCGGCGACGCCGGCAACTTCCGGCTCGGCCTGCCGACCGTGACCGCCACCCTGCGCGGCATGATGCTGGTGCGGGTGGAGGTGCAGACGCTGGGCGGCAACCTGCACTCCGGCATGTTCGGCGGCGCCGCCCCCGACGCCCTCGCCGCGCTGATCCGCACCCTCGACTCGCTGCGCGCGCCCGACGGTTCGACCGTCATCCACGGCCTGGAGCCGGAGGGCACCTGGGACGGCCTGCAGTACCCGGAGGAGGACTTCCGCGCCGACGCCAAGGTCCTGGACGGCGTCGACCTGATCGGCTCCGGCACGGTCGCGGACCGCCTGTGGGCCCGCCCCGCCGTCACCGTCCTCGGCATCGACTGCCCGCCCGTCGTCGGCGCCACCCCGTCCGTCCACGCCCGCGCGGCGGCCCTGATCAGCCTGCGCGTCCCTCCGGGCGTCAACGCCGCCGACACGGCCAAGCTCCTCCGCGCCCACCTGGAGTCCCAGGTCCCGTGGAACGCCCGGGTGACCACGGAACTGGTCGGCCAGGGCGAGCCGTTCGCCGCCGACACCGCCAGCCCGGCGTACGTGTCGATGGCCGAGGCGATGCGCGTCGCCTACCCGGGCCAGGAGATGCAGACCGCCGGCATGGGCGGCTCCATCCCCCTCTGCAACACCCTCGCCGCCCTCTACCCCGACACCGAGATCCTCCTCATCGGCCTCAGCGAGCCGGAGGCCCAGATCCACGCGGTGAACGAGAGCGTGTCCCCGGAGGAACTGGAGCGGATGTCCCTGACGGAGGCGCTGTTCCTGCTGAACTACGCGGAGTCGAAGCGGTAACGACTGCCGCAGCGCTCGACTGCAGCCGCCCCGGGGCCCCTACCCCCGGAGCGGCTCCTCCAGCAGACCGTCGGGATCCTCCCGCAGATCCGGCGGCATTTCCTCCCGACGGATCCCCCGAAGCCGCCCCAGGCTCCCGGGCCGCGCGCACGCCCTGGCCCCAGCTCGAAAAGACAGTGCAACCGCGCCTCAAGCACAGCCAAATCCGTCTCCGCGACCGCACATAGGACCAGGACGGCAACCAACGTCCGCCCGTCCTCCGCCGAGTACCCGCCCACCCAGTCGGCGGCCTGATCGGCCCCCTGTTGCCGCTGCCAGGCGTCCGGCGAACAGGTACACCGGATCATCTCCCCAAACCAACGACTTTCCAGGCCCATCCCGCTCCTCGTGAAGCCCGGCTACTCGTAACGCACAAAATCCGGCACTCCTTCGACCGCCCTCATGTCGTCGAATGCCCGAAAACTAACCCCTTCGGGCACGCGCGCTCGCGAAACCTTGATCCCCCGCAGACAGGCCCCGCACCAGAAGAGCACATACCCGATACGACTCTCGGGGTCAGCGACATACCGCACACTCAATCGCCTTCGACCGCAATCCGGACACGGCGTTTCACCGACGCCATCGCTTCCTTTAGCGTCGAACAGAGCCTTCAACCATACTTCTCGATCCGGCATAATTCGATCCCCCACATCCAATATCGATCCTGATGCAGGGCGCCTGACCCGGCTCGCACAAACGGACCGCCGGCATAGATGCCCCCACCTCGCTCCTGGCATCCGTGAAGGCATAGAGCCAGGAAAAGAGCGATGAGCCGGAAGCCGCATTCCTCAGTCGCCAGGGAGTTGGCCGCAGTGGGGCGGTATCTGGGGTACGAGCCAGGGCACATCGGGGACATACTCGATGATTACCGGCAGGTTACGCGGCGGGCTCGGGCCGTGATCGAGGACCGGTTTTGTGGGGGGGGTAGAGGGACCCCGAACCACCTACCGATTCGGTGTCCGCTAGCCCTGAAGTTCCCCGTGGTTACCGACGCCGGCACCGACAGGGGGCCGCAGAAACGGATCACCCCTCGCGCCCCTGACCATGGCAAAAATCCGGCACCTCCTGGGAGTTTGCGCTGCCGATGCACCGTGCCACTCGCGATCCCGCAACAGCAACGCGCCGAGATGGCACCACTTCTGACGCCGCCACCAGGCCACCTCCAGACATTGCCACTACAAGCGCCGGAGCTCCGATCACGAACTCCCGCTACATGACGGCTCATCAGCTCACCATCCCCAGAAACAAGCTACTGGACAGCAGAGATAGCGAAATGCAACTGGACTAAGCGCCAGCGCCTCCACCGACTCTAACCTGTGGCTGTGTCGTCCGAAAATGGGCTCTGGATCTCGCCCCACTGGAAGACGTACTTCCCCGCCGACTGGTCGAAGACTGCGCTCACCCCTAGGTCTGCGAGACCGAATTCCTCACGAAGCCATCCATCCATCGCCAGAGCTGCAACCTCAGATTGGTAGTCGCTGAGCGGGAAGGTCAAGGAGACGATCTGAATCGTCAAGCCGCCTGGATGCTCGGAAGACAGAGCAGGAGCATGCAGGGACAACGAAAAGGCCAGCCATGCCGCGTCCTTCCAGTTCACCCCCTCCCGTGGGAGCGACAGATGGACCGCCTTGTAGATCTGCAGTCCATACGAAGGGCGACTGCCCGAAACAACAGCGTCCGCTTCCAAATTGGCCGCGAGACCGCCAAATCCTGCTGCACACTTCCGGTACCTGAAGATTCTACTCATGGTTGGATCCTAGCTCACAAAATTGAGTAGATGGAAGACGGATTTATTGAAGTAATGCTCGCGCCCCAGTCCAGTGAAGCCTCTTATGTACTGGTAATCGTGCGGCTCGCCAGCACCGTAGAGACGGCTGTAGCGATCCATAAATGCCTCAGCGTCAGCCGGACTCATGTCCGTGACTATGGCTTTCTTCATGGAGTCGAGATCGTTTTTGTGCACTCGGAAGGTGAGGACTTCCACATCTCCCCCTCGGCTCCGTATTCGTTCCGCGTACCGTTCGGCCTCCTCTCTCGCCCCCCAGGAATAGACACCGGGGCCATACTGGCCTCTCGTGTCATCCATGGGCCATGGATTGCCATCACCTCGAAGACGTTGGGCGTCCGAGGGCCCCTGAACGGTATGGAGCGCGCGCCCAAGGTCGTGACGTAATCCACCGCCGCCTCACCGGGCCGGACCGCCACCCCGCACGCATCGGCCCGAGCCATCACGAACCGCGCCAACGCCGCCTCATCACAGAACGCATGGATCCACCCCATACCCTCGTACGACGCCGTCCACAATCCACCGTGCTCGTCAAGCGGCACGACGACCGCCGCCCGCCGGAAGGCCCCCACGACCTCCGCCGGCTCAACTTCACCCAAATACAACGCCGTTAATTCTTCACGCAATGTCAGCACACCAGTTCCTCCCGACGCAGGGCAATACCGTGTGTTCTCACGAGAGCACATGGAGTATCTCTTTCCCTTTGGCCCTTTGGCTGCAGGACATGTGCCATCGAGCCGGCGAGCCGACGAGCGTGTGAGCGGGCACACGTTCTCCGCGTCGCTGTCACATCCGTGCCGTGCGGCGCGTCAGTGTTCCGGTCGGGCAATCAGGCGGCGCGCGGGATGAGAGGGCGCCTCCGCGAGCAGAGCGGCGAGGAATGGACAGCGCGAACGACACCACGAAGGACACCGAGTTCCTGGCGCGGCGGTTCGAGGAGCACCGGTCGCATTTGCGGGCGGTCGCCTATCGGATGCTGGGGTCACTCGCCGAGGCCGACGACGCGGTGCAGGAAGCGTGGTTGCGGCTGAGCCGGGTGGACGCCGGCGAGGTGGCGAACCTCGGCGGGTGGCTGACGACGGTCGTCGGGCGCGTCTGCCTCGACATGCTGCGCAGCCGTACCGCGCGGCGCGAGGAGCCGATGGAGGAGCGGCTGCGGCTACCCGATCCGGTGGTCAGCGCGGCGGACGGGGTGGATCCGGAGCAGGAGGCGCTGCTCGCGGACTCGCTGGGGCTGGCCTTGCTGGTGGTGCTGGAGTCGTTGGCGCCGGCGGAGCGGCTCGCCTTCGTCCTGCACGACATGTTCGCCGTGCCCTTCGACGAGATCGGGCCGGTCGTCGGCCGTACCCCGGCCGCCGCGCGGCAGCTCGCCAGCCGCGCCCGCCGGCGGGTGCAGGGCTCGGCCCCCGCCCCGGACCCGGATCTCGGCCGGCAGCGCCGGGTCGTCGACGCGTTCCTGGCCGCCGCGCGCGGCGGCGACCTCGACGCGCTCGTGGACCTGCTGGACCCGGACGTCGTCGCCCGGTCGGACGGCGGCGCCGCGCGGACGTTCAACGTCGTACGCGGTGCGGAGGCCGTGGCCCGGCAGGCGTCGCGGTTCGCGCGGGTCGCCGAGGCGGCGCGCCCGGCGCTCGTCAACGGCGCGGCCGGGGTCGTCGCGACGGCGGGCGGGACGCCGTTCTCGGTCATGGCCTTCACCGTCGTGGCCGACCGGATCGTCGCCCTCGACATCCTCACCGACCCGGAGCGCCTGGCCGCGCTGGATCTCGCGGTGCTTGATCACTGAGGGCGAGCCGGGGTGCCGTCGTGCCCCCTCCGGCGCACGGGTCCGGCGGGTTCGCCCGGCGAGACGAGTCCCGTCTCGTACGCGAGGACGACGGCCTGGGCCCGGTCGCGCAGGGTGAGCTTGGCGAAGATGCGGGCCACATGGGTCTTCACCGTCGCCTCGCTGAGTGTCAGGGTCCGGGCCAGTTCGCCGTTGGACAGGCCCCGGCCCATGAGCGTCAGCACCTCGCGCTCCCGCTGCGTCAGCGCGGCCAGGTCGCGGTGGACGGCCGGGGTTCCGGGCGTCGGGGCTCCGGGCCCGGGGGTTCCGGGCCTCGGGGCTCCGGGCCTGAGGACGCCGGGCCCGGGCTGCTGGGGGTGCCTCTCGGGATCGTCGCGCACCGGCTGCTGGTGGACCACGTCGGACAGGTCGCGTTCCCGGAGTCCATGAAGGACGTGTGGCACGCGCCGCAGTTGGCCCTCCTGGTTCTGGCGGGGGTCGGGATCGCCGTCCTCGGCGCGCTGGTCCCGGCACGCTCGGCGGCACGGCTGACGATCGCCAAGGTGCTGCACAACGAGTAGGCGCGCCAGGGGCCCGAGCCGTCGGGGCGGCCGGCCGCCGTCGCCCTGGCGGGGGCCGCCACGGGCGCCGGTAGCCTGCGCGAATGAAACCTATGGGGTGGACGGAACGAGCTATCGCGGTGGTCGTCGGCTCGGCGGTGGGGGACGCGTTGGGCGGTCCCTTCGAGTTCGGGCCCCCGGGCGCGTTCTCCGCCCGGTTCCCGGAACCGGGGTGCGGGGGCGAGATGGCGGGCGGCGGTGGCTGGGAGCCGGGCGAGGCCACGGACGACACGCAAATGGCCGTTCTCGTTGGGGAGTCGCTGGTGCAGCGGGGCGGACTCGACCTGCCGGACATCTTCGCCCGCTTCCGGCGGTGGGCGGCGGCCGATCCCAAGGACATCGGGTTGCAGACCGAGGACGTCCTCACCAACGGCATGCCGTGGGATCTGGCCGCCGCGGCCCATTTCCGGGTCAACCTGCGGGCGGCCGGCAACGGTTCCCTGATGCGGGCCTCGACCTCCGCGGTCCACTTCGCCGCGGCCGGCCGGGCGGCCACGATGGACGCCGCCCGGCGCATCGCCGCGCTGACGCACGGAGACCGCGCCGCCTGGGAGGGCACGGCCGTGTTCCACGAACTCGTCCGCCTCGGCCTGGAGGGCGCCGATCCCCTCCGCGCCCTCCCCGACGTCCTGGACCTCGTCCACCCCGACCACCGCCCGCGGTACGCCGCGGTCCTCGCTCCCGACTGGCACCCTGACCGGGCGACCGAGTTCAACGGTGCCGTCTGGCCCTGCCTGGGCTCAGCGGTCTGGGCTCTCCGCACCACCGCGAGCTTCGAGGACGCCCTCCGCGCGGCGATCGACATCGGCGGTGACACGGACACCGTCGCCGCGGTCACCGGGGGACTCGCGGGCGCGTGGTACGGGCCGGACGCGATCCCCGAGCGCTGGACCGCGCCCTTGCACGTCCCCCTGCCGGGCTTCGGCGGACGGGTGCTGCGCCTGGCCGACCTGGTCGATCTGGCCCGGCGCCTCGTCGCCGGTGGAACGGACGCGAACGGGGGGGGCTCGTGGAGCGGACGGGGTGAGTGGGTGACGCTGCCGGGTAAGCCGAAGACCGGCCGCTGATGCCGCTGATCGAAGGAGGGACCACGGCTGCGTCAGGGAAGCCGCGGCCACCCGGTCACGCGTCCAGGTACCGGTATCCGGTGTCGGCCGGTGCGGTGTGGAGCCGGCCGTCGCGGACCTGCCATTCGGTCATGCCCTCGACCTCGTGGCTGACCAGGAACAGGCCCTGGACGAGGTCTCCGTCGTCGTCGGAGGCGGGGAGCCCGGCGATCTCTCCGATCTGGTCGGTGAACCAGCCCAGGGCCGACTCACGGATGTCGGCGCCGTAGAAGACGTAATGGGCCCAACTGCCGTGCTGACGACGAGGTGAGCCCCATCCGTGGCTGTAATGGTCGTCGTCGTAGGCGGCGATGATCTCCTGGACGGCGGCGCGTTGCGTCGCGTCGCACTCCAGCCACCCCCTTATCGATACGTAGATGCCCATGGGTGTCGCCTTCGTTCTCGGGGGCGGGGTCCAGGCACTGGGGAGTTCTCATGGTGGGGGCGGCGGAGCTGGCCGTGGTTCGCCCGGCCGCCCCGCCCACTCCGCCACGGCGTCGACCCCCGCCGCGCGCAGCCGCCTCGCCAGGAGTTCCGTCTCGGGGAGGGTCCCCGGCCAGTCACCGTCCCGTACGCGGCGCGACAGCGCCTTCGCGCCTGCCAGGTCGACGCCCAGCGTGGCCCGGAGGACCCGCATGATCACGGCGGGCGTCGGCGGCGGGGTGTGGACGCGCAGCGTCGCCGGCCCGTGCTCGGCGAGCATCCGGTCCCGTAGTTCGCCCGGCAACTCCCCGCCGCACGCGGCGAACGCCGATCCGCAGGCCGTGCAGGTCGATTCCACGTCCCACCGCAGGCGGCCGTCCGGCAGCAGTGTCTGGACGCCGTGGTGGTCCGTCGCCGCGCCGCAGTCGGGGCACGTCGCCGGGCAGGTGACGGTTTCCGAGACGGTGATCCGCTGTTCCGTCGGCGTTCCCGGCGGCGTGCGGCGTGCCCCGTCGCCGGGCCCGGCGGTCGTCATGGGCGCGCCGCCCGTCGGAGCGCGGAACGCACCGCACGCCCGCGCCCGCACCCGCACCCCGTCGCCGTCTCACCCAACCGGCACCCCCGCCTCCAGGTTGAGCGGGCATCCGCGTTCGCGGGCGCGGAGGGCCCAGCGGAGGCGGCGGTGGCGGACGGGGGGCAGGAGGGCACTCGCCTCGTCCTCGGTGACGAAGCGCCAGCCGCGCAGTTCGGCGCCCGGGAGCAGCAGGCGGCGGGCCTCGGCCTCGGTGAGCCGGCCGCCGTCGAAGAGGAAGCGGAGGCCGCCGAAGCCGGGGGGCCGGGGTGGTTCCCAGTCCACGACCAACAGCTTGGGGACGTCCGGCAGTTCGATGCCGATCTCCTCGGCGACCTCGCGCATGCCGGCCCGCGCCGGCGCCTCGCCCGGTTCGACGATGCCGCCGGGGAACTCCCAGCCGGGTTTGTAGGTGGGGTCGACGAGCAGCACGCGGTCGTGTTCGTCGAAGAGGAGCACCCCGGCGGCCAGTGTCTCGGCCTTCGGTTCGGGCGTCTC
The DNA here is from genome assembly GCF_020099395.1 of Streptomyces mobaraensis. Taxonomy (NCBI): domain Bacteria; kingdom Bacillati; phylum Actinomycetota; class Actinomycetes; order Kitasatosporales; family Streptomycetaceae; genus Streptomyces; species Streptomyces mobaraensis. Next base: position 6,726,817 of record NZ_CP083590.1, on the reverse strand, counting down.
GACGATCTGGCACGGCCCGGCGGAGCCGTCGCGGACCGCCCGGGCGACGCGTTCGGCCGCCTCGCGCGGGGTGAGCCGTCCGGTGTCGACGACGAACGCGTCGTCCGACAGCCAGGTCAGCGCCTCCTGGTAGGCGTCGACGTGGTCCCGGGCCCACTGCCGGACGGACTCGCTGCCGGCCGGGTCGCCGGGGAACTCCACCCGGCCGTCGATCCGTTTGCGCAGTATCGTTTCATCACAGTCGAGCAGGATGTGCCGCACGGGTATCCGGCGGGCGGCGAGCGTCCCGAATATCTCGTCCCGGTACTCCTGCCGCAGCAGCGTCATGGGGACGACGAGCACCCCGCCCACCTCCGCGAGCAGCGCCGCCGCGGTGTCGGCGACCAGGCGGCGCCAGATGGGCAGGTCCTGGTAGTCGTCGACCTCGGCCAGCCGCTCCGGCGGCAGGAGATGCCGCAGTCCCCCGCCGACGATCTCGGGGTCGTAGAGGTGGCTTTCCGGCATGAGCCCGGTCAGTTCCCTCGCGGTGCTGGTCTTTCCCGTACTGAAAGCGCCGTTCAGCCAGACGATCACGGTTCCCCCTCCTCCGAGCGGCCCCCTTGCGATGCCCGGAACACCTTGCCACGGAAGGACGGACGAGCGGGATGGGGCCCTCGGTTCACCGGCGCACCCGTCGTACGGTTCATGCCGTCCGGGAACCCCATGGGCCTCATACGCTCCCAAGTCTCTCAGGGGTCCCGGGACTTTCCCGCCGTTCACGAGCAAGCGGACACCGGCCGCGAGAATCAGCAGCGAGCACCGAACCGTACGGCTTCCCACGCGGCCCCGGGCGAAACCCCCCGCCCCACCACTCCTACGACACCGGCTCCCCCGGCCGTCACCGCCTCATCCCCACACCCCCACCGCCTCCGCCGCGGCCGCCGCCGCGCCCACCACTCCCGCGTCGCCGCCGAGCAGGGCCGGTACGACCTCGACCCCGGCGGCGAAGGACAGCGTCGCGTACGCGCGCAGATGCCGGCGCAGCGGGGCGAACAGGACGTCCCCCGCGCCCGCGACGCCGCCGCCCACGACCGCGACCTCGATCTCCGTGAGAGTCGCCGTCGCGGCGATGCCGGCCGCGAGCGCCCGGGCGGCACGGTCGAACGACGCGACGGCGAGGGGGTCGCCGGCGCGGGCCGCCGCGGCGACGCCCGCCGCGCCCGCGTCCCCGTCCGGCCCGGGCCGCCAGCCGGACTCGGCGGCCCGGCGGGCGATGTTCGGCCCGCTGGCGATGCGTTCGACGCAGCCCCGGCCGCCGCACGGGCAGGGGTCGCCGTCCAGATCCACACTGATGTGACCGATGTGGCCGGCGTTGCCCGTCGGCCCAGGATGCAGCCGCCCGCCCAGCACCAGACCGCCCCCCACCCCCGTGGACACCACCATGCACAGGGCGTTCGCCCGGCCCCGCGCCGCGCCGCGCCAGTGTTCGGCGGCGGTCATCGCGACCCCGTCGCCGACGAGGACGACGGGCAGCCCGCCGACCCGCCGTCCCACCTCCGCCACCAGTGGAAATCCGCGCCAGCCCGGCACGTTGACCGGGCTGACCGTGCCGCGCGAGGCGTCCACGGGCCCGGCGCTGCCGATGCCCACCGCGCGCACCCGCCGCCAGTCGGCGGGCGCGGCGAGCTCGTCCAGCACCTCCGCCACCGCGCCCATCACCGCCGCCGCGTCGCCCTCGGCGGGGGTCCGGCGCCGGGAGCGGACGAGGAGCCGCCCCTCGGCGTCCACCAGCGCGCCCGCGATCTTGGTGCCGCCGATGTCGAGAGCGGCGACGAGCGCGCCCGGGGCGGTGGGCCTGGCGGACGACGAGGGTACGGCGGACGACGGCGTGGCGGACGGCATGGGGAACGGTCGCTCCTGCTCCACTCGCGGCGCGGCCGGCCCCGGGTGGCCGGCCGTCGCTTTCCCGCCAGTCTCGGCCACTGTTGACAACGTTGTCCAGGCCCTATGCTCGTTCGACGCACACACCGCGCACAGTACTTGACACCACCCGACAGCACGCGACAGCGCCCAACGGTCATGGAGGACACGCCAGGTGCCCCACACCGCCCACGACCCCCGCCCCCGCTACGGGACCCGGCCGACCATGAAGGACGTGGCGACGCGCGCCGGCGTGGGACTGAAGACGGTGTCCCGGGTGGTGAACGGCGAGCCGGGCGTGACCGCCGAGACCGAACGCCGCGTCAGGGACGCCATCACCGCCCTCGGTTTCCGCCGCAACGACAGCGCCCGCGTACTGCGCAAGGGCCGTACGTCGTCCGTCGGACTCGTCCTGGAGGACCTGGCGGACCCGTTCTACGCCCCGCTCAACCGCGCCGTCGAGGAGGTGGCCCGCGACCACGGCGCGCTGCTCATCAACGGCTCCAGCGCCGAGGACCCCGAGCGGGAGCGCGAACTCGCCCTCGCCCTCTGCGCCCGCCGCGTCGACGGCCTCGTCGTCATCCCGGCCGGCGACGACCACCGTTATCTGGAACCGGAGATGGCGGCGGGCGTGGCCACGGTCTTCGTCGACCGTCCCGCCGGGCTGATATCCGCCGACACCGTCCTCTCCGACCACGCGGGCGGCGCCCGCGAGGGCGTGGCGCACCTGATCGCCCACGGCCACCGCCGGATCGGCTTCATCGGCGACCAACCGCGCATCCACACCGCGACCGAGCGGCTGCGCGGATACCGGGCCGCGATGAACGCCGCCGCGCTGCCGGTGCACGACGGCTGGATCTCGCTCGGCCCGACGGCACCGGACCGGGTACGCGGCGAGGTGCTGCGCATGCTGTCCGGCCCGGCGCCGGTCACCGCCCTCTTCACCGGCAACAACCGGGTGACCGCCACCGCCGTCCGCGTGCTGTCCGAACTCCCGCGCGGCGTCGCCCTCGTCGGCTTCGACGACCTCGAACTGGCCGACCTGCTCTCCCCCGGCGTCACGGTCATCGCCCAGGACCCCGCCCGCCTCGGCCGCACCGCCGCCGAGCTCCTCTTCCAGCGCCTCGACGGCTACGCGGCGGACGCCCGCCGCGTCGAACTGCCGACGCGCCTGATCGCCCGCGGATCGGGCGAACTGCCGCCCGTAGACGGCTGACCAGGGTTCTCGGCCCCCGTGGCCGGGCCGTCCGGCCTCCTCGGGGCGTTTCCCTGATCCGGTGACGGAGAACGGAGAACGGAGAACAAGGGTGCTGTGGGGCTGCTGCGCCGGCCTCGTTGAGTACCGTGGTGGCCGCTTGAACCATTACGTATATCGAGAGGCCGACGCCATGCCCACCGCCAGATTCTTCTTCGACGCGGGATCAGGCGCGGTCCTGTGGGCGGCCCCGGAAGACCGGGAGGTGTGGGGGTACCCGATCGATCTGGACCGTCTGCCGATCGGTCACGAGCTCCGCGACAGCCTGAGCAGGCTGATAGCTCGCTACGATACGTCGTTGAACTGGGGTTACCCCCCGCACCCGGGGCCATGGCGGGAAGCGGAGTGCCACGAGTTCAACGAGGCGGTACGCCAAGCCCTTGGCCGCCTTCGCACCGAACTCGGCCCGGCATGGCGGATTCACGACGAGTTCCACGCACTGCACGAGGACCCGGACCTCGACCGCTACCTGGCCGACCCGGCCGGATTCGTCCGCTCCTGATCTCGCCGTCGCCGGCGGCGCGCTCGTCACGACGGCGTCGTCGGCCGCGTCCGCCGACGCTGTGCACGGCGAAACCGGCAGAAGGCGGTCACTGTGCAGAGGCGAACAGGGCGCTTGGTCACCGCGCCGTACGGTCCCTCCGGCCGGTCAGCGCCACCCCACCCCTTGTCCTGCCCCACCCCGCCCCGCCCCGCGCGGTGAACGTTCTCCGTCCGGCCGTGTGCTGCCGCACGGCGGCGCCCATGGTCCACGGGCGCTTCCCGGCGCGCCACAGGAGGCGCTAGCGGTTAGTCTTCCATAACGGTTTCACCTCCGTATTTGCTAGTGTGAGCGCATGACCGCGCCCCCCGGACGCCGTGAGCGCAAGAAGGCGGCGACCCGCCAGAAGATCGCCGACGCCGCCCTCCGGCTCTTCCTGGAGCGCGGGTACGACGCGGTGGGCATCCGGGACGTGGCCGCCGAGGCCGACGTGGCCGTCACCACCCTCTTCTCCCACTTCGCCTCGAAAGAGGCCCTGGTGTTCGAGCAGGACGCCGACTTCGAGCACCGCCTCGCGAGGGCGGTCACCGACCGGGCCCCGCACGAGCCGCTGATCCCCGCGCTGCGCCGGGAGATCCAGGCCCTGGTACGGCACTGCACGGCGGACAGCGCCGCTCCGGTCTGGCGCATGATCGACGCGTCGCCCGCCCTGCGGGAGTACGAGGAGTCGATGCGGCTCCGCCACGCGGAGTCGCTGGCGGCGGCCATCGCCGCCGAGCCCGGCCTGTCGCGGACCCCGACGGCCTGCCGGGCGGTCGCGAGGTTCGCGATCGACGCCTACTCGCTGGCCCGCGAGGCGGCCGATCCGGAGGCCGCGGTGGACGAGGTCTTCCGGATGATCGAGGCGGCCTGGGAGGCGGCACGTTTGGAGGACGGAATCGGCGCCGACGAAGAGACCGCGCGGCCCCGAGTGGCGGCGGAGGGCGCGTGACGGCCATCGGCCCACCCCGCTGAACCCCACGGGACCACCGGGACCGCCGGGATCACCGGGACCGCCAGGATCACCGGGACCGCCAGGATCAGTGCGGACACCCGGCCGCCTTGCCTCCCGGCCAGGACCAGCCCGGTGACGGCACACCCCGGCAGACGGAATCGACCGCCGGAACCGACGGACGAACCCCACCAACGGGCCCCGGCTCAACTCACCGGCCGGCTCCCCGCGCCCGTACCGCATCCGCATCCGCCGACGCAGGGTCCCCCGACGCCGCGTCCCCCGACGCCGCGTCCTCCGACACCAGCCGGTCGGCCAGCCGACCCCACGACAGCAGGCCCCCCACCGCGATCACCCCGGCGACCAGCGGCCAGGGAACGTGCCGCCCCGCCCCGTACTCCAGGGTGTCGACGTAGCGCCCCGCCGCGAAGAACCAGGCGAGGCTGCCGCCGACGACGAGCAGGTGGTTGTCCTTCTCGCGCAGCAGCCGCATGCCCGCCCACAGCAGCAGGGGCATGGCCAGGACCAGCCCCACGGCGAACGTGGCGAGCCACAGCTCCGTACCCGCCCAGGCGTAGTCCGGATCGGCATGCTCCTCGGCGCGCGCGGCGGCGAAACCGGTGGCGAGGAGGGTGTGGCAGGCCAGGACGGCGAGGGCGGTGACCGCGGCCCCCTTCAGGGGCCTGGCCCAGTGGAACGTGCGCATGGGCCCATGGTTTCCGCCGGGAACGCCGAACGCCTGAGTATCCGTACTCAGGCGTTCGGGGTCTCAAGCCCGCCGCGGCGGACGTCAGGCGACGGTGCCGCTCTCCTTGATGACGACGGCGGCCTTCAGGGCGCCGCTGTGGGAGCCCAGCGCCTCGATCTGCTTCACGAGCTCCTGCCCCTCGACGACCTCGCCGAAGACGACGTGCTTGCCGTCCAGCCACGGGGTGACGACGGTCGTCACGAAGAACTGGGAACCGTTGGTGTTCGGGCCGCGGTTGGCCATCGACAGCAGGAACGGCCGGTCGTGCTTGAGCGTGAAGTTCTCGTCGGCGAAGGACTTGCCGAAGATGCTCTTGCCGCCGGTGCCGTTGCCGTCGGTGAAGTCGCCGCCCTGGAGCATGAAGTCCGGGATGACGCGGTGGAAGGCCGAACCGGCGTAGCCGTAGCCGTTCTGGCCGGTGGCGAGCTCGCGGAAGTTGCGGGCGGTCTCCGGGACGACGTCGTCGAAGAGCCGGAAGACGATGCGGCCGGCGTCCTTGCCGTCAATGGTGATGTCGAAAAAAACATTGTGCATGGCCACATCCTCACATCCTTCGGCACGTCGCCCAATCCGGCCCCGGCGCGAGGGCCCGAGATGCACCGGGGTGAGGGGCGCGTCAGGCTGGAGGGAGGCCGGATCCCGGCCTGCCGGCACACCCCCGAGGCGTGTCGTCTCCATGGAGAGAAAGGTGACGTCATGGCGGTGCACGCAATGGTGCTCGAACGGGAACTCGCGCAAGAAGTGGATCTCGCACTGGACGTCGTCGAGGCGATGACTCCCACGGAGTCGCCCGTCGGAGACGCGCCGTCCTTCATGCCGATGTCCGCTCTGGGCCTCCTCCCCAAGCTTCTGGGGCCGGAGGAGCCGAAGGACCCGGCGTAGCGGGGAGGCCGTCATTCCCGCGAACGTTCCCGCGAGCGTCGACCTGTCCTCGGCCACGGACGAGCTGGCGGCAGCGGTCCGCCTGGCCCTGACAGACCACGGGCGGCAGCCACTGGCCTGGTTCCTGGCATCCGCTCCACGGACGGACACGGCCCTGGCGGCCGTCCGGGTGCTGGGGTGCGACGCCCTGGCACCCGCGCTGTCGCGCGGCACGCCGGTGGCGCCGGACGAGGGCGAGACGGTCCGCGAAGCCCTGCGGAGGCTTCCCGTGGACGGCCGGCAGCCCGTCGAGCTGCGCATGATCTCCGCCGCCGTGAACGATCTGACCTCGTCGGAGCCGGTGCCCTCCCGGGCCGCCCACGAGGCGCACGCGGAATGGGCACGGCGCGTCGACGGGAGCGACTGGCGCGCTCTGTCGCTCAGCGCGGCCTGGCTCGCCCCCATGGCGTGGCCCGCCACCAGTACGCTCCTGGCCCCCTGTGCCGCGCGGTGGGCCCAGGGCGTGGGCAGGGGGCTGACGCGGGCCCTGCTCCGGCGCGACTTCGCCTTCGCGGCCCGTCTGACCCGCTGGGCCGCTCTCGCCTGGCGGGAGGGCGGCGACGTAGGACTCGACCTGCCCGCCGCCGTCGAGTACGTGGAATGGTGCGGTGCCGGCGGACCGGTGACCGCGCTGCACACCGCCGTCTCCCGGCATCTGCTCTCGTCCGGGGAGGCCGCGTGAGTACGACGATGAGGCGTGTGGAGAGCGCGGGGCTGCTGGTGGACATGGCCGACGGTGCCATGACGTGGCTGCGGGAGAACCACGCGTACTGCGCCCTGCCTGCCGACGTCAGCCCGCACCTCGCCCACCACATGAGTGAGTACAAAGCGCTCGCCGAGATGGCCCTGGCCGCGCAGGTGACGTCCGAAGCCCTGCCCACGCCGCGGAACCGTGACCGCGCGCGCGACATCCTGGACCACTGCTGGCGGCAGTTGGGCCAGGGCGATCTGCTCTACGAACGCCAGTTGCGCCACTTGTCGCTCCCTGACCCGGTCGAGATCTACGCACACTTCGTCCAGGCCGGCTACCGCCACAGCGGGCTCGAACAGCTGCTGCGGCGCGTCCACCGGCTCACGGCCTTCCAGGCCGCCGAGCTGTACCCGAACCGCCGTCTCGCCGTCGCCAACGCGCAACGCCTGGCGGGGCTTCCGCACCCGCACCCCGGCGAGTGGGGCGAACCAGCCGCCCGCACCTGGCTGGGAAGCACCCCTGAGCCGTGGGCCATCGACTGGAACGACGCCTACTGCCTCACCCACACCGTCTACCACCTCGCCGACTGGGGCCGGCGCCCCCTCGCCCTCCCCCCGCACGTGATCGGCTACTTGACCAGGTGGCTGCCGGTCTGGCTCGACGTATGGTGCGAAGCGCAGGAGTGGGACCTGGTCGCGGAGCTCCTCTTCGTCGACGTCTGCGTTCCCGAGCCGGAACTTCCCGCCGCCCAGTGGGAGGCGCTGGCCGCCGCCCAGGAGGTCTCCGGCCGCGTGCCGCCCAGAGGAAAGAGGCCGGGCACCGGCATAACGCCCGGGCCCACGTCCGATCCGTCGGGAACCGGTCCCGCGGCGCCCGACGCGACGGCATCCGGCCTGGAGGGATCCGGCCCTGCGGCGCCCGACGCGACGGCATCCGGCCCGGCGGCGCCCGATCCGGCGGCATCCGGCCCGGTGGGGTCCGATCCGGCGGCATCCGGCCCGGTGGGATCCGATCCGACGGCCGACTTCCGCCGCCACCAGCACACCACCTGCGTCACGGCCATGGCCGCCGCCCGCGCCGCCCACGCCGCCCACGCCGCTCGTGCCACCCGGGCCGATGCGCCTGCCTGATCCGCTGCGCAAGGGTGGTGCGAACCCTGAGGATCCCGCGGCACTGCTGCGCGCCATCATCGGCGAAGCGGGCCGCAACATGGCAGCCGCGGTGGCGGTCGGCCGCGGCGGCTACGGCTACACCCTCTGCACCGGGTTCACGACCCTCACACCACGCGCTCCCCTCACTCAGGACGCACCGTTCGAGGTCGGTTCCGTCAGCAAGATGTTCACCGCGCTGCTGTTCGCCGTCCTGGTCGAAGAAGGGAGGCTGAGCCTGTACGAGCCCCTGGCCGGCCACGTCCCGCCCGGCGCCATGCCCCCGGGCCCCGCGGCCCGGCGGATCACCGCCCTGCACCTGGCCACCCACTCCTCCGGGCTGCCCCATCTGACCCCGCGCATGCTGCTCAAGGTACGGCCCAGTGACATCACCAACCCCTACCTCCGCTACCGCGACCGGGACCTCCTCACGGACCTGTCCCGGGCCCGCCTCAAGTTTCCCCCCGGCACCTCAAGGCACTATTCCAACTTCGGGTTCGCACTCCTGGGCCACATGCTGGAGCACGCCACCCGGCAGAGCTACGCCGACCTCATCGCCGAGAAGATCGCCGGCCCCCTGCGCCTCACGCACACCACCGCCCGCAGCGATCTCGAACAGACCGAGGGCTACTGGCACGGCCACCTCATGCCCCCGCTGCGCACCCCCGGCTTCTCAGGCGCCGGAGCCATCCGTTCCAGCGCCCGTGACCTCACCCGCTTCCTCACACACCACATCGCCCCCGACCCCGGCCTCCCCCCTCCCCTGTACCGCGCCCTGCGGGTCGTCACCCACACGGATTCCCCCCAGGCGACCACCCTCGGCTGGCTCAGCAGAACGACCGCTCTCGGAGATCTCTATTTCCAGCCCGGAAGCACCCGGGCGGCAACGGCCTTCATCGGTTTCAGCCCCTCGCGCCACACCACCGTCGCGGCCCTCGTCAGCAGCGGCTGGACCCTGCGCAACTCCCTGATCCAGAACGCCTACCTCCTCCTGCGCCACTACGCCGCCAACCCCCTCGCCCACGCCGCGCCCTCCTGATCGTCAGCGGCCCGGTCCGGCCGCCCCCGATCCGGCCGCCGCCACCTCGATTCCGTCGAGGAGGACGGCGAGGCCGGCCGCGAAGACGGCGTCGGTCTCGCGCTCCCAGGCGTCCGCCGGATCCCCGTCCTCCGCAGGCGTCTCCTGGGAGGAGGCGAGCCGCGTCGACAGCGGGAAGCGGTCGGCGAAGTCGGGGGCGAGCTCGTGCAGGAGCGTCACGCGGGTGCCCCACCAGTCCTGGTCCGGGACGCCGGTCACGGCCGCCGCCCGGCGCGCCTCCGCCGTCGTCCGCGCCGAGCCGTGCACGAAGTGAAACAGCGAACTCACCACCGCCCGCAGGGTTCCAGCCTCCAGCCCGGTCCCCGACAGGGCGCGGAGCAGCGCCTCCAGTACGGCCTGCTCGTGCGGGCCGAGCACCGGGCGCGCGTACGAGACCTGGAGCACCCACGGGTGCCGCAGGCAGAACGCCCTGAGGTCCGCAGCCCACACCGTCACCGCCGCCCGCCAATCCCCGTCCATCGCCCGATCGGTGGGGAACTCGGCGTGCACCCGGTCGTACATGAGGTCGAGCAGTTCCGCCTTGCCGGGCACGTAGGTGTACAGCGCCATCGACGAACACCCCAGCCGCTCCCCCACCGTGCGCATCGACAGCCCCGCCGCCGATGCCGCCTCGTCGGCCACCGCGATCGCCGCCTCCACGATGACGTCGACGCTCAGCCCGGGCTTGGGGCCCGGCGCTCTGCGCGCGGGCCGCTCGCCCGGCCGGCCGCCCCAGAGCAGCGTCATGGACGCGGTCGGGTCGCCCTGTCCCGCGATGATGCTCACCCTTGATCTCCTTACGCCTTACGCTATTGTCGCCCGCCGAACACCTTACGCCCTACGGAATCGGCCGCCACCGGCCGGAACAGGGAGACAGCCATGATCGAAGCGAGGCTCCACGACGGAAGCGCCCTCCCGGTGGAGGTCCACGGAACCGGGCCCGTGACCGTCCTGCTCCCCGTCGACCCGCGCCCCGCCGACGGCGCGCGCGCCGAGGAGCTGCGGCGCTGGGGCGTCGACCCGGACCTGGGCCCGTCCCTCGTACGCGGCCTCACCGACGCCGGGTTCCGCGTCGCCGCCTTCGCCTACGAGCACCACCTCATGGCCCACCCCAGGCCGGACGCCCTCACCCCGGACACCGTCACCGCCGACCTCCTGGCCGTCGCCGACGCGGCCGGCGCCGGCCGCTTCGCCTACTACGGCTACTCCTGGCTGGCGCTCAGCGGTCTCCAACTCGCCCTGCGCACCGAACGCCTCGCGGCCTTGGCCATGGGCGGCTTCCCGCCGCTCGGCGGCCCCTACGCCGAGATGCTGCGCGTCACGCGGGCCGCGCACGCGATGGCGGCTTCCGCCGCCGGGAGCCGGGAGACCCCGGGCGGTGCCACGGCCCCCGACGACTACGACTGGTCGTCCGTGGAAGTGTCCGCCACCGAGGCGCAGACGCGGCAGTTCGTGACGCTGTACGAGGCGCTGCGCGGCTTCGACGAACGAGCGGCGCTGGCACGGCTGCGCTGCCCGCGCCTGTGCTTCGCCGGCTCCGCCGACACGATTCCGTACGGCGAGGGGTGGGGTGGCGTCACCGTCGACATCGGCGGCGCGGTCGCGGCCGGCCGCGCGGAACTGGCGTCCGCCGGCTGGACGGTCCGCCTCCTCGACGGCCTCGACCACACGCAGGCGATGCAGCCGGCGCACGTCCTGCCGGTGCTGCTTCCCTGGCTCACGGCTTCACGCTCCACCCTGGACGGCGCCGCACGTCCACCGAGGTGAGGGCGTTTCGACGTCAACCGGCCGTCACTCGGCTTCTGTTTCCGCCTCGGACGTCCCACCCCGCCCCCTAAGCTCGGCCGCGCCACAGCTCACCGCCGGGGGTTCTCACCATGTCCGATCCGGAACGGCTCGACCCGTCTCGGGGCGTCATCGCGCGCTACGCGGCACGGTTGCGGGAGTTGCGCATCGAGCGCGGCTTGACCCGGGCGGAGGTCGCGGACCGGGTCTTCCTGTCGTACAGCGCGATCGCGAAGTTCGAGTCGGGCACTCGCTTTCCCCTTGAGGACGTGGCCCAGTTGCTGGACGAGGTCCTGGGCGCGGACGGGGCGCTGTTCGACTTGTGGGGCAGTGTCAGCGACACTCCGCATGCCCGCTGGGCTTCGCGGCTGGAGAAGCTGGAAGCGGGTTCTCGCGAGATCCGTCACCTCGCGGGCGGCGTCCCGGCACTGCTCCAGACTGAGGCGTACATCCGGTCGATCCTGGGCCGGGGCATGGAGCTTTTCGGCGGCAACCTGGAGGAAAAGGTCCAGTTCCGCCTGCGCAGATGCGATGTCCTGCACAGCGCAGACCCGCCCGCGCTGTCCACGGTGGTCTCGGAGGCGGCACTCCGTATGGTCGTCGAATCCCCCAGGGTCATGCGGGAGCAGTTGCGCCACCTGCTACGGATGTCCGAGCGACCGTACGTCAGCCTCCGCATCATCCCTTTCACCAGCCAGGTCTTTTCCTACATCGGTCAGGCGACCCTGTTGTTCCCCAGGGTCGGCAAACCGACGCTGTACACCGTCGCTTTCGAGCAAGGCGTCTTCTCTACGAAGCCGTCAGAGGTCGCATGGCATGCCTCGCTGTACGATCACATCTACAACGGCGCGCTTTCGGAAGAAACTTCAAGGGCCTTCATCTCCAAGGTGATCGAGGACGAATACCATGGCTGATCCGCGATCCGACCTGACCACCACCACGTGGCGCAAGAGCTCCTACAGCGGCGCCCAGGGCGAGATGTGCCTGGAGATCGCCGACCGGCACTCCGGCCTGATACCCGTCCGCGACAGCAAAACCCCCACCGGCCCCACCCTCACCCTCCCCGCCCCCGCCTGGTCCGCCTTCGTGACCGCGCTCACCGCCGAAGGCGGCCTCGTCCCCCGGTAGCGGGCGGGAGTCGGCCCCGCCCGCGCCTCACTTCCACTCGATCAAGACAGCACCGTCTCCGCCGTCATGACCGTGCTTGCCCTCGGCCCCGGGCAGTCCCGGTGCTCCCGGATCGCCGTACCACTTCGGCGATCCGCCGTTGCCTCCGTGCCCTCCGGCGCCGCCCGCCCCGCCCTCGCCTCCGCCGCCGCCCCGGCCGAAGGCGTGGCCACCATACTCAAGTGCCTCGCCGCCGACTCCTCCTCCACCCTGGTTGCGGGGGTAGTAATGAACCGCCCCACCACTGCCTCGCATGGAGCCGTTACTCGAAGAGCCCGCGTAGCCACTGGAGCCGACTTGCCCATCAGTGCCCGCACCACTGGCCAGGCCGTATCTCAGATAGATGTGGGCCGCCCCCGACTTGTCGGTGCAGGAGCCGTCCCTGACGCCGGACACGCCTCCGCCCCCCTTGCTGTGCGCCGGGCCCGCCGTACCCCCACGGCCTCCGTACCCACCGTTGTTCCCGTGTGAACCACCGATGCCACCGCCTGCAACGGCGTCGTTCGGAGACGCTCCCTTCCCTCCCCGGCCTCCGTAGACCTCGATGGGGCTGCCGAAAGCGATGAACCTGATCACGGTATTCTCGCCGGACTCACCCGGAGATCCCGGGTCGTTGCCGTGCCCGGCACCACCGCTGTAACCGCCACCGGCGCCCGCTGTCCCGGGCCGACCGAGAGGAGTGCCGGTGCCGCCCTCTCCGTGCTTTCCAACCTGGACAAAGAACTTGTCCCCCTTCTTCAGAGGGACGTGGCAACTGATCACGCCGCCACCGGCTCCTCCGCCACCACCCCCGCCACCACCACCGGCGCCTCCTGCACCACCCCCACCACCGGCGAGATCCGTGATACCGGGAATGTTCTGGCCGTTGTTGCCGCCCCCGCCACCACCTCCGCCCTGACCACCGGCGCCGCCGCCGCCACCTCCGCCGGCCCCCCAGGCGGTGATGGTCATGGACGTCACACCCTGCGGAACCGTCACCGTGACCGAACCCGGCGTCGTCAACAACTTGGGTTTGGGCACGGCGTTCGCCGGGCTCACCGGCAGTGCGGCGAGCCCCACCGAAGCGGCCAGCAACAACCCTGCCCGCGTACGGCTGTCCAACCTCATGTACGCCATCCCTCCCCGCGGTCTCGACCGCGAGAACAGAGCCAACGACTGTGGATCCCAGGGCGCCCGACGACGGGTCGCCCGAGGCCGTAAACGACTATCGCCCGCCTCTCCCGCTGGTCAAAACAGCCGACGGGAATCCGCCCGCCGGAATCGGCTGTCCCGCCGCACGCCGCACACCCGTCCGGCGCGACGAAGACGAAGAGCGCGGGACGAAGTGGCACATAGCTCCACCTCAAACACCAACTCATGCCCCGTGTAGGGCACATGCGCGACCTACTCGCCCGTCCGCCACCCGAACAGGCGCCACGTCAAAGCAATCGACGCGCACCACCCGACCGGAACGCCGCCGCCGGCGCGGGTGTTCTTCGGGCCGCTGCCGTCGCACCCGCTCGACTCCCGTGAGGCTCAGCCGAGTTCGTCGCCTGGCCCGGGACACATCGATCGCGCTCCCGAGCGGTCCGGTCACGCCCAGCGTCGTCAATGCCCGGGTCCGCACCGAAGTCGGCGGCGCGCAGGGCCGTCACCCGTCGCACCAGTCCTCGGTGACCCACGAGCAGCGACGTCGGCTCGGAGTCGAACAGAGAGCAGCCCGGCCGACGGCCCGCCCTGGCACGGGAGCACGCCCCGCAGGCTCCGGAACGGGCCACGATGTGGAAGCCCCCGTCGACCCACGAACGGGACCACTCACCCGACGGAGCATCCCACCCGTCCCCGCACCGCCCGTTCGCGCCGCTCCGGTTCTTCCGGCAGCCGGACGTGGACGGTATCCGCCGGTACGTCCGCGAGACCTCGGCGGTCGGTGGGAGCCGGCGGCGCCCCGCCACGCCGGAGGGCTCCGTTCGGCGCACTACCGCCGCACCCGGCCCGCGTCGCCGCGCCGTGATCGGCGCCGAACGGCACCCATGGCGGGCCCGGTCGGCGGCCCCTCGCCGGAACGCGAACGCCGACATGCGCCCGGGGCCGGCGCGGAGGCCGGCCGCCGGGTGGCCGGTTCGTGGGCGCCTACCGTGGCAGCATCCATGGGTGACCGATACCCAGTCGCGCACCCCCGTCGCGGCCGACGGCCGGCTGGGGGCGGCCCTGGCGCATCCGGGGTTCGCCGATCCGGCCTACCTGCGGCGCCGGCAGGCGATCGCCGCGCGCGCTCGCGACCACCGGGTCGGGGACCCGTCACCGCCGATGGCCTACACCCGGGCCGAGCACCGGACCTGGCGCAGGGTCCACCGTGCGGTGTGGGAGGCGCAGGCCGAGCACGCCTGCCGGGTGGCCCTGGAGGCCAGGGAGGAGGCCCCGATCCCGGCCGACGAGATCCCGCAGCACGCGGAGGTCGGCGCGCGGCTCCGGGCCCTGACGGGTTTCGACTTCACCCTGGCCGGCGGTGTGGTCGCCAACAAGCGGTTCCTCGGGTCGATGGCCCGCGGGTACTTCCACGCCGTGCAGTTCGTGCGTCACCCGGCGGTGCCGTTGTACACGCCGGAACCCGATGTCATCCACGACATCCTCGGCCACGGCATCCACCTCGCCCACCCGGGGTTCGCGGACCTCTACCGGCTGGTCGGGCAGGCGGCGACGCGGATCGAGAACCCGGACGTGCTGCAGATGATCAGTGACGTGTACTGGTTCACCCTGGAGTACGGCGTCCTGGAGGAGCGCGGCCGGCCCAGGGCCTACGGCGCGGCCCTGCTCTCCTCCTACGGCGAGATGCGGCAGCTCCACCGCTGCCTCGTCCGCCCGCTCGACATCGGCGCCGTGCTCGCCACCGGCTACACCATCACCGGTTACCAGCCGGTGCTCTTCAGCGCCCGCGGCCTGAACGAGGTCACCGAGACCCTGGCCGCCTTCCTGGACGGTCTCGACGACGACAGCGCACTGCTCGGCCGGTACCGTCCGCCTCGGGACTGCACCGGGGCTCCGCGTTCGGGTACGTTCCGGTGACGGAACCTGTCGGCAGGCAGCCGTCGCGGACAGCGGAAAGGTGAGCGGATGACCCAGCCCGCCCCGGTCGAAGCACTCACGGCGTGGAATGGCCACGCCCTCGGCGAGGAGGAGTGGCTGCTTCCGCTGCCGCCCGACTTCCCGCACGCGCCCGACGGTCACCCCAGCGACACGGGACCCGCGGAAGCAGCCCTGGCGGGTCTGGCCGCGCGGGTCACGCAACGCCTGCGTGCCGGGCGCGGGTTCGTCGTGATCCGCGGCTTTCCGGTGGCCGGCCGCACCGACCGGGAGCGCGCCGCGACGTGCCGGCGACTCGCGGCCTCCCTGGGCGCGGTGCGGCCGGAGGACCCCGGCGATCTCGTCACCGTGACCGGCGGCGCCGGGCTGGGCAAGACCGACCTCGCCCTGGCCCTGCACACCGACCGCACTCCGGCACCCCACCCCCCGAGGGTGCTGGGGCTGCTGTGCGTGCGCCCGGCGGCACACGGCGGGGAGACCCTGCTGGCCAGCGGGCACACCGTGCACAACAGGCTGCTCGCCGAGAGCCCTTGGGCTCTGCCCCGCCTCTACCAGGATTTCCACTTCGGCCGGGGAGCCGGCTTCGACCGGCACCGCCCGGTCTTCCGGCGGCATGGTGCCGACCTGCGCGTGCACTACAACCGGCGCGGAATCGAACGCGCCCACCACGCAGCGGGCGCGCCCCTGAGCCCCGACGACCGGGCGGCCCTCGACGCCGTCGACCGGATCCTGTCCGACCCGCGCACCGTCCTGCGCGTTCCCCTGCGCCGGGGAGACCTGCTCTGGCTGGACAACGCCGTCGTGCTGCACGGCCGTACCGCCTTCACCGACTCGCCCGACCCGCACGCCCGTAGGTGCCTGGTCCGCGTGTGGGTGGACTGCGACGCGCCTCCCGCCACGCCCGGGTCCGCTCCGACGCACTGAGCGCCGTCCCCGCCCCGGGCATCCGGTGCGACGCGGTCGGGTCCCCGCGGAAGACGCCCCGGAGGAGGTGCCTCCGGGAACCTCCCGCCGGCGAAACCACGGCGTAACGAAGGCCCCGTACCGTCGGAGGGGTGAGCGCACGAACGAACGACCACCAGGCGGACGGTCCGGACACCCGTATCCGGCCCGGTGTCGAGGACGACCTCGACGAGCTGACCCGGATCTACAACCACTACGTCGTCGAGACGCCGATCACCTTCGACATCGAGCCGTTCACCGTGGACCGGCGGCGGGCCTGGCTGCTGGAACACCCGGACTCCGGGCCGCACCGGCTGCTCGTGGCCGAGCAGGGCGGGAAGCTGCTCGGGTACGCCACCAGCAGCGCCTTCCGGGCGAAGCACGCCTACGCGACGTCCGTGGAGACCACGGTGTACGTGGCGCCGGAGCACGTGGGGCACGGTGTCGGCGGGCTGCTGTACTCCGCCCTCTTCGAGGTGCTGGAGCGGGAGGACGTGCACATGGCACTCGCGGGCATCACCGTGCCCAACGACGCGTCCCGCCGCCTCCACGAGCGCTTCGGCTTCCGTCCCGCCGGGGTGTACGAGCAGGTGGGCCGCAAGTTCGGCAAGTACTGGGACGTGGCCTGGTTCCAGCGGCGGGTTTCGCGGGAGGGGTGACCGCGGGAGGTCACTCCGCGCGGCCCGCCAGGGCGTCGAGTTCCGGGCGGGTGAGGCCCGTCAGCCGGGCGATCTCCGCCGGGTCGGCCGCGCCGCAGTCGACCGCGCGGAGGAGGTGGCCGGCGAGGGAGCGGGCCGTGGCGGGTTCGTCCAGGACGGCACCGCCGTCGGCCGTCCCGCCGCGCGCGTACGCGGCCAGCCGGGCCGCCGCCGTCTCCAGGCCCTCGCGGTAGAAGCCGTACACCGCCGCGTACCGCGTCGGCAGGTGGGCGGGGTGCATGTCCCAGCCCTGGTGGTAGGCACGGGCCAACGCCCGCCGGACCAGGGCGTGGTGGTGGCGCCAGGCCGCGTGCACCCGCTCGCGCGGGCCCACCGGGAGGACGTTCGTCGAGCCGTCGGAGAGGCGGACGCCCGTGCCCGCCACCGCGACCTGCATGACGGCCTTGGCGTGGTCGGCGGCCGGGTGGTCGGGGGCCTGGTGGGCGGGGGCGATCCCGCAGGCGGCGCTGTAGTCGAAGGTGCCGTAGTGCAGGGCGCTCACCCGGCCCTCCCCCGCGTCCAGCAGCCGCGCGACCGTCGCCCGGCCGTCCGGGCCCAGGACGGCCTGGGTGGTCTCGATCTGGACCTCGAAGCGGATCCGGCCCGCCTCCAGGCCGTGCGCTTTCTCGAACTCCCCCGCCACCTCCGCCATCGCCGTGACCTGCTCGGCGTGGCTGACCTTGGGGAGGGTGAGGACGAGCCCGGCGGGCAGCCCTCCCCTCGCCATGAGGCCCGTGAGGAAGACGTCGAGGGTGCGGACGCCCCGGTCCCGTACCGCCGCCTCCATGGACTTGGCGCGGATGCCGGTGAACGGCGGCGCGCTGCCGTCCGCGACCGACGCGGCCGTCAACTCGGCCGCCCGCGCCGCCGCTTCGTCCTCCTCGGCGTCGGAGCGGCGGCCGTAGCCGTCCTCGAAGTCGACGCGCAGGTCCTCCACCGGCTCCCGGGCCAGCTTGGCCCGGACGCGGTCGTGGACGGCGGTGGCGTCCGGTACGCCGAGCGCTTCCGCCAGCGCCTCCGCGTCCGGCGCGTGCGCGTCGAGGGCCGCCAGCGCGCGTTCGCCCCAGGTACGGACCGTGTCCGCCGCGAAGGCGTCCGCCGGGACGTAGACCGTGTGCACGGGCTGCCGGGTGCCCGGGTCGCCGGGGTAGCGGCGCGCGAGGTCCGCGTCCACGCCGGCGAGCCGGGCCGTGAGCCGGTCCGTCAGCGTGCTGTCGAAGGTCGTCGTCACGCTCCGGTGCACCGGGCCACCGTCCTTCGGAACGCAGGGAGTTCAACAGTTCGTTGAAGCTAGCCGTGTCCCCGTCCGGCGGTCAACACCCCGGGAAACGCGACGGGCCCCCGCACGCCGCCGCGCGCGGGAGCCCTGTCACGAACCCCGGGGGGATCAGCCCTTGCGGGCCTTGATCTCGTCCGTCAGCTGCGGGACGACCTCGAAGAGGTCGCCGACGACGCCGTAGTCGACCAGCTCGAAGATCGGCGCCTCCTCGTCCTTGTTGATGGCGACGATCGTCTTCGAGGTCTGCATGCCGGCCCGGTGCTGGATGGCACCGGAGATGCCCGCCGCGATGTAGAGCTGCGGGGAGACCGACTTGCCGGTCTGGCCGACCTGGTTGGTGTGCGGGTACCAGCCGGCGTCCACCGCGGCGCGGGAGGCGCCGACGGCGCCGCCGAGCGAGTCCGCCAGGGCCTCGATCAGCGGGAAGTTCTC
Source organism: Streptomyces mobaraensis (assembly GCF_020099395.1). NCBI lineage: Bacteria > Bacillati > Actinomycetota > Actinomycetes > Kitasatosporales > Streptomycetaceae > Streptomyces > Streptomyces mobaraensis. The sequence goes on along the minus strand of NZ_CP083590.1, from coordinate 6,708,239 downwards.
GGCGCCGTTGACGCCGCGGCCGCCGGAGACCACGATCGCGGCCTCGGTCAGCTCGGGGCGGCCGGTCGACTCGCGCGGGGTGCGGGAGACGACCTTGGTGCCGGTGGCCAGCTCGCCGAAGGTGACGGAGAGCCGCTCGACCGTGCCCGCGGCCGGGGCGGCCTCGGGAGCGGCGGAGTTGGGCTTGACGGTGATGACCGGGGTGCCCTTGGTGACGCGGGACTTGGTGGAGTACGAGGCCGCGAAGACGGACTGCGTGGCCACCGGGCCCTCGTCGCCGGCCTCCAGGTCGACGGCGTCGGTGATGAGGCCGCCGCCGACGCGGAGCGCGAGGCGGGCCGCGATCTCCTTGCCCTCGGCGGAGGACGGGACGAGCACGGCGGCCGGGTTGACGGCCTCGTACGCGGCCTGGAGGGCGTCCACCTTGGGGACGACCAGGTAGTCGGCGAACTCGGCGGCGTCGGCGGTCAGCACCTTGACGGCGCCGTGCTCGCCGAGCACCTTCGCGGCCTCGTCGGCACCGGCGCCGAGGTGGACGGCGACGGGCTCGCCGATGCGGCGGGCGAGGGTGAGCAGTTCGAGGGTGGGCTTGCGGACGGCGCCGTCCACGTGGTCTACGTAGACGAGGACTTCAGCCATGGCGTTGCTCTCCTGCGGGAAGTGTGAGGGCGGTTGCGGGGTTCCGGGCTCGGACGGGCTGGTGGCCCGCTCAGACGAACTTCTGGCCCGCGAGGAACTCGGCGAGCTGCTTGCCGCCCTCGCCCTCGTCCTTGACGATCGTGCCGGCCGTGCGGGCCGGGCGCTCGGCGGCGCTGTCGACCGTGGTCCAGGCGCCGTCGAGGCCGACCTCGTCCGCCTCGATGCCCAGGTCGGACAGGTCCAGCGACTCCACCGGCTTCTTCTTCGCGGCCATGATGCCCTTGAAGGAGGGGTAACGCGCCTCGCCCGACTGGTCGGTGACGGAGACGACGGCCGGGAGGGCGGCCTCCAGCTGCTCGGTGGCGGCGTCGCCGTCGCGGCGGCCGGTCACCTTGCCGTCCTCGACCGCGACCTGGGAGAGCAGGGAGACCTGCGGGACGCCCAGGCGCTCGGCGAGGAGGGCCGGGAGGACGCCCATGCCGCCGTCGGTGGAGGCCATGCCGCAGACCACCAGGTCGTAGCCGACGTGCTCGACGGCCTTGGCGAGCACCAGCGAGGTGCCCATGACGTCGGTGCCGTGCAGGTCGTCGTCCTCGACGTGGACGGCCTTGTGCGCCCCCATGGACAGCGCCTTGCGCAGCGCGTCCTTGGCGTCCTCGGGGCCGACGGTGAGCACGGTGATCTCCGCGTCATCGGCCTCGTCGGCGATCTGCAGCGCCTGCTCGACCGCGTACTCGTCGAGCTCCGAGAGCAGGCCGTCCACGTCGTCGCGGTCGACGGTCAGGTCCTCGGCGAAGTGCCGGTCGCCGGTGGCGTCGGGCACGTACTTCACACAGACAACGATCCTCAAGCTCACGCCGGCTCTCCTACTGCATCGTCTCTTCAAAGCTGCCTTGGCAGGCAGCATAGGCGCCTCGGGGGGCGGACCCCGGGCGGGGCTGGTGATGCCCGCACCGGAATGTTACTCGTCAGTACATCGAGCGTATTACCCGAGCGCAAGGCCGTTGACCTGTGATGTGCCCAACGCGCGGGGCAGGGACGTCTCAGTCCCGCAAACCGTTGAAGCGTCCCTGGTGGTAGAGCAGGGGACGGCCCGTTCCGGCGGCCTCGCCCGTCACCGCCTCGGCGAGGACGAGGCAGTGGTCACCGGCGGGCACCCGGGCCACCACCCGGCACACCAGCCACGCCAGCACGCCCTCCAGAAGGGGCACCTCCTCCGGCCCGGCGCGCCACCGGGTGGGCGCGGCGAAGCGGTCGGCGCCGCTGCGGGCGAAGACGGCGGCCAGCTCCCGCTGGTGCTCGCCGAGTATGTGCACGCCGACGTGCTCGGCCTCGGCCAGGACGGGCCAGCTGGACGAGCCGGTGCCGACGCCGAACGAGACGATCGGGGGCTCGGCGGCCACGGAGGTGAGGGACGTCGCGGTGAATCCGACGGGGCGGTCGCCCTGTGCGGTGATCACGGCCACGCCGGCGGCGTGCCGGCGGAAGACCGAGCGCAGCAGCTCGGGGCCGGCGGCGCGGAGGGTGCTGAGGTCGGGCGAGACCGACATGGGCTGTCCCCTTCATGTCGAACAAGTCGAGCTGATCGAGCCGGAGTGGTGCGGTCGCGGATACTCACGGGCTCGGACAGCGCGCGCCGGCTGCCACCGGTACGTCCACGTACGTGTCTAACTGCGAGAGAAGTCCAGGCCACATGGCGTCACCTTGGCGAGGCGCGGCGAGCGGCGTCAAGGGCCGCCGGGCGGATGGGACTCGGATCACGATCATCCACGGAGGGGCGGCGCCGACGCGCGTCAGACGGATTCCACGGCCGCCCCGAGCGCCGCGATGACGTGCGCCCTGCGCGGTTCGCCCTCGGCGCGGCGCACGACGCGGCCGGCGGCGTCGAGGACGAGGACGGTCGGCGTCGCGGTGACGTCCAGGGATCTGACGAGCCCGAGCCGCGCCTCGGCGTCGATCTCGACGTGGGCGACACCCTCGACCATGCCCGCGACGTCGGCGAGGACCCGCCGGGTGGCCCGGCAGGGCTGGCAGAACGCGCTGGAGAACTGCACGAGGGTGGCCCGCTCGCCCAGCTCCGCGCCGAGCGCGGCGGCGTCCAGCCGCGGCGCGCCGGCCTCTTTCCGTTCCCGCACGTTCGTCCTTCCGTCTCACACCTGGCGCGGGTCCGGATACCCGCGTCGTCCCCTTCGACGCCGTCGCCCCGCGGCGGCGTTCCGTCCCTCCGTCCAGCACCGCCCGCGAGGGAGGAATTCCCGCCGGAATCCTCGCCACCTCTCCGCCCAATCCGGCAAATCGGGCGACGTGATGAGGATCTCCCGGCCGAGAACCGCCCCCGGCTGGCTTGCGGGCCGGACATTCGGGCACGATCTGCCGGAAGCCGCCACCCTACGGCTGCGTAACTTCAGCGGGAGCATCCTCCCCAGGCCCCCGAAGGACATGACCGATATGGCAGAGCTCGTGTACCCCCCGGTGATCGGCGTCGCCCGCACCCTGTTCAAGGCCGCCGACCTGCGCCTCGACGTCCAGGGCACCGAGCACGTGCCACAGCGCGGCGGGGCCGTGCTGGTGAGCAACCACATCGGCTACCTCGACTTCGTCTTCTGCGGGCTCGCCGCCCGCCCGGCGAAGCGGCTGGTGCGCTTCATGGCGAAGGAGGCGGTCTTCCGGCACAAGGTGTCGGGGCCGCTGATGCGGGCGATGAAGCACATCCCCGTCGACCGCTCGGCGGGGCTCGACGCCTACAAGCACGCGCTGTCGGCGCTGCGCTCGGGGGAGATCGTCGGGGTGTTCCCGGAGGCGACGATCTCCCCCTCGTTCACGTTGAAGAACTTCAAGTCGGGTGCGGCGCGGCTGGCGCAGGAGGCCGGTGTTCCGCTGCTGCCGATGGCCCTGTGGGGCACCCAGCGCCTGTGGACCAAGGGACGCAAGCGGAACCTGGGGCGCAGCCATATACCGGTGGCGATCCGGGTGGGGGCACCCGTCGAGGCGGCCCCGGACGAGCCGGCGGAGAAGGTCACCGAGCGGCTGCGGGCCCGGGTGCAGGAACTGCTGGAGGCGGCGCAGCGGGCGTACCCGGTGCGGCCGAAGGGGCCGGACGACACGTGGTGGGTGCCGGCGCACCTGGGCGGGACGGCGCCGACGCCGGCGCAGGTGGCGGCGCTGGAAGGCGTCTGACGGCGGGAGGGCTTGTCGTCGGACGCCGGGCTTGCCGACGATCACGGACTTGCTAAGGTAAGGCTTACCTTTCAGGGGCCTGCCCCTGGGGTGAGCCGTGCCGATCCGTCCGGTGAGGGGTGCCCTTGACGACCGCGACCGCTCCTCAGCGCGCAGTACCGGACACACACGACCCGCGGGGCCTCCACGAGGAGACCTACGCCGGACTGGCCGACGCCCTCGGACCGCTGCTCCGGCTGCGGGTCGCCCCCGCCGGCCCCGTCGACGGCCTGACCGCGGACCGGCTCGTACGGGACCCCGCCGCGCGCGAACACCTCCGCGAGCTGGCCGGCGCCCGGATGCGGGACGCCGGCGGCCGCGATCCCCGGCCCGACGTCGCCGCCATGGACGCGCTGCACCTGTACGCCTTCCACGCCGCCGTGGCCATGAGCGGCCCCTGGTTCCTGGAACGGCGGGTGCCCCTGTTCACGCCGGGCGGCATCGGCTGCGACCCGGCGGCGGCGACGCTGTCCGTCCTCCCCTCGGCACTCCTCTGCCTGCCGGACGACCCGGCGGCCGGGCGGCCCGGGGTCCGGGTCGTCTCGGACGAGGAACGGCTGGCCGCGGCGCTGCGCGAGGCGGTGGCCCGGCATCTCGCCCCGGTGCTGGAGGCGTTCCGTCCGCTGCTGCGCAGGGGCCCGCGCGCGGTCTGGGGCCTGGCGACCGACGAACTGGCGGAGAGCGTCTGGTACGTGGGCCGGGCCACCGGCGACGAGGGCCGGGCGGCGCGCGCGGCCGACGCGCTGCTGCCGGGGGGTACGCCGCCCTACGTGGGCGCCGCGGGCTTCCGCCCCTGCGGCGGCGACGCGGGGGCCGCGGCGGGGGCCGGCACGGACCACACGCGCACCCGGGTCAACTGCTGCCTCTGGTACACCGTCACCCCCGACCGGCTCTGCGGCACCTGCCCGCGCCGTACGGACGTCTGACGCCCCGCCCCGGCCGCCGCCGGGCGCTCCTCCCGCGGGGAACGCCCGGCTGACGAGCCGTCAGGCCCGCGCGGCGTCCACCCCGTACGTCCGGGCGACGTCGTCGAGGACCGCGTCGGCCCCGTAGACGCCGACGGCCATCATCCACGTCGTGTCGTCGACCTCGTGGACCTTCCCGCCGAGCCGCTTCCACAGCGGGTTGGCCTGGAACTTCTCCTTGCTCTTCACCGCCGCGCCCTTGGGGTCGGGGTAGGCGGTCACGAAGATGTCGTCGGCGTCGACCTTCTTGATCTGCTCCTCGGAGATGTCGGCGTTGAAGCCGGTGCCCTTGGCGTCCGCGGGCTTGCCGAAGCCGAGGTCCTTGACCACGCCGCCGATGTAGGTGTCCTCCTTGTACAGGCGCGTCGGCCCGTCCACGAACCGGACGACGGAGACCGACGGGTTGCTCCCCCGCTTCTTGCGGACCGCGTCGCCGATGGCCTTGGCGCGCTTCTCGTAGGCGGCGAGCCGCTCGTCCGCCCGCTTCTCCTGGCCGAGCGCCTTGCCCACCAGCCTGAGGTTGTCCTTCCACGTGGCGCCGGTGTCCTGGGTGAAGACGGTGGGCGCGATGCGCGAGAGCTGCTTGTACAGCTTCTCGTGGCGGACCTTGGCGGACAGGATCAGATCCGGCTTGAGCGCCATGATCTTCTCCAGGCTGGGCTCCTCCAGCGTGCCCACGGGCTTGGCGTCGCCCGCGTGGGCGGCGGCGTCCTTGCCGAAGTAGCCGGGCAGCTTCTCGTCGGGCGCGGAGAAGGTCGTGTAGCCCACGACGTCGCCGCCCAGGGCGAGCGTGGCGTCGACGAAGGTCATGTCGAGCGCGACGACGCGGCGCGGGGCCTTCTTCAGCTCGGTCTTCCCCATGGCGTGTTCGACGGTGCGCGGAAACGCGCCGGCCGAGGCGGCGGTGTCGGTGCCGCCCTTGTCGTCGTCCTTGTCGGAACCGCCGCAGGCGGTGGTGACGAGCAGGCCCGCGGCGACCGCGACGGCTCCCACGGTACGGGTGAAACGGCTGAGCCAACGGGCTCTCATCGGACGGGTGTCCCTTCTCTGTTCGGCACTTCTCTGTTCAGCGCTTCTTGTTCGGCACTGCGTTCGGCCTGGTGTGCCTCTAAGGATAGGCTCGCCTAAATGGCCGAAATTCGCCGTGGAGGGGAATGTGACAGAAGCGCCACCCGCGCCGCCCGGAAAACGAGGGGGACTACATCAGGTCGCGTCCGGCAAGGCGGCGCAACGGCGTTGGTGGACCTGCGCCCTCGTGGCGGCACTCGCCGTCGCCGTCCTGCTGAGCCTCGGACTGGGCGCCGAACCGCTCACGCCCGCCCAGGTCTGGCACGGGCTGTGGCACTCCTCCGGCACCGAAGGTGACGTGATCGTCCGTTCGTTGCGCCTGCCGCGCACCGTGACCGCGCTGGTCGCCGGCCTCGCCCTGGGAGCCGCCGGCGCCCTGATGCAGGGCCACACCCGCAACCCGATCGCCGACCCGGTGGTGCTGGGCATCAGCGCGGGTGCGGGCATGGGCGTCGTCTCGTCCCTCTTCGTCCTGGGCGTCACGAGCCTGTACGGGTACGTGTGGTTCGGCTTCCTCGGGGCCGCGCTCGCCGGTGCCTCGGTGTACGCGGCGGGGACCCTCGCCCGCGGCGGCGCCACTCCCGTCACCCTCGCCCTCGCCGGAGCCGCCACGCACGCGCTGTTCACCGCGCTCACCGCCGGGATGGTGCTCCTCGACCGGCAGGCCCTGGAGACCTACCGCTTCTGGACCGTCGGCTCGGTCAGCGGCCGGCCCCTCGAACTGACCGTGGAGGCACTGCCGTTCGTCGCGGCCGGCCTGCTGCTCGCCGCCCTGAACGCCTCGGGGCTCAACGCCCTCTCCCTGGGCGAGGACGTGGCCCGCATGCTCGGCGTACGGATCGGGCTGACCCGGGCCACCGGCATGGCGGCGATCACCCTGCTGACCGGCGCGGCGGTCGCCGTGTGCGGCCCGATCGGCTTCGTCGGCCTGGTCGGCACCCACGTCGCCCGGCGCCTCTCCGGCCCCGACTACCGCTGGATCATCGTCCAGGCGGCCCTCGTCGGCGCCGTCCTCATGCTCTCCGCCGACGTGCTCGGCCGGCTGGTCGCCCGGCCCGGGGAGCTCCAGGTGGGCATCATGCTGGCGCTCGTCGGCGCGCCCGTCTTCATCCACCTCGTGCGCGGCCGGAAGGCGGTGGGGACATGAGCGCCCCGGACACGGTACCCACACCGGCCGTCCCCGGCCGGACCCCGCTGCGCGCCGGCCCGGTCTCGGCGGTGTGGCGGCCCCGCACGGTGCTGGTGCCCCTGCTGATCCTCGCCGCCCTCTTCCTCGCGGTCCTGGTGGACTGCGGCCGGGGCGACATCGCCATCCCGGTGGACCGGGTGGCCGGGGTGCTGTTCGGCGGCGGCGACGAGGCCGACCGCATGGTGGTGACGGAGCTGCGGCTGCCGCGCGCGGTCACCGGCGCCCTGGCCGGCGCCTCACTGGCCCTGGCCGGCGCCATCCTGCAGGGCCTCGCCCGCAACCCGCTGGCCAGCCCCGACATCCTGGGCGTCACGGCCGGTTCGGGCGTGGGCGCCGTGGCCGTCATCGTCTTCGGCGGCTCCTACGGCGGCGTCGGCGGAACCATGGCGAGCGTGGGCATGCCCGCCGCCGCCATGGCGGGCGGCGTCCTCGCGGCGGCCGCCGTCTACCTGCTCGCCGTCCGCCGCGGCCTGACCGGACACCGGGTGCTGCTGGTGGGCGTCGGCATCGACGCCGTACTGACCAGCGCCCTGTCCTGGCTGCTGCTCAAGGCGGACATCGTGGACGCCGGACGGGCCCTGCTGTGGCTCAACGGCAGCCTCAACGGCGCCTCCTGGGACACCCTGCGGCCCACCCTGTGGACGCTCGCCGTCCTGCTGCCCGTGGCCCTGCTGCTCTCCTTCCCCTTCGGCGCGCTCGCCTTCGACGACGACACCGCGCGCGGCCTCGGCGTCCGGATGACCCCCACCCGGGTCGCCCTGCTGCTGACGGCCGTCCTGCTCACGGCCGGGGCGACCGCCGCCACCGGGCCCGTCGCCTTCGTGGCCCTGGCCTGCCCGCAGCTCGCCCTGCGGCTGCTGCGCACGGGCACGCCGCCGCTGCTCGCCTCCGCGCTGACCGGAGCGGCCGTGACCGTCTGGGCGGACGTCCTCGGCCGCACCGCGTTCGGGAGCGTGGAACTCCCGGTGGGCGTCCTCACCGCCGCGCTGGGCGCCCCCTACCTGCTGTACCTGCTGATCCGGAGCGGAAGGGCCCGCACGTCATGACCGAGACCACCCGCACCCCGTCCGGCCCACCCACAACGGCCGCCGCCGGCCCGGCGGTACGGCTGCGCGCCGAGGGCCTGACGCTCGCGTACGGCGACCGGCCGGTCGTCCGCGACCTCGACCTCGACATCCCCGAGGGCACGGTCACGGCCGTCGTCGGCCCCAACGGCTGCGGCAAGTCCACGCTGCTGCGGGCCTTCGGCCGGCTGATGAAGCCCGCGTCCGGGAGCGTGCTGCTGGACGGCCGGCCGATCCACCGCGTCCCGACGCGCGAGGTCGCCGGGCTGGTCGGGCTGCTCCCGCAGTCGCCGGTGGCACCGGAGGGGCTGAGCGTCGCCGACCTGGTGGCCCGCGGCCGGCATCCGCACCAGACCTGGTACCGGCGCTGGTCCTCGGACGACGAGGCCGCCGTCGAGGAGGCGCTGCGCGCCACCGGCACCTACGACCTGGCGGAGCGGACGCTGGACGAGCTGTCCGGCGGCCAGCGGCAGCGTGCCTGGATCGCGATGGCCCTGGCCCAGCGGACGGAGCTGCTGCTGCTCGACGAGCCGACCAACCACCTCGACCTGGCGCACCAGATCGAGGTCCTGGACCTGGTCCGCGACCTGCACCGGACGACGGGCCGCACGGTCGTCGTGGTGCTCCACGACCTGTCCCTCGCCGCCCGCTACGCGGACCGGCTGGTGGCCATGAAGGAGGGCCGGGTGGCCGCCCTGGGCACCCCGGCCGAGGTGCTCACCGAGGAACTGGTGGAGGACGTGTTCGGGGTCCGCGCCCGGGTCCGCCACGACGAGGAGGCCGGGGCACCCGTCGTGATCCCGCTGGGCCGCTACCGGCCGTCCGCCGCCGGGGAGTGAGAACGGCGGAGGCCCCGCACCGGCCCTCCGGGCCTTCGGTGCGGGGCCTCCGTCATGCGCGGGAGCGGCCGGGGGTCACCCCCGTGCCATCTCCTCCTTGACGAGCGCGACGAACGCGTCCACGTCGTCCTCCGTGGTGTCGAAGGCGCACATCCAGCGGACGTCGCCCGCCGCCTCGTCCCAGAAGTAGAAGCGGTACCGCTTCCGCAGCCGCTCGCTCACCTCGCGCGGCAGGCGCGCGAAGACCGCGTTCGACTCGACGGGGTGCAGCACCTCGACGCCGTCGACGGCCCGGACGCCCTCGGCGAGGCGGGCGGCCATCGCGTTGGCGTGCGACGCGCTCCGCAGCCAGAGGTCGCCGGCCAGCAGCGCCTCGAACTGCACCGAGACGAAGCGCATCTTGGAGGCGAGCTGCATCGACAGCTTGCGCAGGTGCTTCATCGCCTTGACCGCGCCCGGATTCAGCACGACGACGCACTCGCCGAACAGCAGGCCGTTCTTGGTGCCGCCGAAGGAGAGCAGGTCGACGCCGGCGTCCGTGGTGAAGGCGCGCAGCGGAACGCCCAGCGTGGCCGCGGCGTTGGCGGCGCGCGAGCCGTCCAGGTGGACCTTCATGCCCCGCTCGTGGGCGTGGTCGCAGATCTCCCGGATCTCCTCGGGGGTGTAGCAGGTCCCGAGTTCGGTGGTCTGGGCGATCGAGACGACCTGCGGCTGCGCGCGGTGCTCGTCGTCCCAGCCCCACGCCTCGCGGTCGATCAGCTCGGGCGTGAGCTTGCCGTGCGGGGAGGGCACGGTGAGCAGCTTCAGCCCGCCGACGCGCTCGGGCGCGCCGCACTCGTCGACGTTGATGTGGGCCGAGGCGGCGCAGATCACCGCGCCCCACCGCTCCGTCACCGCCTGGAGGGCGACGACGTTGGCGCCCGTGCCGTTGAAGACGGGGAACGCCTCGGCGGTGGGCCCGAAGTGGGAGCGGAACACCTCTTGGAGGTGCTCGGTGTACCGGTCCTCCCCGTACGCGATCTGGTGGCCGCCGTTGGCGAGGGCGAGGGCCGCGAGGACCTCCGGGTGCGCGCCGGCGTAGTTGTCACTGGCGAAGCCGCGGACCCGGGGGTCGTGCCGGCGTATCGCGTCGGTCTCGCTCACGTGCGGGTCGCTCACGTGTGGGGCGTCAGCCACAGACGGGTTCCGTTCACTTCCGAGGCGGGCTTCTCCCAGACGCCGACGATGGCCTCGGCGAGGTCCTTGACGTCGGTGAAGCCCGCGAACTTGGCGTTGGGGCGCTCGGCACGCATGGCGTCGTGCACCAGGGCCTTGATGATCACGATGGTGGCGGCGGCCGCCGGTCCGTCGTCCCCGCCCGCCTTGCGGAACGCGTCCCCGAGGGCGAGCGTCCACGCCTCGGCGGCGGACTTGGCGGCGGCGTACGCGGCGTTGCCCGCGGTGGGCTTGCTCGCCCCGGCCGCGCTGACCAGCACATACCGGCCGTTGCCGCTGCGGCTGAGGGCACCCTCGAAGGCCAGCGAGGTGTGCTGGACCGTACGGATGAGCAGCTTCTCCAGCAGCTCCCAGTCGGCGGGGTCGGTCTCGGCGAAGGTGGCCGAGCCGCGCCAGCCGCCCACCAGGTGGACCAGGCCGTCGACGCGCCCGAACTCCTTCTCCGTGCGGTCGGCCCAGGCGCGGGTGGCGTCCAGGTCGAGGAGGTCGACGGTGTCGCCGATGACGGTGGCGCCGCCGTGGGCGTAGCGGGCCGCGTCCACCGCCTCGGCGAGGCGGGCCGCGTCCGCGTCGGCGGCGACGACCGTCGCCCCCGCCTCGGCCAGCCGCAGCAGGGCCGCGCGGCCGGCCGGGCCGGCCGCTCCCGCCACCGCCACGACGGCGCCGTCCAGCCGGCCGTCGCCGTTGGTCGGAGTGCTCATGGTCTTCGCCTCCTCGTTCCCCGCGAGGTTCCCCGCGCTGTTCTCCGTGGTCCCCGCGCTGTTCCCGGTGCTCACGCGGCCACCTTCGCCACGCTCGCCGCGGTGATCCCCTTGGTCGAGGCGATCACGGTACGCAGCTTCTTGGCAAGGGCCTCGTAGAACATGCTGAGCGGGAACTCGTCCGGAAGCACGTCGTCCACGAGCTTGCGCGGCGGCAGGCTGAGGTCCAGGGCGTCGGGGCCCTTGGCCCAGGTGGAGCCGGGGTGCGGGGCCAGGTACGTGGAGACGAGCTCGTAGGCGGCGAGCCAGTGGACGAGCTTGGGGCGGTCGATGCCGTCGCGGTAGAGCTTCTCGATCTCGCCGCACAGCTGGTTCGTGACCCGGGAAGCGCGGTCCCAGTCGATGTGGAGGGTGTTGTCCGTCCAGCGTACGACGTCGTTCCGGTGCAGGTAGGCGAAGAGGAGCTGGCCGCCGAGGCCGTCGTAGTTGCGGACGCGCTCGCCGGTGACCGGGAAGCGGAACATCCGGTCGAAGAGCACGGCGTACTGCACGTCGCGGCCCTGGGCGTAGCCGTCGGCCTCCAGCTTCACGGCCTCCTTGAAGGCGGTGAGGTCGCAGCGCAGCTCCTCCAGGCCGTACATCCAGAACGGCTGCCGCTGCTTGATCATGAAGGGGTCGAACGGCAGGTCGCCGTGGCTGTGCGTCCGGTCGTGGATCATGTCCCAGAGGACGAACGCCTGCTGGCAGCGCTCCTGGTCGTCCAGCATGGCGGCGATGTCGTCCGGGAGCTCCAGGCCGAGGATGTCCACGGCCGCCTCGGTCACCCGGCGGAAGCGGGCGGCCTCGCGGTCGCAGAAGATGCCGCCCCAGGTGAAGCGGTCGGGGGCCTCGCGGACGGCGATGGTCTCCGGGAAGAGGACCGCGGAGTTGGTGTCGTAGCCCGCCGTGAAGTCCTCGAAGGTGATGCCGAGGAAGAGGGGGTTGTCGTAGCGGGTGCGCTCCAGCTCCGAGAGCCACTCGGGCCACACCAGGCGCAGGACGACGGCCTCCAGGTTGCGGTCCGGGTTGCCGTTCTGGGTGTACATGGGGAAGACGACCAGGTGCTGCCGGCCGTCGACGCGCCGCTCGGCGGGGCGGAAGGCGAGCAGCGCGTCCAGGAAGTCCGGCACGGCGAAGCCGGCGTCCGCCCATTTCCGCAGGTCGGAGACGAGGGCGGCGTGGTACTCGGCGTCGTGCGGGAGGAGCGGGGAGAGCTGCTCGACGGCGGCGACGACGCGCTCGACCTCGGCCCGTACGAGCTCGCCCGGCGGGGCGCCGTCGGCTTCCAGGTCGATCGAGCCGTCGGCGGACTGCCACGGCCTGATCGTCTCGACGGCGTCCTTGAGCTGTGACCAGGCGGGGTGCCCGGTGACGCTCTCCACGGACGCCTCGGACGATTCGTCGGCGGCTATCGCCCTCGACGCGAGAATTTCCGTCATGACAACCCCTTCCCTGGAGAACCTGGCGTTAAGACACCGTATCCATGCGTGGTTCTCCTCCTCAAGGGGTGCTGCTGCAAATTATCCTGCGGCCCCCGGGGGGCCGCCGTCGTTTTTCCTGTCGGAGGCTGCCGAAAGCGAGAGACATGCGAGAGCCGCCGGATGCGGAGCGTCCGCGTCCGGCAGCCGTCCGTCACGGAAGGCGTGCTACGGAAGTTCCTTCACCAGCAGCTCGAACTCCAGGTCCGCGCGGCGCGGTATGCCGAAGCGCTCGTCGCCGTACGGGAAGGGGACCATCTTCCCGGTCCGCCGGTAGCCCCGCCGCTCGTACCAGGCGATCAGCTCCTCGCGCTGCCGGATCACCGTCATGTGCATCTCGCGGACCCCCCACTCCGCCCGCGCCACCCGCTCGGCCTCGGCGAGCATCACCCTGCCGAGCCCCGCGCCCTGGAGGGCCGGCAGGACCGCGAACATGCCGAAGTAGGCGTGATCACCGCGGTGTTCGATGTGGCAGCAGGCGATGGGGCCCGCGGGGTTCTCGGCGCCTTCAGGATGCTCGGGACCCTCGGGGTGCTCGGCCAGCAGCACCCGGCTGCCCTCGGCGGTCAGCACGGCCGTGACGCCCTCCTCGTCGGTGCGCTGGCCGTCCAGGAGGTCCGCCTCCGTGGTCCAGCCCGCACGGCTGGCGTCACCGCGGTAGGCGGACTCGATCAGGGGGACGAGCGCGGGGGCGTCGGCCGCGGTCGCGGCGCGGATCACCGGCCGGTCCTGGCCGGGGCGGGCGGTCTCCATGGTCTCCATGGCGTTCCGGGGGTCCTTTCCTGGTTCCGGTGCGATCACTCCCGAGACTAACCGCAAGGCCGGTGCGTACAGTCGGACGGCATGGTGCACGTACTGAGCGGCAGGGTGTTGCTGAGGCCGACCGATCCGGAGCGCTCGCGGGCGTTCTACGGCGGAGCGCTGGGCCTCGCGGTCTACCGGGAGTTCGGCACGGGCGAGGAGCGCGGCACCGTCTACTTCCTGGGCGGCGGCTTCCTGGAGCTCTCCGGCCGCGCGGAGGCGCCGCCGGCGCCGGGGCTGGAGCTGTGGCTCCAGGTCGCCGACGTCGCGGCGGCGCACGACGAACTCCGGGAGCGCGGCGTGCGGATCCTGCGGCCGCCGGAGCGGATGCCCTGGGGACTGATCGAGATGTGGATCGCCGATCCCGACGGGGTGCGCATCGCGGTGGTGGAGGTGCCGGAGGGGCATCCGCTGCGGTACCGGCCGGGCATCTGACGCCCACCGCACCGGAGTTCGGCCGACCCGGCCTTCCGGCCCGGGGGCGCGCCGATACCCCCCGCGCCCCCACCCTGCGCCCGTGCGCTCCCGTACGACCCCCTCGGCGCGGGCATTCTGCCCAGGGGGAGCGCACGTCGGGGAGGTGTGGGGTGCACGGACCACCGCTGGTCGGGTGGCTGCTGGTGGTCGTGGGCACCACGGCGGGCGTGTACTGCCTGCACCGGGCCCGGTCCGGCGCGGCGGGGGAGCGCCGGGCCGCCCGGGGCGACGCGGTGATGGGGCTGGGCATGGCGGCCATGGCGGCCCCGGTGTCGGCGCCGACGGGCCGGCCGTGGGGGGCGGTGGCGTTCGCGGCGCTGTTCGCCGCGGCGGGGGTGCACGCGCTGGTGGCGGCCCGGCGCGGAGCCGACGCCCACCGACTGCACCACGCGGCAGGGGCGTTCGCGATGGTGTACATGGCGCTCGCCATGGCGGGGGCTCCGGCGGGCGATCACGGCGGCGGCCATGGCGACGGCCATCCTCCCGCCGGCACACCGCTGTTGACGGGGCTGCTCCTGGTCTACTTCGCGGTGTACGTGGTGCGGACGCTCGCCGCGATCGTCCCAGTACCGGCGGCGAGGGCGGCTCCGCCCGGCACGTCGCCGGGGATGACCGCGCCGCCGTTGGCGCGCGCCCGGCTGGAACTGACCGGCGTCTGCCGGGTTTCCATGGGAATAGGGATGTTGGCGATGCTGCTGACGATGTGAGTGATCCACGGGACGCTCGGGACGTCCGGATCAAGCCCTCGGCCAAAAGGCGTAGGTCCTGCCACTGCACGCGGACGTGTAGGTCCACTACTGTTCTGCTCCAGCACTGGACCCACAGGACTCCACGCCGCCGTGGACGAATCCGAGGGAAGGCACACCCATGCTCGTCCCGCTCGCGCTGTTGGCCCTCGGCGCGCTGCTCGCCTCGCTCGCCCCCCGTTTCCTCGCCCGCGCGGACTGGCCCGACCGCGAGCCGGTGCTGGCCCTGTGGGTGTGGCAGTGCGTGGTGGCCGCCGTCCTGCTGTGCTGCGCGCTCGCCATGGCCCTGAGCGCCGCGGCGGCCTGGGAGGCCGTGCGCGGCAATGTGTTCGCCCCCGCGCCGAGCGGTGTCGTCGAGGCGTACGCCCTGGGCGGCTACGGCTCGCTGGCCGCGCCCATGGCCGTCGTGCTCGCCTGCGGGGCGGTCTGGACGGCCGCCATGCTCACCCGCGAGATCCGCGGCGCCCGCGCCCGGCGCCGACGGCGCCGAGCCGACCTCCTCGTCCGCTCGCCGCGCCTGCCCGGCGAGGAGCCGGGCGGCGAGCGGCTGGTGCTGCTGGAGTCCGACCGGCCCGACGCGTGGCTGCTGCGCGGCGGTCCCGCCCCGCAGCTGGTCATCACCACCGGCGCGCTCCGCCGGCTCGACGACTCCCAGCTCGACGCGCTCCTCGCCCATGAGCAGGGCCACGTCCGGGCCCGCCACGACTGGCTGCTCCACTGCTCCTCCGCGCTCGCCAACGGCTTCCCCCAGGTACCCGTCTTCGCCGCCTTCCGCGACCGGGTCCACCACCTGGTGGAACTGGCCGCGGACGACGTCGCGTCGCGCCGGTTCGGGCGCCTGACGACGGCGCTCGCCCTCGTCGAACTCAACGAGGACCGGGGGGTGTTCGACCCCTGCTCGGCCCACACCGCCCAGGTGCCCCGCCGGGTGGACCGGCTACTGGCACCGGGGCCTCGGCTGAGCCCGGCTCACCGGCTTCGGCTGACCGCCACGGCGGCGCTCGTGCCGTTCGTGCCGGTGCTCGTCACCTTCGTGCCGGGGCTGCGGGCGCTGGGGTAGCGCCTGCGGCGGGCTGGTGCCCCGGCCCCTCCCTTTCACCGTTTCCCGCGGCGGCAAGCCCCCGCACCCCCGAAACCGCGCTCCGCGCGGTTGTCCTCAAACGCCGGACGGGCTGGTAGTCACCGGTCCGCTCCGGGGAAGCCGGTCACCATAAGACCGGTCACCATTCGATGAGAACGGCGCCGTCATGGCCGTCTTTGCCTTGGGTGCCAGCCTGGCCCGGAGAGCCCGCGTTGCCGTCCTCGACGTCCTGATTGTGCTTGGACTGGCCGCTGCCGCCATCGCCCCCGCTCCCTCCGTGGCCTCCGCGGCCGCCACTGCCGCCGTGCCCCCCGCTGCCGTAGCGCCGACCGTGTGCGCCGCCCCCGCCGCCGCCCCCGGCACCGCTCGAACCACCGGAGAACGCCGACCCTCCATAGCCGCCGTCCTTGCCGTTACCACCGAAAGTGCCCCGGCCCCCGGCCCTTCCGCCGCTTCCGCTCCCGCCGTCCACGACCTCGACGGGAAGGGCGGTCTTCCCCTGGGGGGTCTTGCAGACGAACCCCTCCTCCGCCTGGAACCGGCCGCCGGCCCCTCCCAGCCCGCCGACCGTCTCACTGCCGCCCTTGCCGGGGGAGCCGTTGCTGTACTCACCGTTGTAGCCGCCCTCACCGCCTCCCCCGCGGACACCGCCCTTGCCCGGCCCGCCGTCCGCCCCTGCCGGTGCGGAGGCGAGCACGTGCCGGTTCCCGTCCCGCACCAAGGACGTGAAGATGTCCACGACGTCGGAGGGGGCCCGGCCGTCGCCGCCGGCGCCACCGCTGCTCCCGTTGGTGCCGCCGCCGAAGGTACTGCCGCCTCCCCTCCCCGGCCCGCCGGCACTGCCACCCGTCCCTTCCCGACCACTGAAGCGGCCGTATCCCGGCCGGACGTACAGTTTCCTGCCGCCCTTCAGCCCGTCGAGGTGGCACTTGATGAAGCCGCCCGCGCTGCCGCCACCGCCGCCCCCGCCGCCCCCACCGCCGGCACCTCCTCCGCCGCCGCCTCCGCCGGACGTGGTTCCCGGCTTTCCGCCGCCGCCACCGCCACCGCCCCCACCGCCGCCGGCCCCACTGCCACCCGCGCCGCCACCGCCCCAGACCGAGATGGTGACCGCCGTGACGCCCTTGGGCACCGTCCAGGCCTCGGCGATGCCATATGCCTTGTCGAACAGCTTCCGGCCGTGCTGGGGGGCGGCGGCCCGGGCGGGAGTGGCGGCTTGACCGCCGAGGAGGCTGGTGGCGAGGAGGCCGGCGAGCAGGGCGCAGGCGTGCGCAACGGTCCGGGGGCGGGAGGCGGACGGGACGCGCCGGGCCCGTCCGTGCTCCCTTTCCCGGTGCTGGTCCAGGGGATTGTTCATGGTGACTCCTGTCGTGACCGGCGAGGACACCCCGCCGGGGCCACGAGAGGTACCGGTGTGATGAGCGGACGGTCAAAACGGCCGACCGGAATTCAGCGCCTCGCGCCCAAACTCCTGTCGCGCACCCGCACATCCGTCTCACCACGGTCGGCAGGAAGGCCCACGCCAGTCACCGGAAACCGCCGCGAAACCGCTCGCCGGCGTGAACTCCGTCCACCGGGGCTGACCACTTCCACTGATCGGCTGCCCGGCCGTCACCGCCTTGACCTTGGGGGCGCGGGGCTCAGCAGGCCGCCGTCAATTCCCCGATCCGCTCCGGGAAATCCGGCTGCGGCAGCGGCAGATCGACCTCCTCGACGAAGCCGAGCGCGTCCGGCACATACGCGATCACCGCCGTCGCCGCGGGCGAGAACCCCTCCCCCTCCCGCAGCCCGTCCAGCATCTGCAGCGCCATGTTGAGATCGTTGCGGTCGATCTCCTCCGGAGTCTCCGGCATCAGCGCCTCCAGCCCCGCCTGCCGACGCCAGAGCTCCGCCTCCCGCCGCTCACCGAGCGCCATGTGGTGCAGGTACAGGCAGCACGCGGCGCCGGTGTCGTCGGCGCCGGCGCCGAACTGCCACCAGAAGCGGGCGCTGTCCTCGCGGTCGGCGAGCTGGAGGACGCAGCCGAGGACGAGGGCGCCCTCGGGTTCGAGGAGGCGGTCGGCGAGGAGGGCGCCGAGCTTGTGGAGATCGTGGGCGACGACGGTCTTGCAGAGGCTGCGGAGCCGGCGGTAGAAGGCGCGGTGGGGCAGGTAGTTGCGGTGGGCGGCGCGGACGGCGGCGGTGCGCGCCGGTTCCATCTGGTCGTCGAAGTACAGGGCGCCGTGCCACATGCGCTCGGTGAGCCGGACGGCGAGCCGGGCCTCGGCACGGTCGACCTCCGCGCTCGGGTAGGGGCGCGGGTCGAGCCGGGCCTTGGCCAGCACGTGGTCGAGTGTTCCGGTCACCGGTGCTCCTCTTCTCTCTCCAGTCCGAGCGCGTCGTGCAGGCGGTGGCGGGCGTGCCGGGCGGTGGAGCGCACCCCGCCCTCGGTGATGCCCATGATGTCGGCGGTCTCCCGGACGCTGTAGCCGAGGCAGTAGTGCAGGACGATGACGTCGTGCTGGCGCGCCGGCAGGGCGCAGATCGCCTTGTAGACGGACAGGCTCTGCTCCAGTTCGCCGATGGGGTCGACGGCGTGCCGCAGGGCGCTGGTCTCGAAGGCCGCGGTGTCGATGACGGTGGGGCGGCGGCCGCGCGCGCGGGCGCAGTCGATGGTCCGGTGTCTGACCACGGCCCAGGCGTACGCGTTGGGGTTCTCGGTTCTGAGGACCTCGGCCCAGGTGAAGTACAGGTCCTCGAAGGCCTGGTCGACGGCCTCCTCCGCGTCGTGGCGGTTGCCGAGGTAGAGCTCGGCCCAGTGCACGTAGGCGGCGCGGTAGAGCTGGTGGAACGCCCGGTAGTCGGCGGGCAGTCCGGTCACGGGAAACGTACTCGCTCGGGAGGGTGCCGTCACCTCTCGCCTCCCCGCCGCCCGCGGGGGCCGCGGCGCAGTTCGCTGATGCCGATGCGGACACCGGCGGCGGCGGCGCGGCGCAGCAGGGCGAGGGCGTCACTGCCGAAGACGCGTGCGAAGACCGCCGCGTTCAACAGGTCGGCCGTGTGATGTGGGTTCACGGAACTGGTGGTCCCTCCGGTCGTTTTGATCATGTACCGGGCCCGGCGGGCCGCTGCCGAGTCCGCCGTGCCGCACGGGGAGGCGTCGCGGTGGCGCGCTCTCTTCCCCTTCGCCGGTAATGGCGTTCCACAGGGGGGGTTTCGTGCATCGGACCAACGTAAAGTCTTACGGAAGGTTTCGCTCCGGTTACCCTCCGCCAGCTGTCGGAGGTGACAAAAATCGAAAGTATGCGGGATTGGATCGTCCGGATGCCTCTCGGGAAGCGGCCGTCCTGAGTAGGGTGGGGTTCACGGCCGGTGAGCGTCCGACCACGCGCCGGGTCCGGATGCCGTCCGGCTCGGGCGAGTTGCGCGACTCCGGTGCGGTGCGGATCCGGTGCGGTGCGTCCCGGCGGGACGCGTCCCGATGGTGCGACAGGGTGGCAGGTGAGCATGGTCGCTGGCTCGTTCGAAGGTCGGTACGTATGGCATCCGGCCGCCGACGACCACGAGTTGGCCCAGGCGTGCGTCGAGGTGCAGGCGGGCCGGTACCACAGCGCCCACGCGGTCCTGCAGGACGTCCGGGACGACTTCGCGACGCGGGCGCACCGATCGCTCGTCCTCGCCTCCATGGCGGCCGACTCGGACTTCGCGGAGCGCTGGCTGGCCGAGGAACCGGGCCCGGACTCCGCCCTGTTGTGGGCCCGGGTGGCGATGTTGCGGGCGTTGCGGATGGCCGACATCCGGGACCGCAGGACCGCGTCCCTGCTCCGGATCGCCGAGGCGGCCTGCGACCAGGCCGCGCAGATGGCACCCAAGGACCCCACCCCCTGGGTGGCCCGGCTGGCGCTGGCCCGCACCGGGCGGGTCCGCGACCCCGCTCCCCCGGGGATGCTCACCGCGCCGTCCGGCCCGTGGTCGCTGTTCTCCCGGGCCCTGGCGCTGGACCCGTGGAACCGGGAGGCGCACCACCGCTTCCTCTCCTTCTACTTCGCCCGGCACGGCGGCTCGGCGAGCGCCCGCTGGGACGTGGCCGAGTTCCTGGCCAACCGCGCCCCCGCCAACTCCCCGCTGCGGCTGCTGCCGTTGGTGACGCTGGTGGAGGACTACGACCCGCGCGCCGACCCGTTCGCGGACCGCGCCTGGGGCCAGCACCGCTGGCGGACGCTCGCGCTGGAGGTCTACGCGCGGTGGCTGCCCGAGGTGCCCGGGTACCGGTTCACGCCCGTCCTCGACCTCGCCTACCTGGCGCACGCGCTCTCCATGGCGGGCTGCCTCGACGAGGCCCGCACGGTCTTCACCACCATGGGCCCGTACGCGTCCCGCATGCCGTGGAGCGTCTTCGGCAGCCCGGAGGAACAGCTCAGCAAGGCCCGCCGGCGGTGCGGACTGCCGGCGCCCGGCTCGCCCTGACGGGCTGCCGGGCCGCGATTTCGCGCCATCTCAGTACCGCCCGCACCGCCCGCACCATCGGACGTCGCGTGAGCCGCCCGGCGTCCGGCCCCGTCCCCCGTCCCCTCGCAGAAAGCCGCTGTCCGTGTCGGAGTCCCTCTCCCCCGCTCACGCCCGAGCCCACCGGCAGGCCGCCCACGTCGCGATGGACGACGACGCGACGCTGCACGCCATGGGCTACCCGCGCAAACTCACGCGCAGGTTCCGGGCGTTCGACAATTTCGCCATCTCCTTCACCATCATCAACATCCTCTCCGGGATCTTCTCCTCCTTCGGCTTCGGAATGAACGCCGGCGGCCCCCGGATCCTGGTCTTCGGCTGGATCGGCGTCTCGGTCATGGTGCTGTTCGTCGGCGCCTCGATGGCCGAGATCGCCTCCGCCTACCCGACCAGCGGCGCGCTCTACTTCTCCGCGGGCAAGCTCGCCAAGCGGCACAAGGGCGCCTGGTCCTGGTACACGGGCTGGCTCAACTTCATCGGGCAGGTCGGCGGCACCGCCGCCACCGACTTCGCCGCCGCCACCTTCATCCAGTCGTTCGTCGCCCTGCAATGGCCGTCGTACGAGCCGACGGCCCAGCAGACCGTCGGCATCACCGCCGTCATCCTGCTGATCCAGGCGCTGGCCAACACCTACACCGTGCGGCTGGTCGCCATCGTCAACCGGATCTCCGTGTGGTGGCTGCTGATCGGCCTGGTCGTCATCGTCACCTGCCTGATCACCGTGCCGTCCGAGCACCAGTCGGCCTCGTTCGCCACCCACTTCGTCAACAACACCGGCTTCTCCAACGCGGTCTACGCCGGAATGCTGGGCCTGCTGGTGACCAGTTGGACGTTCACCGGGTTCGACGGCAGCTTCCACATGTCGGAGGAGACCGTCCGGGCCACGGTGAACGCGCCCCGCGGCATCATCCGGGCCATCGCCTGCTCCGCCCTCACCGGCCTCGTCCTGGTGCTCGCCCTGGTGTACGCCGTCCGCGACTACGCCTCCGAGGCCGCCGCCTCCGCCCCGCCGGTGCAGATCCTCATCGACGCGCTCGGGCTGACCACGGCCAAGCTGCTCCTGCTGCTCGTCATCGGCGCGATGCTCTTCTGCGGGCTCGCCAACATGACCAGCAACACCCGGCAGATCTTCGCCTTCTCGCGCGACGGCGCGATGCCCGGCTCCCGGCTGTGGCACTCCGTCTCGGACCGCACCCGCACGCCCGTCAAGGCCGTGTGGCTGGCGGCGGCCTGCGCCCTGGTGCTCGTCATCCCCGGCTGGTGGTCGCACGTCGCGTTCACGGCCGTCGTCAGCGTCAACGTCGTGGGCCTCTTCCTCGCCTACGGCGTGCCCATCTTCCTGCGGCTGCGGCTGAAGGACTTCGAGCCCGGCCCGTGGCACCTCGGCCGGTTCGGACGGCCGGTGGCCTTCGTCGCCGTCGCCTGGATCGTGATCAGTAACCTGCTCTTCATGCTGCCGCAGGCGTCCCCGATCACCGCCGAGTCCTTCAACTACGCGCCGATCGCGCTGGGTGTGGTCCTGCTGATCGCCACGGTGTGGTGGTTCGCGTCCGCGCGGCGGCGCTTCAAGGGGCCGGTCAGCTACGGCAGTCCGGACGAGGTGGCGGCGATGGACCTCATCTGACGCCCGCACCACCCGACGCACACACCGGAAGGAACTCCAGCACCATGCACCCCATCGACGCAGCCGAACTCACCGTCACCACCGCCTCGGCCGAGGACTGGCGGCAGGTCGTGGCGTGGGCCACCGAGGAGGGGTGGAACCCCGGCCACGGCGACGCCGACCGCTTCCTCCCCACCGACCCGGAGGGCTTCTTCACCGGCCGGCTCGACGGACGGATCGTCACCGCCATATCGGTCGTCAACCACGGTCCGGACTACGCCTTCCTGGGCTTCTACCTGGTGGCCCCGGACCAGCGCGGCCGCGGTCTCGGCCTGGCCACCTGGCGCGCGGCCTTCCCGCACGCGGGCACCCGGACGGTAGGCCTCGACGCGGTGCCGGAGCAGGAGGAGACGTACAAGCGCTCCGGTTTCGTCCCCGCCTACCGCACCCTGCGCTGGACCGGCCGCCCGGCCAGGAGCGGCACCACGGCGGCCGGCGTCCACCCCGTCACCCCGGACCGCCTCGACGCCGTCGCCGCCTATGACCGGGGCTTCTTCCCCGCCGAGCGGCGCGCCTTCCTCGCCCGCTGGCTCGACGGCCCCGGCCGCGTCGCCCGGGTGCTGCTGCGCGACGGCCGGGTCACCGGCTACGGCCTGATCCGCCCCTCCCAGGACGGCCACCGCGTCGGCCCCCTCTTCGCCGACACCCGCGAGGACGCCGAGGCCCTCTTCGACGCCCTCACCGCGCACCTCGGCCCCGACGAGGAGGTCTGCCTCGACATGCCCGAACCGAACACGGTGGCCACCGCCCTCGCCGAGGGCCGCGGCCTGACCACGGACTGGCACTCCATCCGGATGTACGCGGGCCCGGTCCCGGGAACGCCGGCGGAGCGGGCGTTCGCGGTGACGAGCCTGGAGCTGGGGTAGGGCGCACGCGGAGGAACGGACCGGCCGGCCCTCCCGGGGGAGGGCCGGCCGGCACCCCGGGGATCAGTACCCGCGCTCCGCGGTGACGTCGACGGTGTGCGCCTTGCCCTTGACCTTCAGCAGCACCCGGATCTGATGGCCCGTGTAGTAGTTGGACTGGGCGTAGTGAGGCTTCCAGTCGCACGGCTGGAAGCCGCTGCCGGCCAGGACCTGGTTGAGCGTCATGTCCTTGATCTGGACCTGGGCCTTGCCACCGTCGCCGTTGTTCCAGCACTGGAGCTTGACCCGGGCCGTGTTGGCGGGCCGGGGCATGGTGTAGTTCTGCGACTGCCACTGCTTGCCGTGCGCGTTGAGGTAGTCGGCCGAGATCTTCGCCGGGCCCCAGACGTGCACAAAGGTGGTCTTCAGCGCCGCGTCCCCGTCGGCGCCGGCGGGCGCGGCCATGGACGGGGTCGCGGTGAGGACGCCGCCGAGGACGGCGGTCGCGGCCGTCAGGACGACGCGCTTGCGTACGTGGGTCATTCGGGTTCCTTCCCCCGTGGTGCGGGACGGCGACGCGGAGGGGTCCCGCACCGCCTGTTGACACCACCGACTCTGGCGGCCGGCCTCGCCGACCCGCCAGGGACTGCCGGGAAAGCGGGTGTTCATGGGACGTCCCAGCCCGTGACCTGCGCTGTCGCCGCGTCCCATGAGGCGGAAGTGGGACGGCGGAGTACACGCCGACGAGCCGCACTAACGTTCCGTCCATGGAATGGACGAGTCTTGCCGGAACGGCGCTGGGCGCGGTCATCGCGACCGCCTCGGGCGCCCTGTTGGAACGCCGGCGCTGGCGGCGCGAGCGCGGGGAGCGCGACGTGGCGGTGCGGCGCGCGCTGTACGCCGAGTACCTGGCGGGGCTGGCGGAGGCACGCTCCGCCGGGGCCGTCCTGGCGCGGAACACGGCCATGGACCCGGCGGACCGGTTCACCACCGCCCGGGAGGCGTTCGCGCCCTGCATCCGGCTGCGGTACCAGATGGCCATCACCGCCCCCTCCGACGTCGTCCGGGCGTCCGACGAGGCGTTCCGCCGCCTCCGCGACTTCCGGGACCGCGTCATCGAGGGCGCGGGCGAGACCGACTCCGCGTACGTGGACGGCAAATTCGCCTACAACGAGGCGTTGTCGGCGCTCCAGGAGCTGATGCGGCAGGATCTCGTCGACGAAGGCACCGGCCCGCGCCGGTGAGACATCCGCCGCCGCGAGCCGAGAGAGGTCGCCCGTGACAGCCGCCCCCGACAGCGAACCCGCCCTCTGGACCACGGCCCGCCGGTCCGCCGCCGCTCTGGACGCCGCCAACGGCACGGGTGCGCACGAGACCGCGCTGCGGCTGCTCAAGCTCGGCGAGGAGGTGGGCGAGGTGGTCCAGGCGTACCTCGGCATGACGGGCCAGAACCCGCGCAAGGGCGTCACCCACGACCGGTCGGACGTGGCCGCGGAACTCTGCGACGTCATCATCACCGCGGCCACCGCCCTCCACCTCTTCGCCGACGATCCGGCCGGCGCGCTGGAGGAACACGCGCGGCGGGTGGGGCGGCGGGTGGCGGAGTGGGCCCCGAGCAGCCCGTCCGAGGGAGCTTGAGGACGACCGCGGGGAGCGCGGTTCCGGGGGCGCCCCCGAGAATCGGTGAATCCCGGTCTCTGCGAGTTCGACAGCGCGGACGCGGAGACTGCCGTAGGCGGCCCACGCGATCCGGCGGTGCGGACTGGTGCCTCCCGTCCGGCCGGACGTTCCAGTCGTCGCGGCACACGGTGCACACGCCCGTGCGGAGGACGGTCGGGGCAGGTCCCTATACGGTGCTGGTGGCCTATGGTTCCAGACCGGATCCTTTCCACTCTACTTAGTCGAGTAGGTGCCGATATCTGGCGTTGCTCCGCTGCGCGGCGTGGCCCAGCTTCGCTGTCCACCGTCGGCACGTGACGTCCACGAAGATTGCTACGGACTTCGGGTCCGCGTTCCGCCAACTGGTGAACCCGTTGAGCCATTCCAGCGCGTCAGCCGGGGCGCATCCGGACTCCATGAGGCGTACGGCTGTACATGCCGGATCCACCCATGCGGGTCCTGCCACCGGCATGGCCCAGTCCACGACATAGGCGGCGCCGTCGTGGTCGGCGATAAGGATGTTGTGCGGGTTGGTGTCCGTGTGGAGCAAGGCGCTTCCAGTCAGCAATTCGGCCTCGCCAGGCAGCAGATACGACGCGAATCGGTCGGCCAGGGACGGTACGGGCACGGCGGAACCGCTGAACGCTTGCATGCGCTCCAGAGCGCGTGTCACTGCCGGTAGATCGCTCGTTCCCGGGCTCAGGTCGGCGTGCCGACCCGCAACGTACGTGAACGCCAGGCAGCCCCATCCCGCACTGCGGAAGGAGTGCTGGATCGCTGGACTGACACTCCGCACCGTTGAGTTGACGCGCGCTTCGCAGTCGAGTGCCGCGACGGCTTTGGCTTGGTCGTCGCGGACGCCCTTGAGGAACAGGTGTCCGCCGCGTTCCGTGGTGAGCACGAGCGCCACGGTGCAGTTGAGTCCGTCGGCAACGATCTCCGACGCAAGTACCCGCCCCGTGTGTGCTTCCACTGTGTTGTGCAGGGCGGCGGGGAGTGCGTCCCAGCCGACTCGTTCGATCACTGATTCTCCCTTGTGCGCGGGGAAGGGGCACCGCGTGGGCACCCCTTCCCACTCTCGGCGTTACTACTGTGTTGCGCCGCACTTACGGCAGCGCGTGGCGCCGCTCCACTGCACCCAATCGTGGTCGCAGTCGTCGTTGCGCAGCGTGTGCCACATGCGAACCTCCTGTGTGTCGATTCAGTGCACTTGCCGATCCGTCCGGCCGGTCTTGATCAGTGACGGCCGGCCGGGCGTGATGCCCCGCCTGCCGTGCCGGAAGGTGCCGTGGGGGAACACGATCGGATGTGTCGGCGTGGCAGACGGGAGTCTGAGAGGACTACACGTCCCAGGTCTGTCCGTGTTACTGAACCAGGTGCAGCGCGAGGAGAGCCCGTGTGGCGCCGATCATGTCCGGGTCGGCGGTGCAGGTGGCCAGCTCCCCGATGCGCTTTCACGCCTCGCAAGCGCCACATCCGGAGACGGACTCCGGCATCGGGGCGGACGGGGCCATCCACGGCGGAGCGGCCGGCGGGGGCGGTGCGGTCGTCTTGGGCGACTCCGGCGGTGTAGGAACGAGCCGATCGGATCGGGGCCCGGCCCAGTGCCGGAGGATCACGTACGGCACCGACCGGTGCCGCTTGCCGCTCACTTGGGTCCCCAGTGCGCCGTGTACTCGCGCAGCCCTCGGGCGACCCGCCACACCGATGCACGGTGGGCGGGGCGGCTGACGGACTGATGGTTTGAGGGCTGTCCGCCATGCTTCGGATGGCACGGTCGAAGGGAAAGGGGCGGGACCGGGGCACAGCCCGCCGCAGGCGCCCACCCGTTCACCCCGCCTCCGCCCGGAACGGCACACACCCCTTCGCCGACACCCCACCATGCGCGCCGAGAAACGCGAGCACGTCGCAGAACGACCGCCCCAGCACGTCGTCGTGGCCGGCGCCCGCGTACATCCGCTCGGTGACCGAAGGCGACCCGAGCGCACGGAGGTTCCGGGCGACCTGAGCCGTCCAGGCGGCGGGCACGTCCTGGTCGGCGCCGCCCTGGACCATCAGGACGGGGGCGTGGACGGCCGCCCGGTCGGGGTTGCCGTAGGCGGCCATCCTGCCGCCCACGACCGCCAGTTGGGCGCGGTCGAGCGGCAGCGCCCGCTCGGTGGTGGTCCGGGCGAGGGCGGGGTGCGGAGCGGTCAGGCACTCCTCGAAGACCTGGCGCGCGGTCCGGGTGGCGGACGGGCCGAGCAGCCGGGCCAGGTCGACGCCGGGGTCGGTCGCGCTCAGTCCGGCCAGCGAGTAGAGGGCGAATGCCAGACTGCCGGGCTGGTGGGCGGCGATGACGCCGGGCAGCATCGCGTCGAGATGGCTAGCCGGGGCGACGGCGACCGCGCCCCCGAACCGGGTCCCGGGCGCCCGCCCGGCCGCGCGGGCGGCGAAGAGGGCGGCCTGCCCGCCCTGGGAGTGCCCGACGGCGAACCACGTCGGCGCGAGGTCCGGGAGCAGCCGGTGCGCCGCGGTGACGCTGTCGACGACGGCGTTGCCCTCGTCCGGCCCGACCAGGTAGGTGTGCGGGCCGGGCGTCCCGAGCCCCGGGTAGTCCGTGGCCACCACCGCGTAGCCGGCGCGCAGGAAGGCGCCCGCCTCCTGGGCGTAGACGTTGAATCCGAGGTTCGCCGCCTGCGACGGCGCGCACGCGTCCGCGATGCCGGTGGTGCCGTGCGCCCAGGCGAGGACGGGCCGGCCGCCCGGCGGCGGGGCGCCCCCGGGGACGAGGAGGGTGCTGCTCACGGCGATGTCCTTGCCGTGGGCGTCGGTGGAGTGGTGGAGGACGGTCCAGCGTTCCGCCGCCCCGGTCCGGGGGTCCGGGCCGTGCCGGGTGGCGGCGACCGGGGTGCCGGGCGGGGCCGGGGGCAGGGGCTGCGGCACCCGGTAGGTGTGCCCGTCGACCCGGACCGCGGCCGGGGGCTCCCCGGCACCCGCGGCCCCGGCCGGAGCGGAGCCGTCCGCCGAGCAGCCCGCCGCGGCGAGGGCGACGGCGGTGGCGGTGGCGGTGGCGGTGGCGATGGCGGCCACCGCCGACGGCCAGGCGGGCCGGCGCCGCCGCGGGCGGCCGCCGCGCTCGGATATGCCCCCGGGGCTGGTCGTCCTCACGGCGTGCGCTCCCTCCACTTGGGCCACTTGGGCCACTTGGGCGACGGATCCGGGCCCGGCGTCCCCTCCGCCCGGGCGGCCCGCAGAAGGCGTCGTCCGGACGGACGGCCGCTCGGGCCTGACGGGCGCCCGCCGCTCCGGCCCGGGTGGGGCCTGGTGCGGCGGGCGGCGTACGCGTCGCGGTTGTCGGGGCGGTCGGGCCTCGGCTCCGGCTCCCGCCGCGGCCGGACTCCGCCGTCGATCGGCACGACCCGGCTCCGGCTGCTCAGTCCTCCTCCGGGGCGTTGATGCGGTCGGGCGTCATGCGGCCGCTTCCCCAGTTGTGCGAGGCGTGGGCCGGGTGGCTGGTGAACTTCGAGATGTGGACGAGGTCGTCCGCGAGCCGTGATGTCTCCGGGTTGCCCTTCAGCGCCTGGATGGTTTCCTTGGGGACGCTCGCGGCCGCGTCGATGGCGTCCGAGACGGGATCCGTAGCCATGATCAACTCCAGAGGGGGGTGGACAACGGTTCTCCCACCGTCCGGTACACCGCCCTCGTCCGCATGCAGGCTGCGCCGAACGGGTGACTCCGGTCCGGCCGGCCGGCCGGACCGGCGCCGTCCCGCCGAGACCTCGATGACACCCCCGGCAGGCGTGCCGGTCGACGGTGATCGGTCTCGACGGCCCTCTCCGCGCCGCGACCACGCGCGTTCTCGGGTCGCGCCCCGCCCGGGGCTTCCGAGCCCCCCGGCCGCCTGGCAGGCTGCCGCCATGACCGTGACGGGTGTGCTCTTCGACTTCTCCGGAACCCTCTTCCGCATCGAGTCCCCCACCGCCTGGCTGCGCCACGCCGCCGCCCGCCGCGGCCTGCCCCTGGACGACGGTGAGCTCACCCGCCTTGCCGCCGCCCTGGCCGCAGCCGGCGCCCAGCCCGGTGGCCCGCCGCCGGCGGCCGTTCCCCCGCACCTCACGGACGCATGGGCGCACCGCGACCGCTCCGCCGCCGAACACCGCACCGCCTACCTGGGGCTGGCGCGCGAAGTCGCGCTCCCGGACGAGGGGTTGTACGAGGCGCTGTACGCGCGCCACATGGAGCCCGACGCGTGGCTGCCGTACCCCGACGCGCCCGGCGTCCTCGCCTCGCTGCGGGAGCGCGGCATACCGGTCGCCGTCGTGAGCAACATCGGCTGGGACCCGCGGCCGGTGTTCCGCGCGCACGGCCTGCACGCGTACGTGGACGCGTACGTGCTCTCGTACGCGCACGGCGTGCAGAAGCCGGACGCCCGCCTCTTCCGCACCGCCTGCCGGGCGATCGGGCGGCGGCCCGAGGACGTCCTGATGGTCGGCGACAGCGCGGCGGCCGACGGCGGCGCGACGGCGATCGGCTGCGCGGTGCGGCTCGTCGAGCACCGGCCGGTGGCCGAACGCCCGGACGCCCTGCGGCGGGTGCTGGCCGAGGCCGCGGCCTGAGGGATCAGTCCGCGGCCTCTTCCTCCCGGCGCGCCCACGACCGCAGCGCCGCCCGGTCCGCGAACCGGGCGACGTTGCGGTCGATCCCGCCGGACGTGCCGTACTGGTGGAACGTCCACGGGAATTGCACGCCCGGCCGGCCCGCGGCGTGGTCGGGGTCGGCGATCCACAGCCCGTCCCCGGCGCGGCTGGTGGTGTCCCGGTGGAACCAGAAGTCCCGGTTGCAGTAGAGGACGACCCGGTGCCCCGGTGCCCGCGCGGCCACCCGGGCGAGCCAGCGGTCCTTATCCGCGCAGGAGACGCCGGACTCCTCCCAGTCGAGGGCGAGGACGTCCCCCGCTCTCAGCGCGATCTTGCCCAGGAACCGGTCCGCCTGCGCGGACATCGATCCCGGTGTGACGTAGTGGTAGTACCCCACCACCAGCCCGGCCGCCCGGGCGCGGTCCCGCTGCGCCACCCACTTGGGGTTGGTGTAGGACATGCCTTCGGTGACCTTGACGAAGGCGAAGTCCTGGCCGGCGACGGAGTAGTTCTCGCTCTGGTAGCTGCTGACGTCGACACCGTGGATCATGACGGGCTCCTAGCGTGACAAGTACACGTCACGTGAGTGCCCCGCCGGCCGCCCTGTCAACAGCACGGATCGGCCACGAACCGGTACCGGTTGGGACGGGCTGGCCTCAGACGGAACCGTACGCCTCAGGCGGCACCGCCCGTCTCAGGCCGCGGCGCCGAACCACCGGGACAGGCGCTCCCGCAGCTCCCGCAGGTCGTCGCCGGCCCAGGCGACATGGCCGTCCGGACGCAGCAGGACCGCCGGCGCGTCCAGCTCCTCGCTGACGTCGACGACGTGGTCGACGCGGTCCGCCCAGCCCTCCGCCGAGAGGAGGCCGGTCTGGTCGAGGAGGAGGCCGCGGCCGCCGCGCATCAGCTCGTAGAGGCGGCCGTTCTCCTTCAGGGGGATGTCGCGCAGCCGGCGGCCGAGCAGGTCGCGGCCCTCGCCGAGGTGCCCCTCGCCGACGTGGTCCTGGCCGAAGTCGTAGCGGACCCCGACCCCGGTGATCATCGCGGTCACGTGCCGGTTGACCTCCTCGAAGTCCAACAGTTCGGCGAAGAGTTCGCGCAGGGCGACGGCCCCCGGGCCGGTCCCGAGCAGGGTGATCTGCGCGCGGGTGTTGGCCACGACGCGGGCGCCCACCGGGTGCCGTTCGGCGTGGTAGGTGTCCAGCAGGCCCTCGGGCGCCCAGCCGGCGACCTCGGCGGCCAGCTTCCAGCCGAGGTTGAACGCGTCCTGCACACCGAGGTTGAGGCCCTGGCCACCGGTCGGCGGGTGGATGTGCGCGGCGTCGCCGGCCAGCAGCACCCGGCCCGCCCGGTAGCGCTCGGCCTGCCGGGTGGCGTCGCCGAAGCGGGAGAGCCAGCGCGGCGAGTGCACGCCGAAGTCGGTGCCCGCGACCTCCCGCAGCCGCTCCTTGAACTCCTCCAGCGTCGGCGGCTGGATCCGCTCCTCCGACACGCTCGCGGCGGGCACGATGACGCGGAACGTCCCATCCCCGTTGGGGACCGTCCCGAACCGCAGCTGCGTCTTCCGGACCTCCGCGACGACGGCGGCGACCTGCTCGGGGTCGTCGGCGATCTCCATGTCGCCCAGCATCGTCTCGACCGTCGCGGGCTCGCCGGGGAAACCGATGCCGGCCAGCTTGCGCACGGTGCTGCGGCCGCCGTCGCAGCCGACGAGGTAGCGGGAGCGCAGCCGGGTTCCGTCGGCGAGTTCGACGGTCACCCCGTCCTCGTCCTGCTCCAATCCGACGACCTCCTGGCCTCGCCGGATCTCGGTGCCGAGCTCCCGCGCGTGCTCCTCCAGCAGCCGCTCGGTGACCGGCTGCAGGGTCGAGAGGCCGTACGGGTGGCCCGTGTCCAGGCCCTTGGGCCACGGCTTGGCGATGCCGCCGAAGAGGCCGCCGACCTGAAACTTCTCACTGACCGTCAGAAACCGCTCCAGCAGGCCGCGCTGATCCATCAGCTCGACGCTGCGCGTGTGCAGGCCGCGCCCCCGGGACTCCTTGGTCGGCTCGGCCAGCCGCTCCAGCACGACCACGTCCACACCGTGCAGCCGCAGCTCGCCGGCCAGCATCAGACCGGTCGGACCGCCACCGACCACGATTACGTCGAACATCCCCACGCCCACTTCCACGAGATCACTGTGCACCCGGCCACGGAAGGACGTGATTCCGCCGTTTCCGCAGCTCTTCGGGGTTCGGCTGGAGATTCTGCGGTGTGACCGGGGCCTTGCCGCAAGGCCCCCTGTGCGCTATAAGTTGAGAGTGGCGAGGAGAGGTCTCCTCGCCTTCGTCATTCCGCGGCCTGCCTCAGGTGACGGCTCACATCGCCGGCCAGGTGGATACGGACCCGGCGCTCCGCGAAGCGCCACCGCCCGTCATGCCGCTCGAAGCGGTCGTGGTACCGGCCGGCGGCGATGGGCCGCAACGGCAGGCCGGGCGGCGCCTGCAGCACGGTGACATACGAGCGCGCGACCGCCGTGCCCGCCCGCTCGTCGACCTCGACGGCGATGTTGGTGACGGCGTGCTGGGTGCGCGGCGTTCCGTCGGCGTGGACGATCACCGTGTCCCGGAACATCCTCTCGATGGCTTCCCGGCCGCTGACCGGCTCACCGCTGCCGAGGAAGACCGCGTCGGCGAGGAGGTGGCCGAGCCCCGCGAAATCCCCGTCGTCGACGAGCTCGGCGTACCGTGCGATCAGGTTCTCGACGGCCCGGTGGCTCGGTACCGGATCGGCGGGCCCGAGGGTGGACGCGGTGGACATGGATCTCCTCCTCCGATGGACAGCGGGGCGTCCCGTAGCCTGCCACGCCCGGTGGAGGCGAACGCGCGGCGGGCGAACGGACGGCGGGGCGAACGGACGGGCTATCCAGCGGGCGCGTCCTCGGGGAGGCTGGCAACCGTGCACGCCGAGGCGCCGCCGTCAGCGAAGGAGAGTCACCGTGACCCGCACGCCCGCAGCCGCACGCGGCGCCGCCGCCTGGCGCCGGTCCAGTCACAGCGATCCCGGCCGGGGCGAGTGCGTCGAGGCGTCCGACCGTTTCGCCGACAGGGTGCTCATCCGGGACAGCAAGAACCCGGGCCGGGCGATCCTGATCTTCCCTCTCGCCTGCTGGCGCGCCTTCACCGCGGCCCTGTCCCGGCCCGAACACCTCCGGGACGACGGGGAGTTCCCGTGGACGGATGACAACTGACGCCCGCCACAGGGGCTCAAACCGCCGCCGGGCAGGCGTCCTTGAGCACCGGGAAGGTCTCCGCGAAGGTCTCCCGGACGGCTTCCAGCGCGGCGAGGCGGTCGGCGTCGGTCATATGGGCCGGCCCGTAGGTGACGACGGGCGGCAGCACCTCGTAGCCGACGAACTCCAGCATCCCGCGCCGGATGTGGTACAGGAAATCGTCCATCGCCCCGAACGAGCCACCCCGGGCGAAGGACTCCGCCGTGCCGCCGGTGGTCACGAGGACCATGGCGCGCTTGCCGCGCAGGGCGCCCCGGTCGAAGACGCCGTGGTCGCCGCCGAACACGGCCCCCATGGCGAAGACGCGGTCGATCCAGCCCTTGAGGATCGCGGGCACCGAGAACCACCACAGCGGGAACGACAGCACCAGCAGATCGGCGTCGAGCACCGCGTCCAGATGGGCCCGCACCTCGACGGGCAGGGTCCCCTCCCGGACAGCCTTCCGCTGCTCGGCCTGCGGCTTGAAGTGCCCCTCGACCGGCCCGAACTCATGCCGGTCGAGAACCGGAGCCCACCCGTCGGCGTAGAGGTCCACCACCCGCACGGAGTGGCCGGAGCGCCGCAACTCCTCGGCGGCGACCCGCATTTGGGACGTACTGAAGGAGCCGGGCTCGGGGTGGGCGTGCACGATGAGGGCGGACTTGCTCGGTGTCGTCGCATCCATAGAGCTGATCGTATCGCAATATCCCGATACGTCGATAGGTTTGATCGACCCTCAACCCACCTCTGACGCGCTCAGATCTGCTCACCGATCGCATCCGCCAACCGCCGCAACCGCCCCTCGTCCCGCCGGTAGTGCGTCCACTTGCCCACCCGAGTGGAACGCACCAGCCCCGCCCGCTCCAGGGCGGCCATGTAGGAGGAGACGGTCGACTGCGCCAGCCCGCTCTTGGCCTGGATATGGCTGACACACACGCCGACGACCTGCCGGTCCGCGATCGGCTCGTACTCCGCGAACTCCCGGTCGGGATCCCTCAGCCACCGCATGATCTGCAACCGCACAGGATTGGCCAGCGCCTTGAACGCCTCCACCATCTCCTCACCCCGCCCCGCCGCCTCATCACCCACGAACAGCCTCCCTTCCTTCGACTTTCCACCCATTCTCGGCACACCACGCTATCCCGGCGCCCGCCGGGCTCCGCCGCCTCCACCGCACCCGCGACCGACGGACCCTTGCGAACGAAAGCTAATGACATTAGCTTCATGGCTAACGATATAAGCGAGCACGGGGGAACCATGACCGACTACCTGACCCTCCACGGCAAACGGATCGCCTACGACGTCACCGGCGAAGGACCGCTCGTCGTGCTCGCGCACGGGATGGGCGACAGCCGTCACGCGTACCGCGCCATGGCCGACGGGCTGGTCGAGGCGGGGTATCGGGTCGCGCGGGTGGATCTGCGGGGGCACGGGGAGTCGGATGCCGGGTGGGGGGCCTGGTCGCGGACGGCGGTGGCGGGGGATCTGGTGGCGCTGGTGCGGCGGTTGGGGGGTCCCGCCGTCGTCGTGGGGCACTCGTTCGCCGGCGGGGCCGCCGTGATCGCCGCGGCCGGGGAGCCCGGGCTCGTCCGTGCCGTCGTGGGCATCGGGCCGTTCACCCGCGCCCAGCCGGTCGACGTCGGCGCGCTGGTCCGTGACGCCCGACACCGGAAGGGGCTCGCCCTGCTCCTGGGCGCCGCGGTGTTCCGCAGCGTCGGGCTGTGGAAGCGGTACCTCCGGCACGCCCATCCCACCGCCGTCGGACCCGCCCGGCTCGCCGCCCTGGAGGCGGAGTTGCGCAGGCCGGGGCGGATGGCCGCGGTGGCCCGGATGGGCATGTCCGCGCCCACCGACGCCGGGGCCCGGCTCGCCGACGTCCGGTGCCCGGTGCTGATCGTCCAGGGCGCCCTGGATCCGGACTGGCCCGACCCGCGGGCCGAGGGGGAGGGCATCGTGGCCGAACTCCCGCCCGGTCTCGGGCGGTTGGAGATGATCGAGGGCGCCGGGCACTATCCGCACGTCGAGTGCCCCGACCGCGTCACCGCCGCCGTGCTGGCCTTCCTCGGCCTCGGGGAGGGCGTCCGTGCCTAGGGCCGCCCTGTCCCCCGACGCCGTCGTCGACCTCGCCCTGGCGCTCGTCGACGAGGGCTCCCCCGCCGCCCTGACGCTGTCCGCCGTCGCGGGCCGAGCCGGTGTCGCCACCCCGTCGCTCTACAAGCACGTCCGCAACCTCGCCGAGCTGCGCGACCTGATGTCGGCGCGGATCCTGGACGACCTCACGGACGAGGTCGGCCGGGCCGTGCTCGGCCGCTCGGCGGATGACGCGATCCGGGCGCTGATGCTCGCCTGGCGGGACTGGGCGCTGCGCCACCCGCACCGGTACGCGGTGCTCGTACAGCGCCCCGAGCCCCGGACGGCCGAGGCCGGGGAGCGCCTGCTCGGCATCGTGTTCGCGGCGCTCCGCGCCTACGGCATGGCGGAGTCGGCGGCCGTGCACGCGACCCGCTGCCTGCGGGCCGCGCTCCACGGCTTCGCCGTACTGGAGGCGGAGGGCGCGTTCGGGCTCCCGGAGCGGCTGGAGGAGAGCTTCGACCTGCTGATCCATATGGTGATCAGCGGGTTGCGGACTCCTCGGTGAGGCCGGGGGGAGCCGCCCGGTCGACGGCCGCGGCCACCGCACGGCGCCGCGCCCGTCACCGTCCGCGCGGCAGCGCCCGCCAGGCGCCGATGCGGGGCGCCCACGTGGGCGGCGCCCCGGACCCGTCCGCGCGCTGAACCTCCACCCCGGCGCCCCCGCGGGCTCCTAGCCGGCGCCGGGCCCGTCTTCCGTCCCCCCGCGCTCCCCCCGGAACACTCCCAGGATCCGCTCCGCCGCAAGTGTCGCCGTCAACGTGCCGTCGCGCAGCCCCCGTTCGACGTCCGGCGTCACCGCGCGCACCCCCGGGTGCGCGTGCAGTTCGCCCAGCAGCTGGTCGCGGACCATGCCCCAGGCCCACTCCACCTGCTGCTCACTCCGCCGCCGGGCCAGCTCGCCCGTCGCCTCCAGCACACGCCGGTGCTGCTCCAGGCGGTCCCAGAGCACGTCCAGGCCGGTGTTCTCGCGGGCGCTGCAGGTGAGGACGGGCGGGTTCCAGGCGGCGTCGGGGGAGCGCAACAGCCGGAGCGCACCGGCGAGTTCCCGGGCGGCGGACTTCGCGTCGCGCTCGTGCGGGCCGTCGGCCTTGTTGACGGCGACGAGGTCGGCCAGTTCGAGGACGCCCTTCTTGATGCCCTGGAGCTGGTCGCCGGTGCGGGCGAGGGTGAGCATCAGGAAGGTGTCGACCATGCCGGCGACGGCCGTCTCGGACTGGCCGACGCCGACGGTCTCGACGAGCACCACGTCGTAGCCGGCCGCCTCCATCACCACGATGGTCTCGCGGGTCGCCTTGGCGACACCGCCGAGCGTGCCCGCCGTCGGCGACGGCCGGACGAACGCGGCCGGGTCGACGGCCAGCCGCTCCATGCGCGTCTTGTCGCCGAGGATGCTGCCGCCCGTGCGCGTCGACGACGGGTCGACGGCGAGCACGGCGACCCGGTGGCCCAGGCCCGTGAGCATGGTGCCCAGGGCGTCGATGAACGTCGACTTGCCGACCCCGGGCACGCCCGTGACGCCGATCCGCCGCGCCGCGCCCGCGTGCGGGAGCAGCTGCACCAGCATCCGCTGGGCGAGTTCCCGGTGGTCGGCCCGGGTGGACTCGACGAGGGTGACGGCGCGGGCGATCGCCGCCCGCTTCCCGTCGAGGACGCCCTTGACGACCGCGTCCAGGTCGATCGCGCGCGCCATCAGCCGGCCGCCCGGCTCACAGCGCGTGGCCGAGGGCCCCGGCGAGGGTCCCCAGCAGGTCGTAAGCGGCGTCGGGGATGACCGTGCCGGGCGGGAAGACGGCGGTCGCGCCCATCTCCAGCAGCGTCGGCACGTCCTGCGGGGGGATCACCCCGCCGACGACGATCATGATGTCCTCGCGCCCCTCCTCGGCCAGGCACTCCCGCAGCGCCGGCACCAGCGTGAGGTGCCCCGCGGCCAGCGACGAGACGCCGACGACGTGCACGTCCGCCTCCACCGCCTGCCGGGCGACCTCCGCCGGGGTCTGGAACAGCGGGCCGACGTCCACGTCGAAGCCCAGGTCGGCGAAGGCGGTCGCGATCACCTTCTGGCCGCGGTCGTGCCCGTCCTGGCCCATCTTGGCGACCAGGATGCGGGGCCGGCGGCCCTCCTCCCGCTCGAACGCCTCGACGAGCGCGCGGGTGCGCTCCACGCCGGACGACGGTCCGGCCTCCTGCCTGTACACACCGGAGATGGTACGGATGCGGCCGGCGTGGCGTCCGTACACCTTCTCCAGGGCGTCGGAGATCTCGCCGACGGTGGCCTTGGCGCGGGCGGCGTCCACGGCGAGTTCCAGCAGGTTGCCGTCGCCGCCGGCGGCGCGGGTGAGCGCGTCCAGGGCGTCCTGGCAGGCGCGTTCGTCCCGCTCCTCGCGCAGCCGCCGCAGCTTCTCGATCTGCTGGGCGCGGACGGAGGAGTTGTCGACCTTGAGCACCTCGATCTGCTCGTCGCTGTCCACGCGGTACTTGTTGACGCCGATGACCGGCTGCCGGCCGGAGTCGATGCGGGCCTGGGTGCGGGCCGCCGCCTCCTCGACGCGCAGCTTGGGGATGCCGG
Source organism: Streptomyces mobaraensis (assembly GCF_020099395.1). Classification (NCBI taxonomy): domain Bacteria; kingdom Bacillati; phylum Actinomycetota; class Actinomycetes; order Kitasatosporales; family Streptomycetaceae; genus Streptomyces; species Streptomyces mobaraensis. Next base: position 6,671,501 of record NZ_CP083590.1, on the reverse strand, counting down.
CGTCGATGGCCTGGGCCATGCCGCCCGCCGCCTCGACCTCCTGGATGTGCTGCCAGGCCCGGCGCGCGAGGTCGTGCGTCAGCCGCTCGACGTACGCGCTGCCGCCCCACGGGTCGATCACCCGGCAGGTACCGGACTCCTGTTGCAGCAGGAGCTGGGTGTTGCGGGCGATGCGCGCGGAGAAGTCCGTCGGGAGAGCGAGGGCCTCGTCCAGGGCGTTGGTGTGCAGCGACTGGGTGTGCCCCTGGGTGGCGGCCATCGCCTCGACGCAGGTGCGCGTGACGTTGTTGAAGACGTCCTGCGCGGTCAGCGACCAGCCCGAGGTCTGCGAATGGGTGCGCAGGGACAGCGACTTGGGGCTCTTGGGGTCGAACTGCCGCACCAGCTTCGCCCAGAGCAGCCGCGCCGCCCGCATCTTGGCGATCTCCATGAAGAAGTTCATGCCGATCGCCCAGAAGAACGAGAGCCGGGGCGCGAACGCGTCGACGTCCAGCCCGGCGCCCATCCCGGCCCGCAGGTACTCGACGCCGTCGGCGAGGGTGTAGGCGAGCTCCAGGTCGGCCGTCGCGCCCGCTTCCTGGATGTGGTAGCCGGAGATGGAGATGGAGTTGTACCGCGGCATCCGCTGCGAGGTGTACGCGAAGATGTCGGAGATGATCCGCATCGACGGCTTCGGCGGATAGATGTAGGTGTTGCGGACCATGAACTCCTTGAGGATGTCGTTCTGGATGGTCCCGGCCAGCTTCTCGGGCGGTACGCCCTGCTCCTCCGCGGCGACGATGTAGAGCGCGAGGACGGGCAGCACGGCGCCGTTCATCGTCATCGACACGCTCATCCTGTCGAGCGGGATGCCGTCGAACAGCTGCCGCATGTCGTAGATCGAGTCGATGGCGACGCCCGCCATGCCGACGTCGCCGGTGACGCGCGGGTGGTCGCTGTCATAGCCGCGGTGGGTGGGCAGGTCGAAGGCGACCGACAGCCCCTTCTGGCCGGCCGCGAGGTTGCGGCGGTAGAAGGCGTTGGACTCCTCGGCGGTGGAGAAGCCGGCGTACTGCCGGATCGTCCACGGCTGGTTGACGTACATCGTCGGGTACGGGCCGCGCAGGTAGGGCGCGATGCCGGGGTACGTCCCGAGGAAGTCCAGGCCCTGGAGGTCGTCGGCGGTGTAGAGGGGCTTGACGCCGATGCCCTCCGGGGTCTCCCAGAGCAGGTCGTCGGCACTGCGGCCGGTGCTCTCCTTCAGGGCCGCCCGCCACTGCCCGGCGTCGGCGGGGGCCTGCGCCCCCGGCCCGTCCTCCGGTGCGAGGTCGATGCGGGAGAAGTCGGGGATGCTCATCACGCCACTCCGAGGTGGTCGAGGACGGAGGAGAGGAGGGCGACCGCGTCGCCGCCGGCGGAGACGTAGGCGTCGACGCCCGCGCGCCGCCAGTCGTCGCGCCGGTCGCCCGGGCGGCCGGCGAGGAACACCCGGGTCGCGCCGGCCGACTTGAGGGCGCGGGCGACGTCCTCGGCCTGCTCGGCGTAGAGCGCGTCGGAGGAGCAGAGGCAGGCGACGGCCGCGCCGCTGCGGCGGAACGCGTCGGCGGCGGTGTCCGCGTCGACGGTGACGGGGTCGTGGACGGGCTCGATACCGCCCGCCTGGAAGAGGTTGGCCGCGAAGCCGGCCCGCGCGGTGTGCGCGGCGGCCGGGCCGAGGGCGGCGAGGAAGACGCGCGGGCGGGCGCCGGTCGCGGCGGCGTGGGCGTCGGAGCGGGCCCGCAGCACCTCGAACGCCTCATCGCGGCGGACGCGCGGGAGGCCGCCGGCGGGCCGGGCGGGCGCGGGCCGGCGCTCGACGGGCCGCTCGTCCAGGTGCGGGAACTCGCTGACGCCGGTGACCGGTTCGCGCCGGGTGGCGAGGCGGCGGGAGCGGTCCGCCCAGGTCGCGGCGAGGCGCTCGCCGATCATCCCCGAGCGCAGGGCGCCCTCCTGGCCGCCCGCCCGCTCGATCTCCTGGAACCAGGCCCAGGCCGCGTGCGCGAGCTCGTCCGTCAGCCGCTCCACGTACCAGGAGCCGCCCGCCGGGTCCACGACCCGGGCCAGGTGCGACTCCTCCAGCAGGATCGACGAGGTGTTGCGGGCGATCCGGCGGGCGAACGCGTCGGGCAGGCCGAGGGCGCTGTCGAACGGCAGGACGGTGACGGCGTCCGCGCCGCCGACGCCCGCGCCGAGGCAGGCGACGGTGGTGCGCAGCATGTTCACCCACGGGTCGCGACGGGTCATCATCACCGGTGAGGTGACGGCGTGCTGGCGCTGCGCGCGGGCGGCGGGGGACGCGCCGCAGACCTCGGCGACGCGGGCCCAGAGCCGGCGGGCGGCGCGCAGGGCGGCGACGGTGAGGAACTGGTCGGCGGTGGCGGAGAGGCGGAACTCCAGCTGACCGCACGCCGCGTCGACGTCCAGGCCGGCGGCGGTGAGGGTGCGGAGGTAGGCGACGCCGGTGGCCAGGGCGCAGCCGAGTTCCTGCGCGGTGGAGGCGCCGGCCTCGTGGTACGGCAGGGCGTCGACGACGAGGGCGCGCAGGCCGGGGAACTCCCGGGCGCAGCGCACCGCGAGGGCGGTGCCGGGGCCTTCGCCACCGGTACGGGCGAGGGTGCCCAGCGGGTCGAGGCCGAGGTTGCCGGGGACCGTGCCGGGCCGGACGCCCCGCTCCTCGTACAGCCGCAGCAGCGCCCGCCCCGCGGCCTCCGCGTCGGCTCCGGCGTCCAGGACGACGGGCGCGAGGTCGAGGTAGACGCCGTCCAGGGCGGCGGCGAGGCCGACGACGGGGATGCCGGCGGGGCCGACGGTGAGCCAGAGGGAGGTGACGCCGTTCTCCAGGTCGGCCAGGACGGCCTCATTGGCCAGGCGGGGGTCGGGCTCGGCGTGGAGCTGGCGTACGTCCCAGCCGGAGACCGCCGTTCCCTCGGGGCGCCCGCCGCGGACGAACGGCGGGAAGCCGGGGAGGCCGGGGTCCGGGGCCGGGTCGTCGGCCGTGTAGAGCGGACGGGTGCTCAGCCCGTCCTGGAGGGCGGTGGCCAGCGCGTCCTCCGCCGCCGAACCCTCGGCTTCCGTCCCCGCCTTGCGCAGTACGCCCTCGACGAGGCGCTGCCACTGCTCGCGGGTCGCGTCCGGGAATTCGGCGGCCAGGGAGAAGCCTTCTTCGGGCAGGACCGTCATGGGGGGAAGGCTAGGGGGTAGGGCGCGCTGTGCAGCAGGGGACAAGGCTGTGACCTTGGCCTCTTCGCGGGCGTGGGCGAGGCCCGCGGGTGTGCCGGTCGTACGCGGGCGCGCACCGGCACCGGCCGGGCCGGGAGCGGCCCGTGGGACGGTCGGGGCCGGTGCGGTCCCTGGAACTCGACGGGCGGCGGCCGGGGGCCGTGGCCGAGGACCGCGTCGGCGTGGCCGCGGACCTGGACCCGGCGTTCCGGGCGGCCCGCCTCACCGGGCACCCGAACGGTGTCGTCGGCCTCGTCGACGTCACGCTCCGCGCGGAGGGCCGGGCCCTGGTGTTCGGCCTCGACGGGGCCTCGCTGACCCTGGTGCCCGGTTCCACCCTCGGCACACTGCTGCCCGGCGAACGGGCGCCGGTGCCGCCGGCGCTCGTCGCGTACACGGTCGCCGTCGACGACCCGGGCGTGCCACGGGAGTTGCCGGCGGGCAACGGGCTCCCGGGGCGGCGTCCGGCCTCCGGCGACCTCTTCGTACCGGCCGCCGCCGCGCTCGGCGCCGCCGTCGTCTTCCGGCGGGCGGATCAGCCCCCGGTGGGCCGGCCGTCCTCGCCCGCGGGGACGGTCAGTCCGACGCCCTCCGCCACCACCGCGACCGCGTAGTCGAAGAACGCCGCCTCGTCCCGGACGCTGTCGTGGGTGCGGCTGAAGACCTGGAAGGACAGCAGGCCGATCAGGCCGCTCCAGAGGACGATCCCGCGCTCGATGAGGTCCGCGAACGGCTCGCCGGGGGTCTCGCCGAACACCGCCACCGCCTCCGGCCGGATGAGGGGCGGCCCGGGCACGGCCCGCCGCGGCGGGGTCAGTTCCCCGGCCTCCAGCGCGGCCCGCAGGACACCGGCCAGCACGGCGGGGGTGCGCGCGGCGGGCGGGACGGTCTCCGGCGGGGCGTGGTAGCCGGGCACGGGCGATCCGTAGAGCAGGGCGAACTCGGCGGGGTGGGCGAGGGACCAGGCCCGCGCCGCCCGGGCGACGGCCAGCAGCCGCGCGCCGGCCGGCGCCCCGGCCTCGCGGGCCCGCCCGTCCGCTTCCTCCAGCGCGGCGGCGGAGGCGTCGTAGGCGTCGATCAGCAGGGCGGTCAGCAGCGCGTCCCGGTGCGGGAAGACGCCCGTGACCTCGGCGGTGGGCAGGCCGCCGGCCCGCGCCACGGCGTCGGGCGTGAGCGCGGCCGGCCCTGTGGTGGCGAGAAGTTGACGGGCCGTCACTATGACGGCCGGCTGAGGGGTGGCTCCCCCGGAAGTGTCCATGGCGGCACGCTACCCGCCGTCCGGCGGGCACGGTCCCGGCGGCCCTACGGACTCCGCCGCTCCGGCGTCCCGGAGCCCTCCCCGGACGCCGGCCCCAGGTCGAACTCGCACCACACCGACTTGCCGCTCCCCCGCGACTCCACGCCCCACACGTCCGCGAGCCGGTCCACGAGCAGCAGGCCGCGTCCGGAGACGCCCGACTCGCCCGGTTCGCGGCGGCGGGGCAGGGCGCTGGAGCGGTCCTCGACCTCGACGCGCAGCCGGCGGCCGGCGCCGGGGAGCATGCGGATGGTGACCACGGCCGCGCCGTCCGTGTGCAGCAGGGCGTTGGTGGCCAGTTCGTCGGCGGCGAGCTCGATGTCGTCGGCCCGGTCCCGTACGCCCCAGGCCCGGACCGCGGTGCGGATCATGTGCCGGGCGGCGGACAGCGCCTCGGGGTCGGCGGGGGCGATGTGCTGCTGGAGGCGTCCGCCCGGGCGGGCGACGGTGCCCTGGCGGCGCAGCAGGAGGATGGCCATGTCGTCCTCGCCGACGCGCTCCTCGACGACGTCGCACAGCCGGTCGGCGAGGTCGTGCAGGTCGTCGGGGCCCTCCTGGACGAGTCCGGCGAGCAGCCGGATGCCCTCGTCGAGGTCGGAACCGGGCTGTTCGACCAGGCCGTCGGTGAACATCATCAGCGTCTCGCCGGGTTCGATCTCCACCGTGGTCACGGGGTAGTCGAGCCGCCCGAACTCGGCGGACAGGCCCAGGGGGAGGCCGCCGGCGACGGGCAGCCGGCGGGAGGTGCCGTCGGCGTGCCGCAGCAGCGGGTCTATGTGCCCGGCGCGGACGAGCTGGACGGACCCGGTGGCCAGGTCGGCCTCGGCGTAGGAGCAGGTGGCGAAGCGGTCGGTGTCCAGTTCGTGGAGGAAGGCGGAGGCGCGGGCCATGACCGTGCCCGGGGAGTGCCCCTCGGCCGCGTAGGCGCGCAGGACGATGCGGAGCTGGCCCATGACGGCGGAGGCGTGGGTGTCGTGGCCCTGGACGTCGCCGATGACGGCGGCGACCCGGCCGCCGGGCAGCGGGACCACGTCGTACCAGTCGCCGCCGATGTCGCGGCCCATCCGGGCCGAGCGGTAGCGGACGGCGATCTGGGCGCCGGGCACCTCGGGGATCCGGCGCGGCAGCATGGCCTGCTGGAGGCCCTCGGCCAGGTCGTGCTCCTGGTCGAAGAGCATGGCGCGGGCGATGCTCTGGGCGAGGCTGCTGCTGAGGGCGATGAAGAGGTCGCGCTCCTGCCGGGTGAAGCCGCGGGCCTCGCGGTAGAGGAGGCCGAGCGCGCCGATGGGCCGGGCCTGGGCGATCAGCGGCAGGTAGGCGGCCGAGGAGATGCCGATGCCCTTGATCCGTTCCCACAGCCAGGGGTAGCAGCGGGCCCACTCCTCGCGGGACTCGATGAAGCGCGGGGTCATGGTGCGGATGACCTCGCTCATCGGGAAGTCGTCGTCGATCCGGGTGTAGCGGGTGCCGGGGATGAAGTGCTCGGACGGGCCCTCGGCGACGAGGTGGACGCGCCCGGACTCGACCAGCCCGAGGACGAGGAGGTCGGAGCCGAGGTGTTCGACGGCGCGGGCGTCCTTGAAGAAGTCGATGACGTCCTGGACGGTCCTGGCGTGGGCGAGGGCCGCGGTGGTGGTCTCGACGACGGTGGTCGTGTGGCGGCGGTCGCCGTTCTGCTCCCCCGGCCGGTCCGGCAGCCGCAGCTCCTCGTTCGCCTCGCGGAGGATGCCGAGGATCCGGCGGGGCCGGCCGGCGGCGTCCCGCTCGATGCGGCCCTGGGTGTAGGCCCAGCGGAGGCCGTCGGGGCAGCGCACCCGGTGGTAGGCGCCGTAGCTCTCGCTGCCGTCCTTCAGCGCTCGCGACACCAGGGCGTCCAGCCGGGCGCCGTCGGCGCGCGGCACCCGGGCGGCGAGGTCGGTGACGCTGCCGTGGAACTCGCCGGGCGGCACGCCGAGGATGTCGAGGGCGATGGGGTCGAGGTGGAGCCGTCCGCTGAGGAGGTCCCAGTCGAAGGTGCCGACGTGGTTGAGGGCGAGGCAGCGCTCCGGACGGGCGGGCCAGTCGTCCGGCAGCGCTCCGGAGGCAGGCGTGGCTCCCCGATCAACCATGGATTCACTCTGCCACCTTTTGTCCGTTTCTTCGATGTGACTGCGCGGTCGACGGGGGCGTGCGGGGTACTCGGAGGGGCATGGAGTGGTTCACGGCCTCCGGGTACGGGCTGAGCCGGCTGGTCTTCCAGCGCGGGCTGGCCGTCCTCTACCTGGTCGCCTTCGCCTCGGCGGCGCTGCAGTTCCGGGCGCTGATCGGGGAGCGCGGCATGCTGCCCGTACCGCGCTACCTGGCGTACGTCCCCGCGCGCCGGATCCCGACCCTCTTCCGGTGGCACTACTCGGACCGCTTCTTCGCGGGCTGCGCCTGGGCCGGGGCGCTGCTGGCCGCCGCGGTGGCGGCGGGCGCCGCCGACCTGGTGCCGCTGTGGGCGGCGATGCTGATGTGGCTGGTGCTGTGGGGGCTGTACCTGTCGATCGTCAACGTCGGCCAGACGTGGTACGGCTTCGGGTGGGAGTCGCTGCTGCTGGAGACCGGGTTCCTGGCCGTGTTCCTGGGGAACGCGCGGACGGATCCGCCGGTGCTGGTGCTGTTCCTGCTGCGCTGGCTCCTCTTCCGGGTGGAGTTCGGCGCCGGGCTGATCAAGATCCGCGGCGACCGCTGCTGGCGCGACCTGACCTGCTTGTACTACCACCACGAGACGCAGCCGATGCCCGGCCCGCTGAGCTGGTTCTTCCACCGGCTCCCCCGGCCGCTGCACCGGGTGGAGACCGCCGCCAACCACGTCGCCCAGCTGGTGGTGCCCTTCGGCCTCTTCGCGCCGCAGCCGGTGGCGAGCGTCGCGGCGGGGCTGGTGATCGTCACCCAGCTCTGGCTGGTCGCCTCGGGCAACTTCGCCTGGCTCAACTGGGTGACCATCGTGCTGGCCTTCGCGGCGGTGGACGGCGACGCGATGGCGGACCTGTTCTCGGTGACCGGCCCCTCCCCCGCCCCCTCGGCGCCGGTCTGGTACGAGGTCCTGGTGGTGGCGGTGACCGTGCTGGTCGCCGTGCTGAGCTGGTGGCCGGTGCGCAACCTGCTCTCGCGGGGGCAGCGCATGAACATGTCCTTCAACGCGTACCACCTGGTCAACACGTACGGCGCCTTCGGCAGCGTCAACCGGAGCCGGTACGAGGTGGTGGTCGAGGGGACGTCGGACACGGCCCTGGGCCCGGAAACCGCGTGGCGGGAGTACGGCTTCAAGGGAAAACCGGGCGATCCGCGCCGCCTGCCCCGGCAGTTCGCACCGTGGCACCTGCGGCTCGACTGGCTGATGTGGTTCGCGGGCATCTCCCCGGCTTACGCCCGGGACTGGTTCGGACCCTTCATCGAACGGCTGCTCGACAACGACCGGGACACCCTGCGCCTCCTCCGCCACAACCCGTTCCCCGACGCGCCGCCCACACACGTCCGCGCCCGGCTCTACCTCTACCGCTTCACCACCTGGCGCGAGCTGCGCACCACCGGCGCGTGGTGGCACCGCGAGCTGGTGCGCGAGTTCCTGCCACCGGCGGCGCTGCGGCGGCCGTGATGCCGGAGAGAGGAGACAACCGGATGGACCCCGTGGAGGCACTCGAACGGATCGCCTTCCTGCTGGAGCGCGACGGGGCGCCGACCTACCGCGTCCAGGCGTTCCGGACGGCGGCCGGCGTGGTCGCCGCGATGCCCGCCGAGGACGTCCGCCGCCGTGCGGAGGCCGGGTCGCTCACCGACCGCAAGGGCATCGGGCCGAAGACCGCGGCCGTCGTCGCCGAGGCGCTGCGCGGCGAGACGCCCGCCTACCTGGCCCGCCTGGAGCAGGAGGCGGACCGGCCGCTCACCGAGGGCGGCGCGGCGCTGCGGGCGGCCCTGCGCGGCGACTGCCATCTGCACTCGGACTGGTCGGACGGCGGCAGCCCCATCGACGTCATGGCCCGCGCGGCCCGCGACCTCGGCCACGAGTGGGCCGTACTCACCGACCACTCCCCCCGCCTGACCATCGCCCGCGGCCTGTCCGCCGAGCGGCTGCGGCAGCAGCTCGACGTGGTCGCCGAGGTCAACGAGGGGCTCGGGGACGGCTTCCGGCTGCTCACCGGCATCGAGTGCGACATCCTCCCCGACGGCTCCCTCGACCAGGAGGACGAACTCCTGGACCGGCTCGACATCGTCGTCGCCTCCGTCCACTCCAAGCTGCGCATGGACGCCGAGAGCATGACCCGCCGCCTCGTCACCGCCGTCGCCAACCCCCTCGTCGACGTCCTCGGCCACTGCACCGGCCGCCTCGTCGGCGGCAAACGCCCCGAGTCCGCCTTCGACGCCGAACTCGTCTTCACCGCCTGCGAACGCTTCGGCACCGCCGTCGAGATCAACAGCCGGCCCGACCGGCTGGACCCACCACGGCGGCTGCTGCGGCTGGCGCTGGAGACCGGGGCGCTGTTCGCGATCGACAGCGACGCGCACGCGCCGGGGCAGCTGGACTGGCAGGTGCTGGGGTGTGCGCGGGCGGAGGAGTGCGGGGTGCCGGCGGAGCGGGTGGTCACGACGTGGGGGCGGGAGGAGTTGCTCGCGTGGGCGCGGGGGAGGTAGCCCCGGTCCCTCCCCCAGAGGGGGTACCCCCACCTTCGCCGCTTCCTGGGGCTGCGCCCCAGACCCCCTTGTCCTCAAACTCCCCCAGAGGGGGTGCCCCCAACGGGCTGAATAGTCAGCCCGTTGGGGGCACCCCCTCTGGGGGAGTTTGAGGACAACCGCGCGCAGCGCGGTTTCGGGGGCTCGGGGGCCTGCCCCCGCAAGAAACTGGGGGCACCTCCCAGCGGTAGCTGGGGGAGAAAGGGCGGGTCCGGGGCACCCCACCTCACGGCAGCGAAGCCCGCACCGCATCCCCCACCACCGGCCCTAACAGATCCCCGAACTCCCCCACCCGCCCCACCACCCCCTCCAACCCGAACCCCAAATCCCCGGGCTCCCGACAGGAGCCCACCTCATCCCACGTCACCGGCGCCGCCACCCCCTCCCGCTCCCCCCGCACCCGCACCGTGTACGGCGCGGCCGTCGTCTTGGCGCTCGCGTTCTGGGACCAGTCGATCAGGACCTTCCCCCGCCGCTCCAGCTTCGCCATGGAGACGACGACCAGCCCGGGGTGCTCGTTCATCAGCCGGGTGGCGAGTCCCTTGGCGTAGGCGCTGACGGCACGCCCGGGGGCGGGGTGGATGGGGGCGTACAGGTGGAGGCCCTTGGAGCCGGAGACGACCGGGAAGGCGGTGAGGCCGTCCTCGTCAAGGAGCTGACGCAGCCGTTCGGCGACGCGGCAGCAGACGACGAGGTCGGTGCCGGGGCCGGGGTCCAGGTCGAGGACGACGCGGTCGTGGGCGTCGCGCCCGGCCGCGGCCGTCCACTGCGGTACGTGCACCTCGTACGCGCCGAGGTTGACCATGGCGACCAGCGCGGCGACCGAGTCGATCACCACCTGCTGAGTGGTGCCGTCCCGGTGCCGGACCGTGGCCCGCGGCACCCAGTCCGGCGCGCCGGGCGGCGGGTTCTTGGCGACCCAGCTCTCGCCCGCCGCGCCTTCCGGGGCCCGGACGAAGGACGCGGGGCGCCCGCTGATGTGCGGCAGCATCGCCGGGGCGATCCGCGCGTAGTAGTGCAGGACGTGGGCCTTGGTCTGGCCGGTGGCGGGGAACAGGACCCGTTCGAGGTGGGAGAGGGAGAGCCGGTGGCCCTCGATCTCCACTGTCTGGCGGCCGGGTGCGGCGGGCACGGGGGCGCCCGTTCCCTCAGGACGCCCGCTTCTTGCGCCGGCCGCCGCCGGACGGCTCGGGGGCGTGGGCCGTCAGGGCCTTCACCAGTTCCTCGCGGCTCATCGAGGAGCGGCCGGGGATCCCGGCGTCGGTGGCCCGCTGGTAGAGCTCCGTCTTGCTCAGCCCCTCCAGCTCCGCGGCGGCGGACTTCTTCGTCTCCTTCCCGGCCGCCTGCCGGGTGCGGCGCTTCTCCGCGGCGTCCTTGAGCTGTACGGGTGGCCGGAGCTCCGCTTCCTCCTTCGCCGTGCCGCCGCCGGTCTTCGCCTTCTCGATGCTGGCCTGCAGGGCGCCCATCAGGTCGATGACGTTGGTCGAGCGCGGTGCCGGCTCGCTCTTCTCCACCGTGCCGCCGGCCCGCTTGGCCTGGACGAGTTCGAGCACCTTCTCCTGGTAGGTGTCGTGGTACGTCTCGGGGTCCCAGTCGACGCTCAGCGCCTCCACCAGCTGTACGGCTGTGGCCAGTTCGCGCTCGGCGACCTTGGCGCGCTCGGGGAGCGTGCCGATCTCGGTGCGGGGGTCGCGGATCTCGTCGGCCCAGTGCAGGGTGTGCAGGGTGAGGATGTCGCCCTCGGCCTTCACCGCGACCAGGTACTCGCGGTTGCGCATCACGAACGTGGCGATCCCGGCCCGGTTCGACCGGCTCAGCGCCTCGTGGAGCAGCGCGTAGACCTTGGCGTACTCCTTGCTCTTGGGGCCCAGGTAGTACGTCTTGTCGAAGTAGATGGGGTCGATGGTGTCCAGGTCCACGAACCCGCTGATCTCCAGCGCCTTGGAGCGGCCCGGGGCGATCTCCTCCAGCTCCCCGGGTTCGACGACGACGTAGTCGTCCCCCATGTCGTACCCCTTGACGATCTCCGCGAGGGGGACTTCCTCGCCGGTGCGCTCGTTGACGCGCTTGTTGCGGACGCGGTCGGAGGTGCCGCGCTGGAGCTGGTTGAAGCGGATGGTGTGGGTTTCGGTGGCCGAGAACATCTGGACCGGCAGGGCTACCAGTCCGAAGGTGAGGGCTCCGCTCCACACCGCGTGTGCCATGACGTCCTCCGCGTCGGGGGTTTCCTCCATGGCACCCCGGTGCGGCGGAGATCGCATGTTGGAGTGCCCCAGACCCCCTGGTCCTCAAACGCCGGACGGGCTGATAAATCAGCCCGTCCGGCGTTTGAGGACCACCGCGCGGAGCGCGGTTTCGGGGTCTGGGGCGCAGCCCCCCAGGAAGCGGCGAAGGGGAGGGACCGGGGCTCACCCCACCCCGACTTCGGCCAGCTCCGCGCGAGCCGCCCCCGCCACCCCCTCCGCCCCGCACTCCTCCGCGATCCGCAACCCCTCCCGGAGCCGCTCCGCCGCCTCCTCGCCCCGCCCGACGCGCCGCAGGGCCGTGCCCAGGTCGACCAGCCCGCAGGCCCGCTCGTACCGGCACGGAGATGCGTCCAGATGCCGGACCGCCTGCTCCAGGCGGGGGACGGCCTCCTCGGGCGCGTCGGGTCCGGCGAGGGACGCGACCCGGCGCAGTGCCTCGCCGATCGCCGTCTCGGTGCCGAACCGGTTCGCGTATTTCAGGGAGCGGTCGGCGAGCTCGCGGGCCCGCTCGGGCTCCTCCGGGGCGACGGCGGTGGCCAGGTCGAGGGACCAGGGGGCCCAGAGGACGTTGTGCCTGCCGCGTTCGTCCAGCCTCCGGCCCGCCGCCTCCAGTTCGGTGACGGCTTCCTTGGTGCGGCCGAGGGCGAGGAGCAGCCTGCCGAGGACGCAGGCGGCGTCGGGCATGACCATGGCGGGCGGGTAGGGCGGGCCGAAGGAGTACTTCTCGGCGACGGCCTGGGCTTCGGCGACCTCGCCCTTGGCGAGCAGGGTGTCGATCAGCAGGCAGCTGCCGTCCCACTGGATGGGGACGCCGGGGCCCAGCCGGTCGGCGAGCCGCAGCCCCTCGCGGAGGAGGGCTTCGGCCTTCCGCAGGTCGCCGCGGCGGCGGTGGACGAGGCCGAGGAACTCGTGGGCGAAGGCGAGGTGTCCGCCGCGCCAGCCGGAGATCTCGAACTCCCGGATCGCCTCCTCGAACAGCTCCTCGGCCTTGTCCAGCCGGTCACAGAAGGCGTAGGTGATGCCGATGATGCTGGGGAGTTCGAAGCCCCACTCGGTGTTGGTCCAGCCCATGCCGTCGGCGAGGCGTCCGTCGACCAGGGCGCGGTCGGCGAGCTCGACGACCTGGAGGACGTCCTCGCCCTGGATCATGGCGTCGAAGGCCCGCAGGGCGAGCAGGGCCCGTTCGGCGTTGTCCCGGCCGCTGAGGCGTTCGGCCAGGTCGGCGATCTCCTGGGAGCGGGCGTGCGCGCCCTCTTCCTCCAGCTGGATGCCCTTCCAGAGGAAGTGGGCGGCCTGGAGGCGCATCCGGCCGGGGCCGTCGGGGGCCTGCCCGGCGTGCTCGGCGACTACTTCGGCGGCCTCGGCGAGCTGGCTGTTGTGGGCGTACGCCTGGGAGAGCCGGTAGGTGGCGTCGACGCGCAGGTTCTTGGGCAGCCCGGACAGGGCCAGCGCCGAGCGCAGGTGGTTGATGGTGGTGGGCGGCGAGGTGAGCAGGGCGGAGCAGCCCAGTTCGAAGAGGACCTCGGCGCGGTCCTCCTCCGGGGGCGGCTCGGCCAGCGCGCGCTCCAGACACCGCTGGGCCGCCTCGGGCGCGCCGACGGCCAGGTGTTCGCGGGCGGCCTCGCGCAGCTGCCGGACGAGGTCGGGGTCGCCGTCGGGGTGGACCTACAGCAGGTGCCGGGAGGCGGCGGCCGGGCCGTGGCCGGCGTTGGTGACCGCCCAGGCGGCGAGGCCGTGCATGGCGGTGCGGGCGGCGGGCGGGATGGCCCGGTAGACGGCGGTGGCGATCAGCGGGTGGACGAACTCCAGCTCGGCGGCGCCGGTGAGGATGCGGGCCTCGCGCAGCCGGTCGGCGCAGACCGCGCCCTCGGCCGGGCTCATGCCGGCGAGCATGGCCGCCACCCGTACCTGGATCTCGGTGCCGAGCACCGACGCGCCCCAGGCGAACCGGGTGGTGGCGTTGCCCAGCCGCTCCAGCCGGGCGACCAGGCCGCTGCCGCGGGCGGCGGCGCCGAGTTCGCGCAGCAGGGCGGCGGACTCCTCCATGGGCCGCAGGCTGCGGTCCCGGGCCTTGGCGACGAGCTCGACGGCCTCGTAGGGGTTGCCGCCGGTGACGGCCCAGACCTCGCGGCAGAACGGGTCGTCGGCCTCCCGGCCCATGGCGGTGCGCACCAGCTCGGCGACCGCGCCGGGGGTGAGCGGGTGCAGGGTGACCGGCCGGTTGCCGCGGCCGTTCACCAGGTCCGCGAAGGCCGGTGAGTGCTTGGGGAGTTCGTCGGGCCGGTAGGCGACGGCGAGCAGGACCGGCAGTTCCGTCAGCCGGACGGTGAAGGACGTCAGCCAGGCGAGCGACGCCGCGTCGGCCCAGTGCGCGTCGTCGACGACGAGGACGAGCCGCTCCTTCGTACAGGCCAACCGCGTGACGAGCCAGTCGAGTCCGTCGCGCACGCCCTGCGGGTCGGCCTGCGGGCCCACCGGTGGCGCGATGCCGAGGGCGGGGCCCGCGATGTCGTACCAGTCGCCCAGGATCTCCCGGCGCTGCCGCTCCTCCATCGGCGCCAGGGCGGGCTGGAGCAACTGCCGTACGACATGGAAGGGGACGGACTGCGCCTGCTCGCCGCCGCGGGCGGCGAGGACCGTGCAGCCGCCGCGCTCGGTGGCCAGCCTGCGCATCTCCCCGAGCAGGGCGGTCTTGCCGACGCCCGCGTCGCCGTTGAAGAGGAGGAGTCCGCCGGACGGCCGGCCGGTTCCGTCCGCGCCGCCGCACAGGGCCTCCACGGCCCGCTCCGCGGCGGCCACCTCCTGTTCGCGCTCGAACAGGGCGGTGTACGGGCGCCGTTCGTGCTCTTGCCGCGTCATGACGTGTCTCCCGTATGAGTGTGGTGGAGCGAGCCTAGCCGGACGTCCGGACGCCGGGGGGAGGGTTCGTCGGACTGACCGCCCGGGGAGACCCCGGAACCTCCCGGCGGTACGGCGCGCCGATCGCCCGGAGCACGGCCCACCGATCTCCCGAACGCATTTTCAGGCCATTCAAAAATGTTTTCGAGAATCCGTTCCCGGGGCCATTGTGACGCCTTTCGAATTGCCTCGTCAGCCCTTTCCGCGAATATGACAACTTCGCGCCGGACGACCGCGCGACAGGCTACGCTCCATTCCCGCAGCGGTCGTGGCGACTACGGCTCGCTGCCGCCGACCGCCGCGCCGACGCGACCGGAGAACCCCGGCGAACCCCGGCGAACCCGGGGAGATCCCGGGGAATCCGGGAACCTCGGCCTCTGCTCACACCCGTTCGCACCGTCCGCAATCCCCTGTCGGGCGCCGGCGGCGACGCCTCCCCCGTGGTCCCACGTCGCCCCCCGACACATTCCCCCAAGCCCCCGAGGAACTCGATGGTTGGTACTGGATCGTCACCTCAAGTCAGGCGGCCCGCCTCGTCCCTCATATGGCTGGTCCCTCCTGTGGTGCTGGCGGTCTGCACCGCCACCGCTGCCCTGCTGGCCCCCCTGGACGTCCGCACCCCGACGGCCTGGTGCGGGGCCGCCGCCACCGTGGCGGTCGCCCTGACCTCGTCGGAGGCCGCCCGTCGGGGCCGGGTCATCAACTCCCTGCGGCGCCGGTGCGCCGAACAGGAGGCCGCCCTCCGCCACCAGCTGGCCCAACAGGACGCCGCTACCGCCCGGTTGGCGAGCGAACTGCTCCCCAAGGCCGTGGAGATGCTCCAGCGCGGCGCCTTCGCCGACGAGGTGGTCCGCGCCGTCGCGCCGTCCCCCTCGGACAGCTCCCCGTACGCCGCCGAGCACCGCAAGGTCATCCGGTTCGTGGTCGAGGCGGTCCAGGCCGAGGAGGGCCTGCGCGACTCGGCCCACCGGGCGTTCGTCAACATCGCGCGCCGCGTCCAGGCGATCGTCCACCAACAGGCCACCGACCTCCGGGAGATGGAGGACCGGCACGGCAACACCCCCGAGGTCTTCAGCGATCTGCTCCACCTCGACCACGGCACCGCGCTGATCGGCCGGCTCGCGGACAGCATCGCCGTCCTCGGTGGCTCCCGCCCCGGCCGCCAGTGGAAGAACCCGGTGCCGCTGTACAACGTCCTGCGCGGCGCGATGTCCCGGATCATGGACTACCGCCGGGTCGACCTGCACTCGGTCGCCGACGTCGCCATCACCGGACCGGGCGTCGAGCCCGTCATCCACGCCGCGGCCGAACTGCTCGACAACGCCACCCGGTACTCCCCGCCCGAGACGCGGGTGCACCTGACGGCCGTCGAGATCCAGTCCGGCGTCGCCATCGAGATCGAGGACGCGGGCGTCGGCCTCACCGACGAGCACCGCCGCCGCACCGACCGGGTGCTGGAGATGGCCGACCGCGGCTTCGACCTCGACGACCTCGGCGAGACCCCGCGGCTGGGCCTGGCCGTGGTCAGCCGGCTGGCCAAGAACTACGACTTCCGGGTGTCCCTGCGGCCCTCGGCGTACGGCGGGGTGCGCGCCGTCCTGATCGTCCCGAGCGAACTGGTCACCGCCAGCGCCACCCCGGGCGGCGAGATCGCCCGCGCCGCCACGCTGCCGCCCCCCAAGGTCCGCAAGAAGCCCGGCCGTCCGCTCCCCGACCCGCCGCCCGCGATGGAGACCCCCGCCGTGGGCACCCACACCGCCAACGGCCTTCCGCAGCGCCGCCGGCGCGCCCTCGGCATGGCCGCCCGCGCGGCGGCGGTCGCTCCGGCCACCGCCGAGAACGCGCCGCGTACGGAGCCGGAGACCGAGCCCACCCAGCCGGGCCTGTGGCTGGCCGCGTTCACCAGCGCCCTCAAGGGCGACGCCCCGGAGGGCGACCGGGGCCCGACCAGTGATGACCCGTCAGACGAGAAAGAGTAGCCAAGTGACGCAGCAGCGGTTCAACATGGACTGGATGCTCAAGGATCTGGCATCCAGCGTGCCCCAGATCCGGCACGTGATCGTGCTGTCCTCGGACGGCCTGCGCATGGCTCAGCACGGCACGGACACCGACGCCGCGGACCGGCTGGCCGCCGCGTGCGCGGGACTGCAGAGCCTGTCCACGGCGGTGGCCGCCGAGTTCCCGCACGGCGACGGGCAGATGCGGCTGGTGGTGATCGAGGTGGACGGCGGTTTCTTCTACCTCATGGCCGCCGGTGCCGGCGCGTTCCTGGCGGTGCTCGCCGACGACGACGTCGACGCCGGGCTGATGGGACACCGGATGCGCGACCTGGTCGCCAGGATCGGCGAGCACCTCACCAGTCCCCCGCGGGTCACCGGGCCGGTGGCATGAGCAAACCCGAAAGGGCATGGGATCCCGGCAATCCGGACCGGCTGTACATCGTCACCAAGGGCTGCGGCGAGTCGAAGCAGGGCACCACCAGGCTGGACCTGGTGACCCTGATCGTCGCCCGTACGGAGACCGACCCCGGTCTCCAGCCCGAGCACGGGACGATCGTGCGCATGTGCGACTACCCGCTGTCCGTCGCCGAGATATCCGCTTACCTCACGCTGCCCGTCAGCACGGTGACCGTCCTCCTCACCGACCTCCTCACCCGGGGTCATGTGGAAGCCAGACCCCCGGTCCCCGTCGCTGCCCTTCCTGACGTAAGCCTCCTGGAGGCGGTGATGCATGGACTACAAAACCTCTGACCCCCACACCGGTCCCAGGAGGGAGGACATCCTCCCGGCCACCGCCGCGGCGGCGGTGAAGGTCGTGATCGTGGGCGGCTTCGGGGTCGGCAAGACCACCCTCGTCGGCACGGTGAGCGAGATCAGACCGCTCACCACCGAGGAGACGATGACCCAGGCCGGCGTCGGCGTGGACGACATCGCGGGGATCGAGCAGAAGATCGAGACCACCGTGGCCATGGACTTCGGCCGCATCAGCATCAACGAGCAACTGGTGCTGTACCTGTTCGGGACCCCCGGGCAGGAGCGGTTCTGGTTCCTCTGGGACGGCCTCTTCGAGGGCGCCCTGGGCGCGGTGGTGCTGCTCGACACCCGCCGCCTGGAGGTCAGTTACGAGGTCGTGGGCATCCTGGAGGAGCGCGGCGTGCCCTTCGTGGTCGCCGTCAACGCCTTCCCCGGCGCCCCCGTCCACCCGGTCTCCGAGCTGCGGGCGGCGATGGATCTTCCCGAGTCCGTGCCGATCTTCGCGTGCGACGCCCGCGACCGCGCCTCCTGCCGCGACGCCCTGATGACCCTCATGCGGTACCTGTACAGCCTCGCTCACACCACCCCGGAGCCACAGTGACCCCTCCCGACGAGCACTCCCGTGCCGACGCCGCGCAGGCGGCCCCCCCCGCCGCAGTGCCCGGCCCACGCCTACGGGGACGGCGGCGTGGCCCGGCTGTACGGGCCGGCCGCCGAGGACGACCCGATGGGCCTGTACGAGCAGCTCCGCGAGCGGCACGGGGCGGTGGCGCCGGTCCTGCTCAGCGGGGACGTCCCGGCCTGGCTGGTGCTGGGCTACCGGGAGAACCTGGACGTGACCCGGACGCCGTCGCGGTTCTCCCGCGACTCGCGGATCTGGCGGGCCATGCGCGAGGGGCGGATCGGCCCGGAGCACCCGCTGGCGCCCATCGCCACCTGGCAGCCCATCTGCTCGATGGCCGACGGGCAGGCGCACGAGCGGTGGCGCGGCGCCATCAACGACTCCATCGCCCGGTTCGACCGGCGGGGCGTACGGCGGCACATCACCCGGTTCGCCAACGAGCTGATCGACGAGTTCTGCGCGACGGGCACCGCCGACCTGGTGCACGCGTTCGCGGAACCGCTGCCCATGATGGTGATGACCCAACTTCTCGGCATGCACGAGGAGTACAGCCCGGAACTGGTGCAGGCCGCCCGGGACATGATCAAGGGCACCGAGACCGCCGTCCGCAGCAACGCGTTCGTCCAGGCGGCGCTGCGCCGGACGGTGGAGCGCAAGCACCGCGAGCCGGGCCCGGACTTCACCAGCTGGCTGCTGGAGCACGAGTCCAAGCTGTCGGACGAGGAGGTGCAGCAGCACCTGCGGCTGGTGCTGATCGCGGCCTTCGAGACCACGGCCAACCTGATCGCGAACACCCTGCGGATGGTGCTCACCGATCCCCGCTGCCGGGCCAACCTGGCGGGCGGCCATATGACGCTGCCGGACGCGGTCGAGCAGACGCTGTGGGACGAGCCGCCGTTCATCACCATCCTCGGCCGCTGGGCGACCCAGGACACCGAGCTGGCCGGGCACCGGATCAAGGCCGGGGACGCCCTGGTGCTGGGGCTGGCCGCGGCCAACGTGGACACGGCGATCCGGCCGGACCCCACCACGCCGGTGCACGGCAACCGCTCGCACCTGGCGTTCAGCGGCGGCGCCCACGAGTGCCCCGGCCAGGACATCGGCCGGGCCATCGCGGACACCGGCATCGACGCGCTGATCACCCGGCTGCCGGACGTCCGGCTGGCGGTGTCCGAGACCGAGCTGCGCTGGTCGTCGTCACTGATGTCCCGTCATCTCGTCGCGCTGCCCGCGCAGTTCACGGCGGCGGCGCCGCTGCCGCCGGCTCCTCCCGAGCCGACGGCCGAGTCCCTGGCACGGGAGGAGGACGGCGGCTCCGGCGGTCAGACCTCGGCCGGCGACCGTGCGACGCGCGTCCCGGCGCCGCCCGCCGACGCCCCCTCGTCCGCGGGCCGGTCGCGCGGCGCGTGGTGGAGGTCGTTCGTCCGCTGGTTCCGGGGTGAGTGATCCGCCGCGTGGGACAGCGCGTCGAGCTGGTCCCACCACCAGGCGGCGGAGGGGATGGGCAGCGGTCCGGTCGCCGGGTCGCTGGGCGTGTCCCGCCAGGTAATGCCGTAGGTGGCCCCCGGCACCGGAAGGTCGTACCGGTTCCGGGGGCTGGCGTAGCGGGGGGCCGCGTTCATCCACCGGATGCAGCCGGCGATGTAGTGGCCCAGCGCTTCGAGATAGCGGGTGAGGTCGGGGCCCGCGTCCCGGGCGATCCGGTCGCGCAGCCGCAGGAACAGGGTCATGGCCCGGTCCCTTATGGCGAGGGCTTCCGTGAGCGCCCGGTCGGCGGAGGTGCCGTTGTGGTGGACGAGGACGTTGACGATGTTCTGGTCGGTGGTCTCGTGGTCGTCCTCCTTGGCGTAGGAGAACAGGTCGTTGTCGCAGCTGACGATGAACCCGGCGGCCTCGGTGAGCGCCTGGACGGGGGCGGAGGCCAGCTCGGGGGCGGGCACCTCGATGCCGTTGGCGATCTCGCTCCAGGCGAGGGAGAAGCGGGTGCCGTTGATCGAGGGGCGCAGCGCCACGTAGTCGGAGAGCGTGGGCATCACCCGGCGTTCGATGTTGCTGACCTGCCAGGAGGCGCCGAACAGCCAGTCGCGCATGCCTTCGGCGACCCGGCGGAGCTGGACCGGGGTGGCCACGGCCCGGGTCCTGGCGGCGAGGTCCTCCAGCGCCCGGTCGAACGGGGAGTCGCCGAGCATGGCGGAGCCGGGCGCCTCCAGGCAGCGGGAGATCCGGGCGTTGAGGTCGACGATGTGGGCGGTGTTGACGTCGGCGGCGCCGGTGTCGTGCCAGATGTCGTCGAGGGCGAACGCCCAGTGGTTCCACTCGATGAAGAGGAGCAGGGGTTCGTCGCGGCCGTGGGGGATCATCCGGCAGCTGAAGTCGGTGCTGTGGGTGGCGATGCTCCAGGCGCGGTCGGTGGCGTCGCGGAAGATGCCGGTGGCGTCCAGCCAGGCGACGGCCCGTTTCTCCAGTGCGTCGCGGCGGGGGTGGACGGCGTCGGGGATCGGGCAGTAGAAGGGGGGCAGCCGCCAGCCGATGGCGCTGGCGCGCGGCGGGGGACCGTAGGGGACGACCATGCTCAGTTGCCCTCCATCCGGAAGAGCAGCAGGCGGGTCTCGACGGCGTGATCGCGCCAGGCGCGGAAGAGCTTGCCGTGGGTGAGGGCGGATTCGTGCAGCCGCTCCACGGTGATGGGGGACGGTTCGTCCTGCGTCCGCTGCACCCGGTCGAGTTCGGCGGTGGTCCAGGCCATGGACTGGACCCAGAACTCGGCGACGCGGTCGGTGATGTCCTCGTCCTGTTCGAGTTCGAAGCCGGCCGCGCGGGCGGCGGAGATGTACTCGGCGAGGGTGCCGAGGCGGGTCTTGTAGTAGCCGTCGATGAAGGTGGTCCACTCGGGCCGGCAGAGGAAGTGCTCCTGGATGCCGAACCAGCCGCCGGGGCGCAGGGACTTGGCGACGACCCGGAAGAGGCGTTCGCGGTCCATGTAGCCGGAGCTCTCGATGGCGACGGCCGCGTCGTAGCTGGCCTCCTCGCAGAGGTCGTGGATGTCGCCGAGGACCGGGGTGACGAGGTCCTCGACGCCGGCCTCGCGGACGAGGTCGGCCATCACCGGGACGTGCTTGGCGGTGACGGTGATGGCGGTGACGGAACTGCCGTACTCCTGGGCCCAGTAGATGGAGCCGCCGCCGATGCCGCAGCCGATGTCGAAGAGCTGGTGCGGCGGGTTGTCCGGTACGCCCCAGAGGCGGGCGGCGTGGTCGAGGACCGTTTCCTGTGAGGCGCGCAGCCGGTTGCGCAGGACGCGCTGCGAGACGGTGGTGTTGGGGTGGACGCCGGGCTCGAACATGCCCACGTGAAAGTGGATCCGGGGGCCGGGGCCGTACTTGTGGAGGATCTCGGCGGTCTTCCTGGAGTAGTACGACGGCACCTGGGCCTCATCACACGCCGCATCAGAAGCTGCGGTCACCTCGGCGACAAGGTTGTCCATGGGATCCCTCCGGGACGTCAACGATCGGTGGACGGATGGAAGGGGAGTCAGGCCGCGGGTGGTTCCCGTG
Source organism: Streptomyces mobaraensis (assembly GCF_020099395.1). Lineage (NCBI taxonomy): Bacteria > Bacillati > Actinomycetota > Actinomycetes > Kitasatosporales > Streptomycetaceae > Streptomyces > Streptomyces mobaraensis. The sequence goes on along the minus strand of NZ_CP083590.1, from coordinate 6,650,202 downwards.
CCCGGCGGCGACGGGATTGCCGTTCGATCACATGCGCGAGTCACGCCGCCCCCCAGCAACAAGCGACCAGCATTCCTGTCCAGTTTTGCCCGGTACCTGCCCAGGGCGGCTCGTCGATAACCCGTGATACGTACCGGCGTACGCCTTTCTGACGCCGCGGGCCAGGATCGTTTCGTTTCACTTTGGACCGCATAGCACCGTTTCCCCGCCTCGTTGAGATGAGAAAGGCTGAAACTTGCACGCTGTTGTCGGGGTTTTGGCCTCGCCAAGGACCGATATCCGGACGCCCGGCAGATGGCCGGATCCCGATCGTGCGTATGGTGTGCGGACGAACGTAGGGGGCGCTCCCACTTGTGAAGGTGCGCCCTTTCACGGCGTCCCCCTGTTTCCGGGACGACGCGGTGCGTCGCAGCCGCCTCACGGCCGGTCCCGCCGCGCGCCGCGCACACTGGACCTCAGGCCGGGGACCCGGCCCCGACGAGGGAGAACGTGATGAGGGTGAGGTTCCCGGCGCGGACGTCCGGGAGGTCCGCGGCGCCGGCGTCCGGGCCGTCCCCCGCCGGGGGGCGGTGGCGCGTGCCCGGCGCGGTCGTCGCGGGCGCCTTCCCGGCCCTCGCCTTCCCCGCGCCGTCCCTGTGGTGGCTGGCCTACGCGGCCCTCGTCCCCTGGCTGCTGCTGGTCCGCTCGGCCGGCTCGCCGCGCCGGGCCGCGCGGGAGGCGTGGCTGGGCGGCGCCGGCTTCCTGCTCGCCGTCCATCATTGGCTGCTGCCCAGTCTCCATGTCTTCATCCTGGTGCTGGCGGCGCTGCTGGGACTGCTGTGGGTGCCCTGGGGCCTGCTGGTCCACCGGCTGCTGGGCGGCCGCCCGGGGCCCGGCCGGGTGGCGGCGGCCCTGGTCCTGGTGCCCGCGGGCTGGCTGCTGGCCGAACTCGTCCGCTCCTGGGAGTACCTGGGCGGCCCCTGGGGGCTGCTGGGCGCGAGCCAGTGGCAGGTACCGCCGGCGCTGCGGCTGGCGTCCGTCGGCGGTGTCTGGCTCGTCGGCCTGCTGCTGGTGGCCGTCAACACCGCGCTCGCCGCGGTGCTCGCGCTGCCGCGCGCCCGGCTCGCCGGCCTGGCCGGGCTGACCGGCTGCGCCGCGGTCACCGCCGGGGTGTGGTGGTGGGCGCCGCAGCCGCGGCCGGCCGGGACGGCGCGGATCGCGATCGTCCAGCCCGGCGTGATCGACGGTCCGGACCGGCGCCTGGAGCGCGAAGCGGCGCTCACCCGGACACTGACCGGCCGTGGTGTGGATCTGGTGGTGTGGGGCGAGAGCAGTGTCGGCACCGACCTCGGCGCCGACCCCGCGCTGCGCGCCCGGCTCGCGGCGCTGTCCCGTACGGTCGGCGCCGACCTGCTCGTCAACGTGGACGCGCGCCGCTCGGACCGGCCCGGCATCTTCAAGAGCTCGGTGCCGGTCGGCCCGGACGGCCCCACCGGCGACCGCTACGACAAGATGCGGCTGGTGCCCTTCGGCGAGTACGTGCCCGCCCGCTCGCTGCTGGGCTGGGCCACCTCGGTGGGCAAGGCGGCGACCGAGGACCGCCGGCGCGGCGACCGGCAGGTCGTCATGACGCTGCCGTCGGGACACGGCGCGGGCCTGCGGATCGGCCCGCTGGTGTGCTTCGAGACGGCGTTCCCCGACATGAGCCGCCACCTGGCCGCCGACGGCGCCCGGGTGCTCGTCGCCCAGTCCTCGACCTCGTCGTTCCAGCACGGCTGGGCGCCGGCCCAGCACGCTTCACTGGCCGCGCTGCGGGCCGCCGAGACCTGGCGGCCGATGGTCCACGCCACGCTGACCGGGGTGAGCGCGGTGGCCGACGCGCAGGGCCGCCCGGTCGGCCGCCGGCTGGGCACCGGCACCTCGGCGGCGGCCGTGTACGACGTCCCGCTGGCGAGCGGCACCAGTTTCTATGTACGCGCCGGGGACTGGGCGGTGTACGCGGCCCTGGCCGCGCTGGCGCTGTACGGCGGCGTGGCGGGCGTACGGGCCCGCGTCAGGCGCTCCGCTTCTCCCTGGCGGTCTTCTCCGTGGCGTTCCTCTCCACGGCGTTGACGATCCGCTCGCACAACTCATGGGTGCGCAGGGCGTCCTCGGAGTCCGGGGTCCTTCCCTCGCGGACCGCGTCGAGGAACGCCGTGACGCACTGCTCGATGCCGCGCTGCCGGGCCACCGGCGTCCAGTCGCCGCGCCGTCGGACCGTCCGCGCCCCGTCGTGGTCGACGACCTCGGCGAGGTCGCGGACCTCCCGCTTCCGGTCCTGCCCGGAGACCTCCAGGATCTCCTCGACGGATCCGCCGCGGCGGTTCATGACCCCGAGCGCCGTGAACCCGTCGCCGGCGAGCGTGAGCACCAGGTGCTCCAGCAGGCCGTCGACGACCCTGGCCCGCACGTCCACGTCCGTCACCGGGCCGGGGGCCAGGAAGCGGAGCGTGTCCGCGACGTGAATGAAGTCGTCGTAGACCATCGACCGGGCGTCCTCGGCCAGGCCCACCCGGTTCTTCTGCAGCACGATCAGGTCGCGGGGATGGTCGAGGCAGGCCGCGTAGCCGGGCGCGTACCGGCGGTTGAAACCGACGGTGAGCGGCACACCGCGGTCCCGGGCCAGGCCGACCAGCCGCTCGCAGTCGGCGAGTTCGCGGGCGAGCGGCTTGTCCACGAAGACCGGTACGCCCGCCTCCAGGAGCCGGCCGACGATCTCCGGGTGGACGGCGGTGGGGGCGTGCACGAGCACGGCGTCCGGGCGGGCGGCGAGCAGCGCGTCCAGATCGGCGTGGCGATGCGCCTCCGGTATCCGGTGGGCGTCCCCGACGCGGGCCAGGGTGGCGGGGGTTCTGGTCTGCAGGTGCAGTTCCAGTCCGGGCAGGGCGCCGAGCACCGGCAGGTACGCCTTCCGCGCGATGTCCCCGAGTCCGACACAGCCGACCTTCACAGATCCTCCTCGATGCGTGGATCCGTGCAGCATACGGGGAGGGAGCCCCGGGAGCCCCGACGGCCGCCGGGACGCGGGCTTCCCCGGAAAAGGGTGTGCCGGGTTCCGTGTCCCGGGGCAGGATGACCGCCATGACCGAACCCCAGCGGCGCAAGCCGCCCCACATCGCCGACGAGACCACGTCCCTGGAGGCGTTCCTCGACTTCCAGCGGGCGACCCTGGAGCACAAGTGCGCGGGCCTGGACGACGCGGGGCTGCGCACCGCCTCCGTACCGCCGTCCCCGCTGACGCTGCTGGGGCTCGTCCGGCACATGGCGGACGTCGAACGGCACTGGTACCGCCGGGTGTTCGCGGGCGAGGACGCCCCGCCGCGGTTCTACAGCGACGAGAACGAGGACGGCGACTTCGCGTTCCCGGCGGACGCCACCTGGGAGGAGGCCCTCACCGCCTGGCGGGAGGAGGTGGCGGCGGCCCGCGCGGCGGTACGCGGCCGCTCCCTGGAGGAGACGAGCGTGGGCCGGCACCACAAGACGGGACAGCCGATCGGTCTGCGGTGGATCCACCTGCACATGATCGAGGAGTACGCGCGCCACAACGGACACGCGGACCTCATCCGGGAGCGCGTCGACGGAGCGACCGGCTCGTGACGCCCGCCGGGGGCGCGCGGACCCGGTGACGGCCCGGCGTCACCCCTGAGGGGAATCCCCAACCCTCGCCCGCTCGGGCATGGTTGGGCGGATGTCCAGGATCCCCATGACCGCCGTTCTGATGGTGGCCGCGCTGTCGGCCACCTCCGGCTGCGTCTCCCTGTCCGGCCACCACGCGCCCCGTCCCGGCCCCGCCCGGGCCGGCTGGGACCTCCGGCAGGAGCGCGACCGCGAGTCGCTGGCCAGGACCGGGCCGGAGCCGCGGGGGACGGACGGGCCCGGGGCGCCGGGCGTGCCGGGAACGGGGACGCCGGGCGTGCCGGGAACGGGGACGCCGGGCGTGCCCGGGGTGCCCGGGGTACCTGGGTTACCGACGCTGCCGGGGCTCCCCGGCCTCCCGGGGGCGGCCCTTCCGGGATCGGGCTTTCCAGGATCGGGCCTTCCGGGATCCGACGTGCTCGGCCCGCCGTTCGCACCGTCCGCCGTCCCTCCGGCCGGGGCGGGCACGGCGCGGCGCGACGGGCCGTCGGCGCCGTACCGCGGCGGGCCGGACACCCGGGGGCCCGCCGCTCCCCCGCCGTCCACCGGCGGCGCCGCCACCCCCGAGCGCCGGCGCTCCTCGCCGAGCGCGAACGGCCGGGCGGACGACGACCACTCCGAGGCGCCCCCGCCGCCGGCCGCCCCACCGCCGTCCGAACACCACGCCCCGCCGCCCCCACCCCGGGCGGCCCCTCCCCCGGCCCGCCCCCAGCCCCGCCCCGAGCCGGAACGCCCCCACCCGGCACCCGCGCCGGCACCCGAACAGCCGCACCCCGCGCCACCGCCCCGGGGCCGCATGGGCACGTGCGCGATGGGCGAGCAGTACGGCCGGTGGCAGCCGGGCAGCGACGCGTCGCGTATCTGTCACCAGGTGTACGGCCTCGGGGAACATCGGAACAGCCGTTACCGGTGAGGATGATGCTGGCCGTCCACCACAGCGATCCACTTCGTCACTGGGGTTCGGTGCATCGCCTCGGGCCTGATCCGGGGCCGACTACGGTCCGGCTCGTGCCAAGATCGACCGGAGGGACAAGGTCTGGTCTGTCGAGAAGCTCGCCGCTTACGTAGAGCGTCACTTCACTCAGGCAGACGGGTCACGGAGCCCGACGAGCCTCCCGGCTCGGCGGCCGCCCGGCCCGGCCTTCCTCGACCCGTCGCGTCGACCGTGCGGTCGGCCGCCTTTCGGCCCGCCGACCGTCCGCCCGGGCCGGTCCCCCGGCCCCGGCGGCGACGCGACGCGGCGGACCCGCCCGACGACGCTCGACGACGCCCGACGGTCGCGCGGACGCGGCCACAGCCGCGCGGCCCGTCGGCCGCCCGCTTGGACGGCCCGGCTCCCGAGGCCCCGCCTCAGCCCCCGGCGGCGTACCGCGCGGCGAGGGCCGTCGCCGCCGCGGCGACCGCCGCGCGCAGTTCGGGCGGTGCCAGCACCTCGGCCTCGGCGCCGAGGCCTAGCAGGTCGCAGACCGCGACCGGCAGGGATTCGACCGGGAGCGTGACCTCCGCCCACCCGTCCGCGTCCGCGGCCCCCGCCTCCGCCGCGGCCCGGGACCCGGCGGCGCCGAACTTCGCCGGCAGCAGCCGGAGGACGCCCGGTGAGACCCGCAGCCGGGCCTCGCCCTGGTAGCGCATCCCCTCCAGGCGGCGGGAGGTCTCCGTCCAGACGGCCGCCAGGTCGAAGCCGGCCGGGCGCTCGAAGCGGCCGGGCAGTGGCTCGACGGCGAGGACTCGCGAGACACGGTAGGTGCGGGGGGTGTGCGTCTCCGCATCGTCCGCCCCCTCAGCCGTCACCGCGCGGGCGACCAGGTACCAGATGCCGCCCTTGAGGACGAGGCCCAACGGGTGCAGTTCCCGGCGCACTTCGCCCTTCCAGCGCCGGTAGTGCACGCGCAGGGCGCGCTGCCGCCACACCGCGTCGGCGACGGCCGCGAGGTGTGGCACGGGCTCGGCGTCGCGGAACCAGCCGGGCGCGTCCAGGTGGAAGCGCTCCGCGACGCGCCGCGCCCGCTCCCCCATGCCGGTGGGGAGGGCGGCCTCCAGCTTGAGCCGGGCCGCGGCGAGGTCGGCGCCCAGGCCGAGTTCGGCGGCGGCGCCGGGCACGGCGGCGAGGGCGAGGGAGCCCGCCTCGTCCTCGGTGAGGCCGGTGAGGCGGGTGCGGTAACCGTCGAGCAGCCGGTAGCCGCCCGCCGGGCCGCGGTCGGCGAGGACCGGGACACCGGAGGCGCTCAGCGCCTCGATGTCCCGGTAGACGGTGCGGACCGAGACCTCCAGCTCCGCCGCCAGTTCGGGGGCGGTCATCCGGCCCCGGTTCTGGAGCAGGAGGAGCAGCGAGAGAAGGCGATCGGCGCGCATGCCCGCATCGTCCCACCTCCGGTTTCCCTACCTGACAAGAGGCAGCGCTCGTTCGGGACCTGTGGTGACTCCAGGTCTCGCCGAGCTACACCGCGCCCAAGGAAGGGCCGACGCCGATGGTTCAGCTGACTTCTGAGTACCTGTCCTCGTTTTTTACAGGGCCGGGCCGGCACCAGCAGCCCCGGATCCAGGCCGTTTAGCTACCAGCAAGACCGTGTGCTGCTATTGGTGGTACCAGCGCTGGTTCGCGCCGCCTGTACAGTCCCACATCCAGACGAGCGCACCGACTTCATCCCTGGAATACATAACGTCCAGGCATTTTCCGTTCATTCGGCTGCGTATCTGCTGGCCGTCCCAGTACCACTTCTGGTTGATGCCACCGTCACAATTCCAGGTGTTCACGGCAGCACCATTGTCGTTGCGGAAGGCGTAGATTTCCAGGCACTTCCCGTTGAGCGAGGTGCGCAGCTGCTCGCCGTCCCAGTACCACTGTTGTTGCGGACCGCCGTTGCAGTCCCACATGAGGACCGTGGCGCCGTCTTCTTGGTGGAAAGCGTATACATCCAGGCACTTGTTGTTCATGGCCGATCTCAGGAGCGGGCTTGCGAGGGGCTTGTCGACCAGGGACGGATGCCTCGGTGCCGCAGAAGACCATGGGGCAGCGAAAACACTACCCACCATGAGGACAATGGCCGCCAGCAGTGGAGCAGATCTTCGCGCTCTGGACATGATTCTCCTTGAACGGACTCGGCGTTCACTGATGGGATCTGTCGCGAGCATGGATCAGAAAGTCGCGTACATGTCATCAGGTGCGCCGGAAGGGCCGACAGCCACATTCGGGCCAACTTCCGGAAAGCACCCGGAAAGAACATGCAGCCGACAGACAGCGACCCTCTTGAGCCCAGCGTCGAATCGATCTCGAGACCGACAGCGATCCTCGCTCGGCGGCACGTGGTCTGCGATCTCCTCGGCGGCCCGTGCCGCTTGGCAGGGGACCGTGGCGGTCGTCCCGGGGCCTGCGTCCGCCCTCCGGCTGGGGCTGTCGTCGCTCCTCTCCCGCAACGGCACCGCTCTGCGCGGGGACACCGCTCCTCCGTGTGAGCACTCCAGGCACGCCCGATCCGAGCAACCCCCTGGCGGACGATGGGGAGTCCGCCTCAGTACGGAGGTGGACTCTCTGTGGACTTTGATCGTGCTGTTGCCTCTCGATCGCCCAGGAGAACCGGGCTGCCCCCTTCACCACGAACCTGACAAGAGGTGTCAGGTAAGGGCGGGATCCTGTACGGGAGCCGCCCGGGCCGTACGGGCGGCAACCCGATCCGGGAGGAACCGCCGTATGACCGCGCACACCGACTCCACGTTCACCTTCCTCGACTGGGACGAGCACGAGCTCGGCCGGACGGAGGGCGGCACCCGACTTGCCCGGGCGACCGTCCGCAACACGTACACCGGCGCCATCGAGGCGGCGGGCACCCACTGCGCGTACACCATCGCCTACGCCCCGGACGGGACCGGCACCTTCTCCGGCTACCAGCTCTTCGAGGGCGCGGTCGCGGGGCGGAAGGGCGGCTTCGCGGTGCGCGAGGAGGGCACCTTCGACGAACGGGGCACGGTGCGCTGCTCGTTCGAGGTGGTGCCCGGCTCGGGGAGCGGCGAACTGGCCGGCCTGACGGGCCGCGGCTCGTACACGGCGGAGCACGGCGTCAAGGCCGTGCCCTACCGGTTCGAGCACTCCGCCCGCTGACCGATTCCGACCAGGCCGGGGGCGGTGTAGGTTCCGCGCTTGCGAGAGCGGTTCCGCGTGATCATGAGCACGGATCGAGCAATTCCTTCGGCGCCGCCTTCGCCGCCTTCAGCAGGTTCGGCAGCTCGTCGGCGAGGTCCGCGATGGCGAAACCGGACGTCACCGGGCGCCGGGCGATGACCGCCGGTACCGTCAGATCGCTCAGCCGTGCGGTGCGTACGGTCTCCCGGTACGCGGTCCCCCACTGCCCCAGTTCCTCCGCGTCCACGACCGTGGCCAGCGCGTCCACCAGCAGTTGCTCCAGGTCGGTCAGGGCCCGGCTGCCCTGCGCCTCCGCGCCGTGCAACGCGACCCCGAACAACAGGTTGCCGTACTCCTCCGCCGTGACCGCCGCCCACGTCCGCAGGCTCGAACTCTGCCCTGTGAGCAGGGCCTTCAGCCGCTCGATCCGGTCCTGCGACGACTGCGTTTCCGCGCTCATCAACCGCCCTCTCTCTCGACGTCCGGTACGTCTCGCGCACCGGTCAACGCAGTCACCCAGCTTGATCAATAGCGGCTCGCCTCGGGAGGGAAACCGGGTAAACGCGCAGGAGTAGGCGCGAATGGGGCGCGAGGAACGGAAAAGGCGGGGTTGCGCACGCGTTGCTACCCCCTATAGCAGCGGATCCCCGGTTGGCGAAACCGGGGGTCCTCCGGCTCATTGTCCTTCCACCGCCCCCCCCCGTTCAGTCCGTGGAAGGCCCCCCTCGTGCCCCAAACCACCCGCCACACGGTTCCGCTGCCGACGCCCTCACGCCCGACCGGAGGTGAACACAGGACCATCGCTACGCAGAGCGACCCTCGATGGCTCCCCGTTCAGGCGTTCTGCTCATGATCCGCATCCTCGCGCAGTGCTCGTCTCCTGCGGAATCCACTATCGCCGCAGGACCCAGTGCTCACGAAGCTTCGGTCCCTACAGGCGGCCCCGTTCGGATCTACAGGACCGCCCAGGTCTCCGGATCCGCTCAGATCTCCGGATCCGCTCAGACCTCCAGGTCCGGGATCTGCCAGTCGATCGGCTCATGCCCCTGGGCCGCGATGGCCTCGTTGATCTGGGTGAAGGGGCGGCTGCCGAAGAACCGCTTGGCCGACAGCGGCGAGGGGTGGGCGCCCTTGACGACGGCGTGCCGCGACTCGTCGATCAACGGGAGCTTCTTCTGGGCGTAGTTGCCCCACAGCACGAAGACCGCCGGGTCGGGCCGCGAGACGACGGCGCGGATCACGGCGTCGGTGAACTTCTCCCAGCCCTTGCCCTTGTGGGAGTTGGGCTCGCCGCCGCGCACCGTCAGCACCGCGTTGAGCAGCAGGACGCCCTGCCGGGCCCAGGGCATGAGGTAGCCGTTGTCGGGCACGTCGTAGCCGAGCTCCTCGCGCATCTCCTTGTAGATGTTGCGCAGGGAGGGCGGCGTCTTGACGCCGGGGCGCACGGAGAAGCACAGGCCGTGGCCCTGGCCGGCGCCGTGGTAGGGGTCCTGGCCCAGGATGAGGACCTTGACCCGGTCGTAGGGGGTGGCGTCCAGGGCGGCGAAGACCTCGCCGCGCGGCGGGTACACCGGCGCCTTCGCCCGCTCGTCCTCGACGAAGTCGGTCAGCTCCTTGAAGTAGGGCTTCTCCAGCTCCTCGCCGAGGACTGCGCGCCAGGACTCGGGCAGTACGTCGGTGACCGTCACTTCAGCAACCTCCGGGGTCGGTTCTCGATGGGGTCCGGGTACTCCTGGACCTCGCCCGAGAACTTACCGGTGACCACTGACAACGCCCTCCGCGCGGTCTCCGGGGCCCTCGCGGACCCCGGTCCCCACCGCTCAGACCCCGGCGTTGAGGAACAGCCCCCCGTCGAGGACGAGCGTCTGCCCGGTGATCCAGGCCGCCGCGTCGGACAGCAGGAACGCCACCGCGCCCGCCACGTCCTCGGGGGCGCCGAGCCGGCCGAGCGGGTAGCCGGCGGTGGCCTCCTCCTCGCGCCCCTCGTACAGGGCGGCGGCGAACTTCGTCTTCACCACGGCGGGCGCGACGGTGTTGACGCGGACGCCGGGGGCCATCTCGTGGGCGAGCTGGAGGGTGAGGTTGGCCAGGGCGGCCTTGCTCATGCCGTAGGCGCCGACGAAGGGGGAGGCGGAGAGCCCGGCGATGGAACCGACGTTGACGATCGCCCCGCCGTTCTCCTTCTGCCACGCCCGCCACGTCTGCTGGGCGAAGCCGAGGGCGGAGACGACGTTGGTCTCGTAGACCTTGCGGGCGACGCCGAGGCCGGTCTCGGTGATCGGCCCGAACACCGGGTTGGTTCCGGCGTTGTTGACGAGGTGGTCGACGCGGCCGAAGGTCTCCATGGCGCGTGCGACGGCGGCGGCCTGGTGGGCCTCGTCGTGCGCCTTGCCGGGCACGCCGAGCGCCCGGTCCTCGCCCAGCCGGCCGACGGCCTCCGCGAGGGCGGTGGCGTCGCGGCCGGTGATGACGACGCGGTCGCCGCGGGCGACCAGGGCCTCGGCGATGGCGTACCCGATGCCGCGGCTCGCCCCGGTGACGAGCGTCACCTTCCCGTCGGCGGGGCCGCGGGTGTCCTCGGTGGTCATGGCTGCGCGTCCCCTTCCAGTCGAGTTCAGTCGAGCGGCCCGCCGGCCACGTACAGCACCTGGCCGGAGACGAAGCCGGCGTTCTCGCCGGTGAAGAAGGCGATGGCGTGGGCGACGTCGTCCGGCTGCCCCACCCGTCCGACGGGGATCTCGCCGGCCGCCGCGGCCTGGAGGTCCTCGAACCCGATGCCGATCCGGGCGGCGGTGCCGGCCGTCATGTCGGTGGCGATGAACCCGGGGGCGACGGCGTTGACGGTGACGCCGAACTTGCCGAGCTCCTTGGCCAGGGTCTTGGTGAAGCCCTGCAGACCGGCCTTGGCCGCCGAGTAGTTGGCCTGGCCCCGGTTGCCGAGGGCGGAGCTGCTGGAGAGGTTGACGATCCGGCCCCAGCCGGCGTCGACCATGTGCTTCTGGCAGGCGCGCGCCATCAGGAACGCGCCCCGCAGGTGCACGTTCATGACGGTGTCCCAGTCGTTCTCGCTCATCTTGAACAGCAGGTTGTCGCGGAGCACCCCGGCGTTGTTGACGAGCACGGTCGGCGCGCCCAGTTCGGCGGCCACGCGGGTGACGGCGGCCGCGACCCGGTCCGCGTCGGAGACGTCGCAGCCGACGGCGAGGGCCTCGCCGCCGGCCCGGGTGATCTGCTCGACGGTGTCCGCGCAGGCCGCCTCGTCGAGGTCGAGGACGGCGACCGCGCGGCCTTCCACGGCGAGGCGCAGGGCTGTCGCGGCGCCGATGCCACGGGCGGCGCCCGTGACGACGGCCACCCGCCGTTCGCTGGTCAACATGGGGACTCTCCTCACCTCGGGCGGCGTCCCCGGCCGGTGCGAGCGGGCCGGGCGGCCCCTCGGACGGTGGGTGAGCAACCGCTCAGTAGCTTCGGCCGATCAGACGCTAGAAGCCCCGCCACCCGCTGTCAACGCCCCGCCGGGCGGCCCCGGCTCACCGGACCAGCAGGTCGAGCAGCCGCTCCGGCTCCCCACTCGGGTCGAGCGTCAGCCCGGTGTGCACCGGGCCCGGCTGGACGACCGTGCTGCGCGGCGCGATCAGCCAGCGGAAGCGGCGTCCGGCGTCGTCGCAGGCGGCCTGCCCGGCCCGCTCGCCGCCGGCGCAGACGCCCTCGACGGCGCGGAGCGCGGCCCGCACCCCGGCGACGTCCACCGCGGGGTCGAGCGCGAGCAGCCGGGCCTCGTCGAGGTGGACGCGGGCCTCGACGAACGACCGCGCCTGGCAGTAGACGACGACGCCCGCGTTGATCTGCTCCCCGCGCTCGACGCGCGGCACGACCCGCAGCAGCGCGTACTCGAAGACGTCCCGCTCCTTGACGTCCTTCGGCCTGACGCCCTTCGTCCTGACGTCCTTCATACGGTCCGTCACTTCCCGGCCTTCCTGTGGTCCAGCCTGACCCGCACCCACTCGGGCGCCTGCGAGGGCTTGTCGGCGCTGCGTTCGCCGAGCGTGATCCGGTCGCCGATGCCGGCCGCCCGGGCGAGCAGCACCTCGACGTAGGCCCGGCGCACCGCGTCCGGCCCGCCGAAGCCCGGCTCGTCCTCCAGCCAGACGTCGGGGACGGCGGCGACGACCTCGGTCAGCAGCTCCTCGGTGACGCGCGGGGCGAGTTCGGCCGTCGCGGCGGCGAGGTCGGGGGCGAAGGTGGCCAGAACGTGGTCCGAGGCGTCGTACCCCTTCTCCGCGGCGGCGCCGGCGGAGGGCCAGTTGTGGTGCCAGATCATGGTGGCGCCGTGGTCGATCAGCCACAGGGCGCCGTGCCAGACCAGCAGGTTGGGGTTGCGCCAGGACCGGTCGACGTTGCCCACCAGGGCGTCGAACCACACCACGCGCCCGGCCTCGGCGGCGTCCGTCTCGAACGCCAGCGGGTCGAAGCCGAGCGCTCCGGGCAGGAAGTCCATCCCCAGGTTGAGGCCGCCGCTCGACTTCAGCAGCGCCTGCACCTCCTGGTCCGGCTCCCCCCGCCCGATCACCGGGTCGATCCGCACACCGACCAGATCGGGCACCCGCAGCCCGAGCGCCCGGGCGAGCCGCCCGCACACCACCTCGGCCACGAGCGTCTTGCGCCCCTGCCCCGCCCCGGTGAACTTGACGACGTACGTCCCGAGATCGTCTGCCTCGACGACCCCGGGCAACGACCCGCCCTCCCGCAGAGGCGTGACATAGCGGGTGGCGGTGACCTCAGGCAGCATCACCCCAGGCCCCACAGCTCTCTCGGCTCGCACCACATGACCCTCTCCCGACGGGCGCTCCGGGCAACCGGCCGCGACCACCTCGGGCGCCGGCTTCCGGTATGAAGTGAGCATAGTAACCGAGCGTGACCGGCGGTGGGGAGCGGCGCGGTCCCGGTCCGGGCCCTCCCTCCGCGATCGGGCACACGGCCCGGCCGACAGTGGAAGGATGCGCTGGGCAGGCGGCGGGTGCCGCGGCGGCGACCGCATGGCGGGGGTCGTCGCCGACGCCCGTGGCGGACCCACGATGGAGGGGACAACCATGGCTCAGGACGCCGACACCGTGCCCGGCGAGGCTCTCCTGTACACGGACGACCTGACCGAGGCGGACGTCATCGCGCTGACGGAGTTCCTCGGCCGGCGGCTGGAGGAGGTGGCCGGCCGTCACGCCGAAGGCAGCGACGAGCACGCGGCCGCCGTCGGGTTCTCCCGGCTCGTCGCCATGGACGGCCTGCAGCTCCGCGACTACGTCAACGCGTGGCGGGACGTCGAGCACCGGCACGAGTACCCCGTGGCGGAACACGTGCTCCGGCAGGAGATCCACTTCGGTTGGATCCACCTGTGCCAGGCCGTCGCCGGGTGGAGCGGCCACGCCGGTTTCAACGCCGCGCGCTGGCGGGTCCTGCGGTACTCCTGCCCGCAGCACCAGGAGTTCGTCGAAGCGGCCCGGGCCGGCGAGTGGACGTCCGCCGAACCCTCCGGCCCGTATGAGCCCGAGGAATCCGCCAAGGGGACGTGGCGCCCCACGGCACACCCGTGACCGACCGCCGGCGCACGGCCGCGCGGCCGCCGCGGCCGCGCGCTCAGTCGGTGTCGGTGGCGGCCAGCACGGCGATCCGGCGGCCGTCGGGGGACAGTGCCGCGATGCCGTAGTCGTTGCCTATCTCGTTGTGGAACCACTCGGAGTCGGCCTCGAAGCGGAGCCAGGTGCAGGCCGCCGCCTGCCGCTCGACCTCCGCCGGCCCGGCCTCGGGTCCCGCGCCGGCCAGTCCGGCGAGCGACCACCAGGCGGACAGGCGGCCGTAGGCGCCCAGGACCCCCGGGCCGTACATCGCGGTGTGGGAGGCGGTCTCGTACAGCAGGTGCCAGACCTCCTTGAGGGTGCAGGGGGCGAAGACGAAGCGGTCGTCCTCACCCAGGCCCTCCAGGCAGTCCATCGGCAGCGAGGCGACGACCCCGGGGAACGCCTCCGGCGTGACGGGCCGCTCGGTGGTGAAGACCCCGACGTCGTGAGCGCCCCAGTTGCCCTGTTCCGGAGGCCCTGTGATCAGCTCGGCGAGCCGCGGGGTGGTGGCGACGGTCATGGGGTGCCCGGCTCCGGCGCGGCGGGCGGCGGCGTCGAGGGAGACCGGCGAGCGCAGGCTCGAACACCCCGGGCTCGCGGCGCCGTTGTAGTGGCGGCTGGGGAAAGCGGCGCCGTGTTCCATCTCCGCGAGCGTGTCCGGGAGCCAGGACAGGCCGTTCCAGGGCTCGCAGAAGTGCGTACCGCCCGTCACGCGGTGGATCTCGTCGGCCCGCACACCGCGCAGCAGCAGTTCGTGGAACAGGCAGCCGCGCAGATCCTCGAAGACGTTCTCGCTCGTGTAACACAGGGCGGGCTCCAGGTCTTCCACGCTCTGGGCCTCGGCGAGCAGGGAGGCCAGGAACCGCGCCCCGGACGGCGTGCCGGCGTCCGTGGACTGGGCGGTGCGGTAGACGTGCAGCAGCTGCTCGACGAACTGCCGTCCCGGGGTCAGCGCCAGGGCCCGCAGGACCTGTGCGAGGCGGTGGTCGAGGTCACGGAGGCGTTTGTGCGCTGCCGCGCGTTCTCGCGCCAGAGCTTCGCCGAGCGCGGTGAGCCGCTCCACGTCACGTGCCTGTCCCCAGATGATGGCCGCGTCCCACGGCAACTCGTCCATCTCTGCCACATCCATGGTCCGTCCTCACTGCGCGCGGGATTCCGTACGACTCCATGATCCGTCAGGGGGATCCGCCGGCGGGCATGAGGTGGGGGCGAGCTCCCGTCCGGCCGCGCGCAGCGCGTCGACCGTGGCGCGGACGGACGGCCGCGCGCCCGCGTCGGCGCGCCAGACCGCGAACACATGACGGCACATCGCCTCCCGCACCGGCACCATGCGCACCCCGGCGGGGAGTGGACCGCGGCCCAGGCGCGGGGAGACGACGACGCCGAGGCCGGCGGCGACGAGGACGAGCTGGGTGTGGTGCTCGTCGGCCATGTGCGCGATGCGGGGCTCGACGCCCTGGGCGCGCAGGGTGCCCAGCAGCCAGTCGTGGCAGAACTCGCCCTTGGGCCAGGAGACCCACTCGTCGTCGGCGAAGTCCTCCAGGAGGACGTCCGGGCGGTCGGCGAGCGGGTGCCCGGCGGGCACGGCGACGTCCACGGGGTCGTCCAGGACCATGGCCTTGGACAGCCCGGCGGGCAGGGGCATCGGCCGGTTGGTCCAGTCGAGGACGACCGCGACGTCGAGGTCGCCGCGTTCGATCCGCCGCACGGCCTCCTCAGGGCGCATCTCCTCGGTGGCGACCGTGAGGTGGGGGTGGTCGGCGCGAAGCCTGGTCAGGGCGGCCGGGAGCACTCCGCGGACGGCGGTGGGGAAGGCGCCGAGCAACAGCCGGCCGACGGCCCGGCCCCGCTGCGCCTCCAGGTCCGACCGGGCGAGGGCGACCTGCGCCAGGATGCGCTCCGCGTGGGCGGCGAGCAGCCGGCCGGCGTCGGTGAGGCGGATGCCGCGGCCCTGCCGGGCCAGCAGCCGCTCGCCCGTCTCGCGTTCCAGCTTGGCCAGTTGCTGGGAGACGGCGGAGGTCGTCACCCGCAGTTCCGCGGCGGCGGCGCTGACGGATCCGTACCGGGCGACGGCGTCCAGGGTGCGCAAACGCTCCAGATTCAACATCTCAGCGATGCTACGTGAATGTGCGTACGATAATTTGCTTGTTCTAAGAGGTCCGGTCGGACATCTTGAGCCGCATGAGCACCGTCACCCCACGTCCCCCCACGGCCGCCCCAGCCGCCCCCTCCCTCTCTCCCTCTCCCTCACGCGTCTCCGCCCTCTCCGCCCTCTCCGCCGTCGACTGGCGCGTCCGGTTCGGCGCGCTGGCCCTCGTCTGGGGCTTCAGCTTCCTGTTCATCCGGCTGGGGACCGACGGGTACGCCCCGCTCTTCGTCTCCCTGGGCCGCATGCTGTTCGGTACGGCGGTGCTCGCCGCGGCCCTGCTCGTCAAACGGGCCCGGCTGCCCCGCGCGGCGCGGACCTGGGCGCATCTGACGGTGGCGGCGTTCCTCCTCAACGTGCTGCCCTTCTCCCTGTTCGCCTACTCCGAGCTGCGCATCCCCTCCTCCCTGGCGGGCATCTGCAACGCCACCACGCCCCTGTGGGGCATGGTGTTCTCCCTGGTCGCGCTGTCGGAGGACCGTCCGACCCGGCGCCGGTTCGCGGGGCTGCTCCTCGGCTTCGCGGGGGTGCTCGTGGTACTCGGCGCCTGGAACGGCTTCTCCGGACAGGACCCGTGGGGCACCGTCATGGCGCTGACGGCCTCGGCCAGTTACGCGATCGGCTGGATCTACGTGCGGCGCACGCTGTCCGGCACAGGCGACTCGCACCTGTCCCTGTCCACCGGCCAGTTGCTGGTGGGCACCGCGCAACTCGCCGTCGTCGCCCCGCTGGCCGCGCCCCTGCCGTCCGCCTTCCACCCGGTGTCACTGCTGGCGATCGCCGCGCTCGGGGCGCTGGGGACCGGCATCGCCATGCTCGTCCAGTACGGGCTGGTGGCCGAGGTGGGCCCGACGACGGCGGCGCTGAGCACCTACTTCATCCCCGTCGTCGCGACGGCCGCCGGGGCCGCGCTGCTCGGCGAGAACCTGACCTGGAACACACCGGTCGGCGCCCTGATCGTCCTGGCGGGCGCGGCCTTGACCCAGGCCCGAGGCACCTCGCGGGCCGGAAACGCCAGCAGCGCCTCGGCAGCCGCGCGAGACCGCGACGGCGCGTAGCGGACCGGCCGTGACGCGGCGGCGGCTCGCGCATGCCGCCGCGCGCCAGGGCTTACGGCGCGGAGACCCGCAGGCGCCTACAGTCACGCGGAACCGCGACGACACGTAGCGACGACGGCAGCTCGCGTGTTGCCGCCGCGCCCCAGAGGCGTACGCGCGCACACCCGCAGGCGCCCCAACAGCCACGCCGGACGCGACGACACGTACAAGTGCCGGCACATCGCGGCGCCGGGCGGGCGCGCGACGGTGTCGGCTCGCGCGTGCCGTCGCGCGCCAAGGGCGTACGACGCGCACACCCGCAGGCGCCCCAACAGCCGCACGGGGCCGCGACGCTACGTAACGACGCTGGGCGATGCGCGCGACGATGGCAGCTCACGTGTTGCCGCCGCGCGTCGGAGGCGTATGGCGCGGACATCTGCAAGCGCCTCAGCAGCCGCACGGACCGCGACGACACGTAGCGGCGCCGGGCGAGCGCGCCGCCGCCTTGGCTACGGCACCGGCGCCGTAGGCGCGGCGGCCGACGCGCCCTGCTGCCGGCGCCGGCCGGGCCGGCCCGGCCACAGTGCCCCGCGAACTCGCCCACACCGCGCGCACCGCGCGCACCGCGCGCACCCGCACCACACTGCGGCCCGGCCCGACCGAGCGTCAACACCCCGCAGCCCTCACCCCCCTCCGCTCTCCCCTCCCGTCCCCTCGCCCCCCCTCTCAGCCGTGACGCCCCGTCACGGCCGGCCCGATAGCGGCCGCCAGCGCGTCCGCGACCGGCTCGACATCCTCCGGCCCCAGGGCGGACACCGTGATCCGCACCCCGGGCGGCGAGGCGAGCCGGAAGCGGGCACCGGGCGCCACCGCGTAGCCGGCGCGCATCAGCCGGGCCACGGCCCCCGTCTCGTCCGGCACCGGCAGCCAGACGTTCATCCCGCTGCGTCCGCGCGCCGCCAGCCCCCGCTCCCGCAGGGCGCGGACGAGCGCGTCGCGCCGGCGGCCGTACGCGGCGGCCGTCGCGACCGGGTCGACGGCCCCCGTCCGCCACAGGTGGAGCACCGCGTCCTGGAGGACGTGGCTCACCCAGCCGGGCCCGAGGCGCTGCCGCCCCCGCACCCGGTCCACGGTCACGGCGTCGCCGGTGAGCACGGCGAGCCGCAGGTCGGGGCCGTACGCCTTGGCGACGGAGCGGACGAAGGCCCAGTGCTCGGTGACGCCGCCGAGCGGGTGCGCGGGCGCGTCGACGATGCCGTGCCCGTGGTCGTCCTCGACGAGCAGCACGCCGGGGTGGGCGGCGAGGACGGTCCGCAACTCCCGGGCGCGGTCCGCGCCGACGAGCGCGCCGGTGGGGTTCTGCGCGCGGCAGGTCACGACCAGGGCACGGGCGCCGCCCTCCAGGGCGCGGGCGACCGCCTCCGGCTCCGGCCCGTCGTCGTCCACCGCGACGGGGACGGGCCGCAGACCGAGGGCGGGGACGAGGTCGAGGAGGCTGCCCCAGCCCGGGTCCTCGACCGCGACGGCGTCGCCCGGGCGCAGATGGGCCGCCAGCACCCGTTCCAGCCCGTCGAGGGCGCCGGAGACCACCGCGACCGGCCCGTCGGGCACGCCGTCCGCGTCGAAGGCGACGCGCGCCATCCGCTCCAGCTCGGTGCCGACCGGCGGTTCGCCGTACAGCACCGGGGTCCGGGCCGACCGCTCGGCCGCCGCGGCGAGCGCGGCGCCGAGCGGCGGCAGCAGCGCGGGATCGGGGTTGCCCGTCGCCGCGTCGCGCACCCCGTCCGGCACCTCCACCGCGATGAGCTCGCGGGGCGTGCTGGCCGGGCGGGGCCGCACCCGGCTCCCGCGCCGGCCGGCCGTCTCGATCACCCCCCGGTCGCGCAGGATCCGGTAGGCGGACGCCACCGTGTTGTGGTTGACGCCCAGCTCGACGGCCAACTCCCGCAGCGGCGGCAGCAGTTCCCCCGGAGGGAGGCGGCCGTCGCCGACGGCGCGTTCCACACTCTCCGAGATCTCCGCTGCGCGGCGGCCCGTGATCCGATACTCTCCTAGCACAAACTCGATTATGCACTAGTGCAATGGAGTCCGCAATGTCTTCCCCGCTCCCGGCCTCGGTCCCGGCTCCGTCCTCATCGCCGTCCCCGGCTCCCTCCCCGTCTCCGTCCCCGACCTCGCCCCAGGTCCCCTCCCCCGGCGGAACGTACGAGCGCACCGCCCGTACCACCCCCACCCGCTACCGCGACCGCGCCTCCTACGACCGCGAACTGGTCCACGCCATCCTCGACGACGGCTACCTGTGCCACCTCGGTTTCGTCCGCGACGGCGCGCCGGTCGTCCTGCCGACGCTCTACGGACGCGTCGGCGAGCGGCTGTACGTGCACGGCTCCACTGGCTCCGCCCCGCTGCGCGCCGCCGGGGAGGCCGCCGAGGGCATACCCGTCTGCGTCACCGTCACCCACGTCGACGGCCTGGTGCTGGCCCGCAGCGCCTTCAACCACTCCGTCAACTACCGCTGTGTCGTGGTCCACGGCACCGCCCGCCGCGTGACCGACCCGGAGGAGCTGACGACCGCGCTCGACGCCCTGGTGGACCAGGCGGTGCCCGGCCGGGCGGCGGACTCCCGGCCGGGGTCGCCCAAGGAGCTGGCCGCCACGGCGGTGCTGCGCGTCGACCTGGCGGAGGTCTCCGCCAAGGTCCGTACCGGCGGCCCCGGGGACGATCCGGAGGACCTCGCCCTGCCGTACTGGACGGGCGTCATCCCCGTGACCACCGTGCGCGGGACGCCGGTCCCGGCGGACGACCTCGCCCCCGGCACCCCGCTCCCCGGCTACCTCACGCCCCGCTGACCGGCCCGGCGGCCGCCCCGGCCTCCGGCCCCCCGGCCGGCTCACCGACTGACCCGCCGACCGGCTCACCAGCCGGAACGGCCGCCCCGGACCGGGCGGTTCGCCCCGCCCCGCGCGTCTCCACCAGGGCCAGCCCCGCCACCGCGGCCATCAGCACCACCGTGCCCAGGACGGTCGCGGCCGTCACCCGCTCCCCCAGCACCGTCACGGCGATGACCGCGGCGGTGACCGGCTCCAGCAGGGTGATCACGGTGGCCGTGGTGGCGCGCACCGCCTGCAGCCCGGTGAAGAACAGCGCGTAGGCCAGCGCCGTCGGCACGGTCACCAGGTAGCCCATCAGCACCAGCGTGCGCCCCAGCCCCTCGGCGCTCGGCAGCACCCCGCCCGCCAGCGCGAACGGCAGCAGGAGCACGGTGCAGACGCCGAACGAGGTCAGGGTGGTGGTGAAGGGGTCCGTCGCCCGGCCCGCCCGGCCGAGGTGCCGGGCGTGGACGGCGAACAGCGCGTACCCGGCCGCCGACAGCAGCGCCAGCGCCACCCCGGCCGGCCGTACGGTGGCCGAGCCGCCGCCGAGCACCAGCACGGCCAGGCCGGCGAGGGCTCCGGCGACGGCCAGCCGGCCGCCCGCGCCGAGCCGTTCGCCCATCAGCAGCCGGCCGCCGAGCGCCGCCAGCACGGGCGCGGCCCCCAGGGTGACGACGGTGCCGACCGCCGTCCCCGTGGCGTCCACCGCCGCGAAGAAGGCCGCGTTGAACACGGTGAGCCCGACCCCGTTGACCAGGGCGGCCGTCACCCTGCCCCGCCGCGGCCCGGCCGGCCGCGGACGCCCGGCCGCGCGCCGCGAGGGCACCAGGAACCGTACGGCCAGCAGCAGCGCGAAGCCGCCGGCGCAGCGCCAGAAGGTGAGCGCGACGGGGTCGAGGCCGCTGCTGTCGATCGCCAGGGTCGCGGTGGCCCCGGTGGTCCCCCAGGTGAGGGCGGTGAAAGTGACGTAGAGCAGGCCGCGCCCGGCGGACGGGATCCGCGGGCCGCCGGGGCGCACGGAAGGAAGGCCGGAACGAAGGCCGGAACGAAGATCGGTAGGAAGGGAAGACGACACGGAAGTGTCGGACATGGCTGTTCTCCCGCTGAAGACGTGAAAGGTCGCGTGGTCTTCGAACGCGGGCAGCGGCCGACACCCGGGCGCGTCATCGCGCACCGGGCCGGTCACCCGGAAGAGGTCCGGGAAACCCCCAGGGACCGGATCACAGGTGATCGGGTGGGAGGGGGGGGAAGGAAGGGCCGCCCGCGCTAGGCGGCGGGAGGCGGAAGAACAGCACTCGTAGGCATGATCACATCTTAGGACCGCGGCGCGCCGCCGGACAACTCCCTCCCGCCGGGCCCGCCTTCCGCCTCCCGAAGGCCACCCGGAACACCGTCCACGAGACCGTCCCGGAGGCCGTCCACGAGACCGTCCGGGAGGCCCTCCACGAGACCCTCCCGGAGCCCGCCTGCCCCGTCACCCCCACCACCCCGTACCCCACCCTCCCGCGGCGCCGAGCGCTGGGCGACGAAGGCCCCGAGCAGCACGACCGCGCCGCCCACCAACTGCGGGACGGACAGCCGCTCGCCCAGCAGCACCCAGGCCAGCACGGTCGCGACCACCGCCTCCAGACAGGCCACGACCCCCGCCACCTGCGGGGACAGCAGCCGCACCGACACCACCCCGGTCAGGTAGGCGGCCACGGTGGCGATCAGCACCAGCCAGATCAGCAGGACGACGGCCGGGACGTCCCCGCCGTGCAGTTCCGCGCTCCCGGCGAGCACCCGCGCGTCCATGCCCCAGGGCCGCGCCACCACCGTGAGGAGGAGGGCGCCGAAGAGGAAGCCGTAGGCGATGACGCCGATGGGGTCGGCGGACTCGGCGTCGCCATCCCCGTGGTCGGACAGGACGAAGTAGCCGACCTGGCAGACGGCCCCGCCGAGGGCGAGCAGCAACCCCAGGGCGTCGAACCGCAGCCCGGACCACACCTCGACCACGCAGGCCAGCCCGCCCACCGCCAGCACCACGCCGGCCGCCGCCGCCCGCGACACCGCCCGCCGCCGGACGAACCGCACCCAGCACAGCACCAGGGCTGGGGCCAGGTACTCGACGAGCAGGGCGACACCGACCGGGATCCGCGAGATGGCCGCGAAGTAGCAGGCCTGGACTCCCGCGACGGCCAGCAGACCGAAACCCGCGAGCAGCGCGGGACGGCGCGTCACAAGCGCACGGTGCCGCCACGCGACGGGCAGCAGCACCAGGGCCGCGCCGGCGGACCGCAGCCAGACCACGTGGAGCGGGTCGAGCCCCGCCTCGATCAACGGTTTGGCCGCGACCCCCGAACCACCGAACGCGAGCGCGGAGATGAGGGCGAGGGCAAGCCCCGTCCCCCTTCCGCCGGACGACACGCCGGAGAAGACACCGGACAGCACGCCGGACCGCAGCCCGGACCGCAGTTCCTTCCGCATCGACGCATCATGTCAGGCTCCGACAGGACCGTCACCGGTGTGGCTCCTGACCCATCGGCCGGCGGCCGGCCGGAAGCGCAGCCCCTCCGCGTCGATCCCGGCGTGTTCCAGCACCTCCACGGCACGGCAGCGGGGGTCGAGGGCGAGCGCGGCCAGCAGGTCGAGCCCCTCGACCGGGCCCGGACCGCGGACGGCGGCCCGCGCGTACGCCTCGCCCATGGCGATGGCCGCGGCGGGCGACCAGCCGGGAACCCCGCCTTCCGGCAGCAGCGGCAGCGCCAGGGAGTCCTCGACGGAGCCGCGCCAGCGCAGGCCGTAGCCGATGCTGCGCTGCACGAGGTAGCCGAGCAGCCGTACGACCCGGTCCGGGCCGCCGGGCAGCGCGAGCCGGGTCTCGGGGTCGGCCTCCAGCAGGGAGTGCAGCAGGTGGGCGGTGTCGATCTGCCGGTCACCGTCGCGCAGGGCGCGCCGACGGGCACCGGCGACCGCCGCCGCCACCTCCGTGCTCAGCGGCACCTCGTCCGCCCCGCCGATGTCAGGTGTACGGCTTTGCACCCTCCCACCCCATCAGTCCAGGGCGCCGGAGGCATCCCCGGGCGGAAGCATTCGCGCGTCCCCCTCCGGTTGGGCGCGGACACCCGTGCGCTCCTCCTTGAGGAGGAGACGCACGGGTGGTGTCCCCCAAGGGACCGACGACGGGTCAGTCGCCCTCGGCGAGGATCAGATAGAGCTTGCGGCGCGTCTCGTTGACGACGGCGAGCGCCTGCTCCCGCTGCTCCGCGCTGCCGGTGCGCCAGACCTGCCCGAACGCCTCCATCAGCGCGAAGCCGGCCTGCCTGACCTCCTGCGCGGTCTCGCGATCGGCACCCCCGGCGACCTGCTCCCAGGGGGCCGGGGAGCCCGCGTCGGCCTCCGCGCGGCCGTCCTCGGTGAGCGCGAACAGCTTCTTGCCACCCTCGCTCGCACTGCTGATCAGCCCCTCGTCCTCCAGCAGTTGCAGGGTGGGGTACACCGACCCGGGGCTGGGCCGCCACGCACCGCCGCTGCGCTCCGCGATCTCGCGGATCATCTCGTAACCGTGCATCGGCCGGTCCTTGAGCAGCGCCAGGATCGACGCCCGCACATCACCGCGCCGCGCCCGGCCGCCCGGCCCACCGCGCCCCCGCCCCCCGAACGGGGGCCCGCCGAAGGGCGGCCCGAACGGCCCGAACGACCCGAAGGCCCGCCGCCCGCGCTCACCCCTTTCACCCCTTTCACCAAGTCCGCCACCACCACGCCGACCGAAGCCGGGGTGCTCGTGACCATGGGAGTACCGCATATCGCTCCTCCAGTTCATCGATCGTTCGCGATGCTTCGACGATATATCGGTAACGCTCGCACGACAAGCCCCCGCCGGTCGCGGACCGGCCCCTTCCTTGGCTCTTCGGACGCTGTCCGCGCGGTCGGCATGTGTACGGTTGCCCCCGGACCGACGAGCAGACCGCTCCCGACGGGGTGGGGCTCGTGCCCCCAGCGGCGGGCCGTCGCACGCCGACCGCCCCGGGGCCCCGGCGGCCCGTACCCCACCGGGCCGAACGAGGCCACCTCCCGGCGATTGGCCGTGTCGGGAGCCGTCCCCGCGCCCTACGGTCCTGCCATGCGAATCCGAATCGTCGACGCGTTCACCGACCGCCCCTTCGCCGGCAACCCGGCCGGCGTCATGCTCTTCGACGGCCCCTTCCCCGACGACGACCGGCTCCAGGCCGTCGCCGCCGAGGTCAACCTCTCCGAAACGGCGTTCGCCCGGCCGCTGGACGGCACGGGCGAGCGGGACGAGGGAGAAGCGGACTGGGCGCTGCGCTGGTTCACCCCGTCCACCGAGGTCGACATGTGCGGCCACGCCACCCTGGCCGCCGCACACGTCCTGCACACCACCGGAGCCGCCACCGGAACCGTGCGCTTCGCCGCCCGGTGTGGTGTGCTCACCACGACGGCGCACGACGACGGTTCCCTGACGCTGGACTTCCCGACGTCCTCGCTCACCCCGCTGGCCGTCCCCGACGGGCTGGCCGAGGCGCTCGGCGCCGCGCCGCTGAGCGTGCACGACACCAGCGGCCACATCGGCGACCTGCTCGTCGAGCTGTCCGACGAGCGGACCGTCCACGCCCTGACCCCCGACTGGCGCGCGCTGGCGGGCCGGTCCCGCCGGGGGATCATCGTCACCGCGCCCGCCGCCGACCCCGCCCTCGGCTACGACTACGTCTCCCGCGGCTTCTTCCCCAACGTCGGCATCGACGAGGACCCGGTCACCGGCAGCGCGCACACCGCGCTGGCCCCCTTCTGGGCGGCCCGCCTCGGCCGCACCGAGCTGACGGGCCTGCAGGGCGGCGCCCGGCGGGGACGGGTCCGCACCGCGTTGCGCGGCGACCGCACGCTGCTGACGGGCCGCGCCGTGACGGTGATCGACGGCGAGTTCCTGGTCTGACGGGGGCCGGGCCGCTCACGCCGTCGGCAGCCACCCCACCTTCCCCGCGAGCAGCGCGTACCCGGCGAACGCCACGATGTCGATCAGCGCGTGCGCCGCCACCAGCGGCCCCACCCGCCCCCACCGCCGGTAGAGGAGGACGAAGAGGACGCCCATCGCCACGTTCCCGAGGAACCCCCCGACGCCCTGGTACAGGTGGTAGGACCCGCGCAGCACCGCGCTCGCGGCCAGGGCGGCCAGGGGCCCCCAGCCCGTCTGGCCCAGCCTGCGCAGCAGGTAGCCGACGACCACGACCTCCTCCAGCACCGCGTTCTGCACGGCGGAGGCGATCAGCACCGGGAACTTCCACCACACGTCCGGCAGCGACTCGGGCACCACCGTCAGGTTGGACCCGGCGGCCCGCGCGCCCAGGTAGAGCAGCAGCCCCGTGCCGCCCACGACCGCGGCGACGGCGGTGCCGCGCGCGAGGTCGGAACCGGGGCGGCGGCGGTCGAAGCCGATCGACCGCAGCCCGGCGCCCTCGCGCGACAGCAGATGGGCGACGAGGAGGACGGGCACCAGCGCGGTCGCGATGCCGAACAGCTGCCAGGCCAGGTCGAGCCAGGGCCGGCCGGGCGCGTGGGAGGTGTTGAGCCGGGCGGCCTGGTCCTTGAGCCCGCCCGGCCGGGTGAGCGCGCCGATAAAGCTGATCAGCGCCGAGACCCCGCTGGCACCCAGGGAGAGGGCCAGCACGAGAACGGTCTCGGTACGCAGCGTCCGCCGCGACGGTACGGCGGCGGGGACGGGGACGGCGGCCGACCCGGCCGGGACGCCCGGACGCTCCCCCGCGTCATGTTCTGCCGCGTCGTGCCCCTCCGCGTCACGGGCGCCCTGTCGCGTCGCTCTGTTCACTCGTGGTCCACTCCTGCCTGCGCCCCTCGCCGTACCGCCCGCGCGTCGTCGCGTACGGCTCCGCGGCGGTACCGCCACCGCGTCGTCCCAGCTTGCCCGACGGCCGCGGGCCCCGACCACAGAGGGGCTCGTCTCGCGAGGTCGCGAGGTCGCGAGGTCACGAAGTCGCGAGCTCACAAAGTCGCGAGCTCACGAGGTCGCGAGGTCACGAAGTCGCGAGCTCACGAGGTCGCGAGGTCGCGAGGTCAGGCGATCCCCACCGGCCAGGTGTGCACCGGCTCCCCGGTCGCCATCAGCTCGCAGTAGCGCCGCGTGGTGGCGGCCAGCGCGGCGTGCCGGTCCAGGCCGCGGTCGCGCGCCGCGTGGTAGGTGGCGGCCTGCCAGGACGCGCCGTTGGCGCGCCGGCGGCAGCGGCCCTCGATGACGCCGAGGTAGCGGTCGCGGTCGGCGGGTTCGACGCCCCAGGCGTCGAGGCCGGCGGCGGCGAGCGGCAGCAGTTCGTCGCGGACCAGCCGGACGGCGGGCACCTGGGCGACGCCTCCGTTGCGTCCTTTGGGCCAGCGCAGCACGGCGTCGATGCCGTGCCGGCAGGCGGCATCGAAGTTGTCGGCCGCGGCGGCGAACGGCAGCCGCGTCCACACCGGGCGCGGTTCCTCCGCGAGGGCCCGGACGAGCCCGTAGTAGAACGCCGTGTTGGCCAGCACGTCGGTGACGGTCGGTCCTGCGGGCAGGACGCGGTTCTCGACCCGCAGGTGGGGGACGCCGTCGGCGATGCCGTAGACGGGCCGGTTCCAGCGGTAGACGGTGCCGTTGTGCAGGACGAGTTCGTCCAGTCGCGGCACCCCGCCCGCGTCCAGCACCCGCAGGGGGTCCTCGTCACCGCTGATGGGGAGCAGCGGGGGGAAGAAGCGGAGGTTCTCCTCGAAGAGTTCGTACGCCGAGTCGATCCACCGCTCCCCGAACCAGGTGCGCGGCCGTACGCCCTGCGCCTGCAGTTCGGGCGGGCGGGTGTCGGTGGACTGGACGAACAGCGGCGGCCGGCTCTCGCGCCACAGCTCGCGGCCGAAGAGGAACGGGGAGTTGGCGCCCACCGCGATCTGCGCGGCGGCCACCGCCTGGGCCGCGTTCCAGACGGCGGCGAACCGGCCGGGGGTGACCTGGAGGTGCAGTTGCACCGAAGTGCAGGCGGCCTCGGGACAGATGGACCGCGCGGTGCAGGTCAGCCGTTCGACGCCGGCGATGTCGATGCGGACGTCCTCGCCGCGGGCGGCCATCACCTGCTCGTTGAGAAGCGCGTAACGGTCGGCGGCGGAGAAGTTGTCGGGTACGAGGTCGGACTGGCCGAGGGTCGGCAGAATGCCGATCATCACTATTCGGGAGCCCACTTCCCGGGCTTTCCGGTCGGCATAGGAGAGGCCGGTGCGCAGCTCTTCGGCGAGTTGGTCGAGAACGCGTCCCGACAACCGGTGCGGGACAATGTTCACTTCCAGGTTGAATTGACCGAGTTCGGTCTGGAAATCATGGCTCGCGATACGCTCCAGCACCTTGGCATTCATCATGCTCGGCATACCGTCGGAGCCCGCCAGATTCAACTCGATCTCCAGCCCCATAAGGTTCCGGGGCCGGTCGAAACGCTTCTCCTCCAGTAACCTCCCCAGCCCTTCCAGGCACTGCCGGAGCTTGTCCCGGTGCCGCTGCCGGTCGTCCAGGCCGAACTCCACGGCGGCGACCTTCTCACCCATGGACGCGTCCTCCTCCAGCGGTCGCCCTCGGCGCCGGCCCGTTCCCGTCACGGTCGATGATGCCCAGACGAGGCGATCGAAACGCCTCACCCCGTCCCCGTATAACCGGTAGGCTGGCAGCCAAGCGCACTCCGGCACATTCCGATGGCATGACGGCAGCTCATGGCATGTCGCATTGCGCTGGTGATAAACACCGACGAGTTTCGGCCGACCGTTCCCGGGAAAGAAACCGAGGTCAGGTGTGCGCGACCGGGAACGAAAACACCGAAAACGACCCCGCAGGCGGCCCTGATTTCCCCTTGCCGGAAATACCGGCGACAGCTAGCCGAAACACCCTGTGAACATGTGTCGTATAAACTCGGAGTGAGGCAGAGAGTAGGCGCCCCGGCAGTCGGTCCCGGCCCCCCTCTGACCCCGCACACCGACAGCGTCGTCACCTGCCAGCACCTGCGTGTCTCCGAAGTGAGAGGCGACCCATCATGCCGCTGCACATCCCCCCTGCCCCCGCGCCTGCCCTCCGTAGCGTCCGCACCGCCCTCGGCTCCCCCACCGCGGTCCGGGAGACCCGCACCCCGTCCCTGAAGGCCGCCCAGGGAGCGCTCAGCTGCGAACTCCCGCTCCCCGTCCACGTGCTGGAACAGCACTCCCCGGCCGGCGCCGCGCCCCGCACCCGGCTCACCGGCTGGCGCTTCCTGATCAAGGAGGACGAGCGCGCCATCGCCGCGGGCGAGGCCCGGCCGACCGCCGACGGCTGGACGTTCTCGCACTTCTTCGAGGGACCGTACGTCGTCTCCACCGAACTCGCCCTGCGGCAGGCGGAGTCGCTGTCGACGCCGTACCAGCCGCGCCTGCTGACCGTGCCCGGCCTCTACATGCTGACCTTGTGGCTGCACGGCGACATCACGGCCGACGCGGAGTCCGGCCTGCCCGCCCCCGGCGACCTCCTGGTGCCGCTCGCCCCCGCGCCGCCCGGTATCGCCGCCCACCGTCCGCACCGCTTCGCCGACCTGCTGCCGGTCCTCACCCTCCGGCTGACCCCGCCCCCTCTCACGGCACCGATGCTGAAGACCGCCTGACACGTACCGACGGCGCCCCGCGACCCCTCCGGCCGCGGGGCGCCGCGCCGTTCCCGCCCCTCCCGCCCCCGTGCACCCCCCTGCCACTCCATGTCACCCACACGGCCCAGCGCGCGGAGGTCGACCCGAACCGACCGAAGGAGCAGACTTGTTGACAGCAACCGTCCGCATGGGTGACGCGTCTTCCCCCACAGCGGACCGCTGCTACGAAATCCCTGCGGAATCACGCCCGTAGGGCAACACTGGGACCGACAGACCACATCGTCACGGGGGGCGGCATGACCACCGCATCGAGCCGCAGCACAGCGACAGCAGCAGAGACATCCCAGCGAAAGAACCCTCCCATGTGCCAGCACCATCCCGCGTGCCCGTCAGCCGATTCCGCCGACCGGGAAGCCGCCCACCTCGTGGCGCACTTCCCCCAGCAGGGCTGGAGCCTGCTGTGCAACGGCGTCCTCTGCTTCGAGGACACCGGCGAACTGCTGCCGGACGGACAGATCATCGCCCCGCACCGGCCGCTCGGCGCCGAGCATGTGGTGACGGCGGCCTGACGCACCACGCACCACCCGCACCACGTACGACGCGACGAAAGGGCCGGCCCGGCGTTCCCGCCGGACCGGCCCTCCGCTTGTGCCGGGATCAGCCCTCGTACTCATCCAGCGGCGGGCACGAGCAGACGAGGTTGCGGTCACCGAACGCACCGTCGACCCGGCGCACCGGCGGCCAGTACTTGTCGGCCGCGGAGACACCGCCCGGGAAGACCGCCGTCTCCCGGTCGTACGGGCGCTCCCACGCACCGGCGATCGACGCGGCGGTGTGCGGGGCGTTGCGCAGCGGGTTGTCGTCCTTGTCCCACTCGCCGGAGCCGACCTTCTCGATCTCCGCGCGGATCGCGATCATCGCCTCGCAGAACCGGTCGAGTTCGCCCAGGTCCTCGCTCTCGGTGGGCTCGATCATCAGCGTGCCGGCCACCGGGAACGACATCGTCGGCGCGTGGAAGCCGTAGTCGATCAGGCGCTTGGCGACGTCGTCGACGGTGACGCCGGTCGCCTTGGTGAGCGGCCGGAGGTCCACGATGCACTCGTGGGCGACGAGGCCGTTGGGACCGGTGTAGAGCACCGGGTAGTGCGGCTCCAGGCGCTTGGCGATGTAGTTGGCGCTCAGCACCGCGACCTGGGTCGCGGCCTTGAGGCCCTCGCCGCCCATCAGCCGGACGTAGGCCCAGGAGATCGGCAGGATGCCGGCCGAGCCCCACGGCGCGGCCGAGATCGGGCCTACCCCGGTCTCCGGGCCCGCGGCGGGCTGGAGCGGGTGGTTGGGCAGGTACGGCGCGAGGTGGGAGCGGACGGCCACGGGGCCGACGCCCGGGCCGCCGCCGCCGTGCGGGATGCAGAAGGTCTTGTGCAGGTTCAGGTGCGAGACGTCGCCCCCGAACTCGCCCGGCTTCGCCACCCCCACCAGGGCGTTGAGGTTGGCGCCGTCCACGTACACCTGGCCGCCCGCCTCGTGCACGAGACCGCAGATCTCGCTGATGTGCTCCTCGAACACGCCGTGCGTGGACGGGTAGGTGACCATGAGGACGGCCAGCTCGTCGCGGTGCTTCTCGATCTTTGCGCGCAGGTCGTCGGCGTCGACCTCGCCGTCCTCGCCCGTCTTCACCACGACGACGCGCATGCCGGCCATCACGGCGCTGGCCGCGTTGGTGCCGTGCGCGGAGGACGGGATGAGGCACACGGTCCGCTGCTCGTCGCCGTTGGCGCGGTGGTAGGCGCGGACGGCCAGCAGACCGGCCAGCTCGCCCTGCGAACCGGCGTTGGGCTGGAGCGAGACCTTGTCGTAGCCGGTGACCTCGGCCAGCCGCTCCTCCAGCTCGCGGATGAGCGTGAGGTAGCCCTCGGCCTGCTCCGCCGGGGCGAACGGGTGCAGCGCGCCGAACTCCGGCCAGGTGACCGGCTCCATCTCGGTCGTCGCGTTGAGCTTCATGGTGCACGAGCCCAGCGGGATCATGCCCCGGTCCAGCGCGTAGTCCCGGTCGGCGAGGCGGCGCAGGTAGCGCAGCATCGCGGTCTCGGAGCGGTGCTGGTGGAAGACCGGGTGGGTAAGGAAGTCGGAGCCGCGCAGCAGCCCCTCGGGGAGCGCGTCGGCGGTGCCGGCGTCCAGCGCCTCCACGTCGGCGTCCACCCCGAACGCGGCCCATACGGCGGCCAGGTGCTCACGGGTGGTGGTCTCGTCGCAGGCGATGCCGACGGTGTCGGCGTCCGTACGACGCAGGTTGACGCCCCGCTCCAGGGCGGCGGCGACGATCTCGTCCGCCCGGCCCGGCACCCGCGCGGTGACGGTGTCGAAGTACGCGCCGTGCACGACCTCGACGCCGCCGGCCCGCAGGCCCTCGGCGAGCAGCGTGGCGTACCGGTGCACGCGGCGGGCGATGCCGGTGAGCCCGTCGGGCCCGTGGTAGACGGCGTACATCCCGGCCATGACCGCCAGCAGCACCTGCGCGGTGCAGATGTTGCTGGTGGCCTTCTCGCGGCGGATGTGCTGCTCGCGGGTCTGGAGGGCCAGGCGGTACGCCTTGTCGCCGTCCGCGTCGACGGAGACGCCGACGAGACGGCCGGGCAGGCTGCGCGCGTACTGCTCGCGGACGGCCATGTAGCCGGCGTGCGGACCGCCGAAGCCCATCGGGACTCCGAACCGCTGGCTGGTGCCCACGGCGATGTCCGCGCCCAGCTCGCCGGGCGGGGTGAGCAGCGTCAGCGCCAGCAGGTCGGCGGCGACGGTGACGATGGCGCCCAGCTCGTGCGCCCGCTCGATGACCGGCCGCAGGTCGCGGATGGCACCGGAGGCACCCGGGTACTGGAGCAGCACGCCGAAGACGCCGCGCTCGGCGATCTCGTCCGGGATGCCGGCGGAGAGGTCGGCGACGACGACCTCGACGCCGGTCGGCTCGGCGCGCGTCTCGATGACGGCCACGGTCTGCGGCAGGGCGTCGGCGTCGACGAGGAACACCCCGCCCTTGACCTTGCCCACGCGCCGCGCGAGCGCCATCGCCTCGGCGGCGGCGGTGCCCTCGTCGAGCAGGGACGCGCCGGAGGTCGGCAGCCCGGTGAGGTCGGCGACGACGGTCTGGAAGTTGAGCAGGGCCTCCAGGCGGCCCTGGGAGATCTCCGGCTGGTACGGGGTGTACGCCGTGTACCAGGCGGGGTTCTCCATGACGTTACGGAGGATCACCGGCGGGGTGAACGTGCCGTGGTAGCCGAGCCCGATCATGGGCACGAGCACCTGGTTGCGGTCCGCGAGACCGCGCAGCTCGGCGATCACCTCGGCCTCGCCGCGGGGCGCGGGGAGCCGGAGCGCCTCGGCGCTCTTGATCACGTCCGGCACGGCGGCGGCGGTGAGTTCGTCCAGCGAGCCGAAGCCGACATGGGCGAGCATCTTCGCCTGCGCCCCGCTGTCGGGGCCTATGTGGCGGCCGGCGAAGGGAGTGCCGCGCTCCAGGTCGGAGAGGGCGATGCGGTGGGCGGTCATCTGCGGGGGCCTCCTGGTCATTGCGACCTGCGAGGGGTACCACGGCGCGGGTACCCGGACGGCCTCCCCCTCTGTCATCTCGACCTGAGAGCTTCACCGGGGCGACGTCAGACGCGACCCGGCTTTCACCGTCGGTGAGGAGGGGCTCGGCATGGTGCCCGGTCCGGTGCCCGCCCTGCTTTCCAGAGTGACCTCGTCCGCGCGGTACGGGTGCCTGAGAGATTCCGGGGAGGATTTGCTCCTTCGGCGCCCCCGTTGGACCCGCCGAGGCCGATGCCTCTCCGGCTCCTGGAGGACTCTCCCGCGCGGGGTCCACAGCCAATCGCCAGCCTACCAGCGGCGATGCCGACGACGGATCTCCCGGCCGGTGCTTTTCCGCGGGCTCCCCCATTACTCCTGATTGGCGGCTTATCTCGCCTCCCGAGGGTTTTCCCGGGCTTTGCGAGAGGTCTCCCGGGGGAACCAGGGGACAGAGAGGGGACGGAAGTGACTCCCGGGAGGACAGATGCAGTCGGATATCGATCCTCGGACCCTGATCGGCCGCAAGGCCTACGACCGCGACGGCGCGAAGATCGGCACGGTGGACGAGGTCTACCTCGACGACGCCACCGGCGAACCCGAATGGGCGGCCGTCCGCACCGGCCTCTTCGGCCGCGACGCCTTCGTCCCCCTGGAACCGAGCGAGGTCGTCGACGAGTCCCTGCGCATCCCCTACGACCGCACCCTCATCAGAACCGCCCCGGACCTGGGCGTAGGCCGCCACCTCTCCCCCGAACAGGAACTCCGCCTCTACCACCACTACCGCATGCCCTTGCCGACCCCGGACACACCGGCGCCCGGGACGGGCGGGAGGGAGCGGACCGGGCACGAATCGCAACGCCCCACCGACCCCGGGCAGGAACCAGGCCACAGTGCCTGAACCGCGCCCGCCCGGCCGCGGCAGGGGCCTGGCGGGCCGCCACGGCCCGTCCGGCCCGAGGACGCGCGCCGCAGGTGCGCTGGGGGGGGCGCGGGGGGCTGCCCCCGCAGGAAACGGTGAAAGGGCGGGGCTGGGGCACCCACCCGCGTCAGCGCACCCTCACCGCCCCGCTCCGGCGGCCACGCCACCGACAGGCGGCGGCGTCACCCCCTCCCCCACCACCGGCCGTATCAACGGCACCGGTTCCCCCGGCTCCAAATCCGGATCGTCGACGGAGAACGTCCGCACCCGCCCCGGCCCCTCCGACCACGGCTCCTCGAACCGCACGGTGACCCGCCCGAGCCCGCTCCCCTGCACCCACCCCCGCCCGAGCTCCCGATGCACCACGTCCAGCCCCGGCAACCACCGCCGGGCGGGCGACGCGCCGTCGTCGGCCCGCGCCTCAGGCGCCCCCTCGGCATCCGGAAGTCCGCCGTCACCCGCGGCCGCCTCCGCGGCCAACGCCTGGGCGAACAGATCCTCCTGCGTGTAATCGGCGAGCCCGCTCACCCCCACCCCCAACAACCGCACCCCCGCCGTCGTATCGACCCCCTCCAGCAACCGAGCGGCCGCCTCCCGGACCACCGCCGGGTCGTCCGTCGGCCCCCGGAGCGTCTCGGAGCGCGTCAGCGTCGAGAAGTCGTACCGTCGCACCTTGATGACGACCGTCCGCCCCGACCGTCCGGCCGCGCGCAGCCGCCGGACGCAGCGGTCGGCGAGGCGCGCGAGCTCCAGCTGCACCCGCGTCCGGTCGGTCAGGTCCTCGGCGAAGGTGTCCTCGACGGAGACGGACTTCGCGTCCCGCTCGGCCACGACGGGCCGGTCGTCATGGCCGGTCGCCAGGGCGTGGAGCCCGGCTCCGTGCGCCTTGCCCAGCAGCCGCACCAGCTCCGCCTCGCCCGCCTCGGCCGTCTCGGCCACCGTGTGGATGCCCGCGCGCCGCAGCGTCTCGGCGGTGGCGGGCCCGACGCCCGGGATCGTCCGTACCGGCATGGGCCCCAGCAGCTCCAGCTCCGTGCCCGGCTCGATGACGACCAGCCCGTCCGGCTTCGCCTGCTCGGAGGCGATCTTGGCGAGCATCTTGGACCCGGCGAGCCCCACCGACCCGCTGACCCCCGTCGCCGCCAGGATGTCCCTGCGCAGCCGCTCCCCCACCGCCCGTACGGCCGCCGAGTCCGGCTCGACGCCGCCCGCCTCCAGGTCGACGAACGCCTCGTCGAGGCTGAGCGGCTCCACCAGCGGCGACAGCTCGCCCAGCAGCCCCATGACCACGCCGCTCACCTGCTGGTACAGGCTGAAGCGCGGGGTCAGATAGGCCGCGTTGGGGCACAGCCGGCGGGCCTGGGCCGTGGCCATGGCCGAGTGCACCCCGAAGACCCGCGCCTCGTACGACGCGGTGGCCACCACACCGCGCGGGCCGATGCCGCCCACGACGACCGGCTTTCCGCGCAGGCTGGGCTTGGCCGCCTGCTCCACCGAGGCGTAGAAGGCGTCCATGTCGAGATGCAGGATCGTCGGTGAACCTCTCACACCACGAATGGTCCCGCATACCACTGACAATCGCGCTGACGTGCGACGACGAGCCCGTCCGTGCCACGCCACGCCCACGTCCCGCCCACGCGAAAGTGGGCCCGGGGAGGAACCCCGAGCCCGCTTCCTACCGCCTGGAGCCGCTCTCAGCCCGCCCGGTTGCGCCGCCGCGCCAGCTCGTCCTCCGGGTTGTGGCCGATCAGCGTCTCGCCGGTGTCCACCCGCTCCCCGTGGAGCTGGGCGAGCGCGCTCTCGACGTCCCGCCAGACCACCCCGACGGCGATCCCGAAGACGCCCTGGCCCCCCTGGAGGAGCCCCACGACCTCGTCGGGGGACGCGCACTCGTAGACCGTCGCGCCGTCGCTCATCAGCGTCATCTGCGCGAGGTCGGCCATGCCACGGGAGCGCAGGTGCCGGACGGCGGTGCGGATGTTCTGCAGCGAGACACCGGTGTCCAGCAGCCGCTTGACGATCTTGAGGACGACGACGTCCCGGAAGCTGTACAGCCGCTGGCTGCCGGACCCGTACGCGGGCCGGACGCTCGGCTCCACGAGCCCCGTGCGCGCCCAGTAGTCGAGCTGCCGGTAGGTGATGCCAGCCGCCGCGCAGGCGGTGGGCCCGCGGTAGCCGATGGTCTCCGTGGCGGGCGCCGCGCCGCCCTCACCGTCCGCGTCTCTCGAACCGCCGGCCCGGGGCCCCCGCTGGGCGGTGACCGCCGCGGCGGGGACGGGGGTGCTTCCCACGGTCCCCACGCTTCCCACGCCGCTCAGGCCGTGGGCGGGGGTACCGCCCGCACCGTTCAGGCTATGAGGGAGGGTCACCGGTTCGACCGATCCCCCGCGCAGCGGATACGGACTGCCGACCGCTGTACCGTCGCCCGTGCTTCTCACGCCGACCTCCGTCCTTGACCTGCCTTCTCGACGGTAGGCAGTCGCTCGGGGTGCGTCAACGATCGCCACACTCGGCACGCCGAGTGATAATCACCCTGAGAGTGGTTTTACGTGTCCCCGCAGGGGAAAGGCTACTCGAATACCCTGCCGCGGCCCCGGGCACGCCCTGGTGAGCCTGCCGAAAGGGGCTCGCCGGCCGCCTCACTGGCTGTTGGTACCGAAGTCCTCCGGCGAGATCTGGTCGAGGAACTCGCGGAACTTCTCCACCTCGTCCTCCTGCTCGTCCGGGATGGCGATCCCCGCGTCGTCCAGCACCCCGTCACTGCCGTAGATCGGCGTTCCGGTGCGCAGGGCCAGCGCTATGGCGTCGGACGGCCTGGCGCTCACCTCGACTCCGCTGGCGAAGACCAGCTCCGCGTAGAACACGCCTTCGCGCAGGTCCGTGATGCGGACCTCCGCGAGCTGCTGCCCCACCGCCTCCAGCACGTCCTTGAACAGGTCGTGGGTCAGCGGTCGGGCCGGAGCCATCCCCTGCTGGGCGAAGGCGATCGCCGTCGCCTCCCCCGGTCCGATCCAGATGGGGAGGTAGCGGTCGCCTCCCACTTCGCGCAGGAGCACGATCGGTTGGTTGGAGGGCATTTCCACCCGGACACCCACGACATCGAGCTCGTTCACACAGCAACCCTAGGACGTGCTCGGCCGGTTTGGGTAGTCGGGGCCGCCCTCGGTCACTGTCCGCACCGCCCCGGCGGTCACTGCCCGCGCGACTGGAGCGCGGAGCGCACCAGCGCCGCGTGCAGCCGGACGGACAGCCCGGCGAGCTCCCGGGCGGTGGCCTCGGCGTGCGCCCTGGTCTGCGGGTTGCGGTGCCTGCGCAGGGGTGCGACCACCTGTTCGACCAGGCCCGCCTCGCGGTCCGCCGCGGCCTTCACGGCCCGGAGGTGCCGCGGCTCCAGCCCGAATCGTCCCAGGTCCGCGACGAGGCGGGCGACGGCCACGGAGTCGGCGCCGAATCCGCCGTCCGGGTGGGGGACGACCAGCCCGTACGACTCCCACTCCACGAGCTCACCCTCGGTGACCCCGGTGAGCTCCAGCAGCTCGGCGCGGCCGATCCGCCCGCCGGGCCCCACGGGAACGGGCTCGGGTGCGGCCTCCACCGGGTCCTCGGGCCCTTCGACGAGCTCCCCGAGGTCGAGGCCGTCCCGGGGCTGTCCGGGGGCGGGCAGCGGGATCCGCTCGCCGCGGGCCAGCGCGTCCAGGTGCTCGCGGATGACCTTCAACGGCAGGTAGTGGTCGCGCTGCATCCGCAGCACCTGGGCGAGCCGCTCCACGTCCGCCGTGCTGAACTTGCGGTAACCGGACGGCGTGCGCTGCGGTTCGACCAGGCCCTCCGCCTCCAGGAAACGGATCTTGGAGATGGTGACCTCGGGGAACTCCTCGCGCAGCAGGTTGAGCACCGTTCCGATGCTCACCAGCCGGCCCTCCGCACCGGCGGTGCCGGAGGAGCCGGCACCGCCCGACGGTGTCTGAAGCATGGCTCTTCCCTTGCTGTCCTCCGGGGCGGCTGTCTCCCGGGCGGCTGTCCTCCCGGACCACGTCCGGGAGGGGTCAGATGGCCCGCTGGCTGCCGAAGAAGACCAGGCGGTACTTGCCGATCTGCACCTCGTCGCCGTTCGACAGCACCACCGAGTCGATCTGCTCCCGGTTCACGTACGTGCCGTTGAGGCTGCCGACGTCCGTGACGCTGAAGCCGCCGTCCTGCCCCCGCCGGAACTCCACGTGGCGGCGCGAGACCGTGACGTCGTCGAGGAAGATGTCGCTCTGCGGGTGGCGGCCCGCCGTGGTCACCTCGCCGTCCAGCAGGAAGCGGCTGCCCGAGTTGGGACCGCGCCGGACGACCAGCAGCGCCGAACCCATCGGCAGCGCCTCCACGGCGGCCTGGGCCTCCGGGGAGAGCGACGGGATGGCCGTCTGGCCGGTGGTCTCGGAGTCGTACGCCTCCAGACCGGAGATGGAGATCGTGGACGTGGTCTCCGAGGCGCGCTCGGCGACGGCACCCGGCCGCAGCGGCGCACCGCAGTTGGAGCAGAACCGGCTGTTCTCGCCGTTCCGATGACCACACCTCGTACAGACCGGCAACGCAGCCCCTTCCCCCGCACCCGACATCGGCGTACCGAGACCTATGCGCGCGGTCGCCGTGGGGTCGCCGGGAGGAACTCCCTGGCCCCCCGGGGCGCCGCCGTGGACACCCGCCTGGTCGCGGAAGAGGGGACGACCCTCCTGGCCCCGCTCATCGCCTTCCACCGGGGCCTGGGCCCGGTGGCGCGCGGAACCGCCGCCGCTCTGGCGGGAGCTCTTGCCGAACAACTTCGCAAACAACTTCACGGGCGATTCCCCTTGACCGAAACAGACCCGCCCGTGGGGCAGGACAAAACCTCGCTGCACACACCGTCCGACCTGGACATCCTTACAACGTCCAAGGCCGATGGACAGTTTCCATCACGCACCCCCGTCTTGGTGCGCCGACCCCCCGCAACTTCCCGCCCTCCCCGCAGAACCCCTGCGTTCGCCCGCCTCACCGCGATGACGACCGAGCGTAGTCAGGCCGCTTCGCCGGACGCAAGGCGTCGACAACGATCTTCTCAGACCGGGAGATGTCCACCCCGGCCTGCTCCTTCTGCAGAGTCTGCACCACACCACCGGGGATGTTGAGAGCGGGCTTCAGATCGTCGGGCTTGCCGATGACCTTGAACTTGTAAGGCTGCGACACCTTCTTGCCGTCGATCTCCACCTTCCCCGCGCCACCGGAGAAATATGTGTCGGCGGCCACCCGGACATCGTTGAGCTGGATCGCCTCAGCGCCGGCCGCCCGCAACTCCTGGACGGCGTCCAGCAGCATGTCGGGCTCCACGGCCCCCTTGCCGTCGCTCACCGTGAGGACGATGCCGGGCCCCTGGGCGGCCACCGTGCCCGCCAGGATGCCGAGCTGCTGCTCCTTCTGCGCCGTCTGCTTACGGGCCTCGGCGGCCTGGTTGGAGCTGCTCTCCAGCTCCGTCCGCTGGCCCTCCAGCTTCCGCTTCTCGTCCTCGAGCCGCTTGGTGCGGTTGTCGAGTTCGTCCAGGATCCGCACCAGGTCCTCCTGGCGCGCACCGCGCAGCACGCTGCTCTCGCTGTTCGACCGCACCTGGATCGCCAGACCCAGGCCCAGCACGCACAGCAGCAGGGCGACGGTCAGCTGGGCCCGGGTGAACCGGGGCGGCCACAGGCCCTTCACCAGCCGCTGACGGCCCGTCAGGGGCGGTTCCCCGGGCGGCTCCGGCGCGGGGGACGGACGCGTCCCGCCGGCGTCCTCCGGGCCTTCCGCTTCCCCGGCCGGCCGCGCCTCGGGGCCGTCCGGCGCGGTCGCCTTCCGCTCCTGCTCTCCCCGGCCGGGCTTCTCCTCCGGCCGCTCGGGCGTGTCGTCGTCGCTCATCGGCCTCACGCCCGGAACACATGCCGCCGGATGGCGGCGGCGTTGGAGAAGATGCGGATGCCCAGGACGACCACCACACCGGTGGACAACTGCGCCCCGACGCCCAGTTTGTCGCCCAGGAAGACGATGAGGGCCGCGACGACCACGTTCGACAGGAACGACACCACGAAGACCTTGTCGTCGAAGATGCCGTCCAACATCGCCCGGAGCCCGCCGAACACCGCGTCCAGGGCCGCGACGACGGCGATGGGGAGGTAGGGCTCGACCGCCGTCGGCACCACGGGGCGGACGACCAGTCCGACCACGACTCCCACGATGAGGCCCAATACGGCGATCACGATGTGCCCTTCCCTGTGTCGGCGGCGCGGCCGGCCGCGCCACCCCCCTGCGGCCGTGCGGTTCGTACGGTCAGACTCGGCGCGGGCGACAGCCGGATGTCGTCCTCGACGGAGATGCTGGCCCTGACCCCGTAGTTCTGCTGGAGGACGTGCAGGTACTGGCCGTCGACGCTGTCCTGGAACGAGGTGCTCATCCGCCGGCCGTCGCCGATCGCCAGCACCGTGTACGGCGGCGCCAGCGGCTTGTTGTCCACCAGTATGGCGTCCCCGGCCGCCCTGATCGCCGACAACGAGGTCAGGCGCTGGTCATTGATCGCGACGGCCTCCGCACCGGCCTGCCACAGGCCGTTGACGACGCGTTGCATATCGCGGTCGCGCACCCGGCCGGTGTCGGAGAAGCCGCTGCTCTCGCGAGGGCCACCGCCCCCGCTCTTCGCCTGCTTGGCGTCATCGACGACCACCTTGACCCCGGGGCCGTGCACCGGCGTGGCCCCGGCGAGCAGGGACACCAACTCGGCCTTGTCGCCGCCGTGTTCCTCCAGCGCCTCGCGCTGCCGGTCCCCGACGGTCTCCCGCAGCCCGTTGACGTTCTTCTGCAGCGCGTCCGCCGCCGCCGTCTCCTTCTCGATGCGGCCGATGAGCTGCTCGCGCTCCTTGGCCAGCGTCGGTGCCGATATGCGCGCCTGCGCGGCACCCAGCGTCACCACCACGGCGGCCAGCAGCAGCGCCGCGGCCAGCCCCAGCTTCGCCCGGAGCTTGCCCGGCAGCCCCTGGCCGCCCTCGGCCCGCCGGGCCGCCGCCTCCGCGTAGCCGTCGTCCAGGCTGTGGTCCATCACATTGGTCAGCAGCGACATGGAGGCGTCGGGGCGCGGAGGCGGTGCGGGGGTCCTCCGAACGGGGGGCTGCTGCGACATGCCGCACATCG
Source organism: Streptomyces mobaraensis (assembly GCF_020099395.1). Lineage (NCBI taxonomy): Bacteria > Bacillati > Actinomycetota > Actinomycetes > Kitasatosporales > Streptomycetaceae > Streptomyces > Streptomyces mobaraensis. The sequence goes on along the minus strand of NZ_CP083590.1, from coordinate 6,610,486 downwards.
TCGCACGTCGGGGGCGTCGTCTCCCAATGGCCCCACCGGCGTGCCGGAACGGGACCGGGAAGACGACGCCCTCGCGTGCCGTCCGGGGCCGCTAGCGGCCCGCGCCGTCCACCACGGCGGACCACTCGTCCAGCAGCGCCTGGGCGGACGCGTCGTCAGGCCCCTCGGCCCACAGGTGCGTCACGGCCTCGGCCGGGTCGGGGAGCACCATCACCCACCGCCCGTCGGCCTCGACCACCCGGACGCCGTCGGTCGTGTCGACCGAGCGGTCCCCGGCCGCCTCGACCACCTGACGCATCACCAGGCCCTTGACCGCCCACGGCGTGGCCAGGTCGCGCCGCAGGACGTGCGCCCGGGGGATCCGGGCGTCGATCTGGCTGAGCGTGAGCTGCGTCCGCGCCACCAGGCCGACCAGCCGGACGAACGCCGCCGTGCCGTCGAACACGCTGCTGGACTCCGGCACGATGAAGCCGCCGCGCCCGTCGCCGCCGAAGATGGTCGAGTCCGCCCGGCCGACCCGGGTCAGGTCGTCCGGCGAGGTCGTCGTCCACTCCACCTGCGTACCGTGGTAGGCGGCCACCTGCTCGGCGATCCGGGTCGTGGTGACCGGCAGCGCCACCCGTCCGGACCGCCGCTCGGCGGCGACCAGGTCGAGCATGACCAGCAGCGCGCGGTCGTCCTCGACGATCCGCCCCCGCTCGTCCACCAGCGAGATCCGCTCGCCCACGGGGTCGAACCGCACGCCGAACGCGGCCCGCGCGGAGGCGACGATCTCCCCGAGCCGGACCAGGCCGGACCGCCGGGCGTCGGCGGTCTCGGTGGGCCGCGCCTCGTCCAGTCCGGAGTTGATGGTCAGCGCCTCCACGCCGAGCCGGCCGAGGAGGCTGGGGAGAACGAGTCCGGCGCTGCCGTTGGAGGCGTCCACGACGACCTTCAGCCCGGCCTCGGCGACGCCCGTGGTGTCGACGGACCGCAGCAGCGAGCCCGTGTACGAGTCGTAGACGCTCGACGGGAAGGACAGGTCGCCGATCTCGCCCGGGAACGCGCGCCGGTACTCCTGGCGGGCGAAGACGCGGTCCAGCTTCCGCTGCCCGGCCTGCGAGAGGTCGGCGCCGCGCTCGTCGAAGAACATGATGTCGACGGAGTCCGGCACCCCCGGCGTGGTGCGGATCATGATGCCGCCGGCGCTGCCCCGCGCGGTCTGCTGCCGCGCCACGGGCAGCGGGACGTTCTCCAGGTCCCGTACCTCGATGGCGCTGGCCTGGAGGGCCGAGATGACGGCCCGTTTGAGGGCGCGGGCGCCGCGGGAGTGGTCGCGGGCCGTGGTGACGGTGGCGCCCTTCTTGAGCGTCGTGGCGTACGCGCCGGCCAGCCGGACGGCCAGCTCCGGGGTGATCTCGACGTTGAGGATGCCGGACACCCCGCGCGCCCCGAACAGGTGCGCCTGGCCGCGGGACTCCCAGATGACCGAGGTGTTGACGAACGCGCCGGCCTCGATCGTCTTGAAGGGGTAGACGCGGACGTTCCCCTGGATGATCGATTCCTCGCCGACGAGGCACTCGTCGCCGATGACGGCGCCGTCCTCGATCCGGGAGGCGCGCATGATGTCGGTGTTCTTGCCGACGACGCAGCCGCGCAGGTTGCTCTGCTGGCCGATGTAGACGTTGTCGTGGACGACGGCCTTGTGCAGGAACGCGCCGCTCTTGACGACGACGTTGGAGCCGACGACGGTGTGCTCGCGGATCTCGGCGCCGGCCTCGACCTTGGCGTAGTCGCCGATGTAGAGGGGGCCGCGGAGTTCGGCGTCGGGGTGGACCTCGGCGCCCTCGGCGACCCAGACGCCGGGCGAGATCTCGAAGCCGTCTATGTCGACGTCCACCTTGCGCTCGAGGACGTCGGCCTGGGCCTTGACGTAGCTCTCGTGGGTGCCGACGTCCTCCCAGTAGCCCTCGGCGACGTAGCCGTAGATGGGCTTGCCTTCCTTCATCAGCTGGGGGAAGACGTCACCCGACCAGTCGACCGGGACGTCGGGCGCCACGTAGTCGAAGACCTCGGGCTCCATGACGTAGATGCCCGTGTTCACGGTGTCGGAGAAGACCTGGCCCCAGGTCGGCTTCTCCAGGAAGCGCTCGACCTTTCCGGCATCGTCCACGATGGTGATGCCGAATTCGAGCGGGTTGGGCACCCGGGTGAGGCAGACCGTGACGAGGGCGCCCTTTTCCTTGTGGAAGCGGATGAGATCCGTCAGGTCGAAATCGGTGAGGGCGTCGCCCGAGATGACGAGGAAGGTGTCGTCCTTGAGGGCCTCTTCCGCATTCTTGACGCTGCCCGCCGTGCCGAGTGGCTTTTCCTCGTTGGCGTAGGTGAGCTCCATGCCGAGCTCCTCGCCGTCACCGAAGTAGTTCTTCACCAGTGAGGCGAGGAACTGGACGGTGACCACCGTCTCCGTGAGCCCGTGCCGCTTGAGGAGCCGGAGTACGTGCTCCATGATCGGGCGGTTGGCCACCGGCAGAAGCGGCTTGGGCATGCTTGAGGTCATGGGGCGAAGACGAGTGCCTTCGCCACCGGCCATCACGACGGCCTTCATGTCGGAAGCGTCCTCCTTGAGAGATGACGGACCACCGACCAATTCCCCTCGATCGCCTCCGTTGTACGTACGCGTGAACGTACGGCTACGACAGGATCAGTCGGCTGTGGTATCCGCCTTGACCAGTCGGCGGACTTGAACCACATAGAGGATCCCTGCCCACCAATAGAGGGTTGTACCCCATCCGGCGAACGCCCATCCGAAAATAGTGGCGGGCAGCTGGACCCAGCTGTCATTGTCACTGAGAAGCAGCAGCGGGAACGCGTACATCAAGTTGAAGGTCGCGGCCTTGCCCAGGAAGTTCACCTGGGGCGGCGGGTATCCGTGCCGTCGCAGGATCCCCACCATGACCAGCAGCATCGCCTCACGGGCCAGGAGGGCCGCGGTGAGCCACAGCGGCAGGATCTCCCGCCAGGTCAATCCGACCAGGGTGGAGAGGATGTACAGCCGGTCGGCGGCGGGGTCGAGCAGCCGGCCAAGGCTGCTGATCTGGTTCCAGCGCCGTGCGAGCTTCCCGTCGAGATAGTCGCTGACGCCGCTCAGCGCCAGCACCAGCAGCGCCCATCCGTCGCACTTCGGCCCGTCGAAGACGGGCTGGAGGATCAGCCACAGGAAGAGGGGGACGCCGACGAGGCGAGCCATGCTGAGGATGTTGGGGATGGTGAGGACGCGGTCGGTCTGTACGCGCGTCTCCTGGACCTCCACCCGGGGGCCTCCTGTGGGACGGTTCCTGTTGATTTCTTCTTGACCTTACCGGTAGCCGGCGACCTCGTCGGCAGCCGGGGTACGGTCGGTAAACGCAAGTAAGCCCTGGCAGGGAGCGATGCTCCCCACCAGGGCTTACTATCAAATTTTGCTCGGCGGCGTCCTACTCTCCCACACGGTCCCCCATGCAGTACCATCGGCGCTGAAAGGCTTAGCTTCCGGGTTCGGAATGTAACCGGGCGTTTCCCTAACGCTATGACCACCGAAACACTATGAAACAATTTCAAACAACCGGCACTTTGGTTGTTCGTGGTTTCAGAACCAACACAGTGGACGCGAGCAACTGAGGACAAGCCCTCGGCCTATTAGTACCAGTCAGCTCCAACCGTTACCGGTCTTCCACACCTGGCCTATCAACCCAGTCGTCTACTGGGAGCCTTACCCCATCAAGTGGGTGGGAGTCCTCATCTCGAAGCAGGCTTCCCGCTTAGATGCTTTCAGCGGTTATCCCTCCCGAACGTAGCCAACCAGCCATGCCCTTGGCAGAACAACTGGCACACCAGAGGTTCGTCCGTCCCGGTCCTCTCGTACTAGGGACAGCCCTTCTCAAGACTCCTACGCGCACAGCGGATAGGGACCGAACTGTCTCACGACGTTCTAAACCCAGCTCGCGTACCGCTTTAATGGGCGAACAGCCCAACCCTTGGGACCGACTCCAGCCCCAGGATGCGACGAGCCGACATCGAGGTGCCAAACCATCCCGTCGATATGGACTCTTGGGGAAGATCAGCCTGTTATCCCCGGGGTACCTTTTATCCGTTGAGCGACGGCGCTTCCACAAGCCACCGCCGGATCACTAGTCCCGACTTTCGTCCCTGCTCGACCCGTCGGTCTCACAGTCAAGCTCCCTTGTGCACTTACACTCAACACCTGATTGCCAACCAGGCTGAGGGAACCTTTGGGCGCCTCCGTTACCCTTTAGGAGGCAACCGCCCCAGTTAAACTACCCACCAGACACTGTCCCTGATCCGGATCACGGACCCAGGTTAGACATCCAGCACGACCAGAGTGGTATTTCAACGACGACTCCACACACACTGGCGTGCATGCTTCACAGTCTCCCACCTATCCTACACAAGCCGAACCGAACACCAATATCAAGCTATAGTAAAGGTCCCGGGGTCTTTCCGTCCTGCTGCGCGAAACGAGCATCTTTACTCGTAGTGCAATTTCACCGGGCCTATGGTTGAGACAGTCGAGAAGTCGTTACGCCATTCGTGCAGGTCGGAACTTACCCGACAAGGAATTTCGCTACCTTAGGATGGTTATAGTTACCACCGCCGTTTACTGGCGCTTAAGTTCTCAGCTTCGCCTGGACGAATCCAAGCTAACCGGTCCCCTTAACGTTCCAGCACCGGGCAGGCGTCAGTCCGTATACATCGCCTTACGGCTTCGCACGGACCTGTGTTTTTAGTAAACAGTCGCTTCTCGCTGGTCTCTGCGGCCACACCCAGCTCAGAGTGCAAGACTCATCACCGAACATGGCCCCCCTTCTCCCGAAGTTACGGGGGCATTTTGCCGAGTTCCTTAACCATAGTTCACCCGAACGCCTCGGTATTCTCTACCTGACCACCTGAGTCGGTTTAGGGTACGGGCCGCCATGAAACTCGCTAGAGGCTTTTCTCGACAGCATAGGATCATCCACTTCACCACAATCGGCTCGGCATCAGGTCTCAGCCTTAACGTGTGACGGATTTGCCTACCACACGGCCTACACCCTTACCCCGGGACAACCACCGCCCGGGCTGGACTACCTTCCTGCGTCACCCCATCGCTTACCTACTACAAGTCTGGATCGTCGGCTCCACCACTTTCCATTCCCCGAAGGGTCCGGAACGGCTTCACGGACTTAGCATCGCCTGATTCGATATTGGGCGTTTCAAAGCGGGTACCGGAATATCAACCGGTTGTCCATCGACTACGCCTGTCGGCCTCGCCTTAGGTCCCGACTTACCCTGGGCAGATCAGCTTGACCCAGGAACCCTTAGTCAATCGGCGCACACGTTTCCCACGTGTGTATCGCTACTCATGCCTGCATTCTCACTCGTGAACCGTCCACAACTCGCTTCCGCGGCTGCTTCACCCGGCACACGACGCTCCCCTACCCATCACAGCGGGCGTTGGCCCTCATGCTGCAATGACACGACTTCGGCGGTACGCTTGAGCCCCGCTACATTGTCGGCGCGGAATCACTTGACCAGTGAGCTATTACGCACTCTTTCAAGGGTGGCTGCTTCTAAGCCAACCTCCTGGTTGTCTCTGCGACTCCACATCCTTTCCCACTTAGCGTACGCTTAGGGGCCTTAGTCGATGCTCTGGGCTGTTTCCCTCTCGACCATGGAGCTTATCCCCCACAGTCTCACTGCCGCGCTCTCACTTACCGGCATTCGGAGTTTGGCTAAGGTCAGTAACCCGGTAGGGCCCATCGCCTATCCAGTGCTCTACCTCCGGCAAGAAACACACGACGCTGCACCTAAATGCATTTCGGGGAGAACCAGCTATCACGGAGTTTGATTGGCCTTTCACCCCTAACCACAGGTCATCCCCCAGGTTTTCAACCCTGGTGGGTTCGGTCCTCCACGAAGTCTTACCTCCGCTTCAACCTGCCCATGGCTAGATCACTCCGCTTCGGGTCTTGGGCGCGCTACTCATTCGCCCTATTCGGACTCGCTTTCGCTACGGCTTCCCCACACGGGTTAACCTCGCAACACACCGCAAACTCGCAGGCTCATTCTTCAAAAGGCACGCAGTCACGACACAAGAAGCAAGCTCCCTGTGCGACGCTCCCACGGCTTGTAGGCACACGGTTTCAGGTACTATTTCACTCCGCTCCCGCGGTACTTTTCACCATTCCCTCACGGTACTATCCGCTATCGGTCACCAGGGAATATTTAGGCTTAGCGGGTGGTCCCGCCAGATTCACACGGGATTTCTCGGGCCCCGTGCTACTTGGGTGTCTCTCAAACGAGCCGCAATGATTTCAGCTACGGGGGTCTTACCCTCTACGCCGGACCTTTCGCATGTCCTTCGCCTATCACTACGGTTTCTGACTCGTCTCACAGCCGGCAGACTATGAAAGAGAGATCCCACAACCCCGCCTGCGCAACCCCTGCCGGGTATCACACACAAACGGTTTGGCCTCATCCGGTTTCGCTCGCCACTACTCCCGGAATCACGGTTGTTTTCTCTTCCTGCGGGTACTGAGATGTTTCACTTCCCCGCGTTCCCTCCACACTGCCTATGTGTTCAGCAGCGGGTGACAGCCCATGACGACTGCCGGGTTTCCCCATTCGGACACCCCCGGATCACAGCTTGGTTGACAGCTCCCCGGGGCCTATCGTGGCCTCCCACGTCCTTCATCGGTTCCTGGTGCCAAGGCATCCACCGTGCGCCCTTAAAAACTTGGCCACAGATGCTCGCGTCCACTGTGCAGTTCTCAAACAACGACCAGCCACCCACCACCCCGACACCGAAGCATCGAGTTCACTGGGGCCGGACCGAAGGCAACAAGCTCACGCTCGTACCCTCAGACACCCAACAGCGTGCCCGGCCCAGCCTCTCCAGATCCTGTGTTCCACGCCGAAGCAGTACTAACAAGTCCCTCAAGACTGTGCCGAATAGTCAACGTTCCACCCATGAGCAACCGTACGAGTCATTCGCTCGTAGTCGGCTATGTGCTCCTTAGAAAGGAGGTGATCCAGCCGCACCTTCCGGTACGGCTACCTTGTTACGACTTCGTCCCAATCGCCAGTCCCACCTTCGACGGCTCCCTCCACAAGGGTTGGGCCACCGGCTTCGGGTGTTACCGACTTTCGTGACGTGACGGGCGGTGTGTACAAGGCCCGGGAACGTATTCACCGCAGCAATGCTGATCTGCGATTACTAGCAACTCCAACTTCATGGGGTCGAGTTGCAGACCCCAATCCGAACTGAGACCGGCTTTTTGAGATTCGCTCCACCTCACGGTATCGCAGCTCATTGTACCGGCCATTGTAGCACGTGTGCAGCCCAAGACATAAGGGGCATGATGACTTGACGTCGTCCCCACCTTCCTCCGAGTTGACCCCGGCAGTCTCCTGTGAGTCCCCATCACCCCGAAAGGCATGCTGGCAACACAGAACAAGGGTTGCGCTCGTTGCGGGACTTAACCCAACATCTCACGACACGAGCTGACGACAGCCATGCACCACCTGTACACCGACCACAAGGGGGGGCACTATCTCTAGCGCTTTCCGGTGTATGTCAAGCCTTGGTAAGGTTCTTCGCGTTGCGTCGAATTAAGCCACATGCTCCGCTGCTTGTGCGGGCCCCCGTCAATTCCTTTGAGTTTTAGCCTTGCGGCCGTACTCCCCAGGCGGGGAACTTAATGCGTTAGCTGCGGCACGGACGACGTGGAATGTCGCCCACACCTAGTTCCCAACGTTTACGGCGTGGACTACCAGGGTATCTAATCCTGTTCGCTCCCCACGCTTTCGCTCCTCAGCGTCAGTATCGGCCCAGAGATCCGCCTTCGCCACCGGTGTTCCTCCTGATATCTGCGCATTTCACCGCTACACCAGGAATTCCGATCTCCCCTACCGAACTCTAGCCTGCCCGTATCGAATGCAGACCCGGGGTTAAGCCCCGGGCTTTCACATCCGACGCGACAAGCCGCCTACGAGCTCTTTACGCCCAATAATTCCGGACAACGCTTGCGCCCTACGTATTACCGCGGCTGCTGGCACGTAGTTAGCCGGCGCTTCTTCTGCAGGTACCGTCACTCTCGCTTCTTCCCTGCTGAAAGAGGTTTACAACCCGAAGGCCGTCATCCCTCACGCGGCGTCGCTGCATCAGGCTTTCGCCCATTGTGCAATATTCCCCACTGCTGCCTCCCGTAGGAGTCTGGGCCGTGTCTCAGTCCCAGTGTGGCCGGTCGCCCTCTCAGGCCGGCTACCCGTCGTCGCCTTGGTAGGCCATCACCCCACCAACAAGCTGATAGGCCGCGGGCTCATCCTGCACCGCCGGAGCTTTCCACCACCAACCATGCGGTCAGTAGTCGTATCCGGTATTAGACCCCGTTTCCAGGGCTTGTCCCAGAGTGCAGGGCAGATTGCCCACGTGTTACTCACCCGTTCGCCACTAATCCCCTCCCGAAAGAGGTTCATCGTTCGACTTGCATGTGTTAAGCACGCCGCCAGCGTTCGTCCTGAGCCAGGATCAAACTCTCCGTGAATGTTTACCGGTCATCCGGTGCAACACTCGCGTTGAGCGGAACAACCAGGCGGAATAAGCCCGGTCGTTCACAGCGTCCTCGCTGTGTTTTTCAAAGGAACCTCATCCAGGACCACAAGGATCCGTGGACGGGGTTGTTTTATAGTCTGGCGTTGACTTTTGGCACGCTGTTGAGTTCTCAAGGAACGGACGCTTCCTTTGTACTCACCCGAGAGACTCTCTCAGGCTTTCCTCCGGGCGCTTCCCTTCGGTGTTCCACCACTCTATCAGGCGTTTTCCGCCTCTCTCACCACCCGCCTTTCCGTATGCACTGACGCATACGGGCAGACAAAAGCGGTCCCGAGAAAGGATCACATCTGAATGGAGTGCCACCCCCGTTACCGTGCTCGTCGGCTTTCGCCGCGGGCTCCGGTCGTGGGCAGGGATCCGACAGTACAGGCCTCCGGTCGGGAGAGGCAAATCGGTTACGGAGCGCACTGGCCGGGCGGGGGTGCGCTCGTGCGGAACCGTCAGTTCCTATGACTTAGGCTCTGATCAGTGCACCGTCCGGGACAGGTAGTGACGGTGCGTGATGAATCTCCACCCCTGGGAGGCTTCCCATGACCACCGTGTCGTCCCCGATCGCCGGACGCGCCATCGGACTCGCGGCAGTGCCCGATCCGGTCTTCTCCGGCGCGATGGTGGGACCCGGTACCGCCGTCGACCCCGTGCGTGAGCCCTCCGAGGCCGTCGCGCCCGTCGACGGTGTCGTCGTCTCGCTCCACCCCCACGCGTTCGTCGTCGTCGACTCCGAGGGGCACGGCGTCCTGACGCACCTCGGCATCGACACCGTCCAGCTCAACGGCGAGGGCTTCGAGCTGCTCGTCAACAAGGGCGACACCGTCCGGCGCGGCCAGTCCGTCATCCGCTGGAACCCGTCCGCCGTCGAGGCGGCGGGCAAGTCGCCGATCTCCCCGGTGATCGCACTGGAGGCCACCGCCGACGCGCTCGGCGACGTGCGCGAGGACGGCGACGTCAAGGCCGGCGACCAGCTGTTCAGCTGGCAGTAAGAGCGCAGCAGGGCTGCCGGGGCACCGGCGGAAACGGTTCAGCTGAACGCAACAGGGACGCGTTCCCCCACCGGCCGCGGCCGGTGGTCCCCTTCGAGAGGACATGATGGAAGCAACGCTGCGAGGCGTCGGCGTCAGCCACGGTGTGGCGATCGGCGAGGTCCGGCACATGGGCACGGCGGTGCTGGAGCCGCCGGCCAAGCAGATCCCGACGGACGAGGCACCGCGCGAACAGGGGCGCGCGCGCCAGGCCGTCGAGGCTGTGGCCGCCGATCTGATCGCCCGGGGCAACCTCGCCGGCGGCGAGGCCCAGCACGTGCTCGAGGCCCAGGCCATGATGGCGCAGGACCCCGAGCTGATGGCGGACGTCGAGCGGCGCATCGCCGTCGGCAGCACCGCCGAGCGCGCGGTCTACGACGCCTTCGCCGCCTACCGGGCGCTGCTGGCCGGAGCCGGCGAGTACCTGGCCGGCCGCGTCGCGGACCTGGACGACGTGCGCAACCGCATCGTCGCCCGCCTGCTGGGCGTGCCGATGCCGGGCGTGCCCGACAGCGACGAGCCGTATGTGCTGATCGCCCGGGACCTGGCGCCCGCCGACACCGCGCTGCTCGACCCGACGCTGGTGCTCGGTTTCGTGACCGAGGAGGGCGGGCCGACCAGCCACAGCGCCATCCTCGCCCGTGCGCTGGGCGTGCCGGCGGTCGTGGCGCTGCCGGGCGCCGGTGAGCTGGCCGAGGGCACGGTCGTGGCCGTGGACGGCAGCACCGGTGAGATCTTCGTCGACCCGAGCGAGGAGAAGCGCGCGGAGCTGACGAAGGCGGCCGAGGCGCGCAGGGCGGCGCTGGCCGCTTCCTCCGGTCCGGGTGCGACCTCCGACGGGCACAAGGTGCCGCTGCTCGCCAACGTCGGCGGTCCGGCGGACGTGCCGGCGGCGGTCGAGGCGGGTGCCGAGGGCGTCGGCCTGTTCCGTACCGAGTTCCTGTTCCTGGACGACAGCGCCAAGGCGCCGTCCGAGGAGAAGCAGGTCGAGGCGTATCGCAAGGTGCTGGAGGCGTTCCCGGAGGGCCGGGTCGTCGTGCGCGTGCTGGACGCGGGCGCGGACAAGCCGCTGGACTTCCTCACCCCGGCGGACGAGCCCAACCCGGCGCTGGGCGTGCGCGGCCTGCGGACGCTGCTGGACCACCCGGAGGTGCTGCGCACCCAGCTGACCGCGCTGGCCAAGGCCGCCGAGGGGCTGCCGGTCTACCTCGAGGTCATGGCCCCGATGGTGGCGGACCGCACGGACGCCAAGGCGTTCGCGGACGCGTGCCGCGAGGCCGGGCTGCGGGCGAAGTTCGGCGCGATGGTGGAGATCCCGTCCGCCGCGCTGCGGGCGCGCTCCATCCTGCAGGAGGTCGAGTTCCTGTCGCTGGGGACCAACGACCTCGCGCAGTACACCTTCGCCGCCGACCGTCAGGTCGGTGCCGTCTCCCGGCTCCAGGACCCGTGGCAGCCGGCGCTGCTCGACCTGATCGCTCTGTCCGCCGAGGCGGCCAAGGCCGAGGGCAAGAGCTGCGGCGTCTGTGGTGAGGCGGCGTCGGACCCGCTGCTCGCCTGTGTGCTGACCGGTCTCGGGGTGACGAGCCTGTCCATGGGCGCCGCCTCGATCCCGTACGTGCGGGCCACGCTGGCCAAGCACACGCTCGCCCAGTGCGAGCGTGCCGCCGCCGCGGCCCGTGCGACGGACTCGGCCGAGGAGGCCCGGCTCGCGGCGCAGGCGGTGCTGTCCGGCGAGTGAGCGGCGCCCGCGGGAGCGGGTGACCGTGGAGTGAGTGGGGTGAGGGGTGCCTGCCGGATGGCAGGCGCCCCTCACTCTCTTTTATGTCGTCTCCTCCAGTTCGATGCCGGCCTCGTACTTCACGCCGTGCTCCGGCGGGACGGGTTCGCCGGTGGCGGGGTCGGTGCAGTAGGCGGAGAAGACCTCGGCCTCGTCGAGCGGCCGGGGCCAGCCGGCGCGGAGGGTCCAGCCGCGGACGGTGGGCGGCCGGCCGAGGGCGGTGGTGCGGGCGACGATGCCGCCGGGGCGGTCGGTGGCGATGCCCGCGGCCAGGACGGTGCAGAAGACCAGGGCCGAGGGCTCGTCGAGCCGGAGCCGTCCGTCGGTGCCGCAGTCGGCCTGGAGGAGGGCGACGAGCGGGGCGTCCCCGTCGGCGGGGATGCTGCACACGAGGTGGTGGCCGCCCGGGCCGAGGGCCTCGACGATGCGGCGCAGGATGAGGGAGGCGCGGGCGAAGGCCGTCCGGCCGGTGTCGTCGCCGCAGCGTTCGCAGCCGTCCCGGGTGAGCAGTCCGGTGGCGTACTCCCAGGTGGCCTGCTGTTCGGCGGCGGCGATGAGGCCGGGGAGCAACCGGGTGACGGGGCGTCCGTCGTAGGCGACCGTGGTGCCGGCGGCGGCGACCTCGGCCGTGTAGCGGGTACGGCTGCCGGCGCTGTCCGGGTCGAGGCGGAGGTCCGCGCAGTAGGCGGCGTAGTCGGCCGGGTCGAACAGGGCGACGGTGGTGTAGGTGCCCTGGGCGGCCAGGGCGCGGAGCAGGCCGTCCACGTGCCGTAGGTATCCGGGGTGGTCGTCGAAGCCGAAGCTGGTGTAGCGCCGCATGGCGGCGAAGTCGCGTTCGTCCGCCAGGACGGCGATGGTGCCGGGTACTTCTCTGCGCAGCCGTCGGCGTGCGCTCCGTCGGGTACGGATGTCGTCGGTGTGTGCCGCGTCGTACCCCGTCTTGTGCGCCATGTTTCCCACTCCCCCTCAGCGCGGTGATCAATGCTCACTCAGAGTAGTCGGGGGCACTGACAACGCGCCGAGGGCGGGTGAAAGGGCTGGTCAGGCGCGGCGGCGCCGGCCGAGGTCCGCGTAGAAGGAGAGCAGCGCGGGGTTGTCGACGGATCCGGGGTTGACGGCCTGTTCGAGGGGGGTGCCCTGGAGGAGGCGCTTGACCGGGACCTCGATGCGCTTCCCGGTGAGCGTGTGGGGGACGGCCTCGACGGCTATGACCTCGTCCGGGACGTGCCGCGGGGAGAGTTGCTCGCGGATGGTGCGCTTGATGCGGTCGAGGAGCGCGTCGTCCAGGGTGGCGCCGGGGGCGAGGTGGACGAAGAGGGGCATCCAGTAGCCGCCGTCGGGTTCCTCGACGCCGATGACGAGGGATTCCCGGATCTCGGGGAGCCGTTCGACGGCCTCGTAGATGTCGGCGGAGCCCATGCGGACGCCCTGCCGGTTGAGGGTGGAGTCGGAGCGGCCGTGGACGACGACGGTGCCGCGGGAGGTGAGGGTGATCCAGTCGCCGTGCCGCCAGGCGCCGGGGTAGGTCTCGAAGTAGCTCTCGCGGTAGCGGCGGCCGTCGGGGTCGTTCCAGAAGCGGAGGGGCATGGACGGCAGGGGCGCGGCGACGACGAGTTCGCCGACCTCGTCGACGACGGGTTTGCCCTGTTCGTCCCAGGCCTGGAGGTCGGTGCCGAGGCAGGGGGCCTGGAGCTCGCCGACGTACACCGGGAGGGTGGGGACGGCGCCGGCGAAGCAGCTGCAGACGTCGGTGCCGCCGCTGACGGAGGCGATCCACATGTGCTCCGCGACCTCGTCGTGGATCCACCGGAAGCCGTCCGGCGGCAGCGGCGAGCCCGTCGTGGCGACGCAGCGGACGCGGGAGAGGTCGAGGTCGCGGCCCGGGTGGAGGCCGGCCTTCCGGCAGGCCATCACATAGGCGGCGGAGGTGCCGAAGAGGGTGGCGCCGGTGCGTTCGGCGACCCGCCACTGGGCGGCGGTGTCGGGGTGGCCGGGGCTGCCGTCGTAGAGCACGACGGTGGCGCCGACGAGGAGGCCGGAGACGAGGAAGTTCCACATCATCCAGCCGGTGGAGGTGTACCAGAAGAAGCGGTCGCCGGGGCCGAGGTCGCAGTGCAGGGAGAGCTGTTTGAGGTGTTCGAGGAGGATGCCGCCCTGGGACTGGACGATGGCCTTGGGCAGCCCGGTGGTGCCGGAGGAGTAGAGGACCCACAGCGGGTGATCGAAGGACACCTGTTCGAAGACCGGCTCGACGTCGCCCGAGGTCAGCGCGTCCCACTCCAGGGCGCCCTCGGGGGCGGGGGTGCCGAGCAGCGGGATGTGGACGACGGCGCGCAGGGTGGGCAGGCCTGCGCGGAGTTCGGCGACGGTGTCGGCGCGTTCGTGGCGCTTGCCGCCGTAGTGGTAGCCGTCGACGGTGAACAGGACCACCGGTTCGACCTGTTGGAAGCGGTCGAGGACGCTGCGGGCGCCGAAGTCGGGGGCGCAGGACGTCCAGACGGCGCCGACGGCCGCGGTGGCGAGGAAGGCGACGACGGCCTCGGGGATGTTGGGCAGGTAGCCGCTGATCCGGTCGCCGGGGCGGACGCCGAGGAGGCGGAGTTCGGCGGCCAGGGAGCCCACGCGCGCCCGGAGTTCGGCCCAGGTGACGGGGTGCGGGTCGAGGGTCTCGTCGGTGTGCAGCAGGGCCGGTTCGCCGGCGCGGGCGGGGTCCTCGGCGGTGCGCAGGGCGTGCTCGGCGTAGTTGAGGGTGGCGCCGGGGAACCAGACGGCGCCGGGCATGGACGCGTCGGCGAGCACCCGCTCGTAGGGGTGGGTGAACCGTACGTCGCACCACTCGGCGACGGCCTGCCAGAAGGGCTCGGGGGCGGCGACGGACCAGCGGTGCAGGGCGGCGTAGCTCGCCTCGGGGTCGCCGGGGACGGGCGCGGGGGCGCCGTGCCGTTCGGCGGCGCGCGCGTGGAAGCGGGTGACCTGGGCACGGGCGACGCGGTCGGCGTCCGGCCGCCAGAGGGGCGTCGGCTGGTCGGCGTGGTGCGGTGCGGTGGTCATCGTGGCTGCTCCCGGCTGTACGCGTCGTGGGCGTGGCCGCCGTGCGGCGGCGCGTTATTGCCGAACCAGCCCGGGGTGTGGGCCGGCGCGCGCGGCTGACGAGGACGATGCCATGTGATCGTCTTCCGCACCAGGGGTGCCGGGCCGTGCCGCCGCGAGGCGTCGGTCACCGCCGGGTGAACGGGTGGCGAACCCGCTCCGCCGGGTGGGGTGCCGGTGGCAGGGTGAACGCCATGGATGCGCATGACCTGGGACGGTCGGTCAAATGGGTGACGTCGTTCAGGACGGTGGGGGCGGCGCGGGTGCTGCGGTCGGTGCGGGCCGCGTGGTGGCGGCGGCGGGTGGACGCCGCGGAGATGCGGGGGGCGGTGGCCGAGCGGGCGCGGGTGCCGGGCCCGGCCCTGGGGGCGGATCCCGAGCCGGGCGGCGGGGTGGTGCGGTTCGCCCGGTCGTCGCTGCGGGTGCGGGTGGCGGCCGGGGGCGCGGTGTTCTGCGGGTGGGACGGCGCGGCGCCCGGGCCGTCGTACGCCCTGGCGGGGCCGGTGCCGGAGGCGGACGAGCGGGCGGTGCTGGAGCCGGACACGGACGGCGGCTGGCGGGTGGTGTCGGAGCGGCTGCTGGTGGTGGTGTCGCGGCATGGGGCGGTGGAGGTGCGGACGCCGGGCGGGGTGATGCTGCGGCGTGACCAGCCGCCGCGCTGGTGGGATCCGGTGGATCCGGCGGACGCCCGGGCGGGCTCGCGGTGGACGCAGCGGTCGGAGGTGCCGGCGGACGCCCGGTTCTTCGGGCTGGGCGGCCGGTCGGCGGGGCCGCGGCTGCGCGAGGGCGCGTACCGGCTGTGGAACACCGACCCCGGGGGCTCGTTCGAGCCGGGGGACGATCCGCTGTACGTCACCATGCCGGTGCAGCTGGTGGTGGCGGACGCGGGGACGCACCTGGTGTTCCACGACAACTCCTGGGACGGACGGGTGCTGTTGTGGGAGGGCGAGGAGGGGGCCGGTTCGGGGCACGACCGGCCGGGCCGCTGCGAGACGCGGATGTCCGGGGGGCCGCTGCGGTACTGGGTGATCGCGGGCACCCCGGCGCGGGTGCTGCGCGGCTGGGCGGGGCTGACCGGGGGCGCGGCGGTGCCGCCGGCCTGGGCTCTGGGGCACCACCACGCGCGGTGGGGGTTCGGTACCGAGGCGGAGGTGCGGCGGGTGGTGGCCGGGTACCGGGAGCGCGGGCTGCCGCTGTCCGCCGTGCACCTGGACATCGACCACTACCGGGGCCACCGGGTGTTCACCGTGGACCGGGAGCGGTTCCCGGACCTGCCCGGGCTGGCCGCCGAGCTCCGGAAGGACGGCGTCCGGCTGGTGTCCATCGTCGACCCGGGGGTGAAGGCCGAGCCGGGCTGGGAGGTGTACGAGGCGGGTGTGGCGGCCGGCGCTTTCGTCCGGGACGGGCGGGGGCGGCCGGTGCGCGGCGAGGTGTGGGCCGGGACGTCGGTCTTCCCGGACTTCACCGATCCGGCGGTGCGCCGCTGGTGGGGCGGGCTGTACGCGGAGCGGCTCGCGGAGGGGTTCTCCGGCTTCTGGCACGACATGAACGAGCCGGCGGCGTTCTCGGCGTTCGGCGAGCACACCCTGCCGCGGTCGGCGCGGCACGCGCTGGAGGGCCGGGGCGGCGACCACCGGGAGGCGCACAACGTGTACGCGCTGGGCATGGCCCGGGCCGGCTACGAGGCGCTGCGCGAACTGCGGCCGGACGAGCGGCCGTTCCTGTTCTCGCGGTCGGGCTGGGCGGGAATGCAGCGGTACGGGGGGACGTGGTCGGGTGATGTGACGACGGGCTGGCCGGGGCTGCGGGCGTCGTTGTCGCTGGTGCTGGGGCTGGGGCTGTGCGGGGTGCCGTTCTCGGGGCCTGACGTGGGCGGGTTCACGGGGTCGCCGTCGCCGGAGCTGTACCTGCGGTGGTTCCAACTGGGCGCGTACCTCCCGCTGTTCCGCACCCACGCGGCGATCTCGGCGGGGCGCCGGGAGCCGTGGGAGTTCGGCCCCGAGGTGCTGGAGCACGCGGGAGCCGCGCTGCGGGAACGGGCGCGGCTGCTCCCGTACTTCGTCACGCTGGCCCACCGGGCGCGGGTGACGGGCGCGCCGTACGTCCGACCGGCGTGGTGGCGCACGCCGGAGGACCGGGCGCTGCGGGACTGCGAGGACGCGTTCCTGCTGGGGGACGCGCTGCTGGTGGCGCCGGTGCTGGAGCCGGGGGCCGACCGGCGGGCGGTGCGGCTGCCGCGCGGCCGGTGGTACGACACGGCGACGGGCCGGGCGCACGACGGCCCGGGCCAGGTGCTGCTCGACGCACCCCTCGCCCGGATCCCGGTCCTCGCGCGGGCTGGAGCGGTTCTTCCGGTGGCGGGCGCGGACGGCGGGGTGGAACTGGAGGTCTGGGCTCCGGCGGCGGGAGGGACGGGCGGCGGGGTGCTGGTCGTCGAGGACGGCGGCGAGCCGGCGGAAGTGGTGCGGTTCACGACCGCCTGGCGGGACGGCGCGGTGGCGGTGGAGCGGGAGGGGGCGGCGGAGGTGGGGTTTCCGGTGCGGGTGCGGGGGGTTTAGGGGGCGGGGGACGTGCGGCGGGCGGGGGCCCGGGGAACGTACGCCGTATCGGGCCGTCCTCCGGCCGCGGGACGTCCTCCGGCGGGACGTGCTCCGGCGGGAGGTGCGGTGGGGGCCGGCTGCCGGATACCCGTGCGCCGGGCCGTGCCCCGGGCCCTCCGCCGGGAGCGTCGCGGGCCGCCCACGGACGGGGGCGTGCGGCGCGGACGGGCACCCCGGGCCGTACGCCGTACCGGGTCATCCGCTGACGGGATCGCGGTGGTGACCGGCCATCAGGCCGGAGCCAGGCCAGGAGCTTTGCGGGCCGCCCGCAGGCGCCGCATGCGACGCGAGCGGGCGTCCCCGGGCCGTACTCCGTACCGGACCATCCGCCGGCGGAGCCGCGGTCCGGCCGGCTGCCGGGAGCCGGAGCCTGGGGTACCGCCGGGGCCCCACCGGGGCCGCCGCGGGCCGTCTGCGGGCGGGGCCCGCCTTGAGGCAATCGGCCGTTCCCGGGGCCGTCTCCGTCACGGACCGCGTACGCGCGCGGCCGCGCTCACAGCGTGCGCAAGCCGTTGATCACCAGGCGGAGGATGCTCTCGTCGGGTGGTTCCGCCGGGGGGATCGGGCGGTCGACGCGGACGATGCCCGCTTCGAAGAGGTCGCCGACGAGGACGCGGACGACGCCGGAGGGGAGGCCGAGGCGGTCGGTGAGTTCGGCGACGGAGCGGGGGTCCTCGGCCGTGAGTTCCGCGATGCGGAGGTGTTCGGGGCCGAGCCGGTCGTCGGTGCCGTCGGGGGGCCGCACGGCGATGACGAACGCCGTGCGGTCGAGCCGGTGCTCCCCGGCGCCCCGGGTGCGTCCACGGGTCATGGCGTACGGGCGGACCACCGGGCCCGCCGCGTCGTCGTACCAGTGCTGTGGCTCGCCGGTCCTGTCAGGGGTCCCGCCGTCTCCGGCCCTCCGTCCGGTCATCCGCCGGCGGCCTCGCCGGTGCGCGGGGAGCTGGCCAGGTGGGCGCCGACGCGCTTGACGAGCAGGGTCATCTCGTAGGCGATCAGGCCGATGTCGGAGTCCGCGTCGGCGAGGACGGCGAGGGCGCTGCCCTGTCCGGCGGCGGTGACGAAGAGGAACGCGTCGTCCAGTTCGACGACGGTCTGGCGCACCTGTCCGGCGTCGAAGCGGCGGCCCACGCCCTTGGCGAGGCTGTGGAAGCCGGAGGCGACGGCGGCGAGGTGTTCGCCGTCCTCGCGGGTGAGGTCGGCGGAGGAGCCGACGGCGAGGCCGTCACCGGAGAGGACGAGGGCCTTGCGGATGGTGCCGACGCGTTCGACGAGGTCGTCGAGGAGCCAGTTGAGCTTGCCGTTTCCCGCGGGCTGTGCCGTGGCGGTGTCTGCCGACGCGTTGCGTATGGCGGTCATCGACCGTCCCTTTCGTTGGTGGTTCGTGTGCTGTCGTGCTCGGTGGGGTGCGGGGCGTCCGCCCGGCCGCGCTGCCATCCCCGTTGCAGGGACGTCATCCGGGCGCGGACCTCCTCGGGGTCGCGCGCCGTCTCGTGGCCGGCCGGCTCGGCGGCGGCCCGGCGGGACTCCTCGGCGAGGTTCTCCCTGACGAGGGGGGCGAGGCCGGCCTGGCGGACGCGGCGGGGCAGTCCGGTGGGCGGGGTGGGTTCGTCCAGGAGGTCCGGGAAGCCGGCCTGGCGCGGGGGGTCCGGATGCTCGGCGCGGTCGCGGCGGTCGGCGCGGTCGCGGCGGTCGGCGCGGTCGCGGCGGCCCGGGGGGTCGGCCACCGGGCGGCCGTGGTCCGAGACCAGTACCGGGGGCCGGGGGCGCCGGGGCAGGCCGCCGGGCGTTCCCCGGCCCGCCGTTCCCCGGCCGCCCGGGGTGCCGTGGGTGCCGGAGCCGGGCCCCCGGTCGGGGTCGCGGGAGCCGGACGCCGGGGCGGGGGCCGCGGGGCGGCGGGCGGGGGACTGGTCGGCGGGGTGGTCGTGGACCGGTACGTCGAGCGGAATCCTGGGTTTCCAGGGCTCCCGTGTGGCGCGTGTGTCGAGGGGACGGCGTGTGTCCCGCGGGCCGCGGGGTGCGAACGGGTCCTCCGTGCCCGACGGGTCCGGATCCGACGGGCCCGCGTCCCGTACGTCGGCCTTTTCGAGGGGCGAGAGCGGCGGCTCCAGCTCGACCGGTCCGTCCTTGCGGGCCCCCTTCCGGGCCCGCGCTCCCGGAACGGCGTCCTTCGGCGGCGCCTCGTCGATGAGCGCGGCGGGGATCAGGACGACCGCGGTGGTGCCGCCGTAGGGCGAGGGCTGGAGCGAGACGCGGACGCCCTGGCGGCGGGCGAGCCGGCTGACGACGAACAGGCCGAGCCGGTCGGTGTCGGAGAGGTCGAACTCGGGCGCCTCCGCGAGGCCGAGGTTGGCCTCCAGCAGGGCGTCCGGGCTCATGCCGAGGCCGCGGTCGTGGATTTCGAGGGTGAAGCCGTTGGGCACCCGCTCGCCGAGGACCTGGACGGCGGTGTGCGGCGGGGAGAAGACGGTGGCGTTCTCCAGGAGTTCCGCCAGCAGATGTGTCAGGTCGGCGACGGCCGGGCCCTGGACGGCCAGCGGCGGCAGCCGGCGCAGCTCGATCCGCTCGTACGCCTCGACCTCGGAGACGGCGGCGCGGACGACGTCCATGAGCTGGACGGGCTTGCGCCACTGGCGGGACGGGGTGGCACCGGAGAGGATCACCAGGCCCTCGGCGTGCCGGCGCATGCGCGTGGTGAGGTGGTCGAGGCGGAAGAGGTCGGCGAGTTCGTCGGCGTCCTCGGTGCGGCGCTCCATGGTGTCGAGCAGCGCGAGCTGACGGTGCAGCAGCACCTGGGAGCGGCGGGCGATGTTGACGAAGACGTCCGACACGCCCCGGCGCATTTCGGCCTGTTTCACGGCGGCCTCGACGGCGGCCCGCTGGAGGGAGTTGAGGGCGCGTCCGACCTGGCCGAGTTCGTCGGTCGGGTACTCCAGGCGCGGTGCCTCGGTCTCGACGTCGACCTGCTCGCCGGCGGCGAGGCGGCGCAGGACGGCCGGCAGGCGGACGCCGGAGACCTCGTGCGCCTCGCGGCGCAGCTGCCGGAGGTCCCTGATGAGACCGCGGCCGACGCGCCAGGAGACGACGACCGAGCAGACCAGGGCGGCGAGGCCGAGCACACCGGCGACGGCGGCTTTGGTGAGCACCCAGGTGGCGACGGGTTCCAGCCGGTCCTCGTGGCGTTCCTGCGCGTCGCGGTCGAGGCGGGCGAGGTCGTCGAGGACGGCGCCGGCGGCGGCCTGCCAGCGTGGGGTGTCGACGGCGCGGAGGGCCTTGGCGGGTCCGCCGGCGACGACCGCCTCCTCGATGCCCTCCAGGGCCCGGGCGTTGGTGCCCCGCCAGTAGTCGTCGAAGCTCTTCTGGTCCCGGACGGGCAGGACGGCGAGGTTGGTCTCGTAGAGGATCTTGCGCTCGGCCATGTGGTCGGCGAGGAAACGCAGTTCGCGGGCGGTGAGCGTGCGTGCGGTGAGCGCGGAGGCGAGCAGGGCGTCCTCGCGGGACAGGGACTCCCGGGAGTAGGTGAGGCCCACCAGGGCGCGGCGCTGCTGTTCGAGGTCGGCGTCCTGGACGGACCCGAGGAGGCTGAGGAAGTCGAGGTGGGGGTCGATGATCTCGTTGTACGCGAAGAAGGCGGCGTCGCGGCCGACGGTGGCGCCGGCGACCTTGGCGCGCAGGGCGCCCAGCCCTGCGAGGCGGCGTTCCATGGCGCGGAACCAGTCGGCCGCGGTGGAGCTCATGTCCTCGCGCACGTCGCCGGAGGCGCCGGCGCGGAGGGCGGCGGCGGCCTTGTCGGTGGCGCGCTGGCGGGCCCGGAGTTCGGTGAGGGCGGCGGTACGGGCGCGGGCGGCCCCGGCGCTCCGGGAGCGGGGGCCGGCGAGGACGACGAGGGCCTGGCGGCGCTCCTTCTGGAGGGCGTCGACGACGTCCTCCGTCGGGTGGCCGATGCCGCGGGTGACCTCGGCGGCGGAGAGCAGGCGGTCCGCCTCCATACCGGTGATCACCGTGGCGAACACCCACAGGACGGTCAGGGACACCAATGGCACCAGCAACAGTGCCACGATCTTCCGGCGGATCGATTTCCCGCGAAAGCGCATGGACTCCCCCACTGCACCCCGCGGCGCGACGGGGGTGGTGCTCCGACAGTGATGCGGCGTGAGCCTACTACTGCGGGGATTACGCCTCGAAGGGCTGTACGGCCGCCCCGGCGTGGGGGGGTTGGCCATGTCGTCCCGAGATCTCCCGTGTTCAGAGGACTTCTCCCGGGGCCTGACGGGCCGGAACAGGCCCGGGGGCCCGGCGGAGCCCGCTGTGCGATCAAGCCGGAGTGGCCGGAAGTCGCCCTCTGCCGGGGCGATCCTCGGCCATGCGGCACGGCGCGCCCCGGCGCCCGCGCCCCGGCACACGTCCCGTGGTCCGGGTTACTTTTGACATTCCTGCGGGAAAAGCCCCGAGCAGGGGCAGCCACTGGGGGAGGTGAGCCGCCATGGACAGGGTTCGCGACGGACGACGGCCGGACGGACGCCCACGGGAGCGCGCGCCGTTGTGGACCGAGGAGCCGGTCCACCGGCCGCGGATGCCCGACCCGGTGCGGGCCGCGGCGGTACGCGCCGTCCTTCTCGTCGCGCTGACGACGACGGTCGCCATGGCGGCGGTGCTGCTGACTCTGGCAGGGTCGTGGCTGGCCTTCCCGGTGCTGGTCGCCACGGTGGCCGGCACGGTGGCGACGACGTGGGGCGTCCTCGACGTGTGGGTCACGCGTCAGGTGTGGCGCCAGCGGCACGGGGTGGTGTCGGTGCCGAGCAGTACGGCACGGGAGATGCGGCGGGTGCGTCGGCCCAGGTATCCGTGACGGGCTGGCCATCCAGCCCGTCCGGCGCTTGAGGACAACCGCGCGGAGCGCGGTTTCGGGGGGGGCCGGGGGCTTGCCCCCAGGAATCGGCGAAGTGGGGGTGCCCCCTCTGGGGGAGGGACTGGGGCACAGCCCGCCGCAGGCGCCCCCCTCAGCGCCCGGCCGGCACAGGCACCGCCCCTTCCTCCGGCCGCCGGAACATCCGCGTAGCCGTGATCTCCCCGTGCACCGGCTCCGACTCCGGGTCGATCTGCGGCAGCCCGGGCCGCAGATGCTCCTCGACGCTGATGTACTTCAGCCCCGCCCGCAGGTCCGCGTCGTTGCGCAACCGGATGACCAGCGGGAACTCGGCGAGCGCCGTCGTGTCGAACAGCCCGGTGGTGTACAGCAGCTGGACGCCCAGCGCGTCCGCGACGGCCCGCTGGAGCTCCAGCAGATACGTGGCGTTGGCGCGCCCGATCGGGTTGTCGAGGAACAGCGTGCCCGCGTGCTTCTGCCGGTCCCGGCCGCGGTCGTTGCTGCGCAGCGCGGCCATCGTGCAGTACAGGGCGATGGCGGCGGTCAGCAGCTGACCGCCGGAGAACACGTCGCCCATCTGCCCGACGGGCACCCGCTCGGCGCGCAGCACCGCGTCCGGCTTGAGGATCTCGACCGCGACGCCGCGCGGCAGCAGGGCCGCCCGGACGCCGCGCAGCAGCAGCGACATGCCGTCGCGCCGCAGGTCGGAGTTCTTCTTGACGGCGGACCGGGTGGCTTCGTCGATGACCTCACCGAGGCGTTCGGTGAGGGTGCTCTGGTCGGGGTCCTCGAAGCGGATGCGCAGGAACTCCTGGCCCGACCACTCCCCCAGCCCCTCGGGCAGCCGGGAGAGCCGCTGGGCGGAGCGGAGCGTGGTGAGCGAGGACTCGACGAGGCCGCGCAGCCGGTCGACGATGCTGTCGCGGTTGCGTTCCAGCTGGTTCAGCTCGTCGGTCAGCACCCGCAGCCGGGGCGCGAAGGCGTCGGCCCAGGCGGCGGCGTGCTCGGGCAGCGCGGAGGCGGGGAGTTCGCGGATCTGCTGGCGGGCCGGGGTGCGGACCTGCTCGTAGCGGGTGGAGTTGGCGTGCCGGACGAGGATGTCGCTGGCCTCGCGGACGGCCGCCTCGGCCGTCGAGAGGTCGCCGGCGCAGCCGCGCAGCGAGCGCCGGGCCTCGGCGGCGGCCTGCCGGGCCTCCTCCAGGGTGCCGGCGTACGGCTCGGGGGCCGTCTCCTCGTCGTCGGGGGCGTTGTCGCGGAGCAGGTCGCGCAGGAGGGCGGCGGTGTCGTCGAAGCCGCCGGCGGCGTCTTCGGCGGCGCGGTGCGCGCGGAGCAGGCTCGCGTGGGCGGTCCTGGCCTCCTCCAGCGCGTCGGTGCGCGCGGTGAGTTCGGCGGTGGCGGTGCGCAGCAGTTCCTTGGCCTGGTCGGCGTCGGCGGGCACCCGCTCGTCGGGGAGTTCGGTGTGGGCCTCGCCGTCGGCGGGGGCGAGGCGTTCGGCCTCGCCGCGGAGCCGGCCGAGCTGCTCGCTGGCGGCGGAGGCCCGGCCCTCCAGCAGCTGGACGAGGGCCTCGGCGCGGGCGGCGGCGGCCTGGCGGGACGGGCCGTCGGCGCCGTCGGTGCCCTCCAGCAGCTGGGCGGCGCGGGTGCGGACCTTGTTGGTGAGGCGGTCGAGTTCGGCGCGGGCGGCGCTCTCGTCGCTCTCGGCGCGGGCCTGTTCGGCGCGCAGGTCGGCGCCGACGCCGACCTTCTCGTACACCTGGGACGCGGCCCGGTAGGCCTCGCGGAGGGCGGGCAGCGAGTCGGTGGACGCCTCGGTGTCGCCGGTGACGTCGTCCGGGGCGCCGGCGATCTCGGCGCGCTCGGCGCGCAGGGCGCGGGCGGTGCGGTGGGCGTCGTCGGCGGCGCGCTGGGCGGCGCGGCGGTCCTCGTCGGCGGCGCGGGCGCGGTCGACGCAGGCGGCGGCGCGCTCCTCGTACTCGGCGGCCTCCTCGGCGAGTTCGCGGAGCCGGGTCTGCCAGTGGGCGCGCTCGCGGAGCCGGTGGGCGAGGCCGGCCAGGGCGTCGGCGACCCGGCGGGCGCGCTGGGCGGCCTCCTGGCGCTCGTCGCGGACCAAGGCGGTCTCGGCGGCGATCTCGTCGGCCTCGGTGCGCGCGGCCCGGGCGGCGGTCAGCTCCTCCTGGGCTTCCTCGGCGGCGGCGCGGCAGCGCTCGGCCTCGGCGGCGAGCTCGGCGAGCCGGCCCTCGGGGCAGCCGGACCGCCAGGAGGCGAGCCGGGCGGCGAGGGCGCGGTCGCCGGCGAGCCGGGCGGCGACGGCGCGGATCTCCTCGTCGCGGGCGGCGGCACGCTCGCGGAGGGCGTGCCGCTCCTCGTCGGCGGCCCGCTCGTCGTGCATGGCGGGGTTCGGCGGCACGAGAAAGACGCCGCTGTCGGCGTCGGATTCCGGCACGGGGGCGAGGAGGGCGGCGGCGGTGCCGACGGCGACGGCGGAGCGCGGCAGCAGCGAGGCGTCGGCGAGCGCCTCGCGGGCGCGGCCGTGGGCGTCCGGGTCGGTGATGACGACGCCGTCGACGAGCTCGGGGCGGGCGGCCAGGACCCGGGCGTGGTCGGCGGGGTCGACGGCCTGGGCGAGGTAGCGCCAGCCGGGGAGGGCGGGGATGCCGTGCTCGCCGAGGTACTCGACGGTGGCGAGGACGTCGGGCCCGGCCGGCAGCAGGCCGCCGTCGCCGAGGGCGCCGAGGATGCGGGAGTCGTCGGCGGCGGCGGTGCGCAGGTCGAACAGCTGCCGTTCGGCGGTGGCGACGGTGTCGTCGAGGAGTTCGCGGAGGGCGTCCGCGTTGCGGTCCAGCTCCTCGGCGGTGAGCGGGCCCGCCGTCTCCCGGTCGACAGGCGTGCCGCGCTGGGCCGGGACCTGGCCGGCGGCGGGCTGCGGCAGGCCGAGGAGTTCGGCGAGCCGCGGTTCGGCGCCGAGGGACTCGGCGAGGCGGCGCTCGGCGTCGTACGCGCTCGCGGCGGCGGCGGCCGCGTCGGCGGAGCGGGCGGCGGCGAGTTCGGCGCGGGACTCGGCGGCGGCGGTCTCCCGGGCCCGCTCGGCGGCGGTCCTGGCGGTCTCCTTGGCGGCCTCGTACGTGGCGGTGGCCGTGCGCTCGGCGTCGCTGGCGGCGAGGGCGGCGCGGGCCGGGTCGGCGTCGGGGGCGCTGTCGTCGAGCCAGCCGGCGCGGACCGCGTCGGCGGTTTCCTGCTCGACCTCGGCGAGCCGCTGCCGCAGGTGGCCGGCCTCGCTGCGGGCGCGCTGGGCCTCGGTGGCGGCGGCGGTGGCGTCGCGGTGGGCGGCCTCGCCGGTTTCCTGGAGGACGGCGGAGCGCTCCTCCTGCTCGTCGGCGAGCCGTTCGCCCTGCTCGGCGGCGGCGTTGAGGGCGCGGACGAGGGCGGCGGCGGCCTTGGTGCGGGCGGCGAGGGCGGGTGCGGCGTCGCGTTCGGCTTCCTGGATGGCGGAGGCGACGCGGGCGGAGCGGTCGGCGGCGGCCCGGTGCCGCAGCACGGTCTCGGCGGCCTGCCAGGCGGAGTGCAGGGTCCGGGCGTCGTTGAGCTCGCGGCGCTGGGCGGCGGCGGACTTCTCGGCGGCGGCGAGCGCCAGCGAGGCGTGCCGGTAGGCGAGTTCGGCGGCGATCCGGGAGCCGTGTTCGCGGGCGGTCTCGGCGTCGGTGACGCGGTGCGCGGCGGCGGCCACCTGCTCGGCGAGCTCGCCGGCGCGGCCGCGCTCCTCGGCGGCGCGGGCGGAGAGCCTGCGGGCGAGGACGCGGGTGCGGCGCTCGGCACCGGCGTGCACGCCGCGCGCCTGGTCGCGGCGGGCGCCGGACTCGACGATGCGGGAGAGCAGGTCCAGGGAGCCGGCGGTGAAGTCGCGCTCGGCGGTGAGCTCGGCGCGGCGGCCGAGCTTGTGGGCGAAGCCGTGGACGAGGTCGGCGAGGCCGTCGGTGTCGCGGGTGTCGGTGACGGCGCGCAGCAGCAGGTCGGTGAAGTCGGAGTCGTTCTTGACCGCGAAGAGGCCGGCGGCCTCGCCCTCGTCGGCGTTCATCTCCCGCTGGTAGCGGAAGAGTTCGGGGTCGAGGCCGAGCTCGCCGAGGTGCTCGTTCCAGCGCTCGTGGATCTCCTCCCAGACCACGTCCAGGTTGGGGTACGCCTTGCCGGCCTCGGTGAGGGCGTCGCGGAACCCCTTCATGGTGCGGCGGCGGCCGCGCGCGGTGGAGGCGCCCTCGGCGCGGGGGCGCATGGCGGACGACTCCGCGACCGGCAGCGCGTCCAGGCTCATCCCCGGGCCGGGGCGGAACGAGTACCACGCCTCGGCGAACTTCCGCGGGTCGTTGGAGACCTGCCGGCCGCGCCACTCGCTGACCTTGCCGACGACGACCGTCTCACCGGTGAGGACGTGCTGCCACTCCAGGGCGACGTGGCCGCAGTCGTCGGCGAGCAGGAACTTGCGGAGGACGCCGGAGCTGGCGCCGCCGAGGGTGTTGCGGTGGCCCGGCAGCATCACCGAGAAGATCAGCTTGAGCAGGACGGACTTGCCGCCGCCGTTCTCCAGGAAAAGCACGCCCGCGGGTGCGGGGCGGCGCGGCGGGCCGACGGGCTCCTCCTCGAAGAAATCCGCCTGCGCGGGCGCGGGCGACGGCACGGGCGCGCCCACCCCCCGCAGGTCCAGCACGGTGTCGGCGTAGCGCGCACCGGCGGGCCCGATGGAGTAGAGGCGGACCCGGGACAGCTCGTACATGGCGGACTCTCGTTTGTCTTCGTCGCAGATCGGCGGATCGGTGGGCGGGAACGGTCAGGAGTGGAACGGCAGGCCGGCGTCGGCGACCAAGTCCAGGTCCTCGGCGTCGTCCGGCGGCAGCAGCGTGGCGGTGCCGTCGCCGACCGGTACGACGCCCAGCTCCAGCAGCTCGGCCATGGCGGCGCTGCCGGCCATGTCGCGGACCTGGAGCTGGTAGCGCGGCGTGGTGCGGTAGGCGCCGCCGGCGTCGTCGCCGGTGCGCTGGAGGAAGCCGGAATCGACGAGGAACGCGACGGCCTTGGCGATGATGCCCGTGGTGGAACCGGCCAGGCGGCGGGCGTCCTTGGTGGCGCCGGTGGCGCTGCGCCGCGCGTAGACCCGCCAGGCGGCCTCCAGGCCGGGGGCCTCGGTGACGGGGTCGGTGTTCTCCCCGGTCTCCGCCGCCCGCTCCTCCAGCCGGCGGCACGCCTGCCGGACGAACGCGTCGACGCCGTTGACGGTGATCCGGCCGATGTATCCGTCGTCGGCCAGGTCCTCGGGGCGGGGGAACGCCATCGCGGCGACGGCGAGGTGGGCGAGGCCGTGCAGGAAGCGGTCGCCGGAGTCGGCGGTGGCCCGGCGGGCGTAGTCGCTTATCCGGACGGCGAAGACCGAGTCCTCGGCGGCGGTCACGGCCATACCGGCCCGCGTCGACACCTCAAGCACCACCAGCCCCAGCCCGGCGGCGATGGCGTCGGCCAGCCGGGCGAAGGCGGGGTCGTCGCGGTGGCGGCGCAGGAGTTCGGCGTAGTCCGCGTCGCGGGCGGGCTGGAGCTTGGGCTGGAGCCCGAACGCGACAAGCCTCGCGGCGTCGGCGGCGTCGGCGGGGGTCAACGGCGCGTTGACCGGGCGCTCCGGCTCCGCGGCGGGCGCTTCCGGGTACGCCGTCTCGTCGGGTTCGTAGTCGGTCACGGTCGGTGCTCCTGTGCGTTGTGGCTGGTCTTGGGGGAGGGGTGCCCCGGTCCCACCCCTTCGCCGATTCCTGGGGCAAGCCCCAGACCCCCTGAAACCGCGCTCCGCGCGGTTGTCCTCAAACGCCGGACGGGCTGAAGTGCGGGCTCAGGCCGAATCCAGCCTGTCCGACGCTTGAGGACGAGCGGCGAAGCCGCGATAACGGGGTCTGGGGCGGAGCCCCAGGAAACGGTGAAAGGGAGGGCCTGGGGCACACTCACGACGCCTCCGACCGATCCGCCGCCATCCCGGCCGCGTCGAGCAACGCCGTCCCCACAATCAAATCCGCCCCGCCGAACTCCGGATCGTCCAGCACCGTCCCGTCGTCCACGGCGAACAGCAGCGACCGCTCGCCCTGCCGATAGGCCGTACCGACAGCGGGGCTGGCCGCATGGACGGCCAGCAGTGCGACGAGGTACGGCAGTTCGCGGTCGCGCCGGCGCGCGTCCTCGAGGAGCCCGGACAGCCGCCGCGGCGCATCCGGCGGCAACGTCAGCAACTCCATGGCCTGAGCCAGCTGCTCCTCACTGAAGCGGCTGTCATCAGGCGTCGCGATCAGATCCGGCTCCGGCATCTCCGCGCCGAGATGCTCCCGCTCCGCGGGCGGCGTCAGCAGCAGGTCGACGAGGTCGCCGACGCGGACGGACGCCGGGGTGCGCAGGCCCGTGCCGCGGGTGAAGAAGGCGTCGGTGACGCGCCCCGCCTGTTCGAGCGGGAGCGGCAGGAGGGGGGCGAGGAGCTGTCCGTAGAGGTCGAGGCCGGCGCCGGCGGACGGGGTGGCGAACGCCTGCCGGTCCTGCTCGGCGCGGAACAGCGGGCCGGCCTCCAGCAGCCGTGACTGGAGCTGGGTGTGGCGGCGGATGCAGTCCTTGACGATGTCGACGAGCTCGGCGGCGCGCCGCTTGTGCTCGGGGTCGACGCCGGTGGACGCCTCGTCGCGGACCTTGCGGATGTTGGTGAGGATCGCGTTCTCATGCCGGTAGCGCTCGGCGACGTGCTCCAGAGCCTCGTCGATCATGTCCGGGACGGTCCGCAGCCAGTCCACCGCGCGGACGTTGCGCCGGGTGGCGTCGAGGGTCTTGCGGAGCGTCTCGGCGTACTGGACGGTGCGGTAGCGGGCCTGTTCGGCGGCGAGCTGGGCGTCGGCGAGCCGGCCCCGGCTGACGAGCACCTCCAGCTTGACCTCGGCGGCGATCTGCGCGCTGGTGACGTCCGTGTCGAGGGCGCCGACGAGGACGTTGACGGCCTCGTCGGTGGTGCGCAGGAAGACCGTGCCGCCGGGGCCCGGGACCTCCTCGATCAGCTTGAAGTCGTAGTCGCGGCGCACGTAGGCGCCGTCCGTGCCGAACGTGCCGTAGACGGCGCGGAAGCCGCGGTCGACGCTACCGACGTTGACGAGGTTCTCCAGGACCCACCGGGCGACGCGCTCGTGCTCGGCCGTAGGGCGCTCGGGCGCCTGGGCGGCGACGCGCGGCAGCAGCCGGGCCACTATCTGCTCGTGGTCGGCGCCGGTGTCGAAGTCCATGGTGAGGGTGACGAGGTCGATGGCGGCCAGGGCCACCTCGGCCATCGCGTAGACGCCGTACTCGCCCACGAGGTTGGCCTTGCGGACGTCGAGGTCGTGCAGCGGCGCCGTGCAGGCGAGCGCGCGCAGGCGGCGGGCCAGCCCCTCGTCGGCGGCCGGGCCCGGGGCGACGGGGCCCCCGGCTCGGGCAGGGCCGGGTGCTCGGGTGGGCGCGGGCCCGTTGAGCTGGGGCGGAACGGCCGCCGGGGCTGGAGAAGTCACGTCGCACAGCGTAGGCGGTCGGTCTGACATCGGGCGAAACGGCACGGGGGTAGGGGCCCGTGCGCGGCCGGGCCCCCGCCTCCTTCACACCGCGAATAGGTACATGATGGTCATATTGCACCCGAGCAGGATGAATGCCGTGGGCAGTTGGGCCTTGATGGGGCCGTACTGGTCCGTCAGTTCGAGCAGGGCCGCCGGCACCAGGTTGTAGTTGGCGGCCATCGGCGTCACGAGGGTGCCGCAGAAGCCGGCCAGCATCCCGACGGCGAGCACGGCCGGGGCGTTCCCGTGCGCCTGCTCGACGAGGACCGGCCAGCCGACGGCGGCGGTCATCACCGGGAACGCGGCGAAGCCGTTGCCCATGACGACGGTGAAGAGGAACATCCCCGCGCAGTAGACGACGACCGCGAGCAGCACGGAGCCCTCGGGAAGCACCGCCGTGGTGATGCGGCGGACCTGTTCGCCGACCCCGGCGACGGAGAAGATCGCGCCGAGGGTGGCGAGCAGCTGCGGCAGCAGCAGCGCCGAACCCATCGATTCGAGCATCGAACGCCCGGCGGCCACCGGCTCGGCGGGCCGCCGCTCGCGGACCAGGACCATGCCGACGACGAGCGCGACGACGGCGCCGATGCCGAGCCCGAGGATGGTCTCGCTGCCCTTCTGGAGCAGCGGCCGGCCGTCCCAGTGCACCTTCTTGAGGCCGACGGCGCACACCAGGGCGACGGCCGGGATGGTCAGGGCGGGGAGGAACAGCCACCCGCCGAACCGGTCGGCGCTCTTCCGGCGCCGCGCGGCCTCCGCTTCGGCCTCTTCGGCGGACCGGACGCCCCGGCCGGTCCGGCCGAAGCCCGCCAGGCAGATCATGACGAGGACGGCGGCGCCGAGCGGTTCGGGGGGCGCGCTGCCGTCCGCCACCCAGGTCGCGTAGACGAACCCGAGGCCGAGCAGGCCCCAGAAGGCGGCGCTGCCTCGGCGCTTGGGGTTGGTGGGGTCGCCGAGCATCTGGGCGGCCATCAGCAGGAACAGGCCGCCGACGAGCCAGAAGAACCATTCCGTCTTGATCATCGTCCGGCCTCCCGGGTGGCGCCGGGACGGGTCCCGGGGCGGGCCCCGGAGCGGTCCGGCGGCGGCGCGTCGGCGACGGCCGGGGCCGGGGCCGGGGCCACGAGCAGCGTCCGGTCCAGCCGCAGCAGCCGCCAGCCGTGCACGGCCAGGGCGCAGACGGCCGTCGGGATCGCCCAGAGCGCGAGGTCCAGCGGCTCCAGCCGGGTGTGGTACGTCGTGTTGACGAAGCCGGTGATGAGCAGGATCGACCCGACGGCCAGGAAGACGTCCTCGCCGAAGAAGAAGCCGACGTTGTCGGCGCTCGCGGCGAAGGACCGTATCCGCTCCCGGACTTTCGCGGGCAGCGGCCCGCCCTGCCGGCGCTCGGCGGCCCCTTCGGCCATCGGCGCGGCCAGCGGGAGCACGGTCTGCGCGTGCCCGAAGGCGCCGGCCAGGCCGATCGCGGCGGTGAGCTGGCGGAGCAGCAGGTAGAGCGCGAGGAAGCGGCCGGTGGTGAGCCCGGCGAAGCGGGCGATCAGCCGGCGGGCCTGGATCTGCAGGCCGTGGCGTTCCAGGAGTCCGATGACCGGCAGGGTCACCGCGAAGATCGTGACGCCCCGGCTGGAGGCGAAGCCGGTGCCGAAGGCCGCCAGCACCTCGCGCGGCGAGAGGTGGCCGAGCAGGCCGGTGACGATGCCGGCGACGCCGACCACCAGCAGAGGGTTGCGCCGGGTGGCGAATCCGGCCACGACCACGAGGACGCCCAGGAGTACGAGCATGGGCCCCGCCTTCCGTTCGCTGCGCGCGTCTGCCGCGCGGATGTCGTTTCGCAGGGGTCGAGCCCCGCCGGTCCCCGTCCGAGGGTCCGAGGGGAGCTCAACGGGAGAAAGCGTGAACCGACTTGCCGAGGAGGCTAAGATGTTGTTCAACAATCCTCAAGGGTTCTCGCGCGGCCTCCGCACTTTCCTCACCGGGCCGCGCCGCTCCCCTCCCACGAGCACACGCCGGTCACCCTCTCCCCGGGAGAAGTCATGGCCCGTTCCACCGCGCAGCGCGTCTCCACCGTGCTCCGCGACCGCATCGAGGGCGGCGTCCTGCCGCCCGGCACCCAGCTCTCGGAAGAGGCCCTCGGCCAGGACCTGGGCGTCTCGCGCAACACCCTGCGCGAGGCGTTCCGCCTCCTCGTCCACGACAACCTCGTCGAACACCAGCTGAACCGGGGGGTGTTCGTCCGCTCCCCCGGCCCGGCGGACGTGGCCGACATCTACCGGCTGCGCGCCGCCCTGGAACTCGCCGGAGTACGCGCCGCCGGCGAGGCCCCGCGCGCGCTGCGCGAGGCCGTCACGGCCGCCGTGGCGGAGGCCGAGTGGGCGGCCGACGACGGCGACTGGCCCGCGGTCGCCTCCGCCGACCTGCGCTTCCACCGCGCCCTGGCCGGACTCAGCGGCAGCCCGCGGATCGACACCACGATGGACCGGCTGCTCGCCGAACTCCGGCTCGCCTTCCACGCGATGCCGTCGCCGCGGGGCTTCCACCAGCCGTTCCTGATCCGCAACCGCACCATCGAGCGGTTCCTGGCCCAGGGACGGCCGGACCGCGCCGAAGCCGAACTGACCGCCTATCTGGACGACGCCCGGCAGCTCATCGTCGACACGATGCTGGAGAACCGCGCATGACGCACCCGGCCCTTCCTCTCGACCTCAACGCCGACCTCGGCGAGGGCTTCGGCCGCTGGCACCTGACCGACGACGACGCCCTGCTCTCCGTCGTCACCAGCGCCAACGTCGCCTGCGGCTTCCACGCCGGCGACCCCTCCACCATGCGGCGCGTCTGCGAACAGGCCGTCGCCCGCGGCGTCCGGATCGGGGCCCAGGTCTCGTACCGGGACCTGGCCGGCTTCGGCCGCCGCGCCATGGACGTACCGCCGGACGAGCTCGCCGACGAGATCACCTATCAGGTCGGCGCGCTGCGGGTGTTCGCCCGCGCGGCCGGCGGCGACGTCGCCTATGTGAAACCGCACGGCGCCCTCTACAACCGCGCGGTCACCGACGCGGACCAGGCGGCCGCCGTGGTGGCGGGCGTCCTGCGGGCCGGCGGGCGGCTGCCCGTCCTCGGTCTGCCCGGGTCCCGGCTGCTCGCGGCGGCGGAGGAGGCCGGACTCCCCGCCGTCACCGAGGCGTTCGCCGACCGCGCGTACACCGCCGCCGGCACGCTCGTCCCGCGCCGGGAGCAGGGCGCGGTCGTCACCGACGAGGAGGCCGTCGTCGCCCGGTCCGTCCGGCTGGCCCGGGACGCCGCCGTCACCGCGCTCACCGGCGAGGAGGTCGCCGTCCGGGCCCGCTCGCTCTGCCTGCACGGCGACACGCCCGGCGCGGCGGCGCTGGCCCGCAGAGTGCGGGCGGCGCTGGAGGCCGCGGGCGTCCGGCTGGAGGCGTTCGCGTGAGCACGCTCCGGGATGACGCGCCGCGTCCCCTGCGCGTCGGGCGGCACGCGCTGCTCGTCGAGGTCGCCGACACCGCCGCCGCTCAGGCCCTGCACGCCGAACTCCTGCGCCGCCGCGCGGCCGGGACCCTGCCGCCGGTCACCGAGATCGTCCCCGCCGCGCGCACGGTCCTGCTCGACGGCCTGGACGACCCGGGTGCCCTCGCCGCCGACCTCGCCCGCTGGACCGTGCCGCCGCTGCCGCCCGCCGAGGGCGAGCCCGTCGTGATCCCGGTGCGGTACGACGGCGAGGACCTCGCCGAAGTGGCCGCCCTCTGGAACGTCCCGGAGTCGGAGGTGCCACGCGTCCACTCCGCCCTCGACTTCCGCGTCGCCTTCTGCGGCTTCGCCCCCGGATTCGGCTATCTGACCGGCCTGCCACCGGAGTTGCACGTGCCACGCCGGGCCACCCCGCGCACCGCCGTCCCCGCCGGCTCGGTCGCGCTGGCCGGCCCGTACACCGGCGTCTACCCGCGCTCCTCCCCCGGCGGCTGGCTGCTCGTCGGCCGGACGGACGCGGTGATGTGGGACGCGGCCCGCGAACCGGCCGCGCTGCTCGCCCCCGGCACCCGGGTCCGCTTCGAGGTGCTCCGATGACCGCCCTCACGGTCGTCCGCCCCGGGGCGCTGACCACCGTCCAGGACCTCGGCCGGCCGGGCCACGCCCACCTCGGAGTCCCCCGCTCCGGAGCCCTCGACACCGCCGCCCACCGGCTCGCCGGCCGGCTCGTCGGCAACCCCGAGACGTACGCGACGCTGGAGACGACGGTCGACGGCTGCGCCGTGCGCGTCGACGCGGCCGTCACGTTCGCGGTCACCGGAGCGCCGTGCGCGGTACGGGCGGACGGCCGGCCGGTCGCCTGGGGCGCCCCGGTACGGGTCCCGGCGGGCACGGTCGTCGAGGTGGGCCGGGCGTGCGCCGGCCTGCGCTCCTACCTCGCCTTCGCCGGCGGCGTGGACGTCCCCCCGGTCCTGGGCAGCCGCTCCCGCGACCTGCTCTCCGGCCTCGGCCCCGAGCCGCTGACGGAGGGCGCGGTGCTCCCGCTCGGCGCCCCCTGCGGCCCGCCCGCCGCCGTGGACGCGGCGCCCTGCCCGGCGCCCCCCGCCGACGCGCTGGTCCTGCCCCTCGTCCCCGGCCCGCGCGCCGACTGGTTCGCCCCGACGGCCCTGGACGCCCTGGCCCACGGCGCCTACCGGGTCTCCCCCGCGAGCAACCGCATCGGCCTGCGCACCGAGGGCCCCGCCCTGGAACGCTCCGTCCCCGGCGAACTCCCCTCCGAGGGCATGGTCCTGGGCGCCGTCCAGGTCCCCCCGGACGGCCGCCCGGTCGTCTTCCTCACCGACCACCCGACGACGGGCGGCTACCCGGTCATCGGCGTCGTCCCCGAACCCGCCCTGACGGCGGCGGCCCAGGCGGTACCGGGCACGCGGGTCCGCTTCACGGTGACGCGAGTGTGACCCGGCTTCGGCGGCGGTGAACCCAGCCGGTCCGGCGCTTGAGGACACCGCGCGGAGCACGGTCGCGGCCAGCCCGTCCGGCGTCTGAGGACCTCGCGGCGCAGCCGCGATGCGGGGACCTCGCGCGCTATGGAAGGCAGCGCGAGACCGATCCAGCCCGTCCGGCGTTCGAGGACAACCGCGCGGAGCGCGGCTCCGGGGCCCGGGGCGCAGCCCCGGAAGAAACGGTGAATGGGGGTGCCCCTCTGGGGGAGGGGCCGGGGCACGACACCCCCCGTAACCGCCCCGCATGCCCCCTCGCGCCCCGCACGCAAGGAGCGGCGGAGCCGGGAAGCAGCTCCCCGCCGCTCCCGGACGGACCGGAGCACCGGACGCGGCCGGCCGCCCATCGAACCGGAGCCGCGACGACGGCCGCCTCACCCACCCGCCCGCACCCAAGCCCCCCGCCCCACCACCTCCCCGTAGTGCCCGAGGAGTTCACCGACGGCGACCGGCCAGGTCCGGGCAAGAACGGAGGCCCGCGCGGCAAGACCGTAGTCGGCGCGCTGACGACGCCGGGTCTGCAGCGTCACGACCGCTTCGACCAGGGCGAGGGCATCGTCGGGGCGGACGAGGAGTCCGGTACGGGCGTGCCGGACGAGGTCCAGCGGGCTGCCGGCGGCGGGCGCGACGACGGGGACGCCGCTGGCCAGCGCCTCGTGGACGGTGTGGCAGAACGTCTCCCCGCGTCCGGGGTGCACGAAGACGTCGAGGGAGGCCAGGATCCGGGCCAGGTCACCGCCCCGGCGGCAGCCGAGGAAACGGGCGCGGGGCAGGGCCGTCCGCAGGGCGGCGGCGGACGGCCCGTCGCCGGCCACCACCAGCCGTACCCCGGGCAGCGCGCTGACCGGGGCCAGCAGGTCCAGCCGCTTGGCGGGCACGAGCCGGCCGGCGTAGCCGACGAGCAACTCCCCGCCGGGCGCCAGCGCGTGGCGCAGTTCGAGGTCGCGGCGGTCGGGGTGGAAGCGCTCGGTGTCGACGCCGGGCGGCCAGAGGAGTGCGCCGGGCACGCCGTGGCCGGCCAGGGCGCGGACGGCTTCCGCCGAGGGCGCGAGGGTGCGGTCGGCGGCGTGGTACAGGGCGCGGGCGCGCCGCCAGGCGGCGGCTTCGGCGGCGGCGGGCCGGAGTGCGCGCCGGCCGGGGGCGTCGGCCAGGTGGACGGTGACCGCGGGGACGCCGAGCCGGACGGCCGCCGCGAGGCCGCGCGCGCCGAGCCGGCCCGCCGCGGCCAAATGGACGACGTGGGGCCGGTGGGCGGCGAGCGCCCGGGCCAGTCGTCCGCCGGGCAGCGGGGGGCGCCGGGCGGGGTGTCCCGGCAGCGGCAGCGTGGGCAGGCGGACCACGGGCGCGCGGCATCCGTCGAGGGAATCGGGCGTCTCGCCCGTGCACCCGGCGGACGGCCGGGCGGGGGCGACGACCAGCGGCTCGTGGCCGCTGAGCGCCAGCTGCCGGGCGGTCTCCCAGGTCTGGTGGGCGATGCCGTTGACGTCCGGGGGGAACGACGCGGTGACGATGGCGACGCGCATACCGCTGTTGTCGGTGGCCGGGGCGTGCCGCGGGTCACGGGGATCTTTCCTGACGGGGAACGTCCCGTGAGCGTTGTCCTCGCGGAGTGGGGGGGGTGCGGGCGGAAGTGACGAGTGCGGACGGGTGCGGACGGGTGCGGACGGGTTCGCCCGCGCCGGCGGGCCCGTGGCCGGGTCCGCCGGTGGTCGTCAGTCCGTGCCGCGGATGATGTGCGGCTCGGGATCCTCCTCGTCGCCCGTCGCGTCGTACTCGCCGCGCGGTGCGGCGCGCCGGGCGGGCGGGCCGGTGGGCGCGGGGCCCGTCGGCGTGTCGAGGACCGTGTCGAGGACCGGTATGCGCGGCTGGACCCGCTCTTCCTGCCCTGTGGGGTTGTCCATGGGTGGTACCTCCCCCTGAGGTGCCGTGCGATGGGCCGGGGGCACCGGCCCCGGAAGGCAATGCCTTCCCCGTACACGCGTCCGGTACGCGCGGGCGGGTTCCCGTCACCGGAACGGACCATTGACCACTTCCCCGACACACAACCCTTTTCGGGTGAAGTTGCACACAATCCGGTTAAACTACAAGAAGGTCCGAATCCTCGTTTGGGAAGGAAGGTGGCTGACGTGACCGCCCATACGTCACCCCGGATCGACCAGCACCCGGACATCATGGCGCTCCGCGCCCACTCCGAGGAGACGACGGCGATGCCCGCCGCCCAGGCCGTGGAGGCCCTCGCCCTGCTGTGCGGCGTCTACCTGGCCGCCTCACCCTGGATCGTCGGCTTCAACGGCTTCTCCACCCTGACCGCCAACAACCTGATCACTGGTGTCGCCTTCGCCCTCCTGGTCGGCGGCTTCGGATCCGCCTACGAACGCACCCACGGCATGAGCTGGGCCGCCCTGGCCATCGGCGCCTGGACGATCATCTCGCCCTGGGTCGTGTCCGGGCACGCGTTCACGACCGGCGCCAACGTCAGCAACGTCATCGTGGGTGCCGTCTGCTGCGTGGTCGCCCTCGCCCTCGCGGGCATGGGCGTGAGCCGGGCCCGCGCCCGACGCTGACCGGCGCTGACGCCGCCGCCGACCGGCCGCGCCGGGCGATCGCGCCGCTTAACACCAAGGTGCTGGCCCGGCGTTGACGGTCCGACACCCGCCCGCGGCGGCGCGGGCGGGACGACCGGGCCCGCGTGACCGTGCACGAGAGACGGCCACGCGGGCCCGTACGCGTCTGTCCCGCGCGGGCTCGCACGACGTCCGCCGGCCCGGGCCCATACGACGCCCTTCCCCCGCGGACCCGCGCGACGCCCGGCCCCGCACGACGTACGCCCGCCCAGGCCGCACGACGTCCCGCCGGCCCGGGCCCCTACGACGCCTGTCCCGCGCGACGCCCGGCCCACCCGGGCCCGTACGGCGTACATCAGCCCCAGGCCCGTACGACGCCCGTCCGCCGGCGAGCGGCGGCGGGCGCCCGCCGCGCCGCGCGCAGGGTCAGCGCGTCAGCACCTCCGCGGGCCCGGCACCCTCACTCAGGACGGGCCCTCCCCGGGCCCCCGCTTCCGCTCCCCCGGCTGCCAGGGGCGCGGCCGCGCCCGGCGGGGGCGGGCCGGTCTCCGCGGACCAGCCGGCCCGGTCCGCCCCCTCGCCGAGCGCCCGCCGCGCGCGCTTGCGCAGCTGTGTGTCCATGTCACGGCGGATCCGTCCGATGATCTCATCCATGTCGGGCATGCGGGCGACAGTAGATCATCAGACTTCGGTACCGCATGGGTTCACGGGTATTCACCCGGGCGGATGAACGAATCCCCGGCGGGCGACCCCGTCGACGACCCCGGCGGTCCGGCTCAGCCGCCCTGCGCCCCGGCCAGGGCCTCCTCGCCCGTCCGCGCGTACCAGCGGTCGCCGCGCCGCTCCGCCAGGCCGTGGCCGGCCAGTCCGGCGACGTGCTTGAGGATGGTGCGCGGCTGGTAGCCGACGGACGCGCAGAGGTCGTCGACGGACGCGCCGTCCGCGCCGCGGGAGCGCAGCCCGTCCCAGGTGCGCGCCTCGTGCCGGCCCAGCCCGGGGACGGCCGCCGGGCGGGCGCGCGGGCCCGCGGGTGACGGGACGTCCGCACCGGCAGCGGCCGGAGCCCCCGCCCCGGCCTCGGACCGGGGCTCCACCAGAGCCTCCACCCGCGCGTCCGCCCCGCCTACCCCGCGAGCCTCAGCCTGAGCCTCCACCCGGCCCTCCCCGCGAGCCTCCACCCGCGCGTCCGCCCGCGCCTCCACCCCGCCCTCCTGCCGGCTCTCCGCCCTGCCCTCCTGCCGAGCCCCCCAGCGGGCCTTCGGGCGCGACGAGCCGCCGCCGACCGGCCGCGGTGTCCGGTTGACCCGGCGGTGCCTGCGGCCCTTCTGGCGCTTGCTCATGAACCACTCTCCGTCCTGTCACGAGGGGCCCGCCGTGCGGGCCCGGGGTGGGGCGGCGGCCCGCGGGACCGCGTGCCGCCGAGGGGTCAACCAGTGCCGCGCCGGGCCGGTTACGCCGGCGGAGCGAAAGCCCGCCCCGGGGACGGACCCCCGAGCCTGAGCCACCCTGGGCGACCCGATCATGACGCAGGGCTACCACGGAGCGCCGGAGAGCAGTCCTCCTTGTCGGATATGTGACGCTGGTGGCGTGCACATAACGAATGTCGAGGATGGGACGGGAGTCACCGGATTGCGAAGGAACCGTGCGCCCTCCCGCGTTTCCCGCGACCGGGGCCGATCATCATGACGGGTGTGAGCGTGGAACCGGTACGCGTGGCGGACGGCGGCGGCGAGGTGCCCGCCGCGGCGTCGGCCGTGCGCGGACGGCGGCGCCGGTACGAGGCGGTGCTGCTCTGCCTCGCCGTCGCGGTCAGCGTCCTCGGCTACCTCTACGCGGGGCTGGCCACCACCGGAAGCGTTCCGGACGGCCTGCCGGGCTTCGCCGGCGCGATGGTCTGCCTGGCCCTGGTGCCGCACCTGGTGCTGCGCCGCTGGGCCCGCCACGCGGACCCGCTGATCCTGCCGCTGGCCACCCTGCTGTCCGGCCTCGGCCTGGTGCTGCTGTTCCGGCTCGACCACGCCTACGCGGCCCGCTACCACTCCCCCGGCACCGCCCCCGGCCAGCTGCTCTGGACGGTCATCGGCGTCGCCGTCTGCGTCGGCGTCCTCGTGGTGCTGCGGGACCACCGGTGGCTCCAGCGGTACATCTACCTGACCATGGTCGTGGCGCTGGTGCTGCTGATGGCGCCGGCCGCGTTCCCCGGCGACACCTACGGCGCCAAGCGGTGGATCTTCCTGGGGCCGCTGTCGTTCCAGCCCGGCGAGTTCGTGAAGACCATGATCGCGATCTTCTTCGCGGGCTATCTGGTCGCCCACCGCGACGCCCTCGCGCTGACCGGCCGCAAGGTCCTCGGCTTCCGCCTGCCGCCCGGCCGGCAGCTCGCGCCGATCCTCGCGGTGTGGGTGCTGAGCCTGCTGGTCCTGGTGCTCGAACGGGACCTCGGCACCTCGCTGATCTTCTTCGGGCTGTTCGTGGTGATGCTCTACGCGGCCACCGAACGCACCAGCTGGGTGCTGTGCGGGCTGCTGATGGCCGTGGTCGGGGCCGCCGCCGTCGGCTCCACCGAGCAGCACGTCAAAGGCCGCATCGTCGCCTGGCTGCACCCCTTCGACATCTACCTGCCCAAGGCGCAGCGGCCGCCGGGGCTGATCTCCGACCAGGCCGCGCAGGCCCTGTTCTCGTTCGGCAGCGGCGGCCTCTCCGGGACCGGGCTGGGCCGGGGCCATCCGGAGCTCATCGGGTTCGCCGGCCGCAGCGACTTCATCCTCACCACGGTCGGCGAGGAGCTGGGCCTGGCCGGGCTGATGGCGGTGCTGCTCGTCTACGCGCTGCTGGTGCAGCGCGGGCTGAGCACGGCGCTGCGCTCCCGCGACCCGTTCGGCAAGCTGCTGGCCGTGGGGCTGGCGGCGGCGCTGGCACTCCAGGTGTTCGTGGTGGCCGGCGGCGTCATGGGGCTGATCCCGCTGACCGGCAAGGCCCTGCCGTTCCTCGCCAAGGGCGGCTCCTCCCTGGTCGCCAACTGGCTGATGATCGCGCTGCTGCTGCGGATCAGCGACGCGGCCGGGCGGGAGCGGGAGGCGGCGCGGCCGGGGTAGCCCGGGACAGCGCGGCGGGGGTGGCACGCTCGGCCGTTCGCGCCGTCCGACGGCGCGTCAGCGTGCCGTGTGGTCCACGGTGAACGGGCAGTATCCCGGGGAGTCCCGCGCACCTGCCGAGGCTCGCACGACCGGGTGCCGCCTCCACCGAAGGAGCGTCAGCATGCCCCACCCTCTCCCCGCCGGCCGTCCCCTGCCCGGCCACCGCCGCGCCGCCCTGCGCGCCGGTCTCGCCGCCGCCCTCCTCGCCTGCGCGACCGCCCTCGCCCCCGCGCCGGCCACCGCGGCGCCCCACCGCGCCGACCCCGTCGTCCACACCGCGCAGGGGGCCCTCCGGGGGCGCGCGCACGGGGCGTACGAGACGTTCCGGGGCGTCCCGTACGCCCGGCCGCCCATCGGGGACCTGCGCTGGCGCGCCCCCGTGCCCGTCCGCCCGTGGCGGGGCGTGCGCGACGCGGGGGCGTCCGGGCCGCGCTGCGCGCAGGCGGACCTGAGGACCGGCAAGCCCGTCGGCTCCGAGGACTGCCTCCGGCTCGACGTCACGCGGCCCGCCGGCCGGGCGCCGGCCCGGGGCCGGCCGGTCATGGTCTGGCTGCACGGCGGCGCCTTCGTCAGCGGCTCGGCCGCCGACTACCCGGCCGGGCGGCTGGCGACGCGCGGGGACGCGGTGGTGGTGACGGTCGAGTACCGGCTGGGCGTCTTCGGCCTGTTCGGCCACCCCGGGCTGGGCGGCGCGCCGGACTTCACCCTCGCCGACCAGCGGGCCGCCCTGCGCTGGGTCCGGGACAACGCCCGCCGCCTCGGCGGCGACCCCGGGCGGGTGACCCTCTTCGGCGAGTCGGCGGGCGCCCTGAGCACCTGCGCGCACCTCGTCTCGCCGGGGTCCGCCGGGCTGTTCCACAGAGCGGTGCTGCAGAGCGGGTCGTGTCTGACGAGCATGCCGAAGGGGGCCGTGGTGCCGGGCGCGCCCGCGTGGTCCCCCTGGGCGCGGGAGCGCGACACCCGCGCGGCCGGCGAGGCGGCGGCGCGCCGGCTGGGCTGCGGGCGCGCGGCGGACGCCCTGCGCTGCCTGCGGGCGCTGCCGGCCGCCAAACTCGCGACACCGGAGCTGATGCGGGCGTTCTCCCTCGTCTCCTACGGCAACCGGCTGCTGCCCGAGGAGCCGGGCCGGGCCCTGCGGGCGGGCCGCTTCCGGCGGGTGCCGGTGGTTCAGGGCACCAACCGCGACGAGATGCGGTACTTCGTGGCCGACTCCTTCGCCACGTACCCCGTCCGCGACGAGAAGGACTACCGGGCCCGGCTGCGCGACTCCTTCGGGGACGCGGCGGCCGCCGTCGAGCGGCGCTACCCGGCCCGCGCCTTCCCCACCCCCGCCCTCGCCTGGGCCGCCGTCCTCACCGACCGCTCGTGGACGTGCACCACGCTGCGGGCGGACCGGCTGCTGGCGGCGTGGGTGCCGGTGTACGGGTACGAGTTCGCCGACCGGTCGGCGCCCAACGCCTTCGGCCTGCCCACCGTCCCCGAGGTCCCGTATGGGGCGGCGCACGGCTTCGAGCTGCCGTACCTGTTCGACGTCCGGGTGCCGTTCACGGCCGGGCAGCGGGCGCTGTCGGCGCGGATGGCGGACGCGTGGACGCGGTTCGCCCGGACGTCCGTCCCTGGCCCGGAGTGGCCGGGGTTCGGCGGCCCGGCGCCGCGGGTGCTGTCGCTGGCCCCGGGGGCGGGCGGGGTCCGGCCGGTGGACGCGGCGGCGGTCCACCGGTGCGCGTTCTGGGAGCGGCACGGCGCCTGACCCCGGCCTGCGGCCCGGCGGCCCCCGGTGCACGATGGGGACATGCTGCTGGCCGAGCTCGCCCGGGTGTCCGCCGAGGTGGCGGCGGTCCGCGCGCGATCCGCGAAGGTGGCGCTGCTGGCCGGGCTGTTCCGGGACGCGGAGCCGGACGAGGGCCCGCTCGTGGTGCCGTACCTGGCGGGCCGGCTGCCGCAGCGCAGGACCGGCCTCGGCTGGAGCACCCTGCGGAACCCGCCCGCCCCGGCCGCCGCGCCCTCGCTGACCGTCGCCGAGGTGGACGCCGCGCTTACCGCCATCGCGGCCGTGGCGGGCAAGGGGGCGCAGGCCGAACGGAAGCGGCGGGTGGACGCCCTGCTGGCGCGGGCCACCGAGGAGGAACAGCGTTTCCTGCTCCGGCTGATCGGCGGCGAGCTGCGGCAGGGCGCCTTGGACGCGCTGGCCGCCGAGGGCCTGGCGGCGGCGACGGGCGCGACGCCGGACGCGGTGCGGCGGGCGGTGATGCTCGGCGGCTCGCTGGGCACCGTGGCCCGGGCCCTGCTGGCGGACGGCCCGGCGGCGCTGGAGGCGTTCCGGCTCCGGGTGGGGCGCCCGGTGCAGCCGATGCTCGCGCAGACCGCCAAGGACGTCGACGACGGGCTGGACCGGCTCGGGCCGTGCGCGGTCGAGGAGAAGCTGGACGGCATCCGCGTCCAGGTGCACCGGGACGGCGCCGAGGTCCGCGTCTGGACCCGCACGCTGGACGACATCACCGACCGCCTCCCCGAACTCACCTCCATCGCAGGCGAGTTGCCGGTGACGTCGGTGGTCCTGGACGGCGAGGTGATCGCCCTGGACGCGGCCGGCCGGCCACACCCCTTCCAGGACGTCGCCGGCCGGGTCGGCACCCGGTCCGCCGCGCCGGGCGGACTGCCCCTGTCGCCGGTCTTCTTCGACGCGCTCGCGGTGGACGGCCGCGACCTGCTGGGGCTGTCCACGGCGGACCGGCACGCCGAGCTGGCCCGGGTGGTGCCCGAGCCGCTGCGAGTCCGCCGGCTGGTGGCCGCCGACCCGTCCGACGCCGGAACCCGCGCGGCGGCCCGGGAGTTCGCGGCGGGGGTGCTGCGGCGCGGCCACGAGGGCGTCGTCCTCAAGGCCCTGGACGCGCCGTACACGGCGGGCCGGCGCGGCGCCTCCTGGCTGAAGGTGAAGCCCGTGCACACGCTGGACCTGGTCGTCCTGGCCGCCGAGCGCGGCCACGGCCGGCGCACCGGCACGCTCTCCAACCTGCACCTGGGGGCGCGGCGGCCGGACGGCTCGTTCGCCATGCTGGGCAAGACGTTCAAGGGCCTGACGGACGCGATGCTGAAGTGGCAGACGAGGCGCCTGGGCGAGCTGGCGGTGCACGACGACGGGTGGGTGGTGACGGTCCGCCCGGAACTGGTCGTCGAGATCGCCTACGACGGGCTCCAGCGCTCCACCCGCTACCCGGCGGGCGTGGCCCTGCGCTTCGCCCGCGTCGTCCGCTACCGCGAGGACAAGCGGGCGGAGGACGCGGACACGGTGGAGGCGGTCCTGGCGTCGGACGCGGGCGCCCGTATCCGCCCCGCGGACGGGGAGCCGCCCGCCTGACGACGGCATCGGGACGTTTCCCTTCCCCGGCCCGGGAGGCGCGACGGCGGCGGTCCGTACCGGCGCGTTCCCGAGGGCGCGGACGAGCGGTGGGGCGAACGCGAGACCCGTCCGGCGCCACCCCGCGTGATCCGCGACGGAGCGGCCCCTCACGGCGGCTCCGCTCCTGTCACCCGTTCGGGGTAGACCAGCGCGGCGGAGAGTCTCGGCCTGGGACACCGTGAGGAAGGCGGACGCGGCCGGCAGGCGTCCGTCGCACGGGGCCGAGCAGGTGAGGAGGAGGCAGTGACGGACATCCGCACCGCACGCGCCGTGCCCGGCATGTCACGGGCCGAGGAGGACTGCCGTGTTCTCCAGGAGCGGGGCTACGCCTCCTACGGCCCGCAGGACTTGGAACCGGACGCGTACGGCGGCTCGTGGCGCGAGGACCTCGCACGGCTCACCCGGGCGTATGACGACCTGCCCCACGATCCGTACGCCTCCCCCACGGAAAACCGGTTCCGCCGCTACTCCCGTGCCGTCCACCTGCCCTGGGACCAGACCATCTCCTGGATCCCCGGCGAGCCCGACGCCGAGTACGGCACGGTCGCGGAGTTCGTACAGAACCGCCACCCCGACCACCGCGGCGGACGGACGCTGCCCGCCATCCCGCCGGAGGTCCGCCACAACGCCCTGCTGACGCACGTGCTGCGCTTCGACGCGCGGCGCACTCAGTGGCGCCGGGAGTACCGGCGCAACCCCCTGTACTTCGAGGTCCACCTGATGAAGTTCGCCCCGGGCACGGCACAGGACGTCGCGGTCGCCTCACCCGACCGCATCCACCAGGACGGTGACGACACCTTCGTCTTCGCCCACCTGATCAGCCGCACGAACATCGTCGGCGGCGAGAACCTCATCGCCCGCCCGCAGTGCG
This sequence comes from Streptomyces mobaraensis, assembly GCF_020099395.1. Classification (NCBI taxonomy): domain Bacteria; kingdom Bacillati; phylum Actinomycetota; class Actinomycetes; order Kitasatosporales; family Streptomycetaceae; genus Streptomyces; species Streptomyces mobaraensis. The sequence continues at coordinate 6,565,964 of NZ_CP083590.1, read as the reverse complement.
CCGGCCGCCGGCCCGACGACATCGCGCCCGACGACGTCCTCGCCACCTTCACGCTCGACCGGCCCCTGGAGTCCTACGGCCTCTACGACCCCCACGTCAGCCACTACGTCGCCCCCATGCGACGCGGCACCGCCCCCGGCCCCGGCGCGCGCTGCCTGCTTCTCATCGGCGTGGGGGTCTATGGCTCCCGGCTGCGAGGCTGACCGCGGCGCCCTGCGTTCCCGCGGTCCGCCGGCGGGGACGGCCGGCGGGGAACCCGGGCCGGAAGCGGATAGGCCGTTTGCGGGGCCGGTGTGACAGGGCGGGGCGGAGAGCCGAGTCTGGCCTGGTGGAAGGCAACGGCGGAGCATACGGAACCGGCGCGGCACACGGAACGGATTCTCGGCTTCCGGCACCGGGAGACGTGGGGGACGGCGGCGGGGTGCCGACGGTGGGGGTGGAGGAGGAGTATTTCCTGGTGCGCGCCGACACCCGTGCCGTGGCGCCGGCCGGGCCGCGGGTGGCGGACCGGGCCGCCCGGGCCCTGGGGGACTCGGTGGCCGGCGAGTTCACGGACTTTCAGGTCGAGGTGCGGACACCGCCGTGTGCCACGATGGACGAACTGCACGCGCACGTGGTGCGGCTGCGTCGGAGCGTGGCCGCGTACGCGGCCGAGGAGGGCCTGCGGATCTGCCCGTCCGGGACACCGGTGATCGGAGGCGGCGGCAGGGTGCCCGTGGGCGATCACCTCCGGTATCGGGCCGGAGTGGACCTGTTCCGGTCGCTGATGGACGACTTCGCCGTCTGCTCGCTGCACGTCCATGTGTCCCTGCCCGACCGGGAAGTGGCGGCCCTGGTGGGCAATCACCTTCGCGCGTGGTTGCCGATGCTGGTGGAGATGAGCGCGAACTCGCCGTTCTACGACGGCCGGGACACCGGCTACGCGAGTTGGCGTTCGGTGATCCGCCTGCGCTTTCCGGGGCAGGGGCCGCAGCCGTATGTCGAGTCCTTCGACGACTACCGGCGCATCGCCTCGGCCATGGCCGAGGCGGGGGCGATGTCCTTCGCCGAACTCCCGTTCTGGGACGTCCGGCCGCACCCGCGCCTGCCGACCCTGGAGGTCCGCTGCATGGACGTCCCCGCCGAGCCCGCCGACTCGGCGGCGGTGGCGGCCGTCGTGCGCGGCCTGGTGGTGACCTGCGCCCGCCTGGTGGAGAACGGCGACAACGGGCCGCGGCTGCGCGGTGAACTGTTGCGCGGGATCTACTGGCGCAGCGCGCGCGACGGCTGGCCGGGACAGGGCCTGGACCCCGTGCCCGGACGCGTGCTGCCCGCGCCCGAACGCGCCAGGGGGCTTGTGGACCACATCCGTGCGGCACTGGAGGAACTGGGGGACCTGGAAAGGGTCACCGCCTTCCTCGACCGGCTGGCCGTCCACGGGACGGGCGCGCACCGTCAGCGTGCCGCGTACCGTGCGGGGGGCCTGTCCGCGGTCGTGGACGACCTGACGAGGGCTACGACGTCCCCGGGCTCCGGCCCCGCGCCGGACGCCGCCGGTCCCGCGCCCGACGCCGCCGGTCCCGGGCCGGCACCGGGCGGTGCGGGCGGACCCGCCGCGTAGCGCCACTCCCCCCGGGGCCCGCCCGCCATGTGTAGAGGGCGCCCGCAGAGGGGCTGCGACCCGCCCCGCGTCCTCGGACACAGGGCCGCGTGGGCCGCCTGCCGCCGCCTGCCCGCTCACGGGCCGGGGACCGGAAACACCTACGAGCGACCCCCGCGTCCCCGCCCCCGCCGCCGTGTGCATGATGTGGATCATGACGATCTCGGTGACGCCCCCGGCCAGGACCGGGGAGGAACCGCTGTCCGACGGCAGGGTGCTGGGCTGGGCGGAGTGGGGTCCTCCGGACGGTACGCCGGTGCTGTTCTCCCCCGGCGCGGGCACGAGCCGGCGGCTCGGCTTCGCCGCCGGGGCGGTGGCGGGCGAGGGCGTCCGGCTGATCGCCCTGGACCGGCCCGGGCTGGGCGCCTCCTCCCCCGCCCCCGGGCGGACGTTCGCGGACTTCGCCGAGGACGTCGGCGAGTTCACCGCCCGCCGGGGCCTCGGCCGGCCCGCCATGGCGGGCCACTCCCAGGGGGCGCCCTTCGCCCTGGCCTGCGCCGCCGCCGGGGTGACCGGAGCGCTGGCCGTGGTCGCCGGGGCGGACGAGGTGGCGGAACCCCGCTTCGCGGACGCCCTGCCGCCGGAGCTCCGGTCCCTCGTGGACCTCTCGGTGCGCGAACCGGAGGCAGCGGAGCGGGTCTTCGCCGGCTTCGGCCCGGGGAACCTGTGGGGCCTGGTCATGGCGCACAGTCCCGCCTGCGACCTGGCCGTCTACCAGGAGGCGGGGTTCGCCGCCGCGTACCGCGAGGCGCTGGACGAGGGCTTCCGGCAGGGCGCCGCGGGCTACGCCCGGGACACCGTCCTCGCGATGGGGCGCTGGGGGATCGACCTGGCGTCCGTCGCCGTCCGGGTGGACGTCTGGTACGGCGCGGAGGACACCGGCCACTCCCCCGACCTCGGCCGCGGCCTGACCGCGCGGATCCCCGGAGCCGTCCGGCACGTCGTGCCGGGCATCGGCGGCGCCGTCCTGTGGACGGAGGCGCGGGAGATCCTCCGGACCCTGACGGCACACGCGGGCCGGCCGAACTGACAGGCCACGCGGGCCGGCCGGCCTGACGGGAGACGGACCGGCCGGCCTGACGGAGGCACGCTCGCCGGCCGGTCTGAGGGCAGACGCGGGCCGGCCGACCCGGCAGGGACACGCGCACCGGCCGGACCGACGGAAGACGCCGACCAACCGGCCGGCCCGACAGCGGCACGCGCACCGGCCGGCCTGCCGGGCGGGGGTGCCGGCCTGACGGGCGGGGGCGCCCGGCTGCCGGGCACCCCCGCCCGTACCCGCTACCGGTTGACGTCCGCCGGGCAGAGCCGCCGCGGCTTCGCGTCGCCCTTCAGCTTGGCGTCCACACAGCCGCCCGGCAGCCCCTGGTACGCCGCCGTGCCGAAGTTGGCCGTCACGGTGAGGACGCCGTCGCCGAAGACCGTCCGCTGGACCGTGCGGTCGCCGGTGAGCGTACGGAAGTCGGTCAGCGCCTCCGTGCCCGCCGCCTTGTGCAGCGGCGAGAAGTACTTCTGCAGTGCGGCGAGTTCGGCGCCCCGCTCCTTGATGGACGGGCCGTCGAGGACGAAGTTGAGCGGGGTGTTGTAGAGCATGGCGAGCAGGGCCCGCGTCGTCTTCTGCTTCGGGAGCTTGTCGTAAGGGATCTCCCAGCGCTCGGTGTTGACGAGGGAGTCGTGCAGGGCGGTCTCGTACAGGGGGACGCGGTACGCGGGGTCGTACATCGCCTTGGCGACGTCGGCGGGGAGTTCGGCGGGCTTGAAGAAGATGCCGGGGGCCTTGGCGGGGGTGTAGCCGCCCCACTTCTCCTTGTCACGCTCGGCCTTCCACAGCCCGTCGGCCACCGGGGTGCCGGAGCCGTGGTCGAAGGCGAGGACGCCGTTGGCCCAGGCGCCGGCGGACTCGGAGCCGAGGACGAGGCGGTCGTGGCCGGCGATCCGTCCCATCCGGGCCAGCCGGTTGGCGCGGTCGCGGGCCTTGGTCATCGGGTGGGCCGGGCTGTGGTCGCGGAACAGCTCCCCGGCCGCGTCCACGTCGAGGAAGTAGCTGTCGGCGCCGTTCTTCGTCATGGCGCGGGTGCGGTCGGCGAGGTAGTGCTTGCCCGGCTCGGCCTTCTCGAACGCCTCCGAGCTGAGGTAGCAGCCGCGGTCGTGGAAGCCGGGCTCGGGCTTGCCGTCGGCGCCCCGGACGCAGAAGTCGGGGTAGACGGTGCCGGGCCAGACGGAGGTGGGGGCGTCGGAGGTCTTCGGGTCCTGGCCGTTGGCGAACGAGTCGTAGGGGCCGACGAGGTAGCCCGCCTCCTTGGCGGCGGCGACCGCCTTGGCGTCCATCGGCGTGTCGTCGGCGTCGTAGCCGAGCCACATCCGGTCCACGCCGAGGGCGCGCAGCGCGCGGACACCGTCGGCGGTGCGGGCCTGGCCCCAGGTGTAGGCGTGGAAGGCGCCCAGCAGCTTCTTGGTGGCGGGCAGGGCCTGTGCCTTGCGGCGGAGGCTGCCGAGCTGCCCGTGTTCGGCGAGCCAGGCGCGGTACTCGCGGGCGGGGGCGACCGGGGAGCCGTCGGTGAGGGCGAAGGCGACGGTGTACTCGGTGGTGGCCGCGCCGCGCGAGAAGCGGTGGGCGGCGGCGGTCCGCAGCCGGCCGCCCTCGGAGGTGACGCGCAGGGTGGTGCCGATGTCGGTGGGCACCAGGTAGCCGACGCCGCGGCCCGGCCCGAGCCCGTACCCCCACAGCGGCAGCGAGAGGCCGGAGTCCACGGCCGTCTCACCGTCCACGAGGCCGGCGCGCGGGGAGTTCCAGAAGGGGTCGGCGACGGGCAGCGAGAGCCCCTCGCCGCGGGCGAGCTGGAGGCTGGACGCGGCCCGGTCGCCGCCGGTGACCGGCCAGTTCAGCGTGGTGTCGGCGGTGCCGCCGGCCTTGACCGAGACGAGCAGCCGGCCGTGGTCGGCGCGGGCGGTGACGGCGAGTCCGGTGCGCGGGTAGTCCCAGCGCGCCCCGTCGGCAGTGGCGGTGACGCGGCCGGGGGCGCCGAGCGCGCCCGCGGCGGGGGCGGAGAGCTCGGCGGTGCCGCCGCCGGCGGTGCGGGCGGTCACCCGGAGGGTGGCGGTGTCGACGGTCGCGGTACCGCCGCGGACGGGGAGGTCGACGAGGCCGCCGTGGACGCGGGGGCCGGCCGTCGCGGCCCGGGAGGGCGCGGGGGCGGCGTCGGCGGAGGTGGCGAGGGAGACGCACGGGAGGGTCGCGGCGAGGGCGACCGCCACGGCGCGGGCGACGTGACGTGAGGTCGTGATGCTCATGGGGAGTTGATAGTGAACGGACGTAAGAAAGCGTTCTCACAATTCCGCCGCCGCCCCCTCCTGACGGCCGCCCCGGACATGGATCCGCCCGGACGTGGCACACACACAAGGTGTGGCGAGAGAGAACGATGTGGCGCAGGACGGTGGAAGAGGTCTCAGTGGCGGGACGGGCGCTGCGGCGGGCCTGGCAGGGGCCGGGCCGGGAACGGGAGCTGGTGGTCCTGGCCTTCAAGGCGACGCTGGCGGCGGTGGCCGCCTGGGCCCTCGCCGCCTGGCTGCTGACGAACACACTGGCGCTGATGGCCCCCTGGGTGGCGCTGCTGCTCGTCCGGACGACGGTCTACCGCTCGCTCGCGCAGGCGGCCCAGCAGACGCTGGCCATCGCCCTCGGGACGGTCATGGCCACCGCCGGCGGCATGCTGCTGGGCGGGACGCTGACGGCCATGGCGGTGGTGCTGCCGGTGGCCCTGCTGGTCGGGAACTGGCAGCACTTCGGCGACCAGGGGCTGGCGGGCGCCACGTCGGCGCTGTTCACCCTCGCCGGGGGCGAGTGGTCGGTGGACATCGCCGTCGACCGGGTGCTGGCCGCGCTGCTCGGCGCGGTGGTGGGGGTGGCGGTGAACGCGTTCGTCCTGCCGCCGGTCTCCCTGCGCAGCGCCCGGGACGCCATCGGCGAGGTGGTCACCGAGTGCCGGACGGTCCTCGACGCGATGGCGGAGGGGGTGGCCGAGGGCTGTGACCACGGCCGGGCGGTGGGCTGGCAGGAGCGGGTCCGGCGGCTGCCCCGGCTGCTGGCCGGGGTGCGGTCGGCGATCGGCTGGGCGGAGGAGAGCGCGCGGTTCAACCCGCACCGGCGCCGGAGCGAGCTCCTGTGGCGGGTGAAGCCGTCGTACGAGGAGACCGCGCACACCCTGGAGCACGTCGTCGACCATCTGGAGGGGCTGTCCCGCACCCTGGTCGAGGCCACGGACGCCCACCACCCCCGCCGGCTGCCCGGCCCGGACGCCACCCGCCCGTACGGCGACTTCCTGCACCGGGTGGCGCGGGCCCTGTGCGCGTACGGCCGCACGGTGACCGGGGACGACCCGGCCGCCGCCCGGGAGCAGCTGCTGCGGGAGCTGCGCGGGGTGGAGGCGGCGCACGGGACGCTGCGCGCCCGGCTGGCCGGGCAGGCGTCGACCGACCCCGAGGCGATCGAGCTGATCGGCTCCCTGCTGGCGGAGGCCCGCCGGCTCACCCAGCGGCTGCGGGTGCCGGAGGACTCGGAGGAGACCGCGTGAGGCGGGAGGCCGGAGGGCACGGAGGAGACCGCGTCAGGCGGGAGGGTACGGAGGAGACCGCGTGAGGCCGGAGGGCACGGAGGAGACCGCGTCAGGCCGGAGGGCACGGAAGAGACCGCATGAGGCCGGAGGGCACGGAAGAGACCGCATGAGGCCGGAGGGCACGGAAGAGACCGCATGAGGCCGGAGGGCACGGAAGAGACCGCATGAGGCCGGAGGGCACGGAAGAGACCGCATGAGGCCGGAGGGCACGGAAGAGACCGCATGAGGCCGGAGGGCACGGAGAAGCCCGTGTAAGGCGGTACGACGGCCGCGCCGCCCGTTCCCGGTGTCCCGGGAGGGCGGCGCGGCCGTACTAGGAGGGGCGGGGCTCAGGAGCGGTCGTCGCCCGGGCCGTCGGACGGCGGCCCGGACTCCTCGTGCGCCCGCCCCGGGTGGCGCAGGTGGAGCCAGACGTCCCTGGCCCGGCGGCCGGCCTCGGTGCGGCTGCGGGCGACCAGGCGGCGGGCCTGTTCCGGGGACTCCACCATCGGGCCCGAGCCGCGCAGCGGCTTGCCGGCCGTCTCGTGCAGGAAGAAGGCGGAGACGAAGCCGACGACGCCCGCGCCCATCAGGTAGTAGGCGGGGATCATCCGGTCCCCCGTCTGCTCCAGCAGCGCGGAGACCACCAGCGGGGTGGTGCCGCCGAAGAGCGAGACGGAGATGTTGAACGAGACCGAGAGCGCGCCGTACCGCATCCGGGTGGGGAAGAGGGCGGGGAGCGTGGAGGCGGCGGTGCCGGCGAAGACGACGAGCAGCAGCCCGAGCATCAGGCAGCCGAGCGCCGGCAGCAGCGTGCCCCCGGCCCGGATCAGGAGGATCGCCGGGATCGCCAGGGCGACCATCGCGGCGCTGCCGACCATGAACATCGGCCGGCGCCCCCACTGGTCGGAGGAGCGGCCCACGGTGGTGATGGTGAGCGCCACCACGATCATGGTGCCGAGGATCAGCAGCTGGGCCGTGGTGGGGTCCTTGCCGAGCGTCTCGGTCATGTAGGTGGGCAGGTAGGACGTCACCAGGTAGTTGGTGACGTTGTAGACGATCACCAGGCCCATGCAGATGAGCACCGCGTGCCAGTGCTTGGTGAAGATCTCGCGCAGCCGGCCGTGGCCGGACTGGCGGGCCTCCTCGGCGCCCTCGGCCACCGCCTCCTCGTCGCGGGCGGCGGGGGCGACGCCGGCCTCGGCCGCCGCGCGGAAGGCGGGGGTCTCCTCCAGCCTCATCCGCATGTACAGGCCGATCAGGCCGAGCGGTCCGGCGAGCAGGAAGGGCAGCCGCCAGCCCCAGTCCGTCATCCCGTCGTCGCCGAGGACGGCGGTGAGCACGGTGACGAGGCCCGAGCCGAGCGCGTAGCCGACGAAGGTGCCGAAGTCGAGCCAGCTGCCCAGGAAGCCGCGGCGCTTGTCGGGGGCGTACTCGGCGATGTAGGTGGTGGCTCCGGCGTACTCGCCGCCGGTCGAGAAGCCCTGCACCAGGCGGCAGAGCAGCAGCAGGACGGGTGCGGCGACGCCGATCGTCCCGTAGGTGGGGAGCAGGCCGACGGCGAAGGTGCTGACCGCCATCATGATCATCGTGGCGGCGAGGACGCGCTGCCGGCCGACGCGGTCGCCGAGCGGCCCGAACACCAGCCCGCCAAGGGGGCGGACGAGGAAGGCGGCGGCGAAGGTGGCGAAGGCGGAGATGACCTGGGCGCCCGGGGAGCTGGAGGGGAAGAAGACCTTGCCGAGGGTGGCCGCCACATAGGCGTACACACCGAAGTCGAACCACTCCATCATGTTGCCGAGCGCCGCGGCGGACACGGCACGGCGGACCTCCGGGCGGTCCGCGACCGTGACCTCCTCGATACTCAGGGGCGACTTGCTCCGCCGCAGCAGCGTGCGGAGCAGCCGGTCGGTCGACGAGGTGCCACCCCGTGCGGGGGCACCCCGTACGGTCTTCGGGGTTCGTCTGCGCTCGGCACCCATGATCACCTGTCGGAGAGTCTGGCGGGACACGTGGTCCCGTTGGTCCCTTCCGGTATGGGTACGCACTTTGGCGCCGTTTATTCGCTTATGGCTCACGCGGATGCGTCTTGCCCGGTCGTCACCCGTAAAACCTGCGCTTCCCGGGACCGCGCACCCCGCGCTACGCGCCCCCGAACAGCTCCAGCAGGTCCTGCCGGCCGAACATGCCCGCCGTCTCGACCGCCGACGGCACCCCGGCCGCCGGGTCGGCGCCGTGCGCGACGAGCAGCCGGACCACCTCGTCCTCGGACTTGAAGACCGCCCCGGCCAACGGCGTCTGCCCGCGGTCGTTGGCCCGGTTCGGGTCGGCACCCCGGTCCAGCAGGGCGGCGACGGTCCGGGGGTGCCCGTGGTAGGCGGCGAGCATCACGAGGGTGTCGCCCCGGTCGTTGGTCAGGTTCGGCGGCACCCCGGCGTCCACATAGGCGGCGAGGGTGTCGGTGTCCCCGTGCCGGGCCAGGTCGAAGACCTTGGCCGCGAGCTGGAGCACCTCAGGGTCGTGCGCGGGTTCGGCGGGGCCGGAGGCGGGCGGGGTGGGTTCAGCGCCGGGCGTCGGCTCGGGCATGGTCGGCGGTCCTCGGGGTCGGGGCCCACGGCGGGGCCGGTCGGTCCGGGCCGCTCACGGGCCCGGCGTGGGTCGGGGCCGCGGTACACGGTCCGGTTCCCGATCTTTCCCACGACCCACCCTACGTACGCCCGATCCGCCCGGAACCCCGGACGGCCCGGTCGCGGCCGGGCGGGTGAACCGGCCGCGCGTCACTCGTGCGCCTCTCCCCGGATGCGTCACTCGTGTGCCTCTTCCCGGATGTCCGGATCCGTGCTTGCTGTGACGCTGGGAGGACTCATGGTGACCGCCCCACCAACAGGAGACCTCCCATGATCCTCTCCATCTCCGGCGTCGTGCTGCTGGGCATCGTCGTGTTCCTGTTCTTCCGCAAGGACGGTCTCAAGGCCAGCCACGCCCTCGTCTGCGCCCTGTTCGGCTTCTACCTCGCCGGCACCGCCATCGCCCCCAGCATCAAGGCGGGCGGCGCCAGCCTCGCCGGACTGCTGGGCGGGCTGCGGTTCTGACCGCCCGCCGCGCGCGGTACCGGTCCGTCCCGCCGCGCGCGGCGCCCGTCCACCCCGAAGCCCCACCCCGCCCCGACGTCAGGAGGCCGCCATGGGCCGGCGCGGAGTCCCCCGCACCCTGACCGACCGAGCCCCGCTCACCCCCGGCCGGGAGCTCGCCCACAGCGTCACCGACAGCGCCCGCGACGTGCTGCACCCGGTCATCACCATCGGCCGCGGCCTGCGCTCGCTGGCGGCGGCCGGGCGGCGCGGCTGGGCCCGCACCCCCCGGGACCGGCGCGGCGCCGCGCTGCTGCTGGCCGCCTCCTGCATGCTCATCGTCGCCCTCATCCCCTACGGGCCCCCGCTGGCCGCCGCCGCGCTGCTGGCCGCCGGCGCGTGGCGCGGCCGGGACCGCGCCGGCGCCCCGACGAACCGTCAGGACCCGGTGGAGGGACGCCTCCAGGCCCTGTACGAAGCCCTCGTCCCGTACTTCTCCTCGCCGCTCGACCCGACGCCGCTCTACTCCCACGGCGGCGTCTGGCGGCAGGCGTTCGACGACCACGCCTTCGACGACGAGGGCCGGCTGGTCGCCCTGCGGCTGCGCTACCCCGCGTACTTCACCGACGGGGAGAGCGAGGCCCGCGCCCGCATCGAGCACCTGCTGCAGACCAAGGCGGGCCGGGGCCGGGAGTACCGCTTCGTCTGGGACGAGGAGGAGGGCGTCCTCGACCTGTCCGTCCTGCCCGCCCTCCCCGCCGGCATCCGGGCCCAGCGCTTCGTGACCGCCCCCGGCGAGGTCCTGCTGGGCTTCACCGACCCCGAGGCCGTCCAGCGGACCCTGCCGGTGACCGACGGGAACATCACGCGCGACGTCCCGCCGGTCATCTGGCGCACCGGCCAGCGGTCCTCCGAACCCCACCTGCTGGCCCTCGGCCGGCCCGCCAGCGGCGTCACCACGCTGCTCCGCTCGGTGCTGCTGCAGGCCCTGCACCACGGGGACGTGGTGATCGTGGACGGCGGCGGGGCGGGCGAGTACGCGTGCCTGGCCGGCCGGGAGGGCGTCCTGGCCGTCGAGTCGGCGCCGCCCGGCGCGACGGCCGCCCTGGAATGGGCCGCGCGGGAGACCCAGCGGCGGCTGGTGGCCACCAACACGGCCCGGCAGCAGGGCCGTCCGGCCCCGGAGGACGTCCGCCGCCCGCTGTGGATCGTCGTCGACCGCCCCGCGGCGCTGAGCGCCCTCGCCGCCGGCGAGGGCCGCCCCGACCCGCAGGAACTGCTCCAAGTGCCGCTGCGGCACGGCCGGGCCGCGAACGTGACCGTCGCCCTCGGCGAACAGCTGGAGAGCGAACGGCTGCTCACCGAGGCGGTGCTCGCCCACACCCGGGCCCGGGTGGTCCTGGGTCCGGTCCCCTCCGGCCAGGTGCGCGGCACGCTCGGCGAACTGCCGCAGACCACGCCCGTCAACGAGGTGCCCCCCGGCCGGGGTTACGCCCGCCTGGGCACCGGCCCGGTCCACCGCCTCCAGGTCCCGGCCACCCCCGACCCGTACGACGAGGGCGCCCCCGAACCCCACCGCCGCGCCGTCGCGGACCTCCTCCCCCCATGGCCCCCGACGGAACAGCTCGCCGCCCCGGCGCCCCACCCGTCCCCCCGCCCGCCGGAGCCCTACGCCGACGGCGCGGGAGGCGCCGGGGCGCGCCGGGGCGGCTGGGATCACGCCCCCGCGAACGGCACCGCCGGCGCACCGGCGGACGCGTCGGGCCGCCACCCGGCGGACGGCCCGGGCACGCCCTCGCAGTACGGGGCCTACCTGCCGCCGGACGGCCGGGACCACGCGTCCGCGACCGCCGGCGCACCGCAGGAAACATCGGACCGCTACGCGGCGAGTGGCCCGGCCCCCGAAGGCTCACGGTTCGCCGACGGCCCCGGCGCGGGAGCGCCCCCGCGGACCTCGGCCTACCTGCCGGAGGACGGCCCGGCGGCCCGCCCGCACGGCCGGAGCCAGGCATTCACCTCCGGCGCCGCCTCCGCGCCGCCCGCGGCGTCGGGCCACTATCCGGCGGACGGCGCGGGAGCGCTCGCGCAGAGCGGGGCCGGTCTGCCGCAGGACGGCCCGGCGGCCCGCCCGGACGGTGGGGGCCGGGCGGGCGCGAGCGGTGCCCGCCCCGCGCCGCCCGACCCGTCGGGCCGCTACCCGGGCGACGCCTCCGGCCCCTACGCGATGGATCCCCAGCTCCCGGAGAGTGCCCGGCACGCCGGCCACCCGCAGGCGTACGTCCCGGGCGGGCAACTGGCGGACGGCTCCGGCCACTACGCCGCGGGCTCCCCGGCCCACGACGGCGCTCACGTGGGGTCCGCCGGTCACCGGCCGGCGGACGGCATGGGCCACGCGCCGGTGGATGCCTCCGGGCGCTACCCGGCGGACGTCCCGGGCGGTTTCCCGGCGGACGCCTCCGCCGGCTTCCCGCCGGCCGGTCCGGGCCACGACGGCGCGTGGGACGCCGGCCACCACCGGCAGGACGCCCCGGGCCGGCCGCAGGCGGACCGCTCCGGCCACTTCCCGGTGGACCCTTCGCTCCACGCGGGCTCCCGGCACGCCGGTCACCACACAGCGGCCCCCTCGGTCCGCACGAGCACCGGCCGCCACGCGAGCCCCGCCGACCCTGCCGGCCCCGTCGCCCCCGACTCCTACGCACCGGCGCACGTCTACCCGGTCGGCGGTCAGGACCCGTACCGGGCGGACACCCAGGGCCGCTTTCCCGCAGACCCCGCCGACCCCTCAGGCCACGAACGTGCGCGGCGCGTCGGCCGCCACGGGGGCGCCGCTGGCCACCAGGCGGGCGGCCTCGGCGAGCCGGGACACCGCCTCGTCGGCGACCGGCCCGGTGACGGTGAACGGCAGCCGTACGTACCCTTCGAAGGCGCCGTCCACCCCGAACCGCGGACCGGACGGCACGCGTACCCCCAGCCGTTCACCGACCTGGGCGATCCGCGAGCCGGACAGGCCGCCGGTGCGTACCCACAGGGTGAGGCCGCCCTTCGGGACGGTGAACTCCCAGTCGGGCAGCCGCGCTTCGAGGGCCGCGACGACCGCGTTCCGGCTGTCGAGCACTTCGGCGCGGCGCGCGGCGACGGCCTCCTCCCACCCGCCGGTGTCCAGCAGCCGGGTGACGGCGAGCTGTTCCAGTACGGGCGTTCCGAGGTCGGCATAGGCGCGGGCCGCGACCAGGCTGCGGATCACCTCGGGGGCGGCGCGTACCCAGCCGATCCGCAGCCCGGCCCAGAACGACTTGCTGGCGGAGCCCACGGTGACCACCGTGCTGCCGGCCGGGTCGAAGGCGCAGACGGGGCGGGGCATGGCCAGCCCGGGTTCCAGGGCGAGGTCGGTCATGGTCTCGTCGGCGACCAGTACGGTGCCGGCGGACCGCGCCGCCTCGACGAGTTCGCGCCGCTGGGACTCGGGGGCGAGGGCACCGGTGGGGTTGTGGAAGTCGGCGATCACGTAGGCCAGCCGGGGGGCGGCGTCCCGCAGGACCTGGCGCCAGGCGGGCAGGTCCCAGCCGCCGAGCCGGTCGGCCATGCCGACGGGTACGAGCCGGGCACCGGCCTCGCGCAGCAGCTGAAGGACATTGGCGTACGACGGTGACTCGACGGCCACCCGCTCGCCGCGCCCGGCCAGCAGCCGGCCGATGGCGGCGACGGCGCCCATGGCCCCGGTGGTCACCATGATCTGCTCGGGCATGGTGGGGATGCCGCGCGCGGTGTAGCGGTCGGCGAGGGCCCGGCGCAGGGCGGGGAGCCCGGCGGGGTAGTCGCCGTGGGTATGCGCGTAGGGCGGCAGTTCCTCCAGCGCCCCCTGGAACGCCTGGGTCAGCCAGGGCTCGGGTGCGGTCAGCGCGGCGCAGCCGAGGTCGATCATCGAGCCGGCGGTCTCGGGCGGCAGCGGATCCAGGGCCCGGGTGGGCAGCGGGCTCCCGGCGGGCACGGCGGTCCAGCTGCCGGCCCCGCGCCGGGATTCGAGGAACCCCTCGCCGCGCAGCGCCTCGTAGGCCGCGGCGACGGTGGTCCGGCTGACGGAGAGGGCCGTGGCGAGCTCACGCTCGGCGGGCAGCCGGGCGGCCACCGGGACGCGGCCCTCCAGGACGAGCAGCCGGACGCGGTCGGCGAGCGAGCGGTAGGCGGGCGTGCGGCGGCCGTTGAGGGGCGTCACGCCGCCCCGGGTCTCCGGGCCGCCGCCCTGGGCGTCCAGAAGACGGGCGAGCTGCTGCGCCCCCACCGAGGCGGTCCACTGACTCACGTTTGCGGTCCACCTTTCAGAAATTGGCCATGGATCATCATCACTTACGGTCCACAGACTGCCATGCGACAGGCCACATGCACCACCACCGGGGCGCGGCCATGACTTTTGGGGAGGGGCTGTGCCCACACCGACACGGGTCACGGCGACGGCGGTCGCCGGCCGTCTCGTCCGGCTCTACACGGGCCTGGCGCTGTACGGGGCGAGCGCGGGGCTGCAACTGCGGGCGGGGCTCGGCCTCGCGCCCTGGGACGTGCTCAACCAGGGCGTGGCCCGGCACGCCGGGATCTCGATCGGGACGGCGTCGGTTTTGATCGGCGCGCTGGTACTGCTGCTGTGGATCCCGCTGCGGCAGCGCCCGGGGCTGGGCACGGTGTCCAACGTGCTGGTGATCGGGCTGGCGATGGACGCGACGCTGGGGCTGGTCCCCGCGCAGCACTCGTTCTGGACGCGGATCCCGCTGCTGGCCTTCGCCGTGGTGCTGTGCGGCGCGGCCACCGGCCTGTACATATCGGCCCACTTCGGCCCGGGCCCGCGCGACGGGCTGATGACCGGCCTGCACCGCAGGACGGGCCGCTCGGTGCGGCTGGTGCGCACCTGCATCGAGGTGGCGGTGCTGGCGACGGGCTTCGCGCTCGGCGGCTCGGTGGGCGCCGGGACGGTACTGTTCGCGGTGACGATCGGCCCGCTCGCCCAGTTCTTCCTGCGCCTCTTCGAGCCGGCTCGCGGCGCGTCGGCGGAACGCCCGCTGACGAGCGGGGAGACCGCTCCGGCGGCCGTCGGGACGGCCGGGGCCTGACCCGGTGCGCCACGGTGACCCGCGAGCCGGTAGTGTACGCCTTTGACCCACCGGATGAACCGTTACTGCGCGCTTAAGTGCCGGGAACACTGGGTGACATCTGTTGTCAGATGTGACAAACCGGGCGCTGGTGGGTACAACAAGGGGCGGCACGACGGGCGACGCATGTCCCTCAACGGGAATCTTCACCGCCGACCGGACGTTGACCGGATGACGACGACAGCGACACCTGTCCTGTGGGCGACAAGCCCGGGAGGCACGAATTCATGAGTGAGCGAGCTCTCCGCGGCACGCGACTTGTGGTGACCAGCTACGAGACCGACCGCGGCATCGATCTGGCCCCGCGCCAGGCGGTGGAGTACGCATGCCCGAACGGCCATCGATTCGAGATGCCGTTCTCTGTAGAGGCGGAGATTCCGCCGGAGTGGGAGTGCAAGGCCTGCGGCGCCGTGGCACTTCTGGTGGACGGCGACGGACCCGAGGAGAAGAAGGGCAAGCCCGCGCGTACGCACTGGGACATGCTCATGGAGCGGCGCACCCGCGAGGAGCTGGAGGAAGTGCTGGCCGAGAGGCTGGCGGTCCTGCGTTCCGGCGCCATGAACATCGCCGTGCATCCGCGGGACACCCGCAAGTCGGCCTGACCGACCGCACCGCGTACCACAAGGGCCCGGCCACCGCGAAGAAGCGGTGGCCGGGCCCTTGTGCGCCCGCGCTCCGTTCAGCGCGGCAGCTGCGGGTCGTCCGCGCGGGGAGCCGGCGGCTGGTCCTCCCGTATGACCTCGCCCTGGACGACCTTGCCGTCGGGGCGGTGCATCCGCGCCTGCCGCATGGCGTCGCCCAGCGGGTTCGCCGCGCCCGCGGCGCGCTCGATCCGGCGGGCGGCCGTCTTCCGGATCAGCGCCCGGGTGGGCGGGAACAGGCACAGCAGCCCGGCCGCGTCCGAGAGCAGGCCCGGCACCATCAGCAGCAGGCCCCCGAGCATGGTCAGGCCGTTGCCCCCGCCTTCCGCCTCCGGCGCGGCCCCCTGCGCGCCCGCGGCCTGCATCGACCGCGTCAGCCGCTGCCAGGCGCGGCGGCCGGCCCGCTTGATGACGTACGAGCCGAGGACGACTCCTCCGGCGAGCAGCGCGAAGACGGCGAGGCCGCCGGCGGCGTCCGCGACCAGGATCAGGAGCCAGATCTCCAGGACGGCCCAGGCGGCGATGGCGAGGGGGAGGAGTTTGCGCGGCGAGCGGCGCTTGGGTTGCTGCGGCGTTCCGAACGTCATGCATCCAGTGTGCCTGGACGGTGGATGAAGCCCCGGCCCCGCCCTTTCTCCCCCAGCTACCGCTGGGAGGTGCCCCCAGTTTCTTGCGGGGGCGAGCCCCCGCACCCCCGGGACGGGCTGTTCAGCCCGTCTGGGGGCACCCCCTCTGGGGGAGTTTGAGGACGAGCGGCGAAGCCGCGAAAAGGGGGTCTGGGGCGCAGCCCCAGGAAACGGCGAAATGGGGGTGCCCCCTCTGGGGGAGGGACCGGGGCACCAGCCCGCCGCAGGCGCTACCGCCCGAGCGCCTTACCCACCCGCGCCCCGACCCCCCACGACGTCACCCGCCACAACGCCTCCGCCACGATATCGCGACTCATCTTGGAGTCGCCCCGCTCCCGCTCCACGAACGTGATCGGCACCTCCACCACGTGGAAGCCCGCCTTCACCGCCCGCCACGCGAGATCGACCTGGAAGCAGTAGCCCTGGGAGGCCACCTCCTCCATGCCCAGTCCCTCCAGCGTCTCGCGCCGGAAGGCGCGGTAGCCGCCGGTGATGTCGCGCAGGCGGACGTCGAGCATCAGCCGGGAGTAGGTGGAGCCGCCGCGGGAGAGGAACTCGCGGGACTTGGGCCAGTTCACGACGCGGCCGCCGGGGACCCAGCGGGAGCCGAGCGCCAGGTCGGCGTTCTTGAGGGCGGTGAGCAGCCGGGGCAGTTCCTCGGGCTGGTGGGAGCCGTCCGCGTCCATCTCCACCAGGACGCCGTAGCCCTGCTCCAGGCCCCAGCGGAAGCCCGCCAGGTAGGCGGCGCCCAGACCCTCCTTGCCCTCGCGGTGCAGAACGTGGACGTGGTCGTCGTCCTCGGCCAGCTCGTCCGCGAGCTTGCCGGTGCCGTCCGGGCTGTTGTCGTCGGCGACGAGCACGTGCGCCTCCGGGACGGCGGCCCGCACCCGGCCGACGATGGGCTTGATGTTCTCCGCCTCGTTGTAGGTCGGGATGATCACCAAGGTCGTGCCGAGCGGACCGTATCTCCGCTGACCGCCGTCGTTCACTGCTGGCCCTTCTTGTCCGACTTGTCCGGGGACTCCACCACTCGTCCCCGACGACCGATCAGCAGCGCGGCCGCCCAGGAGAGAAGGCCCACCATAGCGAGCGTCCATTCGGGCGCCGCACCCGCACGGTCCGCGAGCGTTTTGCCGTCCCGGAGCGGGATCGACGTGGTGATGACCTCGCGGGTGAACTCGGGCGCGCGCCGCAGCACCGAGCCGTCCGGGCCGACGACCGCGCTGATGCCGCTGGTGGCGGCGGTGACCACGGCCCGGCCGTGTTCGACGGCGCGCAGCCGGCTCATGGCGAGCTGCTGCTCGGGCTGGTCGGAGTGGCCGAAGGTGGCGTTGTTGGTCTGCACCACCAGGGCGCGGGCCCCGGCGTTCACGGTCTTCCGGACGATCTCGTCGTAGGCGATCTCGAAGCAGATGACGTCACCGAGCCGGGCCGGGCCGACGTTCATGACCCCGGTGTGGTCGCCGGGGTAGAAGTCGCGGGGCACCCGCTGCAGCCGGGTGATGACCTTGCTGAGCTGCTCGCGGAACGGCACGTACTCGCCGAACGGCACCGGGTGCTGCTTGGTGTACGAGGCGCCGGGGCCGGACTTCGGGTCCCAGACGATGCCCTGGTTGAAGACGTAGCCCGGCTTGGTGGGGTGGTCGACGAGGGCGCCGACGAGCACCGGCACCCCGATCGTCTTCACCGCCAGGTCGATGCGGTCGTACGCCTCCTTGACCCGGAACGGGTCGAGGTCGGACGAGTTCTCCGGCCAGATGACGAGGTCGGGCTTCTTCGCCCGCCCCTCCTTCACGTCCTTCGCCAGCCGCAGGGTGGCGTTGACGTGGTTGTTGAGGATCAGCATCGGGCGGCCGAGGAAGTCCATGCCGGGCTTCTGGACGTCGCCCTGGACGACGGCGATGTTCACCGTGTCGTCGGCCTTGGTCGGGACCGGCACCGCGTACCCGGCCAGGATCACGGCCCCGGCCAGCGCCGTCGCCTCCACCGCAGGCAGCAGCGCCTTCACCGCGAGCGGGCCGCCGGTGCCGCGCCGCCGCCACACGGTGAGTCCCGCGAAGGCGAGCAGACCGCCGGCGAGGGCCACCGCGAAGCTCACCAGCGGGGCGCCGCCCAGCGCGGCGAGCGGGGTGAACGGCGAGTGGGTGTTGGCGAAGGCCAGCCGGCCCCAGGGGAAGCCGCCGAACGGCACCCGGTCGCGCGCCCACTCCTCGGCCACCCACAGGCAGGCCCCCCACACCGGCCACCCGCGCAGCCGGGAGGTCCGGGCCAGCCCGGCGCCGAGCGCGGCCACGAACAGCGCCTCCGCCACGGACAGGCCGACGACGGCGTCGTACCCGACGACGTCCAGCCAGCGCAGCAGCAGCACGAAGAACGGCAGGGCGAGGACGAAGCCCGTCCACGCGCCCTGGCGGGCGGTCCGGCCGTGGGTCATCAGGACCAGCGCGGCGACCCCGAGGACGGACAGCGGCCACACGTCGTACGGCGGGAAGGCGAAGGCCAGCCCGACGCCGGTCGCGGCGGCCAGGCCGGTGCGGGCGGCCTCGCGGCGGGCCAGCGCGGCCAGCCGGGCGCGCCGGCCGGGGCGGGGCGCGGCGGGCGCCGGACCGGCGTCCGGGCGGCTCGCGGCCGGGTCGCCGGCGGTCTCGGCGGTGGTGTCGGAACCCGAGGGCACGGTCGCGCCTTCCTGCAGCTCGTTCAAGGGTCACGTGACCGTACCTCGCGGTGGGCAGGGTCCGTGTCCAGGGTGCGGGAAAGCGGCGCGGAGGCCGAGAGGCGAAAGGCCCGGCCGCGGCGCGCGGGCGGGGACGGCGGGTGGGGCTCGGTGTCCTTCGGGCCGGCCGGGGAACCGCTGGCTGCGGGTCGCCCTGGAACCGTTGTCTACTGAACGTCCGGGCCCCACCCGGGTCACACCTGCCGACCCGGCGGAACGTCCCCCGCCCCCGTGCGCTGGACCTGGCTCCCAGTGGTGACGCGCCCGTGTGGCGCGCCACCCCATGGCCCAGCGGCGTTCGACGACTGCGTGGAGTTCTCCGGTCGGACGTCCTGTGGTGGACCCGGCCGAACCTACCCGCCCCGGACCGCACCCTGTCAACAGCTGCTTGACCTGCGTCGTTGTGCCAAATCAGCAGGTCAGTGCGGAGGGGGTGACGCAGCGCGACAGGCCGACCGCACGTCGTTCGGCGGTACGCGCCGCGCGGACGTCACCCGTTCGGCCGCGCTCAGGCGGTGTACACGGTCCGTCCGGCCACCACCGTGCGGACGCAGCGGGGCAGTTGGCCGCCGGGGACCAGCTCCGGCAGGCCCGGGGTGCCCGAGCGGGGA
Source organism: Streptomyces mobaraensis (assembly GCF_020099395.1). NCBI lineage: Bacteria > Bacillati > Actinomycetota > Actinomycetes > Kitasatosporales > Streptomycetaceae > Streptomyces > Streptomyces mobaraensis. The sequence continues at coordinate 6,546,933 of NZ_CP083590.1, read as the reverse complement.
TCGGTCGACCAGTTGGCGACCCGGGCGTCCGGCACCTGCACCACCAGGTCGCCGGCCTCCCACACCGCGTAGTCGGCGGGCGCCCCCGGCACCAGCACCCCCGCGTCGTCCCGGCCGATGGCCCGCCAGCCGCCACGGGTGTGCGCGGTGAAGGCCGCACGGACCGAGATCCGGTGCTCGGGAGTGTGGTGGAAGGCGGCGGCCCGGATCGTGCCCCAGGGGTCGAGCGGCGTGACGGGGCTGTCCGAGCCGAGCGCCAGCGGGACGCCGGCACGCAGCATCGCCGCGTACGGGTTGAGGGTGCGGGCCCGCTCCCGGCCCAGCCGCGCGGCGTACATGCCCTCGTCACCGCCCCAGGCGGCGTCGAAGGCCGGCTGCACGGAGGCCGTGAGCGCGAACTCCGCGAACGCGCCGATGTGCTCGGGCGTCAGCATCTCGGCGTGCTCGACCCGGTGCCGGGCGGCCCGGACACGGTCGAGGCCGACCTTCTCGGCCGCCGCCCGGACGCCGGTGACGACGGCGGTGAGCGCGGCGTCGCCGATGGCGTGGAAACCGGCCTGGACGCCGGCCTCGGTGCAGGCGGCGACGTGCGCGGCGACGGTGTCGGCGTCGAGGTGCGCGGTGCCGGTGCCTTGACCGTCCGCGTACGGCTCGTGCAGGCAGGCCGTGTGGGAGCCGAGGGAACCGTCCACGAAGAGGTCACCGGCCGCGCCGTGCGCGCCCAGCTCCCTGACCTTCGCCAGCTGGTTCGCGGAGGTGAACGCCTCGGCCCAGTAGCCGACGACCCGGGGACCCGGCTCCTCGGTGGCGAGGCGCAGCAGCCCGGTGAGGTCGTCCTCGCCGGAGATCATCGGCCCGGCGCACTCGTGCACCGAGCCGATGCCCAGCGAGACCGCGCGCGCGAGCGCGGCGCGCTGCGCCTCGGTGCGCTGGGCGGGGGTGACGGCGGCGTGCGCGGTGGCCCGGACGGCGTGGTGGGCGTCGTCCGTCAGGGGCCCGTCGGGCGTGAATCCGCGCAGGTCACGGGCGTTGGGGACGAGGTCGAGGAGGGCGGTGGTGACCACCGCCGAGTGCACGTCGACCCGGGTGAGGTACAGCGGCCGGCCGCCGGTGGCGGCGTCGAGCTCCGCCCGGGACGGCGGCCGGCCCTCGGGCCAGCGGGCGGCGTCCCAGCCGTGCCCCAACAGGATCCGGTCGCCGGGCCAGGCGGCGGCGTACGCCCGCACCCGCTCCAGCGCCTCCCCGAGCGTGGCCGCGCCGGAGAGGTCGAGCCCGGTCAGCGCGAGGCCCGTGGCGGTGGTGTGCACATGTGCGTCTGTGAACGCAGGGGTGACGAGGGAGCCCTGGAGGTCGATCACCTCGTCGACGCCGTCGGCGAAGGAGTCGGCGGCCCCTTCCGAGCCGACCCAGGCGATGTGGCCGCCTTCGACGACCATGGCGGTGGCGAAGGGGTCGGCGGGGCTGTGCACGTCGCCGTTGCGGAGGAGGGTGGTACGGGGGCGCTCGCTCATGGGAACAGTGTGGCGTGGGCGGGGGTGGGGCGGGTGCGCGGGGCCCCCGCACCCCCGGGACGGGCTGAATATCAGCCCGTCCGGCGTCTGAGGACAACCGCGCGGAGCGCGGTTCGGGGGGTGCGGGGGCTCGCCCCCGCAAGAAACTGGGGGCACCTCCCAGCGGTAGCTGGGGGAGAAAGGGCGGGACCGGGGCTCACCCCACCCGCGGCGGCCGCGCCTCGTACGGCGTCGAGAGGACGATCGTCGTCCGCGTGGACACCCCCGCCAACGACCGGATACGCGCCAGCAGATGCTCAAGCTCCAGCGGCGTCGCCACCCGCACCTTCAGGATGTAGTTCTCGTCGCCCGCGACACTGTGGCACGCCTCGATCTCGGGGATCTCCGCCAGCCGGTCCGCGATGTCGTCCGGGGCGCTCGGGTCGAACGGCTTCACCGAGATGAAGGCGGTCAGCGGCAGCCCCACCGCCTCCGGGTCGACCACCGCCGCGTAGCCGCGGATGACCCCGCGCTGTTCGAGCCGGCGCACCCGCTGGTGCACCGCCGAGGTGGACAGGCCGGTGGCCTTGCCCAGGTCGGTGTAGCTCATCCGCCCGTCCTTGACGAGCAGTTCCACGATCTCTTTGTCCAGCTCCTCCACACCGGCCAACCTACTGCGTCGCACGGCGCCCGGCACAGTCGGCGTCCCCCGCGGGCGCGCGGGACGCGTGACGAACGCCACAGGCCCGCGCCCGTGTCCCCCCGGCCGGGGTGATTACCCCGGACCGCCGACGGGAAGTGCTTGCTGTGGCCGGGGCCGAGACGCCCCTGCCAGGCCCAGCCGAGGGGGAAACGAAGATCATGCCGAGCCTGGAACGCCTGGAGAACGACGGCGACAGCAGCCCGTACGGCCTCGACGAGCCGGCGGACTTCACCACGATGTTCCGGGTGACCTGCCCGGACTGCGCCCGTCCGATCGCCCTGCTCGCGGACGAGGACGAGCTCCCGGAGCACGCGCTCTGCCCGTCCCCGTGGAATCCGTTCGGCCTCACGGTCTGCCCGGGCTCCGGGCGCGCCGTGGAGGACGCCGAGCCGGCCGGGGAGGACGAGGGCGCGCTGGAACTGGACACGGCCCTGCTGCTCACCCTGCCGGAGCGCCTGGACTGGCGGACGCAGCCGTTCTCGCACATCGGCGGGCCGGGCTCGCGCCCGGTGCGGGTGCCGGAGACGCGCGACCGGTCCTGAGCGGCGCGCGAAGCACGACGCGGACCGTCACCGTCGCCCGCCCCGACGGCGGCGGCCCGCGTACGGAGGACGGCCGGGGCACGGTCCGGGCCGAAGGCGGCGAGGCAGAGGGTGCGCGACCGCGGACTCCGTCCGCCCGCGCCGTCCCGGGTCCGCCGCCCCGCCGCCGGCCGCGGTCTACCGCCTACCGCGGCGTATCGCGTGCCGCGACCCGTTACCGCGACTCCGGCCCGGCCAGATGACGGGCGATCACCATCCGCTGGATCTGGTTGGTGCCCTCCACGATCTGGAGGACCTTCGCCTCGCGCATGTACCGCTCCGCGGGGAAGTCGGCCGTGTAGCCGTACCCGCCCATGAGCTGGACGGCGTCGGTGGTGACCCGCATCGCCGCGTCGGTGCAGAAGAGCTTGGCCATGGCCGCCTGCTGGGAGAACGGCAGCCCCTGGTCGCGCAGCCGGGCGGCGGCGAGGTAGAGAGCCCGGCCGGCCTCGATCTGCGTGGCCATGTCGGCCAGCAGGAAGCGCAGCCCCTGGAAGTCCGCGAGGGGACGGCCGAACTGCCGCCGTTCGGTGACGAAGGCCAGCGCCTCGTCCAGGGCCGCCTGGGCGACGCCGACGGCGCAGGCGGCGATGCCGAGCCGGCCGGAGTCGAGGGCCGACAGGGCGATGGCGAAGCCCTGGCCCTCCTCGCCGATGCGGCGCGCGTCCGGGACGCGTACGCCGTCGAAGTGCAGTTGCGCGGTCGGCGACCCCTTCATGCCCATCTTGCGCTCGGGCGCGGCGGGCGTCAGTCCGGGAGCGTCGCCGGGCACCAGGAACGCGGTGACGCCGTGCGCGCCCTCGCCGCCCGTCCGGGCCAGGACGGTGTAGAAGTCGGCGATCCCGCCGTGGGTGATCCACGCCTTGGTGCCGGTGAGGACCCAGTCGTCGCCGTCGCGGACGGCGCGGGTGCGCAGGGAGGCGGCGTCGGAGCCGGACTGCGGCTCGGAGAGGCAGTACGCGCCGAGGAGTCCGCCGCCGAGCATCGCGGGCAGGTGCTCCGCCTGCTGCTCCTTGCCGCCGAATCCGGCGAGGCTGTGGCAGGCGAGGGAGTGGACGCTGACCCCGAGGCCCACCGTCAGCCGCGCGGCGGCGAGTTCCTCCAGCACCTGGAGGTAGACCTCGTACGGCTGGCCGCCGCCCCCGAACTCCTCCGGATACGGCAGTCCGAGCAGTCCGGACGAGGACAGCAGCCGGAAGAGGTCCCGGGGGAAGTGCCCCGCCTCCTCCTCGGCCGCCGCCCGCGGGGCGATCTCCCGCCGCACCAGGTCGCGCACCAGCGCGAGCAGGTCCTTGGATTCCTCAGTGGGCAGCTGGCGCTCCACCGGCTGCGGGCCGTGGTCGGTCATGCGACGGCTCTCCTCCCTGTCGGGCGCTGGAACGGCGGGGGCCTGGGTGTCGGCCGGACCGCCGGTGATGCCCAGTCGACAGTCCCGTGCCGGGTCGCGGAATGGGGATGACCTGCGGCTGTGGCGCTTGGAGTATGCCTGATCGAGGGGGCCTCGTCACGGCTTGACAGATCATGGCCGGACTGCAACTGGAGGGTCCGGCCGTGGCTTTCAGGACGATGTCCCGCATATACCCCGGTCTGCAGCAAACTTCACCGGCGGCGCTCCGAATGGGGGTGCGGGGGCCGCGGCCCCCGCGGGAAACGGGAAGGGGCGGGGCCGGGGCGCCTCACCACCGCGTCCGCTCGGGCGCCGGGCACGTCGGCTCGTGTTCCTCGACCGTCCGCAGCGCGTCCCCCAACGCCCGCACCAGCAGCCCGCACACCATCTCCCGGGGCAGCTCACGGCGGGCCAGCCAGTCCAGCGTCACCCCTTCCACCGCCGACAGCCAGCCGACGAGGGCGGCCCGCGCGACGGGCGGGAGGTCGGCGCGTCCCCAGGCGGCGCGGGCCATCGCGGTGAGGAGCTGTTCGCGGACGCGGTCGCGGATCGCGAGGACGTCGGCGTCGAAGCCGACGCCGCCGGTGACGATGGCGCGGTAGGCGGCCTGGTGGTGCTGGGCGTAGCGGAGGTAGCCGTCGACGGTGTGGTGGACGCGTTCGACGGGCGGCAGGTCGTGGGTGGACCCGGCGCGCTGGACGAGTTCGGCGACGGCGTCCTCGATGATGGCGAGGTAGTAGCCGCGCTTGCTGCTGAAGTAGTAGTAGATCAGCCCCTTGGCGACGCCCGCGTGCCGGGCTATGTCGTCCATGGACAGGGCGTCGTAGGACGTGTCGGCGAACAGCTTCCGCCCGACGGCGATGAGTTCGGCCCGGCGCGCCTGCGCCCGCTCGCTTCCGCGCTGTTGACTATCGTTCAAAATCGGCCCTAGTCTCCAACTCCACGGGAACATCGGCAGTATGGCACCACCTGCACACCACGCACTTCCCTGAGTCGCGGGAGGAAGCAGTGAGCGGATCAGACCGAGACCTGCCGGAGGGCCGTACCGCCTGGCGGCGGACCGCCCTGATCGCCCTGCCGGCGGTGCTCGCGGTGGGGGCGATGGCCACGGGGATGGCACAGGGCGCGCTCGCGGCCTCGTTCGCCGTCTCCGGTACGCATTTCCAGGTGTCGTCCGGCAGGCTGACCAGCGACGGGCTGGCCTCGTACGTGCAGACCGACAAGTCCGTCGACGGCAAGGGGCATCCGGTGGCCCTGCTGGGCATCGGGAACGCCCGGCTGAGCGACATCTGTCAGGCCGCGTCCGTGCCCACGCCGCTGGGCAAGGTCACGTTCAAGCTCACGGCCGGCGGGCGGGCCGGCGAGGTGACGGCGAGCGATCTGGTCATCGACGGCGAGGACCTCGTCGGGGACGCGGAGTTCGGGACGGCGCAGATCGGCCGGGACGCGTCGACGCTCGACCGGGTGCCGGGGGTGAAGGGCGACGCCGGCGCGTTCGGGCTCCAGGCGGGGAAGGTCACGGTGGCGGGCGTGCGGTCGCACGCCTGGTCGGCCACGGGCGGCAACTTCCGGCTGAAGGGCCTGAAACTCCAGGTGAACCTGGACGGCGACCAGTGCTTCTGAGGCGGCCGCGGGCGTTCCCGAGGCTGCCGGACGGACCGGCCCGCCGGCGCTTCCGCACCTGGCGGCGGACCCGGCCCTTCTGGGCCGGCACCCTCCTCGTCCTCGGCGGGACGGAGCTGCTGGTGGTCCCGCTGTCACCGGTGACCGTGCTGGTGAGCCTGGGGCTGGGCGGGCTGGCCGCGCTGGGCATCGGGCTGGCGCTGATCGCGGCGGGGCTGTTCCTGTGGTTCCTGCCGTCGGCACGGCACTACGTGAGCGTCAACGCCCTGATCCTGTCGGTGCTGTCGTTCGCGGCCACCAACCTGGGCGGGTTCCTGGTGGGCATGGCCCTCGGCATCGCGGGCAGCGCGATGGGCTTCGGCTGGACCCCGAGGGGCGACCGTACGCTCGCCGTCGCGCTGCCGGCCGTCCTGCTGACGGTCATGGCCGGGCCGTCGGCGGACCGGGCGGAGGCGGCGGACGCACCCCCGGGACGCCCGGTGCAGCCGGTGCGGTCGGGACAGCCAGGGCAGCCGGTCACCGCGGCCGCCACTCCCCCGGCCGTCACCGCCTCCCGCTTCTCCCCGCACGGCTTCACCCTGGCCGGCGTGAGTCACGTCCCCACGGCCAAGGGCCAGTTGAAGGTCATCGTCCTCACAATGCGGGCCGCTTCGCTGAGCGACTACCGGCTGCGGACGCGCGACGGACAGGGGGCAGGGCAACTCGCTCTGCGGGCCCGTTCCTTGGAGCTGCGAGGCGAGGTGACGCTCCACCTCACCCGGTTCCACGGCTGCCTGGAGGGCCTCGTCTGCCTCACCTTCTCCCCCGACACCCTCCCCGCGCCCCCGGTGATCCCGCCTTTCGTCTTCATGACGGACGTCACGGCCGAGCAGGCCCTCGTCACGGCGGACACCATCACGGCGGACGGACTGGGGCTGCGCGCCCTGCCGGGGGCGTGAACGGCGTACACCCCGGCGCCCGGACGCTTCCGGCGGTTCACTCTCGCGGCGGAGGCCGCTCGTCCGGTCGGATGACGCCTCGCCGTCGCCGTTCCGCCACGGTGGAGCCGTGATCGAGCGATACGTGCACGCTGTCCCCCGCCGGCCGTCCCGTCCGAGGCCCGGCGCCGGGCCCGGGCTCGCCGCCGCGGTGTGGGGGATCCTCTTCGCGGTGCCGAGTTTCGTCTGGGCGACGGGCCGCACCTTCGGCGCCCGGACGACGGTGTCGCCGTCCCTGGTGGAACTCGCCCACGACCGGGTGACCTGGTTCGTGGCCGTCCTGTGGGTGACCGGGTTCCTGAAGCTCATCGGGGCGCTGCTGGGCATCGGCCTGACGCGGCGGCGCGGCCCGGGGACCGGCCGTCTCCTGGTGTTCTGCGGCGGCGGCGCCGCGGTCCTGCTCGTCTGGCACGGCGGCCTCTTCGTCCTGGACGGGGTGCTGGTGGAGACCGGGGTGCTGTCGGCCGCGCCCGGGCTCGCGGACCTGACGCTCTGGTACCTCTGCCTGTGGGGGCCGTGGTTCGTCGCCGGCGGCCTGGCCTTCGGCGCGGCCACCGCGCGGTACGTCCGCCACCGGGACACCCCGCGCGAGGTGCGCCTGTCGGGTGCCGCGGGGGCGCTCGGCGCGCTGGTCTTGTCGCTGGCGTCGACGGTCACCGGGATCGGCTGATCCGGGACGGCATCCGGTCCGCCCTTGCTGGGGGGGGCCGCCGGACCTTCCGTGAGTGATCACGCTTGGTGCACACTGCGAGCGCGGCCGCGACCGCGGCTCCCTCCCGCACGACTCCCGAGGAACCTCCCCATGCGCACCCTGATCAGCACCGCCTTCATCTCGCTCGACGGCGTCGTGGAAGCCCCGGGCGGCGAGCCCGGCTACCGGAACGCCGGGTGGACGTTCAAGGACGTGGAGTTCCTGCCCGAGGCGTTCGAGATCAAGGGTCGGGAGCAGGAGGAGGCCACCGCGATGCTGCTGGGCCGGACGAGTTACGAGGCGTTCGGCGCCGTGTGGCCGGACATGGAGGACTTCGCCGGTTACAAGGTGATGCCGAAGTACGTCGTCTCCACGACGCTCGCCGAGAGCGACCTGGTGACGAACTGGGGCGAGACCACGATCCTGCGCTCCCTCGACGAGGTCGCCGCGCTGAAGGAGACCGAAGGCGGCCCGATCATCGTCCACGGCAGTGCCACCCTGAACCGGAGCCTGTCGGACGCCGGGCTGATCGACCGCTACCACCTGCTCGTCTTCCCGCTGCTGCTGGGCGCGGGCAAGCGCCTGTTCAGCACCACGGACAAGGACACCCAGAAGCTGCGGCTGGTGGAGCACGAGGCGTACGCCAACGGCCTGCAGAAGAACGTGTTCGACGTCGTCCGCTGACCCGGATCCGCCCGCGCCTACGCTGGCCGGGACGCAGCCGTTCCGTCAGAGGCAAGACGCGGCCGTCCGTCAGAAGCAACAGGAGCAAGGAGCCGCGCATGACCGCCGCCGTCCCGCTTGACCTCGCCTTCTTCCGCCGCTTCCTCGACCGCGCCGTCGAGGTCGTCGTCACCTCCGCCGACCGCCTGACCGAGCTGGACGCCGCCATCGGCGACGCGGACCACGGCGCCAACCTCAAGCGGGGCTTCACCTCCGCCGCCGGGGCGGAGGCGGTGGCGGCGGCGGAGACCCCCGGGGCGCTGCTGACCGCTGTGGGCGCGCATCTGACGAACACGGTGGGCGGGGCGTCGGGCCCGCTGTTCGGCACGGTGTTCCGGCGGCTGGGGAAGGTGCTGGGCGAGGACGCCGAGGTGGCTCTCGAGGCGCTGGGGCAGGGCCTGGCCGCCGCCGTACGGAGCGTGCGCCGGCTGGGCGACTCGGCGCCCGGGGACGCGACGATGGTCGACGCCCTCCAGCCCGCCGCCGACGCCCTCGCCGCCTCCCTCGCGGACGGCGACGACGTGACGGCCGCGTTGCGGGCGGCGGCGCGGGCCGCCGTCGAGGGCGCGGAGGCGACCGTACCGCTCAGGGCCCGCCGGGGCCGGGCCAGTTACCTGGGCGAGCGGAGCGTCGGTCACGAGGACCCGGGCGCGGCCTCGTCCGCACTGCTGATCACGGCGCTGTACGAGGCTACGGACCCGGAGCTCGCCCCGGGGCGGCAGGAGGAGCCGGGCCGGCAGGAGGAGCCGGGCCGGCCGGTGGAGCCGCAGGCCGCCGAGGTCGCCCCGGACACCCTGAGCGCCCCGGACGCCCCCTCCGCCCCCGGCCGCGTCGGCGTCGTCCTCGTGTCGCACAGCCGGGACCTGGCCGCCGCCACGGCCGGCCTGGCCACGGCGCTGGTCGGGACCGGTGACCCGGTGCCCGTCGCGCTCGCCGGCGGGCTGCCCGACGGGGGGATCGGGACCAGCGCCGAGCTGGTCAGGGCGGCCGTCGAGGAGGCCGGTGAAGGGGCCGGCGTGGTGGTCCTGTGCGACATGGGCAGCGCGGTGCTCACCGTGAAGTCCCTGCTCGGCACCGGTGAACTGGCGGACGCCCGGCTGGTGGACGCCCCGTTCGTCGAGGGTGCCGTCGCCGCCGTGGTGACGGCCTCGGCGGGCGGCGACCTGGCCGCCGTCCTGGCGGCGGCCGAGGACGCCCGTACCTACCGCAAGCTCTAGAAAAAGCCGCCGGTCACCGGCTGAAGAGTTCGAACGCGACCGCCGGCCGGCCTCCGAAGCGCTCCCCCGCCGCCGCCATGTTGCCCTCCAGGAAGGTCCGGCAGTAGCGCTCCGGCTCCTCGTCCGTGAGCGCCTCGATGTAGGTGCGGTGGCAGAGCAGCGACGCCACCGCGCGGTCGAGGCCGGCGCTCGCGTCCACCGCGTGGGTCGGTTGGGGCGAGCCGGCGACGGCCACGTAGCGCACGCCGTTCCACGGGGTCAGGCCGTCGTCGACGAGCTCGGGGAAGATCCAGCGGTTCCCGGCGTCGGCGACGGCGTCCAGGGTGGCCCGGCCGACGGCCCGGTGGTCGGGGGTGTTCCAGGCGACCCCGCCCCAGGTGTCGTGGTGGTTGAGGGTGAGGACGAGTTCGGGGCGGTGGCGGCGGACGGCGGCGGCGATGTCGCGGCGCAGCGCGGTGCCGTACTCGATGACGCCGTCCGCGTGGTCGAGGAATTCGACGGTGTCCACGCCCACGGCCGCGGCGCTCTCCCGCTGCTCGCGTTCGCGCAGCGGTCCGGCCTCGGCGGGGCTCAGGGTGTCGATGCCCGCCTCGCCGCGCGTCGCCAGGACGTAGGCGCAGGTGCGTCCCTCGTCGAGCCAGGCGGCGATGGCGGCGGACGCGCCGTACTCGAGGTCGTCGGGGTGGGCGACGACGGCGAGGGCACGCCGCCAGTCGGTGGGCATGGGCTGGAGCTGCTGGGGGGTGGTGTGGTCCGGCATCGGTGGTCCTCCGCGGTAGTTGATCTTCCGCAGCCTATGCCGCACATCTCGCCGCCCGCCGGGAACCCGACCGGCACGCGGTCCGACTACTGGTCAGGGCCCGCATCAGCGGTCCCCGATGGAACGACCCCCTGGAGTGTTTCTCATGCGCGCTCGTGCGTGGTGCGGTGTGCTGGCCGCGGTGGCCCTGACGGCGACGGCTTGTGGCGGTGGCGGCGGTAACGACGGGGAGGCCGGGAAGGAGGGCGCTTCGGGGGGCTCGGGCGGCAAGGGCTTCCCGGTGAGCGTCCAGGACTGCGCGGGTGCGAAGACGACGTTCGACGGACCGCCGAAGAAGATCGTGACGAGCAACGCCGCGGCCCTGGAGCTGCTGCTGTGGCTGGGCGCGGGCGACCGGATCGCCGGTACGGGCTTCCCGCCCGGGAAGGGCGCGGTGCCGCAGCGGTTCGCGGACCAGGCGGCGAAGGTGCCGGTCCTGGGCAAGACGGTGATCCCCAAGGAGAAGCTGCTGGGCTCCGGCGCGGACGTCTACATCGACTCGTTCTCCTCCATGAAGAACATGCGCGGCGCCGGTGACGCGCCCACGCCGGAGGAGTTCAAGGCGGCCGGCATCAAGCACATCTTCCTCAAGTCGACGGCGTGCGCGGCCATGAACAAGTCGCCGCGCACCGACCTGTCGGGCATCGAGTCGGACATCGAGGAGCTGGGCCGCGTCACCGGCACCTCGGCGCGGGCCGCCGAGCTGGTGGCGGACATGAAGAAGAAGACGGACGGCGTCCGGGACGCGCTCAAGGACGTGCCGGAGGACAAGCGGCCGTCGTACTTCCTCTTCGACTTCGACGCCGGCACCAAGCAGCCCATGGCGGTGTGCAACCGGCAGGTCGCCAACGCCGTCATCACCCAGGGCGGGGGCCGCAACGTCTTCGCCGACTGCGACGGCGACTTCAAGCCCGTCGGCTGGGAGGACGTGGTGGCGAAGAATCCGGACTTCATCCAGCTCGCCGTGCGCAACCGGGGCAGCGACGAGGCGAACCGCAAGGCGTTCGGCGAGGCGGAGGACTTCCTCAAGTCCTTCCCCGCGACGAAGGACCTCAAGGCCGTCAAGGAGGGCCGCTTCCTGCGCATCGGGTCCGAGCGCACGACGATCGCCGGTGTGCGCAGCGCGGACACCGTGCGGGAGATCGCGCACGTTCTGCACCCGGACCGGGTCAAGTAGATGGCGACGCTCGCGGTGGCCGCGGAGAAGGAGGAACGGGAGAGCGGCCGCGAGCCGCGTACGTTCCTGGTGGCCGGTGTCCTGGTCGTCGCGCTGGTCGTTGCGCTGGTCGCCTCGGTGTGCCTGGGGTCGACCCGGGTGCCGGTGGGCGACGTGTGGTCGGCGGTGGTCCGGGGGGTGACGGGCGACGACCTGGCGCCCGGCACCCACGACCTGATCGTGTGGCGGCTGCGGGTGCCGCGGGCGCTGCTGGCGGCGCTGGTCGGCGCGGGGCTGGGGCTGGTCGGCACGGCCACCCAGGCGCTGGTCCGCAATCCGCTCGCCGACCCGTACCTGCTGGGCATCTCCAGCGGCGCGTCGCTGGGAGCGGTCGCCGCGATCGTCCTGGGGGTCGGCGCCGGCGGGGCGTTCGGCCTGGGCCTCTCGGCCGCCGCGTTCGCCGGGGCGCTGGCGTCGTTCGCCCTCGTGTGGGCGATGGCCCGGCGCGGCGGCGGCTTCTCCCCGCTGCGGCTGGTGCTGGCGGGGGTGGGCATCGGGCAGTTCCTGTCCGGGTTCACCCACTACCTGGTGCTCCAGGCGGGCGACGACCAGCAGACGCACGGGGTGCTGTTCTGGCTGATGGGGTCGCTGGGCGGGGCCCAGTGGTCGACGCTGACGGCGCCCCTGGTGGCCGTCGGCCTGGGGCTGGCCGCGCTGCTGGCCCGGGCGCGGGCGCTGGACGCGCTGCTGATGGGCGACGAGACGGCGGCCGGCCTGGGCGTCGATGTGGGCCGTCTGCGCCGTGAGCTGTTCGTCGTGACGAGTGTGCTGACGGGCGTGCTGGTGTCGGTGTCGGGGGCGATCGGCTTCGTGGGGCTGATGGTTCCGCACGTGTGCCGGATGGTCGTCGGCGGCGCCCACCGCCGGCTGCTGCCGATCGCCGCCCTGTTCGGGGCCGTGCTGCTGGTGGTGGTCGACCTGGTGGCCCGGACGGCCCTGCCGGACCAGGAGCTTCCGGTGGGCGTCGTCACCGCCCTGATCGGTGCCCCGACCCTGCTCTACCTGCTCGACCGCCGCCTGGAGAGGGGATAGCCGCATGCGCATCGCCATCGAGGAGCTGGAGGTCGTCCTCTCCGGGCGGACGATCGTCTCCGGCGTCCACCTGCTGGCCGAGGACGGCGAGATCGCGGGCCTGGTCGGCCCGAACGGCAGCGGCAAGTCCACCGTCCTGCGCACGGTCTACCGCTACCTCAAGCCGCACGCCGGGCGGGTGCTGGTGGGCGGTGCGGACATCCGCGCGCTGTCCGCCCCCGAGGCCGCGCGCCGGGTCGCGGCACTCCCTCAGGAACGCGGCAGCGACTTCGAACTGACCGTCCGCGCGGTGGTGGCCATGGGCCGCACGCCCTACAAGCGGGCGTTCGCGGGCGAGGACCGGACGGACGCGGAGGCGGTCGCCTCGGCCCTGGAACGGGTCGGACTGGCCGGCGCCGGGGGCCGCTCCTTCTCCGCCCTCTCGGGCGGCGAGCGGCAGCGGGTGCTCCTGGCCCGTGCCCTGGCCCAGGATCCGCAGGTGCTCGTCCTGGACGAGCCGACGAACCATCTGGACGTCCGTCATCAGGTCGAACTGCTCGCACTGTTGCGGGCTCAGCGGCGGACGACGTTGCTGTCCCTTCATGATCTGAACGCGGCGGCGTCGTTGTGCGACCGGTTGCATGTGCTGCATGAGGGGGCCGTGGTGGCTTCCGGGGCGCCACGGGATGTGCTGACGCCGGAGCTTCTGGCCGAGGTGTTCGGGGTGCGGGCGGTGGTGGTGGAGCATCCGCTGACCGGGGATCCGCTGATCGCTTTCGACCACCGGGAGGTGGCGGATGCCGCCGGGGGCGGCGATGTGGCGGCGGTCGCCGCTGCCGCGGGGTGAGTTCGCCCCAGCCCCGCCCCTTCCCGTTTCTTGCGGGGGCTGCGCCCCCGCACCCCCGAAACCGCGCTCCGCGCGGTTGTCCTCAAGCGCCGGACGGGCTGTATCAGCCCGTCCGGCGTTTGAGGACGCGCGCCGCAGGCGCGCTCGGGGTGCGGGGGCCGGCTCCCGCAAGAAACGGAGAAAGGGCGGGACCGGGGCTCACCCCACGAAGTGGCTCGGCCTGCCGTCCCGCACCACCAGCCGCCCGACCCGCTCGGCCTCTTCCCGCCGCACCAACCGCGCGGCACCCCCCTGGAGCAGAAGCACCGTATGCCACGGCGTGGCCCACGCATCCCCCGTCTCCAGCAGCCGGATCCCGAACTTCTCCGCCCCCGCCGGCTGCGGATGGATGGATAGCCGCACCTGCCGCGGAAAGTGCTGCGCGATGAGCTCGCCCCAGGCCCGGCTCCGGGCGATCACTTCGTACGCCCGGGCGCGGCAGTCCCGTTGGAGGGCCGACCGGCTGCCGGGGAAGTCCGCGGTGTCCTCGAAGAGGAAGCGGGTGATGCCCCGGTAGAGCCGGGCGGTCTCCTCGTCGGTGCGGACCAGGGCGCGCAGGTCGTCCACGGACGGCGCGTACGCCTCGGTCACCAGGCGCCGCTTGGTGTCGTGGTCGGCGTCCCCGTGTACCGCCCGCAGGTCGAAGGTGTCGAGGTGCCGCAGCCCCTCGGTGTCGATCATGGCGCGCAGGGCGTCGCCGTACGCGTCGATGTGCTCGTCGGGGACGTGGATGACGTCGCCGAAGATGTGCCCGTCCGAGCAGATGACGATCCGGGCTCCGGGCTCGTACACCTCGCCGACGCGGGCGCAGAGGTGGTCGAGGAAGGTCAGGGAGAGCCGTTCCCCTTCGTCGGGGAGGTGTCCCAGTACCTTGGCGGGGTTGGGCGACTTGCAGGGGAAGCCGGGGAGGGTGAGGACCACGGGGTCACCGGTGTCCGTGAATTGGCGGATCTGCCGGAGCGTCTCGGGGTGGTCGGCGGGGTCGTGCGACACCGGTCCGGTCGTCCGGTGGTACGGCAGGAGGAGGCGCAGGACCTCGGTGGCGGTGTCCGTCGCCAGGAGAGCGGTGCTGGTCGTCGTCATGACCGTCACCCCCGCCCGAACGGGCAGCGCGGCGCGTCGTACGCCACGGGGAGCGCGGCCGTGCCGCGGCCGAGGACGGCGGGGATCCAGCGCAGTTCTTCGTCGGGGACGGCCAGGCGCAGGCCGGGCAGGCGGGTGAGCAAGGTGCCCAGGGCGACCTGGAGTTCGATCCGGGCGAGGGCGGCGCCGGGGCAGAAGTGGATGCCGTGTCCGAAGGCGAGGTGGGAGCCCTGGGCGCGGTCGAGGTCGAGGGTGTCCGGGTCGGGGAAGCGCTCGGGGTCGCGGTTGGCGGCGCAGAGGGAGACGATCACGGAGTCGCCGGCCGGGACGCGGGTGCCGTGCAGCTCGGCGTCCTCGGCGAGGAAGCGCCAGGTGGTGAGCTCGAACGCGCCGTCCAGGCGCAGCAGTTCCTCGACCGCGGCGGGCATGAGGGACGGTTCGGCGCGCAGCCGTTCCAGGGCCTCGGGATGGCGGAAGAGGGCGACGAGGGCGGTGGTGATCTGGTTGGTGACCGGTTCCTGGCCGGCCACCAGGAGCTGGAAGATCATGGAGTCCAGCTCCTCGGGCGTGAGTTCGCCGGTGTCGCGGGCGGCGACCAGCCGGCTGAGCAGCCCGTCGTCGGGGGTGGCGCGCCGGTCGGCGACCACCTCGGCGATGTAGTCCTCCAAGCCGCGCAGCAGCGCCTCATAGGCGGGGCGGCCGGGGTCGGTGGGGCCCACGGGGGCCACGACGCCGCCCCACTCGCGCCGGAAGCGGGCGGCGAGGTGCGGGGGCAGGCCGATGGCCTCGGCGAGGGCGAGGAAGGGGAAGCGGGCGGCGAACGTCCCGACCAGGTCGACCGCGTCGTCGTGCGGGCCGGCGGTGGACGGGAGCGCGTCCACGAGTTCGTCCGCCAGCTCCTGGAGGCGCGAGCGCAGCGCCTCGACGCGGCGGGGGGCGAAGGTGTCGGTGATCAGGCGGCGCATGCCGGTGTGCTTCGGGGGGTCCTGGTGGAGGAGGTGCACCTGGAGGCGGGAGTGCTGGGGCTCCGGCATGATCGAGGCGCGGGCGCGCCAGCGGTCGTTGCCCAGGGCGTGGTTCTTGCCCAACCGGGGGTCGGCGAGGGTGCGCTGGGCGGCGGCGTACCCGGTGACCAGCCAGGCCGTGACGCCGCTGGGGAAGACGACGCGGTGGATCGGTCCGGCTTCGCGCAGGCGCGCGTAGAGGGGGTAGGGGTCGCGCTTGTAGGCGGCGCCGGAGAGGGGTATGGGGTCGGGGGTCGGCACGTGCGGGCTCCTCGCTGAATCTTGATCGCTGAGGAAGTCGGGTGCGCGGGGCGGTGAGTTCCCGTACGTTCGTGCGGGTTTCCACCCACGGGTGAAGGCCGGACGGGCTCTATCTCCAGGTAGTCGGCCGACCGGCCGGGGGAGTTCCCCGAAGCGGAAGGGACAATCCTCACGTGCCGTCCCGGCGCCTTCCGCTGCGGCGGACGGCCTCCGGCATGTCACGATGCGGCGATGACCGCACGTCATTCCCTCAGTCCGTACAGCCTGCTGTCCGGCTTCGTCCTGCTGCTCGCGGCCCTGTTCGGGGTCGCCTACGCCGTCGGTTCGGCGGCCGGTCCCGTCTCCCCCGGCATGCACCGCAGTGATGGCGGGGGCGCGTCCGATCCGGACTCCGGCCAGAGCGGTGGAAGCGGCGGCATGGACGGCATGCCCGGGATGGGGCACTGATGAGCGCGACGACCACCACCGCCTCCCCGGCCGCCGAGACCGAGATCATCGTCGGCGGCATGACCTGCGCCGCGTGCGTCAACCGCGTCGAGAAGAAGCTCGGCCGGCTCGACGGCGTGACCGCCAGCGTCAACCTGGCCACCGGCCGGGCCCGCGTCAGCCACCCGGAGGCCGTGACCGCCGACGAGCTCATGGCGGTCGTGGAGGGCCTCGGTTTCACCGCCGCGCTGCCCCGGCCGAAGACGGAGGAGGCCCCGGAGGAGGAGGCCGGCGCCGGGTCGTCGCCCCTCGTCCGGCTGCTGATCACCGCCGTGCTGTCGGTGCCCGTGCTGGTGCTGTCGATGGCCCCGGGGCTGCAGTTCCGCAACTGGCAGTGGCTGTGCTTCGCGCTCGCCACGCCCGTCGCCGCGTGGGGCGCCTGGCCGTTCCACTCCAAGGCGCTGCGCGGCCTGCGGGGCGCGGCGGCGACGATGGACACCCTCGTCTCCCTCGGCGTCCTCGCCTCCTACGCCTGGTCCGTCTACGCGCTGTTCTTCGGCGGCGCCGGGGACCCGGACATGCGGATGCCGTTCACACTGTGGCCCGAGGCCATGCCGGGCACGGCGGATGTCTACCTCGAAGCGGTCGTCGCCGTCCCGCTGTTCGTGCTGACCGGGCGGCTGCTGGAGTCGCGGGCCCGGGCCGGCACCGGTTCGGCGCTGCGGGCGCTCGCGTCCCTCGCCGCCAAGGACGTCGCCGTGCGGACGGCGGACGGCGAGGAGCGCCGGATCCCCGTCGCCGAACTGCGGGTCGGCGACCGCTTCCTCGTCCGGCCGGGCGAGCGCGTCGCCACCGACGGGACGGTGGTGGCGGGCAGTTCGGCCCTGGACCTGTCGCTGGTGACGGGCGAGAGCGCGCCCGTCGACGTCACGCCGGGCACGGCCGTGATCGGCGGTGCCGTCAACTCCGGCGGCCTGCTGGAGGTACGGGCGGAGGCCGTCGGCGCGGACACCCAACTCGCGCGGATCACGCGGCTGGTGGAGGACGCACAGGCGGGCAAGGCCCGGGTGCAGCGCCTCGCCGACGCGATCGCCGGCGTCTTCGTCCCGGCCGTGCTGGCGGTCGCGGTCACGGTCCTCGGGTTCTGGCTGGGCGCCGGCGCGTCCCCGCAGGCGGCGATCACCGCGGCCGTCGCCGTGCTCGTCGTCGCCTGCCCGTGCGCCCTGGGCCTGGCCACCCCGACCGCCCTGCTCGCCGCGACCGGCCGGGGCGCCGGGCTCGGCATCCTGGTCAGCGGGCCGCAGGCGCTGGAGGGGCTGCGCCGGGTGGACACGGTCGTCCTCGACAAGACCGGCACCCTGACCACCGGTTCGATGACGGTGACCGAGGTGGCGGCCCGCGAGGGCGGCTGCGGTCCCGAGGCCGCGCTGCGGTACGCGGCGGCGGCCGAGGCCGGTTCGGAGCACCCGGTGGGCCGGGCCGTGCACGCCCACGGACTGGCGGAGGCGGACGGTCCGCTGCCCGCCGCCGAGGAGTTCACGGCCACGGCCGGCGTGGGCGTCCGGGCCGTGGTGGACGGCAAGCGCGTCGAGGTCGTACGGGCGGACGCCGACGGGCTCCCCGACGCGCTCGGCGAGGCCGTGCGGCGCGCCGGGCGGGACGGCCGGACGGTCGTGGCGGTACGGGTCGAGGGCACCGCCGAGGCCGTGATCGCCCTGGGCGACACGGTCCGCGCCGGCAGCTACCGGGCCGTCGACCACCTCAAGCGGCTCGGCCTGCGGCCGGTGCTGGCCACCGGCGACGGCCCGGCCGCCGCCCGGGCCGTCGCCGCCGAACTGGGCATCGGCGAGGTGCACTCCCAGGTCACCCCGGAGGGCAAGGCGGACCTCGTCCGCGCGCTGCGCGAGCAGGGCCACCGGGTCGCCGTCATCGGCGACGGCGTCAACGACACCGCCGCGCTGGCCGGCGCCGACCTCGGCATCGCCATGGGCAGCGGCACGGACGCGGCCATCGGCGCGGCCGACGTGACGCTGGTCCGCGAGGACATGGGCGCCCTGGCCGACGCCGTGCGGCTGGCCCGCCGCACCTCCCTGACCGTGCGCGCCAACCTGGCCTGGGCCTTCGGCTACAACCTGGTGACCGTGCCGCTCGCCGCCGTGGGGCTGCTCAGCCCGATGGTCGCGGCGGCGGCGATGTCGGTCAGCTCCCTCCTCGTCGTCGGCAACAGCCTGCGGCTGCGCGGCTGGCAGCCGGCGCCCGTCCGCACGACCGCCGCCGCCCGCAAGGGCGCCCCCCGTCCCCGGAAGGCCGTCGCATGAACAACCCCGTGACGCAGGCCGCCAAGGCCGCGCTCGTCCCCGTCGCCGCCTGCGTGGTGACCCTCGGCGGCCTCGGCGCCTGGACGGCGTCCGGCGCGGCCGGCCGGCCCGCCGAGGTCGTCGCCGAGGACGCCCGTGTGCTGCTGCCCTTCGACAGCGACGACACGGCCGCGTTCGTGCGGCTCACCAACAAGGGCGACGCGGACGACGAGCTCCTGTCCGTCTCCGCGCCGTCGGCGGGCGGCGCGATGCTCGCGCGGACCGTCGTCAAGGACGGGGCGGGGAGCATGCGGATGCTCCGCTCGGTGACCGTGCCCGCCCGGGACGTCGTCGCGATGTCCCCGCACGGCACCGACATCATGATCAGCCGCCCGCCGCGGCTCGCCGTCGGCGACCGGCTGCCGCTGGTGCTGCGGTTCCGCGAGAGCGGGACGGTGCGGGTGGAGGCGGAAGTGGTGCGGGCGGGGAGCGGGGCGCTGCCGCGGGGCTGACGCGCGCTTTCTCCGTTGCCCGCGGGGGCCGCGCGGCGCAAGCCCCGTCGGCTCGAGCCTCGTCGGCTCAAGCCCCGTCAGCTCAAACCCCGTCGGCCCAAGCCCCGTCGGAGTTTTCTCCGTTGCCCGCGGGGGCCGCGCCCCCGCGGGCCGCAAGCGCCGGACGGGCTGAGTGGTCAGCCCGTCCGGCGCTTGCGCCATGTCAGGCGGCCCCCGCCCCCGCCAGCACCGGCATCCTCGCCGTGCTCTCCCGTTCCGCCGTCTCCAGCTGGTCGATCAGCGCCTCCCGCGCCCGGGCCACCCGTGAGCGGACGGTGCCGATCGGGCAGCCCGCGACCAGTGCCGCCTCCGCGTACGGCAGGCCGAGGAGCTGGGTCAGGACGAACGCCTCGCGGCGCTCGTAGGGCAGCCGGTCGAGCAGCTGCGACAGGGCGACGCCCTCGTCGAAGCCGGGCAGGACGGCGGACTGGGTGCGTTCCGCCGCCGACTGCCAGTCGTCGGTGTCCGAGAGCCGGGGCCGGGCCGCGAGGAAGCGGAGCCGGTCCACGACCGTGCGCCGGGCGATGGAGAGCAGCCAGGTGCGGGCGGAGGAGCGCCCTTCGAAGCGCGGCAGCGAGCGCAGGGCGCGCAGGTACGTCTCCTGCACCAGGTCGTCCGCGCCCTGCGGGTCGTTGCTCAGCCGGGCCACGTACCGGCGGACGTCGGTCTGCGTGGCGCGGATGAACCGTTCCACCGCGTCGGCGTCGCCGCTCCGGGCGGCCAGCGCCCAGGCCGTCACCGTCTCGTCGTCACGCACGGCGGCCTCCCGCGTGGGGGCCTTGCGCGTGGCGGCCTTGCGCGTGGCGGCCTTGCGCGTGGGGGGCGGTGGAGCGGCGCGGGCCGGTGCCGGGGACGATGGCCGGGTGCATTGCAGCGACGTACGTACCGCCCTGTCCGCCCGCATCGACGGCGAGGCGCCCCCGCCGGGCGTCACCGGTGTGGCGCTGGAGACGCATGTGCGGGGCTGTGCGGACTGCCACCGGTGGGGCGAACGCGCCCGCCGGCTGAAGGTGCTGGCCGCGCGGCTCGGCGTCGGCTGAGCGGTTCCCGTCCGGCGCGGCGGCCGAGGGGGGGGACGTGCCGGCGCGGCGCGTCCTGGTTGCGGGCAGGGGTCATTGCCCGGGGTCCTTCCTGGAATCCGGGCGTCCGGCCGCGAGGGCGGCGGACGGCCCGGGAACGTGTCACGGCCTGTCCGGCGGCCGTCGGCGGAAGCACCCCGAGCAGCACTCCGAGGGGTCCGCGCGGGGCTACCGGGCGGACACGGGTGGTCGGGGGTTCAGCGGCCGACGGCGAGGGCGGCGGGTGGACCCCTGGTGATCAGGGCGTACGCGTAGAGCAGGCGGCGCAGCCGCTGGGCGGCGCGGCCCAGACCGGCGCGGACGCGCGGCGGGCGCGGGCCGGGGGCCGGGTCGCGGAAGAGGAGGAGCAGCGGCGCGAAGAGGCGGGCGCCTACGGCCCGTCCGAGCCGGAAGGCGGCCTGTTCGCCGCCGGACAGCCAGAGGCCGCAGATCAGGGCGACGAGCACGTGGGCGGACCACATGCCGACGGGTCCGTGGAGGCCGTGGATGCCCAGCATGTCCATGTGCATGCCGCTCATGTCGTGCATGCCGTTCATGCCGCCCGTACCGCCCGTGCCGTGCGTGGCGTTCAGGCCGGACGACGGGATGCCGCTCATGGACATGCCGGACATGCCGCCCGCCCCCATGGCGTCCGCCGTCCCGCCACCCCCGTCGAGGGCCGTCGTCGGGACGGGCCCGCAGGTCAGCCGGGAGAGGAAGCTCGGGGACGGCGGCGCGCCGGGCCCGTGGCCCGCGCCGCTTCCCGCGCGGCCCGCCGCCTCGGAGACGTGCTGGGCCAGCGTGAAGAAGAAGTGCAGGGCCGTCTGTGCGCCGACGGTGGCGAGGGTGATCAGCAGCGGTCCGCGTTCGCGTCCGGCGAGGAACCAGGCGCAGCCGCCCGTGCCGGACAGCGCGGCGGCGATCGCCCACCACGGGACGTCGGTCCCGGACATGAGCGCGTGGCCGAGCGCGGCGAGCAGCACGCAGACCGCCGCGAACATCGCGGCCCGCAGTGCGCGCGGTGCCTGCCCCGCCTGCTGTGCTGCACTCATGACGTGCACATCGTTGCACCCGCGCCGCGCGGCGCGACGGCGGGGTGCGCATGTTCGCGCGTCCGGCCCCTTCTTCCGCCGTCCCCGCCGTGCTCCCGTCGCTCCCCCGTCGCGTCCGTCCCCCTGCCCCCGCCGGGGCGCGGCTCCGCCCCGTACCGTCCGCCCGGCGGTACGGGGCGGCGGGCCGCCGGCTCGGGGGGAAGACCGGCAGCCCGGTCCCGTCGCGCCAGTGGGACTCGCACGCACAGTGTCGCCCGGCGGACGGACGGTACGGAACGTGTGCGGGAGCCGGTGTGGGGTGCGCGGATCACACCCCGTGTGAAGGGAGGGGTTCCGATTGCCGCTCGGGTATGCCTGATCCTGGAACGATCGATCATCGATCATTACTCACCAATAACCATTGGCCGGCCGCACACCACCCGCCTAGCGTCAACAGCTGGCGGAATGAACATTCCGCGCACCGGAATCACCGGAACACGTCCTCCCGGCCACAGCGCACCGGGAAACGCGAGGGGGGATCACCATGTCCCAGCTCGACCAGCCGCCCGACCACGACCCGGCCGAGGTCGCCGAGTGGCTGGAGTCCCTCGACTCCGCGGCCCGGACCGGGGGGCCGCACCGGGCCGCCTACCTGCTGCGGCGGATGACCGAGCACGCCGCGCGCACCGGCGTGGACCTCCCTCCGCTCACCCAGACCCCGTCTACCGCTACCGGGAGGCGGGCGGCCCGGAGGCGGGCGGCCTGCCCGCCGACGCACCCCGGTCGCAGCTGCTGTCCTCCGGCACGGCCGTCCACTGGGCCCTGGACGCCCAGCGGCTGCTCGCCGAAGAGTGGGGCGTGGCCGCCGACGTCTGGTCCGCGCCCTCCTGGACGGAGCTGCGCCGCGACGCCCTGTCCTGCGACGCGGCCCGGCTGCGGGGCGAGGAGCGGGTCCCGTACGTCACGCGGGCGCTGCGGGGCGCCCCGGGACCGGTGGTGGCGGTCAGCGACTGGATGCGGGCGGTTCCCGACCAGATCGCGCCGTGGGTCGAACAGGACTGGACGTCCCTCGGCACGGACGGGTTCGGCCTCTCCGACACCCGCGAGGCGGCCCGCCGGCACTTCGGCGTCGACCCGGGGTCGATCGCGGTGGCCGCGCTGGAGGCGCTGGCGCGCCGGGGCGAGGTGAAGCCGGAGACGGTACGGGAGGCGGCGGCACGGTACGGCGGGACGGCGGGCTGAGCCGCGGGGGCCAACCGAGGCCGGTACGGCTCTACTTGCCGGGCCGGCGCGCCTGGCCTCCCTTCCCCGCCTTCCCCGCCTGGTCCGCCTGGTCCGTCGCCCCGGCGGCGGACCGCTTGCGTCGCCGCCGGCTCGGCAGCCACGCCACGCTGTCGTCGTCCCCGACGTACCGCCCGAGCGCTCCCTTGATCACCGAGAGGGCGGCGGGCAGGGCCGCGATGGCCGCGGCCTTGAGGGCGGAGACGTCGGTCAGGTCGAACCCGTCGGCGATGAGCAGGCCGAGAAAGGTGGTCAGGTAGGCGGCGATGGTGCGCTCGGCTATGTCGGCGAGCACCTTCTTGTTCATGGGTCCGTCCGTCTCTCTCAGTGGGGTCTGATGATGTGTACACCACATCATCGGGGCCTACGGCAAGCCGTCCGTGGGTAGCGATCCGGCGTCGCCGCCCGTGACGGCACGGGCGGCCGTGCCCGAGGAGGTGGGCCGCATGGCCCGTTACGCGTCCCCCGGCTCCCCCGACGCCGTGGTCTCGTACCGTCCGCGGTACGACCACTGGATCGGCGGCGAGTACCGCCCGCCCGCCCGGGGCGGCTACTTCGAGAACCCGACGCCGGTGAACGGCGAGCCCTTCACCGAGGTCGCGCGCGGCACCGCCGAGGACGTCGAACGCGCCCTGGACGCCGCCCACGCCGCGGCCCCGGCCTGGGGCCGCACGGCACCGGCCGAGCGGGCCGCGGTGCTGCTGCGGATCGCCGACCGCATGGAGGAGCACCTGGAGGCGCTCGCCGTCGCGGAGTCGTGGGAGAACGGCAAGCCCGTCCGCGAGACGCTCGCCGCCGACATACCACTGGCCGTCGACCACTTCCGCTACTTCGCGGGCGCGTTACGCGCCCAGGAGGGCGGTCTGTCCGAGCTGGACGAGGACACCGTCGCCTACCACTTCCACGAGCCGCTGGGCGTGGTCGCCCAGATCATCCCGTGGAACTTCCCGCTCCTGATGGCCGCGTGGAAACTGGCCCCGGCCCTCGCCGCCGGCAACGCGGTCGTCCTGAAGCCGGCCGAGCAGACACCGGCGTCGATCCACGTCTGGCTGGACCTGATAGCCGACCTCGTCCCCCCGGGGGTACTGAACGTCGTGAACGGCTACGGGGTGGAGGCCGGCAAGCCTCTCGCCTCCAGCCCGCGCGTAGCCAAGATCGCCTTCACGGGCGAGACCACGACCGGCCGCCTGATCATGCAGTACGCCTCGGAGAACCTGCGCCCGGTCACCCTCGAACTGGGCGGCAAGAGCCCCAACATCTTCTTCGACGACGTCTCGGCCGCCGACGACGACTTCCGCGACAAGGCCCTCGAGGGCTTCACGATGTTCGCCCTCAACCAGGGCGAGGTCTGCACCTGTCCGTCCCGCGCCCTGATCCAGCGCGGCCACTACGCGGACTTCCTCGCCGCCGGCATCGCCCGCACCGAGGCGATCGTCCCGGGCCACCCGCTGGACACGGACACCATGATCGGCGCCCAGGCGTCCAACGACCAACTGGAGAAGATCCTCTCCTACTTCGACATCGGCCGGCAGGAGGGCGCCCGCGTCCTCACCGGCGGCCACCGCGCCGAGCCGGGCGGCGAGTTGAAGGGCGGCTACTACGTGGAACCCACGATCCTCGAAGGCACCAACCGCATGCGCGTCTTCCAGGAGGAGATCTTCGGCCCCGTCGTCGCCGTCACCCCCTTCACCGACTTCGACGACGCCATGGCCCTCGCCAACGACACCCTCTACGGCCTCGGCGCCGGCGTCTGGACCCGCGACGGCACCACCGCCTACCGCGCCGGCCGCGCCCTCCAGGCCGGCCGCGTCTGGACCAACTGCTACCACCAGTACCCGGCCCACGCCGCCTTCGGCGGCTACAAACAGTCGGGCATCGGCCGCGAGGGCCACCGGATGATGCTGGACCACTACCAGCAGACGAAGAATCTCCTCGTGTCGTACTCGGCGAAGAAACTCGGCTTCTTCTAGGGGCGCGAAAAAAGGCGCCTGACCAGGGCTTTTGCCCGGCAGGCGCCTTCCGTTCGCCCCACTCAGAGCAGGGACCCGTTTGCGTCGTAACTCCCAGTTCGTCCCACCACCATCCCGTTCCCGACCAGCTCTTCCGGACCAGTCACGGACCAAAGACCCCGTTCACTTCGCAGGCGGCGAGCCCTGGCTGACGCGGTCCCACTCCTGCATGGACTGCTCAATGAGACGGTTGGCCTGTTCCCGGACACCGTCCAGGAACTTGGCGTAATGACGGAAGAGGACCTCAATGCTCTGGCCCGCGCGGCGAGCACATTCGGCCGGGTCCACACCGGAGTACAGCCAGAACGAGATCCCGGCGTGCCGGAGATCGTAGGGCCGCTTGGCCAGCTTGGAGGCAAGCTCCGTCCGGGTCAGCACGTACTTCCGTGCCCGCGACCACGTCGTGCCGTACGCGGCCGCGTCCACGTAGTTGCCCGCCTGGTTCCGGAACAGCCGGCCGTCCGGCGCCACGCCAAAGCGTTCGATGTGCGCTCGGAGCATGCGCACGAACTGCGGCGGAATGGGCACGGGCCGGGTTGCGGTCTCCGCTCGGCGCTTCAGCGAATGCACCTCGTGCACGGCACCGTCGTCCGTCCAGTCCTTGCCTGCGGTGACGACGCCGCCCGACAGGTTGAGCAGTCCCCACCCAGTCTCAGGCAGGTGGCACTGGTCGAAGCGGAGGTGGATGACCTCTGCCGGCCGCATTGCCGCGTAGTACATGCAGCCGAAGAACGCCTCCAGATGAGGTCCTCGCCCGCGCTGCTGAGCAACCGCAGCCAACAACCGGGCGACCTGAACCGGGTTGGGAACGACGGCCGGATCCACTTCCTCGTTGACCGCCGGAGCGTTCCACCTGAGGCCGTGGAGGGGGCTCTCTGCGAAGTAACCTTTCTCCACTGCGGTGTTGAGTACTTCGTTGAACGCAGCTCTCTTGCGCCGCGCTGTCTTGGCCGCAGCCGCCTTGCCATCCAGCTTGCGGCACAGGGCGTCCAGAGCACGTCGCAGAACATCAGCTTCCGCGAGGGCGCTGACGGGCAGGGAGTTTCGCCGCATCCAGTCAAGGGCCTTACGCCATTCCTCGCTCGGCTCTTGGGCCCACGCGTTCTTGTTGAATGCCCACGAGTACAAGGCACGCCGCAACACCCGCGCCTCCGGATAGGCTGCACCCGGGTGCACCAAGGCGGGCGTGATGGTGGCGAGTGCGTCAGCCAGTGTGCGGCGGGTGTTTCCCGGCGTACGGTCCCACCGCTGGTCGAGGTATTCGTGGGCAAGGTCATACCATGTCGTCCGCTGCTTGATAGCTCGCAGTTCGGACGCCGGCAGACCCGTATGTTCATCGAAGGGCTCACCGTCGCGCGCCGCCGTCATCAGCTTCGAGCGTCTGCTGTCGGCGAGCCCGAAGGTCATGAATGATTCGGACTTTTCGCGTCCATTAACCGTCCATCGGACCATGTACGGCTTGCGCCGGTCGAGGCGCTCGCGTATGTCCCAGAATCGGACGTTGTAGCTCATTCCCAATGTACGGAGCCCCTCTCACACGCCTCCCACCAGGCGTCCAAATCGCTTCGCCGGCATCGCAGCTCACCGTTCGGCAGTTTGATCATGCGCGGCGCCAGACCACGGGCACGTAGCCGATAAAAAGCCGACGGACTCATCCGGATTTCGGCAAGCACTTCTGCAAGTTTCAAGGCAGCCGGGCGCGCCATTGACTGTCACCTTCTAGCTCGGGGATCACGAAGAATCGGTCGGAAAGGCGTCGCATTGACCGATCAGTGCAGGCTGGCCGCTCCGGCACCTTCTTCACCGACGCCAGGCAGTCCAACCCGCTGTTCGCACGGCTCCACCGCCAAGCTCAGCCACACGCGAACGAGACCAATGATCCGGAGGACACCCGGTTTCGCTAACCGGGGATCATCAGCTATATAGCGCTCAGCGCACTTGGCCACGGGAATGTCAGCTGGCGGCTCGGGCTGGCCGCGCGGAGCGCTGGCTCCCTGCGTGATGCCAGCCATGAGGAGTCTGCCGTCGGCCAGGTTAAGGTCGCCGAGAACCGCGCCTTCGAAAGCTTCGACGGTACAAGCGGTGCGCCTCGCGTCGGCTCCGGGGCGCTTCTGTCAGGAGCCAGATGAGCCCTCGCAGCATTCAGCGCACCAAGGACAAGCAGAACGGGGCTGTTGAAGTGGAGGGTGCACATTTCAGCGCTGGCCAGTTAAAACTCCTGGTGCACTATTAAGCGGCAACGCCAGGGGCGCCGACTGCCCGGTATTTCCGGGAGCGTTGTATGTTGACATGGCTCAGCCCTTGGCTCCAGCCCTGTAGGACGGTATCCCGTCTGCCGTGAGCGAATCCGCCCCGACGTTCCCCTGCCATGAGCTGTCGTTCAGCCGGTTACTTCCAACCGTGTCGCGCGGCCCAAAGCGTCAGGCGGTTCGCTTGGGGCCTGTTATTGGTTTCCCTCCTGGTCCTCTGTGCCTCACATTGGCCGGCGTCCTGTCCATCCATTGCGGTTCTCGACGATTTGATCAGCGGGCTGGCGGGGCGTGCCGATCTCCGTGCCGGACTGCGTCCGGGATCCAGGGGGGAGCCCCGAATAGAGGGCGAGGAAAAGAGACAGGGAGGAACAACCATGGTTCTTCTGGATCTTCAGGTCATAGCTGCCGTCCGCAGGGTGTACGACGCCCAGGACGGGGCGTTCGACGGCCTTGCAGCCAGGGCGGACAGCGACGTCAGCACCCTGCTCTGCGAAGGAGCAGGCGACAGCGCGCTCAGCTTCCTGGGCTGTTGACGGCCCGGACAGGCGCCACCGGCGCCGCGAACGATCACCGCGCCGATCCCCGCGATCTGACCGTTGCCCGCTTCCAGCCCATGTCACCTCCCCTTGCGGACGCAGTACTTAGGCGGGGCCTGGCGTTTACGCCTCCTGGACGATCCGGTAGGCGGTGGTGTCGATTCTGCCCGGCAGCCGGCGGGGCACCCCCGGAGGTGCGTACGCCCACGGGCAGGCCAGTGAAGGTAAACCGGTCAGCGGGCCGATCCTGCTCAGGCTCGGCTGCGGCGTGTATCGTCCGCACCGTCCCGTGCGGGAGCGAGCAGGGCAAGCAGGTGCCGCAGCTCGGTCATCGCGTTCCGGCTGGCGCTCTCGACCGCGCTCATCGCGGCCGCCGCCTCCTCCGGCATGATGGCCAGCACCTCGTGCGCAGCGCCGACCTGGACCACCGTCAGGCTCGCGTTGTGGCTGACGCTGTCGTGGAGGTCCGCCGCGATCCGCGCCCGCTCGGCGTCGACCACGGCCTGTACCACGCTCTCCCGTTCACACTCCAGCAGCCAGTCGCGCCCTCGATGGCCGACCGGTGGCACCGCCGCACCCGGACGAGGGCCGCGCCCGGCCAGCCGGCGGCAGTGCCCGGCACCTACGGCGTCGCACTGCCCTCAGCCGCCCACCTGGGTCCCCGGGGCCATAGCCACCGGGCGGGGCAAACGCATCGCGGCGACCTGCACTCGGCTGCTGCTCCGCAGGGACTTCCGCCCCCGGCTCGTAGGCAGCGCCCCGGCCTCGGCTGCTCCCACACCCACCGAGGCGGCCACGGGGCCGCGCCGGCGCTGGATGCTGACTCGTGAGGCCCGAGGCGATGGCGAACGGCTCCCGCGCCAAGGCGCCCGATCTTGGTCTGGAACTTGGAGACCGCAGCTTGCAACACGAGAACACCACCTGCTGGCGGCTGCTATTCGCTCGCGCGCGCTCGGCGGGTGTTGCGGCAAGGGGGGCCGGATCAGCGTGTCTCCGGGCTGTCCCAGTAGTGGCGGAGCATCTCGGTCGGCCATGCCGGCGTGGTGACCGGGCCACGGGGGCCCATCTGGGGGAAGTACGGCGCGAGGTCGAGGATCGGCGTGCCGGCGACGGCGTCCAGGTCGGTGACGTGGAGGTCGCGTCCTTCGGTGCGCAGCAGGCGGGGGAAGGAGAGAGCCAGCTGGTTGGGCCTTCGGTGGTTGCGGTGGACGAAGGTGCCGGTGGCCGGCCACTGGGTGTTGCCGCGGGGGCTGCGGGCGTGGAGGGCGATGTCGTCGGGCGTGGCGAGGTGGAAGTGCCAGACGACGGTGAGGTGGGAGAACTCTTCGATGCCCTGCAGGGTCTCCAAGGGGTATTCGGGGTGGAGTCGGATGATCGACTCGACGCCGCCTTGGTGGTCGTCGATCGGTTCGACGTGGCCGCCTACGACGGTGGCGATGCTGGTGACTCCAAAGGACGTTCCGGGCACGGTTTTCCCTTCCCGCATGGCCGAGGGGCTCCCGTCAGGGGTGTCACCTCGGGCACTGTCATGGCGCGGTCAGCCTACGCGGCTGAGGACGGCGCGAGCTCTGGCGTCGAGGGCCGCTGCGGTGCTGTCGCCGCCGCTCCGGCTGCGGAAGGGCGAGAGGGACCGGCGCATCTGGACGACGGTTTCGCGGGCGCGTCCGGAGTGGATGCCGCCCATGGCGTCGAGGGCCTGGTGCCATGTGGCGCAGGCGGCTTCGAGCGAGCCCTGCCTGGCCTGGACGGCGCCGAGGTAGCCCAAGGTGACCGAGTGCGTGCGGGCGAAGGTCTGCTGGCGGCGGGTACGGACGCTGCGCCGGAATTCGCGTTCTGCTGCCGGGAGATCGCCCAGATCCCGCAGGGTGCAGGCGGTCTCGTGGGCGAGACTGGCCTCGGCGAAGAACCACACCCGCCCCGGTTCCTCGTCGCCTGGCCGGGCGTTGCTCAGGTCGTCCTCTGCGCGGAGGAGCGCGTCGAGCGCGTTCTTCTTCCGTCCGGCGGCGGCAAGGCTGCGGGCGTGCACGACCCCCAGGAGGGCCTTTTCCCGCGGGCTGGCCTGGGTGTAGCGGCCCTGCCGCAGGGAGGCGTCGGCCAAGTCGACGGCCGCGCTGGTGTGCCGGAGGTCGACGGCCTGATGGGCCATGGCGCGCAGGATGTGGCCGGCCAGGGGGGCGTCGTCCGCCTCGGCGGCCAGGCGGAGCGCCAGGGAGAAGTAGCGTTGGGCCAGGCCGTGTTCGGAGGCGTCGAAGGCGGTCCAGCCGGCCAGGTAGGCGGTCTCTCCTGCGGCGGTAAACATCTGCTGGCGCACCTGCTCGGTGGCGAAGCGACCGCTGAGGTAGGTGGCGATGTCGTTGCGGAGGTAGGCGACGAGGGCCGCGCGTCCATCCGCGCCGCCGCGGCGTTGGTCACGGCGGGAGAAGAAGGTCACCATCTCGCGGACGCTGTCCACATCGGCGTCGTCGGCGGTACGGGAGGACACCGGCTGGCGCTCCCGGGCCTGCTGGGGGGCCTTTTCCCACCAGGCGCGGTCCGGCAGCGCGAGGGCCGCCACCGAGTACGCCGTGCCCGCCAGTATCTGCCTGCGCTCCATGTCCAGATCCTTCCCCCCGACGTCGACCAGTGCACTGAGCGGATCGGCGCTCCATGGCGTGTGCGGGATGGCTTCATCGGTGGTCAGGCCGATCTCAGCCGGGGTGATCACGCGTCCGAGGCCGCGCGAGAGCGTCTCACACAAGATGCGGGGCGCGTTCCCGCTGGGCTGTACGCCGCGGACCCACTGGGCGATGTGCGAGCGTGTTGTGCCGGCCAGCTCCAGGGCGCCGGATTCTCGAGCGACCCGGGCGAAGCGCTGGGCGGTCTGCTCCTGCGACCAGCCTGCTTCCCGAATCGCCGCGGCGAGTGCGGTGTTGCGTGTGTGCGCCATGGATGCGCCCCTGTCCACAAAACGATCTTTAACAGCTTTAACGGGGCCTGCGCGCTCACGGGGGTGCCCGCGAGCGTTCGAGCGGAGTTCCCTACGCATAACGGTATTCGGCAACTACGCAGCCAGCACGGCAGATTCGCCCAATTCAGCAACGCTGAGGCGATGGGTTTCACTGCTCGCGCCGGGCTGTGTCGACCCCGAAGGACGGCATGATGACGACGACTCCCCTGTGGCCGCCCAGAACGCACGATGGCTCCGCCCTCGTACACGCTTATGCCGACCTCCTAGGCTGGCCCCTCATCGTGGGCGGGCACCGCGTCTCCGCGAAGGTTGCCGAGCAGCAACTGGCCAACAACCCGGCCACCACGGTGCGCACGATGTGCACCGCCTTCGACGCGGTCACCGTTCCCTATCCCGTGGGTCTGGCCGCGCTGGCCTGGATCGAACGCGAGTGCGCCCCCCTGTCCTGCCTGACCGAGGACCACCGCACGATGGTCTTCCTCGTCCGAGCCGGCACGGGAGCGGACCTGGGAGCCCTGGAGGGCATCCGCCTGGCCACCGGTGCCGGGCAGATCCCTCTGCCTCCGTCTCCCCAGGTGCGCTGGGACACCCCGCCCTGGAGCAGCGTCACCCGCGAACCCCTCCCCCTGTGCGCCGCGGCGGACCTCAAGCGAGGTCTGCGCGATGCGCTGCGCCTCTTCTCCGGTGCCCTGGCCAAGCCACGAACCAGCAGGTGATCCCGCCCAACGGAGTGCCCATGTCAACCGGCGCGCATCCCCGCCGCACCACCGGCGGCTTCCAGCCCCTGTGCGACATGCCGCCCTGGAGCAGCCCCGTGCCCGTCGCCGACGGGGACCGGTTCCTTATCCGGCAGGTTCGCGAACACCTGCTCGGATACCAGGCATTCTGCGACGTCGCCGATGCCGAGCGCACCTTCGACCTCCTCGACGAGGTCCTGGGCGCTTTCGCCAGCCCCGGTCCCCACCGGGTCAAAACCCTGACCGATGAGCTGTCGGCGGTGCTGGATCAGTTGGCCCGCAACACCGGATTTTTCTTCGCCCGCCACCTGGGCCACCAGACGCAGCACACGGTCGACCGGGCCCGGGAGTTGCTCGAGACCCCGCCACCGACGCACCCCGCAGCAGCCCAAGGCCACCTGCGACGTCTCGCAGGCTCTGTCGCGGCCCTGCTCGAGCTGGAGGAGGAGCCGGCCTGACCAGCACCACAACGGCCCGGCGCCCTGCACGAGCCCCGCCAGCCCGTGCCGGATTCGCTTTATTCACCCTCTATCTTCACTTCGCCCAGGAGTCCCAAGTGCCCCCGCTCGCCTCGACCGACCAGGCCGAACAGACCCCCGCTGCCACCTCGCTCGACGCTATGGCCGCCGACCTCGTGCGCCGTGCGACCGACGCACAGCGGTTGCGCGCAGCGGTCGCTCAGATGCCCGGTGCGGCGCACCGGCGGGTGGCGTTCGTCCACGCTTGCGAGAACAACACGAGGGCGCTGAAGGCGTTGGTCGGGCGTCACGGCTGGCCCACCCCCGCGCTGGTCGGGGATGAGGCGTCGGTGGCGGCGCTGCAGATCTTCCTCCATGCCCACGACACCCGCGACCTGCCCTTCAAGGTCCATTGCAAGAACCTGATCGCCGCGGCCGTGGCCAAGGGACAGTGCTCGCCGATCATCGGGGCCTACGTCGAGGACCACGTGGCCGTGGCACTGGGGCAACCGCAGCCCTTCGGCACTCGGATCAACGGTGCCCTGCGCCGGCCGTACCCGATCCGCGATACGCAACAGGTCGACGCGCGCCGTGCGGAGGCCGGCCTGCCTCCCCTGGCGGAAGCCCTCGCCGCCGTCCTCGCCACGACCGCACCCTGACCGGGCAGCCGTCCTGATTCCCGCCCCCCGCCTCGCGTCCCACCAAGCCCGAAAGACCATCCTATGCCGGCTTCACCCCACCCGTTCCCCCCTTCCTCCGTCCGTATCTGCTCCCCCGGCCGATCTCCGGCGGCCATGGGCGTGTTCGTCGCGCCACGAGACGGCGAGGCTCCGTCGGCGATCCCGCTCGTTCTCGACCCCAAGCGCGGCGTCACCTACGGCCCGCACGAGGTCCCGGGCGACCGTGACATCGACGGAACGCTCTGGCAGCGATGGGCGGGCACTCCCACGGGTGCCCTGCGGCCGGCCGAACACCACCCCGCGCGGCAGCGCATCGCCATGGAGCGACTGCTGTGTGCGGTGGGGGGAGGTCCCCCCGACCGTCAGCCGCACCGGGGCATGCTCTGGCTGCTGCCCGCCGAACCCCCGCTCTCCCTGACCAGGACCCGGCCCCGGGATGTGCTCACCGCCACGCCGCCGACCTGCATGTTCTGCGCTCACCGTGCGCTGATCACCTGCGATGCGCTCCGCCGTGGCCACCTGGCGCTCCGCGTGCCCGAGGCCGAGCCCGTGGGCGTTCGGGGGACGGTCTATTCACCGACTGGTCCCCCCGTGCGGCAACAGTTCGTGGCTTTCACCGACCCGGCGATCCGCTGGGTCGTCGCCGAGCAGCTTGTCCTCGAACTGCGCGGTGCGGTGCCCGAGAACCTCACTGTCACCCGCCGCAGCCTCCCGGGCCGACACCCGCGACCGGGCAGCCCGCACCGGGCCAACCAGGCGCCGGCCTCCCAGCTCGTCCCCGCTTACTCCTCCATTGCAGATCCGAGGAACGTCCCGCTATGACCACACGCTCCCCGCAGACAGTCCCGGAGGCCCCGACGGTCTCGGAGGCGGCCCTCGAAGAACGCCGTGCCGCAGGCCGCGCATTGGACGAAGCGCTGCGCGCCCGCGGTCTCCACCCGCTCCTGCGCATCGGAACCACCGCCGGCCATGCGGTGACGGTGACCATCACCGCCTCCACTCCTTTCTGGAACGGGCCCGAGCACGCGACCGTCCCGGCACCGGACGAGGCCCGAGCTCTCGAACAGGCGTTGCTGGCCCAGGACATCAAGGCCCAGGCACGTGCCATCGGCGATGTGGAACCCGCGATGGAGATCAGGCTCCATTCCTGCCGGGACGCACACCGTCTGGCCGGGCTCGTCATGGAGCACCTCCCTGAGGCGCACGCCGCCGCACACAGGCTGCGGACCGCCCTGGCCACGGTGGGCATCGAAGCGGAGAACCTGCGGCCCAAGGGTGGCCAGGTCGACGTGAACGTCATCAGTGCCGTCGAGGCCATTACCCTCGTGCGGGTACTGGGCTTCACCGGGTGCGACGGCCTCGACCCGCACGACGGGGCCCACCTGGAATCCATCACCACCTGTCTCGGGCAGACACTGCGGCACGTCCTCGGCTGCTTCGTCGATGTCATGGCCTGCTACGGCGCCTGCAGCAGCTGCGGCAGACCGCACGAGGTCACCGTGGGACCGGTCTCCCCCGGCACGGCATTGCAGCTCGCCGATGCCGTCACAGCCACCGCCTCCAAGCCCCTCGAAGGCGACCCGGCTGACGCAGCGCCCCGCGCGGACGACGGGCGACGGGCATGAACCCGACCCACCGCAATGTCGATCTCTGGCGTCACCACGGCCAACAGCGGGCTCTCGCCGAGGCAGCGCGCGATGCCTCCGACAGCTACCGCTGGGACCTGTACGACAGCTACGGACCGGGCCCGGAATTCCTCGGCAATGTGGCCGGCCGGAACGTCATCGACGCCGGCAGTGGCACCGGGCAGACCATCGCGCACCTGGTCCAGGAACGCGGTGCCTGTGGGGTGGGAGTGGACAACTCCCCCACCATGACTCGGCTTGCGACCGAACGCTACGGCACGATTCCCCACCTCACCTACGTCAACGACGACGCCGCGCGGTACCTGGCCCAGCGACACGGCACCTTCGACGTGTGCATCTCCCGGTTCGGTGCCTTCTGCTTCACCGACCCCCACCTCATGCTGGCCGCAGCCGCCATGGCCCTGCGTCCCGGCGGGACGCTCGTGCTGTCCACGATGGCCGAACACGCGGACGGCATTCCGGCAAGCTCGCTACCGGTCGCCAGCTCTTCGTCCCTGCCACAGGAGGGCGGCAGCGCCCGAGCCGTGCCCCGGTGGGTGCTCACCGATGCCCTGTGGCGGCAGCTGCTGGACCGCACCTTCGACGTCGAAGTGCTGGAGCGGCTGGCCAACCCTCGCCACCCCCGGCGGGCGGTGGCCACCTACCTCATCCGCGCCTCCCGCAGATGAAGTCCCCGGCCGTCCTCGTCGCCGCGCCCCCTCTTCTTGCTTCGGAGTACCCCTGATGCCGGATGCCCCCTTCCTCCCCTCCCTCGCCCCTGGCGACCGCCGCGGCAGCAGATCGCCCGCACCGCGCCGGCCGCCGGTCCGGCTGGATCTGCTGGTGTCGCTCACGCGCCTGCACCGCGAAGGCATCGCCGCCCGCATGACCCGCCGGCTCGTCCCCGACGTCGGTGAACGGCGCGCCCTGGTGCGCTGGGAGCAGCGGGCCGTGCGCGAGGTAGCGCCGATGCTGAGCAGCGTTGGGTGGCCGGGGGTGGACGTGGTCGGGGAGGTCGGCGCGGAGGCGGCGTGGTGGATCGCCCTCACCTGCGACCAGCACACCGCCTTCCAGCAGGACGCCCACCGTGCGCTCGTCGAGGCCGTCGAGGAAGGACGCGCGCCGGCGCGCCACCTGGCGTATCTGGAGGACCGGTTACAGATGCACGCTGGCGCACCGCAGGAGTACGGCACCCAGCACCTGCTCTTCGCCGACGGGTCCGTGGAACTGCACCCGGTGAAAGACCCGCGTCTGATGACCGGGCTGCGTCGGCACGCCGGCCTGCCCGTCGCCGGCTACCGGCAGGCCGACCTTCGCCTGCTCTCGCTCACCCGCGGGCCGCACGTGCAGGCCCCGGTCCCCCGCTTTCACCACTCCTGACCGTGAGGGTGGCCCCGATGTCCCCTGTCGAGCCAGAATTGCCTGATCGTTCCACCGCTCTGCGCCAGGTCCTCGCCGGCCGCGTGCCGCCCGTCGAGATTGAGGCGTTGGCGACAGCGAAGGTCTTCACCTTCGAACAGCGCGTCGTTATCACGCTGACGGCCTTGGGTGACACCCATGATCGGGCGTCGGAGTCGTTGCACCTCCCGCCGAACCGGTTGGCCCACCTGCTGCGGACCGTCAGTCATCACTTGCGCTGCCCCAACCGTGTACCGGCCATTGCCCAGGCCGCCTACCAAGCACCCGCCTTCCCGCTCCCGATTCCTGGCCCCGAGGACGGCCCGCCCCCGGCCCTCACGCCCAGGGAGTGGGCACTGCTGTGGCGGCGGGCCCGCGGAATGACGCTGCGCGAAGTCAAGGCCGAGCAGGGGATACCGGCGGCGCAGCTGCGGCAGGTGGACGAGAGCCTCGTCGCCAAGCTCGGCGCGGACAACCGCACGCATACGATCCGCCGGGCCTGGCAGCTGGAGCTCTTCGCCCGCCCTTTGACGGTGCCCAGTCAGTACCCGGCGGGCCACTCCGAGGTGGCCCGGGTGTTACGAGAGCTGGGGGCGCGGTGATGGGGCTCTTCTCGGCCGCCTCCATGGTCACGGCACCTGCGGGACCGAACGGCGGGAAAGCGGGCGAAGCCGAGCTGCGAATGGCTCACCCTCAGCCCTTTGGCCCCCTCGGCGGTGTACGTGCGAAGGGATCAGCCGGTGGGACGGTCCGGTTCGTAGCTCCACTGCCGGCCGGTTCCCCAGTATTCCTCGACAGGGAGCAGCTTCTCCTCCGGCCTCATCCGCTGGCGGTAGAGCACGCCGTTCAGATGGTCGAGTTCGTGGGCGACCAGGCGGGCCGTGGCGTGGTCGAAGCGGGAGAGGCGGGGAGTGCCGTCGAGGTCGGTGTGCTCGACGATGATGTGCAAGGGGCGGGGAACGCGACCGCGGACGTCGAAGAAGGACAAGCAGCCCTCGTACTGGACGTCTTCGTCGGCGGAGGCTTCAGCGACGGAGGCGTTGAGCAGCACGATGGGTTCAGCCCCGGTGTCGGTCGGGACGATGACGGCGGCGGAGCGGCTGATGCCGAGCTGTGGGGCGGCGATGCCCATGCCCTTGCCGAATGTGTGCAGGGCTTTGACCCGGTCGATGGCGGCCAGCAGGTCGCGGATGGTGTCTCGGGCCTGGTCGGCTTCGGCGGGCAGGTCGAAGTGCGGTGCTGTGGCCGCGAGGACGGGGTCGCCGTCCTGGATGATGCCGGCGCCGGCCATCGCCTGGCTCGGGGACAGGGTGGTCATGGTCGAGTTCTCCCCATCGGTGCTGGTGTTCAGGCGCCACTCGAGCCGGTACCGGGCGTGCAGTGGCGGGTCGACGGTGGACCAGGTGAAGACGGTCTGTCCGGCTCGGTCGCTGCGGTGCGGGGGCGTGGGCAGGGCGGCGAGTTCGGCGCTCATGGACGTCTCCGTGCCCCACACGGTGGGCTCGGTGCGGTGGGGGAAGGCAAGCTCGACGCTGAGGCGGCGGGTGGGCAATCGTACGGCGCGCTGGAACCAGCAGCCCCACTTGGTGTCGCTGACGCTGTAGCTGTAGGTGATCTCGGTTTCCTGGCCCGGGTAGAGCGGGAACCGAGTGCGGCGGTTGGCGAACTGCAGCCACAGCTCCTTGAACGCGTCCTTGTCGTGCTTGATGCTCCAGGTCATCGGTTCTGTCCCGCAGTATGCCGCGAGGGCAAGTTCTTCCCAGGACAGCGGATTTGCCCGATAGAGCGTGTTGGAGCGCTCGGGCTCGTCGGGGTAGCGGTCGACGGAGATGCGCACGAGGTAGCGGGTGACGGGTTCGGCACCCACGTTGCACAGACGGCGGCGCATGGTCAGGTGATAGGTGTTGCCGTCGTAGGAAAGCGCGGCCTCGTCGTCCAGGACCAGCAGCCCGGGCGCCAGCGAGGCCGTGTGCTTGGGTTCGCCGGCTGGTGCTGGAGTTCCGCCGTTCTGCCAGGCCGCCCACAGAGCCCCGCCTGCTTGGAGTTCGGCGTCGGCGCGACGTGCGAGGTCGGCGCTGCCGTGCTCACGGCCGGCTTCCAGGTGGCTGATGTAGGAGGGGGAGACGTTCAGCCGCTTCGCCAGCGCCGCTTTGGACAGGTCGCGCTTGGTCCGCCAGCGCCCGAGTTCTGCGGCGAACTTCGATCCTGCGTCCTTCTCGGTTCCCATGTGGGCGTCCCTCGCGTGGAGTTCGCGACGAGCGTGAGTGAGTGCCACTCATCGGTGCCTCATCCTGCCTGCCTCGGGCTGACTTGCACCAGGCTGCCGCCGCCGGCACGGCGGCCGTGCGGGCCACGGCGCCTCTACCGATTCCCCCTCCGGTCTGGTGCCGGAGAGGGCGTACACACCAAAGACCAAAGGGGATTTGAGATGACGGATCGCACGCCGCGTCATGCGGTGGTGATCGCCTCCGGCGGACTGGACAGCACCGCCGTGGCCTACCTGCTCGCAGCCCAGGGCGCCCGGGTGAGTCTGCTGTCCTTCGACTACGGCCAGCGGCATAGCCGGGAGCTGGAGTGCGCGGCGCAGATCGCTCAGCAGCTCGGTGCCGCCCACGAGGTGGTCGACCTGGTCAGCGTGGGCCGGCTGCTGCGGGGGTCGGCGCTGACCGACGACTCGATCGAGGTGCCCGACGGCCACTACAACGACGTGTCCATGCAGGCCACGGTCGTGCCGAACCGCAACGCAATCATGTTGTCGATTGCGGTGGGCGCGGCGGTGTCGGCGCAGGCGGATGCGGTGGCCTTCGGAGCACACGCCGGAGACCACACGATCTATCCCGATTGTCGGCCGGGCTTCTTTGCATGCATGGCCGAGACGGTTCGGCTGGGCAACGAGGGCTTGCTGGCCGACGATTTTGAGCTCTTGGCGCCTTTCCTGCAGGCCAGCAAGGCGGACATCGTTCAGGCCGCCGCCGGCTTGGGTGTCCCCTTCGGCCTGACGTGGTCCTGCTACAAGGGGGGCAGGGTCCACTGCGGCACCTGCGGCACGTGCTGTGAGCGCCGCGAAGCCTTCGCCCTGTCGGGTCTGGCCGACCCCACCGAGTACGCCGAACCGTGCGGGGTGACGCGATGAGCCGGCAGGATAAGCAGGAGCGCTACCGGATCGGGAAGGTCTTCCGCTTCGAGGCCGCACGCAGCGTCCCCGGCCGCGGCGCCTTGGAGGGGCACTCCTTCAGTGCCGAGGTCGTTCTTGCCGCTGACGCCCTCGTCGCGCCGGGGTTCGTCGCCGACTTCGGCGAGCTGGCACCGGTGCGGCAGTACATCGACGCCAACCTCGACCACCGGCTCCTGGACGATGCCGTCGGGGTGCCGGCCACGAACGAACGGATCGCCGACCGGCTCTACAGCTGGTGCAGGGAGTACCTGCCGCCGCACGTCGGTGAACGGCTTGAAGCGGTGGTCGTGCGCACGGGTCGCCCGCCGTCCGAGGCCGCCACCTCGGTGGGTTTCGGTGCCTCCCACCGCCTCGGCGGGCTGCCGGAGGGGCACCAATGTGGCCGCATGCACGGCCACTCCTACCTGGTCAGCCCCGTGCCCGGCGGCGCCCTGCCCCCGCAGCTCCACGCCTACGTCAGCGCGCAGCTGGCCGGCCAGGTCCTCAACGACGTCGTGCCGTTCGAGCCGACCTCGGAGCTGCTGGCCCGTCATTTGTTCGAGCAGGCCCTGGCCGCGGGCAGTCCGCCGCTGCCAGGAGTACGGGTGTCGGAGACGCCCTCGTCCTGGGCCGAATACCGGGCGGGCCGGGAATGAGCGCGCCCGGAGCCGCGGGTGCGGGGGTGAAGCGGGGGCTGTGGGTGGCAGAGACATTCGCCGGCACCGTGCAGGGGGAGGGTCCGAGCACCGGCTCGCCGGCCGCCTTCGTGCGGCTCAGCCGCTGCAATCTGACCTGCCTGCCGTGGTGCGACACCCCGTACACCTGGGACACCAGCCGCTTCGACCTCGCCCGGGAGTCCCGCCGGATGAGCGTGGCCGACGTCCTGGCGTGGACACTGCCGCAGCCGGAGGAGCTGGTGGTGATCACCGGTGGTGAGCCGCTGCTGCAGCAGCACGCCGTGATTCTCTTGGCACAAGCGCTGGCGGACAGCGGCAAGCGGGTGGAGATCGAGACGAACGGTACGTACCTGCCGTCGCGGAAGCTGATCGCGGCCGGGGCCCACTTCAACGTCTCCCCCAAGCTCTCCAACAGCACCATGCCCTACGCCCGGAGAATCCGGCCGCGGGCGCTGGAGGCGTTCGCTGCCGCCCCGCACCGGGCGTTCAAGTTCGTGGCCTGCGAAGTGGGTGATCTCGAGGAGATCGACGAACTGGTGGCCCGCCACGGCTTGAGTCCGGTGTGGGTGATGCCGCAGGGCACGACCGCCCAGGCCGTCATCGACGGAATGCGCGCCCTGGCCCCGGAGGTCGTGGCGCGCGGCTACCGGCTCTCGACTCGTCTGCACGTTCTGATGTGGGGGGACGAACGTGGCCGGTGAGCCGTGCGTGGGCGGCCTGCTGATCGTGGGGTGCTCGCGCCGCAAGATCGTCACCTCTCGCCCGGTCGCCGCCCTCGACCTCTACCAGGGGTGGTGCATTCCCCTGCTCCGCGAGCGACTCTCGCCGGAGGCGCCGCAGCGCCGGCGCGTGCTGATCCTCTCCGCCCACTACGGTCTGGTGCGCGCCGACGAGCTGGTCTCCACCTACGACCGGCGGATGACCACGGGGCGGGCCGGCGCCCTGCGCCTTCCTGTGCGTCGAGCGATGGCCGGACATCTGGCGTCCTACCCGTCCCGGGAAGCGCTGGTGCTGGTGGAGGAGCGCTACCTGACCGCCATGGGCCTGCCGTGCGTTCCCGTCGTCCACGTCATCGCCGACCCGGTCACCCATTTCGCGGCAGCTCGTCGCATCCTCGACTCCTGGAGCTGGCCATGACCTCCACCCCGCGCGTATTCGAAGGCCGCCGGATCTGGCGGCTGCCGGAGGAGACCTTCCTGAACGCCGCCCGGCTGATCGCCGAGGCGGAGGGACCGTACCGGCCGCAGGCGGTCGTCGGCATCGCCCGCGGAGGAACTCGCCTGGCCGAAGTGGTCGCCGCGCACCTGGAGGTGGACGCGATCATCGTGCACGCCCGGCACAACGTCGACGATGCCTGCGTGCTGCAGGCCACCGGCCAGGTACGCCTCGACGGCGAGCAGCCGTCGGTGGAGCGCTTCCCGCGTGGCGCCCGGTTGCTGATGGTGGACGACATCGCCGGATCCGGCGCCACCTTGCGCACCGTCCACCGCTGGCTGTGCGCCCGGATCCAGCCGGCGGTGCTGCGCAGTGCGGTGTTGTGCCGAAATTGCGGTACCGGCACGGCCCCCGACACCTGGGGGTGGGACGTGGCCGACTGGGTGCGTTTCCCCTGGGAGGGCCCGCTGAACGACGTCACCGAACCGCTCCCGGTCCTGACCACCCTCCACCACCGTCAGGACCAGACCGCACGTCGTCCGACCTGACGCCCGCGCTCGTGCACCACCCGTTTCCTTCCACGGACAGACAAGAGGAGGCAGGCCATGACCCTCGGCCTCACGCCCGGTGACCGCGTCCTGATCGTGCCGCCCCACCCCGACGACGAGACCCTCGGAGCCGGCGGCACGATCGCCCGGCTCACCTCCCAGGGCATCGAAGTGCACGTCCTTGCCGTCACCTGCTACCCCCTGCCCCGTTGGGGACAGGCGGCCAGCACCGAGCAGCGCCGCCAGGAGTTCGAAGCGGCCTGCGACGTGCTCGGCGTAGCCGGCCGGGCCATCGCCTGGGCGGACGACGAACGTGCCCGCCACCTCGAAGCCCACCTGAGCGACCTCGTCCGCCTGATCGAGGGCGGATCCGACCTCTCGCTGGACGCCCTGCGGCCCACCGCTCTGTTCATGCCGGCCGCGGGGGCCGTCCACCAGGAGCACCAGCTGGTCCACCGGGCCTGCTACGCCGCCGCCCGGCCCAGTGGCACTGCGCGTCACAGCCCGGACATTGTCCTCGGCTTCGCCGGCCCCGAGGACTACGCCTGGGCCCACAGCCCCGAGCAGCACCCGGTCGTGGTGGACATCACCGAAAGCGCCGCGGTGAAGGAGAAGGCCCTGGAGTGCTACCGCCGGGAGATGCGGGACGCGGCTCACCCTCGCAGTCTCGAGAGGATCTGGGCCATCGACGCCGCCCGAGCGGCGGCCCTGGGCACGGAGCGGGCAGAGTCGTTCGCCGCGTACCGGCTGGCCTGGTGATGGACGC
Source organism: Streptomyces mobaraensis (assembly GCF_020099395.1). Lineage (NCBI taxonomy): Bacteria > Bacillati > Actinomycetota > Actinomycetes > Kitasatosporales > Streptomycetaceae > Streptomyces > Streptomyces mobaraensis. The sequence goes on along the minus strand of NZ_CP083590.1, from coordinate 6,505,695 downwards.
TCCCGCCGTGCTGGTGGCACACCAGCCTGCCTACCTGCCGTGGCCGGGCTATTTCTCCCGGCTGCTGGATGTCGACGAACTGGTGCTGCTCGATCACGTGCAGTTCTCCGAACGCGGTTGGCAGCACCGCAACCAGGTTCGTGCTCCGGGCCGGGCCGGGCAGGTGTGGCTGACGGTGCCGGTGCAGCGCCGGTCCCGCCAGCCCATCAACGAGGTGCGCCTGGCCGATTCTTCCTGGACGTGCCGGCACTGGCGCACGCTGTCCCACGCCTACGCCCGTGCCCCGTACTGGCCGACGTACCGTGAGCAGCTCGCCTCGTTCTACGAGGCGTCGTGGGAGCGCCTCCTTCCGCTGGACGCGGCGTTGACGGGGTTCCTGCTGGATGTCCTGGGGCTGCGGGTGCGGCTGGTGTATTCCAGCAACCTGCGGCTGACCGGCACCCGCACCGCCATGCTCATGAACCTGTGCGAGCGCACCGGGCGGCAGATCCTGCGGGTCGGGTCCGGTGCGCTCGCCTACCTGGATCTGGAGCTGTTGCGCGCCAACGGTGTCGGCCTGGAGGTCGCCACCTACACCCATCCGCCTCATGGCGCCGCCCGGGGGACGGCGCCGGGCCTGAGCGTGCTGGACCTGGTGTTCCACGAAGGTCCCGCTGCCCTGGACGTGCTCCGCGCCGGTGCGCGGACCGAGAGGAAGGTCGTGGTCCCATGACGAGTCCAGAAGTCCTGCTGCCTCCGGCCCGGCGGGTGGACACCGCACGGGTCGCCGAGCTGTACCGGCAGCTGTTGGTGGCTCTCGGTGAGGATCCCGGGCGTGAAGGACTGCGCGGGACGCCGGAGCGGGTGGCCGCGTGGTGGCAGGAGTTCCTCGACCACGACCCGGGCCGCACCGACACCGTCTTCGCCCAGGAACTGACGCCGGACAGCGAGCAGATGGTCGTGGTGGGCGGGCTGAGCGCGTGGAGTCTGTGCGAGCACCACCTGTTGCCCATGCGCCTGCGGATGACGGTCGGCTACCGGCCTGACGGGCACGTGCTGGGCCTGTCGAAGGTCGCCCGCATCGTCTCCGCACACGCGCACCGCCTGCAGGTCCAGGAACGGCTCGTGGACGCGGTCGCCACCGAGGTGGCCACCGTGGCGGGGGTCGCGGACGTGGGCGTGGTCGCCGATGGGGAGCACCTGTGCATGATCATGCGCGGGGTCCGCGAGCAGCAGTCCCGCACCATCAGCTACAGCTTCCGCGGGTGCTTCGACGCCTCCCTGCTCGGGGATCGCCTGCTGACCCTCGCACGCTACGAGGCCGGCCGATGAAGACGGCGGCGCCCAGGCAGGGCCGTCTTTCGCCGGCGCCCTGCCCGCGCGTGTTGGGAAGCGGGCCACGAAGGACGCCGGGGAGCGTACCTGCTGCCCGGGACACCACCACCGTAGCGGCTCGGCTGGACGCCGTGCAGTGGGTTCGCGTCCACGGCGGCGAGTTACCGGCGGGCGAATGGCACCGGGCCCAAAGCGTGCCGGCCTTGTGGTGGTCCTCGACACCACTGGCCGACCGGGGCCTGCCCCTGACCGGGCTGTCACTGCCGGAGGCCGTCGCTCTCGCCGCTGCCCTGGGCGGCCGGATACCGACGGGGGCGGAAAGGGAGTGGATGGCCTCGGGCGGGTGCCGCCGGTACCCGTGGGGCGACCAGGAGCCGGATGACGCCCGCGCCAACCTGCGGGGAAGCGGGCCGGGTTGCTGTACCGGGGTGCACCGGCATCCGGCCGGACGTACCCCGCACGGCCTGTGGGACGTAGCCGGCAACGTCTGGGAGTGGACCACCGCCCCCGGTCGGCGCGACGGTATCGCGCTGTTACGGGGCGGTTCGTACAACTCCCTGACCCAGTACGCGGCCTGTACGCATGCCAACGACGTCCTGCCCGACCTGCGCTCTGCCGCCATCGGCATCCGCATCGTCCGCGATACCCCGCCCCCGTCCAACCCCTGCTCCATCATGACCGGAGGTCCCCGGTGAACATCGCGTTCGTGCTGCTGACACACAACCCGGACGAGCCGGCCGGGATCGAGCGCAGCATCGCCTCCCTCGCCGAGGGTCTGCGCGAAGCCGGCCACCACCCGCTGATCATCGCCGCCGGGCCCGCCACCCCTGCCGATCATGCCGGGCTGCTGCGGCTGTCCACGCTCACCCTGCCCCGACCGGCCCGGGAGGAAGACCTCCTGGCTCTGCTCGCCGACCCCGCGCCGGTCGTCCGCGAGGTTCGGCATCTACTGACGGCGCACCGCGCGGAGCTGGTCTGCTGGGCCGACGCCGTGTGGGGGCTGGGCTACCTCAGCCCCGCCCCGCCCGGCGTGGCCACCGCCTTGATGGTGCACGTGCCGCGGGCGGACGAGGCGATGCACCAGAGCCTGGCCCACGGCCCCCGAGCGGTCCTGACCACCGGCGACTTCATGATCCGCGAAATGGCCGGCGCCGACCTGGACACCAGCTCCTGGCACGCCGTACCCAACGCACTGCTGCACCTCGCCGCCCCGCCGCACCCGAGCGAGCGGGAGAAGCTGCGACGCGGAGGCGCGGTGCGGATCGTCGCCCGCGCCGAGCCGCACAAGGGGATCGCCGAACTGCTCGCCGCCCTCCCCACCGAGTTCGGCCGCCGGGTGCAGATCGTGCTGGCCGAAGCCGGGTTCGAGTACTGGCCCGGCATGCAGAACGAGACCATTGCGCGATGCCGCAAACTGGCCGCCGGGCTGCCGGAGGTCGAACTCCGCCGTGCGCTGCCCTGGCAGCAGGTGCAGCCCTTCCTGGCCGGGGCCGCGGCGACCCTGATCGGTTCCACCAGTCCGGAGACGTTCGGCAACGTCGCCGCCGAAGCCCTGTCCGTCGGCACCCCGGTCGTCGGCTACGGGCTCGGGCACCTGCCCGCGCTGGTGGGTACGGCCGGGCGGATGGTAGCCCTGGACGACGGGCCGGAGCAGATCTGGCAGACCCTGGCCGACCTCCTGGACGACCGGGAGGAGTACCACGCTTCCGCCCAGCAGGGGCCCGCGCAGGTCGCAGACCTCGCTCCCCACGCGGTCGCCGCCGCCTTCCTCGCGGCCGCCGCACCCCGGGAGACCTCGTGACGAGCACGGCGGCGGCGCATTCGCTGATGCGGCAGGTGACCGAGGTGAACCACCTCAAGCGGGCGGCCCGCCAGTGCATGAACCGCACCAGCGCCCCCGGCGCTGGCGGCATGACCTGGAAGGAATTCCGCCACCACCTCCCAGCGCGTCTGGCCGAACTCTCCCGCCAGCTGCGCGAGGGAACGTGGCGGCCGAAGCCCGTGCGCACCGCCGTGTTCGACGCCTGGGGCAAGGAGTACCAGCTCAGCATCCCTACCGTCGTTGACCGCGTGGTCCACCGGGCGGTGCGCAACGCCCTTGAGCCGGTGCTTGATCGCGACGCCTACCCGCCGTGGATGTTCGGCTGGCGCCGGCGGGCCGGACGGCCGCTGGCCGTCGCGGCGGCGGCCGGCCACCTGGAGGCGGGCCGGGCGTGGGTGGTCGACATCGACGTCGCCGCCGCCACCCGCGGCGTCTGCCTGGAACAGGCCGTCACCTCTGTGGCCCGCTTCGTCCACGACGGCACCCTCCTGGCGCTCCTGCGCCGCATCCTCGCCGGCCTGCCTAACCCGCTCGCCCCCGGCAGCGGCCTGACCCCGATGCTCACCAACCTGCGCATGAGCCCCGTCGACCGCGCCCTCGACGACGTGGCGGTCGTTCGGCTGACGGACAACTACACCGTCTTCTGCACCACCCGCACGGACGCCGAGACCGCCTGGCAGCGCACCGTCGCCGCTCTCGCGGATCACGGCATGAAACCCGCTCCCGCGAAGTCCAAGATCTGGCGCCCCAATCCCGAAGATCTCTACGCCGCCGGTTGAACACCCTTCTGGAGCTGCCCCGTGCCCAGCACCGCTGCCCTGCTGTACTGCGCCGTCAACGGCGTCGCGAACTGCACCAACGGCATCGGCCGTCAAACCAAGACCCTGCTGGCCACCCTGGAACACAGCTACCCGCACCTGGCTGAAGCCGCCGGCCCCTTCACCCCGTACGTCGCCGTCCCCGAACCCGGGCCGGCCACCTGGAACTACAACCCCGACGACCTCGCCTATGCCCGCGCGATCGTCGAAGGACTCGGCGGCCACATCCTGCCCCTGCCCTACGAAACCGACGGACCACTGTGGTGCCCGCAGACGTGGGCCCGGCTCTGCTCCGGCGCCGCCGCAGCGGCCCGCGCACTCGCCGTGCAGCACCGCCGGGTGCTCGCCATCGCCGTCGACACTCCCTTCGCCGGGCTGACCGGCCTGCTCGACGGCGCCGAGCGGATCGACGTCCTCCTCGCGCTGTTCAGCACCGCGAAGATCACCGAGCGTCCCGCACCGACACCCGCGCACGTGGCCTGGGAACAGGCGGCCATCACCGCGGTCAACCACAGCCGAAACAGCTGGGTGGCCGGCATCGGCACCTACCTCAGCCGGCACCTGCGCACCGAGTACGGGCTCGACGCGGGCCGGATCGTCCCTTGGCCTTCCGGCCTCCACCTACGCGCGGCCGACCTGGCCCCGGTTCCGGTCAGGGACGCCGAGACCACCGTCCGCCGGTTCGGCATCCCCACCGACGGGCCGATCGTGGCGGCCGTCGGGCGCACCGACGCGACCAAGGGCCTCGATCAGCTCATCGAAGCACTCGCTCCCCTGCGCGAGCACGTCCACCTCGCAGCCATCGCCGTCCGTACCGACGACGAGCGGGCCCGCCTCTTCGACACCTACCGGCATCGCAGCGCCGCGCTCGGGCTGCGGGCGACCTGGATCGGCAGCTTCGACCGGGACCTGCCCCGTGCCCTGGCCGCTCTGCCGGGCACCCGTGTCATGGCCTGTCCCAGCCGGGGCGAGACGCTCGCCAACATCGTCTTCGAAACGGGCCTGTGGGCCGAGCACCACGGCGCCATCGCCCTGGCCCCCGCACGGGACGGCTTTCCCGAACAGATCACCGACGGGCACAACGGTCTGCTCTACCCGCCCGAGCACCCTGGCGCCCTGACCGCCGCCATCGTGCGCTCGCTCAACCTCCCCCGGAGCGAGCATCAGCGCATGCGGGCCGCGGCAGCCGAGCGCGTGCGGGCCGAGCGGGACGCCACCGAACACCTCGCCACGCTGCTGACCCGCTTCTGGCGCACCACGGCACCGGCCCCCGATACACTCACCGGCCATCCGGGCGCACCGGGTACCCGTCAGCCGCGGTCACAGGCACCCACCAGCACCACCGGCACCCTGGAGGCCGCACCGTGACCACCGCCGCCCCGCTGCTCCTCGTCGACGGCCACAACCTCCTCTACCGATCCTGGTTCGGCTTCCCGTCCCGGATCCGTGCCCGCAGCAGCGACCGGGACCTGACCGGCGTCTTCGGGTTCGCCGCGCTCCTGCGCAAGGCACACCTCGCGCATGCTGACACCCACGAGGTCGTGGTCGTCTTCGACGCGGAGGACGGCTCGGCCGCGCGGGCCGGTCAGGACACCGCCTACAAAGCGAACCGGCCGACACCCGAGCCGGGGCTGATCGAGTCGCTGACGGACATCAAGCAGGTCCTCGACCTCGCCGCAGTGCGGTGGATCGAACAGGAGGGCTGCGAGGGCGACGACGTGATCGCCACCCTGGCCACCACCGCCCGCACGGAGGGTCGCGGCGTCGACATCATGAGCGTCGACAAGGACTTCTACCAGCTGCTGTCCGACCCTCTCATCCGCCTGTTGAACACCATGCTCACTGAGGGGCGCCGCCGCATCGACGGCCAATCGGTGCGACACCGCTTCGGGGTGGACGCCGACCAGTGGCCCGACTACCGGGCGCTGACCGGGGACCCAGCTGACAACATCACCGGCATCCGCGGCATCGGCCCCAAGACCGCCTCCCGGCTCCTGGCCGACGGCCGCCGCCTGGAGACCATCCCGCACCAGCGCATCCGCCCCGCCTGGCGATCCGAATGGGAGCAGGCACTGCGTTGGAGGGAGATGATCCGCCTGGACCGTAAAGTCGAACTGCCCGACAACCTGCTGACCGACCGCCCAACAGCTGCCCTTCCGCGCGCCGCCGAACTCCTCGACCAGCTGGGGCTGTGGTGAGCGGCCGGCCGACCGCGGTGTGGGGCTTCGACGGCACACTCGGACACCGACGCCAGGGCACCTGGGCCGAATGCCTGCTTGAGGTCCTCGACCGCCAGCACCCCGGACACCCCTTCAGCCAGCCGCAGCTCTTCACCGCCCTGAGGAGCGGCTTCCCCTGGCACGACCACCACCGGCCACATCCCCATCTGAACACCGCGGACCGCTGGTGGAACCACGTGACCAACGTGATCTCCAGCGCCCTTCGCGGACTGGGACTCCAGGCCGGCACCGCCGCGGCCGTGGCACACCACACCCGTGACGTCTACACCGATCCTGCGGCCTGGAGCCTGTATCCTCAGGCCATCGCGGTCCTGGAGCTGCTCACCTCACACGGGTGGGACCACATCCTCCTGACCAACCACGTCCCCGAACTTCCCGGACTCCTAGACCACCTGCAGTTGAGCGGGCACCTGCACGCGGTCATCAACTCGGCAGACACCGGTTTCGAAAAGCCCCATCCCAAGGCGTTCGCGAGCGCTCTGGCCGCGTCCGCCGGCTGCCGCTACATGGTCGGTGACAATCACCGGGCGGACATCACCGGTGCGCAGAGCGCCGGCCTCGACGCGATATGGGTCCGGCGCAACCAGCCCGACGATGTCCCAGACCTTCACACGGCCGTCCGCCTGATCCTCGGAACCGAACACCGAACCGAAACGGCAGCTCCCCGAACGTGGGAAGTCGCGCCCCTCCACTCGGAGCAGACCACGCCGACGGCACCCTTCAGCTAGGCTCGCCTCGTCCGCGAGGCGGGCACCCGGCAGCGCCCCGGCCGTGGCGTCTCCCGGAGCATGCCGTGCCGTACGTCCCCCTTCCTCAAGCCGAATGCCTCGCCGCCTTCAGTGCACTGCGCACCGGCACCCCAACGAACGCCTTCGAGATCGGCGAGGGATGCAACCGCTTCCCGCCCTCCCCCGTCCTGGGACTCCACCTCGCCGGCGTCGTGCGGCACCTGATGGAGAACGGCGGCCTTTCGGGCTACGCCGATCCCTTTCGGGGTGGCAGCCGCGGCGCCTTCGCCGAACTCGTTGGCGACTACCTGGGCTTGCACCTGCAGTCCGAGGACGTCGTCTTCGTGCGCGGCGGTACTGAGGCGATCAGCCTGATCATCGCTTACTTGGGCTGCACGGGGCACAGCCTCACCCTGCCACTGCCGAACTACTACGCGTTCGACCAGTGCGCCGCCCGCTGGCACGTCCCCGTCACCGCCTACTACCGTCACGACGGAACCCCGTACGCCACCGGTCACGGGAGCGGGCAGCACCGTGCCCTGATCGAGGTCTTGCCCAACGGCATCACGGGCAGCCTCTACACCATCCCGCCGGACGACTACGACTTCGTCCTGCTGGACGCCGTTTTCCAAGCCGGCCACTTCGGACCCAGCCCCAGCCCGGCTGCCGCGCTGCGCACGAAGATCCGCGCCCTCGACCTGGGACGCGGCGCGCTGATCATGACCGCATCCAAGGACCTCTCACTCCCCGGCATCCGGGCTGCGGCCGTCATCACCCGCGATCGAGCCCTGCGCGCGCACATCGCCTCAGACGCCTTCGATCGCGCGCCGGTCACCAGCCCCCTCGGCAGCTTGCTGATGGTCCTGTACGCGGCGCTGCTCACTGCCCTCGACAGCCCCGTCGAACATCTAGGCAAGCTCCACGCATCCGCTCAGGACACCGTCGCACGCCATCGCCTGCCGCCCCTGCCCGGCGCCGCCAACTTCCGTGACCTGTGCGCCCATGTTGAGCGGATGACCGGACACTACGGGGCCAACGCCCGCATGCTCGCCCGGGCTTCTCAGGCCCTGGCCCTTCCCGAGAGCCTCCGGCCTACTGCTGGCTACTCAGCCTTTCCGCAGCTCGCTGTCCCGCGCGCTGATTTCCTCGAATGGGTCCGAAGCTGTGCCCTGGACGGACTGCATCTCAATCCCACCGTCGTGCACGGGGGCACTGCAACCGCCTGGAGGCACCTGATGCCCGAAGGGCACCTGCGACTCAACCTCTCCGAGACGCGCTGCGCCTTCGTCGACGGGCTGCGGCGAATCGCAGAGCATCTTCCACCGCCCGCCGGTCACCTCCCAATGGAGACGCTGACATGACCCGAACCGCACTCGTCGGGGCGATTCACCGATCCGACAGTGGAGCGCTCCGTCGCGGCGCAGGCGGGGATAACCATCGGCTAAGGCTGCGGCAAAGCGATGCTCCTCACGATCGAACCGGTCGCCTCCATGTTGAGCGCACCTTGCGGCTCGTCCGCCTGTACCGACCTCGGTACTCGGCCTCCTGAGCCTCACGCCCTTATTCACGCGCCTCAGTGTCTGCTGTCACCCGGCGCGGCAGACTGGTGGCCACCGCCCGAGGGACGAGGTACTCCTGCCCATACCACCGCCGTGCCAGCCCGGTGACCGGGCACACCTCGCGGCCGCGAGGACCTTGCCGGGGCCCGGCCTGCGGTGGGTGACGAACACCGACCCCGCCTATGGTGGTTCAGTCGTCCTCGTACTGGGCGAGGGCTAGGCCGAGACCGAAGAAGGTCGGAGCCCATTCGCCCACAAAGATGCCCCAGCGGTCGGCACGGTCAATGCCGGCTGATTCGCCTTTGACGGAGGCGGCCCAGGACAGGAACGACAGCCCGATGGAGGCCAGGGCCGCGGTGTAAGCGTGTTCGCTGCGCAGCCCGGCTTCATGCAGTTTCCTGATCACGATGTGCTCCCGTGCGTGTCCGGGTATCCCTTTACGCCATGCTGGCCCTCTGCTGGCCAGACGGCGCTGTGGGCTGGGCCGAATGGGTGGATGGGCTTGCTGGGGTCAGCGTCGTCTGCGGCGCTCCGTAGGGCGGGTGCGTCAGGTGCCGGAGACGTCGGAGGGCTGGCCGACGCGAGCTGCCTCGTTCGCTTGCCAGGCAGGTGTGCATGGTGTGGTGGTCACTGTCGGACCAGTTCCGGCAGGTACCGGGCAATGACGGCTCGGGTGCGCCGGGGGTTCGCGCCCAGGACGCCGACGACGGCGACCGAGGCCATACCGGGCGCTCGGGTCACCCGAGCTACGCCGGCGCCACCAAGGCACGCACCACTGTCCGTCCAAGGCGGCCCTCCGCCGCGTAGGCGTACGCGGCTCTCAGCTGTCGGTCGGCCGGGCACCGAAGCGCCGGGCCTGCTCGTGAGCCGTCTTCCGGGCGATGCGCTCCAGCGCGGGAAGTGCTCCCGCCTTGGTGGTGTTTTCCCTGACCAGGTAGACGGTGATGTCCGGAAGGCCGCGCACCGGGACGAACGCGAGGTCGGGGCGCGCGTGGCTTTCGGCGGCGACGCCGCCGGTGATGAAGGCGCCGAAGCCGGCCGCGGTCACGTCCACCGCCTCGTCGAGGGTGCGCACTCTGTGCCTGGCCTCGGGCGCCGTGCGTCCGTTCGGCAGGGCCGCGGAGGGAAAGGAAGACTTGAGAAAGTCGTCGCCGACGAGGCTGAGGCCGTCCAGGTCGGCGACGTCCACCGCGTCCCGGCCGGCCAACGGGTGGCCAATGTGGACGCACAGCATCGGGGGCTCAACCCACAGCGGCACCGTACGGAGTCCGCCGCCCTGGAGGGCATCCGCCGAGGGTGCGAACGCGACGTCGACCTCGTTCTCGCGGAGGGCAGTGACGACCCCGGCGAAGCCCAGCTGGCGCAGTTCCCAGCGCACGGCCGGGAGTTCCCGGGCCGCCTCGGCAAGGATGAGGGAGACGATGCCGGTGCCGCCGGCGATGCCGACCCGGATCGTCTCGCCGCGGCGGCGGCGCTGCTCGGTCCACGCGGCCACCGCGTCCGTCGCCCGGATGGCCTCGCAGGCGAGGGGCAGCAGTTCCCGGCCCGCTTCCGTCAGACCGACGTGCCGCGAAGTGCGTTCGAACAGGGGGAACCCCATACGGCGCTCCAACGCGGAGACCTGCTGGCTCAGCGACGAGGTGGCGATGTGCAGGCGCTCGGCGGCCCGGGTGAAGTGGAGTTCCTCGGCGACGGCGACGAAGTACTGCAGCTGCTGAACGGTCAGGTCCACGGTTCGTCCTTCGGTGCGGTGCCGTGAGTCTAGTGAGCTGGTCCGGAGATGCGTGAGCAGTAGCGGCAGATCCGGTCGATGATCTGGTCGGCGGTCCTGGTCCACTTGAACGGGCGAGCGTCGTCGTTCCAGTGCTTGATCCAGTCCTCGAGCGCGGTCTTCAGCTCGTCGAGCGAGCAGAACACGCCGCGTTCGAGGCAGCGTCGTTCGAGCTCGGCGAACCACCGCTCGACCTGGTTGGTCCACGACGAGTAGGTCGGGGTGAAGTGCAGCTCGAAGCGGGGGTGGGCGAGCAGCCACCGGTGCACCACGGGCGCCTTGTGGGCCGAGAGGTTGTCGCAGATCACGTGCACCGCCAGGCCGGGATCTGTCTGCCGGTTGATCTCGTCCAGGAAGTCACGGAAGTCCACCGCCCGGTGCTGGGCCGACAGCTTCCCGATCACCTTCCCGGTGGCGGTGTTCAGCGCCGCGAACAAGTCCACGGTGCCGTGCCGGACGTAGTCGAAACTCCGCCGCTGCGGTGTCCCCGGCACCATCGGCAGCACGGGAGCGGTCCGCTCCAGTGCCTGGATCTGCGGCTTCTCGTCCACCGCGAACACCGCCGCGTTCGCCGGCGGCGCGAGATACAGGCCCACCACGTCCCGGATCTTGTCAATCAGCAGGGGATCCGGGGAGATCTTGAAGGTCTCGGTCCGCCAGGGCTGGAGACCGAACGCCCGCCAGATCCGCAGCACGCTCGTGGGCGAGATCCCCACTCGCCGGGCCATCTCCCGCTTCGACCAGTGCGTCGACCCCTCGGGCAGCTCTTCGAGGGTGCGGACCACCACCTCCTCCACCTGGGCATCGGTGATGGTCCGCGGCACCCCCGGCCGCGGCTCGTCGGCCAGACCGTCCAGCCGGTCCCGCAGAAACCGCGACCGCCACTTGCTCACCGTCGTCCGGTGGACACCCAGCCGGCCCGCCACAGCCATGTTGCTTCCGCCTTGCGCGCACGCCAGAACGATCCTCGCCCGCAGGGCCAGTCCCTGCGCGGTCGTGCGACGCTTCTCCCACCCCTGCAACACCACCCGCTCGAACTCCGTGAGGACGAGCGGGACCAGCCTGTTGTCACCCATGCCCGCAGCAGACCGCGAACCTCCACAGCTGTCACCAGCCCCCGGCCTGATCTGGGACAGAACACAACTCACGTGGCGACGCCGAGACTCAAGACCGGCTCACTAGGCGATCACCGACGGGTGACCAGGCGCCTTCGCAACGCCGCCCCTCTGGCCGGCACCGTTCGGTCCGCCCTCATAGTCGTTCGCCATTCGGTCATTGTGTCCCTCCGAACTGGCTTCGCATCCTTGTTTCCGTTGGCGGCGGCCACCCTGGTCGCTGTCTTCGCCGGGACGGAACGCTCGATGGCCCGTGGGGGCGGTGAGGGATGGCATGAAGGGCCGCGGAATGGTGCAGGCGGGGCCGGAGGCAGCGGCCGCGGTCCCACAAGGCCCCGCCGGGAGTGTGACTCCGGCGGGGCGGTTGCGTACGGTCCTGTCGGTGCTCGGCCCCGCGCTGGTGGTGTCCGTGGCTTACGTCGACCCGGGGAACTTCGCCACGAACATGTCCGCCGGCAAGGGCTACGGGCCGCTGCTGCTGTGGGTCGTCGTGGCGGCGAACCTGGTGGCCGTCTTCGTGCAGTACCTCGCGTGCAAGGCGGGCGTCGCGACCGGCAGGGACTTGGGCGAGTTGTGCCGTGCGTACGCTCCCCCCGTGGTCACCCGGGCGCTGTGGGTGCAGGCGGAGGTGGTGGCGATGGCCACCGACCTCGCCGAGTTCGTCGGAGGGGCCGTCGCCCTGCACATTCTGTTCGGTGTCGCCCTGCTGCCGTCCGCCTTCATCGTCGCCGTGGTCTCGCTGGTCCTGCTGGCTCTCGCGCCCGAAGGCCGCCGTCGGTTCGACATCGTGACCGCGGGCTTCCTCGTCCTCGTCCTCGCCGGCTTCCTCTACCAGGCGATTGCCGCCCACGCCTGGGACGGTGCCCTGTCCGGCTTGCGGCCGCGCTTGGCGGACTCCCGGAGCCTGCTGCTGGCCACCGGGATCTGCGGGGCCACCGTCATGCCCCACGTGATCTATCTGCATTCCGCGCTCGCGCGCACCCCGGCCTCCGCATCACCGGCCCAAAAACGGCGGGCACTGCGTGCCCACACCTCGGCGCTCGTCACGGCACTGAGCATCGCCGGCATCGTCAACGCCGGCATGCTGGGGATCGCCGCGGGCGCGTTGCGCGGCTCGGGCACCGAGGACAACCTGGAGGGCTACCACGCTGGGCTCGGCCACGTGCTCGGCTCTGGTGTGGCCCTGGCGTTCGCCCTGGCTCTGCTGGCCTCCGGCCTGGCCTCGTCCGGTGTGGGCACCTTCGCAGGCCAGGTGATCATGAACGGTTTCCTCGGCCGCCGCCTGCCGCTCACGGCGCGCCGGATCATCACCATGGCCCCGCCCCTGCTCGCCCTCGCCCTGGGCCTGGACCCGACGCGGGCGCTCATGCTGAGCCAGGTCGTGCTGTCCTTCGGCGTGCCCTTCGCACTCGTGCCCCTCGTGGTCTTCACCATGCGCAGGGACGTCATGGGAGAGCTGGTCAACCGCCCGGTCACGACGGTGGCGGCCGTGGCTGTGAGCGGCCTCGTCAGCGGTCTGAACGTCTGGCTTCTCGTACGCGGACCCTCGGTGTGACCCGCCCGGGCGGCGGGACGTGCCCCGGTCGGCGGCGCGGCTCGTCAGCGTGACGTGATCGTACGTCGTGGCCTCACGATCGTGCGGCTTTCGATAGTGGTTTCCGCCCGGCCCCCCTTCGACGATGGAGGGGAACGTCCGCGAGGAACGGGCTTGTCGGCCGATTCCTTCGCCCCGCCGTTTCCCCGGCCGCGTTCCCCCGAGGCCGACGGGTCACCCGTCGCCCTTACCCACCATTGTGATCAGGAGAATCCTGTTGAGTATCGGTCTGGAAGCGATCCACACCTTCAAGCCCGTCCGTAACGAACTGCCCGGTGAGCCCGTGCCGTACTACGTGGCCAACGGCGAGGGCAAGCGGTACGAGCTCGACGGGCAGCTGTGGACCGTCATCGCGCGTATCCAGGACACCGGCGGGCTGTTCGACGCGTCCTATGTCAGCGGCGGGCGCGGCGCGGCGACCGGTTTCCACGCCTACCGGGACCACCAGCGCTCCTTCATGGTCGTCAAGGGCAGTGTGCAGGTGTGGCTCGGCGGGGAGAGCCGCGTTCTGGTCCCGGGCGACTCCTTCAACGTCCCGGCCGGCGCGCCTCTGGCGTACCGGTTCCTCGCCCACCACACCCGCATGGTGACCTGGTCCGCCCCCGGCGGCGCCCTGGACTTCATCCAGCGGCTGGGCACCCCCGTCGACCGCCACATCCACCCCAACCGCCCGGAGCACAGCAGCTCTCCCGAACACCGCGCCGAGGTCGGCGCGCTCTTCGGCGTCACCTTCCCCACCGTGAAGGAGGTCAAGGAGAGCCTGGAATGGGACGCGACGCTGCCGCAGGGCGTCGAGCCGTACTTCCTGCGCGCCGGGGAGGGCGACCGGCTGGCCTACGACAACGGCCTGCACAGTTACCTGTCGCGGGGTCGGAACACCGATCACCAGTACTTCGCCGTGCTCAGCCAGGGCGGCCCGAGCCAGTACTTCGCCCGCCACTTCCACGAGCAGCACACGGAGAACTTCCTGTGCCTGTCGGGGCGGATCTGGATGCACGTCAACGGGGAGGAAGTCCTGCTGACCGCCGGTGACTTCCTGCACGCCCCGGCGGGCACCATCCACACCTTCGCCTTCGACGCCCACCAGACCGAACTGCTGGGCGTGCTCACCCCGGACATCTTCGAGCCGTTCTTCCCCCACATCAGCACCCCGACGCAGAACCACGTGTACGACGAGGCCTCACAGATGGCCATGGTGGGGCCGCCGCCCGTGGCCATGCTGCAGAAGATCCAGGAGGAGCTGGACCTGGTGATCGTCGGCGCACCGCCGGAACGCGAGATCGGCCTCGGCATCTGATCACCGCGCTTTCGGCGACGACGGGCTCCGGTACGCGTGACGACGCGGGCCGGAGCCCGTCGCGTACGCGCGCACGCGGCCGGCTCTCCGTGTGCGAGGCCGGGATGCCGTCCCTCACGGCGGCGGCGTCGCCGCGTCGGTGTCGGGGGCGGCCGGGCCCCAGGGGCTTTCGAGGATCCGGCGCAGGGTGGTGAGGGAGGACGGGCCCAGGCGTCGGCCGAGTTCGTCTTCCAGGCGGGCGATGAGGGTGCGGGCGAGGCGGTGCACGCGCCGGCCTTCGGCGGTCATGACGATGGTGCGGCGGCGGGCGGAGGCGGGGTCCGGGATCTGTTCCAGCAGGCCCATGCCGATGAGGGCGTGGACGGCCTGGTGGGCGCTTTGCCGGGCGACGTTCATGCGGCGGGCGAGGTCCGAGACGGTGGTGCCGTCGGGTGGCATGTGGGCGAAGACGTTCTGCTGGCCCAGGGTGATGGGCCGTTCGCCAGCGTCCGCCATGGCGGCGGCGAGCGCGGTGTCGAACCAGTGCTTGCCGTCGGCGAGGAGCTGAGGAAGGTTGCGGTCGGGGGTCATGAGACGTCCTCGCTGGTGTTGTCGGCTGTCGGCCGGCCGCCGGCGGAGTGGCGGGAGGGGGCGGGTGCGGTGCCGGCGACCCGGGCGCGGAAGGCGGTGGGCGTGGTGCCGGTACGGCGGCGGAAGAAGGCGCTGAACGCGGTGGCGTGGTGGAAGCCGACGCGTTCACCGATGGCGGCGGGGGCCAGGGCGGTGTGGGCGAGGAGGCGTTTGGCCTCCAGCAGGACCCGGTCGTCGATGAAGCGCTTGGCCCCGCAGCCGACGGCCGCCCGGGTGGCGCGGGTGAGGGTGCGCACGCTGTAACCGAGCCGGGCGGCGTAGTCCTCGGCGCGGTGGGTGTGGGGGAAGTCCTCCTCGACGGCCTGCCGGAAGCGGCGGAAAGGCTCGCCGCCGGGACCGTCGGGCGGTGCGGAGCCCTCCGGCTGGGCGAGGTGGAGCAGCAGGGCGGACAGCAGACTGCGCATGGCTTCGATGTGGGCCTCCAGCGGCAGCATGGCCACATCGCCGTAGCCCTCTTCGAGCGCCCTGCGGACGTGGCCGAGGGCGGGCGCCCGACGGACGGAGGGCCGCAGCAGGCAGCGGCGGGTGTGGTCGTCCGCGCCGGTGACGGAGACCGTGGCGGGGCTGAGGAAGCCGGACGGGAAGAGGATCGCCGTGCCCTCGGCCTGGGACAGGGGCGTGAGGAACTGCAGGACCTGCCCGGGCCGTACCCACAGCCAATTGCCGGGGGTGACATCGAAGGTGTCGAAGTCGACGGAGCAGCGCAGCACTCCGGTGGTGACGGTCAGCAGTTCGTGGAAGGCCGGGCGCCGGGGCCGGTAGGGGTCGAGGCCGTGGCCGCGCGCCCGTGCGGCGAGGCGGGGGAAGTCGAGCACCTCCACGCCCGGCGGTGAGCCGGGGGTGGGGCGGTACGGGACGGCCGCGATGCCGTCGGCCGCTCCGCTGTCCCCCGCGTGTCCGTTTCTCTTCATGGTGTGTCTCAAGTGTAGGCGATGGCCTTCCTGCTGCCGCCTTAGCGTTGAGGCGCGAGCAGGTGGCGATGAGACGGCAGGACGGAGGCCCTCCGAAGAAGCGGCGCTCCCGGATCCGCTCCCGCATCCGCTGCCGCTCGGCGACCGAAAAGCATCAGTGAGGACCGGTGGTCCGGTCCGTGTGAAGGAGGGCTGCCGTGCGGTTGATCATCGGGATGACGGGAGCGACCGGCGCGGTGTTCGGCGTCCGGCTGCTGGAGAACCTCCAGCAGCTGCCGGAAGTCGAGACGCACCTGGTCTGCTCCCGCTGGGCCCGGTCGACCATCGAGCTGGAGACGGGATACTCGGCGCGGGAGGTCGCCGCCCTGGCCGACCACGTCCACGTGCCGGAGGACCAGGGCGCGCCGATCGCCTCGGGGTCGTTCCGCGTCGACGGCATGGTCATCGTGCCGTGCTCGATGAAGACGCTGGCCGGGATCCGTACCGGTTACGCCGACGGCCTGGTGGCCCGGGCCGCCGACGTGGTGCTCAAGGAACGGCGCCGGCTGGTGCTGGTGCCGCGGGAGACGCCGCTGAGCGAGATCCACCTG
Organism: Streptomyces mobaraensis; assembly: GCF_020099395.1. Taxonomy (NCBI): domain Bacteria; kingdom Bacillati; phylum Actinomycetota; class Actinomycetes; order Kitasatosporales; family Streptomycetaceae; genus Streptomyces; species Streptomyces mobaraensis. Next base: position 6,489,306 of record NZ_CP083590.1, on the reverse strand, counting down.
GAGAACATGCTGGCGCTGTCCCGGATGGGCGCCCAGATCGTCCCGCCCGTGCCCGCCTTCTACAACCACCCCGAGAGCGTTGACGACATCGTCGACCACATCACCGCCCGGGTCCTGGACCAGTTCGGCCTCCCAGCGCCCGCCGCCCGTCGCTGGCAGGGCATGCGCGAGGCCCGCCGGGAACGGCCCGCCGCCTGAGGACCCTCGCGCGTTCGACAGCAATCCGAAGGAGCTTTTTCATGGCCTATGACGACCTGCGCAGTTTCCTCGACGCCCTGGAGCGGGAAGGCCAGTTGCTGCGCGTCACCGACGAGGTGATGCCCGAACCCGACCTGGCCGCGGCCGCCAACGCGGCCCCCCGCCTGGGCGATACGGCCCCGGCGCTGTACTTCGACAACGTCACCGGTTTCACCGACGCCCGCGTCGCCATGAACGTCCACGGATCCTGGGCCAACCACGCCCTGGCCCTGGGCCTGCCCAAGGACACCCCCGTCAAGCGGCAGGTGGAGGAGTTCATCCGCCGCTGGAACGACTTCCCCGTCGCCCCCGAGTGGCGCGAGGACCCGCCGTGGGCCGAGAACACCATGGACGGCGACGAAGTCGACATCTTCCGGGTGCTGCCCCTGTTCCGTCTCAACGACGGTGACGGCGGCTTCTACATCGACAAGGCCGCGGTCGTCTCCAAGGATCCCGAGGACCCGGAGCACAGCGGCAAGCAGAACGTCGGCATCTACCGCATCGAGGTCAAGGGCGGCCGCAAGCTGGCCCTCCAGCCCGTGCCCATGCACGACATCGCCCAGCACCTGCACAAGGCGGAGCGGGCCGGCGAGGACCTGCCCGTCGCCATCACCCTGGGCAACGACCCGGTGATCTCCATCGTGGCGTCCACCCCGATGAAGTACGACGAGAACGAGTACGAACTCGCCGGTGCCCTGCGCGGTGCCCCCGCCCCCGTCGCGCCGGCCCCCCTGACGGGGCTGCCCGTCCCGTGGGGCGCCGAAGTGGTGATCGAGGGCGTCATCGAGGGCCGCAAGCGCGAGATCGAGGGACCCTTCGGGGAGTTCACCGGCCACTACTCCGGCGGCCGCAGCATGCCCGTCATCCGCGTCGACAAGATCTCGTACCGCACCCGGCCGGTTTTCGAGCACCTCTACCTCGGCATGCCCTGGACCGAGGTCGACTACCTGATCGCCGCCAACACCTGCGTACCGCTGTACCGGCAGCTCACGGAGGAGTTCCCGGAGGTGCGGGCGGTCAACGCCATGTACACCCACGGCCTCGTCGTCATCGTCTCCACCGCCAAGCGCTACGGCGGCTTCGCCAAGGCCGTCGGCCTCCGCGTCCTGACCACGCCCCACGGCCTCGGCTACGCCACCACCGTCATCGTCGTCGACGAGGACGTGGACCCCTTCGACCTGCCCCAGGTCATGTGGGCGCTGTCGACCAAGATGAACCCCTCCGGAGACCTGATCCGCATCCCCAACCTCTCGGTCCTCGAACTCGCACCGCAGGCACAGCACCCCGGCATCACCGACAAGCTCGTCATCGACGCCACCACCCCCGTCGCCCCCGACCACCGCGGCAACTACGGCAACCAGGTCCGCGACCTGCCCGAGGCCGCCGCCTGGCTGGACCGCCTCCGGCGACTCGCCGCCCACCGCTGACCCGGGACCGTCGGCCGCTCCGGCCGTCCCGCCCCCCGACCGCACAAGGAGTCTCATGTCCGAGAAGACGCCCGGGAATACGTCCGAGAAGACCGTTTGCCCCCGCTGCGCCCACCCCGCGATCGCGCGGCTGTTCACCTCCCCCGTCCCCGGGGTGTGGGACGTCCTCCAGTGCGAGCAGTGCCTGTACTGCTGGCGCACCAGCGAGCCGGCACGCCGCACGTCCCGCGCCGCCTACCCCGACGGTTTCAAGCTGACTGCCGAGGACATCCGCGACGCCCCGGAGGTGCCCGCCGTACCGCCGCTGCGCGACGCGCGTTAGCCATCTCACGGCAGCAGAGACTGGTCCACATCCCCCTTATGTCAGGTAACCTGACACAAGGCTTCCAGTGGCCTTCAGTGAGGAGAGAACCTTGACCATCGAGTACGCCACCCGGTACCGAACCCACTCGCAGATCCCCGCCGAGCCGGGCGTCCCCTACTTCATCGAGAAGGGCATGGGCGACCGCGCCCACCTCTTCGGCGACCTGTTCACGATCTACGCGGGCGGTGAACAGACCGAGAACACCTTCAACTTCTTCACCGTCGAGGGCCCCAAGGGCGACATCATCCCGGCCCACTCCCACCCCGACACCTACGAGGTCTTCTACATCACCGACGGCGCGGTCCGGCTGTTCGTCGAGGACTTGCAGGGCAACCAGCACGAGAAGCTGCTCACCCCCGGCGACTTCGGCTTCGTACCCAAGAACTGCCCGCACGCCTACCGCATCGAGCGGCACCACAGCCGGGTCGTCGGTGTGGCCGCCGGCCCCGGCGGCACCTTCGAGCGCTTCTTTGAGAACCTGGGCGCCCCGACCGACGAGCTGACTCTGCCGCGGGAGCCCGTCGTCCCCGCCCCGGAGAAGTTCGCCACCGTCCCCCAGCAGTACGACGTGCACTTCATGCCGCACCACCAGTGGCGCACCGGCAGCTGAAGCGGAGCTGAGGTCCCTTGCCCTTCGTGAAAGCCCTGCTCGCAGGGGTGCTGGTGGGGGTCCTGTACGTGGTGGTGCGGGTGAAGTCCCCCGCACCACCGCCGGTCGCCCTGTGCGGCCTGCTGGGCATGCTGCTCGGCCAGAGTGCGCTGGGGGCGCTGTGAGGGCCCCCGGTGCGGGCCGCGCCGCCCCGGCCGCCGGGCGGGCCGGGGCGGCGTTCACGGCCGGACTGCTCATGGGGGCCGTCTACTGGGCCCTGGACATCGCCTCGCCCGCCCCGCCCCTGGTCGGCCTGGCCGGCCTGGCTGGCATCGTCCTGGGAGAACGCGCCGCGACCGCCGCCCGCCGGCACCTCGCTCGGCACCGCTCCTCCTCCGTCCCCTCCTTTCCCGACCCGCACTCCGATGCGCACCCCGACCGGTATCGCGCCCCCCAATCCGTCCCACAGGAAGAGGAAGAACGCCATGACGTCCAAGCACCTCACTGACGAGCCCGGTCTCGTCGACGTGCACGCCCATTTCGTCACCGACTCGTACGTCCGCCAGGCCAAGGCCGCCGGCCACCAGAATCCGGACGGCGTCCCCGCCTGGCCCTCCTGGTCAGCCCGGGAGCACATCGCGCTCATGGACCGTTGCGGGATCGACACCGCGATGCTGTCCATCTCCTCTCCCGGCGTGCACTTCGGTGACGACACCGCCGCCCGCCGCCTGGCCCGCGAGGTCAACGAGGCCGGCGCCGAGGCCGTCCGGGACCATCCCGGCCGCTTCGGCCTCTTCGCCTCACTCCCTCTCCCCGACGCCGACGGCGCGCTCGACGAGATCGCGTACGCCTTCGACACCCTCGACGCCGACGGCGTGGTCCTGGAGACCAACACCCATGGCACCTACCTGGGCGACCCGAAGCTGGAGCCGGTCCTCGCCGAACTCGACCGGCGCGGCGCGGTCGTCTTCCTCCACCCCACCTCGCCTGTCTGCTGGGAGCAGTCCGCCCTCGGCCGCCCCCGGCCGATGATCGAGTTCGTCTTCGACACCGCCCGGACCGTCACCGACCTGCTCATGGCCGGCGCCCTGGAACGCCACCGCAACCTGAAGATCATCGTGCCGCACTGCGGCGGCGCCCTGCCGGTCCTGGCCGACCGCATCAACGGGTTCATGAAGATGTTCATGCCCGCCGGCACCCAGGCCCCCGATGCCGTCGAGCAGCTGCGGCGCCTGTACTACGACCTCGCCGGCCCTGCCCTGCCCCGTCAGCTCCCCGCCCTGCTCTCCCTCGTCGAGCCCGGGAACGTGCTGTACGGCAGCGACTACGTCTGGACGCCCGCGGCGGGCGTGGAGGAGCACGTCAGGAGCATCGACAGCGCCGCCGCCCCGGAGGGCGCCACCAACTGGCGGGCCCTGACCACGGCCAACGCCCAGCGCGTCCTGCCCCGCCTTGACCGCCGATCCGGGAGGTGAGCGATGACCGCCACCGGCCCCTCGGCCTTCCCCATGCACCTGCTGGCCCCGGCCGATCCCGCCAAGCGGCCCCTGCCGCCCGCCGCGAACCCCGCGCCGGGGGTGCGGCTCCTCCGGGCGGCCGAGTACGCCGTACCCGACGGCAACCGGCCCCTCGTGGTGGACCTGTGGCTGCCGGAGGACGCCGGCGAGCCGCTGCCGCTGATCGTCTTCGTGCACGGCGGCGGCTGGCGCACCGGGCAGCGGGACGACCTCGGACCACGCTTCCGCTCTTGGCGGCCGGGGCCCTTCGCCCGGCTGGCGCGGGCCGGATTCGCCGTCGCCTGCCCCGACTACCGCCTCAGCGGGGAAGCCGCGTACCCCGCCCAGAGAGACGACCTGGCCGACGCCCTCACCTGGCTGCACACACGCGCCGGCGAACTGGGGCTGGACACCTCCCGCACGGTCCTATGGGGCGAGTCCGCAGGCGGCCACCTGGCCGCGCTCACCGCCCTCACCCACTCCGCCCGCACCGGCACGGCCACCGTCACCGGCTGCGTCACCTGGTACGCCCCCACCGACCTCACGGCACTCGCCGCCGACCTCCCGCCGGGCGCCTACGACGCGGAGGACCCCGGCTCGTACGAGGCCCTGATGCTCGGCGGCCCGCCGGCCGGCATACCGGAGATCGCCCACGCCGCCAGCCCCGTCACCCACGTAACGGCACAGGCACCGCCCTTCCTGATCCTGCACGGCACCGCCGACGCGGTCGTCCCCGCCCGCCAGGCCGTCCGCCTCGCCCGGGCGCTGCACGACGCAGGCGCCGGCCCCGACCTGCGCCTGCTGACGGGGGGCAACCACCTGTGGGTCGGCCTGACGGACACGGACGTCGAGGACTGCTTCACCCGCACCCTCGACTTCGCCCGCAGCCGCACCGCCGCAGCGGATGCCGACGCCCGGCCGGCCGAGGGAACGCCGCTCCCGTGACGGGCTCTCAGCCTCCGCCGTGCTCGGCGGCGGCCGTGGCGTCGGCCAGGCCGCGCTCCATGGCCTCGGCCAGGCGGCCCAGCGCCTGAAGCACCTCCGCACGGTGCTCTCCGAGCGCCTCCAGCAGCCGGGCCTCGACCTCCAGCTGGCGGGGGAACAGGGCGTCCATCGCCGCCTTGCCCGCCTCGGTGACGGTCACCAGGGAGGCGCGCCGGTCGGCGGGGTGGGACGTGCGCTCGACGAAACCTCGCTTCTCCAGCTTCGCCAGCGCCTTGCTGACGCCCGCCCGCGACATCCCCCGGTGCTCGGCGATGCGGCGCGCGATGACCGGCTCGTCGAGATGGCGCAGCGGCACGAGCAGGTCGACCTCGGGGGCGGTCAGCGGCGCCCCCTCGTACAGCGGCTCCACAGCGCTGTCACGCAGAGCCATGATGCGCTTCAGGAGGCCGACGATCTCCATCGGCGAGGTGTCGAGCCCGTCGCCGCGGGCAGCCCACTGGGCGCGGGCAGAGGATTCGGAGGGGAGCACAAGAACCACCTTTGTAAACCGGTGAACCACTTGTTACCGTTACGGGCATGGTATCCAGTCCCCCCTCCCCCACAGACACCCGGAAGCCGGGCCGTGCCGCCGCCCGCTCCGCCCCCTCCCAGCGGACGGGCGGGCTCCTGGCCGTCCTCGGCGCCCTGACCGCGATCGCCCCGCTGGCCACCGACATGTACGTGCCGGGCTTCCCCGCCATGGGCACCGCACTGCACACCGGCAGTTCCACGGTCCAGCTGACGATGACCGCGTTCCTGGTGGGCCTGGTCATCGGCCAGCTCCTCCTGGGCCCCCTCAGCGACAGCATCGGCCGCCGCCGGCTGTTGCTCGGCGGCTGCGCCGGCTTCGTCCTCTTCTCCCTCGCCTGCGCCGCCGCGCCGAACGTCTACGTCCTGATCGGCGCCCGCTTCCTGGAGGGTGTGGCGGGGGCCGCCGGCATGGTCCTCGCCCGTGCGGTGATCACCGACCGGTTCGCCGGCCCGGACGTCCCCCGCTACTTCGCGGTCCTCTCGCAGATCCTGGGTGTGGCCCCCGTGGCCGCCCCCGTCCTCGGCGGCGCGATCCTGGCCGTCTCCACCTGGCGGGCCGTCTTCGGCGTCCTGAGCCTCGTCGGCGTCCTGCTGCTGCTCGGCGTGCTCACCAAGGTGCCCGAGTCCCTGCCGCCCGAGTGCCGCCACACCGACGGCATAGCGGGCACGTTCCGCGCCATGGGCCGCCTCCTGGGCAACCGTCCCTTCATGGGCTACGTCGCCGTCCTCGGCACGGCCTCGGCCGCCCTGTTCGCGTACATCAGCGGTTCCAGCTTCGTCTTCGAACGCGTCCACGGCGTCTCCACCGGCACCTACTCGCTGATCTTCGCCGTCAACGCCGTGGGCATGCTGCTCGCCGGCACCACTTTCGCCAAGCTCTCCCGCCGCTTCCGGCTCAACACCCTGCTCAGTCTGAGCGTGGCCACCGCCGCCACCGGCGCGCTCGCCCAGGTACTGGTCGTCGCCACGCTGGGCGAGACCTTCGCCGGAACGTGGATCACCCTCTTCATCGTCACCTCGGGCATCGGCATGCTCTTCCCCGCGGCGATGAGCCTGGGCCAGAACATCGGCCGCCCCGCCCCGGGGGCCGCCTCCGCCCTCCTGGGCGGCCTGCAGTTCCTCTGCGGGGCGGTCGCTTCCCCGCTGGTCGGCCTCTTCGGCGAGGACGGCTCCCTGCCCATGGCCACCATCATGCTCACGGCCCTGGCTCTGGCCGCCTTGGCCCTGCTCCTCCTCGTCCGCCCCCGGCAGGGCCACGGCGAAGTGATCACAGAAGCCCCCTGACGAGGACACCTGGGAGAGATCGGTCCCCAATCGACTCTCCTCAGGCAGCAGCACCCGGTGCCGGCCACCTCCCGGTCGGGTGAGCGCTGCGTGGGAATGGACACGTTGATGACGGCGCGGCCGCGGGCCGTGGTTGATGACGTGGAAAGAGGGGCTTCGTAAGGCCGAGCAGCGGCGCCTCCGGTACGCGGCCATCGCGCAGATCGGGAGCCGCAAGTCGAGCGCCATCGGGCCAGGGTCCTGGTCGAGCAAGCGGAGGTACTACACCGGGGCCGACAAGGTCCGCGCCTGCTGCCGCACGGCGCGCCCGAGCCGGGGTGCTTGGCTCCGGCGGAGGAGCTGGCACGGTTGCGGTGAGCGGAAGGTTGATCCGCTGCGTGCGCCGCTGGCGTCTCCGTCCGCTGCGCTGGCCAGCCGTGGGCCCCTGCGTGAACCCTCCAAAGCGCTCTTTTGCGTGCGGCCGTCGTCGGCGTCGAAGCCGAGAAGGGTACGGGAGCGTCCCGAGGTCCAGCACCTCCTGCGGTACCTGCCGGCGGCTCCGCGGCAGGGACACGGACGTGGGAGCGGCCCGTGCCGGTGCGCAGGTCGACGACCGGGAGTTCCCCTATGGCGATAAAGCGGTGGACAGTCCGGCGAGCGACGTCCAGGGCAGCGGCGACAGTGGGGACAGAGAGCAAACGTGCAGGCAAGGAAGGGTCCTTGACGATGAAGGCGGTGAGCACCCGGCAGGCAGCAGCTGGGCCATCGACTGGTCCAGAGACGTAGATCGACCAGCCCTGCAAGGGCAGGGGGATCGCCGTCACGCAGAGACCTTCGGGGAGGGATGAATCACGTGACGGCGTCGTCGAAGCGAGGGGACCGCCGAAGCTCGGACTCGACGCGCCCGGTGCCGTCTCTCGGCCGCGAAGATCACCCGCAGCAATGCTAGGTGCCGACCCCGCACGTACACCAGCCAGCGCTGCCCGGGTCCGCCCCTTGACGAGGCGGCCCGTCCCCGCGCGGACCGTGGCTGCGCGGGGGCGGACTCAGCCCGGCGCGCGTCTCACCCCAGTGCCCGGTCGAGGTTGAACGCGGCGCTGATCAGCGCGAGGTGGGTGAAGGCTTGGGGGAAGTTGCCGATCTGTTCGCCGGTGCGGCCGATCTCTTCGGCGAAGAGGCCGAGGTGGTTGCCGTAGGTGAGCATCTTCTCGAAGGCCAGCCGGGCCTCGTCCACCCGGCCGGCGCGGCAGAGGGCCTCGACGTACCAGAAGGAGCAGATCGAGAAGGTGCCCTCCTCGCCCTGCAGGCCGTCCGGACTGCGCTGCGGATCGTAGCGGTAGACCAGGGAGTCGGAGACCAGGCCCTCGCCCAGGGCGTCGAGGGTGGCAAGCCACTTGGGGTCGGTGGGCGAGATGAATTTGGTCAGCGGCATCATCAGGACGGCGGCGTCGAGGACGTCGTCGCCCTCGTGCTGGATGAACGCCCGCCGCTCCGCGGACCAGCCGCGCTGCATGATCCGCCGGTAAATCGCGTCACGGACCCGGATCCAGCGCAGCATGTCCGCCGGCAGGCCCCGGTGGCGGGCGATCCGGATCGCCCGCTCGATCGCGACCCAGCACATCAGCTGGGAGTAGAGGAAGCGCCGGGTCTTCCCGCGGGTCTCCCAGATGCCTTCGTCCGGCTGATCCCAGTGGTCGCAGACCCAGTCGACCAGCGCGCCGACGGTGTACCAGTCGTTGCTGGAGAGCGGCTCCCCCCATTTGTCGTAGAGGTAGAGGGAGTCGATGAGGGCTCCGTAGATGTCCAGTTGGAGCTGTGTGACGGCGTTGTTGCCGATACGGACGGGGGAGGAGCCCAGATGGCCCTCCAGGTGGGGCAGTTCCTCCTCTGGGAGCTCGCTTCTGCCGTCGATCCCGTACATGATCTGCAGCGGGCCTTCAGCCCCGGCCCCGGCCCCGGATCCGCATCCGGCGCGGATGATCCCGGACAGGAAATCGACGAACGCCTTGGCCTCGTCGGTGAATCCGAGCCGGAGTAGTGCGTAGATGCAGAACGCGGCGTCCCGCACCCACACATAGCGGTAGTCCCAGTTGCGCTCGCCGCCGACCTGTTCGGGCAGGCTGGTCGTCGGCGCGGCCACGATGGCGCCGGTCGGGGCGTACGTGAGGAGCTTGAGGGTGAGCGCGGAACGGTGGACCGTCTCCCGCCAGCGCCCCCGGTAGCGGGAGCGCGAGAGCCATCGGCGCCAGTACCGCACCGTGGCACCGAACATCTCCTCCGCCTCAAGCGGAGTGCAGCCCCGCGGCTCCACCCCCTCGCAGATCCGGTCCAGCGTGAACACCGCCGCCTCGCCCTCCTCCAGCGTGAAGGAGGACCGGGCGTCCGGACCGTCGGTCCCGACCGGGACGCTGGACGTAAGGCCCAGGCACAGGCCCGGGGACGCGAAGACCGTATGGCCGTCCCGGACGCTCACGGTGTGCGTCTGCCGCCCGTAGTCGAAGCGCGGTGCCACCCGGGCGCTGAACGGCAGCGCCCCGCGGACGCACAGCACCCGACGGATCAGACGGTGGCGGTCCGCCTCCCGCGAGTCGTCGACGATCGGCATGAAGTCCTGGATCTCGCCGACGCCGTGGTCCGCGAAGAACCGGGTGATCAGGATGTTGGTGTCGGGGAAGTAGAACTGCTTCGTCCGGGCGGGCACGTCCGGGGCGAGTTCGAAGGCCCCGCCGCGGTCCGCGTCCAGGATCGCCGCGAAGACGCTCGGTGCGTCGAAACGCGCGCAGCAGTACCAGTCGATCGTGCCGTTAGTCCCGATGAGCGCGGCCGTACGCATGTCGCCGATGAGGCCGTGCTCGGCGATGGGCAGGTAGCGGGGCGCGTCGGCCCTGCTGGGGCGGGGGCTCCCGCGGGTCATCCGGCGGCCTCCCCGACACCGGCACCGGGGGTACGGCCACCGGCAGGGTGATGCACGGGCCACCGCTTCGCCGAGCCGGTGCGGCCGGGCGGAGGGGGATGCTCCGGGCGGGCGGGCGTCACGCGCTCCTCCTGCCCTCCGCGATCGCCGCCTCGACCTCTTCCCTGACCCGGTCCGCAGGGTGCCGTACGGGCGTCCCGTACGGCGCGAGCGCCTCGTCCGCCGCCTCCGGGCCGTCCTCGGCGACCTCCGCCACCAGGACCGTGGTGTCCGGTGGCACTTCCTCGGTCAGCAGCTGGAGGGCGACGTTGTCCGCGGTGGCCCGCCGCGCGTCCCGGGCGCCGCCGATGAGACCGCCAGCTCCGAAACCGGCCATGACACCGAGGGGCCCGCCGAGGATGCCGACGAGGCCGCCGATCAGCCCGCCTGCGAGGAAGCCCCGGGCGGTGCCGGTGGTGTCGAGGGTGTCGGGGAAGTCGACGGAACCCTCCGCGTCCCGGGTGATCACGGTGGCCCCGCGCAGGGTGAGGGCGCCGTCGGCGTCGGCGCGGCGCAGCCGCTCCAGCGCCTGGTGTCCCGTGCCGGCGTCTTCGGCCCTCATGAACAGCACGTTCTCCATACGGCTCATGGACGCCATTGTCAGGCCGCGTCACCGTGCCCGCACCTCACGACCGACCCGCACCCCTGCCCGGCGGCACCCGTACCTGCCGCATCACCGCCTCGACGGCGCTCCCGCGCACCGGCAGACCAGGGAGCCTTTCCGGAGTGAAAGGTCACCTCGGATCGGATACGGCTCAGTAAGCGGCCAGTGGCTGCGGGTGCGCCCGCAGGCCGTTCGCGACGCTCCCGTGGGGTCGGTCGGCGACGTCGTCGATGGGGACCGGCCCGACGGTCCGCGAGGGCTCTGAGGCCGGGATGTCGGGCCGTGGCGCAGGACCCGATGGGGCCACCGTCCTGGTGCGCCGGCCCCGCCCGGCACAGCGGCGTCGTCACCCTCGCCGGGGCTGAAGGAGCCCTCATTCACGGTGCGCCCCCCGGACCTGGGCACATGCCGCGCCGGCCCTGCCTTGCAGGCGGAGGTGCCCGATTTGTGACGGCATGAGCGGGCGCTCAGGAAGCCGGGCGTGCGGAGGCCGTCTCGTGGCGGGCGAGGAGTCCGGAGGCGGTTACCTGCGCCGTGCGGCGCACCAGGTCGGCGAAGTCCAATCGCAGGGGGGCCAGCGCCGGGTCGGAATCGTAGGCAGCCAGTAGCGCCTCCGAGGGGCGGCTGCACGGCCAGGCCGCCATGGCCGTGAGCACGGTCGTCTCCACCAGTTGGGCCGCACCCTCGGTGCCGAGTTCGGGAAGGAGCCGCCGGACCAGCTCGACCAGGGCCTGTGTGTTCTGCCAGGCCGCGCGCTTGTGCCGGACGGCGACCTCGGTGGAGATGTTGTGTTCCAGCACCGCAGCCTGCGCGGCCAGCAGGTCGCACATCACCGGCCGCCGTGCCAGGGAGGCGGCCAGGGTCTCGGCCAGCCGGTCCCCGCGCTCGCGCGGTGTTCCGCCGCCCGGAGGGGCCGCACGCTCCAGCTCCGCGACCCAGTCCCGCATCTCGGCCAGCAAGAGTTCGAGCAGGACTGCCTCGCGCGACTCGAAGTAGCGCAGTACGTTGGATTTGGCCAGCCCTATCCGGCGGCTCAGCTCGTTGAGGCTGAGCTTGGCGACCGGCATCTCGGTCAGCATCACGGCTGCCGTCGACAAGATCTGCCGGCGCCGTTCGAGTCGCTGCTCGGCACTGCGTGCGCGCTGGAATTCCACCCTCCCATCGTAGCTACCCGCCGGTCTCTTAATACGAGACCGGCGGTCTGTTACCGTTGACGGTATTAGAGTCCAGCAGTCTTTTAGGAGGCAATGATGTACCAGGTTCCCGATCAACACGGAAAGCTCGCCGTCGTGACCGGCGCGAACAGCGGCATGGGCGAAGAGGCCGCCAAACGCCTGGCCGCGGCCGGAGCACACGTGGTGCTCGCCGTGCGTACCCCGGCCAAGGGCGAGCAAGCGCGAGCGGAGATCCTCGCCGCGCACCCCGACGCCGAGGTCGAGGTCCGCCGGCTCGACCTGGCCGACCTGGCTTCGGTCCGCGAGTTCGCCGACAAGCTGATCGCCGACGGCAGGCCGCTGGACCTGCTGCTCAACAACGCAGGAGTGGCGAACGTGCCCAGCCGGCACGAAACGGCGGACGGATTCGAGCTGCAGCTGGGCAGCAACTTCCTGGGCCCGTTCGCGCTCACGGTGAAGCTGTTGCCGCTGCTGCTGTCGGCCTCCGCGCCACGCGTGGCCACGATGAGCAGTCTCGGCGCCGCCGGGGGCCGGATCGACTTTGACGACCTCCAGTCCACCCGCCAGTACAGCCCCACCAAGGCATACCACCAGTCCAAACTGGCCGACCTGATGATGACCCTGCACCTGGCGGACATCGCAGCCCAGCGCAACTGGCCGCTCCTGTCGGTCGGCGCGCACCCCGGCAACACCCGCACCAACCTACTGAACGCGGGACCGACCCTCGGCGGCGGCCGACTCGACCGGTTCACCTCGCTGGGCGCCAAGATCATGCCCTCCCAGGGCCCGGAACAAGGCGCGGAACCGCTGCTGTACGCGGCAACCGGCCCCGACGTCACGCCCGGTGGCTACTTCGGCCCGCGCTGGGTCATGACCGGCCCCCCGAAAGTCACCCGCCCACCGCGCCGAGCCCAGGACAAGGCCGTCGCGGCACGCCTGTGGACCGAAGCCGAACACCTCACCGGCATCAGCGTCGCCGACCAGCTCTGACCAGCCCGCCCCGCCACTCACGGCGCCTTGCGGTGCGGTGCGGGTGCGCCGTCCGTTTCGTCCGGCGTGAGCAGAACCGTCGGGCAGCGCCGCAAGCGCACATTTCAGTGATCCCGGCACAGCCGGGTACCATGCACTGCATGGAACACGGTGGCGCCAGTAAGGTAATGAGCCAGCTACGCCGAGGCGTGCTGGAGTACTGCGTGCTCGCTCTGCTGCGCGATGGCAGCCGGTACGGCGTCGAGCTGCTGCGTGAGCTGGGGCAGATGGACGTCATGGTCACCAGCGAGGGGACCATCTATCCGCTGCTGTCCCGGCTGCGCCGCGAGTCGCTGGTGGAAACCACCTGGCAGGAATCAAGCAGCGGGCCGCCGCGGCGCTACTACCAGCTGACACCTGCCGGTCATCGCGCGCTTGACGAGTTCACCACCGAGTGGCCCCGCTTCCACGATGCAGTCCAGTACTTCCTCTCCAAGAACGAGGCACCCCAGCCATGACCGTTGACCTGCCCCCCAACCCGATCGCCGAGAAGTACCTCGCCGAACTGGAACATGCCGCAGCCGACCTGCCGGCGGGCCGACGGGCCGAGCTGCTGGCCGACGTCCGCTCCCACATCGCCGTCGCCAGAGCCGAAGCCCGCACCGGCAACGCACCGGAGGACGGCGATGACCCGGCGGTCCGCGCCATCCTCCGCCAGCTCGGCGACCCTCAGGAGATCGCCGCCGCCGCGCGCGCCGACCTGCCGGCCACTGACACCCGGGCAGCGGGCTCCGCGAAAAAGGACACCGTGGCCCTGACCCTGCTGATCGCCGGAGGAGTGCTGTTCTGGCTGATCCCGGTCCTGTCCTGGATCGCCTGGCTCATCGGCCTGGTGCTGCTGCTCCGCTCCCGCCGCTGGACCGCCGGCGACAAGCTGGCCGGTGTCGCGGGGACCGCTCTCGCCCCTGTGGTCCTCTCAGGGACCGCACTGTTCGTGTCGATGCCGGGCCCCTTCCTCGTTCTCGCGGTGGTCGCCCTGCTGGCGGTGGTCATCTTCACGACCGTCCACCTCGCCCGGCGGACCCGCCACAGTTGAAGCACATGCCCTGCCGCACGAGAGCAGGGCGGAGCGAAGCGCCCCTGGGGAGGGGGCGGCGGAACCTCGGCTCTGACGCCGACGGGGGGCCGCTCCACTGAAGGTGCAGGTCTGCTTTCGCAAGATCTGCACGGTGCCAAACCGGCAGCGCAGCTTCTCTCAGCGGCGGCCGGCAGCAGAGCACTTGCCAGGACGACGCACCGGACTGCACATGCCGCAGGCGTCCAAGGCCGAGCCGTGAGCGGCGATTCGGCGCGGCATCGCGGCGGCATGCCGATGCCGACCCTGATCGCAAGTCCGGCGGGACGTGGCGGACGGTACGGAAGGCGGTTCACGACGATTCGCGTACCGCGCGCGGCTACCGCCACAGGATATGCAAGATCCAACGATACGAATCGAGCTCCCACCGGGCTTCGCGGTCCTTCATCCCACAGATCAGCACCGCACGCGGATGCAGCGATGAACGTCAACGGACACGAATCGAGATCGCCAGGCTTCCCTTGGAGAACGCTGCACGCACCACCCCGCACCGTCTCCGCCGGAGTCCCGCCCAACCCCATCGGCTGCAACGACACCGCACCCCACATGGTGCGGGCGGCGTCCGCGATCACTGCGGCATCTTTCGCGTCGGTCTTGGCCTCGCCCGGGTAGAGGTCGGCAATCCACCGCATGGCACGCCCTGGCAGATAGGCGACCTTGCAGCCCGTGTCCCTCACGACTGGCAGCGGCAGGGCGCCGATCGAGGCGGGCTGATCCACCGTCACCAAGACGGTGCCGAACTTCGCGGCCAGCTTGGCGAAGGCGGCCCCCAGTTTCGGTTCGCTGTTGGGCAGGGGTTTGTCGAAGACCTTCTTGCCGGCCGGAGTGGGCCCGTGGCCGTTGTGGGCGGTCTTGCCAACGTCCAGGCCGAGGAAGATGTCCACGTCGCCGCTGTCGAACATCGTGCTCTCAGCTTCTTTGGCGCGGCTGGCCTTGGCGCCGGTGTCGTACGCGCGCATCCATGTGATGCAGACCTGCCGTCCACGAACTGGCCGGCGTTGCGCCGGACCGGACGGTGGTCGGGCCTCTTCAAGTACCTCCGGCAGCTCGGGCTCTACGGCTTTACCGGATCAGCACTCGGCCTGTTCCGGCGACGACTCCCCCAGGGGCCGCTGGAGCGAATGGAAGGCGTTGAGATGCTCCGCTTCGTCGAGCACGGCCACAGTGTGCGCATGCTCGGCGTCGCGGACGAAGGGGTAGCGGTCGACACTCCCGAGGACCTTGCGAGGGCCAGGTCCCTCCTGGGTTAGGGCCTGCTGTACCGCGCCAGAAAGTCTTGTTCGTCCTCGGAGAGGCGGCGGGGCCGGCCGGTGTTGAGGTTGTAGGCGACGATCGTGGTTGTCGCCTCGGCATACAGGCGATCGTCGTCTCGGATTTCGTAGGCGAGGTCGAAGGTTGCCGCGGCGCCCTTGGTGACCCAGACGTGCACCTCGACAGGCTCGTCCCGGTAGTCCAGGGGGGCTCGGTAGTCCACTACCGAGCGGGCGACGACGAACGCGTTCCGGCGACGGCCGTCCTCATCGGTGGGCAGCACTTGCCGGAACATCCTCGTGCGCGCCTCCTCCATGTACCGGAGGAAGACGGCGTTGTTGATGTGGCCGTTGGCGTCAGCGTCAGCCCATCTCAGCGGGCAGGCGTAGGTGAACCTGTTCACGGGGGCTCGTTTCCACAAGAAGATCAGATGGCGGCGGGGAGTCGGTCACGCCGACTTCGGGGGTGGCCTGGTGCCCGGCAGCAGCAGGCCACGTCCCGGTTCAGAGCTGCTCGCCCGCGCCTTCGAGGTCGCGCGAGGCGTCATGCTGAGCCAGCTCCTGTTGTATTTCGAGGAGGAGGCGCTGTTCCTCGTCGAGTTCGCCGAGGAGTTGCTCGACTCGGGATGCGGCGGCTTCGCGGGGAGCCGGCAGGGCGATCCGGGTCAGCATCTTCATCTCGGCTCGGGCCTCGGCCGACATCATCCGCGGTACCCGGGCGATCACCGTGGCGGGAGAGACCTGGGTGACGCCCCATTCTCCGGGCGCTTCCTCGACGGCCCAGACCACGTTGCGCCGGGACGGCGAGAGGGTCAGCCGGCAGTCGGACGCGACGAGGCGGCTGAGGGCGGGCAGGGGAATGCCACCGCGGCCTGCTTGCTCCGCGGCCTCCTCCGCGCTGCCCACCACGAGACGGGCGGTGTGGACGTCGGCCGCGCGGCGGCGTTCGGCCTCGGCGATCCGCTCCTGGGCCCGGTCCCGCTCGCGCGGGGTGTTGTGCGTCTCGTGGACCCAGGCGTTGCGCACGCCGCCCAGCGCGTCGCGCTTGCTGTCCGACTCGGCTTTCGCTTCGACCCAGGTCATGACCACGAACTTGCAGTCGGGCATGACCGCGGGATAGGCCACGTGGCTGACGATCTCGATCGTCCTCCAGCCCAGCGTGGGCACGGTGGCCAGGAAGACATGCCCGTCGCGGTGCTCGACCAGGTCGTCGTCCGACTCCCAGATCCGCTCGACCTCGGGGTTCTTTCTGACGTCCTCGATCAGTTCCCGGAGATCCGCGTCGTCGCCGTGCGTAGAAAGCGCGAACCGGAGCATCCGCACGAAGACCGTGGCGTGTTTGTGCCAGTCGTGATAGGTAGCACGCCCCTCGGCGGTCGTGAGAGCCCAGCGGATCAGGTTAGCCCGCGGCTCCATCACCCACGGCCACAACTCGGCCATGGCCTGGTTGTACGCGAGGATGTTCCAGTTGCGGTCCGACAGGTAGGTGGGGCTGGGCATCTGGCCGTCCATCAGCAGCCTCAACGCGGACGGCACCTCCTGGCGGCCCTCCGCCGGCGCCCGAAGATACGTTCCCACGTTGTGAAGGAGCAGGGCGTGGCGCTCTTCGCGGTCGAGCCCCAGCACCTCGGCGAGGGAATCGCACTGGGCCTGGGTGAAGCGCGGCGTGGCGCCCCGCTCGATGTTGCGGTAGGTCCTGACGCCGATGCCCAGGGCGCGCGCGGCGGTCGGCTGGATGATACCGGCGGCCTTGCGCCAGCGTTTCAGCATGGCGCCGAAGCCCATGTACTGACCGGCGACTCCGTCGGGACGTACCGCAAGGACCTCCCTCCCGACAGCGTCGTTACTTCTGTCGGATCGCATCTGCGCGACCATCAGCCCTCGCTCTCGTATTGCCGCCGTGGTGAGACAGACCCGATTTCGGGCATGAAAAAAGGGGCAGCGTAATCGCCGGCCCCCGCCCTGTCGTGTCTGCCTAGACAATACGCAATATTCAAATGATCTTTGCCCCCGGCACCGCGGGCCGTGCGGCTCCCGGGAAAGACGCGGTTCGGGATTAAACAATCCACTGGCGCCGATCGCCCGGAAACGGACATCTCCACCCTCCCGGGCGAGCCCGGTCTCGAAAACGGCAAATCCTTGCCGCTTTTCACCCAGGCCCCCCATGACCGGACTAGACCACTCGCCAGGAACCCCCTCACAGGCATGCGGAATTCCTCATTCCCCTTGCCGCGTAGGCCACTTGAGCACCTGCGGCAGGTCGACAAGTCGACACCACGCGGCCAACCCGTGCGGACAAAACGGTCAAACAGATGCGATTGACGGTCTTGAGACGCTTGGCTTAAATCCTTCTGACCAGCCGGTTCGGCGTGACGTTGCAACACCAGACAGGGGTCCACGAGTGAAGATCATCTCCGAGATACTCGGGAAGCCCTCACCGATGCCCGCGCTCGGACCGCCCGCCCCTCTCCCCGGACGCGCAGGGCGCCGCCCCGCAGGCCGAGTTGTGGAGGATCTCTTAGCTAAGTCTGGATCTTGAGGCGGCTCCCGCATATGTTCGTCGTCCGCCCGCCGGGCTCCTCGCCCGGTGACAACGTCGATTGGAGCGATATGCGGGGCACGCAGTCCAGCCGAACGAGATAGCCCCCGAAAACAGCGACGGCGTCCGAGAGCTGCAACTCCGGACGCCGAACGCTATGGCACTCCTGCCCCTGCAAGGGCCGGAGTTTTACCCACCTTCACCGCACCGGCCCTTTCCACGGGGCATACCGGAGCGGCTCACTTCGATGGAGAGTGTCGCATGCCGACTGCTCTGCGCAAAAGGCCGGAGAACACGGCCCGCGCGGCAGCCTGCTTCCCTTCCCCTTGCGTCGAGCGGGGGCCGGTATCCCGCCGGCTCCCCGGACGGCCTGGCGGGGGTGTCGTCTGATGCCCCGGATTCGTACGATCAAGCCGGAGGCTTTCGAGTCCGAGGACTTGGCCTCGGTCAGTGTCACCGCGGAGCGGACCTTCTTCGGTCTGCTGACGCAGGCGGACGATGCCGGACGGTTCCGGGACAACGCGGCGGTCATCGCCGGTCGGCTCTGGGCTCTGCGCCCGGAGCACACGGCCACGCATGTCGCCCGGGATCTGGAGGAGCTGGCCGCCGCCGGCCTGATCTGCCGGTACACCGGCTGTGACGGGCGGGCCTGGCTGCACATCGTGACCTGGGATCAGCACCAGAAGATCAGCAAGTCCACCGCCTCCCGCGTGCCGGGCTGCCCCCGTCACCAGAGCAGCCACCGGTGCGGCCGGTGCCAGACGGCGGACTGCCGCGGTGCCGGCAAGCCCACCGCCGCACCCGCGACCGTTCCCGGAGGTCTCCGGGAGCCCTCCCACACCGCTCCGGGAGACCTCCACCAGCCGCTCCGGCCGGCACCGACGCCGGGTACGCACTCGGCGGAGGCGCCCTGCGAGGTTCCGCCCACGGGAGCGGCCCGCGCCGACGCCGTAGTCGACGGAGCGAAGGAAACCGCAGGTCAAACGGCATTCCGGGAGGACTCCCGGAACGCTCCGGGAGTCCTCCCGGAGGGCTCCGGGTCTGGATCTAGGATCATGGATCCTGGATCTGTCCTTACGGGGCGCGAGGCGCCCGCGCCCGCCGCCTCCCCCGCATCGGTCTCCGCCAAGGACCTGGTGGCCGAGTACGTCAAGGGCTGCAGCCGGCGACCGCCGGAGGACTTCCTCGGCCTGCTGGGCCGCAAGATCAACGTCCTGCTGGACGAGCGGTTCGCGCCGCAGGACATCCGCGTGGCCATGGACCGCCTGCGGGCCAAGGGCCTGCACGCCAGCGTGCTGCCGAGCCTGGTGAACGAGGTCGTCAACGCCGCGCCGAACGCCGGCTCTCCGCCGTCGTCCGCCTCCGGCGCGGGGCCCTGGGCCAGCAACCGCTCGGCCTACACCCCCTACCTCAACCCGACCCAGCCCGAGCCGACCACGTTCGGAGGCCGCCTGTGATCCGCGCCCGACTCGCCGACCCGCAGCCTGCGGTCTCCGACCGCCTTCGCCTCCGGCTCGAGGCGAAGCTCGCCGAGCGCGGCATCGAACCCGCCGCCGGGCCGGTGCCGGACTCCCCCGAGCCGATCCCCGCCCTGGAGGCGGCGCAGTCCCGCATCCCCGTCGCCTACCGCGAGGCGATGCCCGCTCACCCGGAGGTGATCCGGTGGGTGCGCGCCATCGCCGAGAGCGCCGTCGCGCCGCACGCCGGTGACCTGCACCCGCATTTCGGCAGCACGGGTCGTCGTCAGGTCGCCCACGGGCGGTCGCTGCTGCTGTGGGGGACCACCGGCGTGGGCAAGACCCACGAGGCGTTCGGGGCGATCCGGGCGCTGACCGCCGCGGGGTGCGGCGTGCGGTGGCACGCGACTACGGCGGCCGACCTGTATGCCGAGATGCGGCCCCGCGCCGGGGTGGACCCCGAGTACCTGCTGCGCCGGATCGTCCGCGTGCCGCTGCTGCTCCTGGACGACCTCGGTGCCGCGAAGGGCTCGGAGTGGACCGAGGAGATCAACTTCCGGCTGCTGAACTGGCGTGCCCAGAATGCCCTGCCGACGATCATCACCAGCAACCTGCCCCCGGTCCGCACCCAGGCGATGGACCCGCGCCAGCCGGTGCTGCGCGACAAGGTCGGCGACCGCGTCCTGAGCCGCCTGTCCGGCATGTGCGTCGCCCTGGAGTTCACCGGCCCGGACCGCCGCTTCCAGCGCGCCTGACCCCGCCTGCCCCCTGCCGGCGCGGACGGCACCGCCCTCCCGCCCCCGCGTCCCCCTGCTCCGCCTCACCCGCCCCGTCGCGCGCGGATCACCACCCGCCCGCCGGCCGTGAGGCGTACCCCGGAGATCACCTTGCGCTACATCACCACCGACGACGCCCCGCCCACGCCGCTGCGCGGCATCGCCGACCACAGCTGGCACGTGCGCGGCCTGTGCCACGGCATGACGCCCGAGGACGCCGACGAGATCTTCTTCCCCAAGCCGCGGGACCACCAGGCCATCGCCGAGGCCAAGTCCCTCTGCGGCCGGTGCCCCGTCAAGCGCGAGTGCTTCAACCACGCCCTGGACAACGCGATCAAGGACGGGATCTGGGGCGGCCTGACCGAGGCCGAACGCCGGCCCTGGCACGCCAAGGTCAACAAGCGGCTGGACTACGCCCGGATTCGCGCCGCCTTCGCCGGCCGCGACGTCCACCTCAGCGACGCCGAACGCGCCGCCGTCACCCGCCACGCCTACGTGCGGGGCTGGACGCCCGAACGCCTGGCCCACACCCTCCAGCTCGACCTCGACTACGCCCGCGACCTGATGCGTGAAGCCGCCCACGCCGTCGCCGACCGCGACCGCTACTGGGACCTCTACGGCAGCCAGGACGAGCACACCGCCCCCGACCAGAGCCGCGATGACGAGGACGAGCCCGCCTCCTCGCCCGTCACCCGCCAGGTGCACACCCGCGCCCTGATCGCCGCGCTCGGAAAGGCCGCATGACCCACCACCCCAGCACTCCCCCGCCGGTCGCGCCCGTCGGCGCCTGGGACCGCCTGGCCATCGTCGCCCTCGGCTCGGCCGGCTGCGCCCTGAGCTACGACGCCCTGCAGCAGATGGCCGTAGCCATCCACGTCCGCGGATTTCTGACCTACCTCTTCCCGCTCGTGATCGACGGCTTCATCGCCTACGGCGTCCGCGCCCTGATCCTCACCCGCACCGCGCCCTGGCACGCCCGCGCCTACGTGTGGACGCTCTTCGGCACCGCCACCGCGGCGAGCATCTGGGCCAACGCCCTGCACGCCGTCCGCCTCAACCAGCAGACCGAGCACGACGGTCTGCGCCTGGGCGACACCGTGGTGGCCATCCTCTCGACGCTCGCCCCGCTCGCCCTGGCCGGTGCGGTCCACCTGTACATCCTCATCACCCGCCACCACCCCCAGCCCACCCCGGTCGGGGACGCGGCAACAGACGGGGACGGAGAACGACCGGCTCTCGTCCCCGAGCAGGCCGCCGACGAGGGCCCCCGTCCCCACCGCCTCCACCTGGTCCCCGACTCGGTCGCCGGTCCCGGCACCGACCGGTGCGCGGTGGGGGACCGTCCCGCCGGAACGCCGGCGGGACCGCGCTCGGAGAGTGCCGTCCCCAGCACGGCCGGGGACCGGGACCGTCCCGCCGCCCCTGCGATGCACCCCGCTGACGGGGACCGGACAACCCCTCGCCAACGTCCGTCCCCCAGCGACCGGGGACCGCGAAGCGGCGCCGTCCCGGACATGGCAGGGGACGGCATCGCGGTCCTCGCGGGGGACGGGGACGAGGGCGTAGCGGACGCCGCCGTCGGGGACCGGACCACGACGGACCCCGCTCGCGGCGCCGAGTCCGCCGGGGAACCGGGGACGAAGTCCGGCGGTCCCCATGAGCCCCTGGGGGACCCGGACGGCGCGGTCCCCGGCACCGGACAGACCACCAACACCTCCACCCCGCCCTCCAGGAACGACCGGACCGGGGACCGGGACCGTCCCCGCCCGGTCCCCGCGAGGCAGGACGGGGACCGGAGCAGCCCGGTCCCCGACCAGGCATCGGGGACGAAGGACACCGGCGCCACCTCGGCGAGGGGGACCGGGGACCGGTCCCGTAGCAGCGCGGGCAAGCGGTCGCCGCAGCTGACGGAGGACGAGATCGTCCGACGCCTGCGTCCCCACATTCCCGCCGCCCTTGCGCGGGACGGCAACAGCGAGGTCACCCGCGTCCAGCTGCGGCAGATCATGCGCGCCCAGAACATCGCCATCCGCAACGACCGGCTCACGCCCGTCCTGCAGCGCCTGCGCAGCGAGGCGGCCGGCACCACCACGACGACGAGGAACAGTGCCCGATGAAGACCTGTGAGCGCTTCACCCGGATCAAGGCCGGCTACGAGCAGGACATCCGCTTCCTACGCAGTTACGCCGAGCGGAACCCGGGGACCGCGCCGGCGAAGACGAGCGAAGAACGCGTTCACGGTCAAGCGGAGCATGGCCCGGGCGCTGACCCGGCATGTCGACCGCTGCCTGCAATGCGGCTGAGCTCGCAAAGCCGCAGGTCAACCACCGCTTTCTGAACATTCGTTGCGGTGGCCCGGGGACCTCCGGGCCACCGCCCCCGCTGAAAGTAGGGTCCGTCATCCACTCTCGACTCCCGCGCGCGAGCGGGGTGAGCGACGCCGAGGCCGGCGCCTGGGCGGAGGTCCTGGTCCGCTACCGCCTTCTCCACGCCGCCGTCCGGACCCCGAACGGCCAGTGGCTCGTCCAGCACACGGCCGACGCGCAGGTCCGTGTCCTCGACGGGCCGGCCGCGGTGGTCGCCCTCGCCGCCGACATCCAGCACCGTATCCGCACGACCAGGACCCGTATCCGATGACGAACCCGAAGACGCCCGCCACCCCCGCGCCGGGTGAGCCGGAGTCCAACTCGACCTGGACGCGAGCAAGTTATCGCAAGAGCATTGCTCCCGGTGGAAGCAATGCTCTTGCGTCCCCCGCCCCGGCAACGGCGGGAGCGGACCGGCACCGGGGGGCGCCGGTCCACCGGGATGCGGCCGAGGGCGGACCGCATCCGGAAGGGGAACAGCAGCACATCTGTCACACCGCGCGCTGCACGCACGCCGCGCCCCCGCAGCCACCCGTGCGCCAGCGTGAGCGCCTGCGTGACGAGAACAAGCGCATGCGCCAGCCCAGCTGCCGCATGAACGACGACGAGTACCAGCTCCTGCTGCGTGCCGCGTCCGCCTGCCGCATGAGCGTCGCCGGTTTCCTCGCCCACGCCGCGCTCAAAGCCGCCCGCGATCTCGACCGCACCGCCGCCGAGATCGCCACCGAACGCGAAGTGGTCAGCGAGCTGTTCGCCCTGCGCCGACACCTCGGCCAGATCGGCAACAACCTCAACCAGGTCGCCAAGGCCACCAACGCCGGTGCCGACGTCCCGCACACCCGAGCGGTCCTCGAGGCCGTCCACCGCGCCGCCAAGCGGGTCGAGACCTTCACCCAGCACTACCTGGACGACCAGAGCCACGCCGCATGATCCCCAGAGTCCACAAGCGCGGCACCCGCACCCTCGGCCTGCTCTACTACCTGTACGGGCCCGGCAGCCACGAGGAACACATCGACCCGCACCTCGTGGCGGCCTGGGACAGCCTCGCTCCCGACCCCGGCCGCGCCCCCCAGGCCACGTACGCGGAACTGCAGCGACTCCTGGACCAGCCGGTCGACGCCCTGACCAGGAGCCGCCGCCCGGCCAAGCACGTGTGGCACCTGTCCGTGCGCGCCGCGCCGGAGGACCCGGTGCTGTCCGACGAGCAGTGGGGCGAGATCGCCCGGCGCATGGTCGCCGCCACCGGCATCGCCCCCGACGGCGATGACGCCGGATGCCGGTGGGCGGCGGTCCGCCACGCCGACGATCACATCCACATCATCGCCACCCTCGTGCGCGAGGACGGCCGCCGGCCCCGCCTGCACAACGACGCAGGCCGCGCCCAGGCCGAAGCCCGCCTGATCGAGGCCGACTACGGGCTCAAGCGGCTCAACACCGGGGACGGGACCGCCGCCCAGCGGCCCACCAGCGCCGAACGCCACAAGGCCGAGCGCCAGCAGCGCGAGCGCACTCCGCGCGAGGAGCTGCGGGAGGCCGTCCGCCGCGCCGTGGCCGGCGCCGGCGGCGAGAAGGAGTTTTTCGACCGGCTGGGCGCCGCCGGCGTGCTGGTCCGGCGCCGCATCGCGCCCTCCGGCGACGTGCTCGGCTACACCGTCGCGCTGCCCGACGACCTCAACAAGGACGGCGAACCCGTCTTCTACTCGGGGACCAAGCTCGCCCCGGACCTCTCGCTCCCCCGCATCCGCGAACGCTGGTCCGCCGACGCCGGCCGGGAACCTCGTACGGGTGCGGCCGGCCCTGCCGACGCGCGCCGCCGTGCCGCCACCGCCGCGTGGCAGGCCGTGCTGATCATCGATCGCGGTGACGACGCCGCGGTCGCCGCGCAGATCGCGGCGGCCGGCGAGGTCCTGGACGCGCTCGCCAAGACCTCCGCCGCCCACACCCGCGTCCAGCTGCGCGAGGCCGCGTTCGCCTTCGAGCGCGCCTCCCGCTCGCACGTCCGGGCCGAGCGCGGCCACGACCGGGCCTTGCGGCAGGCCGCCCGCGACCTGGTCTACAGCGGGCCGGCACTCGGCCGCGGGGAGGACGGGACCACCACCGCGATGCTGATCGACATGGCCTTCTTCCTCGTCGTCGCCGCCGCGCACTGGCACGGGAAGAAGGAGCACGCCCAGCAGGCCGCCGCCGCCCGCCAGGCCGCCGAGCACCTGCGCGCCGCCTACCGAGCAGCAGCCGTTACCCCCATGGCCGCCCTCCACCAGCGAGGCCGCCACCTCTCCCAGCCCCTTCAACGGCGGCACGCGGCCACGGTCCGAACGGCCCTGCCCCACCTCGCCGAGCGAGTCCTCGCCGAGACCGGCTGGTACGCCCTGGCCGCCACCCTGGCCGACGCCGAAGCCGCCGGCCACGACCCCGCCGCCCTGCTCGCCGAAGCCGCCACCCGCCGGGAGCTGACGACCGCCGAGTCCATCAGCGATGTGCTGGTGTGGCGGCTGCGTCGCATGGCCGACCTGCCCGCCGACGCCTCCGCGGCACCCTCCGCCGGCCAGGGCACCCCGAAGCAGCGGGCACCCCACGCCGCTCGCCCCGCCGGGGCTCGTCCCGACCGGCGCCGCGGGCGCAGGTGAGTTATGGCATTCGTGAGTTGCAGCAGGTCAATGGGGTGAGGCACGCTCTGTGCGGCCCACGAGGACGACGTGAGGGAGATGGGGATGTTCGGCCGCAAGCGCGCCATACAGGAACTGCGGGATATCCAGCAGGAGACGGCGCAATGGCTCCAGGCGCACACGCAGTCGCCTTTCTCCGAGGCCCCCGCGCCGACGACGACGTCCGGTCCGGTCGGTGCTCCGGCCGCGGAGGTCGACGACTTCCTGCCGCCGGATCTGCGCGTGCCGTCCCGGGAGGAGATCGCTGGGATGATGATGCCCTTCGACAAGCCGCTCGTCATCGATGGCGAGGTCCGTTCCTGCCCGCAGTGCGGCGCGTACCGGGACTGGGTGCTGCTGAGCGTCCGCGACGAGGTGTGGCTGCGCTGCCGCGCCGGCCACGAAACGCTCGAACCCCGGCTCGACGCCGCCTGGTACAACCGCCATTCCGGCCCGATGGACCGGTGGCACCCCACCCTCGAAGACGGCCTCAAGCACCTCGGTCACTGACCCCCACCTCGTCCGTTCGCCGGCCTACGACGGTCCGGCCCACAGCCAGCCTTTCCGCACCACCCCCGGGGGTCCCCTCATGCGCCTTCGCACCACCGCCACCGTCCTCGGCCTGACCAGCCTCAGCCTCCTGACGCTGCCGGGCTGCTCCGGCAGCCACTCCTCCCCCGCCGCCCCCGCGGCGTCGTCATCCTCGTCCGCCGCCCGACCGCACGACGGTGCGAACGCCAAGCCGGCCGCGGCCCCGCCACTGACTTCCGCCGCCCTGCGCGAGCGGCTGCTGGACGAAAGCGACCTGGGGCCCGGCCCGGCTATACCCTCAAGCCGGAGGACACCTCCGACCACGACGACGTCACCGTCACCGGCTGCCCGGCCCTGGAGAAGCTGGGCGGCGACGCGGCGGCCGGCGGCTCCCTCGACTTCCCCAACCAGGCGAAGGCGTTTTTCACCTACACCGGCACCAACGACTCGGAACTCTCCGAGGAGCTCTACAACGACACCGAGGCCCAGGCGTCGCACAGGAAGCGGCAAATCTTCGACGCCATGACCTCCTGCCCCACCTACCAGGTCGTGGTGGGCAACGCGCCCATCGCCATGACCACCCAGAAGGCGCCCGCCCCGAAGCTCGGCGACGAGCAGTGGAGCCAGATCCTCACCTTCACCGTCGACGGCCGCGCCACCATGGTGAAGCAGACGGCCGTCCTTATCTGGGGTTGTCCAGAGGATGCAGGCATGTGAGGGACCGGCTCAGTGGGCCCGCGTGTCTCACGGATATCCGGGGGGTTCGTGAGGCACGTACGGCACGGCGACGGGCAACCTTTTCGACCAAAAAGCTTGGATCATCAGTCCGAAGGGTTTCGACCGAAACGCTTGCCCGCCCGCGTGGCCTGTACGGCGCTGTCGTACTCGGTGGCGAAGGCGGGAGGCGCGCATCCTGCCGCCGGCTCTGCGGGCGGCGGCCGGTGGCGGCAACATCTTCCCGCCGCGGTTCGCCCGTTTCGGTGGTCTGTCCAAGGTCATACCGAACGAACCGCCACTACACATGGGAGCTTGGCTTGGGGTGACGCACCCCGGGGCAGTGAGTGTCTTATCTCGGGTCTGCGCCACCGGCACACGAAGCTACGACACGAAGGACTGATGCGATGACAGACGTCACGGCAGGCACCAAGGATCTGATCAGCGCGCACAAGGTCGTGATCTTCAGCAAGTCCTGGTGTCCCCACTCCACCAAGGCCAAGAAGCTACTTAGCGAGCGGGTACCCGAGGAGGATCTGGCGATCGTCGAGCTCGACGAGCGTGAGGACGGCGACGAGATCCAAGACGAGCTGCACAAGATGACTAAGCAGCGGACCGTCCCGAACATCTTCATCAATCAGGCGCACATCGGCGGCAACGACGATCTGCAGAAGCTTCACCAGTCCGGAAAGCTGGCGACGCTCCTGAACGCGTGATGAGGCGTCAGGGACCGACTCCGGGCGACGCCGACCGGCACACCATGCCGGCGGCGTCGCACCCTGGCCTGCCGAGGGCTTAAGCACCAAGATCATCCCGTGGCGGCTTTTGGGTTCACCTTGGCTGGACCCCATCTGGGCCCGGCTGCGGCCGGTGAACACCCGGAGGTGGACCAGGCGCTCGCGCTCGACCGTGCACAGGCCGGCCGGTGTGGTGCCGACGGCGGCCGCCAGTCGCGGCAGCGCCTCCGAGCGCGGGGTCCGGGTGCCGGCCAGGTAGAGGCTCACGCACGTTCGGTGATACCGACCGCGCGAGCGATCCGGGCGACGGAGGCCCCGGCGGCGGTGCAGGCGGCCCGCAGCTTCGCCGCGTCGAAGCCGTACGGGGTGGTGCTCACCGTCTCCTACCCGCTGCCGTACCGGGAAGTCCGTTCACCCTGAACGACTGGCCACGGACCCGGGGCGATGGAGGTTCGTTCAGGGCTGCATCCCGTCGGGCGGCCCCGGTGACGTGCCTAATGTGCCTTAATCAGCCGAAGCCCCGTTGACCTGCCAATATCCTGAGCTGACCCCAGATAACCGTCCGCACCGGCACAACCGTCATGGTCGTCGCCGGCTCCCCCGGTCTGGTCGACACCCACCTGGCCACGGCACTCAAGAAGGCCCAGACCGGTCGCTGACGTCCGCCCATGCAGACACCCCTGCCCGATAGCGGGCAGGGGCGTCGTCTATATATGGGCACTACAGCGGAGAGCCGCCGTCGCGGAAGCGACGGCGGCTTGAGCAGGGTGATCATCGGCGTCAGCCGGCCGGGATGACGATGAGCCGCCCCTCCGTGCTCTCGGGCAGCGAGCGGCGTACCACGGGGACCGGTGAGGCGAGTGAGGAGGCGAAGGCGGCGACCAGGTCGTGCGGGACGCTGGCGGTGAAGGTGGCGCACCACAGGTAGCTCTCTCCCAGCACCGGTTCGGCCCATGCCTGCCAGCCGGCGAGGTCGGGGCGGGGGTCGGCGTCGTGGACGAGGTCGGGCAGCGGCTCGAGGGAGACGCTGGAGGTGAAGGCCGGATCTGTGGCGGTGGTGGTGGGCCGGTCGATGTCGCGGATCCACCCTTGGGTGGTCAGCGCGTCGAGGACCGTCTCGGGTTCGTCGAAGCCGGCGTCGGGTTGGGCGCGGGCGTCGAGGGCGAGGAGGAAGTCCACTATCGCTTCGTGCGGGGTGCCGGTGGTGAAGTAGGCGTTCCACACGGTCATGGCGCTGGCGGGGTGGGCGCGGGCGGAGATCTGCCAGGCCACGGGCAGCCCGCCCAGCTCGAAGGGGTAGCTGGCCAGGATCCACTCGGCGCCGCGGAGTTGGTCCGGGCTGATGTAGAGCAGGGTGTCGCGGGCGGTGGGCCAGTTTCTCCAGCCGGCGTTGGTGAGGTGGGTGCCGATCTGCTCGGCCAAGTGGCCATCGTCGCCGGCGAGGTGGCGGGGGCTGACCCAGTACGCCGGTTCTGCGGAGCCGGGGGTGGACGAGTCGAAGGAAGGGTGCGGGTTCAGGGGCGCCTCCGGAGCGTCGGGATGGTCACTGACCGTTGTCGACGGGACGGATCGTGCCACGTCGCCTTCGCGACGGTGCGTCGACGGGTTCCTGCCAGGTGAGCCGGACAGCGATGTCGGGCGGGAGGTGTCCGTGCTGCTCTCCCTCCGTGTCTTCGGCGATGAAGACCACTGGCTGCCCGTTCTCATCCAGGGCTTGGATCACGTCGGCGACCTGGTGAGCCATGGGGAAGAAGGGGTTGATGGCCAGGCGGACCGTCGCCGAGCGGTCGCACGCGGACAGGCGGTCGATCAGCTCGCCGACCGTCATCTGCGGGATGTGCGGGTTCAACTCGTTACTCCCTGCGGTGGAGGTTCCGGGTCGGACGGGGAAGTCAAGCGCCAGCGGGTGGCGCGATGGCCTCACAGCGGGCGGGACGTGGCCAGGACGCAGGCCACGGTGGCGGCGACGACTTCGGCGGGGGTCTCGGTGTCGAAGGAGACGTGGTAGCCGGGTGCCTTGGCGGTCCCGGTGACGGAAAGGTGCCAGCCCTCACCGTCGCTGCCGGGCCGGCCAGCGGGGAAAAGGCCGAGATAGAAGCGGCCGTCCTTGCTGCCGATGTGAACATCAGCGCGGTCGTCCACGATCAGGTGGAAGTCCTCCGACCCGAATTGGTCCGTCACGAGTTCCGGTCGCCCAGGACCCAGCCGCCACTGGCGCAGTCGCAGCGCGTCAATGCTCGTCGAGAATCCGGGGCGGGATACATCCACGGTCATGGCGCAATCACCTCTCTGACCTGCGGTTTTTCACGAAGGCGTCTAAGTTGACATGCCTCGCCAGCCTTGGCCAGACGTTCCGCGATCTTTCCTGTCTGCCCGAGGCGAACTGCTAGGCCGCGCCGGGCCGACAGCCTTGCGCCTCCCCCCGGGTGCTGGCCTCAAGGAGGCTGATCAGTCTTGCGGGACGGGCCTGGCCCATAACGCGATCAGCTCTGAACATGGAGCGACACGCTTCTTTTTGCCGCGCGACAAGATGTGTGCCATTGCGGTCGTGGGCGCGTTCATCCGTCCGTCGGAGGGCACTGTGGGCGGGTGAGCGTACAGGATGTGCACACCGCCGTCACGGCGCTGGGGGCGGTCTTTTCAGGGGTGGCGGCCCTCGCTGCGGTCATGGTGGCTCGATGGCAGGCCACGTTCGGGCGTCGCCTTGCCCTGGAGTCGATGAGCGCGCAGGCCGCCGTGGAGCGGCGGCTGCGGTTGGATGCAGAACGGTGCGAGGCATGGAAGGCGTTTCTACGCGCTTCGGACGCGTTCGCCGACACGGTATGGAGGCTGAAGGAGTTCGACCCGCGCTCCCGGGCGGAAGAACTGCGGACCAAGAGCCAGGAGCTCACACAGGCGTGTTCGGGACTGCGGGTACTCGGCCCTGACGCCGTCGTCCGGCACGCGGAGGAACTCCGGGAACGGTGCGGGCACATGGAGCGGTACGCGGTCAGGCGTGCCGTTGTCCGATCCGCGTTGGACGCCCTGAAGCGAAGGTGGTGCCCGGGGAACGCGGAGAGGTGTGAGGAACGGTGCGGGGGCAACGACGCGCACGGTTGCGCTTGGCTGGCGCACGAGATGCTCGAAGGCTGGGGCGATCGAGACGAGGACGACCGCCCCGACGACCTCGACCACCTGGAGTACCTAGTCAGGGAGAGTGGCGTCCTTGCGGACGACGGCGCACCGGCGGAGGGCGACACGCTGACCGAGGAGGACCTGCAGCAACTTCTGGCCATCACCCGCAATCCCGCGTCGTGGGGCCTCCTGTCCGCCGAGGACCGCTGGTTTCGCCCCCGCACCGGCTATGACGAGGGCCGCAGCGCACTCGTCAGCTCGGTGCACACCTTTCTGGACGGCACCGGCGAGGCGACGACAGGGATCTAACCGGGCTGTCCTGTGCCATCGAACCTTGAGCGCGTGACATCGAAGTTTAGGGGCGGCGCCGCCCGCCGCGGGCGGCCCGTGAGTGATCTGGGCGTGCCGCTTTCGCGGTGCTCCGAGTGTGTGGCACAAAGGGCAGGTGGGGAGTATCGGATCGGCTGTGCACCGCAGCCCGCGTGGCACCTCAAGTAAGGATCTGCACTCATGGCAGCTGGCACGGTGAAGTGGTTCAACGCGGATAAGGGGTTCGGCTTCATCTCGCAGGACGACGGCGGCCCTGACGTGTTCGTGCATTTCTCCGCCATTGCGGTATCTGGCTACAAGTCCTTGGAGGAGAACATGCGGGTCACGTACGACGTCACCCAGGGCCCCAAGGGTCCGCAGGCGGAGAACGTGGTGCCCGAGAGGTAGAACCGCCCGCCCCTTGGTTCCCGCCCGTGAGGAGCCTCCGCCGCCACGATCGGCGGGGGCTTCCGTGGCTGCGGGGCGGCCAAAGTTCGATGGCACAGGACAGGGGCTGCGGACATCGGATTGATCGGTTCGCCGAGAAAATCGAACACATGGTCTACTTTTGGGGTGCCACGAACGCTGTTCCCCGATGATCTTGTGCAACTCGATGCCGACTGGGTCCGCACCTACGAGGCCCTCGCCCTGAGACCCGCCACGGCTGGCACCACCCGGTTGAGGAGGCGCCTGATCACCCTTTCCTGCCGCCTGGCCGGTCACTCGTTCTGGGAAGCCGACCGGCCATCGCCGGCTCGGGTTGAGCTGCGGCGCCGGACGCGCGCCGCCGGCCTGCCGGATACTCGGTGACGAACGTCTCTCAGACCCAGGCCCGTGTGCTGCGCGCCGTGCGCGAGCACATCGCCGAGCGGGGTGAGGCGCCAACGATCCGGGAGCTGTGTCGGCGGGTGGGCCTGTCGAGTACGTCGTCCGTGGCCTATCACCTGGTGCGGCTGGAGGAGATGGGGTTGATTAGCCGGCGGCGATCCCGTCATCGCTCGATCCGTCTCGACGGTTGATCCGGCGATCACCAGTCGGCCGCCTTCCGGGGCACCGACCGCGGCGCGTTCTTCGGCAGGACATGCGACAGCCCCCGGGATCTGCTCAGATCCCGGGGGCTGTGTCAGCGGTTGGTCAGGTGATGTCAGCTTTCGGCCGGGTGGTCGTCGCTCTCGTCGCCGGTGCGGCGTCGGCGCAGCGCGAAGGTCGCTCCTGCGCCGGCGGCGATGAGGAGGCCGGCTCCGCCGAGCAGCCAGGGGGTGCTGTCGGCGCCGGTGTGGGCGAGGGAGCCTTCGGGTTCGGTGGCCGTGGGAGAGCTGGAGGCGGTCTCATCGGTGGCCGGGGTGCCGGTGGCGGACGGGGAGGGGGCGGTGGTGGTGGGCTTGTGCGGTGTCGGCTTGTCCGACGGCTTATCGGGTGTGGGCTTGCCCGGGGTGGTGGTGTCCGGTGAGGCCGGCGGGGTGGGCGGCTTGGTCGGCTGGTTGTTCGCGGTGTCGGCGAGGGTGACGGTGACCGGCGCGCCGGGTTTCGCGGTGATCTTTGCCGGTGTGGCGTCCAGCCGGTAGCCGGCGGGGGCCTTGGTCTCCGTGGCCGTGTATCCGGTGCCGGTGCGGGAGGAGACGGTGAGCTTGGCCGAGGCCGTGCCGTCCTTGCCCGTGGTCAGGGTGATGGAGTCGCCCTTGTCGGTGGGTGCGATGTTGATGACGGCACCGGCCAGGGGCTTGCCGGTGGCCTTGTCGGTCTTCTTGACCGTCAG
Source organism: Streptomyces mobaraensis (assembly GCF_020099395.1). Taxonomy (NCBI): domain Bacteria; kingdom Bacillati; phylum Actinomycetota; class Actinomycetes; order Kitasatosporales; family Streptomycetaceae; genus Streptomyces; species Streptomyces mobaraensis. The sequence goes on along the minus strand of NZ_CP083590.1, from coordinate 6,457,385 downwards.
CTCGGCAGGCTTGAACGGGTCGATGATCGTCAACGGGGTGTCCTGGCCGGCGGTGACGATGACGTCCTGGTCCGGGACGAGCTCGTGCAGGGCGCTGCCGGTGGAGATCTCCTTGAGGCGGTAGACGCCGGGGGCGATGTTGCCGAAGCGCAGGGCGCCGTCGCCGTTGGTCTTGCCCTGGAGGGCCTTGGTGCCGTTGACGGTGTCGAGGAGGCTGAACTGCGCGCCTTCGAGGACGGCTCCGCCCGGGTCCTTCTTGATGATCTTTACCCCTCCGGTCGGTGTGTCCGGCGCGGTATGCGCGGGGGCTGTCGCGGTGGGGGTGGGTTCGGTGGCGTGGGCGGAGGCGGTCGGGGCCCAGGCCAGGGTGCCGGTGACAGCGGCGGCAACGGTGAGGACCGCGGCAGGAAGACAGCGGGCGAAAGGGGTGTGCACGGAGGAACTCCAGGGAGGGGGCAGAGCGCCCGGGAAGGGTGAGGGTGGTCAGCGGGTCCGGCTGGGTCCGGGGAGCGCAGGTGGCGTGGCGACCGGCGAGGAGGTGGCCAACTGCTTGGCCGGGGTGGTCACCGCGATGTGGACGTGGCGGCGGGTCTGGAGGGGGACGTCCTTCATCGCGCGGGTCACCGGTTCTGTTGAGACCAGTGATGTGGTGAAGGCCGCGACCAGCGCCGTGGGCGTGCCGTGGGAGAACTGGGCGCGCCAGTGGGGCTCGCCTGGGTATCCGCCCCAGGCCGTCCAGGTCGGTGCGTTGGTGCTGGTGATGGCGTAGCGGTGCTGGAGGACGCCGAGGGGGTCGGGGTCGCGGAAGAACTGTCTGCCGTCGGTCTTGATTTCGTGGTTCCAGCCGCAGGCGAGGAGCAGTGCGTACGCCTCGTGCGGTGCTGTGTCGTCGTCGAGCAGCGGGTCGCGGTCGCTGTGGCGGCCTTCGAGGTAGAGGTCGAGCAGTTCGGCGTGGAAGTCCTGCAGCAGCTCGACGGGGGTGGTGGCGTCGAAGGTGATCTGCCAGGCGCCGGCGCCGAAGGGGGCGCGGTTCGCGGTGACGGTCCACTTCCCCCTGCGGGAGCTGTCGGGGTCGGGGACCATGCCGGTGAACAACCGCAGGCAGGGGCTGGTGGCGAGGGCTGCCCCGCCGTCGGCCTGGTGCAGGGACCAGTCCTCGGGGAAGGGCCAGACCGTCCGGAGGTCGGCTGCTCCGGGTCCGGCGAGATGGCGGGGGAGGACCTGCACCTGCTGGTCCGGGGCGAGGTGGGTGAAGGGATCGGTCGACATGGGAGGTCCTCGGGTGCGGCGGGTGGGGTGAGCCCGGCAGAACAGTGCGGGGGGGGCGGGTCGTGTACCCGGCTGGCGGCGCTCATCGGGAGGTTTCGTCTGCCCCGGTGGGTCAGCGGCGGGGGCCGGTGGTGTGGCTCACGGGCGGGGCGGCGGGTCGTGAGGTGGTGCTCCAGCGGGGGACGCTGACCGTGCCGAGGGCCGGTGGGCGGCGGGCAGCGGTGCGGCGAACGTCGAGCGGGGTGGGCGCGGGCGGCGGTGGCGGCATGACGGGGGTGAGCTGAGCTGCCTCGCGCAGGGCGCGGGGCATCGCGGCCTTCCAGCGCGGAAGCGGGGCCGGGTCGCCGACAGCCGTAGTGATCGCGGTGACCAGGGGGACGGGGGTGTGGGTGGAGGCGGTGGCATACCAGCGGGCTGCGCCCACACCGCCCCATAGGTACCAGCGGGCCTCCGTCGTGGTGAGTTCGCGGGCGGGGTCGACCTGGGTGATGGCGTACTCCAGGCCGGCCATGCCGTCGGCGCTGTCCACTTTGATGACGCCCTCGCGTGGTGGCTGCAGTGTCCAACCGCGAGTGATCAGGGGCGCTACGGCGTCGAACGCCGACGGCCTGCGTCCCGCCGAACTGCTGAGGTAGGTGTCGGGACCGTCGGTGTACGCCTGGGCGAGGGCGGTGGTGAAGGCGGTGACGAACTCGGTGGGCACGGTGTCGCTGAAGCACACGCCCCAGTGCGGCTGGGCGAACACGTCGTCGTAGGCGGAGATCCGCCACAGCCCGTCGTCCTCGCCTTCGGGAAGGTAGCCGAGGCGGACCTTGCTGTCGGGCGAGGAGAGGTAGACGTTGCCGTCCTCGTCGTGACGCGTCCGCCAGCCCAGGGCGAGCAGGGGCCTGAGAGCCGGGTCGCCGGTGAACGTGCTGCCGGCGAGGTAGCGCGGGGAGACGTAGACGTCCCCGTCGACGGCGAGGTCATCAGACATAAGCACCTAAAAAGTGGTCAGGCCGTGGACCGGCGGGGAGGAGCGCACGTCAGCTGCACAGCGGGGCACCGCCCGGCCGGAGCTTCGTGGTGTGCGGGCCGGGAAGGGTGCGCAGCCGAGCGAAGGTCGCGGTGAGGCCGAGCGTCTGGATCACGGCGCAGGCGGTGACGACGCTGCCCAGCGCGGAGGCTGGGGTGAGGGCGACCAGGAGGCCGGCGAGGGGGAAGGGCAGCAGGAAGATCAGGATGGTGATGCCGAGGGTGGCGCCGAAGGTCTTGGGCGGGATGAGGCAGGAGCGCAGGGTGCGCAGGACCACGGACATGCCGCCCTCGCCGGCCATGAGGACGGCGACCACGATCAAGTAGGCGGTGTAGGTGTGCGCGACGGTGGCGACCGTCAGACCGGCGCCACTGACCACCGCGGCGGAGGTGGCCCCCACGGCCCACAGTCCGTACCGCTCGATCGCGGTCCGGCACACGGCGATGGCAAGGAGGGAGATGAGGGCGGCGGCCGACCAGATCAGGCCGACGTCGGCGCTGGAGTGGCCGAGCTGCTTGACCACGATGACCGGGGCGGCGGCCTGCATGAGGCCGACGCCGAGGTTCGCCAGGGTCATGCCCGTCACCAGCCATGCCAGGGCCGGCAGGGACCGCAAGGTATCCCACCCGGTCCGCAGCCCCTTCATCACCGAAACCGGCTCGCCTGTGGGCTGGTGGGGTCGGCGGGGGGCGAGAGCGGCGGCGGCCAGGGAGAAGGCGGCGAGGGTGGCCAGCATGCCGGCGGCGCCGGTGTGCTGCAGCAGCAGGCCGGCGAGGGCCGGTCCGGCCAGGGTGGCGGCCTGGTCGATGCCCAGGAGCACCGTCTGCACGCGATGTGCCCGCTCGCCCGCCTCGCGGCTGGCGGCGGCGCCCGCGCTTTCGCCCGCGATGTAACTGAACTCGGTAAGCACACCGGTGACCGCGGCCAGCAGCATGACGGTGGCCGTCGCCGCGACCCCTGTGGAACAGGCCGGGAGCATCAGGGCGGCGGCCAGAACCACCAGGGCCCGGGCCACCGAGGCGTAGCGCATGACGCGCGTGGTGCCGTACTGGTCCACCATCGCGCCGGCGAGGGCGAACGCGCTGAGGCGGGGAAGCCACTCCAGCGCGAACGCCAACCCGGTCAAGCTGGCGGAGTCGGTGGTGGCCAGCACGAGCAGCGGGATGCCGTACGTCGTCATCGCGAAGGCGCCGGCGTCGGCGCTGCGCGGCAAGTAGACGGCGCGCGCGATGCTGGAGACCGGACGGCGGGCGTGCCGTGGCCCGGAGCCAGATCTCAACGGATGCTCTCCCCCCGGGCCGCTGCGGAGGAGCGGCGGGTGGAGCCGACGAGGACGGAGGAGTTCGCTGACAACCAGGCGGAGACGGCCTCCCGTGGCCGATGCAGGCTCGGCGCCTCATCGGCGTCGGGGAGCAGGGGGCCCTCAACTGCGTGCGGCGCCTGGGGCGGGCCGGCGGTGTTGTCGGTCGCGGTGCTCACGACGAGGTCGTGGCGGAGCAGTGCGAGGGTGTGCTGGACGCGGGTGAGGAAGTCGCTGGCCGACGCGGGCGCCTGCTGGGCGCGGGCCCAGCGGGCGAGGGTGTCGTAGACGTCGGCGAGGTCGGTGCCGCGGGTGGTGAGCGCGTAACACGGTTCGCTGCGGTGGCCGGCGCGCAGGAGCTGGTGGGCGCGTGCGATGTCCAGCGCGGAGCGGACCTGGTGGCGCGGTAGGTCGGAGAAGGTCCGCCCCAGCAGGCGGCGGTGGAGGGGGCCGTTGTCGTCGATATCGGTGACCAGCCGGATGAGCCCCGGGTGGGAGAGCACGGTGAGGGCGCGGGCCACCTGAGCGGCTGGGAGCGCGAGCACGGGGGTGGTCACCGGCGGTGGCCTCCTGCCGGTGGGGCCGCGATCGGGCGCGCGGGTATCTGGTGGGAGAACAGGTCGCCGGGCTGCCACCGGGCTGCCGGCCGCTGTGTCGCCGGCACCGCGGGGGCCGCGGCGACTGCGGACGCCCGTGATGCCGGATGGCGCTCGTGATGGGTGACCCACGTTCCCGTCTGCCCCTGGGACGGGGGCAGCGCCGGCCCCCACAGCGTATGGGCGGGGGCGGTGGCCACCGGGCGTCCGGCTGCCCACGCGGACAGGGCGCTGTAGACCGGGGCCAGGGCCTGGCCGGTGGCGGAGAGCCGGAAGGCCGACGCGTCAGTGGCCTCGACGAGGCCGTCGTCGATGAGCTGGCGCAGCGGCGGGTAGACGGTGCTGAGGTTGTAGCCCGGCATCGCGTCGGCGGCCAGGGACTTGGCGCTGGCGGAACCGCGGGCCTTCAGCGTCCACAGCAGCGGGGTGGCGTGGCGGGGGGTGATCAGGACGAGGGCGTCTTCGACGGTGTCGGCCGCCGCGATGCGCTCTGCTTCCAGTTCGCCGGTCTTCGCGTTGGGCACCAGGTCCTTCTCCAGGTGCGTGTTGCCCCACGTGGCGATCACGGCCAGGACGGGCATCAGCTCGGCGCCGCGGCGGGTGAGGCCGTAGGTGACGTGCCGGGGGGCGTATGCGGTGCGCTCGACCAGGCCGGCCTCGGTGAGCTTGCGCAGGCGGGGGTGGAGCTGGCCGTCGGCGAGCCACGGCAGCTTCGGCTTGATCTCCGCGTAGCGCAGGGGCCGTTCGGCGAGCGTCATCAGCACCCAGACACTCCAGCGCGGGGCGATCATCTCCAGCGTCTCGGTGACGCGGGCGAGGTCGGTGTGCGTGGTGGGAGGCAGACCGGTGGTGGCCAAAGGGGGGGACTCCTGGAGGAAAGGGGGGCGGGGCGTTCAGCGGGCGCGGGTGGCGGCAGGTGCCGGTACTGCCGGCGGGGCCGCCGTCGGGATCGTGGTGTCCGCAGTGGGGAGGCGGCGCAGGCTCGCGAGGACCGCGTTGATGCTCTTGGCGTGGGCGTCGCGGGCAGCGACGGATTCGGTGATGCGGCGGGCGCAGTCGAGGATGTGGCCGGCGTCGAAGTGGCCGATCTCGCGGTTGGCCTCGGTGAGTTGCCGTAGCCGTTCGAGCTGGAAGGCGATGTTCCGCTCGGCGAGGGCGAGGTCGGCGTGGCTGCCGAGGAGGGCGGCCAGCATGCTGTCGTGCGCCGTGGCGGCGGCGTGGGCTTCGAGGACGGCCAGCGGCTGCCCGTAGAGCGCTTCGATGCGTTCGGCGACGGCCTGGGACGTGATGTGGGGCAAGCAGCTGTCTTTCACGGACGCCGGGTCCGCGCCGCCCCGGCACGGCCAGGTGCCGTGGCGGCCGGCGGAAGGGCGGTGGTGGCCTTCGGCTGGACCAACTGCACGAGCCGCGGCCGGGCGGGGAGCGATGAGGGCATGGTGCGCAGGAGTTCGTCCAGGGCGACGCGGTAGCCGTCGCGGGCGTCCAGCGCCGCCTCCAGCCACTGGGCGTCCATCCGCAACTCCTCCGCGGACAGCTCGCCCATGTCGCGATCGGGGCCGGTGGCCTGGTGGACGCGGTCGCGGACCCGGGCGACCTGTTCCTCGGCAAGGGCGAGGAAGCTGCGCAGCTCCATGGCGCGTCGCAGCGCCGCCGGCGCCTCCTCTGTGAGCGCCCTTTCGTACAGCACGCCGATGACGAACCCGAAGGCATCCTCCAGCCGGCGGTCCTGGCTGCTGGGCTTGGTGCTCACGCTCATCGCGTTGCTCCCCGGACCGGAACCGCCGGGGCCGACGGACGGGTCGGCGGGCTCGTCTGCAGAGCCGGACCCCGGCCGATGGCCAGGGCGGCGCCAAGGCGGGGGCCGGATCGGTGCCCGGCGGGGGCGGCGGAGTCCAGGAGGTGGCGCACGACCAGGGCGCGGCCGTCCCGGACCGTGACGGCCGCATTCACCCGGTGGGCACGTTCCATCGCCGGATCGTCGAGCGGTACCGGATCCTGGATGAGGACCGCGACGAGGTCGTCCTCGGCTCGCTCCAGCGCCGTCTGGGACTCCGCCAGCAGACCGAACCAGTGCACGACTTCGGTCGCCTGCTGGTTGGCACGCGGGGCAGCCATCACGGCCCGGCGCAGCTCGGGCAGGCTCATGTGGAATCGGGTCTCGATCTGCTGGGCGATGACGCCCATCACATCGTCGACGTCGTCGGGCACGGCCAGCTCCTCACAGTGAGTATTCCGACGAGGGAAAGGGGCCCGGCCTGCCCCCCTCGAAAATGCTTTGAGTGGCAGATCCGGCTGCTAGGGATGGGGAATTAGTCCAGACAGACGTAGACCTCGTTGTAGACGTAAGTGCCCGAGACCCAGCCGGTAACGCCCGTCGTCCGGTCGGTGATGTAGCGCCAGCCCCCGCTCGACTTGTGAACGGTGAACTTGTGGCCCCGGTACAGGATGCCGACGGCAGTGGAGTTGCTGGTGGCCCTGGAGCGGATGGTGACCGCGCTCGCGTCGATCACCCACGGGCCGGTCCGGTGGCAGTAGTCGGACGCGACGGTCGGGGCTGCAGCGGGCGCCGCATGGGCCTGGGAGGTGAAGGCGAACGGCAGGGACAGCGCCCCGAGGACAGCGGCGTGGACAGCGAATTTGGAAGAACGCATGGAGAAGTAACCCCTGGGAAGATAGAAGGAGATAGGGAGATGCCCCTCCGGAATTCCGATGGGGACGGATACAAGGGTCTGGACAATTCCCGGTTTCGCTAACCGGAGATGAGCTGCTATGTTCCGGCCCTCACACGAAGGCCAGTGCTTTCCGACAGCGACCCGAAGTCATCACGTCGGCCGCGCCGTCAACGCCCGCGGCCACGCGGTGGTACGGCCACTGCGGGCCGTGCGGGCGTGAGGGGTACCGGGCGGCGGCGTAGGGGCGGTGCAGCCGCCGGCAGGGCGGGAGTCTCGCCGGTGAGGTGGTCCTCGCACCACTCCGTCGCGGCCTCGTAGGTGGCGAAGGCGCCTTCGCGCAGCGTGTGGGTGCCCGCGTCGAGGTCGGCTTCCTCCAGCAGGATCCGGAAGGGCAGAGGTGCCCGCTCGTCCAGGGCCCGCAGCAGGACCACGGTCTCCGGCCGGTCCGTGGTGTCGTCGGTGTAGCTGTGCAGCAGGGCGAAGTGGTCGCCGTCGGTCATCAGCCGCTCTTGCAGGGCCCGGGTGGTCTCGTCGGCGGGGCGTGTGCCCATGCCGTCCGGCAGGCCGATCGCCTCCTTCGGGCAGCCACGGGCGATCAGCCAGGACTGGGCCATCGCCGGCAACGGCAGTACCGCGTGCTGGAAGCGGAACGCACGAGCGGCCGGGTCCCGCTGCAGGTGCAAGGCGATAATCTGCGGCTCCCCCGGGACGCCCCAGGTCGCGGCGCCGTCGTGGAGGACGTAAAAGCTGTGCTTGTCATCGTCGGTGTGGTGCTGGGCCAGCACCGTGAGGTCGGCCTGATCGACGGCGATGTGCTGCCAGAACTGTTCCTCGACGGCCGGGCTTTCGGCTTCATATCCGTCGAGGTGGAAAGGGTCGGGTTCGGAGTGCGGCATGGCGGCTTTCGATGTCAGGGGCGGTGGCCGGAGGCCGGATCGTGGCGGACATGGGCCGCCTGCGGCACCGGCCAGGCCCCGGCCCGCCGGCCGGGCACGGCGGGTGGGCTCGTGCGGCGCGATCCGGGCAGCGCCGCGCGGCCGGCGTCGGTGAGGGTGACGGGTTGTCCCGCGTGCACGGGATGGGAGGTGTCGCGCTGGACGAGACCGGCGTCTTCCAGGCGCTGAAGTTGGCTGTAGGGAAGGCGGGTTCCCGAGGCGGTGACGACCGACAGGCGCTGGGTGAGCAGGTGCTCGTGCAGCTTGGCGCCCTGGGCGATGGCCAGTAGCGCGGCGACATCCGGGGCCGTCATCTCCCGGCCGTCGAACGAGGCGTGCTCACGGGCGGCCGTCTCAAGCGGCTCCAGGACGGCCACCAGGTGCTGTTGGCGTTCGTCGCGGGTGACTGCTGCCTGCTTCAGCTGATCGACGGTGCGGTCGATGCGCGCGAACAGAGCCGCCTCGACGGGGAACCCGCCGGAGGACAGGCGGTGCAGCAGGACACGGTGGTAGGTCACCGAGGTCTCGGCCTGGGCAAGGCTGCGATGGGCGTCGACCAGACGGCGATGGGGCTCGTCGAGCAGACCGCGGTCGCGGTGCTCCCACAGCTGGTCGACGCTGCGGCCGGTGGCGGCCTCGACGCGGTGATCCAGTGCCGTCAGCGCCTTTCGTGCCGTGGTCGGCGCGCGAGTGGTGGACATGAGGTGCACGGGGGGGTTCCCTGGGGTGATGTCATAGCGCACGGCCGAGGGGAATCCGGACGTCGATGCGGGTGCCGTCGCGCGCGTGCTGGGCAGGGCCAAGGCGCTGCAGGAGGCGGAGCATCGGGGTGTTGGCCGCGTCGGTGTGCACGGCCAGGGTGTGCGCACCCCGGGCACGGGCGTGCGCGGCGACGTGCCGGGCCAGGGCAGTGCCGATGCCGCGGCGCTGATGAGCGTCGGCCACCTGGAGGGCGAGGTCGACGACGCCGGCTTCCTGGCTGATCCAGCCGGCGGAGGCCAGGGCGAGCGGGCGGCCTGCGGCGTCGAGGCTGATCCAGCAGGTGCTGTGCTCCAGCAGGCGTTCGAGATCGCGGCAGGTGACGCGAGTGGGGCCCCAGCGGCGCAGGAGGTTCTCCGGCGAGCAGCGCCGGTGCAGGTCGTCGACCAGGTGCCGGTCCGCCGCCCGTGCAGGCCGGGTGAGGCAGACGGCGGGGTGGTTCAGCAGCGGCGCTCCCGCCCGGCGGCCTGGAGGGCGGCGCGCCGGTAGGACTTGCGGCGGCGGCCGTCGGAGAGGGTGACGTCGCGGGGCGCGATCTCGTACCGGGACAAGAGGTTGGCCAGGCGTATCGGGGTGAGATCGGCGTAGCGCCAGCGGTTCTCGGCGACTCCGGGAAGGTGCTGCAGGGCGGCGACGAGGTCGGTGGAGGCCATGGCGTCCGGGCCGCCACGATCGGCGAAGACCTTCAGGCACGCCTCGACGATGCTGTCCGACGACTCGGTCCGGCGCGGGTCCGGGGCTTCTGCGGTGTCCGCGGGTGCGCCGTCCGCTGTGGTGGGGGTGCAGCAGCAGGCTGACGACAGCAGCGCTCGCAGCTCGCCTCCGGCCTGCAGCCGGGCGAGGAGAAGCTCCGTGAGGTCCACCAGCTCGTCGAAGGCGCGGGCACCGCCGTCGACGACGTCGAGGATGTGCTCGTCGATGTGCTGGATGGTGAGGAAGGTCTCCAGCAGCCGTCGGTGGTGCGGGTTCTCCTGGAGCGGTGCGCCCTCCGTGAGCAGGCGGGTGACAAGCGCTTCGAGGAGGGCGGGGGACGTCGTCAACGGTGGGGGCCTTTCGACAGGGCAGGGGCGGCGGCGGGTTGAGGCAGGCCGGGCATCGCGTACGGCGGGCCCGGCTTCGGGACGGGCCGGTGGGTGTCCGCCAGTTGCGGAGAGCGGGTGCGGGCGGCATGGGTGCGCGCGCTGGTGCGGCGCGCGGTGATGCCCAGACGGGCCCGGGCGGTGTCGTAGACGTCGTAGCCGGCGCGCTGCCGCACCGCGACGACGTGGATCTCGGTGCGGTGGGCGGAGTCGGCGGGGGCCGGACGCTGGGCGTAGACGATGCGCCAGGCGTTGCGGGAGTCGACGTAGACCTTGCGGTACCCCTCCAGGTCGCCGGCCAGTCTGCCGCCGAACAGCTCGGCGTTGACGACGCCTTGGAGCCGGTCGAGGGCAAGGTCGCGGATGTCGCTGGGGGCCTGAAGCAGGTCGGTGAGCGCGCGGGGGTCGAAGCTCAGGCCGAAGGCCGGCTCCCCGTTCATGAGCCGGCCCCGGTTCCGGCCGCGTTCTCCACCGGATCCTCGGAGTCGGCACGGGCTGTGCGCAGGGAGGGCTTCGGGCCGGGGAGCAGGCGGTGGGCGGGCCGGTCGGGGTCGGTCATGCACGCCGAGAGCGGTCCGCCCGGTGCCCGGACGGTCGTCATGGCGTGGGTGAGGAAGTCGCGGTGCCACACGAACGGGCCCGACGGGCCGGCTTCGGGGTCCTTGTGCTGCTGGTAGGCCATCCACAGGGCGTGCAGCCAGGCCACGACGTCGTCGTGTTCCTGCCACTGCTGGCACCACGGGGAGGCGGTGGTGACCTCGGCGCCGTAGGTGGGCATCAGAAAGTCGTCCACCCAGTCGCTCAGCGAGTCGAGTTCGTTCTCGTACTCCTCGCCCTCCAGCTCCAGGATCGGGCGCGGCTCCGGCGGCGCGGTGGGCGGGGGCGGCAGGCCCGGCAGGCCCGGCATGCCGAAGGCGGGAAACGGCGAGGGGGGCACCTCGGGAGCGGCGGCCAGGTGATCTAGCTGCCGGGCCTGCTCGGCCGACTGCTCCATCAGCCGGCGGACGCTCGCCTCGATGCTCTCCAGATTGGAGTCCGGAAGCCGGACCGGCTCCATCTCCCCCTCGTCGCGGGGGTCTACGGATTCAGGCACGAATGGATCTCCTTGCAGCCACGGCCGTCAGTTCATGAAGTGCGGCTCCAACCATCCGGACATTCCCCGGTTTCACTAACCGGGGAATGCCTGCTATAAAGCGCCGACGCCCAGGCGGAAGACGCTTCTTCGTGCTGCGGATCCGGGGCGGCGGGTCAGGCGGAAAGCGTGACGTCGTCCTGGCTGAGGGTCTGGCGCAGGGTGTCGGTGAGCCGGTCGGCGGCGATTTCGGCGTAGTGCATGGTCTTCTCCACGCCGATGAAATCCCGGCCCTCCAGCAGGGCTGCCACCCCCGTCGAGCCGGACCCGGCGCAGAAGTCCAGGACAGTGCCGTCCGGCGGCGCGATCTTCACCAGCTCGCGCATCACCTGGATCGGCTTTTGCGTGATGTGCTGCCGGTCCTTCCCCGAGGGCTGCGAGGCGCTGTACAGGCCCGGCAGGTACACGGGGTTGCGGGAGGCGTCGATCTTTCCCTTGGCGCCCCAGACGATGTACTCGCAGTCCTGACGGAACTTGCCCTTCTGCGGCCGGGCCTGAGGCTTGTGCCAGGTCAGGATGCCAAGCCACAGCCACCCGGCCGCCTGAAAGGCGTCCGTGGTGGCCGGCAGCTGACGCCAGTCAGTGAACAGCAGCGCCGTCCCGCCGTCCTTGGTGAGGCGGTGGGCCTCGGTCATGATCTGGGTGAGCCAGAACGTGTAGGAGCGCTGGTCCATGTTCTCGCCCGTGAAGTCCGGCAGCGCGTGCTGGGCGTCGGCGGAGACGTACTTCTGGCGAGCCGAGCGGCTCGTACGCTCCTTCGCCGTCCGGCCGCCGGAGTTGTAGGGCGGGTCGGTGATGACGGAGTCGACACAGGCATCCGGCAGGCTGGAGAGTACGCTCAGCGCGTCGCCCTGGTGGAGGGAAAAAGGCAAAGGGAAATCCCAATCTGGGTGCGTGAGATGAGAGAGAAGGCTGCTGCCACCCTCACGTGATCCCCGCGGCTGCATGCGGGCGCAAGAAAGCCCACGAGCCGATTGGCGGGGTCTGAGAGGGAGCGTGCCAAAACTGTAGGTCACGATCCCCGGTTGAGCGGTACCGCCAGCCGCCGCGCCCTGGGAACGGGCGCGGGCCGCCCGGTTTTTTCGCCAACCGGGAATCGCCGCTTACTGTTTTGAAACCGCCCGGCCCACACGGCCGCTGGCCCCTTTTCTGCTCTCATGCCCTCACGGAGGTTCGCCCTGTCCCGGTCCACCTGACCTGCCCGCCGGCCCGGGCATCGAGCTGCCACTCGCGCCCTCGTCCGCCGGCCTCGGTTCACCCACCACCCCGGCCTCCGCACCCTTTCCACCCTTTTCGCGCGTGCACGGCCGGGGCCTCACTTCGAAGGACACCGCAGTGATCCACCACCCCCCTCCGCTGCCTGAACCACGGCCGCGCTACCAGCGCTTTCCGGGAGGCGGAACGGGTTGAAGGGCATAGCCGCCGTCCTCGGCGTCGTCTGCCTCTCTCCCCTTCTGATCGCCGGCGCCGCGGCAACCGCCGCGGCCGGCTCCGGCGGTGCCCATTCCAAGGCCGCGAACTGCACCACAGGCGCGGACATCGACACCGACGCCGTCGCCAAGCAGGTCGCCTCCATTCTCGGCGGCAAGGGCTCGAAGAAGGATGTCCACGTCGAGGGCCTGGAGCTGCCCGCCGAGCAGATCCCGAACGCCAAGACCATCGTGGCCACCGGCATCTCCTTGAAGGTGCCCGAGCGCGGGCAGATCGTCGCGCTCGCCACCGCCATGCAGGAATCACGGATCCGCAACCTCAACTACGGCGACCGCGATTCGCTCGGCATCTTCCAGCAGCGCCCCAGCCAGGGCTGGGGCACCCCGCAGCAGATCCGCGACCCCGTGTACGCGAGCACGCGGTTCTACAAGGCGCTGCTCGAAGTGCACGGGTGGCAGCAGATGACCGTCACCCAGGCCGCCCAGGCCGTACAGGCATCCGGGCTCCCGGACGCGTACGCGCAGTGGGAACCGCTGTCCCGGGCCCTGCAGCAGACCATCGTCAAAACCCTCCCGGACAGCGGCAAGAACGCCGCCGGCACCAAGAACAGTAAGGACAGCAAGGACAAGGACACGCCGGCCCCGAGCGGCGGGGGGTGCAAGCCCGGCGAGGACGGGTCCGGGTACGGCCCGATCCCCGAAGGCGCGGTACCCAAGGGCTACTCGATTCCCAAGGACGCCAACCCCAAGGCGCGCAAGGCCATCGAGTGGGCCATGCACCAGCTCGGCACCATGTACCAGTGGGGCGGCGAGTGCACCAACCCGCACGGCCCCGACCCGATGGGGCGGTGCGACTGCAGCTCACTGATGCAGCAGGCGTACGCCCACGCCGGCGTCCAGCTCAGCCGCACCACCTACACCCAGGTCAACGAGGGCAAGCCCGTCTCGCCCAAGAGCCTGCAGCCCGGTGACCTGCTGTTCGCACGCGGCACCGCCGCCGTCCCCGAACACGTCGGGATGTACATGGGCACGGGCCTGGTGATCGAGGCGCCGCGCACGACGAAACCGGTGCGGATCCAGCCGGTCAAGGACTGGAACATCCTCGCCGCCCGCCGGGTCATCTAGCGCCCCTCCCGCCGCCCTCCGGCCGCGCACCAGCGCCCGTGCTGTCTCCCCGGGCGCCGCCTTCCTCTCCGCTTCTCCCCCTCACCGCGGGCTGCCGCCTGCCCGCGCCCGCAAGGAGTTTCGCCATACCCATGTCTGTCGCAGACCGCGTGATCATCCTCGCCTATGACCCAGGCGTCGCGCCCAAGGAGGGCGGCCTGCCCGGCCTGTCGGTGCTGAAGAACGTGGTCAGCTCGATCAACCTCTTCGGCATCATCGCCGTGGTCGGCGCGCTGGCCGTCTCGCTCGGCGTGTGGGCCTGGGGCCACCACACCGGCGGCCACCAGGCCGAGGCCAACGGCAAGAAGGGCGCCGTCGTCGCCGCCGGCGCCGCTCTCGGCCTCGGTGCCGCCAACGGCATCGTCGCCTTCTTCTCCGCGCTGGGGTCGCAGGTCCACTGATGCCACGCTTCCCCTCGCCCCTCTCCGGCTACGGCACCACCTGGTCCACCAAGGCCCGCGTCCTCGCCGGCGCCTTGGTACTGAGCGTCCTGCTCGCCGTCGCGGGCGTTGCCGCGTGGGCCACCGGCAGCGGCGGCCAGGACCACGACGACACCGCCGCCCCCTCCCCCAGCAGCACGTCGGTGCCGGAGTCCACGTCGAAGCCGGCCGCGGGGACGGGCTCGGTGCCCAAGCCCCCGCAGCTATCCGACCCGCTCGCCTACGCCAAGGCCGCCGCGGTGATGCTGTGGTCCTACGACACCCGCACCACCAACCGCGACCAGCAACTCGCCGGGATGGCCGCGTGGATGACCAAGGAGACCAAGTACACCGACTGGACCTCGATCTCCGCCCAGGTCCCCGACCCGGTGCTGTGGTCGCGGATGGCCGACAACGCCCAGTACGCCACCGTGAAGATCACCGAGGCACACTTCCCGTCGGCCTTCAAGCAGGCCCTGGCGGAGAACCCCTCGGCAATCACCGAGGCGTACATCTACGCCGTCACCGTCACCGGCAAGCAGCAGATCAGCTGGAAGAAGGGCGGAGGCGGGGCCGAGGACCGCTCGGTCACCCTCGCCGTGCAGTGCCGCCCCTCCCGCGACTGCGCCCTGGTCTCCATCGCCCCCCGCGTCGCCCCGTGACGGGCCACTGACCGAAGAAAGGAGGAAACGCAGTGGACTTCTGTTCCATCCCCCTCGCGGGCAAACTCTGCAGCGCGGCCGACGCCATCGACTTCGTGTCCGACCCCGGCAAGGCGATCACCGAAGGCATCGGCAACTGGATCGCGAAGTCGACAGGGCAGCTGGCCGCCGCGGCAGCCGACCTCGCCGCCGAGGCCGTCAACAAGACCACCAACGTCGACCTGGGTGCCGGCTGGTTCCGCAACAACTTTGAATTGATCTTGCCCATCGGCCTCGTACTGCTGGTGGCCACCTTCTGCGCCCAGCTCATCCGGGCCGCCGTCAAACGCGACGGCCAGGCCCTCGGCCAAGCCTTCACCGGCACGATGAGCGGCGTCTTGTTCGCCTTCTCCGCCATCGCCGCCACCACCGTGGCCATCGAAGTCGTCGACGCGCTGTCGGACGGGCTGTTCAAGGCCGCCGATTCCTCGCTGTCCGACGCGGTGCGGCGCATGGTCAAGGTCTCGCAGCTCGGCGCCCTCGGCCCGCTGGGCTGGCTGGTGTGCGCCTTCTGCGGCATCGGCGCCGCCATCGGCGCGTTCCTGTACTGGTGCGTGATGATGGTCCGCAAGGTCGGCATCCTCGTCATGGTCACCCTCGCCGTGTTCGCCGGAGCGGGCGGCGGCTGGGAGGTCGCCCGCCGCTGGAGACGGGGCTGGATCGAAGCCACCGCCACGCTGGTCTGCAGCAAGCTGCTGATGACCGTGATCTTCCTCCTCGGGATCTCCGCCATGGGCAAGGCGGACTCCAAGGGTGGTCTCGACGCGCTCGCCGACGTCATGTCCGGCATCGTCATCATGATTTTGGTGCTGCTCTGCCCGTACGCAACCTTCAAGTTCGTCCACTGGGCATCGGAAGGCACCAACGGCGAGGACATCCACCGCGCCGGCGGAGCCGGCGCTCAGCTCGCCAAGCAGCACGCCGAGCGCGCCGCCCGCAAGGCCGCCCAGGCCGCGGCAACCGCCGGAACCGGCGGAGCCGCTGCCGGAGCGGGTGCTGCCAGCACTGCGGCACCGCAGGGTCCCGACGCGATCCCCGGCGGCGGCTTCCCCGGCGACATCGCCCCCACCAGCAGCGGCGGCCAGGGCGGAGGCAGCGAGTCCTCCGGCAACGGTGCGAAGAACGGCCTGGAACAGGCCGTCCAGCCTCCGCCGACGCGCACCACCGAGGACACCAGCGGCCTCGGAGGTAGCCCCGCCCAGGGCGGATCAGGATCCGCAGCCGCGAGCGGCCAGGGCGGCGGATGGATGTCCGCCCCGCCGACCGGCGCCACGCCCCCGCCGCAAGGCGCCCCTCCGGCCACGGGTGACGCGGCGAACGGTCCCGTCTCCCCGACGCCACCGCCCACCGGCCTCTGATCTCGCCCCGTTCGACGCCGAAGGCGGGACGCACCGGCCACTTCACCGGTGCGTCCCGCCCCCGGCCCCGCCCCGCGCACCCCTCCCGGAACCATGTCTGATCTCTCCGTCGCCCCCCTCACAGTCAAGTTCCCCCACCGATCCCGGCGCGGGATCCTCCTCGGTCTGTCCCTGCCCCAGCTCCTCCTCGTCTCGTGCACCCTGGCACTGCTTTTGCTGACCGTGGTGAGCACCGGTCTGGTCGGCGCCGTCGTCCTCGCTCCGCTGTGGGTGGCCAGCGCGGCCCTGGTCGCCATCCGCCGAGGCGGCCGGTCGCTGATCGACTGGTCCCCGATCGTCGCCCGCTACGCCCACCGCCGGCGGACCGGGCAGACGCTGTGGCTGGCCCGGCCGGTCTCCCGCCCTCGCCAGGAGGGCGTGCTGCACCTGCCCGGTACCACCGCCTCGCTGCGCGTGGTCACCCCCGGCGACTCGGCGAACGGCGCCGCCGCGGTGCACGACCCGCACCAGCAGACCCTGACCGCCGTCGCCCGCGTCTCCTCCCGCGCCTTCGCCCTGCTGGACCCCGCCACCCAGAACCACAACGTCCAGTCCTGGGGCCGTGCGCTGGCCGGTATCGCTCGCACCGGCCACGTCGCCACCGTGCAGGTCCTCGAGCGCACCGTGCCCGACTCCGGCGACACCCTCGCCCGGCACTGGACGCAGCAGGGCCGGCCCGAGACTCCGGTGGCCGGGCAGGTCTACGCCGACCTCGTCGCCTCCGCCGGCCCCGCCGCCGCCCCACACGAGGCGTACCTGGCGATCTCACTGGACATGAAGGCCGCCAAGCGGCTCATCAGCCAGGCCGGCGGCGGACTGCCCGGTGCCTTCACCGTGATGGAGCAGACCACCGCCTCCGTCGCGCAGGCCGCCCGCACCGCCGGGCTGATGGTGACCGGCTGGCTCACCGCCCGCGAAATCGCCGCCGTCATCCGCACCGCCTACGACCCCAAGGCGCTCTCCGGCCTGCAACAGTGGTCCCGCTCCGGCAGAGCCGAAGCCGACCCGGCCGCCGCCGGTCCCGTGGTCCAGGTCGAGGAGTCCGACCGGGTGATCACCGACTCCGCCCGCCACACCACCTACTGGATCGAGGACTGGCCCCGCACCGAAACCAGCCCCGGTTTCCTGCACGGGCTGATGTTCACCGCCGGCGTCCGCCGGAGCCTGTCCCTGATCTACGTGCCCCAGGGGCTGGAGTCCGCCCTGCGGGACGTGCAGCGCAAGAAGGCGGCCATCATCGCCGATGCCAACGAGCGCGCCCGCCGCGGCCAGGTCGACAACGAGGCCGACTCCATCGAGTACGCCGACGTCAAGGTCCGCGAACGCCAGCTCATCGCCGGCCACGCCGACGTCGCCCTGACCGGCCTGCTCACCGTCAGCGCGGAAACCGACGCCCTGCTGGACGCCGCCTGCGCCCAGATCGAGACCGCCGCCGTCACCGCCCAAGTCGACCTGCGCCGCCTGAAGTACCAGCAGCCCAACGCCTTCACCGCCGCCGCCCTGCCGCTTGCCCGCACCACCTTGTAACCCGCGCCCTGCCGGTGCCCGGCAGGAAGGATTCTGCTCTTTTGACCTCCCTCTCCCCCGCCGAGGCGCACCCGTACCTGCGGGCCGCCACGGCTGGCATCCGCCACCATGCCCGCTCGCTCGACGAGACGCCGCCGGGTCGGGCCGACCGCGTTCAGCTCGACGTGCTCCACGGGCACCTCACCGCGCTGCACCAGCTGCTCGACCACCTCGCCGAGGCCACCCGGCCTCCGCACCCGGCGGCAGGCCGGCACCTGGCCACGGCGCACGTCCGGCTGTGGCAGGCCACCGCCGCCGTGCACGACGCCTTCCACCTCCTGCCCCCGACGCCCGACGGCGCCGCAGGCACCGAGTGCCGGCCCGAGCGGCTGCCGGAAGGACCCCCGGTGCTGACCATCTGCCATCGCCACCTCGGCGCCGGCCACGCCATCCGCCGCAGGACCACCCCCACCGATCTCCACACCCCGCTCCCCGGCCACACCGCCGACCGCGCCGCCTGAGCGGGCACCGCCGAATCGAGCACCACCGATGACCCACCGGCCCGCCCGCCGCGCCCGACGCGCCTCGGCCTCCCCGCTATTCACCCCGCACGGCACCGACCGCGCCGCCCGCAAAGCCGCCCGGCGCCAGCTCGCCGAGGCCACCGCCAAGGCCCGCGCCGAAGCCGCCGCCCACCCGAACGGCCAGGACCCCGCCGAGCAGGAAACCCCCGCTCCTCTTTACCCGCTGCGCGGGCGCCCCGGCCCCGCCTCGGCCCGGGGCAACAAGCTCAAGCTGCCCGCCCACCGGATGACCACCGCCACCGCGAGCGGCGCCTACCCCTTCCTCGCCGAAGGCGGCCTCGGCGCCGAGGGCATCTACATCGGCCGTGACGTCCACGCCGAAGCGAGTTTTTGTTTCGACCCCTTCGCCCTCTACGGCAAGATCGAGGGCTTCACCAACCCCAACGTCCTGCTCGCGGGCGTGATCGGGCAGGGCAAGAGCGCCCTGGCCAAGTCCTTCGCCCTGCGCAGCGTGGCCTTCGGCTACCGCGTCTACGTGCCCTGTGACCCCAAGGGCGAGTGGACACCGGTGGCCAACGCCCTCGGCGGCACCTCGATCGCCCTCGGCCCGGGCCTGCCGGGCAAGCTCAACCCGCTCGACGCCGCTCCCCGGCCGAACAGCGTCTCCGAGGCCGACTGGGCAGGTGAGATCCGCAAGCGCCGCCTTCTCCTCCTCGGCTCCCTGGCCCGTACCGTCCTCGGACGGGACCTGATGCCGATGGAGCACACCGCGCTCGACGTTGCCCTCGACGCCGTCGTCACCCACGCCACCGCCACCGGCCGCACTCCGCTGCTCAGCGACATCGCCGCCACCCTCAACAACCCCACCGCCCTCGACACGGCCGGCGGCAGCATGTCCGGCCACCTCGGCGACGCCGCCCGCGACCTCGCCCACGCCCTGCGCCGCATGGTCCACGGCGACCTCGCCGGCATGTTCGACGCGCCCTCGACTGTGGCGTTCGATCCGAACTCGCCGATGCTGACCATCGACCTCTCCCGCCTCGGTGGTTCCGGCGACGACACCGCCCTCGTCCTCGCCATGACCTGCGCCTCCGCCTGGATGGAATCCGCCCTCACCGACCCCCGCGGCGGACGCCGCTGGATCGTCTACGACGAAGCCTGGCGCCTCATGCGCCACCCCGGCCTCCTGCAGCGCATGCAGTCCCAGTGGAAGCTGAGCCGTGGCCTCGGCATCGCCAACCTCATGGTCATCCACCGCTTGTCCGACCTGCTCACCGCCGGCGACGCCGGATCCCGCGGACGCGCCCTCGCCGAAGGACTGCTCGCCGACTGCTCCACCCGCATCGTCTACCGGCAGGAGACCGACCAGCTCCACGCCGCAGCCGCCCTCCTCGGCCTCACCTCCGTCGAAACCGAAGCCATCGCCCACCTCAACCGGGGCAGGGGGCTATGGAAGGTCGCCGGCAGGTCGTTCATCGTCCAGCACCTTCTCCACCCGCACGAGAGTCGACTCTTCGACACCGACGCCCGGATGCACTGAGTTCCGAACTCGCCCGGTGAGCGGGCCACTGGCCAGCACACCACCGCTCCACAGCCGCTCCGCCTCGCCGCGTCCCGGCCGTACTGCTCACGACACACCGGGGACGCGTCCCTCCCCCATCCCCTTCAGGAGCATTCCCCTGGCTACGCGCTCTTTCATCGCCCGCCCCACCAGTACAGGGTTCACCGGCGTCTACGTCCACTGGGACGGCTACCCCAGCCACCACCTCCCCCTCCTGCTGGCCGCCTACCAGCACCGCTTCGCCGGCGACCTGGAGGCCATGTCGCAGCACCTCGTCGACAACGTCTCCGTCGGCTGGTCCGAGCTGGGCACCGACCTCCTCGACGGCGCCCCCGAGCCCCTGCGCCAGGCCCTGGCCGGTAGCGAGAACCACCCCAGCAGCCAGCTGGACGACCTCATCACCCCTGACGGCTCCCCGCCCCGGCGCATGACCGTCACCGAAGCCTCCACCGAGGGCCTGGACTGGGGATACATCCTCCGCCCGCACGGCATCGAGGTCATCCACCAGTACGAAGACCGCGGACCCGTCGTGGGCTGGAAGACCGACCCCCGCGCCCGGTTCAGCGACGGCTACGCCCGGTGGACACCCGGCGGCCCCGTACCGGCCACCGCACCCCCGCGCACCACCCAGCCGCCGGCACCCGCCAAGTCGGCGGCAACGAGCATCGCCCGAAACGCTGCACGCCGCTGACCCCCTCCTGCCACATCCGTCACCTGGAGAAGTTCCACCCCGTGTCTGAACACCCCGAGATCACCGTCGTCATCGCCACCCAGCTGCGCGAGGACCGGCTGGAGTACCTGGCCGCCATGCACGCCAGCCTCACCCGGCAGTCCACCCCCTGGGAAGCGGTGATCGCGATCGACGGTGCCGATCCAGCGCGGCTGCCCGGATCCCTCGACCGCGACCCGCGGGTGCGCACCCTGGCACTGCCGCGCCCCGTCGGAGCCGCCTGCGCCCGCAACCTCGCCCTGAACGAGGTGCGCACCGAATTCTGCAACTGGGCTGACGATGACGATGAGTTCCACGACACGGCGATGGCCGCGCGGCTGCAGGTGCTGAAGACGCAAGAGGTGGGCTGGGTCGCCGGGTACAGCGAAGACCTCCACCCGGACGGGACGACCACCCTGTGGAGGTGCCCCACACCGCCCGGACGGCACGGTGCCGGTGATGTGTGGACGTACTGGAACGATCCGGCGGACACCATCCCCATCGGCCCGACGACGATCCTGGCCCGCACCGAGCTGATGCGCGCAGCTCCCATGGGCGGTCTCGTCCAGGGCGAGGACTACATGGCCGCCGTCGGCGTCACCTGCCTCGCCCCCGGAATCCTGCTGCCCCGGCCGGTCTACCGCTACCGCAAACACGCCGGTCAGATGACCCAACAGGGCGAGTACGACGCACTGGAGGCAGCGGCGCGCCGGCACGCCTGGAATTTCGGACGCAGTCTGCGCACTGCCCTCGCCGTGCCCCCTGTCACCACGGCGTAGGGCTCGCCACCCACCCCGCACGATCGAGAGCCCGATGACTTCCACGAACGCCCCCGCGCAGATCACCCTTTCCTTCAGCCGGAGCGCCGGCATCGTCGCCGTCGCTGCCGGCGAGAAATATCCCTGGGCGCAGACCGCGCTGGAGGCCACCGGCTTCCAGCGGCGCCAGGACGGCACGTACACCCTGCCCATCGAGGACCCGCAGGCTGCTCAGGCCACGATGGCCGAGCTTCTTCGGACCGCCGACCGCCACCAGAGTGTGGTGAAGATCAGCGGCCGGACCTTCATCGGTGATGTCGCCGAGGGCATCGCCGCGCAGCTGCCCGGCCAGTGGAGCGCGACGGTGGACGTCTACAGCCATCCCGTCTGGCAGGAAGACCTCGTCCCGCTGCTGTGGGACGCCGGAGAACTCGCTCAGGCGGTCCGAACCGCCAGGATCCCCTGCGCCGCGGTACTCAACGACGGCGCCGGCACCGAGCTGCTCCTCATCGAACGGCCCGGCCACCGCCAGGACTACCTCGTCGGCGCGTTCGCTCCGGAGGGCTTCGACGACAACTACGAAGAACCGCACGCGCCGAGCAGCATCGTCATACCCGGCGCAGCCCAGCCGGCAGCACAGGCGATCACCGAACGCTTCCTGCCCGCCTACCAGCAGGCGGTGCATGCCCGGCGTATCGCCGATATCGCCTCGACCCTGGAGCGCCTCCGCGAGGAGTACCAGACCTGGGAGGCGATCAAGGCGTCCGGCCGCTACAGCGACGGCAGTCCTCTGATGGCCGGGGTTCTACCCGGCGCCGAGGAGGCGTTCGCGAACCTGTCCTGGAATGCGTTCGGCGACACATTGCGCCATGCCCTGGCCGTTCTGGAGCGCTGCCCGCCTGCCGGGCCCGTCGCACCGCAGGACGCTGCCGCTCTCGACCGCCTTGCCGGAGCCCTGGCCCGTGGGGAGGAGGTCCTCGCGGACTGGGACGCTCTGCAGGAAGACTGGCGGAGGACGCCGAGAGCGCTGACCGTCGGCTCCTACATCGACGCCAAGGCCGAGCGGGACGCCCGGTTGCGGCCGGTGATCGAGACGTGGCTCGCCGACGGCGACGCCTTCCTGCGTCACGCCCGCGCCGTCACTCCCGTCTCAACCAGCGCACCGTCCGGCCAGGGCCGTACCCTCCCCGCGCTCCCGCCCGCTCTGCCGGCACCGCCCGGCTCCGCGCCCGTCCGGCGTTGACCTCGCGCAGAAAGGTTCCCCCTGCCCGAGCATTTCCACTTCGGCACCCACCCCCACCACGGCTTCGTCGCCGCCGCTACCGCCAACCTGCCGGCCCACCTGGCCGATTGGTTCTTGACGCAGGAGCAGTTCGAATCCGTCCCCGGGACCCCCGGCCTGTACCGGCTGAGTGATCCGGACCGCGACGGACAGCGGCGCACCCGCCAGGCCGTGCAGGACCTGCGCCGGCACGGCTACACCGTCCAGGCCGACTACGCCCTCGACCCGGCCCTGACTCCCGGCCCACCCCAACACCCCGCTCGGCATGGCCAGGTGGAACAGCGCAGTCGCATCGCCCAGGCAGCCGCGGCCCGTTCACCGCAACGCGGTCCCGCTCCGGCCACTCCCCTTGGAGGCCCGCCCGTTCCGCCCTCCTCCGCCACAGCCCCACCGGCGCCAGGCCGGACGAAGGCGGCAATGGCCGTCCAGCCCGTTACCCCGCCTGTCCTGCAGCGTCCTCGCCACTGACCCGTTCACCCGGAGCCCCTCCTGACCTCTTCCGCCGAGATCATTCTCTACCTCAGACCGCCCGACGGGATCGTCGCCCTGTCGAGGGGAGCCAGCCGCCTCTGGGCCGACACCGCCTTGACCCTCGCAGGCTTCACACAGGACGATCGCGGACTCCACTTCCTGCCTCTCAGTGACCCGGCCAGGGCACGAGAAGCGCTCACCCAGCTCACCCAAGCCGCCCGCGACTGCAGGGTAAGCGTCACCACCAGCAACAGCCCTTACCTCGGCGACATCGCCCAAGCCGTCACCGAACAGTTGCCCGGCTGCTGGGAGGCGGCCGTCGAGAAACTACCGGAGCAGCGGCATCAGGAAGACATGATGCTGTGGCTGTGGGACGACGATCTGCTGCCGCCGGTCATGAGGAGATCCCGCGTACCTGTCTGCGCGATCCTCCGCGACGGTGTCGGTACCGAACTGCTGCTGATCGAACGGCCTTCGGACGGGCGGTACCTCGTAGGCGCCCTGGTTCCCAGCCCCGACAGCGTTAACGCCACGGCGCCACCACCACGTACCGTTTCCGCGCCCAACGCCCTTGCGGCGGCAACCGCGGTGAGAACCCAGCTCCTGCCCGCCTACGAACGCGCCGTCCTGCTCTCGCGACTGAGCGAGGCCGAGGAGGACCTGCGATGGGCACACGAGACGTACGAGCCGGGCTGCGTGCGCACTCCGTATCCCACGGACCTGGATGCTGCGCTCGACCGATTCGCCACCCACGCGACGGAGTTCGTCGCAGCCCTGCGTCGGCGCAGTGACCGGCCGCTGACCGCGCAGGAGAAGGCGTTCCTCGACCATGTCGAGGGCGGTCTCGAAGCAGCACGCCAGACCGACGAAGGCCCCGTGCGCAGCGGGGAAGGCGCAGCGTCCTCGGCCGATCCGATGGCGCTGTGGCTCACTGAGGGTGAACACCTGCTGGAAATGGTCCGCACCGCCATCACGCCTCCCGCCCTGGCCTCTGCTGCCAGCCGCGGCCCGGGTGCCGTACGGACGTCTCTGCCGCCCCCGCCTCCGCCGCCGGCCACAGTCGGCGGGCCGCGCCGCTGACTCCCGTCCTCACCGCGCCCCAGGACACCACCCCTTGATTTATCCGCCCGCGCCGTAGGCGTGCCGTCGCCCACCACGGAAAGCCCCTCGCGTTGACCACGACCGTCCACCCGCCCACGCCACCTGGTGCCCACCCGGTGCTGGCCCATCCGCACGTCGCCCGCCTCCTGGTGGGCACCCTGATCGGGCGGCTGCCCAACGGCATGGCGCCGGTCGCCATCCTCCTGCTGGTCACCGACCAGGGCGGAGCCCTGTCGCTCGGCGGGTCGCTGTGCGCCCTTTACGGTCTGGCGTCCGCCGCGGGGCAGCCGCTTCTCGGCCGGATGGTCGACCGTCGCGGCCAGAGTCTGGTCACCTCGGCAGCGGTGATCGTCACCACCATGTCTCTCCTGCTGCTGCCCGTGGTCAACGCGGCGGCGCGGCCCGGCCTCGCGGCGGCCCTGGTCGCGGTCGCCGGGCTCAGCACGCCGCCGTTGGAGGCCGGTCTGCGGGCGCTGTGGCCGCAGGTGCTGCCCGATCCGGACCGTCAGCGGGCCGCTCTGGCCCTGGACACCGGCACCCAGGGGTTGATCTACGTCGCCGGGCCCCCGCTGGTGGCTGTCCTCGTCGCCGCCGCCGGCCCGGGCACTGCGATGACCGCGAGTGCCGTCCTGGGACTGCTCGGTGCGGCCGTCGTGCTGTCCGCAGCCCCATCCCGCAGGTGGACGCCCACTCCCGTCGCCGGGACGGACCGCTTCGGGCCGCTGCGCCATGGCGGACTGCTCCTGCTCTTCATCGCCTTGACCGGCGTCGGGTTCGCCCTGGGCGCCATGAACGTGTGGGCCGTGGCGATGGCCGACCGCTACGAGATGAACCTGCTCTCCGGGCTGATCCCCGCGGCGCTGTCCGCCGGAAGCCTGCTCGGCGGGCTCCTGTACGGGCGGCGGACCTGGCCGGGTGCGGTCACCACCCAGCTCACCGTCGGCGCCGCGGCGTTCGCAAGCGGATGGCTGGCGCTGATGACCGGCCCCGGGCCGATTCCGGCGGTCGTGTTCACCGCGCTGCCGGGCCTGTTCCTCACCCCGCTGATCACCAATGCCTTCCTCACCGTCGACCTGCTCGCCCCGGCCGGCACCACGACCGAGGCGTACGCCTGGCTGATCGCCTCCATCGGCGTCGGCCAGGCCGCCGGAACCGCCCTGTCCGGCACCGTGGCCGCCCACCCACTCACCGGTTCGGCGCTCCCCGCGGCAGGCGCCCTCACCTGCCTGGCCGTGCTCGTCGCCGCGCACCGCCGGATCACCCCCGCAGGCGTACTCCGTCGACGAGGCCGGCACCGCAGGGTTCCCGCTCACGCCGCCCGCCCTTGACCCCCTTTTCCCGCAAGGAGATTCACCGATGGCTGTCCGTACGAACTGGACCATTGCCCATACCTGTGGCCACAGTGTGGAGCAGGACCTGTCGAACCGCCCGGCCGACAAGCGCGCCGGCTTCGCCCGCTGGCTGGCCGGCAAGGACTGCACCGACTGCTGGAAGGCCGCCCGCGACGGCGACAGTGCCGGCAAGGAGGAGTGGCTCGCCGCCAAGCGTGCCGAGGAACAGCAGGCCGCCGCCACGTGGGCCGGCCAGTTCCAGATGCCGCCGCTCGAAGGCCCGGCCAAAGCCCTGGACTGGGGAGAGCGCTCCCGCCACCAGCTGGTGACCGCCGCCTACACCGCCCTGGTCACCGAAGGAACGTGGGACGAGGCGGACTGGGCCGAGCTGGAGGAGAAGGTCCGCGCCGTCACGCGGGCCGGCTGGTGGATCGACCAGCGCGACGCCGAAGCGGCGGACCTCCCCGAACTCCTGGACGCCGCCACCGACGACGACCGCGGCACGGAGAACCCGTTCCGGTAGAAGCACGGGCGTATACCCGAGGATCCCCGGTTAGCGAAACCGGGGATCCTCCGGACCATTGATCCTCCCACCGCCACCCCAAGTGCCGTTCGTGGAAGGACCCTTTCGAAGTGCCTGACGCCACCGCGCCCCGCCCCCCACATATCTCCACCATCTGGGCACCGGTCCCCGACCGCCTCACCCCCCAGCGCGACATCACCCACGCGCACTTCCGCCCCGGCGAACAGGTCGTCATCGTCAAGGGCGTCGCCGACGGCGAGCTGTGGGGCGACGCCATGACGGTCGTCACCCCCTCGTGGCACACCCCGACCGACGAGGACGGCTGGCGGCTGCGCAACCCCAACGGTGGCGAGCGCACCTACATCACCGCCCACCCCCGGTACATGATCCACCTCTCCCGGCGCTGCGCCGACTGCCTGATCCACCACCGCGCCCTGAAGGAGATCCTGCTGCCCGCGTACGCGACGGCGACCGGCATCGTCGACTGCGGTTGGTACAGCGTGACGGCCCTGAACCAGCTGGTCCACGTCGACGACGCCCGGAGCGGCCGATGACCACGACCACGATCCGCGCACGCAGCGCCGCTCTCGAACGCATCCGTGCCGCCACGACTACGTCCCTGGCTTCCGGCGGCGGCTGGCCGGACGTCCTCGCGGGACTCCTCGGCGACATCGACGCGACCTGGCAGGAATCCGCGGAGGTCTGCTCCGACATCGCCTGGCAGGCCCGCGCCACCGGCACGAGCGCCCTGCTGGTGCTGCGTCCCGAACAGATCACCGCCCCCGTCGCCGATCCGGTCATCGCGCGGGCGCACCGGCACCTGTATCTGGCGGGCCTGCGCTACGACTTCCGCTGTCCCAGCATCGAGGCGCTCTTCGACCGCATGCCCCCGGAGGTCGTAGACCGGTTGGATGTCTACAGCCGCGCCCTGTGGGCCTTCGCCCTGCTCGGCCAGTCCCGCACGGGCGGCTTCGAGCTGATGGACCAGGTGCTCGTGGACGCCGGTGATCACCCGAAGGTGCTGCAGGTGCTGCTGCACGGGCTGTGGCTGGGACACCGCCTCCCTGGCCGCGAGGAGCACATGCTCGGTCTGCTGGACCGGCCGCCGTTCGCGGACCGTACGGACCCGGTCGCCCTCTTCCGCGAGGCCGCAGCCCTGCGCGGGCTGGGCAAGTATCGCAAGGCGCTGGACGTCATCGACCGGGCGCTGGACCTACTGCCGCCCGGCGACCCCGCCGTGCACGCCGACTTCGTCCGCGAGCGCTCCCTGATCACCGCAGCAGACGACTGGACCCGCCTTGCCCGGCCCTCCTGCGCGGAGCCCCAGCGTTGATCGCGCGCGTGTCCCGCTCGTTCCGGTCCTTCAGCGAAGCTTTGCGCGAGATCACCGGCCGGCTCCAGGCGCTGGAGGAGGAGCTGAGCGGTGAGACGGTCCTCGCCCACTCCCCCGGCCTCGCCGCCGCCGGCCGGGGAGGGCCACCCTGGGGCGGCAGGGATGTGACGGAGTACCTCGCAGCCCCCGCCCGCGAAAGCGGATACGGCGAGCACGAGGAGCGGCCGTTCCTCTTCCACCTCGCCGTGCGTCTTCACCCCGAGGAGCGCACGGTGACCAGGGGAGAGTGGTCGGAAGTCGCGCACCGGCTCGTCCGGGCCGCCGGCATCGCTCCGCCAGGGGAAGAGCAGGCGTGCCGCTGGGTGGCCTTCCAGTCCCGGGCCGGCCGACTCGACCTGCTGGCCAACCTCATCCGAGAAGACGGCACCCGCGCCCGCCAGCCGCGCCCCCTGCACACGCACCTAGGGACCGAGTGCCGCCGCATCAACCAAGACCTCGGCCTTCGGACCGCCAGAAGCCTCCCGATCGCGCCCAGCGACACGGAGTCCGCGGTCGCCGGCGCGGCGCAGGCGGCATTCCTGCACCGGCTCGTCGGGGAGAGCGACGGGCCCCTGGCTGCTGTCCGACGACAGCTCGAACAGGCGGCCTACCTCGTCGCCGGGCTCCCCGACGGCCAGGGCGGCGACGCCAGTCGGCGTCTGGAGTGGGCCGCCCGCCGCCTGTACGTCCTGCAGGAGGACTTGAAGGAGACCGCCACCGCCCTGGGCCGCGGCATCCAGTGCCTGCCCACCGCCGTCACTCCGGTTCCGGTGACCACCGCCGCAGTCCCGGCCGGCCGTTCCCGATGACCGCGCCTTTCAGAAAGATCTCGTTCTTGGCTCTTGCCGACCGTCTGCTCACCCTGCGGCGCGATGTGCACTTCGGCGAAGTCCTCGCCCGCGGCGGCGATATGGAAGCGCACAGCATCCTCCAGCGCACCATGTTCGTACCCGTCGTCCGCCTACATGAGGACTACCACCGTCTGCCCACCGGGCTCGACACAAGCGAGGAGATCCGCCTTGCCACCCGGGCCGTGGCCCGCCTACGGGCCGTGGGCTACCACGTCGACTGCGACCCGGACTTCGACACCGAGCACCGCGAGCCGCACTACCTCACTCTCGGCGCCCAGGTCGCGGCCATCGCCAACCGCATCCGCACCGCCGAAACCACCGAGGACGTCGCCGACGCCCTGACGGAACTGACCGCCGCCCAAGACGGCATCCTCGACGGCTTGTGCGAAGTCCTCTTCGCCACCGTCGACTTCTACCAGGACCTGGGCCAGGGCGCCGATCCGTACTGCGCCCAATGGCTGCGTTTCCTCGCCGACGAGCGTCTGGGCGCCATTGCCTCCGACGTGCGCGGCCTGCGCAACGACCTCGCCGACCGGCACGCGCCCCACCCGCGGCGCACCGCCTGCGAAGGCGAGGTTGCAGGTAACGAGCGGGAGGCGTCCGCTGTGTGCGCCTGCCCTCCCCCGCCGCCCCGCATCGCCTCCGCGCCCGCCGCCGCGGCCGGCGGACGGCGCCGCTGAGCCCCCACCTGCTGCCCCTGAGGAGAACATGCCCGACCCCGCTGACATGCACGACCTCGAGTCGTTCGCCCCAGTTCTCGCCGGTGAGCTGCCCGGCCGCTGGACCAGCGCCTACCACCGCCACGCTGAGTACGCCGACCAGTTCCCGCTCGCCGAGGAGGTGTGGGACATGAACCTGGTCTCCGGCGCCGTCGCCGCGTACGTCCTCGGCCACGACGCCGTCCTCACCCGCGACGACGGCGCCCGCCTCTACATCACCGGCCGTCCCGGCCACCCGGAGGAGTACCTCGTCGGCGCCATGGCCCCCTCCGGCTTCGAACCGGATGCGTTTCGGGGTGTCCGCGAGCCGGACGGCATCGCCGTCCCCGACGACCCCTTCCGCGCGGCGCACGAGATCGCCTCCGACTTGCTGCCGCGCTACGACCAGGCCGTCGCCCAGGTCCGGTACAACGCCGCCTACCCACAGCCGCCAGCCTCCGCTCCGGTCCCGGAGCCGGAGCGCGTGGTGATGACCTGGTTCGGCGACGGCATGCTGGCCGCCAAGCCGGACAGCTCCCAGGCCGCCACGGTCCTGCACGAGGCCGGTTTCGTCTACGACCCGCGCGAGCAGGCGTTCGTCCTCTCCGGCGACGACACCGCCCTCCAGGCGCGGGCCGTGCGCGCCGCCGGTGCCCAGCTGGCCGCCCACGGCATCGGCGTCATCCTGCGCCACCCGCCCAGCCGGCCCGCGCTGGAGACTACGGCCGTCCCGCCCCCACAGCCGGCCAAGCCGTCCACCCGCACCCGCTGAGAGCGCCCACCGCGGGAGAAAAGCCGCGCTTCTGCGTCCTGGGCGGGCAACCCACGAGCCTGCCGACCCGGCCCAGTAACGGTCCGGCGCTGACCACCGCTGCGCGCCGCCGCGCCTGACGCCACCGGCCGGTCCCGGTCTGCGACCGGGGCCGGCCGCCCACCCCCGATACCTGGAGTTTGAGCAATACCCGAGCGCGACCGCACCACCCCGCCACCGATCACCGCCGACCGCCCGCCCCGCCTGGCCACCTTCCTCTTCCGCCGCTACCTGCACGCCTGCGCCCTCGGCAGCAGCACCCGCGGCCATCCCCTGGCCACCGGCCCGCACGGAGCCCTCGACGACGCTCGCCGCCGCGGCCAGCGCCCCTGACCAACCGCCGCCTTCACTGCCCGGAGCGCCATGCCCGATCCGACGCCCTACCCCGTACTTCTCGCTGACAACATCGCCCGTCAACTCGGGCTTCTCGCCCAGCACCTCGCCCAGGCGCCGCCCGAGCAGACCGCCCAGATCCTCGGCCGCGTCCTGGACACCGACACCGGAGTCCTCGGCCAGGTCACCGCCCTGGCCGAAACCGGGGCCCGCTCCACCCGGGCCCACGCCGAGCAGGGGTCCTTCCCGCCCGAGCTGTGGCTGGCCCTGGGCCGCGCCGCGAACGACCTCCACGGCCTGTGCACGGACATCAGCGACCACGTCGAGGACTTCCAGCGCCTGGCCCGGCCGACACGCGCCGAGGCCGCGCCCCGTCCACCGGCCCCGGTGGCCGCGGCCTTCGTGGCCCGGAGGCGCCGATGAAGAAGGAGTGGGCCGGCCGGGGACCGGCCGGCCAGCAGGCCGAGCAGTACTACCTCATCGAACCCCGGCATCTGGCCGGCGGCGGCGACCTGCGCCACGTCACCGAGTTCCTGCGCGCCTCCGGCTGGACGGACCGCTCGTCCAAAGCCGGCATGCCGATCGTCTTCGACAGCCCCGACCGCACGGTCCGCATCGGCTACGACCCTCATACTCAGCCCGGCGGTTGGACGGTCCGCGGCGCCGCCACCGGCCGGCAGGAAGCCTGGCACGGCACCCTCGGCAAGCAGGTCCCGGTGGAGATCGTCGCCGGATTCACCGACGCCCTCACCCGCCCTCGCTCCGCGCACGCCCCCAACGTGTGGCAGCCGCTGCAGCACAACGGGTGGCGCACTGAGCAGGGGCAGCACGTCACGGCGACGAGCACGGACGGCAACGCCGTCGTCCAATTCCACCAGGACGGGCAGGGGCAGGCGTACTGGTGGGCCGCGGCCCAGACCGAACACGGGCCGGCGTGGAACGCGGTGTTCACCCCGACCACGCCGATGCATCTGTTGCAGGGGCTCACCACCGCCCTGTCCGACCCGCAGCCGGTGATGCGCCCGCGCGGACACGTACCCCCCACCCAACGTATCCGCACCACCTCCGTCTCGGTACTGCCCTCCCAGCTCAGTGCCTGGCAGCAGGCCCGCGTCACCGCCGCCCGCGCCGCCACCTGGGCCCGCAACTCCTGGGCCAGCACCCGCCCCCGCAAGACCGCCACCGGCCCGTACGCCGCCGCCGGCGGCGCGCGCTCCCACCGCTGACCAACCACACCCCCGGTACCCCGGGGGCTCCGCCCGAGAGAGAACCCCGCGCGTGCACCACCCCGCCCGCCTCACCGCACGGGAGGCCGACATCGCCTCCGCCGGACTCCGGCGGCCAAGCGACCAGCGCGGACACCAGCCATGAGCCAGCCCTACACCCCCACCCGCGCCAGGGATCCCCGCGATCTCATCTGGTACGCCACCCGCCCCCGGCACCTGGCCGGGCCCGGCGACCCCCGCCACGTCACCCAGGCCCTGCGGGCAGCCGGCTGGAAGAACCACTCCGCCCCGGACTACCCCCACGTCGTCCTGGCCAGCGCCGACCACCGGCACACCCTCCTGCTCGAACCCGTCCCCGACACGTACGCGGCTTGGTGGCGCATCTCCTCCCGGACCGACGGGCAGCACTGGCACGCCTCTTTCGGCGGCAACACTCCCGTCGAAGTCCTCGCCGCCTACACCGACGCACTCATCCGGCCCGCGCCGAAAGCCGAGCCGGAGGTGTGGTCGGCGGTCACCCGGGCGGGCTGGACGTATGAACGCGACGAGCACGGCAGCGAGCAGGCTCTCCATCCGGACGGCGTTCTGAGCCTGCGCCGGCAGGTCAGCCACGACCCCGCGTTCGTCCACTGGCGCGCGGAAGCCGCGCTGCCCACCGGCCTCGGCGGTCAGCGCCGCCTGTGGGAAGCCTGGTTCAGCGAGAACTCTCCGCCTCATCTGATCGCCGCCTTCGCCACCGCGCTGGCCAGTAACGAACCGGTCCAGCGCGCCATGTCCGGCGTCCCGCACCCGCACCTGGTCACCCAAGAGATCAGCGGGCCGCAGGGCGAACAGCTCCTGACCTCCCACGAGGAGCGCCTGACCGCCGCCCGTGCCGCAGCCCGCCGCGCAGCATCACCGCGCGCCCGGCCCCGTGCCGGTCCGGCCGCTGCTGCCCGCGCCTCACGCAGCCGCTGACCCTTACCCGCCCTTCCGTCCCCGCCCGCCGGGGGAGGGAGAGCGGCACCGATCCGCTCTCCCTCCCCCGCGGCTGCGCCCTGCCTTCGGAGACTCACCGACTTTGACAACCGATCCCGCCGCGACGCACCAGTTGCTCCTTGACCAACTTGCCGCCTTCCTCAAGGAGAGCGAGCAGATCCTGGCCGACTGGGACGCCTACTCCGACCAGCACACCGACCTCGACGGCTGGCCCCACGACGAGATCACCTACGGCCTGCGCGCCGGCCGCCGCGATGCCGACACCTGGCGTTCGTTCAACCGCGTCCGCCACGCCGCGAAAGATCTCCTCGCCACCGCCCAGGCGCAGCTGCGCACGCTGCCCGCCTCCCGCATCCAGTCCCAGTGGGCGTGGCAGCTCTCCGCCCTGGACGACGCGCTCGACCAACTCGCCGCCCTCCAAGAGCAATGGCTCCAGACGCGGGAAGGACTGCCGTCGTCGGCCGTGCCGGGCACCGCGGCATACGACGACGCGCTGGCCGAGCGCAACGACGAAGCCTGGCACCACCTGCACCAGTGGTCCCTGCACGGGCAGAGCGTCCTCGACATCCACGCCGCCGCGCAGGACGAGGCCCTCTTCCGCACGGCGCCGGTCCTGCCCTCACGCGCCCCGGCCGCCCCGACGCAGCCCCGGAAGGCGCCGGGGGTCCGCCGGTGACACCCGTACCCGAAGACATCGAACAGGTCCTGATCGCCCCGCGGTACCTGGCCGGCGGCGGCGATCCGGCCTGGATCACCGCCGCGCTCCACCGGGCCTGCGGCTGGAGCCACGGCAACGACCCGTTGATGCCCCGTGTTCTGCTGACCAGCCCCGACCAGCAGGCCATGCTCCGCCTTGACCCCACCCCCGACCAGCAGTGGTGGACCGTGCAGCACGCCCGCACCGCCGCGTCGCCGGCCTGGTCGGCGTCCTTCGGCGCCCGCACCCCGGTGGAAATCATCGCCGCCGTCACCGACACCCTCACCCACCCGGCGCTGCCCACCGCCTCGCTCGCCGCCGACCCCTACGAGCCGCTGCGTCAGGCCGGTTGGCACGAGGACGAGCAACGCCGCGCTCTCGTCTCGCCCGACGGTGTGGCCTGTGTCGAGCACTTCGTCGAGGGGCGGTCCAACAGCTGGTTCGTCGACGTCGCGGACGAGAGCCGGCAGGAGCGGGTGTGGCGGGCGTACTTCAGCGGAAGCGCCCCACTGCACCTGGTCGCCGCCTTCACCCGCGCCCTCGCCGGCGAGACCCCGCTGTCGCGCGACCCGCTCCACGTCCCCCTCCTGGGCCGCCACCACCAGCGCGCCACCACGCGCCAGGTCCCGGCAGCCGCCGTCGCCTTCGCGCTGGAAAAGCGCGTCAAGGCCCTCGCCAGCCGCGGCGCACCGACGCAGCCGCCGAAGAGCCCGCCGAGCGTTCCTCCGCGCCCCCGTTCGCGCTGACCGCCGCCCCTCCCCCACGCCCCCTGGAGCTCCGTGCCTCCGTCTCCCTCAGCTCCTGGCGGCAGCTCCGACGGCTACGACATAGCCTTCCGCGTTCTGCTCGCCCTCTTCGCCATCGCCGTGCCGCTGGCCAACCTCGCCTGGCTCGGCGGCAACATCACCGTCTACCTGACCGGCTCCGGCCCCTGGGCCGCCTACCAGCCGGTCGAGGCCCTCCTGCATCCCGAACGCCTCTGGCCGGATACGGGTGAAACGTCCCTGCTGGTCGGCACGCGCATCATCCCCGCCATCCTCCTGATCGCCCTGGCCATCGCCGGAGCCGTGCTGTGGTCGCGGCACCGGGGCGGAACCGGCAGCCGGAAGAAGACGGTCGCCGGGATGGCGAAGCAGAAGGACATCGAGCCTCTGCTATCGAAGGCCATCACCGCCAAGGCCCGCTCGCTGCGCCCCAGTCTGAAGGAGGTCAAGAGCGTCGAGGCGAAGGACACCGGCATCCTGCTCGGCAACCTCCAGGGCACCCGGCGTGAAGTCCGCATGGGATACGAGGACGTCGCCGTGGCCATCATGGCGCCGCGCTCGGGCAAGACCACCAGCCTCGCCATCCCCTCGATCCTCGCCGCGCCCGGCCCCGTACTGCTCACCTCGAACAAGGCCGCGGGCGACGCCTACACCGCCACCCTCGAAGCCCGGGCGAAGGTGGGCCGGACATGGTCGATGGACCCACAACAAATCGCCCACGCCAAGCGGGAGATGTGGTGGAACCCGCTCGCCGACGCCACCACCCTCGAAGGCGCCGGCCGGCTCGCCGGGCACTTCCTCGCCGCCTCCGTCGACGCCTCCCAGCAGGGGGACTTCTGGTCGAAGGCCGGCAGCAACATCCTGAGCCAGCTCTTCCTGGCCGCGGCCCTGGACGAGCGGCCGGTCACCGACGTGATGCAGTGGCTGGCCTTCCCCGCCGACCGCGGCCCGCTGGACATCCTGCGCGACCACGGCTTCAGCGCCGTCGCCGCCCAGCTCAAGGGCACCGTCGAAGGGCCGCCCGAGACCCGCGACGGCATCTACGAAACCGCCCGCCAGTACGCCGCCGCCCTGCTCAACAGCGAGATCGCCGCCTGGGTCACCCCCCAGAAGGACGTCGCCGAGTTCCGGCCGGCCGACTTCGTCACCTCACGCGACACCCTCTACCTGCTGTCGAAAGACGGCGGCGGCGGCGCCAGCGCGCTGATCGCCGCGTGCGCGGACTCGGTGATGCGGGCCGCCACCGCCCAGGCCGAACGCGCCGGCGGACGCCTGGACCCGCCGATGCTCGCGATCCTGGACGAGGCCGCCAACGTCTGCAAGATCTCGGACCTGCCGGACCTGTACTCCCACCTCGGCTCCCGCGGGATCATCCCGATCACCATCCTGCAGTCCTACCGCCAGGGCCAGAAGGTCTGGGGCGACGCGGGCATGGACGCCATGTGGTCCGCCTCCACGATCAAGGTGATCGGCTCCGGTATCGACGACCCGGACTTCGCCGACAAGCTCTCCCGCCTGATCGGCGACCACGACGTCGAGACGAAGTCCACCTCCGTCTCCGAGTCCGGCAAGTCCACCAGCATCAGCATGCGCCAGGAACGCATCCTGCCCGCCGACGCCATCCGCGCCCTGCCCAAGGGCACCGCCCTGTGCTTCGCCACCGGCATGCGCGCCGCCATGCTCGACCTGCGCCCCTGGTACCTCGAACCCGACGCCGCCGAACTCTCCGCCGCCTCCGCCCGTGCCTCGAAGGCCATCACCACCCGCGCGGTGGCCAAGGCCGCCCCGAAGCAGACGGACTTCGGCACCGCCGCCTGATCCGCCAGTGCCGCCGCAGCAGGCGCTGGCGCCCTCCTGCGGAGGCATCGGCTCCTCCGTTCTCCATCTGTATCTCTTTATGGAGTGACATGGCCTTCATCGACCACCACGACGTGGTCGTCGGCTCGACCGACGACGGTCACACCTTCATCGTCCTCAACCGCCCGATCCGCACCGCCCACCGCGCCCTGACCGCCAGCGGCTTCACCGCCCGAGAACACAACCGCCGCACCGTGTACCTGCTTCCGCCCGGTACTTCGGCGGAAGAGGCGCACAACCGCACCGGCGACGCGCTGCACGCTCTCCTGGCGCACACCATGGACTTCGTCGACCTGAGCTGGACCACCCGCTACCCGGCCGCCGGGCCCGTGCCCGAGGCCGCCGTCCGCTTCGACCTCTCCGACGGCCAGGTCACCGCCACCGTCCACGCGCCGACCGCCCGCGACGTGATCGCCCAGCACGGGTTCGCCCCGACCCCGCAGGGACACGTCCTGGCCGCCCAGCTGAGCGAGCGCGAAGCGGTCGGCGCCGTCGCCCGCGCCGAAGCACATCTGTCGTCCCTCGGCCTCCCCAGCAAGATCACCCTCGGCATACCCACGCCCAAGGCGATCCCCGCGGCCCCCGGCCACACCGGCGCGACCACTCCGGCACGGCCGTCTCCCGTCCCTCGACAGAGCCGGCGCCCGCGCTGAGCCGCTGCTTCACCACGACACACTTCGCTCCCAAGGACCCCTTCATTGGCCGCCGACCCCTTCCTTCCCGAGCAGATCCTCGCCCTGGCCTCCCACATCACCCGTCACAACGACGCCCTCCCCGCCATCAACCTCGCCTCACCCGCGCCAGCCCGACAGCTCCTCCTGCACCTCCCGCTCACCCAGCGCGTGGCCCACGAGGCGTTCGACGCCGCCGACGCCCTCGCACACCAACCGCTGCACCCCGCGCCCGCCGTACGCAGGAGCGAGCTGCGGATCAGGCAGCTAGCCCACCTGATCACCGAAGCAGCCGAACACCTCCTCGACGCCGCGGACCTCCTGGAAGCGACCCGCCCCCAGGGGCACGAGCCCCATGACGAGCGCACTCTCGCTCTGGCCTACCAGGAAGTTCGCGCCCGCATCGCAATCGCCCGCGACCTGACCGCCCTCGGCCCGGACGACGCGGTCGAGGCCGCCGAACTCCTCGGCGGCGAGATGCAACGACAGCACGCCGCCCTCGTCCACCCGCCCCACGCACTCTCCGCCGCGCAGCTGGCGGCCCTGCGGGCCGTCGCCCGCGGCCAGGTGACGGTCGAGGGCCGGGACGACAAGCTCGACGTCTTCAGCGGCGAGAGGCGGGTGAGCAGTACGACACTGCGGGCCCTGGAAGCCAAGCACCTCCTGCTGCGTGAGGCCCTTCCAAACGGCAGTCGCCGACAGCGCCCGCACCTGACCGCCGCCGGCCGCCGGACCTTGTCCGCCACCTTCGCCACCGGCACGCCCGCCCCTCGCTCCCCGGCGGCACCTGCCCGGCCGGCGGCCCGTTCAACGGCCCGCACTCGCTGATCGAGCCCAGCCCGTCCGCTCGGCCTCACCGCCCAGCCGAGAACCTTCTCAGCCATCGCCTGCCGTCGCCAGCATGCCCTCCACCGGTGACGGCGCTCCGCGTCTCGCCCTGCCGACCACTCGGCAGTCACAGCCCCCACCGCTCAAGGAACAACCATTTCAACCGCTCCCCGATTCCGTGCCATTTCCCTCGGTGCTGGTGTTCAATCCAGCGCGCTGCTCGCGCTGTCAGCCCAAAGGGTTCTCCCCAAGGTCGACTACGCCCTTTTCGTCGACACCGGCTGGGAACCGGCCGCCGTCTACGCCCATCTCGACCGCCTGGAACGAGAAGTAGCCGCGCCCGCCGGCATACCGATCCTGCGCGTATCCTCCGGCAACGACCGCAACGACGCGCTGAACCCCTCTCATCGCTTCGCCAGCATGCCGCTGTACATCCTCAACCAGGACGGCCGACCCGGCATGACCCGCAGGCAGTGCACCGGCGAATACAAAATCAAACCGATCAAGGCGAAGGTCCGCGAACTCCTCGGATATCCCTATCCCGCACGCATCCCGAAGGGCACCTTCGCCGAGCAGTGGGTGGGTATCTCCACCGACGAATTCCACCGCGCCAAGGACGCCGACGTGCAATACATGCGCAACCGGCATCCCCTTATCGACATGGGCTGGTCACGCACCGACTGCACCCGCTACCTGACCACGCTCGGTCTGGCCGACACCCCGAAATCCAGCTGCCTGGGCTGCCCGTTCCACGGAAACGCCCAGTGGCGGCACATCCGCGACACCTCGCCCACGGAGTGGGCGGACGTCGTCGCCTTCGACGCGGCCATCCGCAAGGGCAACGCCCGCGCCAACGCCGTCGGCAACCGCCTGCTCGGCGAAGCGTTCCTCCACCCCTCCCGCCTGCCGCTGGACCAAGCCCCGATCGACCACGTCACCGCTGCCGAATGGGCTGCCCTCCAGCAGCCGCCCGGCACATCAGCGGTGGATGCCGAGGAGCTGGAACAGGGCGTCGAGAACGGCTGCTCCCCGTGGGCATGCCGCGGCGCCGAAACGAACGCCGTGCATTCCGACTTCGGGCTGGCCGCGTGATCGTTGTCGATCTCTTCGCCGGACCCGGCGGATGGTCGCACGCGTTGTCGCTCCTCGGCGTACGCGACGTGGGACTGGAGTGGGACGCCTGGGCGTGCAAAACGCGAGCGGCAGCCGGGCAGTTGACCCTTCGCACCGATGTGGCGCTGTACCCGGTCGCGCCCTTCGTCGGAAAAACCGCGGGATTCATCGCGAGCCCGCCGTGTCAGGCATGGTCGATGGCCGGCAAGCGCCTGGGCCTGGTCGACCAGCCGCTCGTTCACCAGGCCGTCGCCGACCTCGCCCGCGGCCGCGACACCCGCGCCGGACTGCTGAGCGCATGCCGGGACGAGCGGTCCCTGCTGGCCGCCGAGCCGATGCGCTACCTCTACGCGCTCAACCAGGCCGGCGAACCGGAGTGGGTGGCCATGGAGGAAGTGCCGGACGTCCTGCCGTTGTGGAAGCAGTACGCCGCGATCCTGCGCGGCTGGGGCTTCTCCGTGTGGACCGGGATCCTCAACGCCGCCGACTACGGGGTGCCGCAGACCAGACGGCGGGCGATCCTGCTCGCCTCCCGCGCCCGCACCGCCGAGCCGCCGGCCCCGACCCACGCGAAGATCGCCGAGCCGCAGACGCTCTTCGGCCCCGGTAGGGCACGGTGGGTGTCGATGGCCGAGGCGCTCGGCTGGGGTGCCACCGACCGTCCCGTCCCCACCGTCTGCGCCGGCGGAGGCCCTGGCGGGGGCCCCGAGCCCTTCCCCTCCGGCTCCCGCAAAGCCCTCGCCGACGCCCGAAGCCGCGGAACCTGGAAACATCACGCCACCCCGACGAGCGTCACCCTCGCGTCGCGGCATCAGGGCTTGAAGCCGCCCGAGCGGTACAGCGCTGGTGAGGACCGACCCGCCCACCACTGCGAGGTCCATCGTTGGTCCTGGTCGCTGCGCAGCAACAACCAGTCCCACGCGACAGTGCGGCGCGCAGATGAGCCGGCGGGGACCTTGTTCTTCGGGCACCGCGCGAACGAGTGCCTGTGGATGCCCG
Organism: Streptomyces mobaraensis; assembly: GCF_020099395.1. Classification (NCBI taxonomy): domain Bacteria; kingdom Bacillati; phylum Actinomycetota; class Actinomycetes; order Kitasatosporales; family Streptomycetaceae; genus Streptomyces; species Streptomyces mobaraensis. The sequence continues at coordinate 6,418,553 of NZ_CP083590.1, read as the reverse complement.
AGCCGGTGCCCGGCGGATCCGGCGCGAAAGCGCCGGTGCCGAAGTCGGTGCGGATCACCGCGGCCGAGGCCGGGGTGCTGCAGACCTTCCCCGCCGACTACCCCTCGCAGGGAAACAAGGGGCAGCAGTTCTCCCAAATCGGCAACGCGGTCCCACCCCGGCTGGCCGCGCACTTGCTCGCCCCGCACGTCGGCAAGACCCTCAACCGCGACGACTTCACCCTGGCCGCCTGATGCCACGCCCCGAACTGCCGCACGAGGAGAGCGGCCTGGAGGAGCCGACGCCCAGGCCGGCCGTGCACTACGCCGAGCAGGCCCTGCTCGGAGCGCTGCTCCTCGACCCCCACCGTCTCCGGGCCCTCACCACTCTCGCGCCCGAGCACTTCGGCGACCCCGCCCACAGCGCCCTCTTCGCCGCCATGCACACCGTGCCGCCCCCGGTACCCGAGGTGCACCGGAGCGAGCCGGCCTGGCTCAACGCCGTCCTTATGGCGGCGCGCCGTGAAGCGGCCGGGCTCACCGCGTCCTACCTGCACACGCTGGTCGACGCCTGCCCCTGGCCGCAGCACGCGGCGGCGTACGCACGGATGGTCCGCGCCGATCACGCCCGCCGAAGCCTGCGCATACACGCGACGCGCCTGGCCCAAGCCACCACCGACACCACCGGCCCCAACCCCACCGCCACCGTCCTCGCCGAGGCCGACACGCTGACCCGCTTCCTGAACGACCTCGCCGGCCAGTTCCCCCCGCACCCCGGCTCCCTCCCGCGCACCCCGCTCCCCTCACTCCCGCCACGCGAGCGCAGTGGAGAGGCGCTGTCCGAGGAACAACTGCTGCTGGCCGCCGCCACCGCGTGCCCGGACGACGTGAAGACCATGCGCTGGCTGCAGGCCGACGACTTCGCCCTGCCCCTGCACGGCGCCCTTTTCTGCGCTCTGACCGCCCTGGCCCACCGAGGTGATCCCGTGGATCCGGTCACCGTGTTTTGGGAGGCCCAGCACCACGGCCTGCTCGCCACCGCCCTCGCGCCGGCCGACCTCATGGCCCTGGTGACGAACCCCGTCGGCTCGCCGGACCACTGGGGTGAACGCGTCCTCCAACGCGCCCTGCTCGACCACGCCCGCCTCGCCGCCCTGCGGATCCAGGCGTTCGCCGACGACCCGGCCAACAGCCCCCACCAGCTCGTCACCGGCAGCCGCCGCGCCCTCGCCGAGCTGACCGCCGTCCGGACCCGCTGGCAGCGCGCCACCACATCCCCAGCGCCATCGACCCGTCTGCGCATGCCCCGCGCACCGGTAGCCGCCCGAGCCGGGCCGCCCCGCGGCTCCGGCCATCCCGCTTCCGCAGCGCAACGCGTCACCCGATGACCTCACCGGCCGGCCGCCGCACGTCCGGCCGGGCCCCGCGAATTGAGCACACCCATGCCAGATCCCGCCTTCCACGTCCACGTCCGGCTCGGCTGGCACCCCGAGCACCCCAACGCCGTGACCGCCGCCACCGTCGGCACCGACACCTACGCTGCCCGAGCGCTGCTGAGCGTCCACGGGTTTCGCCCCACCGACGACCAGACGATGATCCTGGCCCGCATCGACCGCGAGGAGCCCTACTACGCCGACCAGGCCGCCCACGCCCTGCGAAAGGCAGGCGTCACCGTCGAGATCACGCCCAACCTGCAGGAGGACATCGACAGCGAGTGGACGTGGCTCGATCACCCCATGCACTGGCTGAACCGGGACGAAATCCGCGAGGTCTCCGCCGAGGCCCAGAAGGTCTACGACGACATCGCCTCCGGCCGCCTCGTCATCCACGCCCACGCCCACGACGGCTGGACCCACGTCGCGGTCGGCACCTACCCGGGCGGCGAAAGCATCCACCTCCACGGCGAAGACCACCTGCGGCAGGTCGCCCTCGTCTACGACACCCCCACCCAGGCCATCGCGGAGTTCCAGAAGCTGTACGGCGAGGCGGTCCGCCCCGGTCCGGTGCCCGCCACGGAAACCGAGCAACAAGCAGCCAAGGCCCTGGCCACCACAGGCACAACCGCACCGTCCTCCACTGCATCCGGAGCACAACGCAAGCCCGCGCGGCCGGCACCGGAGATCGTCCCCGTGTATGCCGCCGAGGCCGGTGACCACGAGGTCCTTCTGCACGACTTCCTCGCCACACAGGCCGACTGGGAGAAGGTGCGGGCCCGGGGCGAGAACGCAACTATCGCCAGCCACGAATCCCTCACCCTGCGCGCCCTCTTCGACCATGAGGCCGACGGCCGCGACATCAAGTGGGCCTTCGCCGCCTACGAGACCCCGGTCAGCGACCTCTTGTGGCATGGCAAGGCCACCGCCTCCACCCCGTCCCAGATCGTCCGCACCCTGCTGACCTTCATGGCCTCGGAGAACGCCTGGGGCCGAGGCCCCTGCACCAGCGTCACCGAGACCGCCATCGCCGAGGCGGCCCGGCCACTCGCCAACGCGGGCTGGAAATACGCCGTCGACGACCGCTACCTCACCTGGCAAGCCCCCGGCACCCACGCCGCCGGCGTCCAGTTCGACGCCTTCGCCGCCCAGCAGACCAACAGCCCCCTCCCCACGTGGACCGTCTGGGGCGGCCACGCGGCCCACCAGCCGGACTGGGAAATCCACCTGTCCGCGAACGCTCCGGCAGCCCTGGTCAAGGACCTCACCGCCCACATGGTCCTCGGACATGGGCTCCGATCGCCTTCCAGGCCAACACACCCTGCCCTGCCCCTCGCCTCACGGCTGGGCCCGCCGATCCCTTCTCCCAGCCACGGTATACGCGCCCGCTGACGAACGAGGGCGGTTGCGCCCGAACGAAATGCCAGGGAGAACACCAGCGTGGTGACAGCCGCCATCCGCTCGCCGGTCTCCAGCTGCCGCTCGTCAGACACGCACAGCGCCGAGAGGCCGGAGGACAGAGCCGGCGTACCAGCGGCGGCCTTCGGCCTGTTGCGGAGAGGGCTGCGGATGGACGAGCTACCTTGCGGGCGCCTGCGGTTTCGGGCCCGGAAGGGTTGCTGACGGAGTCGCTGCCCGTCGAAGACACAACGCAGGACTTCACGACCGTCAGGCGCGCGCTGGGAGGACAAACTCGTCGCCCCGTTGGTCACTGACGCCCAGCGGTTCAAGATCCAGCCTCACTGGACAGTGACGAGTGACTTTCGCGGTCGTTTGCACAGCATGAGCATCTTCGGAAAATCGCATGTCGCCGCCGGGGCTTTCCTTGCGGTGATAGCCGTCCTTGGAGTCGCCCCCTCCGCCCACGCCGACCCTGGCACTCTTTACCCTGCTGTCACTGCTGCCACCTCTCTGGATGCCCAGACGTTGGGCATCGCCGAAGGTGTCGCCTGTTCCGCTGCGATGACCTTCGACTTCCGCGCGGACAGCAGCGCTTGAGGCGGCGCCACTGTGGTGTCGCCGGGCGCCACGGGTCGCCCCGGGTAGCGACTCCGTCAGCAACCCTTCCGGGCCCAAAACCGCAGGCGCCCGCAAGGTAGCTCGTCCAGCCGCAGCCCTCTCCGCAAGGTGGGCTTCAATCCGCAAGGTTCGCCTGCACAGGACACGCGCAATGGCACCTTCAAACCATCAGGGTGGTGATACGAACAGCATCGCGCTCAAGTCCAGCGCTTATAGCAGCGGATCCCCGGTTAGCGAAACCGAGGATCCGCTACACCATAGGAAATCCACCGCCAGTCCATGACCACCTCGACGCGGTCACCACCGGCAGACCTCTTGATCTATACCGCCGGGTTTAACGAACTACCGGTAGTCAGCAGATGGAACGCGGTGTCGGTGGCCGCGTGCGCGCTGACCACGACCGGGCGTGTCGAAGAACGCGGCGAAGCGCTGGTCGAACCCCGGCCACGCCAAATCACCGGTTGCACGGTCATCATCTAAAGCACCAGCGTGCCAAGCCGAGAGCCGCCCCAGCACATCCCAACTACGAGGGTTTCGCCAAGACTTCCCACATTCGACGCGGAGGGCGCACGGAACATGCCACTGTCATTTGCACTGCCTTGTGGCGATCCACGTGCCCCCCTTCGCCGGGGAGTGCCAGGCCGGACACGGGGGAAGCTGAAAGGTGTACGGGTGATGGGCCAGCTCCGGCCAGGGGAAAGCCCTGTATCAGCGGATGCAGCTGGAGGCGGTGACCCGCGCTGGCGGTGCGGGCGGAGAATCCCCAGATTCGGCCACCCGCCCCGAAAATCTGTGGGCCCTGACGCCGGAGCTGCCGGCACAGCCGGCCGCCGCGGTCCGCTCCCTTCTCGCGACCAAGGCGTGGGCATGGCAAGACATCCAGCCCGTGCCTAGGCGTCGCGAAGTCGGGAATGGCGTTGCATCGAGGGGAGCATCGAAGATGTCCGAGGCACCTGCCGAAAGGCCACGCTCATGAAAGCCACAACGTCTGTGAGGGCGTCCCACTCTAGGGTGACCCCAGTCAAGGTGTGGGCAGGAATCGGTGTATTGCTCCTGTGCGTCGCCGTTTGGACGCTCGGGCGCTGGGCGCTCGATGGTGGCCTGCGCTCGGTGCCTAGCAGCGGGCGACTTTCCACTACTCGAGCGGTAGTAGTGTGGGGCGTCCAGGGCGCCGTTGCCGTCGCCCTGCTTTTCACTGCTGTGCGCGCCGTCCGAAGGACACGTCGCACGGGCCGCGTGAGGGTTGAAGACGCGCTGTACTTCGGCTTCTTCACATGCTTCTGGCTGGACCCGCTCACCAACTATTGGGAGTTGGGTTACGTAGTCAATCGCTATGCGCTGAATGTAACCACCTGGGGACCCTACTTCCCGGGCTGGAACAGCCCCGACTCCTCCAGCCAGGCGGTAACGATCTTCGCGGCCGGAGGTTTGGCTTGGGGCCTTGGACCCGTCTGGATCCTCATTCCGTGGGCGATTGTCCGCCGCCTCACCGAGAACAGGCCGCACTGGGGCATGTACCGGGTGCTCGTAGTGGCTCTGTTGGGATCAGCTCTGGCGGAGCTCATCCTGGAGGCACCCTGGGCGCTCACCGGCACCTACAGGTGGCGAGTGGGCGGGTCTTGGGACCTGTTTGCAGGCCACTGGTACCACGTTCCCCTGTTCGAAATCGCGCTTGCGTCGATCGTATTCAGTGTGCCGGTAGTCATGTTGCTCTACCGGGCACAACGCAAGGAGACGGAAGTGTGGCCACTACGCGGCAGCAGCAGCACAGGGCTGCGACTACTGGCCGCATCGGGCTTCACTCAGGCACTGACCGTCGTCTACCTATTCAGCCTGAGCGTTGCCGTCGCGTTCTCCCCCGTACATGTCCCGGCCGACACTCCTCCCTACCTCCTCCCCTGAAATCTCTCACCCACACGTACCGGCCCGAGTCCACAACGATCAGGCTTCGCCGCCACGCTCCAGACCCCTGCGACCCGGCAGCGCCGTCACGGCTTGCAGGCAAAAGTGCGCTCCTCAGGAGGACTGACATGAGCGAATCCAAGTCGTCGAAACTCACTCTCCCGCTGCTCTACTACCCGTTCCCGGTGGGGGTGAGCTCCGATCTGGAGGCAGTTGAGGCAGAGGCTCTGCAGTGGGCGATCGATTTCGGGCTGACGGAATTCGGGGTGGAGCGGGAGGAACAGATCCGGGACACGAAATGTGCGGAGTTCATCGGACGGCTGTTCCACACGATGCCGCCCGAGCGGTTCCGCGTCGCGGCCATCTGGTGCACCTGGATCTTCGTCATCGACGCCTCGTTCTGCGAAGCGGGAATCTACCTCACAGACCCCGCCGAACTGGCCGCGTTCCAGCTGTGGTTGCACGACATGCACTACGACCCCAAAGGGTACGACCGGCGGCCGCTGTGCGAGGAACTGGCCAGCCGGCTGCCCGCCGAGCACGCCGAGCTCTGTCGCAGGCTGGCCCCGGCCACGGTGGATGTCAGCGAACGCGTCGAGCGTCTGACGGGGCCGGGCCTGTACATGCAGTGGCTCGGTGAGATGAACTACTGGTACATGAGCACACTCTGGCAAGTGGGCCGCCCTTTCACCGGCACCCGGCCCAGTGTTCGGCAGTGGCTGTCGGCACGCCGGGCCCTCACGGCGATCCTGCCCACGCTCGCGGCCTGGCCGGCCTTTACGGGATCCGACGTGCCGGAGCACGAGTGGAACCGTGCGGATGTCCGTCGGTTGATGGCCTTGACCTCAGACATCGGCGGGATGTTCAACGACATCATCTCCTTTCCGCGGGAGAAGGGGGTGATCTGGAGCCTCCCGATCATCCTCGCCGACGAAGGCAGGAACGATCAGGAAGCAGTGAACGAGGCGGTGAGGCTGCACAACAACGCCGTCACCGAATATCTCTCTCTGGAACGAGACGTACGGAAGCGGGCCAGTCCCGGCCTGTGCCGATTCCTCGACGCGATGCGTACCCATCAACGGGGGCAGTACGAATGGTCCATCCGCGCCGGCCGCTACCGCAGCGATGAGAACTACGAGATCGAAGGGTGCATTGAAGCGGAAGCGTCAACATGAGTATCGGCGTGCCAGCGCCCGACTCTCGATGTCCGGGGCGGGGGCGCCGTAGGCGGGACTCGGGTGGAGGCCTGCCATAGCCGGCCCGGCCGCGGAAGTGATGGCGTGCTGTTCCCCCGTCGCGAGGCAAGAACATCCCCGCTGGAGGAATGTCCCGGCCATCACCGGCAGGTCGGCGGCACACAGCACGGCGGTGGTGACGGAGGAGGAGGCCCCGTGCCCATGGGATGTGAACGGGCCTCAGGCGGTCGCGAGTTGATCCCACCACCAGCTGATGGTGGGGATGGGCAGGGGTTCCGAGGCGTTGTCCGGCGGTTTCGAGGTGAACCGGTATGCGACGCGCAGCAAGGTGTCGGGCGAGCGGCCGTCGGGGTTGCGGTACTTGTCGGTGACGCCGTAGTAGTCGAGGTTGCCGCGGATGAGGTATCCCAGGTGCCGCATGTAGTTGCGCAGAGCGCTGCCGGCCCGCGGTCGGTGCCGTTCGGTGAGCTGGTCGCGCAGTGCGAGGAAGAGGGCCGTCAACCGGTTCCTCATCCAGGTCACTTCCCTGAGAGCCTGGTCGGTGGTGCAGCCGCCCTCGGCGGCCAGGACGGTCGCGAAGTTCCGCAGGGTCACTCCCTGGTTCTGATGGAACCAGAGGTCATTGGCGTAGGAGAACAGGTCGTTGTCGATGCCGACGATCAGTCCGGTGATCTCGGTAAGGGCGCGGACCGACGGGTGGTCCATCTCCGAGGCGGGTACTTCGACGCCGGTCAGAGTGTCGATCCAGCTGGTGAAGAGCGCCCCGCCAATGGTCTGCTGGCGTTGGGTGGTGTAGTCGTTGAGGGAAGGGGGCTCAGGGCGGGCGTGATCCGCGACTTCCCAGACCAGAGCCGACGCCCACAAGTGAGTGCCTTCGACGATCCGGCGCCTTTGCGAGGGTGTGGTCATGCGGTGCATCCGCGTGGCGAGGTCTTCCAGGGGGGCGCCGAACGGGCTGGTGGTCAGCAGTCCGGCACCGGGCGTCTCAAAGGTACGCACCAGTTTGACGGCCAGTTCCGCGGCCTCGGCCAGTACGTTCCGGTCCGACCGGGCCAGGGGGATACGGTCGAAACGCTCGTCGATCACGAAGCCGAGGTTGCACCAGTCGGTAAGGACTTGCATCGGGTCCAGCAGCCCGTGTGGCGCCATGCGCCCGACGAAATCGGCGGAGTTGAAAGAGCGCACGAACTGCAGGCTTGCCGCGTCCGGGCAGAATCCGTACCCGTGCATCCACTCTTCCGAGCGACGCCGCAGATGGTCGGTGTGGGGGTGGATGGCTCCCTGAATGGGACAGTAAAAGGGCGGGAGTTCGACCACTGGTTGCACCTTCTGCATCAACACACCTCCTGATTACGGGCAGGGACGCCGTGTGCGGATGTAGTGGGCGTGAGCATACATGCGCTTCTTCAGCCTCGACCTTTCGTGACGATCAGCCTTCTCAGCGGCCGAAACGCCGATGTCGACCGTGATACCAGCGCAGTGCCGCGTCGAAGCTGTGGTGGTCGAAGTCGGGCCAGGCGGTATCGGTGAAGTAGAGTTCCGCCTCCGCGACCTGCCACACCATGAATCCGGACAGGCGCTGTTCGCCCGAGGTGCGGATGACCAGGTCGACGTCGGGCTGGCCGGCCGTGGACAGATGCCGAGCCAGCCGGTCTTCGGTGACAGCCCCGCCGCCCGCACCATCGCTGCGGATGAGGGAGCGGACGGCGCTCACGATGTCGTCCCGCCCGCTGTAGGCGACGGCCACGTTCAGCGTGATGCCCTGGATGTGCCGGGTCTGTTCCGTGATCTCTCGCAAGGTGCGAGCGTCCTCGGGCCGCAGTTCGTCCATGGCGCCGATGATGCGGATGCGCCATCGCCTGGTGGAAGCCATCGTCTGCAGCCCGGCCGTGACCGCTCCCGTGATCTGTCGGACCACGGCGGGAGCCCTCCGCAGATTGTCCCGGGAGAGTGCCCAGACGGTCACGAAGGTGATGCCTGCCTGTTCACACCAGCCGGCGAGTTCGTGCACGCGCACGGCTCCCGCCCGGTACGCGGCGAAGAGCGGGAGCCGGTGTTCCGCGGCCCAGCGCCGGTTGCCGTCGAGGATCACCGCCACATGCCTCGGCGGCATACCCTGCCCGGCCGCTGTGGGTTGAGGGGCCGGGACGGGCTGGGGCATGTCCGTGACATTCACGTCGGCCTCCCCGCTCAGTTCGCTTGGACGAGCGGGTTGCGGCGGAATTCCCTGGGAGTGAGAAGGTGCCGGCCTTCTCGACGGCGGCGACGGTCCGGAGTTCCGCGTAGCCGCACTGTGCCGGCCGCTGGGAGACCTGCTGGATCGGAGGACGTGACCGAGGCATCGAGGTCCCAGACCATGCCGCCGAATTCCCCGGCCAGGCCGGAATGCAGGCCACCGACTACCCTACGATTCCGTGCCATGACATCCTCCCTCGGTGCTCTGCCGGCAGGAACGCCCCCACGGCGCCCGCTGAGCCGCATGCGGGGATTTATTTCGTCGGAAAAGTTTGTGTTCCCGGCAGTTGCCCGCCGGGAATGTGGAGAGCGTTTTCGCAGGGTGCGTTGACGTGAGCTCCGCGTGCGTCTCCCCGCCGTGACCATACGAAGCCGGTCGGCCGCCCCATGGGGGGGGGTGAACTTGGTCCCGCGCGCACGGAGAAACCGGAGCCCATCGGGTGCTCACGAGCGGATGTGCCCACTCCTTTCATGACGACACACCGCGCACTTCCAGTCCAGGCGCGCAACGCCCCGATCGGCGGCACTCGGCAGCCATGCGGAGTACGCGAGGGGCGTACGGCATGCTGACCCGCCCATCGCTGACGACCGCGCCGGGGCGTCGGCTCGCACCACGCGCACGGACGACGCGGAGCCCCGGCACGAGCCGCCGCGACAAGCCGGGTGGTGCACACGGATGGCACCCGGGCCCGTGCCCTGGTCCATAGTCGTGTCAGGGAGTACCGGCACGGTTCCCACGGCCGGCGAGTGCGCCCGCCGAGCACATCCCGGCCGGCCGTTCGGGCGGAGGGCCGCGCGGAATCGCGGGCGGGGATGACCGGGCCCGCGCGCCGCTGCCGGCCGCCGTGCGCCTCCCCGCACCCATCACGCGCCGCCGGGTGCGGGGTTGTGGGCCGACGGCGAGGTGCCGTGCACTGGAGATGACCGGAAGGGAGTCAGAGCAGGAAGTACCCGCCCCCGGTGCGCGGGTGGGCCGTATCGCCGGTTCCGGCGCGGGTTCGTGCACGGGGGAGGGACTGTGGGCGGTGGCCGCACGCGGCACGTCTCCCGTGTGGTGGGACGGCTGCTGGCCGAGCAGGTCCGCGTCCGCCGGGCGAAGCCGGAGGAAGGCGCCGAGGGCCAGGCGCGGGCCGTCCGGGAGGCGCTGCAGGAGCTGGGCCCGTTCTACATCAAGGTGGGGCAGATGCTCTCCACGCGGCCGGACTTCGTACCGCGGGCCGTGCTGGAGGAGTTGGGGCAGTTGCACGACCAGGTCACCCCCGTGTCCTTCGCCACGTTCGAGCCGGTGCTCGCGGCGGAGCTCGGGCCGCGGTGGCGGCGGCTGTTCCGGGAGATCGACACCTCGGCGCCGCTGGGCGCCGCCTCGCTGGCACAGGTCTACCGGGCGCGGCTGGCCGACGGGGCGTTCGCCGCGGTCAAGGTCCAACGTCCGGGTGTGGAACAGGCGATGGCCGAGGACATCCGGCTGTTGCGGCGGGCCGCCCGCCTCCTGGCGCGGGCCGCTCCCCGGTTCGCGGCCGTGGTGGACGTGCCGGCCATGCTGGGCGTGCTGTTCGAGGCCATGGAGGCGGAGACGGACTTCCGGGTGGAGGCCGGCCACATGCGCCGGGCCCGGGAGCTGTGTGAGGAGTTCGCGTTCCTGTCCGTGCCCCGGGTGCTGCTGCCGCCGACCCGGCGGGTACTGGTACAGGCGCTGGCCCCGGGCGTGTCGATCCGGGACGCCGATCCGCGCGCGTTCACCTCCGCCCAGCGCTCGGGTATCGGCCGGGACTTGATGGCGTTCATGTACCGCGGCTACTTCCTCGACCGCTTCTTCCACGCCGACCCTCACCCGGGCAACATCTTCGTCGCCCCGGGCGAGCCCGCGCACCTGATCGACTGGGGCATGGTGGGCCGTATGGAGAGCGGTACCAGCCGGCACCTGGTGCTGGCCCTGCTGAACCTCGCGGCCAACGACGGCGCGGGTCTGGCCGCGACCTGGATCGACATGGGGACCGCCACGACCTGGGCCGACGTCGCCGGGTTCCGCTCCGACATCAGCATGCTCGTCCCGAAGATCGCCTCCGTCACGCTGGAGGAGCTCAACTTCGGCGTCACCCTGACCGCGATCCTCGTCCACGCCACCCGCCGCGGCATCCGCACCAGCCCGGTGATCTCGCTGCTGGGAAAGTCCTTCGCCAATCTCGAGGGGTCGATCCGCTACCTGTGCCCGGAACTCTCCCTCACCGACGTCTTCGCCGACAACCTCCGCACCATCGTCTTCGGCCTCGCCCGCGAGACCCTCTCCGAACAGCAGGCCGCCCGCACCGCCCTCGATCTCATGATCGCCGCGCCGGGGGCCCTCCAGCAGACCCGGGGGATCCTGCGCGCCTTCGCCGAGAAGGACGTCACCTTCCACGCCAAGGTGGCCGGTGAGGACGACCGGCGGAAGAGGGCCACGGACGCCGGGTCGTGGCCCTTCTGGGCCGCCCTCGTCCTCGCCGGCTTCCTCGCCCGTGGCAGGAGGGGATGAGCCCACGCGACGTCGCTCGCCCTGCCACCGCCGTCCGAAGCCGGCAGTACCCCGGTGGGCGCCCCCGGGTGTGGACGGCGGGTGACGAGCAGGCGGAGCCGACCGCGTCGCCGGCAGCCGTAACAGCTTCCCCGCGACGTGGCCAGACGGCACTCCCGCCGCGCACGCCGCCCGGGGCGTGCCGTACGCGCCTGATGCGCTCGCGCGCCGCCGGGTGCGGGGTTGTCGCCGAGGGGCGGTGTGCCGTGCACTGGAAGGGGAGAAACCGATTTACGGGGGCCGGCCATCGCCCAGTGCCAAGGGCCGGCGGTGCGCTCCGGAGCGGACGCGGAGGCGTCCGGCGGCCGTACCGACGTCGTGGAGGGGGATGTGGCCCGTGGCCGCGCTCGTTCGGACCGGTGCCGGGACGGCTGCCCCTGGGGCAGACCCCACGGCAGCGGTGGCCGGAGCCGCCCCGGAAGACCGGCCGGAAGGCCGTCCTCTCCTCGGAGGCCGACGCGGCGCGCCGGCACCGGACTCGACGCCGCGGCGCAGCCTCCGAGGCATCCAAGCCGCCGAAGCCGCCGCGCCGCCCGGCGGACGGGAGCGGTGGCCGCCGGCCCCCGATGTGCTCCCCGCCGCCCGCGCCCCGACCCGATCCCGGGCCCGACGCGGCAGGAGGACGTGAACCCGGAACCCACCGCCCGTCCGGTCCCGCCCGCCACGAAGGGTAAGCCCCTTGCTCTCGCGTCCCCGCGGTCTCTTCTTCTGGCTGGTCCTGATCATCTTTCTGTTCTTCATCGCGACGGCTCCCGTCGCCACCGCCCACGCGATCCTGGCCGTCTGGCGGGCGATCATCTCCCTCTTCACCGGACTGAAGACGTTCATGAGCGTGCTCAGCGCGCCACGGTGACGACAGCCGACCGGCCCGATACCTGCCCTCGGCCCCGCCCCTCATCCCGAGGCGGGGCAGGGCTTCGCTCTCCCCTCGCGCCAAAGCGGTCTGGGAGCAGTCCCGAGCAAAGGAGTTCCCCGTGCGGTTTCCCCGCTACGTCTTACGACGCACGCTTGCCGCCGTTTTCCTGGCGACGGCCACCGGGTGCGCTTCGTTCAGCGCCACATACGTCGAACCGGTCCCTCAGCGGCTGCCCGCTGTTCCGTCACCGGTACCCGGCAGGAGCGGACCGACCACACCGGCGGGCTCCGCCGCGTCGCCCTCCCGATCCGCCACACCGTCACCCGGCGCATCGCGGCAGGGCCCACCGCCCGTTGGCGCGCCCATCCCGGCCGGCGACGCCGCGCCGACGCCCTCGGCGGACAGCCGGGACGCCGTGTCCCAGCGCTCCCTGTCACCACCGAGGCCGCGATCCGGCCCCGCCGGGGGCAGCGAGGCTTCACCAGGCCGCAGTGGCGCACGGGAAGAACCGTCGCCCGCCCCCGAGCCCACACGGCCGTGCCCTCGCCGGCCACTCCCGGGCGACGCGCCGCCGGACGGCGCCACCTCGTTCGACCGGCCCGTGGCCGACGGCACGCCGCTCACCTCCCCCTCCGCCGGTGGACCGGCGGGATATGGCTTGCCGGACGGCGGCGCCGATGACTGCCTGTGACGCCCGGTCAGCTCCGCTCGGGCGCCAGAAGGGTGGCGATCGTCGCGGACGGCACGGCCCCGTGCCCCAAAGGGGCGGGTATCCAGGAGAGCGCTCCGGCGAGGACGGTGGCCAGGACCTGGTAGGTGCAATCCCGGTTCGTGGCCGCGTCCCGCGCCCGAAAGGTGGCTCCCGCGCGTACGTCGTCCGCCAGCTCGCCGAGCGAGACGGGCCGGTGCGCGGTGGTGTCGTGCAGCGAGCCGTCATGGTGACGGGTCAGTTCCCGCACCACCCGGGCCGGTCCGGGCGGCCCTTGGCGTGAGGCGGCATCCCGCATCAACGCACCCCGGGGCCCGTCACGTCCGGGTGCTTCTTGCCGGCCACCGGCGTCCGCGGGGTGGCGGTGCGGCCGGTCCGGGCGGCCGGCCGGCGGTCGTCGTCCTCGTCGGGCCGGACGGCGTTGCTCGCCGCCTTGCGCAGGTCGTACTCCAGGTCGCGTGCCCGGTCCAGGCAGTCGTCGGTGAAGTCCTTCGCGTCATCGATGACGTCGCCGATGAAACGGATGAGGCCGCTACGGCGGCGGCCCCTCGAACGGGTGGTCATGACTGGCCCCTTCTTCTGCGCCGGCTCTTCCCGGCCGGCACGCGCGGGCAGGGGTGCCGTGCCCATGCGGCGCTCTCGCGGACGGGCCCGGCCACTCCTTTCATGACGACACACGCCGTCATACCCGTCCAGACGCGCACGGGCCCGGCCGGCGGCACTCGGACGCCGAGGGAGAGGCATGAGGGCGTACGACGTGGCTGCCCGCCCCATGCCTCCCGACACGCCCCACCCTCGGTGCGCACCACGCTCGTGGGCGCCTCAGTGCCCCGGCACAAGGAGGCCGGGACAAGCCGGGTGGTGCGCACGGTGGGAACCCGCCCGGCCCTGTGTGGCGCGGACATTCGCGGAGGTACCGCCGCGCTTCCTCCGGCCGGCGAATGCACCTGCCGCCCTACATCGGGGTTGCCGGACGCTGGGCATGTGCACCGTGGACGACGTCGCCGCCCCCAAAGTAACGGTCGCCGACCCCGCGGCGCGGCGGCCCGCACGAAGCCGCCCTCGGAAAGGAACACGGCGTCGATCACCGCACCCGGGCCCGCCGCCGCAGGCGGGGCCCATTATCAGCCCAGCGCGGAGGCCCTCATGCAGAACCCCCCTGGCAATACGACAAAAGTACCGCCACTTCTGGCGTCCGTAACGGGCCCGGAGGCCTTACGCACCCTGCCGGCGGAAGCACTGCCGGCGCTGGCCGAGGACATCCGGCGCTACCTGGTGACAACGGTGTGCGCCTCGGGCGGTCACCTGGGCCCGAGCCTGGGGGTGGTCGAGCTGACGATCGCCCTGCACCGCGTCTTCCACTCGCCGCGCGACAGCGTCCTGTTCGACATCGGACACCAGGCGTACGTCCACAAGCTGCTGACCGGCCGCCAGAAAGGCTTCGAACAGCTGCGCCGGGCCGGCGGCCTGTCGGGATACTGCTGCCGCGCGGAGTCCGAACACGATCTGATCGAGAACTCGCACGCCTCCACCGCCCTGTCCTACGCCGACGGGCTCGCCAAGGCCCGCGCCCTGGCGGGGGAACGGGACCGTGCGGTGGTAGCGGTCATCGGCGACGGCGCGCTCACCGGCGGCATGGCGTGGGAAGCGCTCGACAACATCGGCGCCGCCCCCGAACGCCCGGTGATCGTCGTCCTCAACGACAACGGCCGCTCCTACTCCCCCACCACCGGCGCCGTCGCCACCCGCCTGGCCGCGCTGCGCGCCCCCGGCCCGCACCCGGCCGGGAACGACGTGTTCGCCGCGCACGGCCTGGCCTGCCTCGGGCCGGTCGACGGACACGACATCCCCGCGGTGGAGGAGGCGCTGCGCCAAGCCCGCGCCCTGGGCCGCCCCGCCGTCGTGCACGTCGTCACCGTCAAGGGCAAGGGATATCCCTTCGCGGAGGCGGACGAGGCGGACTGCTTCCATGCCGTCGGAGTGATCGATCCCGTCACCGGCCGCACCCGGGCCACCGCCGCGCCGCCCGTACGGCAGCCCGGCAGCTGGACCGACGTCTTCGGCCAGGAGCTGCTCGCCTTGGCCGAGCAGCGGCCGGACCTGGTCGCGGTGACCGCGGCGATGCTCCGCCCCACCGGCCTGCACCCCATGGCCGTGGCCCATCCCGGCCGCGTCTTCGACGTCGGCATCGCCGAACAGCACGCCGTCACCAGCGCCGCGGGCCTGGCCATGGGCGGCCTCCACCCCGTGGTGGCCGTCTACGCCACGTTCCTCAACCGCGCCTTCGACCAGGTCCTGATGGACGTGGCCCTGCACCGCCTGCCCGTCACCCTCGTCCTGGACCGCGCCGGCATCACCGGCCCCGACGGCCCCTCGCACCACGGCATGTGGGACATCAGCCTCCTCGCCCTCGTCCCCGGCCTGCGCGTCGCCGCCCCCCGCGACACCACACGCCTCAAAGAGCTGTTGCGCGAGGCCGTCGCCACCGATGACGGGCCGACCGCCCTGCGCCTGCCCAAAGCCCCGGCCGGGCCCGACCTGGAGGCACTGGCTCGCATGGACGGCGTGGACGTCCTCCACCGCAGCGCCGGCCGTTCCCTGGACGTCCTCCTCGTCTCCGCGGGCCTCACCGCGGGCGCCGCCGTCGCGGCGGCCCGGCAACTCGAAGAGGACGAGGGCATCGGCTCCACCGTGGTCGACCCCCGCTGGATCACCCCCGTCAACCGCGCCCTCGTCCACCTCGCCGCACGCCACCACCTGACCGTGACCGTGGAGGACAACACCCGCACCGGCGGCTTCGGCAACCTGCTCGCCCAGGCGTGCGCCGACGCCGCCGTCACCACCCCGGTGCGCTGCCTGGGCCTGCCCCGCGCCTTCCTCCCCCACGGCACCCGAGCCGACCTCCTGGCCGACGCCGGACTCGACGCCGACGGCATCACCTCCGCCATTCTGCGCGCCCATACCGACTTCCTCACCTACGACGTCGCTCCCCTCGCCAACCCGGTCAACGGCCGGCGGCGACCGTGATGAACACCGGCCGCCGGCTGCCCGGCCGACCCCCCGAGCCGCCGGAGCACCGCCCGGCCCGGCGCGCCCCCGGCGCCGATGCCCTCCTCCCCGGGCGGCACTCCGGCCCTGGCGCCCTGCCGGCGGCCACCGGACATCCGTTTCTCCCACCCGCTGGGAATTGGCCACGCCCTGCCCGTCCCCCGCCCCTGACCTCTCCTGCCCCCCGGCGCCTTCCTGGACATCACCCCGCGGCCCTCCTGACACCAGTGACAGCGCGCCACAGGAGTCCGGCCCTCCCGCCGAAAGCCCCCGGCCCGCACGCACCTCGAACGGAGCCCCCATGCCCCCGCCACCACACGTCAGCAGCACCTACGGCCGCGAGCCCGCCCACAGCTCCCCCCGACGACCGTTCACCACCCCGCCTGGCGGAACCGGCCGCGTACCGGAGATGTCATGACGCCCACCCGCCTCGGGCTGCCCACCGTCCCCCCGAAGCCGCCGGAACGCCGTGCCTCGCGGCGGATCCGGGTCGGTGACGTCCCGGTCGGGGGCGGTGCGCCGATTTCCGTGCAGACCATGACGACCACCACGACCGCGGACGTGGATGCGACACTGCGGCAGATCGCGGAGATCACGGCCGCGGGTTGTGACATCGTGCGGGTGGCCGTGCCCTCGCGGGACGACGCCGACGCCCTGCGGGCCATCGTCGCGAAGTCCCCCCTGCCGGTCGTGGCGGACATCCACTTCCAGCCCCGTTACGTCTTCGCCGCGATCGACGCCGGCTGCGCGGCGGTGCGCGTCAACCCCGGCAACATCAAGCGCTTCGACGACCGCGTCGCCGAGATCGCCAAGGCCGCCTCGGCCGCGAAGGTACCGATCCGCGTCGGCGTCAACGCCGGCTCCCTCGACCCGCGGCTGCTGGCCAAACACGGCGCCGCGACGCCGGAGGCGTTGGTGGAGTCGGCGTTGTGGGAGTGCTCCCTCTTCGAGGAGCACGGCTTCACGGACATCAAGATCGCGGTGAAGCACCATGACCCGATGACCGTCGTCGCCGCCAACCGCCTCCTCGCCGCCGCCTGCGACTACCCCCTCCACCTCGGCGTCACCGAAGCGGGACCGGCTTTCCAGGGCGCGATCAAATCCGCCGTCGCCTTCGGCATCCTCCTCGGTGAAGGCATCGGCGACACCATCCGCGTCTCCCTCTCCGCCCCACCCGTCGAGCAGGTCACAGCCGGCATCCACATCCTCCAGTCCCTCGGCCTGCGCCCCCGCCAGTTGGAGATCGTCTCCTGCCCCGGCTGCGGCCGCCTTCAAGTCGACATCCACCGCCTCGCCACCGAAGTCCAGGCCGCCTTCGACGGCTTTCCCCATCCCCTGCGCGTCGCCGTCATGGGCTGCGTCGTCAACGGCCCCGGCGAAGCACGCGAAGCCGACCTCGGCGTCTCCTGCGGCAACGGCAAAGGCCAGATCTTCGTCCACGGCGAAGTCGTGCGCACCGTTCCTGAACACCGCGTCGTGGAGGCCCTGCTGGAGGAAGCTCTCCGCCTCACCGAACCGCCTCCCCCCGAAACGGGTGACCCCACATGAACCCGTCTCCCACCCTGACCACCGGACCCCCGGACCTCGTCCACCTCCGCCGCCAGATCGAAGAGGCCCTGACGAGCTTCGTCAACGCCAAACGCGACGCCACACACGCAGCAGGCATGCCCGCGGAAGCGACCGAGGTCCTGGCCGAGTTCGTCCTCGACGGCGGCAAACGCCTGCGCCCCCTGCTGTGCCTGCTCGGCTGGCACACCGTCGCCGAAGCGCCCCCGCCACCGCCGGTCGTCCGCACGGCCGCCGCCCTGGAAATCTTCCACGACTTCTGCCTCATCCACGACGACGTCATGGACCACTCCGCCCTGCGCCGCGGCCACCCCACCGTCCACCGCATCCTGGCCGCCCGCCACCGGCCGGCCCGCTCGCCGGCCGGCGCCGACGAACTCGGCGCCCACGCCGCCGTCCTCGTCGGGGACCTCGCCTTCGTCTGGTCCGACGAACTCCTGCACACCGCCGGCCTGACGCCGACGCAGGCAGAGGCCGCCTGGCCGCTCATCGACGCCATGCACGCCGAGGTCATTCACGGCCAGTACCTCGACCTCATCCAGGACGCCACGACCGCTACCGACCTCGACGCCCCGCTGCGCGTCATCCTCTACAAGACCGCCAAGTACACCGTCGAACGGCCCCTGCACATCGGCGCCGCCCTCGCCGGGGGCGGCCCCGCCCTCCGCCAGGCCCTCACCGCGTACGCCCTCCCGCTCGGCGAGGCCTTCCAGCTCCGCGACGACCTCCTCGGCGTCTTCGGCGACCCCACCCGCACCGGCAAACCCAACCTCGACGACCTCCGCGAAGGCAAACACACCGTTCTCATCGCCCACGCTCTCCACCACGCCGACTCCGACCAACGCGAACTGCTCCGCCAGGCCCTGGGCGACCCCGGCCTGACCGAAGACACCGCCGCCCGCGTCCGCGCCGTCCTCGTCTCCACCGGCGCCCGCGCCACCGTGGAACAACTAATCCGCCATCGTTGTAAGCAGGCCCTCAATGCCCTCGACGGCCTCCCTGCCCCGCCCGCCGCCCGCCACGTCCTGCACGACGTCGCCTTGGCGGCCACCGTGAGGCAGTCATGACCACCTTTCCCGACGTAGCCGGCGCTTCGGCCGCTGACCACCGCTGCCCTCTGTCACCACCGAACGCCAGAGGCCCTCATGCCCATGGTCGACTTCGACATCCCCTTCCCCAGCCGACGCAGTCCGCACATCGCCGACACCCACGAACGCGCCCGCCGATGGGCCCTGGACACCGGCTTGCTCAACTTGCAGCACTTGCCCGCCTACGACGCCTGGCAGATGGCCCTCTTCTGCGGCCTGGCCTGGCCCGACGCCCCGGCCGATGACCTCTATCTGGCCACCCGACTGTTCATCTGGTGGCCCCTGTTCGACGATCAGTTCGACAGCCCGCTCGGCGAAGACCCCAAGCGCGCCGCCACCATCTGCCTGCCCTACATCCACACCGTCCGCACCACCGACACCCGCCCCCGCAGCACCGACGACCCACTCCTGGCGGTGTACCGCGGCCTATGGGCACGCATCACCGGCCCGATGTCGGAGCAGTGGCGACAGCGTGCCGCCGACCACTGGCAGGGCTACTTCCATGTCTACGAATACGAAGCCGCCATCAGAGGCAGTGACCACCCGCTGCCCGGCCTGGACGAATACCAGCGGCTACGCCTGCACTCCACCGCCGTCCAGCCCTGCTTCGACCTCGCCGAACGCTTCCGACCCCACCTCACCGCCGAAGTACCCGACCACCTCGCCCGCCACCCCCACATGCACCGACTGCGGGAGCTGTCCACCCTGGTCGTCGGCACCGTCAACGACGTCATCTCCCTCGACAAGGAGGAAAAGCACACCCGGGAGCGGATCAACCTCATCCCCCTCCTCGAACACCACCAGGACATGACCCGCGACGAAGCCGTCCGCCACGCACAACACCAGGTCCAGCACTGGGTGCACAAATACCTCACTGAGGAAGCCCGCCTACGGGCGGCCGCCGAACGCGTCACGCCCACCCCAGCCGAACACGATGCCCTCGACAACTTCCTCACCCACACCCGCGACTGGATGCGCGCCAACTACGAATGGCACCTCGTCACCGGCCGCTACACCGGCACCTACGCCTGACAGCAAGCCGCACGATCTCCCAGCATCACGTTTCCCAACACGCCCTGGGTGTGCTGACCGGACACGTTGGTGACGCGGTTGGCTGGGGGTTGGCCTCCGATGCCGGTGTGGGGCCGGTGGTAGTTGTACCAGTCCAGCCAGTCGGGGAATGCTGCCTGGCGTTCGGCGTCTGAGGTGTAGGGCTGGTGGTAGGCCAAGGGAGGTGAACCGTTGAGCACGGAACTCGGGGGCGGGAGTGTCGCGCAGGTCCTGTGGTATCCGCTCCCGCAGCGACCGAACCCGCGTGCCGACGCCGGCATCTGGTGTGTACCAGCCGAACAGCGCCCCGAACTTCCACCGGAGCACCCAGAGCGCCCGAGCGGCAGGCGACCAGGTCCGCCGGGCTCCACCCAGTGGTCATCGGACGCAAGGACCGCACCATCTGGTCCGGGTCACTCTTCCGTGCGAAGACGCGGCACTTGCTCTTACTCATCATCCGGCCCGATCTACATTCGAAGCGGTTACCACTTCGATGCCTGAGGACTGGCTGACTGCCTGAGCGGTGACGGTGGCGGCCGGCCCGGGTGCGCCGTCGTCGTCGCTTCCACGGAACGAGCGGCGGCCCTCCCCACGATGTACGCGACACACGCTGTACAGCGTGGGCTTCCCTGTAAGAACGAGAGGATCCGTATGTCCTTCGCAACTCAACGCCGCTCCGCTCTGTCGGCGGCCGTGCGGCCGTGGGGTGTGGTGAGTGCCTCGGCGGCGCTGGTCGTCGGCGGTGTCTGGGGGGCCTACCCGGCGCACGCGCAGAACCGGGCGGTCTTCTCCGCTCCCTCGACCGTGGCTGACCCGGCGATCTGGAAAGTCCCGGCCGGGGTCCAGGAGTTGACCATTACTGCTGTCGGTGGAGGCGCCGGTGGCAGCGGAGGCGGCGGGGGTGGGGGCGGAGGCGGAGGCGCCGGGACGAACCTCTTCGGCAATTCGGCGGGCCTCGATGTGCACGGCCGTCCGGGTGGCCGAGGTGGTGCCGGTGGTGGAGGCGGTGGAGGTTCGCTGATCGTCTGCCGCGTCAGCGTCAGCCCGGGTGAGGAACTGGACATCGTCGTAGGGGACGGTGGCGAGGGCGCCACCGGGGGCCAAGGAGGTGCCGGGGGCTACGGCACCGTCCGCAAGACCCTCGGGCGGGACGCCGGCCCCGGAAGCACGGGCCAATCGGGTCGCACGGCCTCCCCCGGACTGCTCTCCGGCGTCCTGCGGCACACCGGGGAGAAGCACTATCGGTACGGCCGCGCCCTCGCGGACGCCAAGGGTGGATCGGAGGGGCACCCGGGGTCCGGTGGCGGGGGTGGCCGCGGCGGCTCCCCCAACGGAACGCCGCACACCGAGGGCGACCCCGGGACAAACGGAGCAGGCGGCCGGAACGGCAACACCTTTTGCAAGCAGAAGTCGCTGCGGCACGGTTACGGCACTCAAGCGGGCGACGGAAGGTCGTCCGTCGGCGGCAAGGGCGGTCCCGGGCCACTCGGTGACCGTGCCGGACGCGGGGGTGACGGCGGCGCCGGTGGTGACCCCGGTTTCGGCGGCCGGGGCAAGACCCACACCAACGACCAGCACACCGGGGAGGGATTCAAAGGCAGCACGGGGGCGGCGGGCCTGCGCGGTTCCCCCGGCACCGTCATCCTTACCTGGTGAGCGGCCAGCGCCAACCGACCGCACCAGCCGCCCCCCCCTACTGCCCCAAGCGCGGCTCGGCGCAGTAGGGGGCGGCTGACTCCGCGCCGCCGGGCCACGCCGCAGAAACCGGGGAATATCGAAGCAACCGAGGTCGACACGACCTCTAACTGAGCGTTTGGTCCTGTTTGCGGGCGGTGTGTCGGGGTTTTCCCGCCTAGGTGGTCTGGGGCGGGAGGGGCAGGTGCGGTGGCTGTCCGTGCTGCGACAGCAGAGGACTACTTCGCTCCGGCTTCTCCTGTCTCATCCCAACACCGCCCCGTGCGCGGGGATTTACCTGCTGACAGGGCCTGTTCCCGCGCGGCACACCAGAAACATGACTCTGCGTAGCGGCTACCCCGGCGACCTGTCCGACGACCGCTGGACGCTGATCGAACCCGTCCTCTCGGCCTGGCGGGCCAGCCGGCGCCAGCACGCCCTGGACATCGGACGCCCGCCTGAGCACGACCTGCGGCAGATCATGAACGCCATCCTCTACGTGGACCGCACCGGCATCCCCTGGCGGTACCTCCCGCACGACTTCGCACCGTGGGCCACCGTCTACGGGTACTTCGCAAAGTGGCAGCAGGACGGTGTTTCGAACAGCTCACCGGCTTGCTGCGGCGCCTGGTCCGCCAGAAGGAGGGACGCGACAGCGAACCGTCAGCCTGCGTGCTGGACTCCCAGACCATCAAAACCTCCGCCAACGTCCACCTCGCGGATCAGGGCACCGACACCAGGAAACGGATCATCGGCCGCAAGCGTCACCTGGGCCACGGACACCCCTGGGCTGCTGCTGACCGTCATGGTCACAGCCGCGAGCATCTCCGACACCGCCGCCGGCGTCCAGCTCCTGTCCCGCATCGCCACAGCCCACCTCCGCTTCAGCAAAGCCTGGGTAGACGCCGGCTACCGCACCACCGCCATCGGCCATGGCGCCCGCCTCGGCATCGACGTCCAGCCCGTCCAATGTCCGCCGGGCACCCAAGGGTTCACGATCGTCCCCCGGCGCTGGACCATCGAACGCAGCATCGGCTGGCTCATGCACCACCGCCGCCCTCGCCCGCGACTACGAGACCCACCCACACCGTTCCGAAGCCATTTTCCCAATCGCGATGATCGACCTAATGAGCCGCCGCCTCACCGACGAAGCCACCCCAAACGGGCGCGGCACCTGACCTGCCGGAACCAAACGCAAACCAGCGGACCAAACGCTCAGTTACGGATTGCGTGAGTCAGGCACTGGCCGCATCACTGGGGTGGCGTGCGTGCGCCTGGCCGCTACGCGGTGCTCATCGGGCGGCGGTGGGGTGGTACGTCAGGCGTTTGACTTCTCGCAGGATGGGGGTGGTCTCGATGGACTGCACGCCGGGGAGGGTGCCGATGCGGTGGTCCAGGTACTGGTACAGCTCGTCGGTGTCGCGAAAGAGCCCGGTCGCGAACAGGTTGGATGCGCCGGTGGTGACGGCCGCGAAGGGGATTTCTGGGTGGGCGGCCAGGGCGGTGCCGACGGTTCCGAGCTGTCCGGGGGCCACGCGGAGCCAGAAACGCACCTGCATGTCGTAGCCCAGGTATTCCGGGATGTAGTCGACGGCGAGGCGCAGGGCCGCGGTGGAGCGCAGGTGGTCGAGACGCCGGGTGATGCTGGCGGGTGAGCGGCCCGTGGCGTGGGCGAGTTCGGAGACGGTGGCGCGGCCGTCCTTGGACGACCCGGACGGTGACGCAGCCAGCCACCGGATGATGTGATCACGGCGCGGGCCGGACAGACCCTCGACGGAAACTACTGAGAACCCGGGAGGCGGGCTGTCGTGCCTTCGCGCTCCTGGCGTTTTCGCTCGACCTCCTTCTGCATGAGGTCGTCGGTGCGGCTGCTGTGTCAGACGGTGCCCTGCCAGAGCGCGTATTGCGGTGCCTCGTTCCGCAGGAGGGCGGGCTTGAGGTGGCCGTGGAAGAGAAGGGTGCGGCCCTGGTTCGCGCGGAGGCGGCTGAACCACTTCGCGCTCTTGTTGTGCCGTTCGAGCCGGTTGAGGGCGATGCCCGGCAGCCGTGGTCCATGACCTCACCTTCCACATGACCCACGGGCAGGGGTCCGATCACCTTCCGGACCAACACGCACTGTCCTGCCCGTCGCGTCAGCACGGCTTCCCCCGCCCGCCCCGTCGCCCGGCAACGGTGCACGCGCCCGCTGACGATTTAGGGCGAGAAGGTCCGCAACGTTCGCGTCGTCGGCCCCGGCGTGACGGTGACCGGAAGCCAGGCCAAAGGCCGCTGCTGGTGCGTCCTCGAAGGCACTGCGGTCATCAAGGACGACCTTGGATCCGTGGCCGACGCAGACCGACGCTACACCCAGCGGTACAAGCCCCCGCGCGTCAACCCGAACCGGGTCGTCATCGAAATCACCGTGGCCCGTGCCGTGGGCACCGCCAAACCCTCCGGCTGGTGATGTAGGGAGCGCCGTGCCCAGGTTCAGCGCTATAGCAGTGGATCCCCGGTTAGCGAAACCGGGGATCCACTGCACCATAGGAAATCCACCGCCAGTCCATGACCGCCGCATCGAGAGGCCCTAGCAAGACCGAACCGCCAACTCCATACGCCGTGGCCCGCCACCCGGGCACCGGGCAAGTACCCGCCGGTGCCTACGCCGCGGTGTAGCTGAGCCGGAACAGCTCTTGGGCCCGCTCCAGGTCGCGGTCCGTGCGCAGCCGCACTTCCAGGTCGCCGGTCCCGTGGTGGCCGAGCGCCGTGACGTCCCGGGTGAAGCCGGGGACGAGTTCGATCTCCTTGGGGTTGACCTTGAGGTAGACGAGCAGCTTGTTCTTCTGTGGCGGGCAGACGCAGGCGAAGTTCCGCAGGCGCTGGTAGGCGCGGTAGGTCTTGCGCTGGACCTTGGTGATGTCGTCACCGAGCCCGAGCAGAACCTGGTCGACCTCAGCGAACAGCTCCTCCATCGCTGCAGCGGCCACACGGGCACCGGGCGCCGCGGTCTCACTCGCCCGGCGGGTGCGCGGCACCGTCGTCTGGGCGGCGACGGAGGCGACAGTCTCCAGGCCGAAGTGGTCGGTGCCGAAGAAGCGGTAGCGGACCAGGTCGATGCTGCGCCGGTGCTCGCGGATGGCATGGACGTCGTAGCGGGTGAAGTTGCCGGCGACGCAGATCAGCCGGGGCGCGCTCCAGAGCACCTGGGCCGCGACCGCTGCCCCGAGCCGGTCGCGGACCAAGTGCCCGAACTCCGCCTTGTGGTCCACCAGCCACGAAAGGTAAAAGAGCCCCTGGTTGATTACGCCAGCGTCTATCGCACGCTTGAACTCGATGACCACGGGGGCACCGTTCTCGTCGATCCCCAGGGTGTCGATCCGGCCGCCGTGCACGGGCCCAGTGCTGTACTCACTCGCCAGGAACCGCACACCGAGCATCACCTCGAGGTTGGCCTCGACAAGGTCCTGCACATCCGCCTCGACCTCGGCAAGACGCGACCCGACCTCCGTAACACAGCCCTGCGTGCGGAACAGCCTCATCCCCAAATCCCCTCCCTCAGCTCCATAACGGCAGCAACAACAGGCGCAGCACGGCTATTTCGAGGTGCCGCCGACCCTACGTCCGTCCTGTCGTCGTCTCGCCTGACAACAAGCGCAGCTTCACGACGCCACGGCTGATCTCTTCACCTCCTCGCGACGCTGGCCACCCTCCGCCGAACACGCGACAGCAGCCCGGGGCGCCGGACGAACGGGACCAAGATCCGGACCATTCCCGGCCCAGACTCCTCCCAGAAGCCGCACACAACAGCATTTCCCCTGGTCAGAGCAGTGCGGCTGCTGTACCACCAGCAGACGAAGAACCTGCTCGTCTCGTACTCCCCGAAGAAGCTCGGCTTCTTCTAGGGGCCACACGAAAAGGCGCCTGACCCGGGCTTTTGTCGTCAGGCGCCTTGCTCGGAGCGACAGTCCGGCAGGGCCGGGACTATGTCGTAACCCCCAGTTCTCCCGGGCCCATACCGCTCCCGACCGGCCGAAGGGGGGCACGGCCCACTGCGGCACCTGCGGCACGTGCTGTGAGCGCCGCGAAGCCTTCGCCCTGTAAGGTCCGGCCACCCCACGGAGCGCCGAACCGTGCGGGAAACCGCGCTGGAGACGCCGTAGTCCTTCTTGAGCTGTTCGGGAATGGCGTAGTGCATGACGTGTCCGCGAGTGAAGGAGGACAGCTCGGACACGGTGGTGAGGTGGCCGAGGCGGCCCAGGGCCCAGGCACCGAGCGGGGAGCGGTCCTCTATGGTTTCCAGGATGCCGAGGAGGTGGGGTACGGCCTTGACGACGGTGTCCCACGGGGTCCGCGGTACCCGGAGCCATTCGGCGCACGTGTCGCCGACGAGGGGGCGGATGAGGGCGGACACGATCGGGTCGAAGAGGTGCCGGGCACGACCTCCTCGTAGAGATCGATCAGTTGCCGGGTCAGGACTCGCCCTCCTCGGACGGCCCCATGTGCCGGACCATGTACAGGTCGAGCAGGCATGCCTCCCCGTCCCGACCAGACGTGTCGTCATATCCCGTCGGTGCTCACTGGATTCCGGTCGCGGAGGGATGCCGCGGCTGGGCCGGGACGACGCGCCGATCAGGCGGTGGGCGGGGCTGGGTGGCGGCGCGGGCAGACCTGTGACGCAGCTCACCGGGAAACGGTGACAGGACGGTGTCGCGGACGGCTGCGACTGTCGGCAACATGATGATGACCGATGAGGACTGCCTCGCCGAGACCCTGGCATTCAACAAGCAATTCGAGGCCGCCGCCGCGAGCCGCCCAGCACGCGAAGAGGCGCCGGACGCGACCCTGCTGGCCACGCTTCGGCGCAACCGGCTCGGCGGCGACAGGCCGCCGGTACGACTGCCACAGGGCCAAGACCGCGTCGTCGAGGGCGGAGTGAAGGTACGGGTCTTCGTGCCGGACCACGTCGAGGGCGTGTATGTGCACATTCACGGAGGCGGCTGGGCGTTCGGCTCCGCGGACGGACAGGACGAGAGACTGTGGCGACTCGCCGAGCAGGCGCGGCTGGCCGTGGTCAGCGTGGATTACCGCCTCGCGCCGGAACACCCCTTCCCCGCCGGGCCCGACGACTGTGAAGCGGCCGCCCGGTGGCTGGTGAGGCACGCCGCGGCCGAGTTCGGCACCTGGCGGCTGCTGATCGGAGGTGAATCGGCCGGTGCCCACCTGAGCGTCGTGACACTGCTGCGCCTTCGCGACCGGCACGGCATCACCGGCGCGTTCCAGGCGGCCCATCTGCTGTTCGGCCCCTACGACCTGTCGATGACACCAAGCCAGCGATCGTTCGGCTCCAAGCGGCTGCTGAGCAACACCGACACGCTTCGGCGGACCTATGAGCTGTTCACACCCGGCATGGGGGCGGAGCAGCGCCGCGACCCGGAGGTCTCACCGCTGTTCGCCGACCTGACCGGCCTGCCGCCCGCCCGGATCGTCGTCGGCGCCGAGGACCCGCTGCGGGACGACTCGCTCTTCCTGGCCCGGCGGTGGCAGGCGGCAGGCGCACCTGTGCAGCTCGGTGTCGTCGCCGGAGCCATGCACGGCTTCACCCTGTTCCCCCTGACCATCACCGAGCGGGAACTGCGGCGCGAGCGGGATTTCCTGTCCGCCACGGGCCGGTAGCGTCGCCCGCATGAACCGCACTGCCCGGCTCTACGCACTGGTGGAGGAGTTGCGCGCGACGGCACCGCGACCACTGACGGTCGCGGCGCTCGCCGCGCGATTCGAGGTGAGCACGCGCACCGTCCAACGCGACCTCCAGGCGCTGATGGAGACCGGCGTCCCGGTACGCACCACACCCGGGCGCGGCGGGGGCTGGTCGATCGACCCGGAAATGACCCTGCCCCCGATCCGCTTCACCACCGATGAAGCCTCGGCCCTGGCTGCCGCGCTCGCCACGGCCGACGCCTGCGCCCCGTACGCCGGTGCGGCCCGCACGGCAGCCCAGAAGATCGCGGCCTCGATGACCGGCCCGGCCTCGGCGGCGGCCCAGCACCTCGCCGCACGGATCGTCGCGGTGCCCGCGCCGTCCGACTCCGCGGTCCGCACGGCGGTGGAGCAGGCCCTCACCACCAGCACAGTGCTGCGGCTGTCCTACATCGACGCGGCAGGGCGCGAGAGCGAGCGCGCGGTGGAGCCGGCCGGGCTGCTCACCGCCGACGGCCGGTGGTACCTCATCGCCTGGTGCCGCACGCGAGAGGCGGGCCGGGGCTTCCGTCTCGACCGCGTCACGGCGGCGACTCCCACCATGGAGCGGGCCGGGACGCACGATCTGGCCGAGCTCCTGCGCGGCTCGGCCGCCGCCGGCGCGGTGCGACCCGCCGCACTGGCCGCGCTCGCACCCCCGCCATGAGAAGCGGCGATCCTTCGTAACCGTCACACGCCGCCAGGGTGCCCGGCGAATCGTGCGGCTGGGCCTGTGCACCGCCATGACGACCGGACGAGGCAGCAGGACGGCAATGCCGCACGCTGCACATGCTCACCCCGTCAGCGGAGGGAAAGTGCCCTTCGGGCTCCGCTGGGCACCAAGACCCCCTGCAAGTTCCGCTGGACACCAGGACTCTGCGCCCCCTGGAGCCGCCAGACTCTGGATCAGGCGCACCGGGCCTCCGGGTCTGCGGCCTGCTTGCCGGTGATCAGGAATCCCAGCAGGGCGGTGGTCACTCCGCCGGCCGCGAGGATCCACCAGGCGGGTCGGACGGCCGAGGTGAAGGCTGCCGCGTCGGTCAGCGGGGCGCCGTGCAGCCCGGCGTTGAGGATGGCACCGAGGACTGCGACGCCCATCGCGAAGGCGGAGCGGCCGAAGGTGGTGAGCATCCCGGAGGCGAGTCCGGCCCGGTCCTCCGGCATGCCCGAGACGCCGGCGGTGATCATCAGCGGGCTCGACAGACCGACGCCCAGTCCGAAGAGGACGTACTCGACGGCGATCAGCCAGCGTGCGGAGTCGGCGGCGAACAGGGCGATCAGTGCGCCGCTTGCCGCGAGCGCGACTCCGGCTCCGACCATCAGCGACCGCGCTCCGTACCGCTGGGCGAGCCGGGCCGCGTACAGGGAGGAGATCGCGAGGACGCCCGCGGGCACCAGCATCCACAGGCCCGCCTCGGCGGCGGACATCCGCAGCGGGTTCTGCAAGTAGATGGCGGTCAGGAAGAAGAAGCCGCCGAACGTCCCGAAGATGGCCACCGCGGCGGCGATCGCGCCGCCGAACTGCGGATCATGGAAGAACCCCAGTTCGATCAGTGGTTCCGTCCGGCGGCGCTCGTAGGCGAGCAGGGCGGCACACGAGGCGACGGCGACCACGAAGCAGGCGATGACGGCCGGCGCCGTCCAGCCGGCGCGCGGCGCTTCGATGATCCCGTACGCCAGCGGCGCCAGCAGGGTCATCACCAGCAGCTGGCCCACCGGGTCCGGCCGGCGCGGCCGCTCGGCCCGCGACTCCGGGACGCTGCGCACCGCGATCACGGACGCGGCGATCCCGAAGGGGACGTTCAGCCAGAACACCGACCGCCAGCCGGCAGCGTCCACCAGCACCCCGCCGACCACCGGCCCGAGGGCCAGTCCGAGGCCATAGGCCCCCATCCACATACCCATGGCGCGGGTCCGCTCATGCCGCTCGGGGAAGGTGTGCGCGACGATCGCCATGGCGACGGGGCCCAGGCCCGCGGCCCCCACGCCCTGAAGGATCCGGAAGCCGATCAGGGCGGGCAGAGACGGCGCGAGCGCGCACAGCACCGAGGCGACCGTGAAGATCACGATGCCTGCCAGCAGGACCTTTTTGCGCCCGATCCGGTCAGCGGTGGACCCGGCGTAGAGCATCAGCGTCGCCATGCCCAGGCTGTAGGCGGCGACGGCCCACTGCATCCCGGAGACGGAGGCGGACAGCTCCCGCTCCATGGCGGGGAGGGCGACGTTCAGCGCGGTGACATCGACGCCGACCATGAGGATGGCGGCCGAACAGACCGCCAGGGCGAGACCGCGTCGGCGGGGGGCGAGCTCGGGCACGGCGGCTTGTCCTTCCCTGCGGAAGCCTTTTCTCTCCGACAATTCCTCCGCTTGTTCCCGGCCGCCAGCGGACGGACGGGGTGGGCGGGGCGCCCGCTCCGGGGAGCCGGCCGGCGAACCGCCCGGACAGCCTGTCCGGGGCCGATCGCCGATGCGGCGCAGTGCTCTCGCCTGACCGGGCGTACTGCCCACCGGCCGCAACGGCCCGCGTGTGCGGCTCGTGGAGTCGACCCGTCGCGGGGCGGAACGTCCGCAAGCCGGGCGGCAGCGACGGACGGACGGTGCCGTCCGCCGACCCTCACCATCTTTCGCTGGTCAGAGCCTTCCTGATGTCCGTAACGGCCCGTTCCAGCTCCTCCGCGGCCCTCTCCCGCACAGCATTCTCGCGGGCGTCCTTGGGCAGTCCTCGCAGGTAGAAGGCGGCGATCTCGGACAACCGCCGAGTGGCGGCCTCGTCCCCGGTGGTCGCAGACATGACGACCCGTACTCCCTTCGCATCGATCGGCGGCTTGCTGCTGCCGCCCCGATCCCTTCCAGGGTCCGGCCGTACGGCCCGCCCGCGCGTCGGCCGATCGGCGGGTAGGGCGGGCGACGTACGTCCGCCGACGGTCCGTCCTGGGCCGGGGCCTGCGGAGCAGCACTTTCGGAGGGCTACATTCCGGTCCGCGGGCCGATGCGTCGACGGGGGCGCAGTTCCTACGGTCGATGCGGGTGGCGGGCGCCTCGAATGCCCTCAGGCTCCGCGCGCCGCGGTGGGCGTCGTGCGGGCCCCGTCGCCCGCCCGGCGGGACCTCCCTCCGCTCCGGAGGAGGGCCCTGTCCTTCCTCGACCCGTTCCTTTCGGAGACAATGCATGCCTGTTGTGATGATGGCGGCCCTGGTGCTGCTGGCGTTCGTGATGCCCCTGGCCACCGACATGTACTTGCCCGCCTTTCCCGAGATGGCCGGTGACCTGCACACCAATGCCTCGGGCGTCCAGCTCACCCTGACCGCGTTCCTGACCGGCATGGGCCTGGGCCAGCTGGTCCTGGGGCCGCTGTCCGACCGGTTCGGCCGCCGACGGCCGATCCTGGTCGGCGGTACGGCGTGCATCGCGGCCAGTGCCCTGTGCGCCCTCGCCCCGTCGGCGGGCTGGCTGATCGTGCTCCGCTTCGTCCAGGGCTTCAGCGGCGCGGCCGGCGTGGTCATCGGCCGGGCCGTCATCTCCGACAGGGCCAAGGGCGACACCGCGGCCCGGCTCTTCGGGGTCCTGATGACCATCGGCAGCGTCGCCCCGGTCGTCGCCCCCGTCGCGGGCGGCGTGGTGATCGAGGCCGCCGACTGGCGCACCGTGTTCTGGGTCCTGACCGGCGTCTCGCTGCTCGCCCTGCTCGCCGCCGTCTTCGCCCTCCCGGAGAGCCTGCCCCGCGAGCAGCGCCACACCGGCGGCACGGCCGGCACCCTGCGCGCGGTGCGGGAGGTCCTGGCCGACCGTGGCTACCTCGGCTACACGCTCTGCTTCGGCATGTCCATGGCCGTCCTCTTCTGCTACCTGGGCGGATCGTCCTTCCTCTTCCAGAACGTCCTCGGCCTCACCGTCGGCCAGAACTCCGCCGCCCTCGCCTCCGTCGGCATCGTCAGCGTCCTCGCCAGCACCGTCATCACCAAGCTCGTCGGACGCTTCACCCCGGCCGCCCTGCTGCGCACCGGGCTCTTCGTCATGCTCGCGGCCACGGCCGCAGCCCTCGCCGCCGCCGTCGCCGACGGGCTGAACCTGTGGCTGACCCTGGCCCTGCTCTACGCCGCCCTGGTCGGCATATGCCTGGTCGGCATCACGACCACCTCCCTCGCTCTGGAACACGCCTCCCGCGCCGCCGGCACCGGATCCGCCCTCCTGGGCACTGTCCAGAGCGTCCTGAGCGCCGTCGCCGCCCCACTGGTCGGCCTCGGCGGCCGGGACACGGCTGTCCCCGTCTTTCTCGGCATGACGATCTGCGCCGTCCTGGCCCTCCTGGCCCTGAACCTGACCCGGGCCGCACGGCCCACGGCCGCGACGGAACCCGCCTCCTGAGGCGTCAACAGGCCAAGGCCCTGCCCCGACCGGAGGTTGGGGTCCCGGTGACGTTGCGTCCCGAGCGCCGACCGACGGGCGGTTCTGCCTGGGCGGGGCGGTAATCCGGGAGCGGTTCCACGGGCGGAAGGGCGGGTTGTCCGACACTGATCGTCGGGGAGGCCGCCCTGCCGGTCAGGGGATGCGGGGCCGGTTCTGCCGTGTTTGCCTGTGGGGGACGATCGGTGTCCCGGGAGGCACGCCATGGGCGCGCCACCGAACGGGAGCGGGAGGCCGGCGCCGTGTCGAGCGTGATGATCATGCTGCGGATGCTGATGCTGGACCAGATGTACTCCGGCGACTGGAAGGAGGCGGAGCGGACCGGGCACCAGGCGCTGGAGCTGTCCACCGCGCACGGCCACGTCCTCCTCGCGTACCACACCCGGGCCGTGCTGGGGCAGTTGGCGGCCAGACAGCGGCGGCTCGGCGCCGCGCGGCAGCCACAGTCCGCCGTGGACGCCTGGGCCCGCCCGCGCGGGGTCGGTCTGCTCACCCAGATCACGGAGGCGATCGCCACCGGAGTGCCGCTCACCGAAGGAGACTTCGAGGCGGCCTGCCTGTGCGCCATCGGGATGACGCCGCCGGGCAGCTTCGACCGCCACGCCCACCAGATCGCCCCGCGCGCCCTGCTCGAACTGGTGGAGGCCTCGCTGCACAGCGGCCGCCGTGAGCAGGCGCGGCAGCACACCCTGGCGGCCCGCGAGGCCGGCCTGCCGGAGGCGTCCCCACGGCTGGCCCTCTCCGCCTACGGCGCCCTCGCGATGACCGCCGCCGACGACCTGGCGGAGGCGACGACGATGTACGCGCGCGTCGAAGCACACCCGGCGGCCGGCGACTTTCCCTTCGAGCTGGCCCGCATCCGCCTCGCCTACGGCTCCGCCCTGCAACGACTGAAGGAACCGCGCGCCGCCCGGCAGGCGCTGGTGCCGGCCGCCGAGGCCTTCGACCGCCTCGGCTGCGCGGCGTGGGCGGACCGTGCCCGCACCGAACTGCGGTTCGTCGGCCACCCCCTGGCCCCGTCGGCCCGCGACGTCGCGGCGCTGACCTGGCAGGAACGCCGGATCGCCGAGCTCGCCGCGACCGGGCTGACGAACAAGGAGATCGGCGAGCGCACCCGGTTGTCCCCACGGGCCGTCAGTTCGCGCCTCTACCGCGTCTTCCCCAGGCTCGGCATCACCTCCCCCGCGCCGCCCTGCGCGACGCGCTCACAACCACGCCTGCGCGGGGTGAGACGGCGCCCTCTGCAGCACCGGCACCCGGTGGGCAGCGGGGGGCGCAACGCCCCCGGCCGCCGGTCGACCCACCGGGCAAGCGGCTGCGATCTCCGTCGCCACTCCGATCGTACAGAGCGATGCGGGCGCGCTGATCTGCGGCGGCCTGCTCCAAGGCGAGCAACGGGCCTTCGCCCTCAGGGCCGTTGGCAGCGCGCCATCACACCCCACCACGCGCCCCCGTGCACCGGCAGCCGCCCGGGCCGGCCGTGCCGGCGTCGCCGGTCTTCCCGCGTCCCGCTCCCGCCGCACGAGGCGTCACCCGATGCCCCCACCGCCCAGGCGGCACCGTTCGGCCGGGCCCCGCAAATCCCAAAGGGGTTTCACATGAGATTTCAATCTCCGTCTAGACGCAATTGCATTTCTCCTTTCCCGCGGCATTCATGAGCCAGCCTGAGCGCGCCTTCAAGGAACTCCCTCATTGCAGGGTCTTCGACACGCATGAGTTCGTCCTCGATTTCCGAGATGAACTGATCCATCTCGCTCGACCCCAACACCAGAGTCCCGTAGGGATCCACTCGACTCAGCATGGGGAGCACACTGGATCCACAAAGGCGAGCGAATCCGTCATGAAGATCGAGTACGGCATCAACTTGACTAGAACGCCGCCGCCTCGGACTGCTCCCCCGCTGCTCTACACGCACGAGAGCCACGTCTACGCCCACAACACCTCCTTGAGTGGAAGCCCGGCATCAAAAGCACTCATCACCCGGGCCCCTCGGACGGGAAGACTGTGATTAGTTTGCGATCACGAACCACAACCCGAATGTAGTACTGATCATCTCCAGCCCCGTTCCGGCCGATCGGATTCGGGAACTTGTAGCAGTACGCTCCGTCGCCGGTCTGACCTCGAGCGCACGGTTGACCATCTTCCGGATCTTCGCTTTGCTCGTCGTCAAGAACTTACTCTTATTGGGGAACTCGCCGCCTCTAACAACATGCCGGTCCCATATGTGATCCCATCGCCCCTTGGAAATTGGAACAGGGCAGTTGGAATTGTGGACGAGTACAGGAGTCTTTCCCGCCAGCACATAATACGTGTGGAGGTTGTCGACGGTGAGGTTGTAAGTGCGCGCGTGGTCGTCGTAGGCGCGGTTGGCCTTGACTCGGGCGGTGGTGCCGTCGCTGGTTCGAAGGGTGGTGCCGGGGCTGAGTTCGCGGGCGGGGAGCCAGCGGTGCTTGTCGGGTGCCCAGAAGGGGTGCTCGTGAGTGGCGGTGAGTCTTGCCGGACCGTTGGGGGTTGTGATCGTCAGTTCGTTGAAGCGCTTGTCGCTGTCAGTGACGATCGTGCGGGTGACCTGACGGGGTACGGTCCGTCCGGTGAGTGGATGGGTTGCGAGAACCTGGTCACCCACCTTGAGCGCCTCAATATTGCGAGAGGAGCGGTCGCCCATGAGGACTTTGGTGCCGACCAGGAAGCACTTGCAGTCGGACAGGCGGCGTCCCTTGCCCGCAGCCTTCTCGACTTCCTTTTCAACTTCCTTCTTGCCCCACTTGCCGTAGATCCACTTCCCGCCCTTGAGTCCCCACTTGGCTCCCTTTCCACCCGGGCCCGGGGTGAGTTCAGCGCAGTCGAGGTTTATTCCCGGGTCATGGAAGCACCCAGATATGCCACTCAACGGTGTGACCTTGGCGATGACGCCGGCAATACCCGTCCAGCATCCGGGGTCCCACTTGGGGCACTTTTTCTTCTCCTGGCCGCCGGCCTGTTCCTCGACATTTTTATATTGGAGGAGTTTGTTGGCCAGTTCTGACGACGCGCCGGCGATCTGGTCCTGGGCCTCCCGCATGGCCTTCTCTGCGGCCTTCAGGTCACGGACACGGACCTTGATCTGGCTGACGGCGTCCTTGGCCGCGGCGGCGTCCTGGCCAGCCTGCGCGGCGGAATAACGGGCGTCTGCTGCTGCGGCGTAGGCCGTGTCGGCCAAGTCGTAGGCCCAGCGAGCCGATACGGGCCGCCGGTCAAGCCGACGAAGACCTCCGTCGGCGCACCCTCGAAGGAACCGCTGCGATCAAGAGCAGCAGGACGAATGGACGAAGATGCGGACCAGTTCCGGTCCACCGAGGAGCAGCCCCGCCGGACCTGCGCAGAAGGCGGTGATATCCGCTAGCCGGAGCTCAGCCGCCGCGCCGGACTCGGGCGGCCTTGCGGGCCTCCGCGAGCTTGCGGGCCTCGGTGGTCTTGCGGGACGGCTTGCCGCCGGAGCCGTGCTTCGTGTCCTTGGTGCTGCCCAGGCCGGGGAACGGGGTGTTGTGGTTCTTGGGGCGTGATGCGGCCGGCCCGCCGTCGAGAGGTTCGCCGGAGGGGGCCCTGGCGCCGGTGATGCGGCTCAGCTCCGCCTCGCCGGACCGCACCTTGGTGACCTTGGCGGCGACGTCGGCGTCCGCCATGACCTGGCTCGTTTCGCGGCGCTGCGCCGACAGGACGAGGGTCACGACGGTCCCGGAGCGGCCGGCCCGGGCCGTGCGGCCCGCGCGGTGGAGGTAGTCCTTCGGGTCGGTGGCCGGGTCGACGTTGACCACGAGGTCGAGGTCGTCGACGTGGAGGCCGCGTGCGGCGACGTTCGTCGCCACCAGCGCGGTGACCTGCCCGTTCCTGAACTGGGCCAGGGTGCGGGTGCGCTGCGGCTGGGACTTGCCGCTGTGCAGGGCGGCGGCGGCCACGCCGCTGGCCCGCAGGTGCCGCGTGAGCTGGTCGACGCCGTGCTTGGAGTCCAGGAACAGCAGGACGCGGCCGTCCCGGGCGGCGATCTCCGTGGTCACGGCGTACCGGTCGGGGCCGTGCACGACGAGGACGTGGTGCTCGATCGCGGACACCGCGCCGGACGAGGGGTCCACGGAGTGGACGGCGGGGTCGCGCAGGTAGCCCCGCACGAGTTCGTCGACGTCGCGGTCGAGGGTGGCGGAGAACAGCATCCGCTGTCCGTCGGAACGCACCTGGTCGAGGATCTCGCTGACCTGCGGCAGGAATCCCATGTCGCACATCTGGTCCGCCTCGTCCAGGACCGTGATGCGCACCCGTCCCAGCCGGCAGTCCTTGCGCTCGACGAGGTCGTGCAGCCGGCCGGGGGTGGCGACGACGATCTCGGCGCCGTCCCGCAGCGCGGCGGCCTGGCGTCCGATGGACACGCCGCCCACCACGGTCGCGAGCCGCAGCCGCAGTACCTCGGCGTACGGGGTGAGCGCCTCGCCGACCTGCTGCGCCAGCTCCCGGGTGGGCACCAGCACGAGTGCCAGCGGCTCCTTGGACCGCGCGCGCCGCCCGGCCGTCCGGGCGAGCATCCCCAGGCCGAAGGCGAGGGTCTTGCCGGATCCCGTGCGGCCCCGGCCCAGGACGTCCCGCCCCGCGAGAGCGTTCGGCAGCGCCGCCGCCTGGATCGGGAAGGGCCTGGTCACACCCTGCTCGCCGAGCACCCGCAGCACCTCGGCCGGCAGCCCCAGCTCCGCGAAGGAGGCCACCGCGGGCCGCGCCGGAGCGGCGGCCGGCGCCTCGGGCGCACCGTCCTGTCGTCGGGCATCGGTACGTGCTGATCCGCTGCTCACAGAAAGCCTTCCTTCGAGGAGACCGTACCGAGGAAGGCGCGGCCGGGTCGCGGCCACCAGCGTGGGACACCGCAGGGAGCACCGACACGGCGACGATGCAAACGGATGAGGTTAGCACGGGGCGCGTCGACCGGGCCTCCCACGGCGCTGAGAACGGAACCGGCCTGGGTGCTCACTTCCGTGGCCGCGACCCATCGGCAGGCGCTCCGCGCCAACGGCCTGGAGGTCAACGCCGAACGGACCTCCCATGTCAGTGCCCAGCACTTCGGCGGTGTTGCGGATGCCCCGGTGCGGGGCCCTCGGGGCCGAATGTGCCGAGGGGCGGGTGGCGGGCATCACGCCGGATTCGCATCGGCGCCCGCTTCCGCAGGGGTGCCGCCGAGGGCGGGCTCGCCCGCTGCGCGGCCGTGCCGCGCGAGCTCCGGTCCCGTGCCCAGGGGTCAGGCCGGGGCGCGGTCGGAGGTCGGCCAGACGTAGGGCAGGTTGTCGGGGACGCCCGGGAAGAGGGGGGAGTAGATCTCCGGCGCCTTGCGGACCAGTGCCGACTGGTGGCTGCGGTGGAAGGCCGGGTCTCCCAGCCAGGGCGGCAGCTCGTCGTCGTCGGCGAGTTCGTCCTGGGCGCGTACGGGGGCGCCGGGGCGGTGCCGGGAGAAGTCGGTGGCCAGGGTGGTGGCGCAGGTGTCGGCGTGTCCCTTCGCCACCCATACCGCGCACACGTCGAGGCCGTAGCGGACCAGGGCCTCCTCGTAGCCGGTCCACATGCGCACCGCGGGGTGGTGCCGCCATCCGTAGCCGGGCACGGTCAGGCCGCGCAGCACCTGCAGCGCCTCGACGCGCTGCTTGCCCAGGCGGGGCGGGTCCAGGACCTCGGCCGAGCGGGTGAAGCCGGAGTACGGGAGGAAGGTCTGCACGCGGAATGCCTACCGCGCGGCGGGCCCGCAGCCGCCTCCTGGCCTTGGGCGCACTCCGTCCGGATCAGGAACACGCCGGGCATCCGGCCGAGGCGGCCGGCGTGCGCGGGCGCCGGCGCGGTGGCCGTGGGCAGGACGGGACGGCCTACGCGGCGGCGGATCCGCCGGGCGGCCGATCCGCCGAGCACGGCCTGCGTACGGCTCCAGCCGCATCCCTCCTGCCTTCGCAGGGCCGGACGGGAGCGTTCGGCGCAGCGCGGCCTCGCGCCCCGGAAAGCCCACCCCGGAAGGCCCGCCGCCGCCCCTTCCCTCAGACCACGCTGAGTGGATGGGCCGCCGTGGCGGAGCGCGGCGGCCAGGCGCACGGGGTCAGGATGCCGAGGACGTAGGCGCGGGCGACGAGGGCCGGGCGGGTCGCCGCGCCCAGGAGTCGGCGCAGGCGGCCGAGGTGGTAGTCGACCGTCTGCCGGGACAGTTGCAGCGACGTGGCGATGTCGCCGTTGCTGCTGCCCTCCGCCAGCAGGGAGAGGATGCGGACCTGTGCGGCGGTGAGCGGCGCGTGTGCCTCGTGGGCGAGGCTCAGGTGGGTGACAACCGCCCAGACGTGCCGGGCCCGGGTGGTGGAGTGGCCGGTCGTCGTCAGGTGGAGCCGTGCGCGGCGCCGGAGCCCCTGGGCGTCCACGAGCGTCACGGAGGTCTCCACCCGCCTGGTGCGGCGCGCTATCAGGCCGTTCCAGCGCCGGAGCAGCCGGTCGGGGTCGGGTTCCGGGGCGAGCAGGGTGTGCGCGCGGCGGCCGACCAGGTCGTGCGGGCTGAGCCGGAGCAGTTCGGCCGCCGCCGCGCTCGCCTCGACCACGCGCCCGTTCGCCGAGAGCAGCGCGCAGGGCAGGCCGCTGTGGTCGCGCAGGGCCTGCAGGTTCTCCTCGGCCTCCTGCCACCGGACCGTGGCGCGCAGGTGGTCCGTGACGTCCACGTAGATCCCGGCGACGCAGGTCTGCGCGTTCTCCCGGACGGGGAAGCGGTGGCCCACCGCCCGGCCCGCGCTGCCGTCCGGGCGCCGGTAGCCGACGGTGTGGCGCACCGGCGTGCCCCGGCTGAGGATCTCCTGGTCGAGGGTGCGGAACCGGTCGGCCTCGGCGGGCTCGTCGAGGTCCTCTATGTACTTGCCGACGACCTCGTCCGGGACCGTGCCGTAGAGGTGCCCGTAGGCGTGGTTGGCCCACAGGTAGCGTCCGTCGCCGTCCCGTATGAAGGCGGCGGCCGGGGCGAGGTCCACCAGGTCGGCGAAGGCCGCGTGGCCGCGCGGGGGTTCGGTGCGGGTGCCGACCTCCATCGCGAGGCCGTGCGTACGCCCGCGGGGCCGGCTCTCGCCCGGGAGCCGGCCGACGTCCGAGGTGTGGCCGACGTCCGAAGTGTGACCGACGCCCGAGGCATGGCCGACCTCGAAAGTGCGGCCGGCCTCAAACGTGCGGCTGACCTCAAAGGTGCGGCCGTCGAACCGTATTCGGTGGCGCCCCTCCCCCTGCGAGTGGCCCAGGTCGGGGAGTTCCCCGCGCAGCCGGTCCAGGAAGCGTCGTTCCGTGTCCCTGTCGGTGAAGGCGCCGCCTCCCCGTTCCAGCACCTGCCCCGTCTCGTCGGCTTCCCACCAGAACGCGGGAAGGTGCTCGAGCAGCGCTGTGAGCCTGGAATCGTCCACTGCGGTCTCCGTCCGTGTATGACTGGCTGACGCTCAGTCACACAACGCCGGATGTCCCGGCCGCGCTCCGCACACGCCCGGTTCTCGGCCGGATGCCGCTGTGACGGGAGCGGCGGCAGGGGCGGAGGCGTTCCGGGACTCAGGCAAATGCCTGAGTCCCGGGCTTCCCCAGAGGCGTTGGGGGCGTCCGTGGCCTGGTCCCCTTGAGTGAGCGGGTGAACACGCCCCGCCACGGGGGCCGCGGCGCCCCCCGTACCACCACACGTTCCCCCGGCATACGGCGATCCGTTGACACCGGACGATTGGAGACGAACTTCAGTGAGCAAGGTGCTGTTAGTGCATGCCAAGGGTGGTCCGCCGCTCGGTCACGTCCTGTCCCGGACGGCCGCGAAGGCGGAGGTGCACCTGCTGGCGCTCAGCGCTCTTCCTCCCGCCGTGGCAGGTTCCGCCCGCAGACTGTGCGCCTCGGTCGTGACGCCGGCCGACGCGCACCGCGCCGACCTGGTGTCCCTGATCGTCGCGCGGGCCGAGGCCGTGGGCGCGGACGCGGTGCTCACCTTCTCCGAGTACGCGGTCGTGGCCGTCGCCGAGGCGTGCGAGGCGCTCGGGCTCGCGGGGGCGGGCGGCGCCTCCGCGCTCGCCCGCGACAAGCGGCTGATGCGCCGCACCTGGCGGCAACACGGTTTGCCGCAGCCGGAGTTCCGTCCCGTGGACACCGAGGCCGACCTGCTCGCGGCGGCGCGCGCCTTGCCGGGACCGCTGCTGCTCAAGGCGGCCTGGAGCGCCGGGTCCACCGCGCACCAGATCATCCGTTCCCCGCACGAGGTGCCGGCCGCCTGGGCCCGCTCCCGTGCCGTGATGGCCGAATCGGCCCAACTGGGCTTCGCCGAGCTGCATGTGGCCGAGGCCGACGCGCACTACGTGGTCGAGCGGATCGTCACCGGCACCGCGTCGGACTGGTTCGACGAGCCCGGCTGGGGCGACTACGTGAGCGTCGAGGGCGTCGTGACGGACGGCGTCTTCCGCCCGGTGTGCCTCAGCGGGCGGATGCCCACGGTCGAGCCGTTCACCGAGCGCGCGAGCATCACCCCCGCCCTGCTCGCCCAGGACGCCCAGGACCGGATCGTGGACCTGGCCCGCCGCGCGGTCGACGCGCTCGGCCTGCGCGACTGCGGGACCCACACCGAGATCAAGCTGGGCGCCGACGGCGAGATGTGGCTGATCGAGACGGCCGCCCGGTTCGGGGGCGCGATGACCGTGCCGCAGATCGAGGAGGTCTTCGGGCTCGACCTCGTCGGCATGCTCGTCGACCACCTCCTCGGACGCCCGGTCGCGTGGCCCGAGCGGGCCCTCGGCCCGGCGCAGGCGCGCGGCGCGGCGGGCTCCCTCGTCGTCCTCGCGGTCGACGGCCGCGGCCGGGCCTGGCCGGACCGCAGGGTCTGGGACTTCGGCGCCGTCTCGGCGGACGTCGCCCTCAGCCGGGGCAGCCGCCTGTCGGTGGTCCCGGAGAGTTCGCTCCCCGACGGCAGTGCCGTGCCGGTGTACGACCCGGCCGCCGGCGCCAACACCATGGCGGCCCTGTGCCTGCTCTCCGCCGCCGACGCGCGGACCGTGCTCCGCGACTTCGAGACCCTGGTGGACGCCCTGCCCCGGGTGCTGCCCGCCGCCCGGCCGCAGGAGGTGTCGGTATGACCGCCCACACGACCGCCCGCACGACCGCCCGCATGACCGCCCAACCGCTCACCGGCGCCGCCGAACCGGCCGCGGACCGCACGGTCGTCGGCGAGAACCTGTCCCTGCCGCTCTTCCGTACGCTCTCCGGCGTCCTGGCGGGACACCCGTACCTCAAGGTCGTCGTCGACCGTGCCGAGAACACCTGGCACCTGCTCGACACCGCCGCGCACCCCTTCCACGTCAACTACATCGCCACCCGCGTCCTGGGCATGGACCTGGCCGCGCTCGACGCGGACCTCGACGCCTTCAACGCGTCCGTCTACACGGACCCCGGGCGCCGCTTTCTGCTCGGCGTGCTGTCGCTGCACACCGACGAGGACACGGACGGCCGCGAACGCACGTTCCTCGTCCTGGAGACGACCGAGGCCGACACCATGCACGGTGAACTCCTCGCGTTCTTCTACGAGTTCGTGCGCGCACGGGTCGACGGCAGGCTACCGCTGCTCCTCAAGCCCGCCAACCACGGGCAGGAGGAGGAGCTGGCGGCGATCAGCGAACAGCGGGTGCCGCGCATCCTCAGCCACGAGCTCTTCGGCTCCCGGACCCGTACGCCGCTCAACCCCGGCGAGGCCGTCGGGCGGCTGCGGTACTTCCGTACCCACGACGAGTACGCGGCGTACGCGGCGGCGGGGGCCGGGCTCGGCTGGGCGGACATCGTGGCCATGCCCTGTCTGCCGGACGACGTCCCCCGGGTCG
This sequence comes from Streptomyces mobaraensis, assembly GCF_020099395.1. Lineage (NCBI taxonomy): Bacteria > Bacillati > Actinomycetota > Actinomycetes > Kitasatosporales > Streptomycetaceae > Streptomyces > Streptomyces mobaraensis. The sequence goes on along the minus strand of NZ_CP083590.1, from coordinate 6,377,281 downwards.
CCGGGTTCCTCAACACCGCGCCGATCACCCCGCTCTCGCACACCAACGTCCTCGCCTCCGGCTGGGGCATACCCAACGCGATCGTGCGCGACCTGGACGAGCTCGTCGAGAAGGACGGCCTGGACGGCGCGTGGGTCCGCTACCGGGTCCGCGAGGACGGGATATCCCTCGAACGGCTCGACCACGAACCCGACCTGCGGGCCCCGGCCTGGCACCAGCAGCGCATCCGCCTCGACCCGCCGCTGCTCGAGGACGTCCCCGTGCTGGCCCTGCACCGGCTGCGCGCCGCCGACCGCGACCGCTACGGCACCAAGGCGGCCCACCTCGGCGAGCTGCACCACGTGCTCGACAGCCGTACGGCCGACCTGACCGCCTTCTACGGGCGGCCCCGCCCGCCGCGCGAGGACCTCTACGGGCACCTCGCGGCCCGCCTCGGCCTGGACGCCCCCTCCTCCGCCGAACTGCGCGCCGCGGCGGCCGACTTCGTGGCCGCGACGGTCGGCGCCCCCGAAGGCGTGGCGCTGCCGTTCGCGCTCCAGCAGCACTTCCTGGCCTCCTCCCCCGCCATCCAGCAGGGCATCGGCAAGCTCAAGATGGCCCTCGAACTCGACGCCGGCGACGTCCTGGACTCGCTCTGCCTCCAGCTCCAGCACCTGATCCGGCACACCCCCGTCCCCGAACCGGTCGCCCGGCAGATCGGCCACGCCCTGCCCGCTCCCGCCGGCCCGGACGGGCGCCTGGTGGTGCGCTCCTCGTCCAACGCCGAGGACCTGCCGGGGTTCTCCGCGGCGGGCGTCTACGACTCCGTCATCACCGCCCGCGGCGCCGGCGAACTCCTGGACGCCGTACGCCAGGTGTGGGCCTCGCTGCTCTCGCCGCGCAGTGTGCGCCTCCGCCACCAGGTCGGCATCTCCCTGGACGACACCTACATGGGCGTCATCGTGCAGGAGTACGTGCCCGCCTCGCTCGGCGGCGTCCTGGTGACCTGCGATCCGACCCGCCGCCAGGACTTCCGCAACGTCTACCTCAACTGCTTCCCCGGCTCCCCGGAGCAGGTGGTCGAGGGCTCGGTCCTGCCGCAGCAGTACCTGTACAACACCGTGGAGGGCGGCGGCCGTACCGTCTCCCTGGGCTCCCGGGGCCGCGAGCTCTCCGCCGCCACCCGGGCCCGGCTCGCCGACCTGTGCCTGACCGGGCGGCTCCTGCAGTCCCACTTCAGCGCGTCCGACGTGGACCGGCCGCTGGATATCGAGTGGCTGATGACCGACCGGGGCGACTTCCGGCTGGTCCAGATCCGCCCGTACGCGCTGTGAGGGCGGACACCGGCCGACGGGCGGCGGGCACCGGCCTCACCGCCACCGCCCGCCGGGTCATCCGGCTCAACTACGGCTTCCAGCTGCTGTTCAACCTGCTGTGGTGGATGCCGGTGTTCTACGCCTACCAGAAGGAGGCCGGGCTCTCGGACGGGCAGATCTTCGGCATCCAGAGCATCTACTACGTGGCCTTCTGCCTGTTCGAGATCCCGACGGGCCTGATCGCCGACCGGATCGGCACCCGCAACTGCCTGCGGGCCGGCGCGGTGGTCATGACCGCGGCGAACCTGGCCCCGGTGCTCAGCGCCTCCTACACCGGCTTCCTCGTCCACTTCCTGGCCATCGCCGCGGGCCGTTCGCTCACCTCGGGGGCGGCCAGCGCCTACCTGTACGACGGCCTGCGTGCCGAGAAGTGCGACGAGCACTACATGAGGGCGGAGGGCACCGCCCGGGCGCTGGGGCTGGTGGCGAAGGTCGTGTGCTGGCCGCTGGTCGGGCCCCTGATGGCCGTGGCGCACCCGGCCCCGTACGTGCTCAGCGCCGCCAGCGCGGCGGGCTCCCTCGCCTGCGCCGTCGCCCTGCCCCGCCTCGCGGGCACGGGCGGCGGCACGGAGAGGGCGGGCGGAGGACGCGGGGGCGGGGCGTTCCTGCGGGACGCGGGGGCCGCGCTGCGCTGTGTCGCCTCCTCGCGGTGGCTGGCCCTGCTGATGGTGCAGGGCGTCGCGGTCTTCACGCTCTCGCGGATCTGCCAGGTCAACCTCTTCCAGCCGATCCTGCTGGACCACGGCATCGGGGAAGCCTCGCACGGCAGTGTGATGGCGGCGATGACGGTGGCGGAGGCGGTGGCGTCGGCCCGTCCGCAGTGGCTGAGCCGCCGTCTGTCACCGGTCGCCTGGGTCTCGGTCCTCAGCCTCGCGCTGGCGGTCGCCCTGGCGGCCATGACGTTCGGCGGGCCGTGGGCCGTCGTCGCGCTGCTCTGCCTGTTCGCCGCCGCGACCGGCTTCGCGTACCCCGTCCAGCGCAAGCTGGTGAACGACGCGGTGCCCGCGGACGCCCCGCGCGCCACGCTGCTCTCGGTCGAGAGCATCGTGGACCGCGCGGTGTGCGCCCTGGCCGCGATCGCCGTGGGCGCCTATCTCGCCGCCGGGCGCCTGGACGCCCTGCTGTGGCACAGTGCGCTCGCCACGGCACTGCTGATCGGAGTCCTCCACCTGCTGCTGCGCGGCGGGGCGGTCAGGCGGGGGAGCGCCGGCCGAGGAGTTCGACCAGCCGGACCGGGAGGAACGCCGGCCGGTGCGGCCGGCCGACCTGATACGACACGAACCCGAGCGAGGAAGCCGCTCTGACCTCCTCGGCCGTCTCCGCCTGATAGACGACGCGGCAGCGGCCCGAACCGGCCTTCGCCCTCCGCCAGAGGGCGGGGGCCGGTTTGCGTTCCGCCTCGGTACGCGGGGTGAGGACGCGGTCGCCGAAGTCCTTCCAGGCGAAAGGCGCGGGCCCCCGCCACGTGGCGTCGACCTCCTTCCGCAGCCTGGCGGCGCGCTCGGCGTCGGTCCTGCCCCAGGAGGGCGGCACATTGGTGATCAGGCCGACGGGAACGCGGCGTACGCGCAGGGCGCGCAGGTAGGAGGCCGCGCCGGGCCGGTAGCCGATGCCGCCGTCGGCGGCGGTGTGCACGAGGGTCTCGCCCAGGTCGAAATACACGACGGGGCAGCCTCGTTCCCGGGCGGCGGCACCCGCTGCCGCGACTCCGTCCGCGTCGTCGAGCGGCGCCGCGCTCGCCGTGGCGCCGAGCGCGGCCCACACCAGAGCCGCGCTCAGCGCGAGGCGTATCCGCGCGGAGCCCTTGGAGGCGGATCTGTTCATACGTCGTCACCCTTTCCTCACGCGCACCAGTTCACCCCGCTCTACCCCTGCGCATCACGTGTCACCCCCATCTCGGGGTGTTTTCCTCCGAGTTCACCCCCCGGCGCCAGGCAGACAACGGCGTCACGATCGCGTGACCCCGTCGCTCTGGTTCTCCCCGCCCTCGGTGTGCACACTGCACGGGAGGCCGGTGTCCGGCTCCGCGTCACGAGAGAAGCTCCGCGTCCCGAGAGAAGAGGCGGCATGTCCCTTCGCGTCCTGGTGATCGGCGCCACCGGATTCCTCGGCCACCACGTGACGCGAGAGCTCGTGGCGAGCGGACACGACGTCACCGCGGTGGCCCGACGTCCCGGCACGAACACGCACCCGCACGGGAACGTGACCACCCGCACGGTGGACATCGCGACCTGCGACCGCCTCACCGACCTGTTACAGGACCACGACGGCCTCGTCTTCGCCGCCGGCGCGGACGACCGCGCCGTTCCCCCGGCACCGGCCTACCGGTACTTCGAGACGCGCAACGTCGCACCGGTCAGGCGGCTGATGGCGGCGGCCGCCCGCACCGGGTGCACGCGGGCGGTCGTCCTCGGCTCCTACTTCACGGCGCTGCACCGCACCTGGCCCGGTCTCGATCTGCCGGGCCGGCACCCTTACATCCGGAGCCGCGTGGAACAGGCCCGGGCCGCCCGGGAAACGGCGGCGGGCACGGTGGCGGCCACGGTCCTGGAGATCCCCTTCGCGTTCGGTTCCGCGCCGGGCCGGACACCCCTGTGGGCACCGCTCGTCCGCTGGCTGCGCTCGCCCCTGCCCCTGGCGGCCCCACCTGGTGGCACGGCCGTCGTCACCGCCCGCACCGTGGCCCGCGCCACCGTCCGGGCGCTCGAACAGCGGGCGACCGGACCGTATCCGGTCGTGGACGAGAACCTGGCCTGGGCCACCCTCCTCCACCGCTTCGCCGAGGCGGCGGGCCGCCCCCGCCCCGTCCACCGGCTGCCGCCGCCCCTCCTGCGAGCCGGCACCGGGGCCCTGCACGCCGTCCACACGGTGCGCCGGCGTCAACCGGGCCTCCAGCCGCCCGCGTTGGCGACCCTGCTGACCCGCGAGCTGTTCCTCGACCCGGCCCCCTGCCGGGCCCTGACCGGCCGGGCCGGACCCTCCGTGCGGGAGGCGTTGGCGGACACCGTCCACGGCTGCCGTGGCTGACCCGCCGGGTCCGCGGGCCCTCACCCGTCAGGCTTCTTCACCCGCAGTCATCATCGCCTCCGCCTGCCGCATCGGGCCTCCCCCACCCTCCTCCAGCGTCCGCAGCAGGGACTGGAGATGCCCGTGCCGGATCAGGGCGCGGTCGACGAGGGGGTTGACGAGGCCGCGCAGCGCGCCGACCGGTCGCCAGCGGCCGGGGACGGTGACGGCGGCGGCGCGGCGTTCGATCCCCCGCACGACGCGGGCCGCCACCAGCTCGGGGCCGACCGCCCGGGCGAACGGACGCGGGAACGCGGCTTCGCGCATCCGGGTCGCCAGCGGGTCCCCGCCGAAGGCCACCCGGGACATCCGCGTCTCCACCCAGCCGGGATAGAGGACTCCGGCCGTGGTCCCGCGGGTTCCCAGCTCCACCCGCAGCGCGCGGACGAGCTGCTCGACCGCGGCCTTCGAGGCCGCGTAGGGGGCGTTGGCGGCACCGTTGACGTAGGCGTAGACGGACGCGTTGACGAGGACGTGGCCGCGGCGGGCGACGACGTGCGGCAGGGCCGCCCGTACGGTGCGCCACGTGCCCAGCACGTTCACCTCGATGACGCGCTCGAACGTCTCGGGATCGATCGTCGCCGGCGTGGTCGGACGGGTGGGGGCGGCGCCCGCGTTGGCGAAGACGACGTCGAGTTCTCCGAAGCGGTGCTCGGCGCGCGCCACCGCCTCGTCGATAGCGGCCGGGTCGGTCACGTCCGCTCGCAGCGGCAGTGCGCGTTCCGCCCCCGGCTCCCGCGCCAGAGCCGACAGGGCGGAGGTGTCGCGGCCCAGCAGGACGACGTTCGCTCCCCGGGCGTGCGGCGCGCGGGCGCCGGCCGTCCCGATGCCGCCGGTCGCGCCGGTGACGAGGACCGTCCTGCCGGTGAGGGAGTACCGTGCCATGCCCTGCCTTCCTTTGACGGTCGGGAGTTACTCGGGTGCCGGCGATCCGTGAACCCCGGCCGCCTCGGGACCCGTTCGCCCGCGCCAGGCCGGCGTCCACCAGTTCGCCCGGCCCGCCAGCCGCATCACGGCCGGGACGAGCAGCCCCCGCACGAGGGTCGCGTCCAGGAGCACGATCGCGGCGATCGTCGCCCCCAGGACGACCAGCAGACTGATCCGGGCCGCCATCAGCGCCCCCATGCTCACGGCGACGACCAGGGCGGCGGCGGTGAACAGCCGGCCGGTGTGCTCGATGCCGAAGACGATGGAGGCGGTGTTCCGCCGGGTGCGCCGCCATTCCTCCGCCATGCGCGCGACGAGGAAGACCTCGTAGTCCACGCAGAGTCCGAAGGCCAGGGCGGCCGCCAGCAGCGGCATGGTGATCTCCAGCGTGCCCCCGCCACCGCCGGCCGGGGGCCCGAGGAGGTGCGTCCGCTGGAAGAGCAGCGCCATCAGTCCGGTCGCCGCCCCGATGCTGAGGCCGCCCAGGACCGCGGCCTTCAGCGCGACCAGGGGGCTCCGGGTGAGGAGCAGGAGCATGACGAACACCCCGCCGAGCATCAGCACCGCCCACCGGCCGAGGGCTCCCGTCACGGCCTGCCGGGTGTCGGCGAGGTGCACGGCGGCGCCGGCGACCTGTGCCGGTCCGGGTGCGGGGGTGGCGCGGACGGCCTCGACCAGGGCGGCGGTGCGCGGTGACTGGGGGGCGTCCGCGGCGAACACCACGACCAGCGTTCCGTGCCGCCCGCCCGCGTCGATGCGCCGTGAGGCGGTGAGCCGCCCGCCGGCGTAGTCCCCGGCCTCGGTGCTCACCCGGGCCGCGCCGGGCAGCGCCGCCAGGCGCCGGGCGTAGGCGTCCAGTTGGGCCGCTCCGGTCACCGGGTCCGTCCGGGGCAGCACCACCGTCAGCTGCCGGTCGGGAGCGTGGGCGAAGTCCGTCCGGATCGCTTCCGCGGTGGTCCGGGCCTCGGCGTGGCGCGGCAGGATGGTCTCGTCCATCAGCGCGGGCCGCAGCCCGACGACGGGCGCCGCCAGCCCCAGCAGCACGGCGGTTCCGGCCAGCGCCCACAGCAGGGGCCGCCCGGTCACCGTGACGGCGACCCGCCGCCAGAAGGGACTGCCCGCCGGCCGGGCGGTACGGGGGCGCCAGGGGAGGCGGAGGGACAGCTTCGCGTCGTCGAGCCGGCCCCCGAAGACCGCCACCAGGGCGGGGATCAGGAACAGGGTGCCCACCGCGCAGAACCCCACGACGACGAGCGAGGCGATCGCCAACGAACGGATCAGCCCCAGCGGGAAGATGAGGAGCGACGCCATGCACCACGCCATCGTCAGGGCGCAGAAGGTCACAGCACGGCCGGTGGTGGACATCGCCCGCCCGACGGCCGCCTCCGCGTCCAGCCCCCGGGCGCGCTCCTCCCGGTACCGGGAGAGGGTGAACAGGGCGTAGTCGACGGCCAGTCCGAAGCCGAGGGCGCAGCTGAGGTTGACGGCGAAGACGGAGACCGGCGTCAGCCGGGTCACCGCCGCCAGCAGGGCCAGGGCCCCCGACGCCGCGGTCAGGCCGATGCCCAGGGGGACGAGCGTCGCGCTCAGGGAACCGAAGGCCAGCGCCAGGACGGCGAACGCGGCCGGCAGGGCGAACAGCTCCGACCGCAGCAGGTCCCGCTCCGCCTGGTCGGTGGCGGACACGTTGACCCAGGCGGGACCGCTCACCGACAGCCGGAGCCCGGGCGCGGCGGCCCGCAGGGCCGGTACCAGGGTCCGCGCGGTACGGGCGGTCTCGGACTCGCCCCCTTTGAGGTCGACGCGCAGCAGCGCGCCCCGGCCGTCGGCGGAACGGAGGGCTTCCAGCCCCGTGTTCCAGTACGACTGCGCGGACGCGACTCCCGGGGACCGTGCGGCCAGTTCGGTCAGCCGCCGGCCGCGCTCCGCCACCTCGGGTGCGTCGACCGGGCGCCCGGAGCGGGCGTACAGGACGAGGTCCGGTGTGCCGGCCCCCAGCCGTTCGGCGGCCCGCTCGGCCCGCTGCGCGGCCGTGCCGTCGGCGATGACGCCGCCGTTGGACCACCGGTCGCCCGCGCTCAGTCCTACGAGGGCGCAGAGCAGGAACAGGCAGGCGGCCGAGCCGAGGACGAGCCGGCAGTGCCGGTACGCCCACCGTGCCACCGCGCCCAGTACGTCCGTCCGCTCCCCGGGGCCGTCGGCCGTGGGTGCCACCCGGCGGTGGCGGCCCGAGGGGACGGCGGGGCCGAGCGGGTCGCGTCGGCGCAGCGCGAGGCGCACGGTGCGGCGGCGCGCCGCGGGCGGTTCGTCCGCCGTGAGCGTGGCGCTTTCGGATTTCTTGTCGGCCATCGACTGAACCATTCCTTTGAGCGGCCACAGGCCGGGTGCTTTCGGTTGCCGGGGCCGGGCGGGTGGTGCGGCGTGGCCCGTCGCTCGAGTCCGCGAGGGGGGCGGCTCGTTCGAGCGCGTGGAGTGCCAGTGAGCGGCCTGAACGGGTGGTGGGGCGGCGATCGTGACGAGGTGGGCCGATCCCGGCGGCGCGTGCGGGCGGTGGGTGGCCACGAGCACCGGCCGCGTGGCGGCCAGGCGGCTCAGGGTTCCACGGGGCGCGCCACCACGACCGTCGTGAAAGCGCTCACTGGTACGCCCCTCGTCAGCTGGTCAACACGACCTGGTCGCGCGCCCGGTCAAGGGACCGCTCCACGATGTCGCAGGCCGCCTCGGTACCGGACTCCGCCCGCAGCCGGTGACCGAGCCGTTCGGCCGTGCGGCGCATGTCCTGGTCGTTGACCGCCTGCACGATGGCTCCCGCCAGATTGCGGACGGTCAGCTCGGCGGCCGGAATGGGCCGGGGGCCCACCCCCAGTTCGTGCACGAGGGACCCCCAGAACGGCTGGTCGAAGAAATGGGGGCAGACGACCGTGGGAACTCCCGCCGTCAGACCGGCGCCCACGGTGCTGGCTCCCCCGTGATGGACGACCGCGGCCATCCGGGGAAAGAGCCAGGAATGAGGAACGCCCGGGACGACATGGACGAGGTCGTCCGACGGCGTCACTTCGGGATCCCCGAGCAGCACGCCCCGCACACCGGCTTTGCTCAGGGCATCGCGAACCAGCTCGTGCCGGTGGTGCGGATCATCGGTGAGCATGCTCCCGAAGCCGACGTAGACGACCGGCGGCCCCTGGGCGCCGAGGAACTCCGCCAACGCACGAGGCGGCTCCCACCCGGCAGGGGTGTCCAACAGCCAGTACCCCGTAACGTGTTCACTCGACGGCCAGTCGGGCGGAGCCGGCAGCACGGACGGGCTGTAGCAGTACAACGTGGGCCGTGATTGACGACGCCATTCACCGAACGGCCCCCCGAAGGGCCACGGGGGAAGACCCAGCGTCCCCGTCCGCCACGCGTTGACGCGCCGGCGGAACACCTGCCAGATCACTTGCTCGGCGAGACGGAGACTCCACACATTGCCGACGGCCCCCAGGGAACGCCCCAGTCCGCTCGGCGAGAAATGGCGGGTAGGACGCAGCGGAACGAAGGAAGCCGCGAACGACACGGCCCCCCAGCGCTCCGCGAGACTCTGCGCGGGAACCGCGAGCGGCGAATAGATGACGCAGTCACTCGGCCGCGCCACCGCGGAAATCCCCCGGAACAGCCGATCCGCGGCGGGCCCGCCCACCTGCCGCAGCCACCGGGCGAACGCCACGGGATTGTCCCCGCACCCCAGCAACCGCTGCCCGCCGGAGGTCATGAGCAGCTCGTCGGGGTCCGGTTCCACAGCGCTGTACACCACTCCGGTGCCGCGCACGGTATCCGCGTAACGGCCGGCCCCGATCAATTGCACATCGAAACCCCGCCCCTTCAGCGCTACGCCCAGCGCGGCGAGCGGCTGAACGTCCCCGCCAAGCCCCACGGAAACGATGGTAATTTTTTTCGACATCAATCTTCTTCCGCGTGCGGATTTGCCCTGCCGAGGAATGCTTTGCCCGATTCAGGCTAGGTCCTGAACCGGGGTTTTCGTGACAGGGCGTCACGCGGAATGTCACACAGGCGGCAAAATCTCGACGTACCCGTCGGTTCCGTGCACGCGGATGCGCTGTCCGTCCCGGATCAGCCGGGTGGCCCGTTCCACGCCCACGACGGCCGGCAGGCCGTACTCCCGGGCGACCACCGCGCCGTGGGTCATCAGGCCGCCCACCTCCGTCACCAGGCCCGCGATGCCGACGAACAGCGGCGACCAGCTGGGGTCCGTGAACGCCGTGACGAGGATGTCGCCCGCTTCGAGATCGGCCTCCGCCATGTCGAGGACGACCCGGGCCCGCCCCTCGACGGTCCCGGCGGAGACCGGCAGGCCGACGAGGGCGCCGGCCGGCACGTCGTCGCGCCGGTACGCCCCGGTGAGGGCCTCGCCGTCCGAGGTGAGCACCCGGGGAGGGGTGAGCGCGTGGTACGAGCGGAACGCCTCCTTGCGCCGCCGGATGAGCCCGCCGTCCACCCGGTTCGAGCGCACGGCGTCGTGGAGTTCCTGGAAGGTGAGGTAGAAGGCGTCCTCCGGCTCGGGAAGCACGCCGGCCCGCACGAGACGCCGGGCCTCCTCCAACAGGGCCTGTTTGTAGAGGAGGTAGCGGCAGACGATGTCGTACTTCGGGTACTCCCGGTATCCGATGAACGTCCTGACCCGGTCGATCATCCGCTTGGTCTCGTCGGCCTTCCGGTCCCCGTCCGGCAGGGCGCGCAGGCGCGACAGTACGTCCCGCTCCTTCTGTTCCGCCTTCCGCCGCCCCTGTTCGAAGCGCCGCCCGGCGGCGCCCGGTTCGAAGTTCCTGACGCTGTCGAGGATGACGGGCACGAGCGTGCCGGGACGTTCGCGCCAGCGCGGCCTCGTGATGTCGATCTCGCCGACGCAGCGCATGCCGTACCGGTCGAGATAGGCAACGATGGCGTCGCGCGCCTCGGTCCCGCCCGCGAGCTTCGGCAGCTCGTCGAGGAAGTCCTCGTCCTCCACGCCCCGCAGGAACGCCACCACGTCCGGCAGCGGGCGGATCACGTCCGCGACGTCGAGCAGCGCCAGTCCCATCTCCGACGTGACGTTGCCGGGGGCGGACAGGGTGAGCGTGTCGGCGGCGCTCTTCTCGCCGAGCCATTCCCACAGGCGGTCGTTGAGCCACCACGTGGCCTCCATCCCCGCCGAGATCACCCGCATGCTCAGCGGATCACCGAGGACCCGCTTGTGTTCCTCGAACGCCTCCGGCAGGAAGTCGAACAGCGCGGGTCCGGTCCTCGTCCGGAGGGCGCGCTCCAGGGCGGCGACGGACGCCTGGCTCCGCCGGACCAACTCGGTGACGATCGCCGGATCGTTGTCGAGCGGGGCGGGCGGCCCGCCGGCCGGCGGGCCGCCGGGAGCCGCGTCCGGCAGCGGCGCGACGAAGTCGGCACGGCCGAGCACGGTCTCCAGGGCGTCCCTGGTCAGCGGATCACCCCTCCCGATGACGTCCAGGAGGGCGGCGCGGCTCGCGGGCGCGGCCAGGCGCCGGGTCACGTCGACGAACAGCCTCCCCCCGGCCTCGTGCATGGGCACCATGGCGGTCAGCCGCCACATGGAGAGGCCCAGGGGCTTCATGGGATCCGTCATCATCTGCCCGTGACCGACGGAGACATAGACGCGGTTCTCCCGGTCGCCGGCCTCGGGGAGGGGGAACAGCGTCGTGATCGGCCGGCTCTGGACGATGCGGAAGCCGTCGTCGGCCAGGCACCACTCGATGTCCTGCGGACGGCCGAAGTGCGCTTCGATCCGCCGCCCGAGCCGGACGAGCCGCACGGCCTCCTCGTCCGTCAGGGCCGGCCGCTCACGCCGCCGGGCATCGACCGCCACCTCCCGCGTACCACCGCCGGGCACGGCCTCGACGGCCCGCTGTTTCACGGCGATCGTCCTGGCGACGACCTCGTCGTCCCGTACCGTGAAGACGTCCGGGTTCACCAGGCCGGAGACCAGGGCCTCGCCGAGGCCGAAGCCGGCGTCCACGGTGGCGACCTTCCGGTTTCCCGTGACGGGGTCGGCCGTGAACAGGACGCCGGCCGCGCGCGGGAAGACCATCCGCTGGACGACCACGGCCATCCGGACCGTACGGTGGTCGATGCCGTTCCGCCGGCGGTAGGTCACGGCCCGCTCGGTGAACAGCGAGGCCCAGCACCGGCTGATGTGCCGGAGGACCGCCGTGGGTCCCACGACGTTCAGGTACGTGTCCTGCTGGCCGGCGAAGGAGGCCGTCGGCAGGTCCTCCGCGGTGGCGCTGGACCGGACGGCGCAGGCCGCGCCCTCGCCGAGCCGGGCGAGCGCCCGGGTGACCGCCGCGGCGAGGTCGTCCGGGACGGCGACCCCTTCGACGGTCCGGCGGATCTCCGCGCTCAGCGCGCGGACCGCCTCCCGGTCGTCCGGGTCCACGCGCGACAGCCGATCGAGCCGATCGCCGATCGACGGCGCCTCCGCCATGATCCGCCGGAAGGCGTCCGTGGTCACGCAGAAACCGTCCGGCACATGGATGCCGTCGATCCGCGACAGCGCGCCCAGGTGCGCGCCTTTGCCGCCGACGGCCGCGGCCCGCGTCTCGTCGACTTCCCGGAGATCCAGCACGTCGTGTGCGGTCATCGCGACACCTCCGGGGCGGCCGTGCTCCGTCGTGCCGCGGCGGCCGGTCGGCACACCGGCGCCTCCGGCTCCGTCGGGCCCTTTTGTGTCGACAACAGCACAGGCATGTCCTTGCGCCCCTTTTCCGCGACTTGTGGCATCGGCCGACGATTCTGCGCCACCACCGGGGCCTTGCGGCAAGCCCCCGGGCGCGCTATATGTTGAGAGTGGCGAGGAGAGGGTTCTCCTTGCCTTTTCCTTTCGCGCACTGTCGGCGGGGCCCTTTCCCGCCTCTGCTACGGTGCCCCGAGATCGCGATCTCAGGGGGGCGGGTGGGGGCCGTCAATCGGTCGGAGGCGGAACGGCGGCGGCGGGCCCGGATCCTGCGTTTCTGGCGGGCGGTGGAGTACTTCAGCCCGCCGAAGGTGGACCCGGTCGATCCGAAGAAGATGGTGTACGCGGTGGGGGCGAACCGGCCGCTGCCCTGGGAACCGGGGCACGCGGTCGGCCGGCTTCCGGCCCGCCCGAACTCCGTGTGGCAGCACACCGTTTACGCCGGGATCTTCGCCGTCGACAAAGTGCGCGACGTCCTGCTGGAGGCGTTCCGCGCACCGGAGGCCGAGCAGGACTTCGACGGCCGGACCGGCGGTGACGGCGCCGTGCTGTGCTTCACCGTGAACGAGGAAGGCCGTCTGATCAAGGACAGCGCCACGCTGTCCTCGTGCGCCTGGGCGGTGGGGCAGACCCTGGATCCCGGCCCGCACGACGACCGGTGGCTGACCGGGTTCGAGGCGCAGAGCGCGGAGTCGCTGCGGAGCCTGCTGGACCTGGCGGACGGGAAGGTGGACGTCGAGCGCCGGCCTTCGCCGGGCGAGGAGGCGTCGGGGCTCGGGCCGGTCGCGGGGCTGATGTCCCGGCTGGCCGTCGAGACGGTCGGGGGCGGGCTGGGGCTGACGGCCGCGGCCGTCGACGCCGGTCTCGGTGCCGTGGCCGCGCAGGCGGCCGGGCGGCTCGCCGCAGGCCTGGCCGACTCCGTGACCGCGAGGCTCACCGGGCGGGACACGGACGACGGCCTTCCGGACGAGGAAGAGAACGGGTCAGGCGAGGACGACGCGGCGGAGCCCCCGGCCGAGATCGGCACGAAAGTCCTCGATGTGCACGACCTGGCCGCCGTCACCCGTTGGGTGGCCGAACGCCTCGGAATCGCCGACGCGTTGGCGCCGAACGCGATCCGCGTCAAGAGCTACCGGGTTTCGGCCAAGCACGCCGACGACTCCATCGGCGACCTCTTCCTCAACAGTTTCTACGCCGACGACCTCGAAAAAGTCTCCGACGCCGTCGAGGCGGGAAACGCGGGCACCGCCCTGCTGGACTATCTGCGCGCCGAGGCGGACCTCGACTCCCTGCCCCGTTTCGACGTGCGCCGTACGCCCGAAACCGTCCTGGAACACGTCCGGCCTTCGAGCATGCCCCTCGGGCGGTGGCCCGCGGACAATGACAAACCCCTCGTGCTCAGCCAGCAGTTCGCGGTCAACCGCGTCATGGAAACCCTCGGGACGGACGACGGGCGTGGCGTCTACGCCGTCAACGGGCCGCCGGGCACCGGAAAGACCACCATGCTGCGCGACCTGATCGCCGCCCTCGTGGTGCGGCGGGCCGAGCGGCTGGCGACGCTGTCCCGCCCGGAACTCGCCTTCGCCCGCGAGCCGTTGTCCTGGCGCACGGAGGAGAACGCCGGGAAGCGGTTCCCGCGCACCCTCCACCCCTTGATTCCCGAACTCACGGGTTTCGAAATGGTGATCGCTTCGTCCAACAACGGAGCGGTGGAGAACGTGACGCTGGAAGTCCCCGGGGCCCGGGCGATCGGCGACGCGTGGAAAGCACGCGCGGACTACCTCTCCGGGCCGGCCGGCCTTCTCCTGGACGACGACGCCTGGGGCGCCGTCGCCGCGTGCCTGGGACGCCGGAGCAATCGCTCCCACTTCGTCGAACGGTTCTGGTGGGGCGAGCCGGGAAAGGAATCCGGCCGCCGGCAGCCGAAATCACCGCATGAGGAGCCTCCGGTCCTGGGGCTGCAGAAAATGCTGCAATTGCAGGGCGAGTACGCCGCGGCGCTCTCGGACGGGGCCACGGGACCCGACGCCTCCCGGCCGGAGCCGCCGCTCGGCCGGGAGACGTGGACGCAGGCGGTCCGGCGTTTCACCCGGGCCCGGGACAGGGTGCGCGAACTGGCGGCGGAGCGCCAGGAGATCGCGGACCTCCACGCCCGGGTGGCGGGCCCGGACGCCCTGCTGGACGCGTTGCTGGCCCGGGAGTCCGACGCCCATGACGCTCTCCTGCTGCTCCGCGAGGAGCGGCACCGCGCGGAGGCCGCGCTGCTCCGCGGCCGCGAGGAGTACGCCCGCCGTCGCGCCGCCCTGCCGGCCGAGCGGGCCCGGCTCGACGCGGCCGAGGCCGGGGTGCGGGAAGCGGAGGAGGGCGTTCGGGTGGCCGAGTCGGCGCTCCACGCCCACGACGCGTACCGGCCCGGCCGCCTCAAGCGGGTGTTCGCGCGCGAGGCCGTGCGCCGCTGGGAGGAGGAGCGCCTACCGTACGCGGCGGACGTCGAGGCCGCGGACGCGCGTCTCGCCACGCTGGAGTCCGCGCTCGCCGACCGCCGCGCCGCCCTGCGCGCCGCGCGGGAACGACTCGACGAGGCGCTGGCGGCCGTCCGGCGCGGGGAGGCGAGGCTCGCCGTGTGCGAGCGGGCCCGCGAGCGCCAGGCCGCGACGGCCGCCGAGGCCGGGGAGCGGGTGAGCCGCCGACGGCGCGAGCGGGAGGAGGAGCGGCACCGGCTGGCCGGGGCCCGGGAGCGGTGGGGCGCCGCCGTGCCCGGGGAGGAGTGGCGGGCCGGGCCCGACGACCGTCCGGCGATGGAGGCGCGGGAGCTGTCGGCCCCCTGGATGGACCCCGCGTTCGCGGAGGCGCGCGCCGGACTGTTCCTCGCCGCCCTGGACCTGCACCGCGCCCTGCTGGCCACCGCCCCCGACCGGATGCGCAGGAATCTGCAGGCCGTGATGGACGTGGTGAAGGGGCAGGCGCCGGCCGAGCTGCCCGCGCGGACGGTGCTCGCCGCCTGGCAGATGCTGTTCCTGGTCGTCCCGGTGGTGTCGACGACCTTCGCGTCGATGGGGCGGATGTTCGACGGGCTGGGCAGCGAGGCCCTCGGCTGGCTGTTCGTCGACGAGGCCGGCCAGGCCGCGCCGCAGGAGGTGGTCGGCGCGCTGTGGCGGTCGCGGCGGGCCGTGGTCGTCGGCGATCCCCTCCAGCTCGAACCCGTGGTCACCCTGCCGTGGACCGGCCAGCGGCGGCTCGCCGCGCACTTCGCGGTGGACCACCCCTGGGCGCCGTCCGCGGCCTCGGTGCAGACCCTGGCCGACCGGCTCAACCCGTACGGCACCTGGCTGGCGGAAGGGGACGGCGAACGCGTCTGGCTGGGCTCCCCGCTGCGCGTCCACCGCCGGTGCGACCGCCTGATGTTCGACATCAGCAACAAGATCGCCTACGACGGGATGATGGTCTACGGCGTCTCCCGCGACCAGGACGACTACCCGCTGGCGCAGCGGAGCGTCTGGATGGACGTGGGCTCGCTGCCGGGCGAGGACAAGTGGAACCCCGAGGAGGGCCGGGCGCTGGAGCGGTGCCTCGACCTCATCCGTGAGCGCGTGGAGGAGGCGCTGCGCCGGGAGCGTCCGGACGACGGCGCGGTGCCGCTCTCCCCGGCCGGCCCCTCGCCGTCCGCCCTCTCCCCGTCCGCCGCGGGCGGCGGTTTCGCCGACGAGGTGACGCGCCGGCTGAACGAATCGGTGTTCGTCGTCAGTCCGTTCCGCGATGTCGTCAACGGCATCGGCCGGGTGGCGAAGAACCGTCTCTCCGCCAAGCGCTACGGGACCGTGCACACCACGCAGGGCAAGGAGGCGGACATCGTGGTCCTGGTGCTCGGCACCGGGACCGGCCAGGTGGGCTCCCGCGACTGGGCCGCGCAGAAGCCCAACCTCCTCAACGTCGCGGTCACCCGCGCGCGCCGTCGGCTGATCGTCATCGGGGACTTCGACACCTGGTCGCGGCACCGCTACTTCCGGGACCTGGCCGGGCACGAGCGGATCGGCAGGTGGACGCCGCCGGCCCGCTGAGCCGGCGGCCCCGCCGCACCCGTACCCGCGCCCCCGGCCGTCCCGGTTCCCGGCGATTCGGGCCCACCCGTACGAAAACGGCTCCCGTACGAAATCGCCCGTCCGCCACGAACGATGGAACACCCTTATCTGAATTGGCGTCAACTGCCCCGGCTCCTCTAGAATTTGAGCGCATACCGGCAAAAGGGAAAGGCGCCGTCCATGGGCACCAAATTCATCGAGGTAGACGAAACCCACAAGGGTCAGCCCAACGTGGAGGAGGGGGTGAAGACGATCGAGGTCGGCGGTCAGACGATCACGACGCCGATTTACGTGCAGCGCATCGATTTCGACGACCTCGCCCCCGAGGTCACCGACAACCTGACCACGGTCAAGTTCGCGGTGACGGTTCCCGAGGAAATGGAGGACCTTACCGGGGAGGTGGACGAGGACGGTTCGCCGGTGACGGAAATCAAGGAAATCCAGGTCCCCAAGTGGCTCGAAGTCGACCTGGGTCCCGAATCCCTGAAGCAGTACGAAGAAGCGATGGCCCCCTTCTTCGCCGCGGCCCGCGAGACCGAGGCCCCGCTCATCCCCGCGCCGCGCAAGCGCCGGAAGAAGTGACGCCACGCCCCTCTCCCCGCCACCGGGAGGGGGGCTTCGTCGATCCTGACACCCTGAGGGTCCTCGCCGGTCCGCGCCTCCCGGGAAAAGCGGTTGACCTCCCCCGCCCCCCACCGGTCGGATGACTCCCCATGAGGCTGCCGTCCGGCGGGACGGTCAACGCCGTGTACCGGCTGGGCGACGAGCTGCTGGTCCGGCTGCCGCTGACCGAGGGCGGCGTCGCGGACATCCTGCGGGAGCGGGAGTGGCTGCCGCTGCTGGCGCCCCGGCTGCCCGTCGCCGTGCCGGAGGTGCTGGGGGCCGGTGAGCCCGCCGAGGGGTATCCGTGGCCGTGGTCGGTGTACCGGTGGCTGCCGGGGCGCGTCCCCGAGGAGGGGGCGCTCGACGATGCGGTGCGGCTCGCCGCGGACCTGGCCGGGTTCGTGGCGGCGATGCGGGAGGTGACCCTGCCCGGGACGCCGCCGCGGGCGCACCGCGGCGGGCCGCTCGCCGCGCTCGACGCCGCGACCCGGGCGGCGGTCGACGCGCTGCGCAGGTTCCCCGAGGAGGGCGTCGACCGCGACGCCGCGCTCGCCGTCTGGGAGGACGCGCTGGGCGCCCCGACCCGGGCCGGGCCGCCGGTGTGGCTGCACGCCGACCTGATGCCGGGCAACCTCCTGGTGTCCGGGGGCCGGCTCGCGGCCGTCATCGACTTCGGGTGCGCGGGGACGGGCGACCCGGCCTGCGACCTCTTCCCGGCGTGGAACCTGCTCCCGTCCGCCGCCCGCGGGGTCTTCCGCGACGCGCTCGGCGTGGACGACGCCGCCTGGCGCCGCGGCCGGGGCCGGACGCTCTCCCAGGCGCTGATCGCCTTCCCCCACTACCGGACGGCCAACCCGTCGATGGCGCGGAACGCCCGGCACGTCCTGCGGGCGGTCCTGACGGAGGACCGGGCCGGCGAGCCCCAAGTCACCTGACGTACGCGGCGGTTGAGGGGAAGGCCGCCGCCTCTCGCCCGCACCCGCCGACACGCCCGACACGCCCGGCCCTCCGCCGGCGCCCCGGGAACCCCCGGAGGCCCGATGTTCAGCCCCTTTCCGGCGTGTCCCTCCCCCGCTCGGACCAGCTCCGTCACCGAATGGAGCAATACGGCTACCCTCCGGATGCCGCCGGGAGGGTGCCGGGTGAACCTCGGATCAAGGAGGTACACCCAATGAAGTCAATTCGTACCGCTCTCTGCGGCACTCTGACGGCAGTCGCCGTCTGTGCGGCACCCGCCGCCGCCTACGCCCTCGAGGCCCCCTCGGCCCCCTCGGCCGGTCAGGTCGTCAAGCACGGCGACCACGACCGCGACCATGGTGACCGTGACCACGGCCGGGACGACGACCACGGCCGTGACCACGACGGCCGGGACGACGACCACGACCGGAACAAGGGGCGTGACCACGACGACGGCTGGAACGAGGACCGCGGTCGTGACGGACACGACGACCACGGCAAGGACGACGACCACGGCCGGAGCCACGAAGGCCGGGACGACGACCACGGCCGTGACCACGGGCGGGACGGCGACCACGGCCGTGACCACGGGCGGGACGACGACCACGGTCGCGACCACGGCCGTGACCACGAGGGCCGGGGTCACCACGAGGAGCACGGCCGTGACCACGGCCGGCACCACGGCGACCACGACAAGGGCCACCACAACCGGCCGCACGGCTGGTCGCACGCGGGTGGCGGTGCCACCGCGCCGGTGGCCGCCGCGGAGTCGTCGTCCGTCGACACCCCCGTGCTCATCCTCGCGGGTGCCACGGCCGGTATCGCGGGTGGTCTGATCTGGTCCCGTCGCCGGTCCTCCCGCACGGTCAAGCAGTAACAGGGAGCGGACCGGAGACATGTCAGAAAAGCGCACAGGTGGTTTCGGCCGCCTGCTGACAGGGGCGGCCTGGGTAGCACTGCTGCTGGCCCTCTGGCTATGGGGCCATGACATCGCCGAGGAGCCGATATCCACGGCTCCGGTCACCGGTGACGTCAAGCCCTCCGGCCGCCCTCCCGCGCATGGCCTGCTCCCGGCGCACTCACCGCTGCCGGTAGCGGCCCCGCAGACCCTGGCCATCAAGGCCATGGGTCTGCGGGCCCCCGTCGAAGGGCACGGCCTCGACCCCCAGGGCGGGGTCGAGGCCCCCTCGTACGACCGGCCCAACACCGTCGCCTGGTACAAGGACGGGCCGGCGCCCGGTGCCGTCGGGGCCGCCGTGCTCGTCGGGCACGTCGACACCAAGACCTCGCGGGGCGTCTTCTACGAACTGAGCAGCGCGAAGCCGGGGCTGAAGGTGAACGTCGTCCGCAAGGACGGCAGCACCGCCGAGTTCACCGTCGAGGACGTCGCCGTCGTCCCCCGGGACCACTTCGACGCCGACAAGGCGTACGGGCCCAAGGACCCGAAGCGCGCCGAGCTGCGCCTCGTCACCTGCGGCGGCGAGTACGACCGCGAGCGGCACGAGTACACCGCCAACGTGGTGGTGTCCGCCTACCTCACCGGGACGTCCGGCGCCCCCGCCGCCCCGTCGCCGGCCGGGAAGCCGGCCGAACCGGCACCACCGGCGCAGCCGGCCCAGCCCCCGGAGCAGGCCGACGAGGGCGAAGACCCCGACGCGCCCTGACGCGCCCCGACGCGTCCTGACGTCCGGCGGGCGGCCCGTGGCCTCAGCCCGCCCGGCGCCGCGCCCGCAGCGCGAACATATGCGGCACCCGGGGCTCCGCGTCCGGCAGCCGCCACCAGCCGCCCGGGTCCCGGACCATGCCGGGCAGCCGCGGCCAGGGCAACAGCTCGGTCTCGCGCAGCACTTCGAGCTCCAGCCCGGCCCCGAGGACGGCCCCGACCGTCTCCCCGAGCCCGTGCCGCCACTCGTAGCTGGTCACGGCCTCCCGGAGCGGGGGGCCGTCGGTGTACGTCCGGGGGTTGTCGCCGCGGATCGGCCCCCGGCCCTCCAGGTAGTCGTGGCGCAGCAGCAGCCCCTCCTCGCCGGGCGCCGGGACCGGCCCGAGGGCGTTGAGCAGCGGGTGGAACTCCACCAGGTACAGGACGCCGCCGGGCCGGAGCAGCCGGGCGACCACGTCCGCCCAGGCCGGCAGGTCGGGGAGGTAGCAGAGCGCGCCCTTGCCGGTGTAGACGACGTCGAACCGCCGTCCGCCGAGCGCCTCGACGGCCCGGTGGACGTCGGCCCGGACGTACTCGACGTCCCGTCCGCGCCCGGCGGCGAGCCGGCGGGCCTCCTCCACGGCGGCCGCGGAGAAGTCCAGGCCGACGGTGCGGGCGCCCCGGTCGGCGAAGGCGTGGGTCTCGGTGCCGAGGTGGCACTGGAGGTGAAGGACGTCGCGGCCGGCGAGGTCGCCGAGGTCGGTCCACTCGAAGGGGGCGAACCAGTCCTCGGCGGTCCGGGAGCCGTCCAGTCCGTAGAAGTCGCTGGCGACGTGGACGGGGGGGGCGGGCGTCCCAGTTGCGCTCGTTGGCGCGGAGCATCTCCTCGATGCCGGGCGGCCGTTCGCCAGGAGGCCGTGCGCCGGACGCGGTCGTGCGGTCGTCTGCCGTCATGGGGCCTTCCTACCACCGCCGGCCGCGCCGATCACCCCGCCGCCCGCCGCCGGGAAGGCGAGGGCGGCGGCGCGGCGCCAGCGGTTGCCGGGCAGGGCGGGGTGGAGCGCGGCGAGGGCGCCGCAGTACTTGGTGAAGACGGCGGGCCGGACGCCGTGGGCGTGCAGCAGCCGGTCGGCGTCGGTCAGCCGGCCGGTGCCCTTGGTCTCGACGAGGACGAGGCCGGGGGCGCAGCGCACGGTGGCGCCGGTCCGGCGGTCGGCGCAGACGAGCCCGGCGTCGCAGGTGACGCGTTCGCCGTCGGCCACCAGGGTGGCGCGCAGGTAGTCGGTGGTGACCGAGGGGGTGAGGTCCGGCGGTGCGGTGATGCCGTAGGCGGTGCGCAGGGTGGTGTCGAGCCAGGCGCGGTACGCCGGGTCGAGCGGGCCGGCGCCGGCGGTGAGCGGGAGCCGGTGTTTGACGGTGTCGCCCCGGCCGCCCTTGAGCTTGAGCTCGAACTGCCGCTCTCCGCTGTCCCGGTAGACGCGTTCGCGGATCTTGAAGCGTTGCCGGCGGCCCTGCCGGTGCTCGTGGAAGGAGCGCAGGCCGGGGGTGTCGTAGTAGACGGAGTGGTAGTGGAAGACCCGTCTGCCGTCGATGGCGAGGACGCGGTAGGCGCCGCCGGGCCGGTGCGGGGCGGTGAGGAGGGCGACGAGGTCGGTGAGCAGCCGGGCGGGCACCAGGTAGCCGCGGTCGAAGCGGGTGAGCAGGCCGGAGCGCGCGTTGACCTCGTCGAGGGAGACGGGCCGGGCGGCGCCGACGACGCGTTCCAGGGGGTGCGGCGTCGGGCTGGGGACGGCGGGGGCCGGGGCGGCGGTGCTCACGCGGCCTCCCAGGCGCGGGCGTCGCGCACCGACGGACGGGCGGCAGGGGCCTGTTGGGCGGTGCCGGGCCGGAACTCGCGGTAGCGGACGTCGACGACCATGAGGTCGCGGACGTAGTCGATCTCGGTGACGGTCCAGTGCAGCGGTTCGCCGAGGCGGTGAGCGAGTTCGGCACGGAGGGCGGCGGGGTCGGTGAGGACGACGTCGAGGGTGACGACGCTGCGGCGGGCGCGGGTGAGCAGCCGCGGGTGGTCGGCGACGTAGACGACCAGCAGGAGGACGGCGCTCAGCGTGGCCGCGTAGCCCAGGCCGAGGTGCGGCAGGCCGCAGAGCAGGCCGAGGACGAGGGTGCTGAAGTAGTAGGCGACCTCCTCGTGCTGTACGGCGTCGGAGCGCAGCCGGATGATGGAGAGCACGCCGAACAGGCCGAAGCCGAGCGCGGTGCCGCCCTTGGCACCCACCTCGGCGAGCGCCGCCACGACGGAGAACAGGGCGACGTTCAGGGCGAGATAGGCGGGGACGAGGTCCCGCCGCCGGTGTCGCGGATGGTAGATCGCGAAGGTCAGCAGACATACCGCGAGCAGGTCGAGACCCAGGTGGGCGGCGAGGTCACGCACGGGTTCCACGGCTTCTTCCTCCCTATGCGGCTGTGCCGGTCGCACAACTCCAGGGAAACGATGGGTGAACGGAAGGACTCCTCCGGGTCCATTCGAGCGAACCGTGCGGGTCCTTGACGGCGGAGCGGCGGAGCTGGCCGGATCCGGTGGATTCCCGTCGCGTTCGGCGCACTTGCGGCGGGGGGAGCGGCTGTGCCGGATGGTTCGCGGGACCCGTCCCGGTGCGGCCGACGGGCCTCTGGCGATCAGCGTCGGGACCCGGGCAGGCTGGGGCCCCGTGGAACGGATATACGCCTGCGTAAATGGACGTTCGAGGAGGGCACCCGTGACCCCGACCCGACCGCAGCCTGACTCCCCCGGACGCGTCGCCCTCGCCCCGGCGGCGGCCCGGCTGCTCCGGCGGCTGCGCCGCAAGCACGGGCCGCTGATGTTCCACCAGTCCGGCGGCTGCTGCGACGGCAGTTCGCCGATGTGCTATCCGCGGGGCGAGTTCCGCACCGGCGGCAGTGACGTGCTCCTCGCCGAGCTGGCCGTCGAGGGGGTGGCCGAGCCCGTCGGCTTCTGGATGGCGGCGGACCAGTTCGAGCGCTGGCGCCACACCCACCTCACCGTGGACGTGGTGCCGGGGCGCGGAAGCGGCTTCTCCCTGGAGGCCCCGGAGGGCGTCCGCTTCCTGATCCGCTCGCGGCTGCTGACGGACGCGGAGGCGCGGCTGCTCGGCCCGGGTACCGGCGGCCGGCCGGGTACCGGCGGCCGGCCGGGTACCGGCGGCTCCCGGGACGGGGATCAGGTGACGGGCTGAACGGCCGGATCAGGACGCGGCGTCCGCCAGCGAGAGCTTGTGCAGCCGCTCCGGCGGGCCCGGCCGGGCGTAGTACCAGCCCTGCGCCGTCTCACAGCCCAGTATCCGCAGGTGGTCCGCCTGGGTACCGGTCTCCACGCCCTCCACCGTCACCGACAGGTCCAGGGTGTGGGCGAGCGAGACGATCCCCTCGACGATCTTCACGTCGACGGGGTCGGCGGGCGCGCGCTGCATGCCGCGGGTGAAGGAGCGGTCGAGCTTGAGCGTGCTGACCGGCAGCCGGCGCAGGTAGGACAGGTTGGAGTAGCCGGTGCCGAAGTCGTCGAGGGCGATGTCCACGCCCAGGTCGGCGAGTTGCCGCAGCGGGCGGAGCTGCTCCTCGTCGGCGCCGATGAGGGCGTTCTCGGTGACCTCCAGGCAGAGCGCCGACGGGTCGAGGCCGGCGTTGTCGAGGACGGCGATGGTCTCGGCGACGAGCGCGGGGTAACGCAGCTGCGAGGGCGAGAGGTTGACGTTGACCCGGAGCGGCACCCGGCAGCGGCCGTCGCTGCGCCAGGCGCGGGCCTGCCGGGCCGCCTCCTCCAGGACCCAGCGGCCGAGCGGGACGATCAGTCCGGTGCTCTCGGCGAGCGGGATGAACTGGTCCGGGCCGAGCACCCCGTGCACCGGGTGCAGCCAGCGGACGAGCGCCTCGGCGCCGCGCACGGTGCCGTCGGAGAGCCGGACCAGCGGCTGGTACTCGATGAAGAACTCGCCGTTCTCCAGGGCGCCGGGCAGGCAGTTGGTGAGATCGTGCCGGGCGATGACCCGGGCGTCGGAGTCGGCGTCGGCGAGCTCGTAGCGGTTGCCGCCGGCGGCCTTGGCCCGGTACATGGTGATGTCGGCGCTGCGCAGCACCTCGGCGGCGTCCGCCTCGCCGGGGCGGCCGGTGACGATGCCGATGCTGGCGCGGACGCACAGGTGGCGGCCGTCGAGGTGGACGGGGTCGGCGAGGGCGGCGAGCATCCGGCGGGCGAGGGCGGTGACGTCGCGCTGGGCGGTGGGGCCGGTGGTGAGGGCCACGAACTCGTCGCCGCCCAGCCGGGCCACCAGTTCGTCGGGCCCGGAGGCGCAGGCGCGCAGCCGCTCGGCGACGGCGACGAGGAGCTGGTCGCCGACGGCGTGGCCGAGGCTGTCGTTGACGGCCTTGAAGCCGTCCAGGTCGAGGTAGCAGAGGCCGAAGTGGCTGTCGGGGCCCAGGGGACCGCTGGGGTCCAGGGTGCGGTCGAGGCGTTCGAAGAAGAGGGTGCGGTTGGGCAGGCCGGTGAGGTCGTCGTGGGTGGCCTGGTGGCGGAGGCGCTCGTGCAGCTCGCGGCGCTCGGTGATGTCCTCCATGAGCGCGAGCTGGTACTGGGGGCGGCCGGTGGCGTCGCGCAGCAGGGAGACCGTCAGATCGGTCCAGAGGACGCTGCCGTCGCCGCGGTAGTACGGCTTCTCGACGCGGTAGTGGTCGCGGTCGCCGCGGACCAGCTCGGCGTAGAGGCCCCAGACCTCGGGCGAGTCGTCGGGGTGGACGAGCTCGCCGACGTTGCGTCCGGCCACCGGGCGGTCGATGCTGCCGAACATCCGGCAGAGCGCCTCGTTGACGTCGGTGATGTGCCCGTCGACGTCGGCGATGCCGACCCCGATGGCCGCGCCCTCGAAGACCGCGCGGAACCGCTCCTCGCTGGTGTGCAGGGCCTGTTCGGTCTCGGCCCGGGCGGCGAGGGCGGCACGGGAGATGGCCTCCTGCTCGGCGAGGGCGCGTTCGCGGAGCTCGGCGGCGAAGCCGGCGGCGAGGGCGTGCTGGAGCCGGGTGCAGCGGGCGCGGCACTCGTCGGCGGGGACGGCGTCGTCCGGCGGGCAGTAGAGCAGCAGATAGGCGTCGACGGCGCCGAGGACCAGCGGGAGGGTGGCGGGGTCGGTGCAGTGGCCGCGGACCAGGGCGGCGCCGACCTCGGTACCGGGGGCGGGGTCGAACGTCCGGGCGTGCAGCGCGTCACGGAGCCGGGCGGCCAGCGGGACCAGGAAGCGCTCGAACTCGGCACGGGTCAGCGGGGTGGACGCGGCCGGGTGGACGGCCCGGCTCCACAGCGCGGCGAACCGCCGCAGCCGCTCGTCCTGCACCGCGCTGTCGCCGGTGGGGTACGGGGCGGGGTACGGGAGCGGCTCGGCGGTGCCGTGCAGGGTGCGGCCGTTCGAGGTGCCGGTCACGGCTTGCGCCCCACACCGGCCACTCCGGCGAACCCTGCCGTGAAGACGGGGTCGGCGGCGTGGTCCGGATCCGCGGCGGCCCCGGTTTTCCCGGCGCCGCGCGTCTCCGGTTCGCCCTGGGCACCGCGCGTCTCGGGCCCGCCGAGTACGCCGCGTGCCTCCGGCTCGCCCTCCGGGTCCTCCCGGGGCTCCGGACGCCAGGTGGGCATGGGCACCAGCCCGGGCTCCACCAGGGAGAAGCCCTCGAAGAACCGGGCCACGTCACGGCGCGAACGGGTGCACAGCGGTGAGCCGATGGTGCGGTAGACGCTCTCCACCTTCTCGCCCTCCTCGGGTTTCATCGGCCCGCCCTCCGTCGCGGCGTGGGTCAGGATCAGGAGGCTGCCCGGCGCGAGCGCGTCGCGCAGCCGGGCCACCGCCGCCCAGGGGTCGTCCTCGTCCGGTACGAAGTGCAGCACGGCGACGAGGAGCAGGGCGACGGGCCGCCCCGGGGCGAGCAGGCGGGTGACCTCCGGGCTGCGCAGGATGGCCTCGGGCGAGCGCAGGTCGGCGGCGACGACCCCGGCCCGGTCGTTCCCCTCCAGCACCGTGCGGCTGTGCGCGACGGCGACCGGGTCGTGGTCCACGTAGACGACGCGGGCCTCGGGGTCGGCGGCCCGGGCGATCTCATGGACGCTGCCGAAGGTGGGGATGCCGGAGCCGATGTCCAGGAACCGGTTGACGCCCCGCTCGATCGCGTGGCGCACGGCGCGCCGCATGAACGCGCGGTTGGCCTGCATGATCTTCGGCATGTCCGGGAACGCCTCGATGGCGCGCCGTCCGGCCTCCCGGTCGACCTCGAAGTTGTGCGAGCCGCCCAGGTAGTAGTCGTAGATGCGGGACACGCTCGGCACGGACAGGTCGATGCCCGAAGGGGCCCGGCAAGGACGCTCCATCACTCTGTCTCTCCAGCTCATCGCAGGGGTGTTGAGGGGTCTGAGCAGAGGCTACTGATCGTTCGTTCGAATGGTAGAAGCAAGCGGAGAAGCGCGGTCCGCATGCGCTCGCCGCTCCCCCTTCGACTCCAGCAGGTCTGCGGTTCATCGCGGTTCAAAACCACTCGTTCGCGTGAGATGCGTCTCTGTCCGCCGTCATGGGTGCCCTCGCGTCCACGGCGGCCCGTGCCGCCGGCCGGCGCTGCCCCTTCTCCGCGCTTCTCCGCCCCTCCGTCCCCTGCTTCCCGTGCCCCCCGCGCCTCCCGGCCCGTACGGATCGGGACCAGCTCTCGCATTATTGATCACATCATTGCCGACTACAGCAAATGATCATGGACCGCCGCTCCCCGCGCAAGGGGCGCGTCCCGGTTCGCGAGGGCGCGCGGACGCGCGACAGGGACCGCCCCGGGCGTCGGCCGCCGGGGGTGCGGCCCCTGTCGTACGTCTGGTGCCAACGGGAGGTTTGCCCGGCCGGAAGCCGGTGCGCGGGCCCGTCGCCCGGCGCGCGCTACGGGCGCAGCGCGCCCGGTTCCGCCAGCGGCGCCGCGTGCGCCACGGCGTTCTTGGGGTGGTGCGGGTCCAGGAACCACCGGCGGGCCGACACCAGCCACCACACCCCGGCGAAGCCGAGCACCGCGGCCACCGCCACGGGCGCGTAGTTGAAGGTCTCCAGGGTCACCGGGTGCACCTGCGGCAGCATGAACAGCACGGTGATCAGCGCCACCCACCCGACGGCCACCACACCGATCGGCCGCGACCAGCGGCCCAGGTGCCAGGGGCCGCGCTCGAAACGGTCGCCGAGGCGCAGCCGCAGGAAGGTGGGGATGACGTAGGCGATGTACAGCCCGATGGTGGCGATGCTGGTCACGGCCGCGTAGGCGGTCTCGTTGATCAGATACGGCAGACCGAGGACGAACGCTCCCCCGGCCGCGAGCCACACCGCGTTGGTGGGCGTCCGGGTCGACGGGTTGATCCGGTGCCAGACGCGGGAGAAGGGCAGCGCCCCGTCGCGCGAGAAGGCGTAGATCATCCGGGAGTTGGCGGTGACGGAGGCCATCCCGCAGAACAGCTGGGCGGCGATGATGACCAGCAGCAGCGCCTTGCCGCCGCTCGCGCCGAGCGCGTCCATCAGGATCTGGGCCGGCGGCACCCCGGTCGTCGACTCCAGCGAGCCGTCGTAGCTCTGGATGGCGAACGTCATCCCGACGAGCAGCACGAACCCGGCGATCCAGGAGAGCCAGATGGAGCGGACGATGCCGCGCGGACCGGCCGTCGACGCGTCGTTGGTCTCCTCGGTCATATGGGCCGACGCGTCATAGCCGGTGAAGGTGTACTGCGCCATCAGCAGCGACAGCAGCCCCACGTAGAAGCCCGAGTCCCAGCCGGTGCGGTTGACGAACTCGCCGAAGACGACGGAGGCCGACTGGTGGTGGTCCGGGACGAGCGCCAGGGCGCCGACGATGACGAGCACCCCGACGACGTGCCACCAGACGCTGACGCTGTTGAGCACGGCGACGATGCGGACGCCGAAGGTGTTCAGGACGGCGTGCAGCAGCAGGATGACCCCGAAGAGGGTGATGGTGTGGCCGGGCGTCGCCGCGAAGTCGAACTGGAGGTCGAGGTAGGCGTTGAGGAAGGAGGCCGCGCCGAAGTCGACGCCCGCGGTCACCGCGATCTGGCCGAGGACGTTGAACCAGCCGGTGAACCAGGCCCACGCCGCCCGGCTGCGCTCCGGGGCCATCCGGTGGGCCCAGAAGTACAGTCCGGCGCTGGTCGGGTAGGAGGAGCACACCTCGGCCATGGCCAGCCCCACGATCAGGGTCATCAGGCCGACCCCGACCCAGCCCCAGGTGATCATGGCGGGCCCGCCGGTCGTCATCCCGTAGCCGTACATGGTCATGCAGCCGGACAGCACCGAGATGATGGTGAACGAGACGGCGAAGTTGGCGAACCCGCTCATGCTGCGGGCGAGGGTCTGGCGGTAGCCGAGCTGTGCGAGGCGCTCTTCGTCGGAAACACCGGAAGCGCCGGAGGCGCCGGGGACGCCTGAGACGCCGGGGACTTCGAGTGGCACGGAAACCTCTTCCTCGGTTCGTTGGGCCGGGGGGCGGTGGGGGAAACCGTGGTGCGGTGGTGCTCTTGTGGACCTGGGGACTCAGCCCGGCCGCGGGGGCCGGGGCGGCCGGCCGGCGGCGGCACGGGCCGCCCAGCCGCGGTACCGCAGGAACAGCTCACGCGGTTCGCCGCAGTACGACCAGGGCGCGTCGCAGGCGTACGGGCCGATCGCGGTGAACACCTCGTGCGCCTCGGCGTGCCGGCCGGCGAAGCCGAGGGCGTGCGCGAGGTAGTTGGCGTCGTCCGCGAACTGGGCGTGCGGCCGGGGCGACCGGTGCCGCCACCAGCCGTCGAGCACCCGGTCGATGTGCGGACAGTCGTTCCAGGGGTGCACCGTCAGCCCGTACGCGCCGCCGCTCTCCGCCCTGCGCTGCCGGTAGGACTCGGCGAGGGCGACCAGCGGGAGGACGGCCAGCGGGAGCCCCGCGGGCGCGGTCTGGGCCCGTTCGAGCGCCCAGTGGAACATCTCGCCGCCGGAGCCGTGGTTCCGGTCGAACAGGAAGGTGAGCACCTCGTGGTGCGCCTCCCGGTTGTACGGGTCCCGGGCGGTCGCCTCGTTCCAGATCTGCCCCAGCAGCTCGCGGTCCGGGGCGTGGACGCGCACCAGGGCCAGCAGGACCACCCACGGCGAGGGGTCCGCCGGGGCCGCCTCGGCGGTGGCCAGGCAGGTCTCCCACGCCTGTTCCATCAGCTCCCGGCCCGCGTCCCGGCCGGCGACAAGCGACCGCAGGGCCTGGACGTGGGCCAGCACGGCCAGGGCGTCCGGGGAACCGGGTTCGGCCCGGCTCCAGGTCTCGGCGAAGCGGAGGTTCACCCCGGCCCGGGCGAGGACCTGGAGCCGGAAGATCCGCCGGTCCCAGTCGTGGCCGGTGGCCGCGAGCAGGTCGCGGGGCCCCTCCCAGCGGCCCATGGCGGCGTCGTCCACGGCGGCGCGCAGCGGGCGGTCGTCGCGCGCGGGATGGGCGTCGAGCTCCGCCTCCACGGGGTCGGCCGGCCCCGCCCGCCGCGCGGAGCGGCCGAATCGTCGGCGCTGCATCGGGTGCGCCCCTCCCTGCCTCGCGGTCGTCTGCCGAACGGTTCACGTGCGGTGTCGCAGCGCCCGCGGATCCTTGGCATTGTCATGACAAGCCGCCATGACAGGGCCACGCGAGCGGGAAAGGTGCACACCGGAACCGGATCGACGGCCGTCGGGCGGCGGGACGGGCGGAGACCCGCCCCGGACACACCGGTGGGCGCACGCCCGACGGAACCACCGCGACCGGAGACGATCGGTCCTGGGCCTCGGTGCGGCCTCAGCTTATACACACAGCCGTGCGAACGGGCCGTGCTGCCGGATATTCACTGGGTGAACTTCACTCACTCCACTCCCACTTGCCGCAGAGCACGCCGCTGAGCGGCCGAGAGCTCCAGCGGGAAGTAGAGGTAACACACCCCACCCGAACCGCCCTTGACCCGGCCCTGCGCGTCATGCCGCTTGGTCCGCAGCCAGACGTTCTCGAACTGACGCCTCTTGTACACCCGTTGGACGGCCGCGTCCGAGGGGGCCGCCGGATCGTGGACGACCACGTCGCCGCTCTTGGTGAAGCCGGTGACGCACATCAGGTGCCCCGCCGTGCCGTACCCGGCCCCGTCCAGCTCGGCGGCGAGGAAGGACTGCGAGGTGATGACCGGGACGCCGGCCCGGACCAGCCGCTCGGCGTCGTTCAGCGAACGCAGCCGGGTGACCGTGCTCTGCAGGTCCCGGTAGGTCGCCGCGTAGGCCGCGTTGAACGGCCAGTTGCCGCACCCCTGGTACTGGTAGTCGTAGGTGAACCGGGCGGCGTGGCAGACCTGGGGATCGGCGTAGGACGGGTCCACCCAGGCGAGGTCGGCGGCGGACGGCCGGCGCCCCCAGTGCTCCACGGCCATCTGCGAGGAGGTCGGACTGCACCACGCCTCGCCGCCGTTGTCGTACTGCGGGTACTGCCCCTTGTGGATCTCCTGCGAGTAGCGGGGGACGGACAGCCGGTGCCCGGCCCCCTCCCCCGGCTTCGAGGCGGGCACCGTGAACCGGTCGGGAATCTCGGACCCCATCGCCCCCACCCGCCACACCGTGGGGGTGAGCCCGCCGCCCGGCCGCCGGAAGAGAGTCAGCCGCAGGGCGTACGAGACGAACCGCGCGCCGCTCGCCGGCACGACCGCGAGGGTGTCGGTGGAGACGGCGCTCCGGCCGTCCTTCTGCCCGTCGACGGAGGTGCGCCGGATGTCGCCGGCCGCGTCACCGGACGTCCAGCGGCCCATCACGTACCAGGGCGTGTGGGTGCGGTCGGCATACGTGGCGCGCACCTCGGTCTGGATCCAGGTGCCGGGCGGGGTGTGGGCGTTCCAGGACACGATGATCTCGGTCGCCGGGGCGGACAGGGTGTGCACCGGGGAGGTCCAGGTGGCGTACTCCCAGCGGGCGGTGGTCCCGGTGTGCGGGTCGGTGTACTCCCGGGTGCCCGCCGGCCGGTCGAGGACCACGCCCGGCCGCCGGCCGTCGCGGACCGCCGTGCCCGCGCGGGCACCGGCGCGCCAGTCGCCGAGGGTGGTCCAGGAGTGGTGGTCGACCGTCCCGGACGACCGTCGGGCCCCGCCCTCGGGGACGGCGGCCAGGGCGGTGCCCGCCCGGGAGAGCGACGCGGCCGCCGTGACGGCGAGGGCGGCGGTCAGGAGGGAACGGCGGGGCGGGCGGGACGAGGGGGGCCAGGGGGAGGGAGTCGGTCTGCTGGACATGGCGTGGTCTCCCGGTTCGGCTGTCAGTTTCGGCTGTCAGTGACCGTGTAGGGGCCGCCCACGCGGTCCGGTCGGGCCGCGCGGTCCGGACGGCCCACTATCCCGGGCGGGACGGCCGGGAGCCAGTGACGCGACGTACGGCGCGTCAGGCGCACCGCGCGGAAGGCGCACCGCGCGTCAGGCGCGTACGGGCCCGCCGCCTAAGGTGACCCCGTGCACGACCCCACTTCCCCTGTCTCCCCCCTCACCGTCCTCGCCCGCCGCATCCGCGCCCGCCCCCCGTCCCTCGGCCCGGTCCGGCTGGTCGCCGTCGACGGGCACGCGGGCTCGGGGAAGACGACGTTCACGGCCCGGCTCGCCGAGGCACTGGGCGGCGGCACACCGGTGCTGCACCTGGACGACCTGGCGACACACGACGAGCTGTTCGCATGGACGGACCGGCTCCGCACCGGGATCCTCGCCCCGCTCGCCCGGGGCGCGACCGCACACTACCGGGCCTACGACTGGACGGCCCGCCGCTTCGCCGGCCCCGAACGCGCCCTGCCCGCCGCGCCGGTGGTCCTGCTGGAGGGGGTGGGCGCGGGGCGCCGCGCCCTGCGCCCCCACCTCGCCTGCCTGCTGTGGATGGACCTAGACCGCAGTGACTCCTGGGACAGGGGTCAACTCCGCGACGGAGCGGAGCAAGCGGAATTCTGGGCCGGATGGATGCGGGCGGAGCGCGCGCATTTCGCGGCGGACCCCACGCGCCCCTATGCAGAACTCCTGGTGCGGCAGAGCCCCTTGGGGTACGAGGTGCTGCCGGGACCTCACGGGACCGACTGAACCCCGCCCTTCCCTACGCTGCGTAGCCAACCCGCCCCGGGACCCGGCGCACCCACGCTCCCCGCGTCCACGGACCGCCCCAACTCGGCTTGACCCCGGGCCCGTACAGGACTTACGTTCAGAAGGAGCGATCCGACGCGGTCGCCGGAGAACGCGAAGCCCCCGGTTGTTCCCCCGTGACCGGGGGCTTCGTCCTCCCTGCGGACACCCTTACACCCCTTTTGCCCCATCGCCCGGACGAGAGGCCATTACCCACGGTGACAGGCCGCCGCGGCACCTCCCGGACGCCCCGCACACCACCCCCGGCGCCCACGAAGGAAGCCCCCGCACCCTACGGGCCACGCCGACCGCGCAGGTACGATGCCAAGCGGCGCACCCGTCGTCGGCGGGCGCCGGCAACACTGGTCAACTCCCGCCCACAGAACAATGGTTCGAACGAAGCGGCCGGGCACCCGCCCGGCGGCGCGGCACGGGGGCAGGGTTTGTGGGGGATGCGATGGACTTCGGCACACAGGGCCCGCCCGCCCCGGCAGATCTCGCCTGGCTGCGCGGTGTGGACGCCTGCACGATGGGCGCCTACGCCCAGGCGGAGGAGGAGTTCCGGACGGCGGTGCGCGTCGACCCCGGGATGGCGGACGCCTGGCTGGGCCTGCACGCCCTGCGGGCCGAGACCTCCACCGCACTGCTGCGCATGTACCGCCACCGCGACCGGTTCGGCCAGCAGCGCGCCCGTCATCGGCGCCCGCTCAACTCCTGGTACTGGCTGGGCTGGTGGGTCCAGCCGGTCCTGGAGACCGGCCGCGACCTGCTGCTCGCCCACGCCTCCCACTGGCTGGACGGCCGGCACGTCCCCGAGCTGGACCGGGCGCTCGCCGAGTGCCCGCCCGTCGACACCGACGCGCAGGTCCGCTTCCTGCACGCCTGCCGCGCCTACCTCGTCAAGGACTGGGAACAGCTCGTCCGCCACACCGAACCCTTACTCGACGACCCGCTGCTGGGCATCGAGGCCGGACTGTTCGGCGGCATGGCCCGGGTCCGCCTGGAGATGTACGGCCAGGCGGAGCCGCTGCTCTCCACGGCGCTGATGCGGTGCCGCAGCGAACAGCCGCAGCGCAAGGAACTCCGCTACTGGCTGGCCCGCGCCCACGAGGGCACCGGGCGCAGCGCGGCCGCCCTCCCCCTCTACCGTGCCGTGCACCGGGTGGACCCCACCTTCATGGACACCTCCGCCCGGCTGACCGCCATCTCGGCGGGCGACGGACTCGACGAGCACACGGACCTCTCCCCGCCGTTCCCCTTCGGCGGCCCCGGCCAGGACCCGCCGGACGCCGCGGACACCGCCGGGGACCCGGAGGCGCGGGCAGGCGACGTCCTCACCGGCACGGTCCCGGCACCCGCCCCCGTCGGCGGGGTACGGGAGATGGCCCGGGTCCCCCCACAGCCGTCCTCCCCTCCCGTCCCCGGCCCCTCCGACCCCGTCCTGCTCGCCAAGGCGCTCGCCGAACTGGAGCGCATGGTGGGCCTGGAGCCGGTCAAACGGCAGGTCAGAGCGTTGTCCGCACAGCTGCACATGGCCCGCCTCCGAGCCGGCCAGGGCCTGCCCGTCCAGCCCCCCAAACGCCACTTCGTCTTCTCCGGCCCCTCCGGCACCGGCAAGACCACGGTGGCCCGGATCCTCGGCCGGGTCTTCTACGCCCTCGGCCTGCTCGGCGGCGACCACCTGGTCGAGGCCCAGCGGGCCGACCTCGTCGGCGAGTTCCTGGGCCAGACGGCGGTCAAGGCCAACGAGCTGATCGACTCCGCGCTCGGCGGCGTCCTCTTCGTCGACGAGGCGTACAGCCTCTCCAACTCCGGCTACAGCAAAGGCGACGCCTACGGCGACGAGGCCCTCCAGGTCCTCCTCAAACGCGCCGAGGACAACCGCGACCGCCTCGTCGTCATCCTGGCCGGCTACCCCGAGGGCATGGACCGCCTCCTCGCCGCCAACCCCGGCCTGAGCTCCCGCTTCACCACCCGCGTCGACTTCCCCAGCTACCGCCCGGCCGAACTCACCTCCATCGGCGAGGTCCTCGCCGGCGAGAACGGTGACGCATGGGACGAGGAGGCACTGGAGGAACTCCGCTCCATCAGCGCTCACGTCGTCGGCCAGGGCTGGATCGACGAACTGGGAAACGGACGTTTCCTGCGGACGCTGTACGAGAAGAGCTGCGCGTACCGGGACCTCCGGCTGTCCGGCTACGCGGGTGCGCTGTCGCGCGACGATCTGGCGACGCTGCGGTTGCCGGACCTGATGCAGGCGTACGGGGAGGTGCTCTCGGGCCGGGGCCCGGAGAGGTAGGCCCCGGACCCGCCCTTTCACCGTTTCTGCGGGGGCAAGCCCCCGCACCCCCGAAACCGCGCTCCGCGCAGGACGAGCGGCGAAGCCGCGACAAGGGGGTCTGGGGGCGCAGCCCCCAGGAAACGGTGAAAGGGCGGGGCCGGGGCACCCTCACCCCGTGACAACCTCCCGCACTCGCGGATCCGGCACCACCGGCGTCACAGCCGCGACCCGATGCGAAGGATCCCGCACCTCCCCCACCAACATCTCCAGCACATCCTCCAACGCCACCAACCCAAGCACCTTCCCCGAAGCATCGGCGACCGCGGCCAGATGAGCGGCAGCCCGCCGCATCACCGTCAGCGCGTCATCGAGCGGCAGCTCGGCCCGCAACGTCTCGACCCGCCGCCACACGTGCTGCGGCACGGGCCGGTCCCGTTCCTCCAGATCCAGAACGTCCTTCACATGGATGTACCCCATGAAGGCCCCACCGGACGCGCGCACCGGAAACCGCGAATACCCGGTCCGCACGGTCAGCCCCTCGATCTCCCGAGGGGTGACCGCCGGCGTCACGGTGACGAGCCCGCCCGGATCCAGCAGCACATCCGTCACCGGCCGGGTCCCCAGCTCCAGCGCGTCCTCCAGCCGCTCCTGCTCGACGGAGTCGAGCAGCCCGGCCTGCCGCGAGTCCTCCACCAGATGAGTCAGCTGCTCACTGGTGAAAACGGCCTCCACCTCATCCTTGGGCTCGACCCGGAACAGCCGCAGCACCCCGTGCGCGCACGCGCCGAGCAGCCGGGTGACCGGCCGGCAGAGCCGGGCGAAGGCGACCAGGCCGGGGCCCAGCCAGAGGGCCGCCCGGTCGGGGGCGGACATGGCGAGGTTCTTCGGCACCATCTCGCCGATGACCAGGTGCAGGAAGACCACCAGGGCCAACGCGATGACGTACCCGAGCGGATGGATCAGCCCGTCGGGCAGCCCGGCCGCGTGGAAGACCGGCTCCAGCAGCCCGGCCACCGTCGGCTCGGCGACCGCGCCGAGCGTCAGCGAGCAGACGGTGATGCCGAACTGGGCCGCCGCCATCATCTGCGGCAGGTTCTCCAGTCCGGTCAGGACGGTCCGGGCCTGCTTGGACCCTTCCGCCGCCCGCGGCTCGATCTGGCTGCGGCGCACCGAGACGAGGGCGAACTCGGCGCCCACGAAGAACCCGTTGGCCAGCACCAGAACCAGGGCGAAGAGGAGTTGCAGCACGCTCATCGCACGTCTCCCCTCACCAGCGCCGCCCGCACGAAGCGCACCCGCTCCGCCCGGTGGTGCCCGACCCGCCGCACCGACAGCCGCCAGCCGTCGGGCAGTTCGGCCGTGTCCCCGGGAACGGGGATCCGGCCGAGCAGGTCGGCGACGAGTCCGGCGACGGTCTCGTACGGCCCCTCCGGCGCGTCGAGCCCGATCCGGTGCAGGGCGTCGACGCGGCAGCTGCCCTCCGCGTCCCAGGCCGGGCGTCCGTCCTCGCAGGGGACGGGGGCCAGGTCGGGGCGGGCGGCGTCGGCGTGGTCGTGCTCGTCGCGGACCTCGCCGACGAGTTCCTCGACGATGTCCTCCAGGGTGACGACACCGGCCGTCCCGCCGTACTCGTCGACGACGACGGCCATGGGCTGCTCGCTGCGCAGCCGTTCCAGCAGCGGCTGCACCGGCAGGCTCTGCGGGACGAGCAGCGGGGCGACGGCGATCCGGGTGAGCGGCGTCCGCAGCCGCTCCTCGGCGGGCACGGCCAGCGCGTCCTTGAGGTGGACCACGCCGACGACCTCGTCCAGCCGCTCCCGGTAGACGGGGAAGCGGGACAGGCCGGTGGCCCGCGTCAGGTTGAGGACGTCCTCGGCGGTGGCGCCCGCCTGGAGGGCGCTGACCTTGACCCGGGGTGTCATCACGTGCTGGGCGGTCAGCTCGCCCAGGGAGAGGGTCCGCACGAACAGGTCGGCGGTGTCCTGCTCCAGGGCCCCGGCGAGGGCCGAGTGCCGGGCGAGCGAGACGAGCTCGCCGGGGGTGCGGGCGGAGGCCAGCTCCTCGGCCGGTTCCACGCCCAGCGCCCGCACCATCCGGTTGGCGACCGTGTTCAGCAGGGTGATCACGGGCCGGAAGAAGTGCGAGAACGCGCTCTGCGGGCGGGCGACGAAGCGGGCGACCTGGAGCGGCCGGGAGACCGCCCAGTTCTTCGGCACCAGCTCGCCGAGGACCATCTGCACGGCGGCGGCCACCAGCATGCCGGTCACCACCGCCACGCCGGGCGCGGCGCCGGACGGCAGCCCGGCCGCGGCGAAGACCCCGGTGAGCAGCCGCCCGAGGGCGGGCTCGGCGAGCATGCCGACCACCAAGGAGGTGATGGTGATGCCCAGTTGGGTGCCGGAGAGCTGGAAGGAGAGTTCGCGCAGGGCCTCGACGACGGTGCGGGCCCGCTGGTCGCCGTCCGCCGCGGCCCGCTCGGCCTCGGGCTTCTCGACGGTCACGAGGCCGAACTCGGCGGCGACGAAGAAGCCGTTCGCGAGGATCAGGAGCAGGGCCGCCGCCAGGAGCAGCAGCGAGACGGTGATACTCATGGCGCCGCCTCACGATGGGGGGCGGCGCAGGTACTACAGGACGGTCCGTCCATCCCGGAGGGGATCACTCCTCGGTTCGCAGGTGTCCCGCGGGCCGCCGGGAGGCGGCCGGGTGGGCGGGACGGGGCAGGTGGGTGCCCGTGCACACCAGAGTAATCAAGGAACCGGCGACGGGGGCGGCCGGCCGGGCTCAGGTCGTGGAGCTGCCGGTGCCGAACTCGGCGACGAGCGCGCTCAGGGTGCGGGCCTGGGCGATGGCCTTGTCCCTGGCCATGCCGGGCTGAATGCCCATGGCGGGCAGCGTCGTTCCGTCGGCGAGGTCGAGGTGGACCCAGGAGTCGCCGGGCCGCAGGTTGACGCGGACGATCTCGGCCCAGGCCAGCCGCCGGACGGTCGTGAGGTTCACCACGGTGACGCCCTCGGGCGTGGCGACCACCTTGGGCCGGGCGAGCAGGGCGAGGACGCCCAGGCCCAGCAGCCCGGTGCCGATGAAGGTGGCCCGGTCCCCCGCGGTGAACGACTCCAGCAGGAACGACATCACGGCCATCACGACGACGAGCGCGCCGCCGATGCCCAGGAGCACCACCCGGGTGAGGGCCGGGCGGAAGACGGCCGGGAGGGTGGTCTGGGCGCTTCCGGGCGCTGCTGGGCTGGTCACGTCGGTGCGTTCCTTCGTCGGGCGGTGCGCGGCGCCGCGGGGGCCGGGGTCGGGATCGGCCGGGGCCGCCGGGGTCAGAGGCGGCAGGCGTGGATGCCGGTGGTGAGGATGGCGCGCGCGCCCAGGTCGTACAGCTCGTCCATGACGCGCTGCGCGTCCTTGGCCGGGACCATCGAGCGGACGGCGACCCAGCCCTCGTGGTGCAGCGGCGAGACGGTGGGCGACTCCAGGCCGGGGGTGAGCGCGACGGCGCGCTCGACGTGCTCGACGCGGATGTCGTAGTCCATCATCACGTAGCGCCGGGCGACGAGGACGCCCTGCATCCGGCGGAGGAACTGCTGGACCTTGGGGTCGTCGGCCGGAGCGCCCGCGCGGCGGATGACGACGGCCTCGGACTCCAGGATCGGCTCGCCGATGATCTCCAGCCCGGCGTTGCGCAGGGTGGTGCCGGTCTCGACGACGTCGGCGATGACCTGGGCGACACCGAGCTGGATGGCGGTCTCGACGGCGCCGTCCAGGTGGACGACGTCGGCGTCGACGCCGTGGTCGGCGAGGTGCTTGGTGACCAGGCCGGCGAAGGAGGTGGCGATGGTCATGCCGCCGAACTCGGAGACGTCCTGGGCCGTACCCGGGCGGGTGGCGTAGCGGAACGTCGAGCCGGCGAAGCCGAGCTGCATGATCTCCTCGGCCCGGGAGCCGGAGTCCAGCAGCAGGTCGCGGCCGGTGATGCCGATGTCGAGCTTGCCGGAGCCCACGTAGACGGCGATGTCGCGGGGGCGGAGGAAGAAGAACTCGACCTCGTTGGCGGCGTCGACGAGGACGAGTTCCCTGCGGTCCTTGCGCTGCCGGTAACCGGCCTCATGGAGCATCTCCGACGCAGGCTCGGAGAGAGAACCCTTGTTGGGGACGGCGATGCGCAGCATGAGGGCGGTTCCTTAGTGCAGGGGGATGGGGAAAAACGAGGGTAAGGATCAGAGGTGGGCGTACACGTCGTCGAGCGAGATGCCGCGGGCGACCATCATCACCTGGAGGTGGTAGAGGAGCTGGGAGATCTCCTCGGCGGTCGCCTCGGCGCCCTCGTACTCGGCGGCCATCCACACCTCGGCCGCCTCTTCGACGACCTTCTTGCCGATGGCATGGACGCCCTTGCCCACCAGTTCCGCGGTGCGGGAGGTGGCGGGGTCGCCGGCGGCCTTCTGCTGGAGCTCGGCGAAGAGCTCCTCGAACGTCTTCCTGTCCATGGTGGTCCCTACCCTACGGGGTCCGCCCCGGGTGTCAGTGCCAGGGCTCCGACACCGAGCGGAGGGTGACCGCCGTGGCGACGGCCGCGGTGACCGCCTCGTGGCCCTTGTCCTCGGTCGAGCCCTCCAGTCCGGCGCGGTCCAGGGCCTGTTCATCGGTGTCACAGGTGAGGACGCCGAAGCCGACCGGGACGCCTGTGTCGGTGGAGACCTGGGTGAGGCCCTGGGTGACGCCCTGGCACACGTAGTCGAAGTGGGGCGTACCGCCCCGGATGACGACGCCGAGGGCGACGATCGCGTCGTAGCCGCGGCCGGCGAGCGCCTTGGCGGCGACGGGCAGCTCCCAGCTGCCGGGGACGCGCAGCAGCGTCGGCTCGTCGATGCCGAGGTCGTGCAGGGCGCGCAGGGCGCCGTCGACCAGGCCGTCCATGACCTTCTCGTGCCACTGGGCGGCGATCACGGCCACCCGCAGGTCACGACAGTTCTTCACACTCAGCTGGGGGGCGCCCTTGCCGCTCACGTCACTCCTCGGTAGTTCGTCGGGTGGTGCTACTGCTTCGGTGCTACTGGTTGTCGCAGGGGGAGACCTGGTGGTCGTCCAGCCAGGGCAGGTCGTGCCCCATCCGGTCCCGCTTGGTGCGCAGGTACCGGAGATTGTGCTCGCCCGCCGCCACGGGCATCGGCTCCCGCCCGGAGATCTTGATGCCGTGCTGTTCCAGGGCGATGGTCTTGTCCGGGTTGTTGGTCATCAGCCGGATGGAGCGGACGCCCAGGTCGGTGAGCATCTGGGCGCCGGCCGCGTAGTCCCGGGCGTCGGCGGGGAGGCCGAGTTCGAGGTTGGCGTCCAGCGTGTCGTGGCCGGCCTCCTGGAGCTCGTAGGCCCGCAGCTTGGACAGCAGTCCGATGCCGCGCCCCTCGTGGCCGCGCAGGTAGACGACGACGCCGCGGCCCTCGGTGGCCACCCGTTCGAGGGACGCCTCCAGCTGGGGGCCGCAGTCGCAGCGCAGGGAGCCGAAGACGTCGCCGGTGAGGCACTCGGAGTGGACCCGGACCAGGACGTCCTCGCCGTCGCCGAGGTCGCCGGAGACGAGGGCGATGTGCTCGACGCCGTCGCGGACCGAGCGGTAGCCGTATGCCCGGAACTCGCCGAAGGCGGTGGGCAGCCGGGTGCTGGCCTCGCGCTTGACGGTGGGTTCGGCGGACTTCAGATAGGTGATCAGGTCCTCGATGGAGATGATCGCCAGGCCGTGCTTCCGCGCGAACGGGATCAGCTCGGGCAGCCGCAGCATCCGGCCGTCCTCGCCGGCGATCTCCACGATGGCGGCGGCGGGCCGCAGTCCGGCCAGCCGGGCCAGGTCGCAGCCGGCCTCGGTGTGGCCGGGGCGGGCGAGGACGCCGCCGGGCCGGGCGCGCAGCGGGAAGACGTGGCCGGGCCGGACGAAGTCCTCGGAGCGGCTGTCGGGGGAGGCCAGCAGCCGGATGGTGGTGGCCCGGTCGGCGGCCGAGATGCCGGTGCCGACGCCGTGCGCGGCGCTCGCGTCGACGCTGACGGTGAAGGCGGTGCGCATGGTCTCGGTGTTCTTCTCGACCATCTGCGGGAGGTCGAGCCGGTCGACGTCCTCCGCCTCCATCGGCACGCAGATCAGCCCGCGGCACTCGCTCATCATGAAGGCGAGGGTCTCGGCGGTGGCGAGTTCGGCGGCGACGACGAGGTCTCCCTCGTTCTCCCGGCTCTCGTCGTCCACCACCACGACGGGCCGGCCGGCCGCGATGTCGGCGATGGCGCGCTCGACCGGGTCGAGTCCTGAGGCCGCGGGGGCCTCGTGCGGGGCGGTCATGGGTCACTCCGTGGGGGTCGTGGGCGGGCGGTGCGGGACGGCCGGCGGGTCAGGCGGCCCGGGTGAGGGCCGGCCCGGCGGCCGGGGCGCGGCGGGCGGCGGCGCGGGAGCGCAGCCACCAGTCGCGCAGGCCCCACAGGACGAGGCCGAGGTAGACGACGTAGACGACGCCGCCGAAGGCCAGTCCGCTGGAGAAGGCGAGGGGGACGCCGACGAAGTCCACCAGCAGCCAGGCGAACCAGAACTCGACGAGCCCGCGGGCCTGGGCGACCATCGCGGCGAGCGTGCCGACGAAGATGTACGCGTCCGGCCAGGGGTTCCAGGACAGCTCGGGCACGGCGGTGAACAGCCCGCCGACGGCCAGCGTGCCCACGGCCGTCCCGCCGAGCAGCAGGGCCCGTTCACGCCAGGTCGCGAAGCGCACGGCGAGGCCGTCCTGCGTCTCGCGCCGCCCGAGGTGCCACTGCCGCCAGCCCCACACCGAGACGCCGATGACGAGGAGCTGCTTGCCCACGCCGCCGCCGAGGTGGGCGGTGGCGTAGGCGGTGACGAGGATCAGGCCGGCGAGGAACTGGACGGGCCAGGTCCATATGGACCGCTTCCAGCCGAGGGCCAGGGCGACCAGCCCGGCCGTGTTGCCGATCAGGTCGGACCAGATGACGTGCTGGCCGAAGGCGGCGAACGCCTCGTCGCCGAGCCAGGAGACGGCGCTCATGCCCGGCCCCCCTTGGCGATCCGGTCGCCCAGCAGCCGCTCGGTGGCCGGGACATGACCGAGCAGCCGCTCGGTGTACTTCGCGAGCACGTCGACCTCCAGGTTGACCGGATCACCGGTCTTCTTGATGCCGAGGGTGGTCATCTCCAGCGTGGTGGGGATGAGGCTGACGGTGAACCAGTCGTCCCCGGCCTCGACGACGGTCAGGCTGACGCCGTCCACGGTGATCGACCCCTTGTCGACGACGTACCGGGCGAGCTGCGCGGGGAGCGAGACCCGTACGGTCTCCCAGTGCTCCCCGGGCGTCCGCTCGGTGATGGTCCCGGTGCCGTCCACATGCCCCTGGACCAGGTGGCCGCCGAGCCGTCCGCCCAGCTTCATCGGACGTTCCAGGTTGACGCGCGCGCCGGCGTCGAGGGCGCCCAGGCTGGAGCGGTCGAGGGTCTCGGCCATCACGTCGGCGGTGAACTCGCCGTCCGCGGTGGTGACGACCGTCAGGCAGACGCCGTTGACCGCGATCGAGTCGCCGTGCCCGGCGTCCTCCGTGACGAGCGGGCCGCGCA
The DNA here is from genome assembly GCF_020099395.1 of Streptomyces mobaraensis. Classification (NCBI taxonomy): domain Bacteria; kingdom Bacillati; phylum Actinomycetota; class Actinomycetes; order Kitasatosporales; family Streptomycetaceae; genus Streptomyces; species Streptomyces mobaraensis. The sequence continues at coordinate 6,335,858 of NZ_CP083590.1, read as the reverse complement.
GCCGGAACCGGGCCGAGTCGCCCTGGCGTTCCACGGCGACGACCTCGCCCAGTTCTTCGACGATTCCGGTGAACACTTCTCAGTTCTCCTCTGGGGCGGTGGCGAGGGGTGCGGCGGTGACCCGCAGGTCGGGGCCGATGCGGGCGACGTCGGTCACGTCCAGGCGCAGGGCCCGGTCGATGGTGCCGATGCCGGCGTCCCCGAGGGCGGCGGGTCCGGCGCCGAGGAGGGCCGGGGCGAGGTAGGCGACGACGCGGTCCACGGCGCCGGCGGCCAGGAAGGCGCCGGCGAGCCGGGGGCCGCCCTCCAGCAGGACGGACCGCACGCCGCGGCCGTACAACTCGGCGAGCAGGGCGGGGATGTCGATCCCGGTGCCGTCGGCGGGCAGCCGGGCGACGTCCACCCCGGGCAGGTGCCCGGTGTCGGCGTCCTTGCCGACGGCGATCAGGGTGGGCGCCGCGTCGTCCAGCACCCGGGCGCCGGGGCGGATCGTGGCGTGGGTGTCGACGACGACGCGCAGCGGCTGGGTGACGGCGCGGTCGCCCGGGAGGCCGCGGACGGCGAGGTGCGGGTCGTCGGCGCGCAGGGTGCCGGAGCCGACGACGACGGCGTCGGCCTCGGCGCGCAGCCGGTGGACGTCGGCGCGGGAGCCGGCCGACGTGATCCAGCGGCTGGTGCCGTCGGCGGCGGCGCTGCGGCCGTCCAGGGTGGCGGCGTACTTCCAGAGCACGAAGGGCCGGCCGCGCAGCACGGCGGTGAGCCAGGCGGTGTTGCCGGCCGCGGCCTCGTCGGCGAGCAGGCCGCCCTCGGTGTCCACGCCGGCCGCCGCGAGGGTGGCCGCGCCGCCGGTGGCCGCCGGGGTGGGGTCGGCGACGGCGTAGACGACCCGGGCGACGCCGGCGGCGATCAGCGCCTGGGCGCAGGGGCCGGTGCGTCCGGTGTGGTTGCAGGGTTCGAGGGTGACGACGGCGGTGCCGCCCCGGACGTCGCGCCCGGCCGCGGCGGCGGCGCGCAGCGCCTCCACCTCGGCGTGCGCGGCTCCGGCGCGCCGGTGCCAGCCCTCGCCGGCGACCCGTCCGGCGGCGTCGAGGACGACGCAGCCGACGACGGGGTTGGGGCTCGTGGAACCGAGGGCGCGCGCGGCGAGCGCGATGGCGCGTCGCATCGCGTCTGCTTCGGTCGCGGTGGCCACCGGGGTCCTCCTGCCTCTTCGGGCATGGACTCCGGGGCTGTCGTGAGAAACGACGAAAAGCGGGGACGACGGCGCCGGGAACGCCGCGTGCCCCGTGCGGGACGTGCCTGGAGAGGACGGCCGCACGGCCACGGCTCTGCTGCCGGTGCCTGCCCGCCGCGCACTGCCTCCCATCCGGACTTTAACCGTCGGTCCAGGAATTTCACCTGGTCAACCGGCCGCTGGCTGCGGCCGGGTCGCGGACTGTAACCGCCGGTTCGGAATTTCACCGACCCCGGAGTGCGCTGCGTGAATGATCTGTTCTGGTACAGGGTGCCCGAGCCGTTGTCCAGGGGACTTCCGGCTCCGACGCTCCGAGCGTACGCCGAGCCGCCGCGCGGTGTCCACGGGACTTGACAGAGCGTGTGGCAGGTCACGCGCGGGCCCGCGTACCGTGCCCGAGGGGGCCGGTGGCGGCGACGGGACTGGGGGTCCGCGGCATGGAGGTCCGAGGCGGCGCAGAGGGTACCGACGACCGGAAAACCGGCCTCCGGAAGACGGCGGCGGAGCCGGGCCTGCGCCGCGCCCGGCTGGCCGTCGCCGCCGTGTTCGCCGTGCACGGCGCGGTCACCGGGAACTTCGCCACCCGCGTCCCCTGGATCAGGGACCACCTCCACCTGAGCGCGGGCGAGTTGGGCCTGGCGCTGGCCTTCCCGGCGATCGGGGCGGCGCTGGCGATGCCGCTCGCGGGCCGGGTCGCCCACCGCTTCGGGACCCGCGCCGCGCTGCGCGGACTGCTCGCCCTGTGGTGCGCGTCCCTCGCCCTGCCCGCCCTCTCCCCCGGCCTGCCGGTGCTCTGCGCGGCGCTCGCGGTGTACGGCGCGGCGTCGGGGACGGCGGACGTCGCCATGAACGCGCTGGGGGTGGAGACGGAGGAGCGGCTGGGCCGGTCGATCATGTCCGGGCTGCACGGGATGTGGAGCGCGGGGGCACTGGCCGGCTCGGCGGCGGGCACGGTGGCGGCGCACGCGGGCCCGGACGCGCGCTGGCACCTCGGTACGGCGGCCGTCGTCCTGACGCTGCTGGGCGCGGTGGTGTGCGGCCCGGTGCTGGACGTCCGGCCGCGGGCGGAGGAACACGCGCCGCCGCGGTTCGCGCTGCCGCCGAGGTCGGCGCTGGCCATCGGGGCGGTCGGGTTCTGCGCGGTGTTCGCCGAGGGGGCGAGCCTGGAATGGTCGGCGGTCTATCTGCGGGACGTCGTCGGCTCCGGGGCGGGGCTGGCGGCCGCCTGCACCACGGCCTTCTCCTGTGCGATGGCGGCGGCCCGGTTCGCCGGGGACGCGGCGGTCCGCCGGTTCGGGCCGGTACGCACGGTCCGCGCGGGCGGGGTGCTGGCGGGGTGCGGCGGGGTGCTGGTGGTCGCGGCGCCGGGGGCGACACCGGCGATCGCCGGGTTCGCGCTGGTGGGGCTGGGCATCGCGGTGGTCGTGCCGCTCGCCTTCGCGGCGGCGGCACGCAGCGGACCGGAGCCGAGCCAGGCCATCGCGGGGGTGGCGACGATCACGTACACGTCGAGCCTGGTCGCCCCGTCGGCCATCGGGCAGCTCGCGGACGCCACGTCGCTGACGGTCTCGTTCGGACTGGTGACGGTGCTGGCGGCGCTGCTGGCGGTGACGGCGGGGGCGCTGCGGCCGGGGGCCGGCGGCGCGGCGCGGGCCGCGGCGGCGGGGGGCGGCTGAGAGCGGCTGAGCGTCACCCCATCGAGGGACGCCACTCCTTCGAGGGACCTCGGCGAGGAGCATCACTCCTTCGAGGGATGGCTCTGGGGATGGTTCGAGGGAGGGAACGCCTCCGCGGGCCGCGCGGCCGGGGTTTCCGGTCGCACGGCCCGCGGTGGAAGGGGACCTCAGAGGGTGAACGTTGGCTCAGAGGCCTCAGAGGCTGATGCCCAGGATGTTGACGGTGTTGCGGACGTACTTGCCGCCGTGGCCGCCCTTGTGGCCCCAGCCGTCGTTCCAGTCGCAGTCACGGTCGCGACCGCGGTGCTTCCAGCCGCCGCCGTCGCAGTCGTCACCGCGGCCCCAGCCCTCGTGGCCCCAGCCACTGTGGTGACCCCAGCCACCCTCGTGGCCCCAGCCGCCACCGTGACCCCAGCCACCGTTGTGGCCCCAGCCACCGCGGTCGCAGTCACGGTCCCAGCCGCCCCAGCCCTTGTGGTGGCCGCCACCCCAGCTGCCCCAGCCACCCCAAATGTTGATGTTGCCCCAGCCGTTGCCCCAGCCGCCGTGGTGGCGGCCGCGGTCGCAGTCGTCGTCGTGGTGACGGCCCCAACGGCCACGGTCGCAGTCGCGGTCCCGGTCCCGGTCCCAGCGGCCGCGGTCGCAGTCACGGTCACGGTCGCGGTGGTGACGGCCCCGGTCGCAGTCACGGTCCCGGTCGCGGTCGCGGCGGTCGCGGTCGCGGTGCTTGTCGCGGCCCTTGTCGCGGTCGCGGTCGCGGTCCCGGTCCCGGCCGTGGTCCCGGCCGTGGTCGTCGTCCCAGCTCGCCACCTTGGGCGTGGACGGCGACTGCGGCGCGGCGACGGCCACCCCGGCGGCCGGAACGATGACGCCCGCGGCGAGGACCGCGGCGGCCGCTGAGCGGCCGACGAGCTTACGCATGTATGTCTCCTGGTTTGGCAGGAAATCGGACAACCCACGCATACCTCGCCCAGGGCGGGGACCTGCCGAGCGTCCCGGGCATACAGCCTTACGAGGTGTTAATTGCGCCGATCGCAGCAGCGCCCGGCCGCCCCACCGGCCACCTGACCGGGCCACCTCACCGAGCAGCCCCACCGGCCGTCAGCGACCGGCCCGGCACCCGCCGTTCTCCGCGCGGACCACTCCTGACCCGCGCTTAACATGGTGCGGATCACCTCGAACAACCACAGTGGGAGCATTCATGGGCCTCGGCGTGCGCTGGACCCTGCACGGTGACGGGCGCACCCCCGCCCCCGGGGCCGTCGTCGCGCCGGACGAACGGCTCTCCTGGCCGCGGACCGCGGGCCTCGGCGCCCAGCACGTGGTGGCAATGTTCGGCGCGTCGTTCGTCAGTCCGGTGCTCATGGGCCTGGACCCCAACCTGGCGATCATGATGTCGGGCGTCGCCACCATCCTCTTCCTGCTCGCGACGCGCGGCCGGATCCCCAGCTACCTGGGGTGCAGCCTCTCGTTCGTCGGCGTGGCGGCCGTCATCCGGGCCCAGGGCGGCGACAGCGCGGCCGTCACCGGCGCGATCTTCGTGGTCGGCGCGGCGCTGTTCCTCAGCGGCCTGGCGGTACGCCGGTTCGGCGCCCGGATCATCCACGCGGCGATGCCGCCGGTGGTGACGGGCGCGGTGGTGATGCTGATCGGCTTCAACCTGGCCCCGGTGACCGCGAGCACCTACTGGCCGCAGGACCAGTGGACGGCCCTGCTCACCATGCTCTTCACCGGGCTGGCCGTGGTCTGCCTGCGCGGCTTCTGGTCACGGGTGGCGATCTTCCTGGGCCTGCTCTTCGGCTACGCCCTCTCCTGGGCCCTCGACCGGATCTTCGGAAAGATCCATTCCGTCAACGGCGGCCCCCAGGCCGTCGACCACTGGCGGCTCGACCTGTCAGGCGTCGGCAAGGCGGACTGGATCGGCCTGCCCTCCCTGCACGGCCCGTCCTTCGGCTGGTCGGCGGCGTTGGTGGCGCTGCCGGTGGTCATCGCCCTCATCGCGGAGAACGCGGGGCACGTCAAGGCCGTGGGCGAGATGACCGGCGACCCGCTGGACGACCAGCTCGGCACCGCGATCTCGGCCGACGGCGCGGCGACGATGCTGTCCACGGCCGTCGGCGGGCCGGCGAACACCACCTACTCCGAGAACATCGGCGTCATGGCGGCCACCCGCGTCTACTCGACCGCCGCTTACTGGGCGGCGGCCTGCTTCGCACTCCTCTTCGGCATCTGCCCGAAGTTCGGCGCGGTCGTCGCGGCCGTCCCCGGGGGCGTGCTGGGCGGGATCACCGTCATCCTGTACGGCATGATCGGCCTGCTCGGCGCGCAGATCTGGGTGCACAACAAGGTGGACCTGCGCAATCCCCTGAACCTGGTGCCGATCGCGGCGGGCGTGATCATCGGCGTCGGCGGCGTCAGCCTCAAGATCAGCAAGAACTTCGAGCTCAACGGCATCGCCCTGGGCACGATCGTGGTCCTCACCGGCTACCACGCGCTGCGTTTCCTGGCGCCGCCGCACCTCAAGCGGCAGGAGCCGCTGCTGGACGAGGGGACGAGCGGGTACGACGGGCTGGCGACGGAGGGTGCGCGGAACGGCGGGGCGTCGGACGGCGGGGAGTCGGACGGCGGCGGGACCGCGTCCCGGCGGCCCGGGGCCTGACGGGCCGCCCGGACCTGCGGTTTCATTACGCAGCGTCACCCGTTCCGGTTAACTTGGAGACCAGAGCCCCTACTCTCCGTATTCGTCTGTCACTCTGTGTGCATGGAGATGACGCGCGCACGGACCACGACGCCCATGACCGGCATCGAGCGGGTCGTCGCCCGGATGCGGGCGCTGGCCGCCGAGTTGCCGCCGGAGGACGGGGTGGCGGTCTTCAACGGGGTGTATCTGGCGGTCACCGAGGAGGTGGCGCGGCGGGTGCCGGAGGGCGGTTTCCGGGACCGCCTGGCCACCACCACGCTGGACGTGCTGTTCGCGAGCCGCTATCTGGACGCGGTCGACGAGGCGGCGGCGGGGCGAAGACCGCCGGCCTGCTGGCGTCCGCTGTTCCAGCTCCGCGGCCATCCCGCCGTCCGGCCGGTGCAGTTCGCGCTGGCGGGCGTCAACGCCCACATCGGCCACGATCTGCCGCTCGCCCTCGCCGACACCTGCCGGGGTCTGGGCGCCGAACCACGGGATCTGGAGGGGGACTTCCACCGGGTCGGCGAGCTGCTGGTCTCCGTGGAGGAGCGGATCCGCGAGGCCCTGATGCCGGGCCCCGACCTGCTGGACGTGGCCGATCCGCTCACCCACCTGCTCGGGTCGTGGACCCTGGAGGCCGCGCGCGGGGCCGCGTGGGCGGCGTTCCGGGCGCTCTGGGCGCTGCGCGAACGGCCGGGTGTGGCGGCGGAGTTCGCGGAGCGCGTCGACGCGAGCGTGGGGCTGGTGGGGCGCTGCCTGCTGACGCCGCTGGGGTGCGGGGACGGCCGGGACGACAGGAAAGACGGGGACGACGCGAACTTCGGGTACGACGGGAAGCGCCCCGCGCGCCGGGCGGGCGGCGGCGGGGCGCTTCCTCGAAGACAGCCCTTGGGCCAGTCCTTGGGCCAGCCCTTGTCTCAGTCCTCGGGCAGCTCGACGGGCGCGATCTCGTCGTAGACGTCGCCGGGGCCGGGGTTGGTCGGGTCGGTGGCGCCGCCGAACTGGTGCATGACGCCCCAGACGGCGTTGAGGGCGGTCTGCACGGCGCCCTCGGCCCAGCCGGCCGTCCAGGAGATGTCGTCGCCCGCGAGGAAGATGCCGCGCTTGTCCTCGGGGAGGCGGTCCTGCATGAAGTGGGTGAACAGCCGGCGCTGGTAGCGGTAGTGGCCGGGGAGGTTGGCCTTGAACGCGCCCATGAAGTAGGGCTCGTTCTCCCAGGAGATCGTCACCGGGTTGCCGATGATGTGCTTGCGGATGTCGACACCGGGATAGATCTCGCCGAGCGACTTGAGCATGACCTCCAGGCGCTCGTTGGCGGAGAGCGGCAGCCACTTGAGGCTGTCGTCGCACCAGGTGTAGGAGAGGCAGATCACGGCGGGCTTGTCCGGCCCGTCGTCCAGGAGGTAGGTGCCACGCGTCATGCGGTCGGTGAGCGTCATCGACATGACGTCCCGGCCCGACGCGTCCTTGTCCAGCCAGAACGGCCGGTCCACCGGCACGAACAGCTTGGAGGACTCCATGTAGTGGGTACGTTCGACCGCCGTCCAGTGGTCGATCGGGAGGAGCGCGTCGTCGCACTCGATCTTCGACAGCAGCATCCAGGACTGGGCCGTGAAGATGGCCGCCCGGTAGGTGCGGATGTCGCCGGCGGCGTCGGTGACCGTGATCCGGTTGCCGGCCGTGCGGTGCAGCCGGGTCACGGCCGGGCGGGGCGCGCCGTCGTGCAGCGAGGAGAGCGAGGTGCCCTGCGGCCAGTGGATGATCTTCTCCGGCTCGCGCTCCCAGAGCCGGAGGGGCAGCTGCTGGCTGCCGCCGACGATGCCGCGGTGGTGGTCGTCCGCCTCGGTGTAGACGACGCGCAGGATCTCCAGGATGGAGTTGGGGAAGTCGGTGTCCCAGCCGCCGGTGCCGAAGCCGACCTGGCCGAAGATCTCCCGGTGGCGGAAGGACTTGAACGCCTCCGACTCACAGAGGAAGCCGTAGAAGGTCTGGTTGTCGAGCTTCTCCACGAGCTTGGCCCAGATCTCGCGGATGCGGGGCACGTCGCGCTCGCGCATGGCGCGGTTCATGTCGGAGAAGTCCGCGCCCTCCTCCAGGCAGGCGTTCCAGGCGGCGGCGACGTCGCGGTAGACCTGCGGCAGGTCGTCGACGGTCTCCGCGTAGTGGCTCTCGCCCTTGAGGTCGACGACGGTGGAGGGGGTGCAGGGGGCCAGCGGGTTGGGGAACGGCTTGGTCTCCAGGCCCACGAGGTCGATGTAGTGCTGGAAGGCGGTGGAGGACGGGGGGAAGCGCATGGCGCCCATCTCGGCGGTCAAGCCCGCGTCCTGGCCCTCGGTACAGCCGTCGAAGCCGACCGTGCGCAGCCGGCCGCCGATCTGGTCCGCCTCGTAGACGACGGGCTTGAGGCCCATCTTCATCAGCTCGTACGCGGCCACGATGCCGGAGAGCCCGCCGCCGATGACCGCGACCTCGGCGCCGTGCTCGGTGGCCGGTATCTGGCCCAGCCCGGCCGGGTGGGTCAGGTAGTCGTCGTAGGCGAAGGGAAAGTCCGGGCCGAACATGGTGATCGGCGGCTCGTTCTGCTGGACCTGCTCGTCGTGGACGGCGGTGGGCACCGTGGACGTCATCGGCTGAACTCTCCTGCGTGCAAGGGGGTGTGGGTGAAGCGAGGGAGTACGAGGTGAAACGAGGGGGGTGAAGCGAGGGGGGACTCAGACGAGCCGCGTGTAGAGCTCCGGCCGGCGGTCGGCCAGGTAGGTGTTCTCGGCGCGCGACCGGTGGAGCAGGGCGGGGTCGGCCTCGGCGACGAGCAGGTCCTCGTCGGCGCCGGCCCGGGCGCGTACGGTCCCGTCCGGGGCGGCGAGGCAGGACAGCCCGGCGAAGGCGAACTCGCCTTCCGTGCCGCACCGGTTGACGTAGGCGATGTAGAGCTGGCTCTCCCAGGCGCGGGCCGGGACGACCGTCTGCGGGACGATCTCGTAGGGCCGCATCAGCGCGGTCGGCGCGAGCAGCAGTTCCGTGCCGGCGAGGGCGTGCGCCCGCACGGGCTCCGGGAACTCGACGTCGTAGCAGATCAGCAGCCCCAGCCGGACGCCGTCGAGCTCGCCCTGCACCACCGCCTCGGCGCCGGGCGTGAAGTACGTGGTCTCGTACGCGCCGAAGAGGTGGGTCTTGCGGTAGTGGGCGAGCGGGGTGCCCTGCGGGCCCATGAGCTGGAGCGCGTTGTACACGGCCGCGCCGTCCCGCTCCGGGTAGCCGTACCCGATGGCGAGCCCGTGCCGGGCGGCGATCGCGGCCACGGCCTCGGCGCCGGGGCCGTCGGCGGGTTCGGCGCGGTCGGGGACCAGGTCGCCGAGCGCGTAGCCGGTCAGGTAGAGCTCGTTGGTGAGCAGCAGCCGGGCACCGGACTCCGCCGCGCGGCGGGCCGCGTCGTCCAGCGCGCCGAGGGCGGCGGCCGTCGAGGACGGAACGCCGCAGGGCCCTTGGAACAGCGCGATACGCAGCGGCTTCATACGTCCTCTTCGGGTGGGCGGCGTGCGGGCGTTTCGATGAACTTTCGACGGGATTCCGGTCAGGATTCCGTTAAACGCCTTGACGGTACGGCCCGGCCTCTTGAGGCGACAAGCTATGGATGTTGCGTGCTGCCGAGCGATTCGTTGCGCCTTTTCCGGCGTTGGCGGCGATTCATTGCGCGCCCGTCGGTGTCCAGGGGCAGACGACCCCTCGTGGCCCTCGGTCGCACCGCCGGAGCGGCCGGGACCGACCGCCGTCGGCCGCGCGGCACACACCGCTCCCTGCGGCACCCTTCGGCCGGCCGCCGGTGATCGTCAGCGGCCCGACGCCGCCGCGGCGTTGCCCATCATCCGCCCCAGCACCCGCGCCAGCACGGACCGCTCCTCGGCGGACAGGCCCGCCGTCAGCGGGTCCTCCAGCCCGGCGAGGACCCGCCGCATGTCGTCGAGCATCCGCCGGCCCCGCTCGGTGACCTGGAGCTCCGCCTTCCGCCCCCGCCCGGCGGGCGTCGTGCGCGCTACGGCACCGGCCTCCTCGAGCCGGAGGACCGTGGCCTGCATGCTCTGCGCCGTCACCCCGGCACGGCGCCCCAGTTCGCTGTAGGAGAGGCCGGGCTCGCGGGCGAGGTGGCCGAGGGCGCCCATCATCCGCAGCGAGTACCCGTCGTGGGCGGACAGCACATGGTGGGCCGCGTCCTGGACGAACCGGCCGAGCCCGATCAGCATCAACGGCAACGGCATGCCGGGCGGCCCTCCGGCGGGCGGTCCTCCGGCAGGCGGCCCTCCGGAGGACGGGCCCCCGTCGGACGGACCTCCGCCGGGCGCTGCTTCGTGAGACGCATCTCCGGCAGGCGAGCCACCACCAGACGCGCGCCCAGCAGGCGCTCCCCCGCCAAGCGCACCTCGGATAGGCGCTCCCCCGCCAGGCGCACCTCCGACAGACGCATCTCCGGCAGGCAGGCCCCCGCCAGGCACACTTTCGCCGGGCGCACTTCCGCCGGGCCGGCGCCCCTCACCAGCGGACGGTACGTCCGCTGCGGCTCCGGGTTCCGCGCGGACCGCTTCCGTCCGCTCGTCCCCGGCCATCGCCATCACCCCTCGCCCGCGTCCTCGCCCGCATCCTCGCCGGCATTCCGGCCGCATGGCCCCCGGCCATCACACCCGGGGCCACTTCCGGCCACGCCGCCCAGGGATGCTAGCGTCTCACGATGTTTAAGCCAGACTGAAACCCTCGGCCGGCCCGGTTCTGCCCGCCCGACCGCGATGGGAGCGGAAAGCCATGACGAAACTCCTGCTCAGCCTGCATGTGCTGGCAGCGATCCTGCTCATAGGACCGGCGACCGTGGCCGCCAGCCTCTTCCCCCGCTTCGCGCGGCAGGCCCTGGCCCCCGACGGCGACCGCACCAAGAAGGGCACCGCGGCCCTGCGCATCCTCCACCGCATCACCCGGGTCTACTCGGCGATCTCGGTGACCGTTCCCGCCTTCGGCATGGCGACGGCGCAGCGGATGGGCGTCCTGGGCGACACCTGGCTGGTCGTCTCGATGGCGCTGACCGCGGTGGCGGCGGTGCTGCTGGCGATCGCGGTGTTCAGCCAGGACGCGATCATCGACGCGCTCGACCTCCAGGACACCGAGCCGGAGGCGGCCCCCAAGCTCGCCGCGGGCCTGCCCCGACTGTCGATGATCACCGGACTCTTCGCTCTGACCTGGGCGATCGTCACCGTTCTGATGATCGTCCGCCCCGGTTCGACGACCGGAGCCTGAACCCGGCAAGATCGATTCCTCGCGTTCGCACACCCGACCGAGAGGAATCCTCATGCGGGACACGACGGCATGGCAGTTGACGCGGACCTTCGCCGGGCCCACCGGCGAGGTCCGCTGGGACCGTCTCGGCGAGCGGGGCCGGCCGCCGGTCGTCCTGCTGCACGGCACCCCGTTCTCGTCCTTCGTCTGGCGCGCGGTGGCCCGGTCGCTCGCCCGCGACCACCAGGTGTACGTCTGGGACATGCCCGGCTACGGGCAGTCGGAGAAAACCGAGGGACAGGACGTCTCCCTGGCCGCCCAGGGCCGTGTCTTCGGCGAGCTCCTGGCCCACTGGGAACTGGCCGAACCCCTGGTCGTGGCCCACGACTTCGGCGGCGCCGTCGCCCTGCGCGCCCACCTGCTGCACGGCGCCCGCTACCGCGCGCTCGCCCTCGTCGACCCGGTGGCACTGGCCCCATGGGGCTCGCCGTTCTTCCGCCTCGTCGGTGAACACTCCCCCGTCTTCGAGCAGTTGCCGCCCGCGCTGCACGCCGCGCTCGTCCGCGAGTACATCGGCACGACCGGCGGGCCCGGCCTGCACCCCGCCGCCCTGGAGCGGCTCGTCGAGCCCTGGCTCGGCGCGGCGGGCCAGCCGGCGTTCTACCGGCAGATCGCCCAGGCCGACCAGCGTCACACCGACGAGATCCAGGGCCGCTACGGCGAGATCGGCCTCCCGGTCACGGTGTGCTGGGGCACGGACGACGCGTGGATCCCGGTGGAGAAGGGCCGTGAGCTGGCCGCCGCGATACCCGGCGCCTCCTTCGAGCCGATCCCCGGCGCGGGCCACCTGGTCCAGGAGGACGCCCCCGCCCAACTCACCACCGTTCTGCATGAGTTCCTCCGCTCGACGACGGTTTCCTGACCCCTGACGCAGCGGCGCCCAATGGCCGAAAAGCGCCCATGCGCTCGCAACGCGTGGTGCTAGCGTTCCGAACGAGCACCACTGGGACGACGCTTCGGCCGTGATGTCCCTCACACGGGGGAATACACGGGGGACAAGGGAGGACCACATTCACCTGCGACAAGGGCTTCCGGACGCACGGCCGGCCATCGTGAGCGCACCGGATTCCGTCGTGAGCCCGGTGGCCTGATCTCAAGTACCGGGCGGCACGGCCGAGTTCCGCGCGGCACATCCGTTCCGCGTCGCGTCGGGTCGCGAGCCCTGTCCCGACCGACGCGCCACCGCCTCGGGGACCACCGCCGTCCGCACTTCCACGGCGCACCCGGACCGCCGTCCCCTCCCGCACGGCGCCGCCGACCGTCCGCCGACGAGCGCCCCGAGCCACCCCCGCGCTCCCCACCGTTTTCCTCCGCCCGCCGGGCGGAGGGCGCACCGGCAAGGGAGCCCACCCGGGCTCCGTCCACGACGAGGAGGATTCCCATGAACACCGTGCAGGCGTGGAAGGACTGTGCCTACCGCGAGACCCTGGCCGCGGCTCCCGCGCACCCCGCGGGCTCCATCGACCTGACCGAGGAACTGCCGGGCGAGCGCGGCGGGGTCCAGGCCATGTCGGGCACCATCGCCATCAAGACCATGTCCGCGCCGTTCTGGACCTGTTGCAAGTGACCGCTTGCCTGTCGCGAGTGACCGTTCCGTCCGGCTGCCACGAGCAGCCGTTCCGGGCCCCCTGACGCGGCCGGCTCCGGACCCGCCTCGGGCAGCCGTCTCCCGGCGTCCCGCACGCCACCGTCCGGACCACCGCGACACGTCGCCCGCCCGCCCCGGCGGGTGACGGCCGTACGACGGGCCGCCGCAGCACGACGGCGGCCCGTCCGCGCGCCGAGCGAAGAGCCGACGCCAACGCCGAAGCCGACGTAGGACCGAAGCCGACAGAGGGCCGACACCGGCGTACGGCCGACACCACCCGCCGCACCGGAAGGAAAGCCATGCCCCAGAGCACCCATGCGCCCCACAGCGCCGGGCCCGGCCGCCCCTCCCCCGACGACGAACCCCCGGCCTGGGTCCGGGCGCTGCGCCTCCGCGAGCGGCTGACGGGTGACGGCCCGCCGCCCGGGGAGCCGTCGGGGCGCGGCCGCGAACGCCTCGCCGCCTGGCGCCGGCTCGCCGCCTTCCGGGACGACGACCGCTTCGCGGAGAACGTCCGCACACTGGGGACGGACCCCGGCACACTGCTCCGCCTGCTGGACGAGTCCCCGGAGTCGCTGGCGGCCCGCGTCCCCCGGCCCTCCTGGACCACCGACGCCACCCATGCCACCGGCGCCACCGACACTGCTGACACCACCGATGCCGCCGACGTCCCTGACGCCCCCACACCACCCCCGTCCGGACCCGTCTTCCTCCCCTTGATCGCCCCCGCGATCCGGCGCGCCGAGGCCGCGCTCGTCCGGCGCCTGGGCGACGACGCCCCGCCGGGCCTGGCCGGCGCGCTCCTCGACACGCTGCCCCTCGACCGGCTCGACATGGTGCTGGGGCCGACCCTGGTCCTGGAGGTGAACGTCGCCCGGGTCGAGGGCCGGCTGCGCGGCGGTACCCCGGAGGAGCGGTTCGCCTCCTTCGCCGGTCTGCTGGCCGACCCGGACCACCAGGCCCGGTTCCGGGCCGAGTACCCGGTTCTCGTCCGGCAGGCGGCGGAGGTCCTGGACCGCTGGTCCGCCGCCTGCGCGCGGCTGGCCCGCCACCTCCGGGACGACCTGCCCGACCTCCGCCGAGACCTGCTGGCCGGCCGGCCCGCCGACACCGTCCGGTCCGTCGCGCTGGGCGAGGGCGACCTGCACCACGGCGGGCAGAGCGTGGCCCGCGTCGAGTTCGCCTGCGGTGGCGTCGTCATGTACAAACCGCGCTCCCTCGCGGTGGACGCCGCCTTCGGCGCCCTCGCCGGACGCTTCTCCCGGGACACGGGCCTCCTCCTGCGCACCGCCCGCGTCCTGGACCGCGACGACCACGGCTGGGCCGAGTACATCCGCCCCGCGCCGTGCTCCTCCGCCGACGGCCCGGCCCTCTTCTACCGGCGGACGGGCGCGCTGCTCGCCCTGGCGCACGCGCTGCGCGGCAGCGACCTGTACTACGAGAACGTCATCGCCGCGGGCGACCACCCGGTGCTGATCGATCTGGAGGCCCTGTTCCACCCGGGCGACGGCAGCGCCCCCGTCTGGTCCGCGTCCGCTCCGCCGGGCGCCGACCCGGCCGGCGAAATGCTGCACCGGTCCGTGCTGGCCACCGGCCTGCTGCCGGGCAGGCGGCTGGTCGGCCCGGCGAACGGCCGGGCCCCGGCGCACCACGCCCCGGCTCAGCGCTCCCAGGCGCACCGCCCCCGGACGAACGACCCGCGGACCACGACCGGCCCCCGAGGCGTCCGCCCAACCCACCCCCACGGGCAGCCCCCAAGCCGCGGGCCACCCCCGCACCACCGACCTCAGCGGCATCGGCGGCTCCGCCGGCCAGCCCTGGCTGACGCCCGTACCCGTCCCGGTGGGCGCGGGCACCGACGAGGTGCGCCTGCTCCCCCGCGAGGTGGAGGTGCCCGGCGCGGACAACCGCCCGGCCCTGCCCGACGGTTCGCCCGTCGACCCGGGCCGTCACCTTCCCGACCTGCTGGCCGGCTTCCGGACCGGCTACGACTGGCTGTACGAGCACCGCGCCGCCCTCCTCGCCCCCGGCGGCCCCGTCGACGCGTTCGCCGACGCGCCCGTCCGCTACCTGCACCGCGACACCTACGTCTACGACAAGCTGCTGCGCGAGAGCTTCCACCCCGACTTCGCGCGGGACGCGCTGGACCGGGAGCGCAGCCTGGCGCGGCTCTGCTCCGGCTGGGCGGGCGCCCCTTCCCGGGAACGGATCGTCCGCGACGAGCTGGACGCGCTGCTCACCGGCGACATCCCGCTGTTCCGTATCGTCCCCGGCCGCCGCGACCTCCTCCTCTCCACCGGCGGGACCGTCCCCGGCTTCCTCGCGCGCGACGGGCTCTCGGCCGTCCGCGAGGGGCTGGCCGCCCTCGGCCCGGCGGACCGGGACCGCCAGGAGTGGATCATCACCACGTCGTTCGCGGGAACGGCGGGCCCGGCAGAGACGACGGGCACGGCGGACACTGCGGACACGACGGGTACGGCGGATACGGCGGATACGACGCCCCCACCCTCCCCCCACCGCCCGCCCGCCGCCCGCCCGGTGAACACCCGGGCCCTGATCGGCGCGGCGGAGGAGATCGGCGACCGGCTGCTCCGGCTCGCTGTCATCGAAGGGGACGCGGTGGGCTGGCTCGGCACCCGCTCCCCCGGCCCCGGCGTCACCGAGATCGTCCCGGTGGGCACGGACCTGTACGGAGGGCTGTCCGGGATCGGCCTCTTCCTGCTCCGGCTCGCCCGGATCACCGGCGCCCGCCGCTTCCGCGACCGGGCGGACCGGGTCGCGGACGAGGTCGCCCGTCGCGTCACCGGAGGCGAGACCCCCGACGCCGGGGCCCTCTACCTGATGAGCCACGACCTCCGGGCGGGCGGCCCCGCCGACCGCTTCCGGGCGGTCCGCGACGCGGTCCTCCCCGCGCTGCGGACGGCCGTCGCCGGGGACACGGCGTACGACGTGATCGATGGCGCCGCGGGGTACGTCCTGGTGTGCCTGGCGGCGTACGCGGCGGCCGGCGGCCCGGAGTCCCTGGAGGTGGCCCGGCTCGCGGGGGACCATCTCGCCGCCCACGCCGAACCGGCGGGCGCCGGGCTCGGCTGGCGGCACGCGGGCATCCCCGCCTCAGGACCGCTCACCGGCCTGGCCCACGGCACGTCGGGCGCCGTCGTCGCCCTGTCCCGGCTCACCGCGCTGTGCCCCGACGAGCGGTACGGCGCGGTGATCGACGGGGCGCTGGCCTACGAGGCCGGCGTGTTCGAGCCCGACCCGGGCAACTGGCCCGACCTGCGGGAGAACGCGCCCGTACGGCACTGGTCCGCCTGGTGCCACGGCGCGGCGGGGGTCGGCCTGGCCCGCGCGGAGCTGCTGACGTCGGCATCCCGGCCGACGGCCGACGAGGCTCGGGCCGCGGAACTGCGCGCCGCGCTCGGCCCCACCCTCGCCGACCGGGACAACCACAGCCTGTGCCACGGCAGCCTCGGCAACCTCGAACTGCTCCTCTACGCCGAGCGGCTGGGCCTCGCCCGCCCGGGCGGTCTGGAAAAACGCCTCTCCGCCGCCCTCGAACGAGGACGGCGGAGAGGCTGGCGTTCGGGTGCCCCCGCGGGCGAGGAGGTGCCCGGGCTGTTCACGGGCCTGGCCGGGATCGGCCACAATCTGCTGCGGTTCGCGGCACCGGAGGAGGTGCCGTCGGTCCTGCTGCTCGCGCCGCCCGCCTGAGCGGCGAACGGCGGGCCGGGCCTCGTCAGGACGGCGCCCCCGAGCTGAACCGCCGCAGCAGCGGCGACAGCACCAGCACCGACTTGGTCCGCTCGACGAACGGCTCGCCGGCGATCCGCTCCAGGACCCGCTCGAAGTGCCGCATGTCGGAGGCGAAGATCTGGACGATGGCGTCGGCCTCACCGGTGACGGTGGAGGCGGACGCCACCTCCGGGTAGCGGGAGAGGCCGCGGTGGATCGCCTCGGGCGAGGTGTTGCGGCGGCAGTAGAGCTCGATGAAGCCCTCGGTCTCCCAGCCGAGGGCCCCCGGGTCCACCCGGACGGTGAACCCGGTGATGGCCCCTTCGGCACGCAGCCTGTCCACGCGCCGCTTCACCGCGGGCGCGGACAGGCCGACCTCGGCACCGATGTCGGCGTAGGAGCGCCGGGCGTCCTCGGCCAGGGCGTGCACGATACGTTCGTCGAGCTCGTTGAGTCGCACTGCGGGTGAATCACTTTTCTACGGGATCCTGCTCTTCCTCCAGCAGTAGATCACGTATCCAGTGTCCGTCCCGACTCGCGACGGCCGGGCTAGCCCTTCGCGGGGGCCTCGACGGCGTCGGGACCGGCCGAGTCGTCGTCCGCCCCGCCGTTCAGCCGCGAGTTGCGCATGCCGTAGGCGAAGTAGATGACGAGGCCGACGACCAGCCAGGCCCCGAAGACCTCCCAGGTGACCGTGGAGAGCCGGTACATCATGAAGAGGCAGAGCCCGAAGCCGATCACCGGGAAGATCATGCCGAGCCGCAGCCGCACGCCGCCGCCGAGCGGGACGCTGACCCCGGACAGCGGGACGGTGAAGGAGCGCTTCATGTCCGGCCGCTTCACGGCGAGGACGATGACGGCCACGTTGACCAGGGCGAACGCGAACAGGGTGCCAATGCTGGTGGCGTCGGCGAGCTCGGCCAGCGGGACGGCGGCGGCGAGGATGCCGCAGAAGGCGCAGGTGATGACCGTGTTGGCCACCGGGACGCCCTTGCGCGGGCTGACCTTGGCGAAGGTCTTGGGGATCAGGCCGTCGCGGGCCATGGCGAAGAGGATGCGGGTCTGGCCGTAGAGGACGGTCAGCACCACGCTGGCGATGGCGATGACGGCACCGGCCGCCAGCAGCACGGCCCAGAAGCTCTGGCCGGTGACGTCCTTCATGATCCCGGCGAGCGCGGCCTCGGAGCCCTCGAACTGCTTCCACGGCAGGGCGCCGACGGCGATCGCGGCGACCAGGACGTACAGCGCGGTGACGATCAGCAGCGACAGCATGATCGCCTTGGGCAGGTCCTTCTTCGGGTTCTTGGCCTCCTCACCGGCGGTGGAGGCGGCGTCGAAACCGATGTACGAGAAGAACAGGCTGGCGCCGGCGTTGCTGACGCCGGCCAGGCCCAGCGGCATGAACGGCGAGTAGTTGCCGGCCTTGATGCCGGTGAAGGCCACGGCGCAGAAGAGCAGCAGGGCGGCGATCTTCACCCCGACCATGATGGCGTTGGCCCGGGCGCTCTCCTTGGCGCCGCCGAGCAGGAACGCCATGCAGAGGAGCACGACGAGCAGGGCGGGCACGTTGAAGATGCCGCCGTCACCGGGCGGGTTGGCCAGCGACGCCGGGATGGTCACGCCGATCGTGCCGTCCAGCAGCTCGTTGAGGTACTGGCCCCAGCCGACGGCCACGGCCGCGACGGAGACGCCGTACTCCAGGATCAGGCACCAGCCGCAGATCCAGGCGACGATCTCGCCGAGCGTGGCGTAGGAGTACGAGTACGAGGAGCCGGAGACCGGGATGGTGCCGGCCAGCTCCGCGTAGGAGAGCGCGGAGAAGAGCGCGGTGAGGCCCGCGAGGACGAACGAGATCACGACGGCGGGGCCGGCGTCCGGCACGGCGGTGCCGAGCACCACGAAGATGCCGGTGCCGAGGGTGGCACCGATGCTGATCATGGTCAGCTGCCACATGCCGAGCGAGCGGCGCAGCGTGCCGCCCTCGCCCTGGCCGCCCTCGGCGACCAGGCGCTCGACCGGCTTGCGCCGCATCAGACGGGAACCGGTCCCGGCGGGCGGCTGCGGGGGGCGCTTGCCGTTGCCGGCGGCGGGGGGGCGCTGTGTCTTGGTCCAGCACGGGGGTCGCTCCGTTCATCGCGGCCAGTGGAGCCACCGGTACCGCAAGCGGCCACCCGTCGGTTGCGTCGGCAGGGGGACGACCGAGAAAGGAGGGGGACCGCGAGCCAGCGGTACCCGCCACTCCACGTACTGCGCGGAACCCTACGAGGTAGGGGCCCGCGCTCGTAATGCACCATTCTTGCGCATGCCCGTACGATCGTTGCGTCTGCGTGCCAAGAATGGGCGTTCGTTGCATGTCACCTTACGAATCGGTACATGTAGGCGTCAACCACAGCAGGCGGCGGGCGGGCGGAAAACGACGAAAAGGGGCGCGGCCGGATCGGCCGCGCCCCTTTTCGGGCTGGTGTCGGAACTACTGCCAGCTGGCGTGCAGCGGCTTGCCCTCCGCGTAACCGGCGGCGCTCTGGACGCCGACGACGGCCCGCTCGTGGAACTCCGCGAGGTTGCTCGCGCCCGCGTAGGTGCAGGACGAGCGGACGCCCGCGATGATCGAGTCGATCAGGTCCTCGACGCCCGGGCGGGTCGGGTCGAGGAACATCCGCGAGGTGGAGATGCCCTCCTCGAACAGGCCCTTGCGGGCGCGGTCGTAGGCGGACTCCTCGGAGGTCCGGTTGCGCACGGCACGGGCCGACGCCATGCCGAAGCTCTCCTTGTACAGCCGGCCGTCGGCGGACTGCTGGAGGTCGCCCGGGGACTCGTACGTCCCGGCGAACCAGGAGCCGATCATGACGTTGGAGGCACCGGCGGCGAGCGCCATGGCGACGTCGCGCGGGTGGCGGACGCCACCGTCGGCCCAGACGTGCTTCCCGTACTTCTTCGCCTCGGCGGCGCACTCCAGCACCGCGGAGAACTGCGGCCGGCCCACGCCGGTCATCATGCGGGTGGTGCACATGGCGCCGGGGCCCACACCGACCTTGATGATGTCCGCGCCGGCCTCGATCAGGTCGCGCACGCCCTCGGCGGCGACGATGTTGCCCGCGACGATCGGGACCCGCGGGTCCAGCGCCCGGACGGCCTTGATCGCGGCGATCATCGACTCCTGGTGGCCGTGCGCGGTGTCCACCACGATGGTGTCCGCGCCGGCGTCCAGCAGCGCCTTGGCCTTGCCGGCCACGTCGCCGTTGATGCCCACGGCGGCGGCGATGCGCAGCTTGCCCTCGGCGTCGGTGGCCGGGGTGTACAGGGTGGCGCGCAGGGCGCCCTTGCGGGTGAGGATGCCCGCCAGCTTCCCGTCCTTGCCGACGGCGGGCGCCAGCTTGCGGTGGGCCGCGTCCAGCTGGTTGAACGCCTCGCGGGGGTCGATGTCGGCGTCGAGGAGCAGCAGCTCCTTGGACATGACCTCGGACAGCTGGGTGAAGCGGTCCACGCCGGTCAGGTCGTGCTCGGTGACGACGCCGACGGGCCGGTGGTCGCCGTCCACGACGACACCGGCGCCGTGCGCCCGCTTGGGCAGCAGGGACAGCGCGTCGGCGACGGTCTGGGTGGGGGCGAGGACGATGGGGGTGTCCAGCACGTGGTGCCGGCTCTTGACCCAGGTGATGACGTCGGTGACGACCTCGATCGGGATGTCCTGGGGGATGACCACGAGGCCACCGCGGCGGGCGACGGTCTCCGCCATGCGGCGGCCCGCGATGGCGGTCATGTTGGCGACCACGAGCGGGATGGTGGTGCCGGTGCCGTCCGGGGCGGACAGGTCCACGCCCTGGCGGGAGCCGACCGCGGAGCGGCTCGGCACCATGAAGACGTCGTCGTACGTCAGGTCGTACGGCGGCTTCTGATCGTTGAGGAAACGCATACTGGCTCTCTCACCTGCAGGAATAGAACTACGAAGCGGGTGGGGAGTCAGCTCGAACCAGCGCCGGATCGGGCTGAGGTTCCTGGACCCATCATCCACGATGTCGTGGGCTGTTGGCCAATGAGTGTGAGATTTCGCGGCATTCCTGTGGATTCGGCCAGCCGGCCGCGACGGGCCCTGTGGCATCGGCCAAGCGCCGGCCGGGCCCGGCCGGAGGGGCCGCCGGCCGGGCTCCGTACGGTGGCGCCATGACGCACCAGGAGATCATCTGCCGCCCGTCGGGACCGGAGGACGACGCGGCCGTGGCCGCCCTCGACAGCTCGTTCACCACCGACACCGTCTACGAGGTGACCCCCTCCCTCAGTGGTTCCCCTGACGGCTTCGCCCTCCGGCCGGTGCCGGTCGATCCGCCCGTGCGCAAGGTGTTCCCCGACGACGAGCCGGACGGCGACGGGGACGGCGGCGACGACGGGGACGGCGGCACCGGCCGCCGGTACGCGGCGTTCGAGGGCGACGTGCTCTGCGGCTTCGTCGCCACCTCCTACGAGCCGTGGAACCGCCGGCTGACCGTCGAGGACATCGGGGTGGCCCCGGCATACCGCGGGCGGGGCGTCGGCCGGGCCCTTATGGAACGCGTCCACGAGCGGGCCCGGGAATGCGGCGCGGGGCATGTGTGGCTGGAAGTCACCAACATCAATGCCCCTGCCATCCGTTCCTATCTCCGCATGGGTTTCTCGTTCTGCGGAATGGACACCACGCTTTATTCCGGTACGGAATCCGCAGGGGAAATCGCGCTGTTCATGAGTCGCCCCTGCCCCTGAGCTGGCCCGCACTCCGGCGGCTGCGCCCGCCCCTGCGCCGACCCGCTGGACACGCTCCCCGAGCCGCCATCCGTACCGGCCGCCTCCCCACCCTCCGTACCGGCCGCCTCCCCACCCTCCGTACCGGCGGCCGGACCGGCCCCGGCCCGCTCCGGCACGGGCTCCCCGGCGAGGGCGACGGCCGCGGCCGCCGCCGTGCGCCGCGCCCGCGGCCCGGTGGTCACGGCCCCCAGCACGGCGACGACGACGCCGCACGCCGTGACGATCCACCACCCGCCGTGGCTGGCCGCGGCGAAGTGGGTGCGCACGGGCCCGTCGAGCTGCGCGGAGACCACCGTGCCGATGACCGCCACCCCGGACGCCTGTCCCACCTGCCGGGCGGTGGACATCATCCCGGCCGCCATGCCCGCCCGTTCGGCGGGCATCCCGGTGACGGCGGTCGTGGTGATCGGCGGGTTCATCAGCCCGAACCCGAGGCCGAACAGCGCGTGGTCGACGAGCAGCCACAGCGTGGGCGTGTCCGGGCCCACCCGGGTCAGGCCCAGGGCGGCCAGTGTGATCGCCGTACCCGCGACCACCAGCGGCAGCCGGGGCCCGCGGGCCGCCACCAGCCGTCCGGACACCGGCCCGGCCACCAGCATCATCGCGGCGAGGGGCAGGGTGTACAGCCCCGCGTCCACCGCCGACAGGCCGCGGACGCCCTGCAGGTAGAGCGGTTCGACGAAGAGGAACCCGCCCAGCGCCCCCACCCCGCAGAACCCGATGACGCTCGCCCCGCTGAAGGGGACGCTGCGGAAGTAGCGCGGTTCGATCAGCGGCTCCGCGTGCCGCCGCTCGTACCCGATCAGGGCCACCAGGGCGACGGCGGCCAGCGCGAACAGCGCGACGATCGGCGCCGACGCCCAGCCGTGCTCCCGGCCGGTGATCACCGCGTACACCAGGGAGGCCAGCAGCACCACGACGAGGACCTGCCCCACCGGGTCGAACCGGCGCACCCGGGACGCCTTGGACTCGGGGACGAAGCGGCGGCACAGCACCACCGCCGTGATGCCGATCGGCACGTTGATCCAGAAGATCGCCCGCCAGCCCACCGAGTCCACCAGCGCCCCGCCGACCACCGGCCCGAGCGCCATGCTGATGCCGAGCACCCCGCCCCACACCCCGATCGCCCGGGCCCGCTCGGCGCGGTCGGTGAAGGTGTTGGTGATGATGGCCATGGCCACCGGGTTGAGCATGGACCCGCCCACCGCCTGCATCACCCGGAAGGCGACCAGCCAGCCGAGCCCCGGCGCGAAGCCGCACAGCAGCGACCCGGCGGTGAAGACCACGAGACCGGCCGTGAACGTGCGCCGCCGCCCGATGCGGTCCGCCGTCGAGCCCGCGAGCATCAGCAGACTCGCCAGCACCAGGAGGTACGAGTCGACGATCCACTGCAACCCCGCCATGGAAGCGTGCAGTTCGGCCGACAGCGCCGGCAGGGCGATATTGACGGCCGAGCCGTCCAGGCTCACCAGCAGCAGACTCGTACAGCAGATCAGCAGCACCAGGACGCGCCGTCGGCGTCCTATGTCGTCCGGCATGTGTTCCCCTCCCGTTCCCGGGACCGGCCCGGTGGTCGTCCGGCCCCTTCCCGGGCGGTTCGGGGCCAGTTTTCCGGAATTCCCGAAATTCTCGGAATTCCGCCGCTCGCCCCCGCGCGTTCCGGGCCGCATTCAGAATCCGGCATTCCTCCCATGACTTCAAATGCAATTCCGGCACTCATAAGATGCACCGCGTGCATACACGCCTGGATCTGAACCTGCTCGTGGCCCTGGACGCGCTGCTGGAGGAGTGCTCGGTCACCAGGGCCGCCGAGCGGCTGGGAATCACCGAGCCCGCCATGAGCCGCGCGCTCGGCCGCATCCGGCGGGCCGTCGGCGACCCGGTGCTGGTCCGCGCGGGGCACGCCATGCAGCCGACGCCGCACGCGGTGGCCGTCCGGGCGGAGGTGCACGCGCTGGTGCAGCGGGCCCGCGCGGTGCTGGCCCCGGCCGCGGGGCCCGCCCTGGAGACGCTGGAACGGACCTTCACGGTGGTCGCGAACGACGCGGTCGTCACCTCCGTCGGTGACCACCTGGTGTCCCGGCTGGAGGCCCGCGCGCCCGGCGTCACCGTCCGCTTCCTCGCCCAACTCGCGGGCGAGGGCTCACGGTTGCGCGAGGGCGTCACCGACCTGGAGATAGGGGTGCTCCGGTCCACCGCCCCGGAGATACGCACCGAGCACCTGGGCCGCGACCGCCACGTGCTCGCCATGCGGGCCGACAACCCGCTCGCGGAGGGCGAGCTCACGGTCGAACGGATCGCCGCCGCGCGGCACCTCCAGACGTCCCGGCACGGCCGGACCGGCCATCCGCTCGACGACGCGCTGGCGGAGACCGGCCACCGGCGGAGGGTCTCCGCGACCGCGCCGACCTACGCGGCGACACTGCTGCTCCTGATGGGCTCGCGGAGCTTCGTCTCCGTCATCCCCTGGCTGCACCACCGGCACACCGTCGAGACGCTCGGCCTGACCGTCCGCGAGCTGCCGTTCGCCCTGCCGCCGGTCAACCTCTCCCAGGCGTGGCACCCGCGCGACGACGCGGACCCGGCGCACCGCTGGCTGCGCGCCCAGGTCCGCGAGGCGGTCGGGACGGTCCTCGGCCCGCGGGACGCTCAGACGTCCGGGTCGGCGCGCTCCAGCGCCGGGCGGGGGCCCGGGGCGGACTCGGTCAGCAGATAGTCCGCCGCGGCCGTGTCCGTCACCAGGCTGGTGACCAGGCCCGACCGCAGCACCGCGCCGATCGCGGCCGCCTTGCGCGCGCCGCCGGCGATGGCCACGACCTCGGGGATGCGGCGGAGCCGGTCCGCCTCCACGGTGATGCAGCGCTCGCCCAGGTCCCGCCCGATCCGGCGGCCCTCGGCGTCGAAGAGGTGCGCCGACATCTCGGCGGCGGCGCCCAGCGACGCGTAGTGGGTGCGCTCCTCGTCCGACAGCATGTCGTAGACCGTGGAGATGCCCGGCTCCCAGGAGCCGATGGAGACGGCGGCGACGGTCACCTTGTCGAAGTACTCGAAGGCCCGCGCGATGCCCGTCTGGCCGCGCAGCGCGGCGGCGGTGGCCGGGTCCGGGAGCAGCATCGGGGCGTAGATCGGGTGCGCCTCGCCGCCGGAGACCTGGGCCGCCCGGCGGACGGCCTCGACGGAGCCGCGCTCGGCGGTGCCCGCGTCGTAGACGCCGGTGAGCTGGACGACGGTGCAGGGCGGCAGCCGGTGCAGGGCCGCCGCCATGTGGATGGTGGAGCGGCCCCAGGCCAGGCCGAGGACGTCGCCCTCGTTGACCAGCTCGCCGAGCAGTCCGGCGGCCACCTCGCCCAGGTTCTCCGGGTCGGGGGCGTCCTCGGCCGCGTCGGCCGGGGACTCGACGACGACGGCGTGCCGCAGGCCGTAGCGGGCGCGCAGCGCGTCGGAGCGCTCCGCGTCCAGCTCGGCGGGCACCCGGATCTCGATGCGCACCAGATCGCGTTCGAGCGCCGTCTCCAGCACCCGGGCCACCTTGAAGCGGCTCACGCCGAACTCCTCGGCGATCTGGATCTTGGACTTGCCCTCCAGATAGAAGCGGCGGGCCATGGCCGCCGCCTGCACGAGTTCGGCGGGCCCCATCGGCGTCACTGAACGGCCCGTCGACACCGCGTTCTCCTCACTGCTGCGTTCACCTTGTGGACTCGACCGTCACATCCTGTCAGAAAACGGCGGTCCCGATCTTCGTCCGGTCCCGGCCGCGGTCCCCGGAGACCTCCGGACCCGGTGGTTCAGTGCCCGCAGGCCCAGGGCGCGGCCGAAGTGGCGGTCTCCGCGAGCTCACGCAGTGAGCGTACGGCGGCCGCCGGGTCATCGGTACCGTAAACGGCCGAACCCGCGACGAACACGTCGGCGCCCGCCTCGGCGCACCGCTCGATGGTCTCCGCCGAGACCCCGCCGTCCACCTGGAGCCAGAGCTCCAGACCGTGCCGGGAGATCAGCTCCCGGGTGCGGCGGATCTTCGGCAGCATGATGTCCAGGAACTTCTGCCCGCCGAAGCCCGGCTCCACGGTCATGATCAGGAGCATGTCGAGCTCGGGGAGCAGGTCCTCGTACGGCTCGATCGGCGTCGCGGGCTTGAGCGCCATCGACGCCCGCGCCCCCTTGGCCCGGATCTCCCGCGCCAGCCGGACGGGGGCGGCGGCGGCCTCCACGTGGAAGGTGACCGACCCGGCGCCCGCCTCCACGTACCGCGGGGCCCAGCGGTCCGGGTCCTCGATCATCAGGTGGCAGTCCAGCGGCGTGGACGTGGCCCTGCTCAGCGACTCGACGACCGGCACCCCGAGCGTGAGGTTGGGGACGAAATGGTTGTCCATCACGTCGACGTGGAGCCAGTCGGCGCCCTTCACGGCCTGCGCCTCGTCGGCCAGGCGGGCGAAGTCCGCGCTGAGGATGCTGGGGTTGATCTGGACGGTCATGCCCCAAGCCTGCCATGCCACGGCGCCGGCCAGGACAGCGAGGGTCGCGCTCCGACCCGCGCCCGACCGGCCGCCCGGGGCCGGCCCCTCAGCCCGTGCGCCGCAGCAGCGCCAGGTACATCGCGTCCGTGCCGTGCAGGTGCGGCCAGAGCTGGACGTCCGGGCCGTCGCCGAGCGCGGGGACGCCGCCGAGCAGTGGGCGGGCGTCGATCCACTCGGCCTCGACGCCGTCGCGCTTGAGGACGTCCTGGACGACGGCCCGGGTCTCCGCCGGGTGCGGGGAGCAGGTCGCGTAACCGACGACGCCGCCGGTCCGCACGGACCGCAGGGCCTCGTGCAGCAGGTCGCGCTGGAGCGGCCCGAAGCCGGCCACGTCCTCCGGGCGCCGGCGCCAGCGGGCCTCGGGCCGGCGGCGCAGGGCACCCAGGCCGGTGCAGGGGACGTCGACGAGGACGCGGTCGAAGGTGCCCTCGCGCCACGGCGGGCGGGTGCCGTCGGCAGTGACGACCTGGTACGGGCCGGGGTTGCCGGCCAGGGCGCGGCCGACCAGCCGGGCGCGGTGCGGCTGGCGCTCGGCGGCCAGCAGGGCGGCGCCGCGCTCCGCCGCCAGGGCGGCGAGCAGCGCGGCCTTGCCGCCGGGTCCCGCGCAGCCGTCGAGCCAACGGCGGTCGGGCCCGTCGATCGGCGCGGCGGCGAGGGCGAGGGCGACGAGCTGGCTGCCCTCGTCCTGGACGCCGGCCCGGCCCTCGCGCACGGCGTCGATCGCGCCGGGCTCGCCGCCCTCGACCAGCCGGACGGCGTGCGGCGACCAGCGGCCGGGCAGGGCGCGGTCCTCGCCGAGCGCCGTCAGCAGCTCGGCGGCGGAGGCCCGGCCGGGCCGGGCGACGAGGGTGACGTCGGGCCGCTCGTTGTCGGCGTCGAGCAGGTCCTCGATGCCGGCGCGACTGCCGCCGAGGGCGTCCCACAGCGCGGAGACGATCCAGCGCGGGTGCGCGTGGACGACGGCGAGGTGCTCCTCGGGGTCGTCCTCGTAGGGCGGGGCGACCCGCTCCAGCCAGCCGTCCAGGTCGTGCGCGGTGACCTTGCGCAGCACGGCGTTGACGAACTTGGCGCGGCCGTCGCCGCAGACCACGCGGGCCAGTTCGACGGTGGCCGACACGGCCGCGTGCGGCGGGATGCGGGTGCCGAGCAGCTGGTGGACGCCGAGGCTGAGCACGTCCAGCACCGGCGGGTCCACCTCGCGCAGCGGCCGGTCGACGCAGGCGGCGATGACCGCGTCGTACGTCCCCTGCCGGCGCAGCGTGCCGTAGACCAGCTCGGTGGCGAGGGCGGCGTCGCGGGCGTCGAAGTCCTCGTGCTTCTCCCGCGCCTTGCGCAGCAGCGGGGGGAGCACCAGGTTCGCGTACGCGTCGCGCTCGTCGACGGCCCGCAGCGCCTCGAAGGCGAGGATCCGGACCGGGTCCTTCTTGGGCCGGCGGTGCGGCTTCGCGGGGCGGCCGTTCTTCCGGCGAGGCGGCTGCTGATCGTTCACGAAAGGTGCTCCGGAGCTGGGACGACGAAGGGCTCCAGCCTACGCCGCCGGGCCGTCCCCGAGCTTCTCGCCTGCGGTGATGCGGACGCCGCGGGCCCAGTCGGCGGCCTGCATGGGCTTCTTGCCCTGCGGCCGCACCCACTGGAGCTCGACGGCGTGCGAGCCGGTGCCGACGTGGACACTCTTCTTCCCGGCGGCGATCTCCCCGGGCGCGAGGTCCGTGCGCTCCGGCGCGAGCGCCAGCGACATGACCTTCAGCCGCTCGCCGCGGAACACCGTCCACGCGCCGGGGGCGGGGGCGCAGCCGCGGACGACGCGGTCGCAGCGCAGGGCGGGGGCGGTCCAGTCGATCCGGGCGTCGTCGACGCTGATCTTGGGGGCCAGGGAGATGCCCTCGGCGGGCTGCGGGACGGCCTCCAGGGTGCCGTCCTCGATCCCGTCCATCGTCGCGGCGAGCAGCCCGCCGCCGGCGAGCGCGAGCCGGGTCAGCAGGTCACCGCTGGTGTCGGTGGGACGGACCTGCTCGGTGAGGACGCCGTAGACGGGTCCCGAGTCGAGGCCCTCCTCGATGAGGAAGGTGGAGGCGCCGGTGACCTCGTCGCCGGCCATGACCGCGTGCTGCACGGGGGCGGCGCCGCGCCAGGCGGGGAGCAGCGAGAAGTGCAAATTCACCCAGCCGTGCCGGGGGATCTCCAGGGCGGCCTTGGGCAGCAGCGCGCCGTAGGCGACGACCGGGCAGCAGTCGGGAGCGATCTCGCGGAGCCGGGCGAGGAAGTCCTCGTCGCGCGGCCGGTTCGGCTTGAGGACCTCGATGCCGGCCTCCTCGGCGCGCTCGGCGACCGGGCTGGCGACCATCCGCCGGCCGCGCCCGGCCGGGGCGTCCGGGCGGGTGACCACGGCGACGACCTCGTGGCGGTCCGAGGCGAGCAGGGCGTCGAGGGCGGGAACCGCGACCTCGGGAGTACCGGCGAAGACGAGCCTCATGGGTGGCGAACTACCTCTCACGCGCCGAGCGGAACGGCGCACAGTCTAGGCCGTGCGCGGCCCGGCCGCCCCGTCGGCCTCACAGCTCGGGCAAGGGGCGTGCGACCGGCCGCACGCCCCATTCCGGCGGATGTGCGCCCCCATAGCGTGACCCGTCCGGCCTTGGCGCGTTGGGTCAAGAGAGATTGACCGACCCACCGGGCCGCCATGGCGGCCCGCTCCGACTGTCCGTCAACTCTCGTCCGTAAGCACCCCGTTCACCGCCGGTCCGAGAGGCTTGTTGATGCCCGACCACGCAACTCATGACGCCCAGGCACGAGCCAGCCTGCATCTCCTGGTCCGGGACATCGAGCGGGTCCGCCGACAGGTGGATGCGCTGCGTACCCTGACCGCTCAGCTGGGCAATGTCTACCGTCCACGCCGCACGGGCCCCTCGGCGGGCTTCGTCGTCTACGGCCGGGCCCCCGCCCCGACCGTCCGGCTGGCGCAGGAGCTGCGCGACAGCGTCGAGACGCTGGTGACGGCGGCGGTGGACTTCGACCGCTCGCTCGGCTTCTCCTGGGACGCGGTGGGCTCGGCGCTGGGCGTCACCAAGCAGGCGGTCCACCGCCGCTACGGCGCCCGCCGCGCCAACGGCCAGACCGCCACGGAGCCGGCCCCGGCCCCCGAGCAGGCCGCGACGGTCGGCGCCCCCCCGGTCGTCCCCGTCGTCCCGGCGGCCCGCTCGGTCCCGGGCCAGCCCGCGAGCTCCCACCGCGAGGAACCGCGCCCGCCGGCGTTCCCGGGGCCGCGGAACGGGTGAGGGCCCGCTGCCGCGCCGGACGGAGCGGGCCGGTCGGCCTGCGGCGGACGGTGCCGGAGGAGCCCCTCCCGGGCCCCGGCCCACTCGGGTGGCTCGGTGCGACCGACGGCGAACGGCCCGGTCCCGGCCCGTGGACCGGCGGCCGGGCGCCCGGCACCGGCGCCCGACTCGCTTCCGGTCCCGCCTTCCACCGCCCGCCGTCTCAGCCGATGTCCGGCGGGTCCATCCGCAGCCGCACCGGCTCGCCGTCCCTGCGGGCGAGGCGGACCGCCTGGGCGGTCCTCAGAGCGGCGGCCAGGGCGGCGCCCCGGCCGGGGCGGACGCGGACCAGGGCGCGCTCCCAGTGCTCCCCCGGCGGCGGGTCGCCGGGGCGACGGGGGCGGCCGGCGGCCGGCAGCGGCACCGGGACGGGTCCGAGGACGTCGGCCCCCTCCGGCAGCTCCGCCGCCGCCAGGAACTCCGCGACGGCCTCCGGCGGCCCGCTGACCGCGGCCATCCGGGAGACCGGCGGGAAGCCCAGCTCCGCCCGTTCGGCGAGCTCCCGCACCGCGTGGCCCGCCGGGTCCCAGCGGACCAGCGCCTGCACCGGCCGCAGCGTCGGCTCGGCCACGACGACGACCGTGCCGCCCGCCTCCTGCCCCCGCACCAGCGCGGACGCCGCCAGCCAGCGGCGCAGGGCCTCCTCCCCCGCCCGCAGGTCGGGCAGGCCGAGCAGCGCCCAGCCGTCGAGCAGCAGCGCCGCGGCGTAACCGCCCTCGGCGACCGGCTCGGCGCCCGGTGTGGCGACGACCAGGGCGGGGGCGCCGGGGACGGTGTCCAGCACGTGGTCGCGGCCCGAGGTACGGACCGGGACGGCGGGGAACGCCCGGCCGAGCTCCTCGGCGGTCCGCCGCGCCCCCACCACCTGGGCGCGCAGCCGGGATCCGGCGCACTCGGGGCAGTGCCAGTTCACCGCCTCCACACCGCACCAGCCGCAGTGCAGCGCGCCGTCCGCGCCCCGCGCCTCCAGCGGGCCGGCGCACCGGCCGCACCGCGCGGGCTCGCGGCAGCGCTCACAGGCGAGCCGGGGGACGTAGCCCCGCCGGGGCACCTGGACCAGCACCGGGCCGTGCCGCAGCCCCTCCCGGGCCACCTGCCAGGCCAGCGAGGGCAGCCGGGCGGCACGGGCCGCCTCGTCCCGGGCGAGATCGCCGTCGCCGACCGTGCGGACCAGCGGCGCGGCGGCCCGGACGCGGGCCCGGTCGGCGGCCAGCGGCAGCGCCCACCCGGTACGGACGAGCTGCGCCGCCTCGACACTGCACCCGAAGGCGCCGAGCAGGAACGCGGCCTTCTCCTGGGCCGCGCGCAGCAGCAGCACCTCGCGGGCGTGCGGCTGCGGCGCGTGCTGCTCGGCATGGCTGGAGTCGGCGTCGTCCCAGATCGCGACGAAGCCGAGATCCTGGACGGGCGCGAACATGGCGGCACGGGTGCCGACAACGGCCCGTATCGCGCCGCGGTTGACCGCGAGCCAGCGCCGGTAACGCTCCTCGGGACCGGTGTCGGCGGTCAGCAGGACGTGCCGGCCGGGCCCGAGCAGCGCGGTGAGCGCGGCGTCGACCCGGGCCGCGGCCCGCCCGTCGGGGACGACGACCAGCGCGCCGCGCCGCGAGGCGAGCGCCGCAGCGGCGGCCCGGGCCAGCTCGTCGGCCCAGTGCGGCCCGGGCAGGGCCGTCCACACCGCGCGCGGGCTCTCGCCCCGGGCGACGGCCTCCAGATAGCCGGGGCCGGTCGGGTAACGGGCCCAACTGCCGAGGTCCGGCGCGGCGGGCGGGGGCAGCAGCGGGCCGGACGGCTCCCCTTCGATCCGGGCGTGCCGGGGCGGCACGGCCAGCTGGAGCACGTCGGCGAGCGAGCCCGCGTAGCGGTCGGCGACGGCCCGGCAGAGCGCGAAGAGCCGCGGGCCGAGGACGGGTTCGGGCGAGAGCACCTGGGCGATGGCGGCGAGCGGCCCCCGGTAGTCGGACTCCGGCACCCGCTCCACGATGAACCCGTCCAGCAGACCGCCGCCCTCGCGGCGCCCGTCCCGCACGTTGCGCGTGCCCGCGCCGAAGCGGACCCGCACCCGGGCGCCCGGGCGGGCGTCCGCGTCCAGCTCGGCGGGCACGGCGTAGTCCCACAACTTGTCCAGGTGCACCGGCCCCTTGTCGACCAGCACCTTCGCGACCGGCAGCTCCTTCGCCAGCGCGGCACCCCGCCAGGTGCGGGGCTTGGCCCGCGGCTTCTTCGCCTTGCGCACGGTTTCGCGGATCAGCGCGAGCTGCTCCCCCTGCGGGGGTGCTGGTTCGGGGTGCCCGTTCTCGCTGCTCACAGCTTCAGTCTTAGCAGAGGGGTCGGACAGCGGGGGTGGTGTGCCCCGGTCCCGCCCCTTCGCCGATTCCTGGGGCTGCGCCCCAGACCCCGCATGTCGCGGCTGCGCCGCTCGTCCTCAAACGCCGGACGGGCTGATTTCAGCCCGTTGGGGGTCCCCCCTCTGGGGGAGTTTGAGGACAACCGCGCGGAGCGCGGTTTCGGGGGTGCGGGGGCTCGCCCCCGCAAGAAACGGTGAATGGGGGTGCCCCCTCTGGGGGAGGGACCGGGGCACACCCCCCAAAGGGGACGGCCCCAGAGCGAGTTTCCGCTCCGGGGCCGTCCCGATGACCGCAAAGACCTACAGACCCGCGGCCTTGCGCAGCGCGTCAACGCGGTCCGTCCGCTCCCACGTGAAGTCCTCGTGCTCACGACCGAAGTGACCGTACGCGGCCGTCTGCGCGTAGATCGGCCGCAGCAGGTCCAGGTCGCGGATGATCGCGGCCGGACGCAGGTCGAAGACCTCGGAGATGGCGTGCTCGATCTTCTCGGTGTCGACCGTGGCCGTCCCGAAGGTCTCGACGAACAGACCGACCGGCTCCGCCTTGCCGATCGCGTAGGCGACCTGCACCTCGCAGCGGGCGGCCAGCCCGGCGGCGACCACGTTCTTCGCGACCCAGCGCATCGCGTACGCGGCCGAGCGGTCGACCTTGGACGGGTCCTTGCCCGAGAAGGCGCCGCCACCGTGGCGGGCCATGCCGCCGTAGGTGTCGATGATGATCTTGCGGCCGGTGAGGCCGGCGTCGCCCATCGGGCCGCCGATCTCGAAGCGGCCGGTGGGGTTCACCAGCAGGCGGTATCCCTCGGTCTCCAGCTTGATGCCGTCCTCGACCAGCTCCTTGAGGACGTGCTCCACGACGTACTCGCGGATGTCGGGGGCGAGCAGCGAGTCCAGGTCGATGTCGGACGCGTGCTGCGAGGAGACGACGACGGTGTCCAGGCGGACCGCCTTGTTGCCGTCGTACTCGATGGTGACCTGGGTCTTGCCGTCGGGGCGCAGGTACGGGATGGTCCCGTTCTTGCGGACCTCCGTCAGGCGGCGCGACAGGCGGTGCGCCAGGTTGATCGGGAGGGGCATGAGCTCGGGCGTCTCGTCGCAGGCGTACCCGAACATCAGGCCCTGGTCGCCCGCGCCCTGCTTGTCGAGCTCGTCCTCATCGCCCTCGACCCGCGCCTCGTACGCGGCGTCGACACCCTGCGCGATGTCCGGGGACTGCGATCCGATCGAGACCGAGACACCGCAGGAAGCGCCGTCGAAGCCCTTCTTGGACGAGTCGTAGCCGATCTCAAGGATCTTGTTGCGGACCAGCGTGGCGATCGGCGCGTACGCCTTCGTGGTCACCTCGCCGGCGACGTGCACCAGGCCGGTGGTGATCAGGGTCTCGACGGCGACCCGGGAGGTCGGGTCCTCCTTCAGGAGGGCGTCGAGAATGGTGTCGCTGATCTGGTCAGCGATCTTGTCGGGGTGACCCTCGGTCACGGATTCCGAGGTGAACAGGCGGCGGGACACATCGCTCCCTGGGGTTGCAGCGGCTGCTGGCTGATCATTGGCGGCTCCGGACGAGAGCTGCGCTCGTGCACGGACCGGTGTCAGTTTATCCGGCCTTTGCTCCCTGCGGACCTCCTGTCCAGCATCACTAAGGACCCGACTAGTGACACTCGTCACCCTGTTCGCCGCTGGCGCATGCGCACGGGTTATGCCAGGCGACCGGCGACGAGGTCCCAGACGACGTCCGCCAGATCCTCCTTCGGGCCGTGCGGGACGGGGGTCTCGCCGCCGTCGGCGGCCAGGACGACGGCCTCGTTCTCCGCCGAGCCGAAGGTCCGGCTCTCCCCCACCTCGTTGACCACGAGAAGGTCGCACCCCTTGCGGGCGAGCTTGGCGCGGCCGTTGACCAGGACGTCGTCCGTCTCGGCCGCGAAGCCCACGACGACCTGCCCGGGCCGGGCCCGGTCCGCCGACAGCTCGGCGAGGACGTCCGGATTGCGGACGAGCTCGACGGGTGCCGGCTCCTCGCCGTCCCGCTTCTTGATCTTGCCGGGCGCGTACTGGGCGGGCCGGAAGTCGGCGACCGCGGCGGCCATCACCACGGCGTCAGCGTCGGCCGCGGCCTTGAGCACCGCCTCCCGCAGCTGCACCGCCGTCCCCACCCGCACCACGTCCGCGCCGGCCGGGTCGGGCAGCTCGCTGTTGGCCGCCACCAGCGTGACCCGGGCGCCGCGCGCCACGGCGGTACGGGCCAGGGCGTAGCCCTGCCGGCCGGAGGAGCGGTTGCCGAGGTAGCGGACCGGGTCCAGGGGCTCGCGGGTGCCGCCGGCGCTGATCACCACGTGCCGGCCGGCCAGGTCCCGTCCGCCGGTGCCGCGGGCGAGCACGCGCCGGCAGATCTCGAAGATCTCGGCGGGCTCGGGGAAGCGGCCCTTGCCGGTGTCCACGCCGGTCAGCCGGCCGACGGCGGGCTCGACGACGACGGCACCCCGGCGGCGGAGGGTGGCCACGTTCTCCTGGGTGGCCTGGTTCTCCCACATCTCGGTGTGCATGGCGGGCACGAAGACCACCGGACAGCGGGCGGTGAGGAGGGTGTTGGTCAGCAGGTCGTCGGCGAGGCCGTGGGCGGCCTTGGCCAGCATGTCGGCGGTGCAGGGGGCGACCACGACGAGGTCGGCCTGCTGGCCGATCCGCACGTGCGGCACCTCGTGGACGCTCTCCCACACCTCGGTGCCGGCCGGGTGCCCGGACAGCGCGGACCAGGTGGCCTCGCCGACGAAGTGCAGCGCCGAGGCCGTCGGGACGACGCGTACGTCGTGGCCCGACTCGGTGAGCCGGCGCAGCAGCTCACACGCCTTGTAGGCGGCGATCCCGCCGCTGACCCCCAGCACGACCTTGGGCTTGTCCATCGCTCGCCTCTCCCCGGCTCTCGTTGTGCAGGCTTCCATGACACACCAAGGGCCCGGCAGTGGTGCTGCCGGGCCCTCGGTGAACGTATCCCGTCGCTTGTCGCGCGGAGTCGCTTACTGCGCGGAGTCGCTTACTGCGCCGGGGCCTCGATGGCCTCGGAGGTGAGCAGACCCGCGTTGATCTCGCGGAGCGCGATGGAGAGCGGCTTCTCGTGGACGTGGGTGTCCACCAGCGGACCGACGTACTCCAGCAGGCCCTCGCCGAGCTGCGAGTAGTACGCGTTGATCTGGCGCGCGCGCTTGGCGGCGTAGATCACGAGGCTGTACTTCGAGTCGGTCGCTTCGAGCAGCTCATCAATCGGCGGGTTGATGATGCCCTCGGGCGCGGTGATGGAAGAGGACACTCTCTGCCTTCCGAAGGGGGGTGAAGAAAGTCGTGATGCGCGAATGGGGCGGACCGGGTGTACGGGACGTACGGGGTGTACCCCTGCTCATCGGAGCAAGGCTAGCAGCTCCCGCGCGACGTCCTCGACGGAGGTGTTGACCAGGGTGGTGTCGAACTCCGACTCCGCCGCCAGCTCGGTACGGGCCGCGGCCAGCCGCCGCTCGATGACCTCGGGCGACTCGGTCCCCCGGCCGGTGAGCCGGCGGACCAGCTCGTCCCAGCTCGGCGGCGCGAGGAAGACCAGCTGGGCGTCCTCCATGGACGCGCGGACCTGCCGGGCGCCCTGCAGGTCGATCTCCAGCAGCACCGGCTCGCCGGCCTCCAGGCGGTCCAGGACCGCCTGGCGCGGCGTGCCGTACCGGTTGCCGGCGAACTCGGCCCACTCCAGCAGCTCTCCGTTGGCGACGAGCTTGTCGAACTCCGTGTCGTCGACGAAGAAGTACTGGACACCCTCCCGCTCGCCGGGGCGCGGCTTGCGGGTGGTGCAGGACACCGAGAGCCACACCTCGGGGTGGGCCTTGCGCATGTGGGCGACGACCGTGCTCTTGCCGACCCCGGAGGGGCCGGAGAGCACGGTCAGCCGCGGACGTCTGGCCGGGGGGACGGGGGTCGTCCCCCGGGAGACTGCAGTACTCATGCAGCGATTATCCCGGTTCCCGGGAGTGCCCGGTAACGTCAGGCCGCGGTGCTGCCGAACTCCCGCTCAAGAGCCGCGATCTGGTTCGTACCGAGCCCGCGGACACGGCGGCTCTCGGAGATCCCGAGCCGCTCCATGATCTGCTTGGCGCGGACCTTGCCCACGCCGGGCAGGCTCTCCAGGAGGGCGCTGACCTTCATCTTGCCGATGACGTCGTCCTCCTGGCCCTGCTTGATCACGTCGTGCAGCGAGGCGCCGGAGTGCTTGAGCCGATTCTTGACCTCGGCGCGGGCCCGGCGAGCCGCGGCGGCCTTTTCGAGCGCGGCTGCGCGCTGTTCAGGGGTAAGGGGCGGAAGAGCCACGCCTACGTCACCTCGGATGTCGAACTGTCGGATAAGGACCGGTGAGAACCTAGTCGGCCCACACCTGGGGAGCAACGAGCAACGCGCTTGCACGTTCGCTCTTGTCGGAGACTAGCGGCCGATCCCGCTCCAGTCAGCGAGAACAGCGGAAAAGTCCTGGTCAGCCTTGCTCGACCAGGACTTTTTCGGACATAGCGGCCGGGGAAATCGCGACAGGACGCCGAGATCAGCCCGCGCCGACCGCCTCCCGCACCTCGTCCGCGAACCGCTCCGCGCTCTCCCGCAGGGCCGCGACGTCGGGTCCGTGCCGGAGCACGCCCCGGCTCACGTTGGGGACGACGTCCCGGACCGCCGCGCCGAAGACCTTCGGCAGGTCCGCCGCGGTGGCGCCCTGGGCGCCGATGCCGGGGGCGAGCAGCGGGCCGCCGATGGCCGGATCGACGCCGGCCGCGGCGAGCCCGCCGGCGAGCGTGGCCCCGACGACCGCGCCGAAGGAGCCCATCGGGGCGGCGTCGGCGTTCTCGGCGCGGAGGTGGTCCAGCATCGTCGCGGCGACGCTCCGCCCGTCCGCGCGGAGCGCGTGCTGCACCTCGGCGCCCTCCGGGTTGGAGGTGAGGGCGAGCACGAAGACGCCGGTGCCGGTCGAGCGGGCCAGGTCCAGCGCGGGACGCAGGGCGCCGTAGCCGAGGTACGGGCTGACGGTGACCGCGTCGGAGAAGAGCGGCGCGGCGGGGTCGAGGTAGGTCTCGGCGTAGGCGGCCATGGTGGAGCCGATGTCGCCGCGCTTCGCGTCCATCAGCACCAGGGCGCCGGCGGCGCGGGCGTCGGCGACGGCCCGCTCCAGGACGGCGATGCCGCGCGAGCCGAAGCGCTCGAAGAAGGCGGACTGGGGCTTGAGGACGGCCACTCGGTCGGCCAGCGCCTCCACGGTGGTGCGCGCGAACCGCTCCAGGCCCGCGATGTCGTCGCCGAGGCCCCAGGCGGAGAGCAGGGCGGCGTGCGGGTCGATGCCGACGCAGAGCGGGCCGCGTTCGTCCATGGCGCGGCGCAGGCGGGCGCCGAAGGGCTCCAGGGGGGGCACGGGAGTCACGCGGACACCTTCCGGTGCTCGGCGCCGACCGCGTCGGCGAGGGTGGCGTAGGGGCTGGCGGCCAGCTTCTCGGCGAGGCCGCGGTGGAGGGCGCGGCACCAGAAGGGGCCCTCGTAGATGAAGGCGCTGTAGCCCTGGACCAGGGTGGCGCCGGCCAGGATGCGCTCCCAGACGTCGTCGGCGGTCTCGACGCCGCCCACGCCGACGAGGGTGATGCGGTCGCCGACGCGGGCGTACAGCCGGCGCAGGACCTCCAGCGAGCGCTCCTTGAGGGGGGCGCCCGAGAGGCCGCCCGCGCCGATGGCCTCGACCGTGCGCTGCGGGGTGCGCAGTCCGAGGCCGTCGCGGGCGATGGTGGTGTTGGTGGCGATGATGCCGTCGAGGCCGAGTTCGACGGCGAGGTCGGCGACGGCGTCGACGTCCTCGTCGGCGAGGTCGGGGGCGATCTTCACCAGCAGCGGGACACGCCGGTCGGTGACGGTACGGTCGGCGGCCTCGCGGACGGCCGTGAGGAGCGGGCGGAGCGCCTCGGTGGCCTGGAGGTCGCGCAGCCCGGGGGTGTTGGGCGAGGAGACGTTGACGACCAGGTAGTCGGCGTGGGCGGCCAGCCGCTCGGTGGAGGTGACGTAGTCGGCGACGGCCTCCGCCTCGGGGACGATCTTCGTCTTGCCGATGTTGACGCCGACGGTCGTCCGAAACACCGGATTCCGCTCGGCCAGGCGACGGGCGACGGCTGCGGAGCCGTCGTTGTTGAAGCCCATGCGGTTGATCAGCGCGCGGTCGGCGACCAGGCGGAACAGCCGCTTCTTGGGGTTGCCGGGCTGCGGCTGGGCGGTGACGGTGCCGATCTCGACGTGGTCGAAGCCGAGCATGGCCATGCCGTCGATGGCGGCGGCGTTCTTGTCGAAGCCGGCGGCGAGGCCGAAGGGGCCGTGCATCCGCAGGCCCAGGGCCTCGGTGCGCAGTTCCTTGTGGCGGGGGGCGAGGACGGCGGCGACGAGGGTGCGCAGGACGGGGATCCGGGCGGCCAGGCGGATCCAGCCGAAGGCCAGGTGATGGGCCTGCTCGGGGTCCATGCGGCGGAAGACCAGCCGGAAGAGGATTCGGTACATTTCGGGCCTTCTGGGCAGCAGAGAAGGGGACGGAGGGCTTACGGAGAGGGGGACACCTCCCGGTGTCCCCCTCCGCGTCCTACGCCTCGCGGGCGGCGGTCAGCCGGCGCGCGTGCTCCTGGAGCGAGCGCACGCCCACCTCACCGCGGGACAGCGCCTCGATGCCCTGGACGGCGGCGGCCAGCGCCTGGACCGTGGTCAGGCAGGGCACCCCGCGGGAGACGGCGGCGGTACGGATCTCGTAGCCGTCGAGCCGCCCGCCGGTGCCGTACGGGGTGTTGACGATCAGGTCGACCTTGCCGTCGTGGATCAGCTGGACGATCGTCTTCTCGCCGTTCGGGCCCTCGCCCTCGCTCAGCTTGCGGACGACGGTCGCCTTGATGCCGTTGCGCCGCAGCACCTCGGCGGTGCCGGAGGTGGCCAGCAGCTCGAAGCCGTGGGCGACCAGCTCCCGGGCCGGGAAGATCATCGAGCGCTTGTCCCGGTTGGCGACCGACACGAACGCCCGGCCCCCGGTGGGCAGCGCGCCGTAGGCCCCCGCCTGCGACTTGGCGTACGCCGTGCCGAAGACGTCGTCGATGCCCATGACCTCGCCCGTGGACCGCATCTCCGGGCCCAGGACGGTGTCCACACCGCGGCCGGAGGTGTCGCGGAACCGCGTCCACGGCATCACGGCCTCCTTGACCGAGATCGGCGCGTCCAGCGGCAGCGTGCCGCCGTCACCCTGCGCCGGGAGCATCCCCTCGGCGCGCAGCTCGGCGACGGTGGCGCCCAGCGAGATCCGCGCGGCGGCCTTGGCCAGCGGCACCGCGGTCGCCTTCGAGGTGAAGGGGACGGTGCGCGAGGCGCGCGGGTTGGCCTCCAGGACGTAGAGGATGTCCCCGGCCATCGCGAACTGGATGTTGATCAGACCGCGGACGCCCACGCCCTTGGCGATCGCCTCCGTGGAGGTGCGCAGCCGCTTGATGTCGTGGCCGCCCAGGGTGATCGGGGGCAGCGCGCAGGCCGAGTCGCCGGAGTGGATGCCGGCCTCCTCGATGTGCTCCATGACGCCGCCGAGGTAGAGCTCGTGGCCGTCGTAGAGCGCGTCCACGTCGATCTCTATGGCGTCGTCCAGGAAGCGGTCGATCAGCACCGGGTGCTCGGAGATCAGGCCCGCGTGCCGCTCCAGGTAGCCGGCCAGCGAGGGCTCGTCGTAGACGATCTCCATGCCGCGCCCGCCGAGCACGTAGGACGGCCGGACCATGACCGGGTAGCCGATCTCGGCGGCGATGGACTTCGCCTCGTCGAAGGAGAAGGCCGTGCCGTACTTGGGCGCCGGCAGCCCGGCCTCGGTGAGGACGCGGCCGAAGGCGCCGCGCTCCTCGGCCAGGTCGATGGCCTCGGGCGAGGTGCCGACGATCGGCACGCCGTTGTCCTTGAGCGCCTGCGCCAGGCCCAGCGGCGTCTGCCCGCCGAGCTGCACGATCACACCGGCGACCGGGCCCGCCTGCTGCTCGGCGTGCACGATCTCCAGCACGTCCTCCAGGGTGAGCGGCTCGAAGTAGAGCCGGTCGGAGGTGTCGTAGTCGGTGGAGACGGTCTCCGGGTTGCAGTTGACCATCACGGTCTCGTAGCCGGCGTCGCTGAGCGCGAAGGAGGCGTGGACGCAGGAGTAGTCGAACTCGATGCCCTGGCCGATGCGGTTCGGGCCGGAGCCCAGGATGATCACCGCGGGCTTCTCGCGCGGCGCGACCTCGCTCTCCTCGTCGTACGAGGAGTAGAAATACGGGGTCCGGGCCGCGAACTCGGCGGCACAGGTGTCCACCGTCTTGTACACCGGGCGGACGCCCAGCGCGTGCCGCACCTCGCGGACGACCTTCTCGCCGACCCCGCGGATCGCGGCGATCTGGACGTCGGAGAAGCCGTGCCGCTTGGCCTCGGCCAGCAGCTCCGGCTCCAGGGTGTCGGCCTCGGCGAGCTCCTGGGCGACCTCGTGGAGCAGGAACAGCTGGTCCACGAACCAGGGGTCGATCCGGGTGGACTCGAAGACCTCGGCCTGGGTGGCGCCGGCCCGGATGGCGGCCATGACGGTGTTGATCCGCCCGTCCGTCGGGACGGCCGCCTTGGCCAGCAGCTCGGTCTTGTCGCCGGGCTCCGAGACGAAGTCGAACTGCGAGCCCTTCTTCTCCAGCGAGCGCAGCGCCTTCTGCAGCGCCTCGGTGAAGTTCCGGCCGATGGCCATGGCCTCGCCCACCGACTTCATGGTGGTGGTGAGGGTGGCGTCGGCGGCCGGGAACTTCTCGAAGGCGAAGCGCGGGGCCTTGACCACGACGTAGTCGAGCGTCGGCTCGAAGGAGGCCGGGGTCTGCTCGGTGATGTCGTTGGGGATCTCGTCCAGCGTGTAGCCGACGGCGAGCCGGGCCGCGATCTTCGCGATCGGGAAGCCGGTGGCCTTGGAGGCCAGCGCGGAGGAGCGGGAGACGCGCGGGTTCATCTCGATGACGATGACCCGGCCGTCCTCGGGGTTGACCGCGAACTGGATGTTGCAGCCGCCGGTGTCCACGCCGACCTCGCGGATGACCTCGATGCCGATGTCGCGCAGCACCTGGTACTCGCGGTCGGTGAGGGTCATCGCCGGGGCGACGGTGATCGAGTCACCGGTGTGCACGCCCATCGGGTCGAAGTTCTCGATGGAGCAGACGACCACGACGTTGTCGTTGCGGTCGCGCATCAGCTCCAGCTCGTACTCCTTCCAGCCGAGGATGGACTCCTCCAGGAGCACCTCGGTGGTCGGGGAGAGCGTGAGGCCCTGGCCGGCGATGCGGCGCAGCTCCTCCTCGTCGTGGGCGAAGCCGGAGCCGGCGCCGCCCATGGTGAAGGAGGGGCGGACGACGACCGGGTAGCCGCCGAGCGTCTCGACGCCGGCGAGCACCTCGTCCATCGTGTGGCAGATGACCGAGCGGGCGGACTCGCCGTGCCCGATCCGGGCGTGCACGGCCTCGACGACGGCCTTGAACTGCTCGCGGTCCTCGCCCTTGTGGATCGCCTCCACATTGGCGCCGATCAGCTCGACGTCGTACTTCTCCAGCGTGCCCGCCTCGTGCAGCGAGATCGCGGTGTTGAGCGCGGTCTGGCCGCCCAGGGTGGGCAGCAGGGCGTCGGGGCGCTCCTTGGCGATGATCCGCTCGACGAACTCGGGGGTGATCGGCTCGACGTATGTGGCGTCGGCGATCTCCGGGTCGGTCATGATCGTGGCCGGGTTGGAGTTGACCAGGATGACCCGCAGGCCCTCGGCCTTGAGGACCCGGCACGCCTGGGTGCCGGAGTAGTCGAACTCGGCCGCCTGACCGATGACGATCGGGCCGGAGCCGATGACCAGAACGGACTGGATGTCGGTGCGCTTAGGCACGCTGGCCCTCCATCAGGGAGACGAAGCGGTCGAACAGGTAGGCCGCGTCGTGCGGGCCCGCTGCGGCTTCGGGGTGGTACTGGACGCTGAAGGCCGGCCGGTCGAGCAGCCGGAGCCCCTCGACCACGTCGTCGTTGAGGCAGACGTGGGAGACCTCGACGCGGCCGTAGGGGGTGTCGGCCGGCCCGTCGAGCGGGGCGTCGACGGCGAAGCCGTGGTTGTGCGCGGTGACCTCGACCTTGCCGGTCGTCCGGTCCTGCACGGGCTGGTTGATGCCGCGGTGGCCGTACTTCAGCTTGTAGGTGCCGAAGCCCAGCGCGCGGCCGAGGATCTGGTTGCCGAAGCAGATGCCGAAGAGCGGGGTCTTCCGCTCCAGCACCGCCCGCATCACCGCGACCGGGTGGTCGGCGGTGGCCGGGTCGCCCGGGCCGTTGGAGAAGAACACGCCGTCCGGGTCGACCGCGTAGACGTCCTCGACGGTCGCGGTGGCGGGCAGCACGTGGACCTCTATGCCGCGCTCGGCCATCCGGTGCGGGGTCATGCCCTTGATGCCCAGGTCGATCGCGGCGACGGTGTACTTCCGCTCGCCGACGGCCGGGACGACGTAGGTCTCCTTGGTGGCGACCTCGGCGGAGAGGTCCGCGCCCGCCATCTCCGGGGCCTGCCGCACCCGCTCCAGCATGGCGTCCTCGCCCGGCAGGGTCGCGCCGGAGAAGATCCCGACCCGCATGGCGCCGCGCTCGCGCAGGTGGCGGGTGAGGGCGCGGGTGTCGATGCCGCTGATCCCGACGACGCCCTGGCGCTCCAGCTCCTCGTCGAGGGAGCGGCGCGAGCGCCAGTTCGACGGGGTGCGGGCGGGGTCGCGGACCACGTAGCCGGCCACCCAGATGCGGGACGACTCGGGGTCCTCGTCGTTGACGCCGGTGTTGCCGACGTGCGGGGCGGTCATCACGACCACCTGGCGGTGGTACGAGGGGTCGGTGAGGGTCTCCTGGTAGCCGGTCATGCCGGTGGAGAACACGGCCTCGCCGAAGGTGGTGCCCACGGCCCCGTAGGCCCGGCCGCGGAAGACGCGGCCGTCCTCCAGGACGAGTACGGCGGGAAGCGCCCCTTTCCTCTGCGAGGGGTTCCCCGGGTGCGAGGTCGTCATCGTGCGCCTTCCGTCGTGCTGTTCAGGTTCTGCGGGGTGGTGAGCTCCTCGACCCAGGCCGGGTGCTCCGCCACACGATCGGCCCGGAAGCCCGAGTCGATCAGCCGGTCGCCGTGCTGCCAGGTGATCACCAGCAGGCCGCCCTCGGTGAGGACCTTGCCGGCGATGCCCTTGTCGAGGCGGGCGCCGCGTACGGCGTCGGCGGGGATCAGGAAGTCCGTGGCGCCGGGGCGCAGCACGCTCACGCCCTCCTCGGTGAGGGTGAGCTCGGCGCGGCTGCGGGTGCCGAGGCCCCCGGCGACGATGCGGTCCAGCCACTGTCCGGCGGTGGTGGAGCCGTGGTAGCGGCCGCTGAGGGTGAGCCGGGCCGGGCCCGGCTCCTCCGGGACGGCGGGCAGCGGGGGCAGGTCGCCCTGGAGCGTGCCGCGCCACTTCCAGCCCTCGCGCATCAGCCAGTAGAGGAGCGCGATGAAGAGCAGCAGACCCACGACCCAGCCGGCGCGCGCCGCCCAGTCGGTGACGGCCTGCGACTTCTGCTCGTCCGCGAGGTTGGAGATCGCGAGGTTGGTGATCAAAGGTGTCACGTCAGATTCCCGTCAGCTTCCCGTCGGCGACCGTCGCCCGGCCCCGCAGGAAGGTGTGGGTGACGCGCCCCGGCAGCTCGCGGCCCTCGTAGGGGGTGTTGCGGCTGCGGGAGGCGAAGCCCGCGGGGTCCACGACACCACGGTAAGCGGAATCGACCAGGGTGAGGTTGGCGGGCTCACCGGCGGCCACGGGCCGGCCGTGTCCGGCGAGGCGGCCGATGCGGGCCGGGGTGAAGGACATCCGGTCGGCGACGCCCGCCCAGTCCAGCAGGCCGGTCTCGACCATGGTGTGCTGGACGACCGAGAGAGCGGTCTCCAGGCCCACCATGCCCATGGCCGCGGCGCCCCACTCGCAGTCCTTGTCCTCGTGCGGGTGCGGGGCGTGGTCGGTGGCCACGCAGTCGATCGTCCCATCGGCGAGCGCCTCGCGCAGGGCCATGACGTCGGCCTCGGTGCGCAGCGGCGGGTTCACCTTGTAGACGGGGTTGTACGAGCGGACGAGCTCGTCGGTGAGGAGCAGGTGGTGCGGGGTGACCTCGGCGGTGACGTTCCAGCCCTTGGACTTGGCCCAGCGGACGATCTCCACCGAGCCGGCCGTCGAGAGGTGGCAGACGTGCAGGCGGGAGCCGACGTGAGCGGCGAGCAGCACGTCGCGGGCGATGATCGACTCCTCGGCGACGGCCGGCCAGCCGCCCAGACCCAGCTCCGCGGAGACGACGCCCTCGTTCATCTGGGCGCCCTCGGTAAGCCGCGGCTCCTGGGCGTGCTGGGCGACGACGCCGTCGAACGCCTTCACGTACTCCAGGGCGCGCCGCATGATCACGGCGTCGTCCACGCACTTGCCGTCGTCGGAGAAGACCCGGACGCCGGCGGCGGAGTCGTGCATGGCGCCGAGCTCAGCGAGCTTCTTGCCCTCCAGGCCGACGGTGACGGCGCCGACGGGCTGCACGTCGCAGTAGCCGGACTCCTTGCCGAGCCGCCAGACCTGCTCGACGACGCCGGCGGTGTCGGCGACCGGGAAGGTGTTGGCCATGGCGTGCACGGCGGTGTAGCCGCCGACGGCGGCGGCGCGGGTGCCGGTGAGGACGGTCTCGGAGTCCTCGCGGCCGGGCTCGCGGAGGTGGGTGTGCAGGTCGACCAGGCCGGGCAGCAGGACCTTGCCGTCGGCCTCGATCACGGTCGCGCCGTCGGCCTCGATGCCGTTGCCGACGCGGGCGATGGTCTCGCCGTCGATCAGGACGTCCTGGGCGGGGCCGCCGAGCACCTTGGCACCGCGGATAAGGATCTGGGGCATTACTTGTTCTCCTCGGTGCGGGTGTTCGTGTTCGTGGCGGCGGACTCCGAGCCGACGGCGGACTCCGAGCCGCCGAGCAGCAGGTAGAGGACGGCCATCCGGATGGAGACGCCGTTGGTGACCTGCTCGACCGCCGTGCAGCGGCGGGAGTCGGCGACCTCGGCGGTGATCTCCATGCCGCGGTTCATCGGACCCGGGTGCATGACGATCGCGTCCTCGGGCATCCTCCCCATCCGCTGGCCGTCGAGGCCGTAGCGGCGCGCGTACTCGCGCTCGGTGGGGAAGAACGCGGCGTTCATCCGCTCGCGCTGGACGCGCAGCATCATCACGGCGTCGGACTTGGGGAGCACCGCGTCCAGGTCGTAGGAGACCTCGCAGGGCCAGTGCTCGACGCCGATGGGCACCAGGGTGGGCGGTGCGACGAGAGTGACCTCCGCGCCCAGCGTGGTGAGCAGGTGGACGTTGGACCGGGCGACGCGGCTGTGCAGGATGTCGCCGACGACCGTGATCCGGCGGCCGTCCAGGTCCTTGCCGATCCCGGCGTCAGGGCCGACCAGGCGGCGGCGCAGGGTGAAGGCG
Source organism: Streptomyces mobaraensis (assembly GCF_020099395.1). NCBI lineage: Bacteria > Bacillati > Actinomycetota > Actinomycetes > Kitasatosporales > Streptomycetaceae > Streptomyces > Streptomyces mobaraensis. Next base: position 6,291,140 of record NZ_CP083590.1, on the reverse strand, counting down.
TCCAGCAGGGCCTGGGTGGGGTGCTCGTGGGTGCCGTCGCCGGCGTTCACCACCGAGCCGTTGATCCAGCCGGAGGTGGCCAGCCGGTGCGGGGCGCCGGAGTCGTGGTGGCGGATGACGACGGCGTCGGCGCCCATCGCCTCCAGGGTGAGCGCGGTGTCCTTCAGGGACTCGCCCTTGGAGACCGAGGAGCCCTTGGCGGAGAAGTTGATGACGTCGGCGGAGAGCCGCTTGGCGGCGGCCTCGAAGGAGATGCGGGTCCGCGTCGAGTCCTCGAAGAAGAGGTTGACGACGGTCCGGCCGCGCAGGGTCGGCAGCTTCTTGATCGGCCGGTCCGCGACGCGGGCCATCTCCTCGGCGGTGTCGAGGATGAGGACGGCGTCGTCGCGGCTGAGGTCGGCGGCCGAGACGAGGTGGCCGCGGGTACGGGGGCTCCCCCCGGAGAGGTGCAGCATCCGGATGCTCCGTGGTTGAGGGTGTGCGTGAGGACGGCCGGGCGTGCGGCGTCGCGGGTCCGGGGTAGGGACCCGTACGGGGAGGCTGCTAGCGGCCCTCGGCCGGAGCGGTGGCACCGACGCCGAGGAGCACGCTGTCGCGCCCGTCCTCCTCGGTGAGCTGGACCTTGACCGTCTCGCGCAGCGACGTGGGGAGGTTCTTGCCGACGTAGTCGGCGCGGATCGGCAGCTCGCGGTGGCCGCGGTCGACCAGGACGGCGAGCTGGACCGCGCGGGGGCGCCCGATGTCGTTCAGGGCGTCCAGCGCGGCGCGGATGGTGCGGCCGGAGAAGAGCACGTCGTCGACGAGGACCACGAGACGGCCGTCGATGCCGTCGCCGGGGATCTCCGTGCGGGCCAGCGCCCGGGCCGGGCGGAGCCGCAGGTCGTCGCGGTACATGGTGATGTCGAGGGAGCCCACGGGCATGGTGGCGCCGGTGATCTCGGCCAGCTTCGCGGCCAGACGGTGGGCGAGGTAGACCCCTCGTGTGGGGATGCCGAGCAGGACGACATCGTCGGCGCCCTTGGCGCGTTCGACGATCTCGTGGGCGATGCGCGTGAGGACCCGGGCGATGTCCGGTGCTTCGAGCACGGGACGCGCGGGACCGGCCGCGGACGCGGTGGTGTCCATGAGAAACGGACCTCCTTCTCCGCCTCACAGGACGGACGTTAAAGGACGTCGGAATTGCGTGTCCCACAGTATCAGCCGTCCGGGGGTGCTCCGGCCGCGGCCCCTGACGGCGGAAGCCGTGGACCATTCGGCTTGACGAAGCCAGATTACGCTGCGTAACCTCACAGTGAGTTACCAGCCACGCGGCAGAGCCGCACATTGATACCGCGTCCGGGGAGCTTTATGTCCAGCGAATACGCCAAACAGCTCGGGGCCAAGCTCCGCGCCATCCGCACCCAGCAGGGCCTCTCACTCCATGGTGTCGAGGAGAAGTCCCAGGGCCGCTGGAAGGCCGTGGTGGTGGGCTCGTACGAGCGCGGCGACCGTGCCGTGACCGTGCAGCGCCTTGCCGAGCTGGCCGACTTCTACGGGGTGCCCGTCCAGGAGCTGCTGCCCGGCACCACGCCCGGTGGCGCGGCCGAGCCCCCGCCGAAGCTGGTCCTGGACCTGGAGCGCCTCGCCCACGTCCCGGCCGAGAAGGCGGGCCCGCTCCAGCGTTACGCGGCGACCATCCAGAGCCAGCGCGGCGACTACAACGGCAAGGTGCTGTCGATCCGCCAGGACGACCTGCGCACCCTCGCCGTGATCTACGACCAGTCGCCCTCGGTGCTCACCGAGCAGCTGATCAGCTGGGGCGTGCTCGACGCGGATGCGCGCCGCGCCGTGCAGCACGAGGACGCGTAGCCCTTCGGCTTGAATGCAGGTCCGTACGCACCACCGCCAGGGGGCGGGGAACCTTCCGGTTCCCCGCCCCCTGGCGGTTTGTCGATGTGGCGGTCGTGGCGCGTCAGGCCCGGCGGATGCCCGGCTTGAGCTCCTTGAACCGGCCGAGCAGGCCGTTGATGAAGGCCGGCGACTCGTCGGTGGAGAACTCCTTGGCGAGCTGCACCGCCTCGTCGATCGCCACCGCGTCGGGGGTCCCGTCCTCCCAGATGAGCTCGTAGGCCCCGAGCCGGACGATGTTCCGGTCGGCGGCCGGCATCCGGTCCAGGTCCCAGTCGACCGCGTAGGTCTCGATCAGCTCGTCGATCCGGGCGACGTGCTCGGCGTAGCCCTCGACCAGCTGCATCGTGTACTCGTTGACCGGCGGCTGCCGGTCGTCCGAGCGCGAGTGCCGGATCCAGTCGGCGAGGACGTCCAGCACGGACGCCTCTCGCTGGTCGGCCTCGAAGAGGATCTGGAAGGCGCGCTTCCGGGAGTTGCTGCGGGCGGCCACGGTTAGCTGTTCACCCGGCCGAGGTAATCGCCGGTACGCGTGTCGACCTTGATCTTCTCGCCCGTGCTGATGAACAGCGGGACCTGGATCTCGTAGCCGGTCTCCAGCTTGGCGGGCTTGGTGCCACCGGTGGAGCGGTCGCCCTGGACGCCCGGGTCGGTGTGCTCGATGGTGAGCTCGACGGCGGCCGGCAGCTCGACGTAGAGGACCGAGCCCTCGTTCTGCGCGACGACGGCCTCGAAGCCCTCGATCAGGAAGTTGGCGGCGTCACCGACGGTCTTGCGGTCGATGTGCAGCTGGTCGTACGTGTCCATGTCCATGAAGACGAAGTACTCGCCGTCCATGTACGAGAACTGCATACCGCGCTTGTCGACGTTGGCCGTCTCGACCTTCACACCGGCGTTGAAGGTCTTGTCCACCACCTTGCCGGAGAGCACGTTCTTGAGCTTCGTGCGGACGAAGGCGGGGCCCTTGCCGGGCTTGACGTGCTGGAACTCGACGACGGACCAGAGCTGGCCGCCTTCGAGCTTGAGCACCATGCCGTTCTTGAGGTCGTTCGTGGAAGCCACGGTTGCGGAATCTCCTGGACTGAAGCTGCGACCCCGAAGAGGCACGCGCTACAGCGCGAGCAGCTCCTTGGTCGTGATGGTGAGTAGCTCGGGACCGCCGTCCGCCTCGGGGCGGACGACGAGCGTGTCATCGATCCGGACGCCGCCCCGCCCCGGGAGGTGAACCCCCGGATCTACGGTGACCGGCACGCAAGCGTCCAGTTTACCCATGGCCGCGGGCGCGAGCCGAGGGTCCTCGCCGTTTTCGAGTCCGACCCCGTGCCCGATGCGCGGACCGAGCCGGTCGCCGTGGCCCGCGGCCTCCAGGACGCGCCGTGCCGCGCGGTCCACGTCCCGGTACGGCGTCCCCGGCAACAGCGCCTCCCGGCCGGCCCGCTGGGCCGCGAAGACCTGCTCGTACAGCTCGATCTGCCAGTCCGCCGGAGAGGTGCCGATGACGAAGGTACGGGCGATCTCGCTGTGGTAGCCGCGGTAGTCGGCACCCAGGCAGACCGAGAGGAAGTCACCCTCCTCCACCCGCCGGTCCGAGGGTACGTGCCCGGCCAGCCCGGAGTCGGGCCCGGTCCCCACCGAGGTGGGGAACGCCGGCCCGGACGCGCCGTGGTCCACCAGGCGGCGCTCCAGCTCCAGGGCGAGGTGCCGCTCGGTGCGGCCGACGAGGATGGACTCCAGCAGCTCCCCCAGCGCCTGGTCGGCGATCTCGGCGGCGATCCGCAGACAGGAGATCTCCTCCTCGTCCTTCACCAGCCGCTGCTGCTCCACGGCCGGCCCCAGGTCGTCCAGCCGCAGCCCCGGCGCGACGGCCCCCAGGGCACGGTGGCGGCGTACGGTCAGGTGGTGCTCCTCCACCGCCAGCGAGCCGGCCCCGGCCGCGGCGGCCCGCTCCGCGCCCGCGACCGCCGGGTCGCCCTCCGTGCCGGGCAGGACGAAGACGCGCAGATCGCCGGCGGGCCGGGCGGCCGACGCGGCGTCGAACGGGTCGGAGGCGCAGAGCAGCACGTCGTGGACGGGCCCGACCAGCAGGGCGGCGTCGGCCGGGGCATGGCCGGCGAGGTAGCGGACGTTGGCCGCGCCGGTGACCAGCGCGGCCTCGCTCCCGCTCGCCAGGCACCGCTCCAGCAGCCGTGAACGGCGCGCCGCGTACACGTCGGACATGCCCCGAGCGTACGTTCGGCGGCCGGAACCGGCCGCTCCGGCGCGTCCGACCGGGGTGCGGCGCGCGGTGCGGCTACCAGGCCGGCGGAGTGGCGAAGGAGCGGGCCACGGCCTCGTCGATGAGCCGCGCCGTGGTGGCCACGTCCTGCTGCGAGTTGTCGATGATCGGCAGCCCGGAGCCGTACCAGCCGGCCATCCGCCCGTGGATGCGCGCCACCTCCTCGTCGCCCAGCCGCCGGTTGCCTCGCCGCTCGGCGTTGCGCTCCAGCACCACATCGAGCCCCGGCAGCAGGACGACGGGCAGCAGGCCCGGGCCGACGTGCCGCTTCCAGCCGCCCAGGCCGACGGCGGGCCGGTCCGGGAAGACCGCGTCGTCGAGGATGCAGGAGATGCCGTTGGCCAGGAAGTTCCGGGCGGCGAAGCCGCAGGTGCGGCGGGCCAGCCGGTACTGGGCCTCGGACCGCTCGTTCCACCCGGCCTGCGGGTCGGCGAAACCGGCCCGCACCCACTCCCGGACGTCGTCCAGGCTGATGTGCGCCGTGGGCGCCCGGCGGGTGTCGGCCCAGTGCCGCGCCGCCGTGGTCTTCCCCGCTCCGGCCGGACCGATCAGGAGCACCGCGACGGGTGCGGTGGCGGGGTCCAAGGGCATCGGAGGGTGGGTGGGCGGCAGCGGCTGTCCCACTGGGTACTGCATCCGGTGGCACTCCGTCTCGTGCGGTGGGTCGTGTGGCGGGGGGTGCCCCGGTCCCGCCCCTTCGCCGATTCCTGGGGCTGCGCCCCAGACCCCCTTTTCGCGGCTTCGCCGCTCGTCCTCAAACGCCGGACAGGCTGATTTCAGCCCGCCGGGGGTGCGGGGGCGGAGCCCCCGCAAGAAACGGTGAAAGGGCGGGACCGGGGCACCCTACCCCCTCAACCCAGACGCTCCACTCAGCCGCGGAGTTCCTCCGCGAGCGCCCGCAACGCGAGCCGGTACGACCCGACACCGAACCCGGCGATCGTCCCGGACGCGACAGCGGAGATCACGGAGGTGTGCCGGAACGCCTCCCGCGCATGCGGATTGGAGATGTGCACCTCGATCAGCGGCGCGGTCCGCTGAGAGGCGGCGTCCCGCATCGCATACGAGTAATGCGTGAAAGCACCGGGATTGATCACGACGGGCACCCGCCCGTCCGCCGCCTCGTGCAGCCAGCGGACCAGCTCCCCCTCGTCGTTGGTCTCCCGCACGTCGACGTCGAAGCCGAGCTCCGCACCGAGCCGGGCGCACTCCTCGACGAGCCCGGCGTACGAGGTGGACCCGTAGACGTCGGGCTCGCGGGAGCCGAGCCGCCCGAGGTTGGGCCCATTCAGCACCAGGACCCGCTGAACGCCGCTCACGCCGCGATCTCCGCATGCGCGGCCAGCAGCATCGCCGGATCCGGAGCCTCCAGCACCACCGGCTTCGCCAGCCCGTCGAGCACGATGAAGCGCAGCCGGTCGCCCCGCGTCTTCTTGTCGATCTTCATCGTCTCCAGCAGCTTGGGCCACTGGTCGCCCCGGTAGGTCACCGGCAGTCCGACGGACTCCAGCACCGCGCGGTGCCGGTCGGCCGTCGCGTCGTCCAGCCGGCCGGCGATCCGGCCGAGTTCGGCGGCGAAGACCATGCCGACGGCGACGGCCGCGCCGTGCCGCCAGTTGTACCGCTCGTTCTTCTCGATGGCGTGGGCGAGGGTGTGCCCGTAGTTGAGGATCTCGCGGAGGCCGGACTCCTTGAGGTCCTGGGAGACGACGTCGGCCTTGACCCGGATGGCGCGCTCGATGAGCTCGGCGGTGTGCGCGCCGGACGGGGTGCGGGCGGCCGCGGGGTCGCTCTCGATCAGGTCGAGGATCACCGGGTCGGCGATGAAGCCGGCCTTGATGACCTCGGCGAGCCCGCTGACGTAGTCGTGGACCGGCAGCGACTCCAGCGCGGACAGGTCGCAGAGCACCCCGGCCGGCGGGTGGAAGGCGCCGACGAGGTTCTTGCCCTCGGCGGTGTTGATGCCGGTCTTGCCGCCGACGGCGGCGTCGACCATCGCCAGCACGGTGGTGGGCACCGCGATCCAGCGCACGCCGCGCAGCCAGGTGGCGGCGACGAAGCCGGCCAGGTCGGTGGTGGCGCCGCCGCCGACGCCGACGACGACGTCGGTGCGGGTGAAGCCGGACTGCCCGAGCGCCTTCCAGCAGTAGGCGGCGACCTCGGCGGTCTTGGCCTCCTCCGCGTTCGGCACCTGGATGGCGATGGCCTCGTAGCCCTGGTCGGCCAGGTCGGCGCGGAGCACCTCGCCGGTCTCGGCCAGCGCCTCCGGGTGCAGGACGGCCACGCGCCGGGCGTCCGTCCCGATGAGCGCGGGCAGTTCGCCCAGCAGCCGGTGCCCGATCAGGACCTCATACGGCGCGGTGCCGGCGGTGCCGGCGACCTGGATACGGGTGGGTGCGTCGGTCATGCGTTCCTCACTGCGAGGTGTCGTGGGTACGGGCGCCGGGCTGCGGGCGCAGGCTGTCGAGCACCGCGTCGGCCACCTCGGCCGGGCCGCGGCCTCCGGTGGCGACGACGACCCGGGCGACCTCGGTGTAGAGCGGGCGGCGGGCCTCCATCAGCTCCCGCCACCGCTTGCGCGGGTTGACGGCCAGCAGCGGACGCGGGGCGTCCAGCCCCACCCGCCGTACCGCGTCGGCCAGGTCGACGTCGAGGAAGACGACGGGCAGCCCCTTGAGCAGCGCCCGGGTGTCCGGGTCCATGACGGCGCCGCCGCCGAGCGAGAGCACCCCGGGGTGCTCCGCCACGGCGGCGCGCACGGCCTGCCGCTCCAGCTCACGGAAGTGCGGCTCGCCCTCGTCCAGGAAGATCTCCGGGATGGGCTTGCCGGCGGTCCGCTCGATGTCGGCGTCGGTGTCCCGGTAGCCGGTGCCGAGCCGCTCGGCGAGCAGCGCTCCGACGGTCGACTTCCCGGCTCCGGGCGGGCCGACCAATACAGCGACCGGCCCGGTCACTTGATGGCCAGGTTGTCGAGGTAGCCGCGGACGTTGCGGCGGGTCTCGGTGACGCTGTCGCCGCCGAACTTCTCCACCACGGCGTCCGCCAGGACGAGCGCCACCATCGCCTCGGCGACGATGCCGGCCGCGGGGACGGCGCACACGTCGGAGCGCTGGTGGTGGGCCTTGGCGGCCTCGCCGGTGGTGACGTCGATGGTGGCGAGCGCCTTCGGCACGGTGGCGATGGGCTTCATCGCGGCGCGGACGCGCAGCAGTTCGCCGGTGGTCAGGCCGCCCTCGGTGCCGCCGGAGCGGCCGGACGTGCGGCGCACGCCCTCCTCGGTGGCGACGATCTCGTCGTGCGCCTTCGAGCCGGGCACCCGGGCCAGGTCGAAGCCGTCGCCGAGCTCGACGCCCTTGATCGCCTGGATGCCCATCAGGGCGGCGGCGAGCCGGGCGTCCAGCCGCCGGTCCCAGTGCACGTGCGAGCCGAGGCCGACGGGCACGCCGTAGGCGAGGACCTCGACGACGCCGCCGAGGGTGTCGCCGTCCTTGTGCGCCTGGTCGATCTCTGCGACCATCGCCTCGCTCGCGGCGGCGTCGAGGCAGCGCACCGGGTCGGCGTCCAGCCGCTCGACGTCCGAGGGCTTCGGGTACACGCCGTACGGCGCCTTGGCGGCGGCCAGCTCGACGACGTGGGAGACGATCTCGATGCCGGCCGCCTCCTTCAGGAAGGAGCGGGCGACGGCGCCGAGCGCGACGCGGGCCGCGGTCTCCCGCGCGGAGGCCCGCTCCAGGACCGGACGGGCCTCGTCGAAGCCGTACTTCTGCATGCCGGCGAGGTCCGCGTGGCCGGGGCGCGGCCGGGTCAGCGGGGCGTTGCGGGCGAGTTCGGCGAGCTCGGCCGGGTCCACCGGGTCGGCGGCCATGACCTTCTCCCACTTGGGCCACTCGGTGTTGCCCACCATGACCGCGACCGGGGAGCCCATGGACAGGCCGTGCCGCACCCCGCCGAGGAAGGTCACCTCGTCCCGCTCGAACTTCATCCGGGCGCCGCGCCCATAGCCGAGGCGCCGCCGGGCCAGGTGGTCCGCCACCATCTCCGTGGTGACCGGGACGCCCGCGGGCAGCCCCTCCAGCGTCGCCACCAGGGCCGGACCGTGCGACTCCCCGGCCGTCAGCCAGCGCAACCTGCTCAACGGAACTCCTCTTGCTCGCGCCTCGGATCGTGGGACGGCGCGACCGACCCGTGGTACGGTCCGCCGCCCCCGATCCTCCCATGTCCGGGGCGGTATCCCGGCGCCGGTCCGCGTTCCGGACGTTTTCCGCCCGTTCCGGGAGCGATCTCGGAATGTTTCCGGAAGGGTCCGGGAGCGACCTCGGAAGGTTCCCGGAGCGGTCGAGGAGCCCTCGGGAAGGGGTCAGCGGGCCGCGAGGGCCGCTTCCCCGGCGGCCCGCATGGCCGCGAGCGGTGCCGGCGAGACGCCCGTCATCCGCTCGACCTGGAGCACCGCCTGGTGGACGAGCAGGTCGAGGCCGCCCAGGACCGTGCCGCCGCGCGCGGCCCAGGCCGCCGCCAGCGGGGTCGGCCAGGGCTCGTAGAGGACGTCGAAGAGGGTGCCGGGCCGGTCGGGGACGGCGGCCGCGAGCGCGTCCGCGGCCCCGGCCGGGGTGGTCGCGACGACCAGCGGGGCCTCGAACGCCTCGGCGGCGCGGGACCAGTCGGCGGTGCGGACAGGCACCCCGAGCCGTTCACCCCACCGCCGCATCTCGGCGGCCCGCCCGGCGCTGCGGACGTAGGCGGTGACCTCGCCGGCGCAGATCCCGGCGAGCGCGGCGAGCGCCGAGGACGCGGTGGCCCCGGCGCCCAGCACGGCGGCCGAGGCGACCTTGTCGACGCCGCGCTCGCGCAGGGCGGCGACCAGGCCCGGGATGTCCGTGTTGTCGCCGGTGAGCCGGCCGTCCTCGCCGACGAGGACGGTGTTGACGGCCTCGACGGACCGCGCGGTGTCGCTGATCCCGTCCAGCAGCGGGATGACCGCCCGCTTGAGCGGCATGGTCAGCGAGAGGCCGGCCCAGCTGTCGTCCAGCCGCTCGACGAAGGCCGGCAGCGCGGCCTCGTCGACCTCGTACCGGTCGTACGTCCACTCCCCCAGGCCGAGCGCGGCGTAGGCGGCCCGGTGCAGGACCGGGGAGAGCGAGTGGGCGATGGGCGAGCCGAGGACGGCCGCGCGGTGGCGTGTGGTCATTGGCCGGTCTTTCCGTGCTCCTGCCGGTACCGCTCCCGGTTCCTGTTGTGCTCCGCGTTGGTCACCGCGAAAAGCGTCTCGTTCTCGTTGATCGAGACGAAGTAGTACCAGGGCCCGGAGGCGGGTTCGAGCGCCGACTTCAGGGCGTCCATGCCGGGGTTGCTGATCGGCCCGGGCGGCAGGCCCTTGATGCTGTAGGTGTTGTACGGGTCCTTGAACTTGCGCAGGTCGTTGACGGAGCCGGTGTCCAGGGTGGACTGGCTCTTGGCGTAGTTGACCGTGGAGTCGAAGTCCAGGAGGCCGTACGTCTCCTTGTTGTCCGGCTTGAGCCGGTTGTAGACGACCCGGGCGATCTTGTCGAAGTCGTGCTTGTACTTGCCCTCGACCTGGACCAGGCTGGCGACGGTGATCACCTGGAGCGGGGACTTGAGGCCCAGCTCCTTGGCCTTGCCCTCCAGGTCCTGCTGCTCGTAGTTGGCCTTCGCCCGCTTCACCATCTGCCGGAGGATCTCCTCCGGCTTGGTGCCCTTGCCCGCGTTGTACTGCGACGGGAAGAGGAAGCCCTCCAGCGGGTCCTTGACGTCCGGGTCGGCGGTCGCCCAGTCGGGCAGGCCCAGGTTCTTGGCCTGCGCCTTGGCGACGTCCTTGGTGGTGCCCGGCTTGAGCTCCAGCTTCTTGTCGATGGAGCTGTAGACCTCGGCGGCCCGGATGCCCTCGCGGAGGGTCAGCAGGTTCTTGGTGTCCGTCATCATCGTGACGGCGGACTCGGCCGACATCTCCTTGTGCAGGGTGTACGTACCGGGCTGGATGAGCTTGGTGCCCGCCGCCTCGGTGAACGCCCGGGCGCTCTTGACCACGCCGTTCTTCTGGAGAAGGTCACCCATCTGGGTGAGACCGGTGCCCTTGGGGATGTCCACCTGGACGGATCCGGTGCCCTCGCCCTCGTAGTCGGGCGCGGGGCCGTAGTTCGTCTCCCAGTAGTCGTAGCCCAGGTAGCCGAGGCCCCCGACGGCGCCGATCAGCACCACCGCGACGACCAGGCAGGCCGTACCGCTGCGGCGCTTGGGCTGCTTCTTGCCCTTGCCGCCGGACCCGCCGCCGCGTCGGCCGCGCCGCGGCTCGTCGTCCGCCCCGTCAGCGTCGTCTTCGTCGGCCTCGTCCGTGACGCCGCCCGGGAGGAGGTCTATGGCCGGGGACGACCGGGGGGCCGGGGCCGCGGCGGACTTGGAGAGCAGGGAGTGCTCGCCGGAGGACTCCTCCAGCCACTCCTCGTGCGGCTCCTTGGCGGGCGTCTGCCGCGGCACCCGCTGCTCGCCCGGGCGCGGGTGCTGACCCGTGTCGTAGGACTGCTGCGGATGCTGACCCGTGTCGTAGGACGGATGCGGGTGCTGCCCGGTGTCGTACGCCTGCTGGGGATGCTGCCCGGTGTCATACGCCGGATGCGGGTGCTGACCCGTGTCATAGGACGGCTGCGGATGCTGCCCCGTGTCGTACCCCTGCTGTCCGCCGGGCTGCGGGTGCTGCCCGGTGTCGTACGTCTGCTGCTGTACGTGCGGGTGCTGACCCGTGTCGTAGGACTGTCCGTCCTGCCCCGGGTATCCGCCGCCCTGCCCGTAGTAGCCCCCGCCCGGCTGGTCGGACTGGCCGTACTGCTGCCGGGACTGCGCGTGGGGGTCACCGTAGTGGCCCCCACCGCCCTGCGACGACTGCTCCCAGCCGTACTGCTGCTGTTCGGGAAACCCCTGGTCCGGATACTGCTGCTGACCGTAGTACGGCTGCTGCTGCGGAGGATGCCGCTGACCCTCGTACCCCGGGTCCCCGTGGTGGGGGTCGCCGGGATTCCACGGTTGGGAGCCGGAACCCCGGCCGTACTCAGTCATCTATCCCCTAGAGCCGCACAGCGGCAGCCAGGCGCCCCGGAGGGCGCGGGTCCGATCGTCTGGTCCTGTAGGGATGGCGTTCGAACGAGCTGCCATGTCGCGCGGAAGGTTACCGTATCGCGATCAGATGACCACTTCGACGGGTTCGCCCGGAGGGCGCCCCGACGTCCTCTCGGTCTCCAGGGCGTTCTGCAGGATGATCACGGCCGCCGCCTGGTCGACGACGGACCGGCCCTTCTTGGTGTTGACCCCGGACGCGCGCAGCCCCTGGGCCGCGGTGACCGTGGTCATCCGCTCGTCCACCAGCCGGACGGGCACCGGCGCGACGCGCCGGGCCATCTCCTTGGCGAACGTGCGCACCTTGGCCGCGGCCGGCCCCTCTCCCCCCTTGAGGGAGCGGGGCAGGCCGACGACGACCTCGACGGGCTCGTACTCCGCGACGATCGCCGCGAGTCGCTTGTGGGCCTGCGGGATGTCCCGCCCGGGCACGGTCTCGACCGGTGTGGCGAGGATCCCGTCGGGGTCGCACGAGGCGACCCCGATCCGGGCGTCCCCGACGTCGACGGCGATGCGTCTGCCACGTCGCACGGTCAGGCCGCCTCCGCCACGAGCCGCTCCACGGCGGCGATGGCGTCGGCCACGGCCTCCGGGTTCTGGCCGCCGCCCTGGGCGACGTCCGGCTTGCCGCCACCGCCGCCGCCGAGGGTCTTGGCGGCCGTACGGACCAGGTCGCCGGCCTTGAGACCGCGCTCGCGGGCGGCCTCGTTGGTGGCGATGACGGTCAGCGGGCGGCCGTTGGCCACGGTGAACAGGGCGACGACGGCCGGGCGGCCGCCGGTGATCCGGCCGCGGACGTCGAGGACCAGCTTGCGCAGGTCGTCGGCGCCGGTGCCGTCCGGCACGGTGCCGGTGACCAAGGCGGTGCCGTGGACGTCCTTGGCACCCTGGGCCAGCCCGGCGGCGGCCTGGAGCACCTTCTCGGCGCGGTAGCGCTCGATCTCCTTCTCGGCGTCCCGGAGCTTGGCGAGCATGCCCGAGATCTTCTCCGGCAGCTCCTCCGGGCGGCCCTTGACCAGCTCGGTGAGCTGGGCGACGACCGTGTGCTCCTTGGCCAGGAAGTCGTACGCGTCGGCGCCGACCAGGGCCTCGACGCGGCGCACGCCGGAGCCGATCGAGGACTCGCCGAGCAGCTTCACCAGGCCCAGCTGGGCGGTGTTGGCGACGTGCGTACCGCCGCACAGCTCCTTGGAGAAGTCGCCGATGGTCACGACGCGTACCCGCTCGCCGTACTTCTCGCCGAACTCGGCGATCGCGCCGGACTTCTTGGCCTCGTCCAGGCTCATGACCTCGGCGTGGACGTCGAGTTCATGCGAGAGCACCTCGTTGATCCGCTGCTCGACGTCGGTGAGGACGGTGCCGGGCACGGCGGTCGGGGAGCCGAAGTCGAAGCGGAAGCGGCCGGGCGAGTTCTCCGAACCGGCCTGGGCGGCCGTCGGGCCGAGCGCGTCGCGCAGCGCCTGGTGGGTCAGGTGGGTGGCGCTGTGGGCGCGGGCGATGGCCCGGCGGCGCTTGACGTCGATGACGGCGTACGCCGAAGCGCCGACCGTCACCTCACCGACCTGGACGACGCCCTTGTGGACATTGACGCCCGGAACGGGCTTCTGCACGTCGCGGATCTCGACCACGGCGCCGTTGTGCAGCTTGATACGCCCCTGGTCGGCCAGCTGGCCACCACCCTCGGCGTAGAACGGCGTACGGTCGAGGACGATCTCGACCTCGTCGCCCTCGGAGGCGGCCGGCGACGGGACGCCGTCGACGAGCAGGCCGACGACGGTGGCCTCGTTCTCGGTGAGGGTGTAGCCGGTGAAGTCGGTGGCACCGGCGGTGTCGGCGACCTCGCGGTAGGCGGACAGGTCGGCGTGGCCGGTCTTCTTGGCCTTGGCGTCGGCCTTGGCCCGGTCCCGCTGCTCCTTCATCAGGCGGCGGAAGCCGTCCTCGTCCACGGAGAGGCCCTGCTCGGCGGCCATCTCCAGGGTGAGGTCGATCGGGAAGCCCCAGGTGTCGTGGAGCAGGAACGCCTTGTCGCCGGAGAGGACCGTGCCGCCGGCGGCCTTGGTCTCGGTCACGGCGGTGTCGAGGATGTTCGTGCCGCCCTTGAGGGCCTTGAGGAAGGCGGCCTCCTCGGCGAGCGCGACGGTCTCGATGCGCTTGCGGTCCTCGACGAGCTCCGGGTACTGCTGCCCCATCGTGTTGATGATCACGTCGAGCAGGTCGGCGACGACCGGGCCGGTGGCGCCCAGCATCCGCATGTTGCGGATGGCGCGGCGCATGATGCGGCGCAGGACGTAGCCGCGGCCCTCGTTGCCGGGGGTGACGCCGTCGCCGATGAGCATCACGGAGGTGCGCATGTGGTCGGCGACCACGCGCAGCGAGACGTCGGAGGCGTCGGCCTTGCCGTAGGCGACGCCGGTGAGCTCGGTGGCCTTGTCGATGACGACGCGCAGGGTGTCGGTCTCGTACATGTTCCGGACGCCCTGCAGGATCATCGCGAGGCGCTCGAGGCCGAGGCCGGTGTCGATGTTCTGGGCGGGGAGGTCGCCGAGGATCGGGAAGTCCTCCTTGCCGTCGCCGGCACCCCGCTCGTACTGCATGAAGACCAGGTTCCAGATCTCCACGTACCGCTCGTCGTTGACGGCCGGGCCGCCCTCGGCGCCGAACTCGGGGCCGCGGTCGTAGTTGATCTCCGAGCAGGGGCCGCAGGGGCCGGGGACGCCCATGGACCAGAAGTTGTCCTTCTTGCCCAGGCGCTGGATGCGCTCGGCGGGGACGCCGACGGTGTCCCGCCAGATCCGCTCCGCCTCGTCGTCGTCCTGGTAGACGGTGATCCAGAGCTTCTCGGGGTCGAGGCCGTAGCCGCCGTCGGCGACGGACGAGGTCAGCAGCTCCCAGGAGAGCTTGATCGCGCCCTCCTTGAAGTAGTCGCCGAACGAGAAGTTGCCGCACATCTGGAAGAACGTGCCGTGCCGGGTGGTCTTGCCGACCTCCTCGATGTCCGGCGTGCGGACGCACTTCTGCACGCTGGTGGCGCGGCTGAACGGCGGCTTGACCTCACCGAGGAAGTAGGGCTTGAAGGGCACCATGCCCGCGGGCACGAGGAGCAGCGTCGGGTCGTCCGCGATGAGCGACGCCGACGGCACGACGGTGTGCCCACGCTCTTCGAAGAAGCGCAGCCAGCGGCGGCGGATTTCAGCGGACTCCATCAGTGGTCCTCTTTCCGGGTGAGCGAGTGGTGGGGATGGGTGGGTTCGACGACGACGAGATGCGGGCGTCCGGCGGGCAGCGCCCGGGCCTCCTCCGGCTCCGGCCCGGCGGTGAGGCCGAGCGCGTCCTTGAGCGCCGCCTCGCGGTGCGCCATGCCGTCGCGGACGTCGAGCGCGAAGTGCTTGACGCGGCGGCCGGCGAGCACGGCCCGGTCGGCCGCCTGGAGCGCGAGGCTCTCGGGGGTGAGCTTGTCCAGGGTGCGGTTCACCTTGGTGGTGGCCCACACTCCGGCGGCCACCCCGGTGGTGAACCAAAAAGCACGGCGGAACATTTCCGGATCAGCCCTTCCCACGGGTACGACGGCCGCCGCGCCGGGCGGACGGCAGCTTCTTGCCGACGCTCCGGCCGGTGATCACGGTGCGCTCGGGTTCGGCGGGGGCGCCCTTGCGGCCGATCGCCCGCCGCACGCCGTAGCCGAAGGCGGCGACCTTCACCAGCGGTCCGCCGAAGGCGGAGGAGACGGTGGACGACAGCGCGGAGGCGTTGGCGGTGACCTCCTGGACGTCCGCGGCGATCGAGTCGACCCGGGCGAGCTGGGTGTGCGCGGACCGCACGGTCGCCGAGGCGTCGGCCAGCAGCGGCACGGCCTGCTCGGTGACGTCGGCGACCAGCTTGGTGGCCGCTTTCAGCGTCTGCGCGAGCCGTACCAGGACGAGGGCGATGAAGGACACCAGGATCGCCCAGAAGACGGCCACGAGGATCCCGGCCACCTCTCCACCGGACACTGCACCGCTCCCTGCTGTCGTCGCTGGTCACACGTTAGAAACGTCGGGTACCGACCTTATCGCGCCGCGGGTGGCGGCCCGTACTCCGTTTCGAGGCCCGGAGCGCCCCGGAAAACGCGGTGGCCCGCCACCCCGCCGCCACGAGGGCGGAGGGGCGACGGGCCAGGCGTGAAGGAGAGGTCCTACGGCCGGCTTAGCGGGCGTAGTACTCGACGACGAGCTGCTCGTCGCAGATGACCGGGATCTCCTTGCGGTTCGGCTCGCGGTCCAGGCGGAAGGCCAGCGCGGCCAGGTTGACCTGGAGGTAGCGCGGGGTCTCGCCGTCGGCGGCGAAGCCACCGGCGCGGGCCGTCTCGAAGAGGGTCTTGGAGCGGCTGCGCTCGCGGACCATCACGACGTCGTCGGGACGGACGCGGAAGGACGGCTTGTCGACCTTCTGGCCGTTGACCTCGATGTGGCCGTGGACGACCATCTGGCGGGCCTGGTAGATGGTGCGGGCGATGCCCGAACGCAGGACCAGGGCGTCGAGACGGCGCTCGAGCTCGACGACCAGCGCCTCGCCCGTCTTGCCCTCGGCCTTCTTGGCGCGGTCGTAGGCGCGGGCCATCTGGCGCTCGCTGATGTCGTACTGCGCGCGGAGACGCTGCTTCTCGAGCAGACGGACCTTGTAGTCCGAGTTCTGCTTGCGGCCGCGGCCGTGCTCGCCCGGCGGGTAGGGACGGGCCTCGAAGTACTTGACGGCCTTCGGCGTCAGGGCGATGCCGAGCGCACGAGACTTCTTGACCTTGGGACGCGACTGGTTAGGCACGTTCTCCAGACCTCCGAAATAGGTTAGGTTAGGCTCACCTTACTCAAGGAGATCGCATGTCTCGCCCGGGGAACACCAGTCACGTCACGGACAGCACGAAGAAGGCCGGCGCAACTGATGGCGCCGGTACGACGGAGGTCCGATCAGATCGTGGTCAGCCGCGTCCCAGCGGACTTGAAACCGCCCGGATGCCGTCAGCAGCCGAGCGCACACGAACTCTCGTACAGAGTACATGCTCCGCGGTACTGCTCGTCCCCGGCCTGGAGGCCGCCCTCCCCGCACCCCTCACCCCCGAGGTACGGACCGTCGGCCCCGACGGCGACGTATACCTCGTCCACCCGGCCGACTCCCCCGTCGTCCGCGCGGCCACCCACGCCGAGGCCGACGACCTCCCCGCCGTCCTGGAGCTCACCGACGTGGCGCCGGTCTCCGTCCCCAACCGCATCCGCGGCCGCGCCTGGCTCTCGGGCTGGCTCACCTGCGTCCCCGGCGTCGCGGAGCCGGGCCGCATGATGGTGCGGCTGGAACTCGGGAACATCTCCGTGGACGACCTCTGGGGCATCGAGACCGTCTCGCCCGACGACTTCGCGGGGGCGGCGCCCGATCCGCTCGTGGAGTACGAGGCGGAGCTGCTGCAGCATCTGCACGCGGGGCACGGGGATCAGGTGCGTTCCCTCTGGGCCCTGCTGGATGAACGGCGGGCGGGCGCGGGTGCCGCGGTGCCGCTGGCGCTGGACCGGTTCGGGTTCCGGGTCCGCTTCACCCGCGAGGGTTCGGGGTCACCGGCCGACCGCTCGTTCGACGCACGGTTCGAGTTCCCGGAGCCGGTGCGGGATGTGGCGGGGTTGCGGCGGGAGATGCACCGGCTGTTCGACGCGGCGGAGGGGTGAGGGGTGGGGGGTGCCCCGGTCCCGCCCTTTCACCGTTTCTTGCGGGGGCAAGCCCCCGCACCCCCGAAGCGCGCTGCGCGCGCTGTCCTCAAACGCCGGACGGGCTGAATAGGGCACCCACTCCAGCCCGTCCGGCGTTTGAGGACGAGCGGCGAAGCCGCGACAGGCAGGGTCTGGGGCGCAGCCCCAGGAAACGGTGAAAGGGCGGGTCCGGGGCTCACTCCCCCCGCAAACGCTCCCGCACCCGCTCCACCACATCCGCGTACCGCGACTCCGCCCCATGCCGAGTAGGCGAGTAATACCGCCGCCCATGCACCGCATCAGGCGCATACTGCTGAGCCGCGATCCCACCCGGCAGATCATGGGGATACTGATACCCCTCCCCATGCCCCAGCTTCGCGGCCCCCTTGTAATGCCCGTCCCGCAGATGCGGAGGCACCGGCCCGGCCATCCCACCCCGCACATCGGCGAGCGCCGCGTCGATGGCGAGATAAGCCGCGTTCGACTTCGGCGCCAGCGCCAACGCGATCGCCACCTGCGAAAGAGTGATCCGCGCCTCGGGGAAACCGATCATGGCGACGGCCTGTGCCCCGGCAACCGCCGTCTGCAGCGCGGAAGGATCCGCGAGCCCGATGTCCTCACTGGCGGAGATCATCAACCGCCGCGCGATGAACCGAGGATCCTCTCCCGCCTCGATCATCCGGGCCAGGTAATGGAGAGTGGCATCCACATCCGACCCGCGAATCGACTTGATCAACGCACTCGCGACGTCGTAATGCTGGTCCCCGTCGCGGTCGTACTTCACCGCGGCCCGGTCGACCGTCTCCTCCAGCGTCTCCAGGGTGATCTCGCCCTCGCCCTTGTCGAGCGCCGCCCCCGCCGCCGCCTCCAGGGCGGTGAGCGCCCGCCGCGCGTCGCCGCCGGCGATCCGCAGCAGGTGTGCCTCCGCGTCCTCGGGGAGCGTGACCGCGCCGCCGAGCCCGCGCTCGTCCTCTACCGCCCGGTGCAGCAGTCCGCGCAGGTCGTCGTCGGTGAGCGCCTGGAGGGTGAGTAGCAGGGATCGGGAGAGCAGCGGGGAGATGATCGAGAAGTAGGGGTTCTCGGTGGTGGCGGCGATCAGAGTGACCCAGCGGTTCTCGACGGCGGGCAGCAGGGAGTCCTGCTGGGCCTTGCTGAAGCGGTGGATCTCGTCGAGGAAGAGGACGGTCTCCTTGCCGTAGCCGCCGGAGGCCCGGCGGGCGCCGTCGATGACGGCCCGGACCTCCTTGACGCCGGCGGTGATCGCGGACAGCTCGACGAAGCGCTTGTTGGTGGCCTGGCTGACGACGTACGCGAGGGTCGTCTTGCCGATGCCGGGCGGCCCCCAGAGGATCACCGACGAGGGCCCGGCCGGCCCGCCGCTCGCCTCGCCGACCAGCCGGCGCAGCGGCGACCCGGGCTTCAGCAGATGGCCCTGTCCGACGACCTCGTCGAGGGTGCGGGGGCGCATGCGGACGGCCAGGGGACTGCTCGACGGGTCTTTCTCCCGGCGGTCCTCTTCTGCGGCGGTGAACAGGTCGGGTTCCACGCTCGAAACCCTATGCCACCCCACTGACAACGCCGCCGGACGGTAACCGTCCGGCGGCGTTGAAGCTGGTCAGAGAGGCAGGCTCAGGACTGGCCCGTCCAGAACGACCACCAGTTCGTCAGGATCGCCAGCCCGATGAGGCCGATCCACAGCACCGGCACCACCCAGTGGAACTCCAGCACCGCGCTCCGCACCGCGTTCGGCAGCGGGATGAAGCGGTGGCGGATGTTCTGCACGGTGACGTAGCAGAACATCACGATGGTGGCGACCCAGGCGAGGCAGCACCACAGGCAGAGCGAGCCGATGACGTACAGCGACTGGTACTGGAGCCAGGTGCAGAAGCCGACGCCGAAGAGCGTGCCGGCCTCCATGCCGAGCCAGTACCAGCGCGGGAAGCGGGCGCCGGAGAGCACCGCAAGGCCGATCGCGATGATCGCGCCGTAGCAGACCAGGCCGAGCATCGGGTTGGGGAACCCGAAGGCGTGGGCCTGCTCGCTCTCCATGATGTTGCCGCAGGCGACGACCGGGTTGAGGCTGCACCCGGGGGTGAAGGTCTTCCCATGCGCCTTGGCCTCGAGGATCTTGTTCTTGTCGATCGTGATGACCCAAGCGGCCAGCAGCCCCATGGCACCGGTGATGACGAGCAGCAGCCCGAAGGCACGACTGCCGCCCACCGCACCGGTGGCGGGGCCGTCCCGCTCCGCGCCGTCGGTGTCGGAGCGGTCCAGAGCCGAGGTCGTCATAGCGCCATAGATCCCATCAGTCGTCCGATGCGCCCATTCTGCACCAGGCAGTGGCCGATCAGCCCTGCCTGTCCCGGAGTTCACCCACGACGGCGTCGATCGCGACGGCGGTCTGCTCGCCGCTGCCCAGGTCCTTGAGCTGGACGACGCCTTCGGTCAGATCCCGTTCGCCCGCCACCAGGGCGTAGCGGGCGCCGGAGCGGTCGGCCGATTTCATGGCGTTCTTGAGTCCCTTCCCGCCGAACGCGAAGTCGGCGGCGATGCCGGCCCGGCGGAGTTCGGTGACGACGCCGAAGAGGACCCGGCGGGCCTCGTCGCCCAGTGGGACCGCGTACACCTCGGTGGCGGCGGGGAGTTCGAGCGCGATGCCCTCGGCCTCCAGTGCCAGCACTGTGCGGTCGACGCCCAGCGCCCAGCCGACGGACGGCAGGGCCGGGCCGCCGATCATCTCGGACAGGCCGTCGTAGCGGCCGCCGCCGCCGACCGCGGACTGCGCGCCGAGGCCGTCGTGGACGAACTCGAAGGTGGTGCGCGTGTAGTAGTCCAGGCCGCGCACGAGCTTCTCGTCGTCCTCGAAGGCGACGCCCGCCTCCGTCAGCAGCGCGCGCACCTGCTCGTGGTACTCCTTGCACGCCTCGCAGAGGTGGTCGCGGAGCATCGGGGCGCCGACGAGCTGCTTCTGGACGGCCTCGCGCTTGTCGTCGAGGACCCGCAGCGGGTTGATCTCGATGCGGCGCCGGGTGTCGTCGTCCAGGTCGAGGCCGCGCAGGAAGTCCTGGAGGGCGGCCCGGTAGGCGGGGCGGCACTCCTTGTCGCCGAGCGAGTTGAGCAGCAGGCGGAAGTTCTCGAGGCCGAGGGACTTGTACGCGTCGACGGCCAGGATGATCAGCTCGGCGTCCAGCGCCGGGTCCTCGGCGCCGATGGCCTCGGCGCCGACCTGCGAGAAGTGGCGGTAACGGCCCTTCTGCGGGCGCTCGTAGCGGTAGTACGAGCCGGAGTACCAGAGCTTGACCGGCAGGTTGCCGCCCTTGTGCAGGTTGCCCTCCAGCGCGGCGCGCAGCACGGAGGCGGTGCCCTCGGGGCGCAGGGCGAGCTGGTCGCCGCCGCGGGTGGTGAGGGTGTACATCTCCTTGGTCACGATGTCGGTGGACTCGCCGACACCGCGCGCGAACAGCTCGACGTTCTCGAAACCGGGGGTCTCCACATAGCCGTAGCCGGCCCGCCGCACCGGTGCGGCGATGGCCTCGCGCACGGCGAGGTAGACCGCCGAGTCCGGCGGGGTCAGGTCGTAGGTGCCCTTGGGGGCCTTGAAAGTGCTCACGAAAGCTTCGTCACATTCCTCGTCGCGGAGCCGGGGTGCCGGTTCCGGGGCCGTACGGCGCCTGGGCCACTTCCCGCAGGTAGGGGTTGGTGGCGCGCTCGCGGCCGATGCTGGTCTGGGGGCCGTGGCCGGAGAGGACCACGGTCGAGTCGTCGAGGGGCAGGCACACGCGGGCCAGGGACTCGAGTATCTCGGCGTGGTCACCGCCGGGCAGGTCGGTGCGTCCGATGGAGCCGGCGAACAGCAGGTCGCCCGAGAAGAACACCGACGGGACGTCGGAGCTCTCGGGCAGCCGGAAGGTCACCGACCCCTTGGTATGGCCGGGCGCGTGCGCGACGGTGAACTCCAGACCGGCGAGGTCCAGGGTGCTGCCGTCGGTGAGCTCCTTGACGTCGTCCGGTTCCCCCACGGTCAGCTCGCCGAGGAGCTGCGCGCCGATGGAGCGGCCGAGTGCCTTCTCCGGGTCGCTCATCATGTAGCGGTCGGCGGGGTGGATCCAGGCGGGGACGTCATGGGCGCCGCACACCGGGACGACCGAGGCGACGTGGTCGATGTGGCCGTGGGTGAGGACGACCGCGGCGGGCTTGAGCCGATGCTTCCTGAGTGCTTCCTCGACTCCCTGGGCGGCCTGGTGGCCCGGGTCGATGATCACGCACTCCTCACCGGCGGCGGGGGCGACCAGATAACAATTGGTCCCCCAGGCCCCGGCGGGGAACCCGGCAATCAGCACATTCGTCCTTAAATGTCGGCCTGCGTTGGCGTGGCAGGGATCCGGCAGGCGTGCCCGGCCGGTGCGCCGGTCACGTTTATGCCGGTTCAGAGCCTACCGGCGGCACCTCCGCCGCCGCGAACCCGTATACGGTACGGGCACGCTCGCAACAGGCGTTCCGACGGATCGATACGGCACGAGGAGACGACCCGGTGGTCACTAACGAGCAGCGGCGGCGGCAGCTCGCACGGGAGAAGTTCGAGCGGCAGCAGCAGCGCCGCGAGGCGCAGCGGCGCAAGGCCCGCAACCGGAACGCGTTGATCGCGGCCGGCCTCGCCGTGCTGATCGCCGCGGGCGGCACGGCGGTGGCCGCCGGGGCGCTGGGCGGCGACGACAAGAAGGACGACAAGGCGTCGGCGGACGCGACCCCCAGCGAGCTCCCCACTCCCTCGAAGGGTCCGGACCCGTGCGCCAAGCCCGCCGCGGGCAGCCCGGCGAAGAAGACGTGGAAGTCGGAGCCGGCGATGACGGTCGACACGTCCGCCTCCTACACCATGGACCTCAAGACCACCTGCGGGTCCATCGACCTGAAGCTGGACGCGGCCAAGGCCCCCCACACCGTCAACTCGCTGAACTTCCTGGCGGCTCAGGGGTACTTCGACCACTCCAAGTGCCACCGCCTCACCGGTGAGGCCGCGGGCATCTACGTCCTCCAGTGCGGCGACCCGCAGGGCACCGGCGCGGGCGGTCCGGGCTACACGCTCGCCGAGGAGAACCTCAAGAGCGACCTGCTCCAGGAGCCCAAGGACGAGCAGCTCAAGCAGGCGAAGATGAAGATCTACCCGGCCGGGACGATCGCCATGGCCAAGACCCAGCAGCCGCATTCGACGGGCAGCCAGTTCTTCCTCGTCTACAAGGACAGCCCGCTGCAGCCGGACTACACCCCGGTCGGCACGATCGGCACCGAGGGCCGCAAGACCCTCGACAAGATCGCCAAGGCCGGGATCCAGGGCGGGGCCCCGGACGGACCCCCCAACGCCACCGTCGTGGTGGACAAGGCGACGGTGACGAAGAGCTGATTCCGCACCCGTGGCCGAGCGGCGAAATTCCGGTCGCGGGATACGGACAGCCGGGCCACCGGTCGCCTATGTTGGCGTTGTGTAGGGTGCCTGCTCCGGCGGCTGCGAGGCACCCGAGACAGCACCGAACGCCAGTGAAATGATCAAGCCGCCGGACCGGGCGGGGCGCGGCTCCACCGGGGACAACTGTGGACGATGCGCGCGGGCCGCGAACGGCCCCCGCATCATGTGGAGGAGGCGCTGTGAGCAGCGACCCGTGGGGCCGCGTCGACGAGACGGGGACGGTGTACGTGCGTACCGCCGACGGCGAGAAGGTCGTCGGCTCGTGGCAGGCGGGGAGTCCGGAGGAGGCTCTCGCTTACTTCGAGCGCAAGTACGAGGGCCTGGTCGTCGAGATCGGCCTCCTCGAACGCCGGGTCAACACCACCGACCTGTCGACGAAGGACGCGATGACCGCCATCGACCACCTGCGCTCGCAGGTGGACGAGCACCACGCGGTCGGCGATCTGGACGCGCTGCGCGGGCGGTTGGACAAGCTCGTCGAGACGGTCGACAAGCGCCGCGAGGAGCGCAAGGCGGCCAAGGCCAAGCAGACGGACGAGGCCAGGACGGCCAAGGAGGCGCTGGTCGCCGAGGCCGAGGAGCTGGCCGCGAGCGAGCAGTGGCGCTCGGCCGGCGAGCGGCTGCGGGCCCTGGTGGACACCTGGAAGGGCCTGCCGCGGCTGGACCGCAAGACCGACGACGAGCTGTGGCACCGCTTCTCGCACGCCCGCTCGGCGTTCTCCAAGCGCCGCAAGGCCCACTTCGCCTCGCTGGACGCCCAGCGCGAGGAGGCCCGCAAGGTCAAGGAGAAGCTGGTCGCCGAGGCCGAGGCGCTGTCCGGTTCGACGGACTGGGGCGCCACCGCGGCCCGTTACCGCGAGCTGATGGCCGACTGGAAGGCCGCAGGACGCGCCCAGCGCGAGGCCGAGGACGAGCTGTGGGCCCGGTTCCGGGGCGCGCAGGACGTCTTCTTCCAGGCGCGCGGCGAGGTGTTCGCGGAGCGCGACGCCGAGCAGCAGGCCAACCTGGGCCTCAAGGAGGACCTGGTCGTCGAGGCGGAGAAGCTGCTGCCGGTGACCGACCTCAAGGCGGCCCGGGCGGCGTTCCGTTCGATCAACGAGCGCTGGGAGGCCATCGGTCATGTGCCGCGGGACGCCCGGCCGAAGATCGAGGGCCGGATGCACGCGGTGGAGCGCGCCATCCAGGAGGCCGAGGAGGCCGAGTGGCGGCGGACCAACCCGGAGGCGCGGGCGCGCGCGGCCGGGCTGACCGGGCAGCTCCAGGACGCGGTCGACAAGCTCCAGGCGCAGATCGACAAGGCGCGCGCGGCGGGCAACGAGGCGAAGGCCGAAAAGCTCGGCCGGGAGCTGGAGGGCCGCAAGGCGCTGCTGGACCAGGCGTTGAAGGGCCTGCAGGAGTTCGGCGGCTGAGCGGCCGCCCATGACGAAGGCCCCCGGCTGATGCCGGGGGGCCTTCCGTCGTTTCCGGGGCCTACGGCCTGCGGGCCGACGTCACGCGGTATACGTCGTAGACGCCTTCCACCCCACGGACCGCCTTCAGGACGTGTCCGAGGTGCTTGGGGTCGCCCATCTCGAAGGTGAACCGCGAGGTGGCCACCCGGTCCCGGGAGGTCTGCACGGCCGCCGAGAGGATGTTGACGTGCTGGTCCGACAGGACCCGGGTGACGTCCGACAGCAGCCGGGACCGGTCCAGCGCCTCCACCTGGATGGCGACGAGGAAGACGGACGACTGGGTGGGCGCCCACTCGACGTCGATGATCCGCTCGGGCTGCTGGGAGAGCGAGTCGACGTTGACGCAGTCCGCGCGGTGGACGGAGATGCCGTTGCCGCGGGTGACGAAGCCGATGATCGGGTCGCCGGGGACGGGCGTGCAGCAGCGGGCGAGCTTGACCCACACGTCGTCGACGCCCTTGACGACCACGCCCGGGTCGGCGGACGAACGCCGCTTGGAGCGGCCGCGGATGGGCGCCGACTCCTCGATGTCCTCCGTCGCCGCGTCCTCGCCGCCGAGCGCCTGGACGAGCTTCTGGACGACGCCCTGCGCGGCGACGTGCCCCTCGCCGATGGCCGCGTAGAGCGAGGAGATGTCCGGGTAGCGCATCTCGTGCGCGAGGGTGACCAGTGAATCGCCAGTCAGGATGCGCTGGATGGGCAGGTTCTGCTTGCGCATCGCGCGGGCGATGGCGTCCTTGCCCTGCTCGATCGCCTCGTCCCGGCGCTCCTTGGAGAACCAGGCACGGATCTTGTTGCGCGCGCGGGGGGACTTGACGAAGCCCAGCCAGTCGCGGGAGGGGCCGGCGCCAGGCGCCTTGGAGGTGAAGACCTCGACCAGATCGCCGTTGTCCAGGGTCGATTCGAGCGGCACCAGCCGCCCGTTGACCCGGGCCCCTATGGTGCGGTGGCCGACCTCGGTGTGCACGGCGTAGGCGAAGTCGACCGGCGTGGCCCCGGCGGGCAGCGCTATGACGTCGCCCTTGGGCGTGAAGACGAAGACCTCGTTGCGCGACAGGTCGAAGCGCAGCGACTCCAGGAACTCGCCCGGGTCCTCCGTCTCCTTCTGCCAGTCGAGCAACTGCCGCAGCCAGGCCATGTCGTTGACGGTGTCCTGGTTCTTGCCGGCGTCCTTCGGCACGTCCGTACGGATCTTGGACGCGCCGGCGACGGCCTCCTGCTTGTACTTCCAGTGCGCGGCGATGCCGTACTCGGCGCGGCGGTGCATGTCGAACGTCCGGATCTGGAGCTCGACCGGCTTGCCGCTGGGCCCTATGACCGTCGTGTGCAGCGACTGGTACATGTTGAACTTGGGCATCGCGATGTAGTCCTTGAACCGTCCGGGCACCGGGTTCCACCGGGCGTGGACGGTGCCGAGCGCCGCGTAGCAGTCGCGGACGGTGTCGACGAGGACGCGGATGCCCACCAGGTCGTAGATCTCGGCGAAGTCGCGGCCCCGCACGATCATCTTCTGGTAGACGCTGTAGTAGTGCTTCGGCCGGCCGGTGACCGTGGCCTTGATGCGGGCGGCGCGCAGGTCGGCCTGGACCTCGTCGGTGACGATCGCCAGGTACTCGTCCCGCTTGGGGGCGCGCTCGGCGACGAGCCGGACGATCTCGTCGTACATCTTGGGGTAGAGGATCGCGAAGGCGAGGTCCTCCAGCTCCCACTTGATGGTGTTCATGCCCAGCCGGTGCGCCAGCGGGGCGTAGATCTCCAGCGTCTCGCGGGCCTTCTTCTCCTGCTTCTCCCGCTTGAGGTAGCGCATGGTGCGCATGTTGTGCAGCCGGTCGGCGAGCTTGATCACCAGGACCCGGGGGTCCTTGGCCATGGCGACGACCATCTTGCGCACGGTCTCGGCCTGGGCGGCCTCGCCGAACTGCACCCGGTCCAGCTTGGTGACGCCGTCGACGAGCAGGGCGACCTGGTCGCCGAAGTCGCGGCGGAGGTCGTCGAGGCCGTACTCGGTGTCCTCGACGGTGTCGTGCAGCAGCCCGGCCATCAGCGTCGCCGGGTCCATGCCCAGCTCGGCCAGGATGGTCGTCACGGCGAGCGGGTGGGTGATGTACGGGTCGCCGCTCTTGCGCTTCTGCCCACGGTGCCAGCGCTCGGCGACCTGGTAGGCGCGCTCGATCTGGCGCAGCGTGGACGCGTCCGCCTTGGGGTCGTTCCCGCGGACGATGCGCAGCAGCGGCTCCAGCACCGGGTTGTACGGGCTCTGCCGCTGTACGCCCAGCCGGGCGAGGCGGGCCCGGACGCGGCTGGAGGAGCCGGAGCGGGCGCTCGGCGGCGGCGTGGGGCGCGGGCCGGCGCTCTCCTTGACCAGGTCGCCTCCCGGGGCGGCCTGCGGGCGGCCCCGCTTTCCGGGCTCGGACGCACCCGCGCCCTGCGGGCGGCCCGTGGGCTCGGGCGTGCCCGCGGCAGCCGCGGCGTCCGGTGCGGGCTGGTCGGGCGATGCCGCTGGGGATGCCCCCGGACGGAGTCTGGGGGAGAGCGGCTGGGCCTTGTCTGGCAAGAGCACTCCTCATGCGGGGTCCGGCCCCCGAACAGGTCCGGACTGCCATGGTATCGATCCGGGCCGGGGAGCCGCCTCCCGCCCGCCGGGGCGAGGACGCATGGAACGGGCCCCGGGGTTCTCCCCGGGGCCCGTTCCATGCGTGCGATACGGCTCAGACGCGGATCAGCGCGTCCACCGGCGCGTCGCCGAGCACCTTCTCCAGCCGCTCGCGGCCGGGGAGGAAGCCCAGCTCCATCAGGACGGCGACGCCCACGGGCTCGGCGCCGGCCCGGCGGATGAGCTGGAGCGACGCCTCGGCGGTGCCGCCCGTGGCCAGGACGTCGTCGATGACCAGGACCCGGTCGCCGGGGGCGAACGCCTCGGCGTGTATCTCGATCTCCGCCGTGCCGTACTCCAGCTCGTACGCCTGCGACAGGGTCGCGCCGGGCAGCTTGCCGGCCTTGCGGACGGGCACGAAGCCGACCCCGGCCCGGACGGCCACGGGGGCCGCCAGGATGAAGCCGCGGGCCTCCAGGCCGACGACCTTGTCGGCCCGGTAGCGGGCGCACAGCTCGGCGAACGCCTCGGTGAGGGCGGTGAATGCCTCCGGGTCGGCGAGCAGCGGCGTGATGTCCTTGAACACCACGCCCGGCTTCGGGTAGTCCGGCACGTCGTGGATGCGGGAGAGCAGCAGCTCGCGCAGGCCCTCGTCGGCGCCTTCGGCGCTCCAGGCGGTCATCGGCGCTTCCCCCCGCGTCCGCCGCGGTTGCGGCTCACCGGCTGCCGGCGCTGCCCGACCACACCGGCCGGGGAGGCGTCCTGCGGCTCGTCCTCGGCCTCGTCGGCGTCCTGGGCCCCGCCCTCGTCCTGCGCCGAGTCCGCCTTGGCGGCCTGCGCGGCGCGCTTGGCGTGGACGCGCCGGGTGAGGGCCTTCATCTGCGGGTCGCGTTCCTTGAGGTCGGCGACCAGCGGGGTGGCGATGAAGATCGACGAGTAGGCACCGGCCGCGAGGCCGACGAACAGGGCGAGCGAGATGTCGTTCAGCATGCCCGCGCCCAGGAAGCCGCCGCCGATGAACAGCAGACCGGCGACCGGCAGCAGGGCGACGACCGTGGTGTTGATGGAGCGCACCAGGGTGCCGTTGAGGCTGCGGTTGGCGATCTCGCTGTACGTCCAGCGGGTCTGCTTGGTGATGTCCTTCGCGCTCTCCTTCAGGCCGTCGAAGACGACGACGGTGTCGTAGAGCGAGTAACCGAGGATGGTCAGCAGACCGATGACCGTACCCGGGGTGACCTCGAAGCCCACGAGGGCGTAGATGCCCACGGTGATGGTGAGGTCGTGGATGAGGGCGACGAGGGCGGCCAGCGCCATGCGCCACTCGAAGGCGATGGCGAGGTAGATCACCACCAGGACCATGAAGACGCCGAGGCCGGTCCAGGCCTTGTCGGCGATCTCCTCACCCCAGCTGGGGCCGACGATGTCGGTGTTGATGTCGTTGGTGGAGACGTCGAGCTTCTTGGCCAGGGCGAGCTGCGTCGCCTGGGACTTCTCCGGGGTCAGCTCGCTGACCTGGATGCGCAGCTTGCCGTCACCGGTCTTCTGGACGATCGCCGTGTGGCCGGAGGCCTCCTCGGCGACCTGCTTGGCCGCGTCCGTCGAGACCGAGGTCTTGGTGGTGTTGAAGGTCGCGCCGCCGGAGAACTCGATGCCCATGTTCAGGCCGCGCACCGCCAGGCCGACGATGGCCGTGATGGTGATGAGGATCGAGATGCCGTACCAGATCTTCCGCTTGGCGACGAAGTCGTAGCCGACCTCGCCTCGGTAGAGCCGGGCGCCGAGGGTGCCGAGTCGTGACATCTCACGCCTCCTTCGGGTCGACAGGGGCGGAGGGACGACGGCGGGAGGCCCGCAGCGGCGGCTTGGCACCGAGCCGCTTGGGGTCGAGGCCGGACCACGGGTGACCGCTCGCGAAGAACTTGCGGCGGGCGAGGAGCGTCATCAACGGCTTGGTGAAGAGGAAGACCACGACGACGTCGAGCAGCGTGGTCAGACCGAGGGTGAACGCGAAGCCCTGGACCTTGCCGACCGTGACGATGAAGAGCACCGCGGCGGCGAGGAAGGACACGAAGTCGGAGACCAGGATCGTCCGGCGGGCGCGCGGCCAGCCGCGCTCCACGGCGGGACGCAGGCTGCGGCCCTCGCGGATCTCGTCCCGGACCCGTTCGAAGTAGACGATGAACGAGTCGGCGGTGATACCGATGGCCACGATGGCACCGCAGACGGCCGGGAGGTTCAGGGCGAACCCGATGGCCTTGCCGAGCAACACCATGATCGTGTAGGTCAGGACCGCCGAGACCGCGAGGCTGGCGAGCGCGACGAGCGCGAGACCGCGGTAGTAGACCACGAGGTAGATGACGACGAGCGCGAGGCCGATGGCACCGGCGATCAGGCCGGCGCGAAGCTGCTCGCCACCGAGCGCGGCGGAGACGGTGGTCTCCGTAGCGATCTTGAAGGACAGCGGCAGGGCGCCGTACGACAGGATGTTGGCGAGGTCGTCGGCGCTGGACTGGTCGAAGTTGCCGCTGATCTCGGCGCTGCCGCCGGGGATCGGGCCGTTGACCCGGGGGGCGGAGACGGCCTGGCCGTCCAGGACGATCGCGAACCGGTTCTGCGGGTCGGGCTTGGCGGCGAGCTTGCCGGTGATGTCGGCGAACTTCTTGGAGCCGCTGCCGTTGAACTTCAGTTGGACCTGCCAGCCGGTGGCCCGCTGGGTGTCGAGGGCGGCCTTGGCGTCGGTGACGTCCACGCCCTGGACCGCGACGGGGCCGAGGAGCAGCTTCTCCTGGCCGTCCTTGTCGCAGACGACGATGTCGTCCCCGGGCTGACCCTTCTCGCTGGCCTTCTGCGCGGCCTGGGAGCGGGCTTCCTTGGTGGAGCAGTCCAGGGCGGCGAACTGCTTCTGCAGGTCGTTGGAGGGGCCGCCCGAGGGCTTGGGGGACGGCGTGGGCGGCTTGGGCGCCTGCGGGGCCTTCAGGGCCTCCGTGACGGCCCGGCCCTGGCTGTGGGACGAGGACGGAGTGGCGGACGAGCCGGGCGCGGACGCGGTGGGCGTGCCGGAGGGCTTGCCCTTCTTGTCCTTCTCGGCGTCCTTCGCCGTGTCCTTGGGGGCCTTGCTCTTGTCGCCCTTGTCCTTGTCCTTGTCCTTGTCCTTGCCGGCGCCGGCCGACGCGCTCGGCGTGGGCTCGGGCAGCTTCCCGGCGGGCGCGGCGTACAGCACCGGACGGAAGGCGAGCTGGGCGGTGGTGCCGACCTGCTCACGGGCCTGCTTCGCGTTCGTCCCCTTGGGGATGTTCACGATGATGTGATTCTTGCCCTGCGTCTGGACCTCGGACTCGGTCACGCCGAGACCGTTGACACGCCGCTCGATGATGCCCGCGGCCGTGTTCATGTTGGTCGTGGTGATCGCGTTGGGCTGGCCCGGCTGGTTCTTCGCCTCGAGTGTGAAGCTCGTGCCGCCCGCCAGGTCGATGCCCAGGCGGGGGGTGGTCTGCCCGGAGGCGAACATTCCCCCGACGAGCGCCACCATGGCGATCAGGATGAAGGCCAGGACTCTGCCCGGCCTGCCCTGGCCGCCCGGGGACCTGCGGCCCTTCTTCGGTGCTGCCACCTTGTCGTTTCTCCCTGTCCAACCGCCCGGCGTCGGGTGTTCGCCGGGCGGCCACGAAGTTTGTGGGGACCTGCCCCCCGCCGGAGCCTAGACCGTCAGCGAACCGCGACGCACCGAGCGGTGGGTGCGTCGCGGTTCGGGGTGGGGCTACTTCGCGTCGGAGCCGCCGTCCCGCTTGCCGTCCTTCGGCTCGGCCTTGGGCTCCGCCTTGGTGGCGTCCGCGGGCTTCTCCGCCGTCACGGCCTTGTCCTCCGCGGCGGCGTCGGCCTTCGCGGGGGCGTCGCCGGCGGTGTCCTTGCCGAGGTCGATCTTCTTCTCGCCGGCCTTCTCGGCCGCCTCGTCGCCCTCGGTCAGCGAGGAAAGGTCGTCCGGGACGACCGGGGCGTCGTCGTCGGACCCCTCGATGCCGTGGATGATGCGGTTGTACTCGTCGTCCGGCAGGACGGCACCGATGGCGTTCTTCGCGTAGATCGCGTGAACGCCCGGGGCGACCTCCAGGAGGACCGAGTCCTCGCTGACCTCCTTGACGGTGGCGTACATGCCGCCGATCGTCCGCACACCGGTGCCCGGCTGCATGTGGTCGCGCATCTGCGCAGCCTGGCGCTGCTTGTTCTTGGCCGACCGGGTCATCAGGAACATGGCCCCGATGAGCACGATGAACGGCAGGAGAGTCACGATATTCACGGGACGGGATTTCCTTCACACGACCGCTTGGGGATGCGGCCTGGTCTACGGGGGTGGTATGCCGCGCCATACGGACGGCATCGGCGGAGTCTAAGCGAGTCCGCACCAATGGAACAACGCCCAGCATGGCACCCCGGTTCCTGGCCGGACCAGCCCCCGCGCCGTCACTCCGTGAACAGGGAACGCTGTCCGGGCCCGCCCTGTCCGGCCCCGCCCGCACCCCCGGCGACCTGCGGCGGCACCATCCCCAGGTGCTCCCAGGCGGCGGGCGTGGCGATCCGGCCCCTGGGGGTGCGGGCCAGCAGTCCCTCCCGGACGAGGAAGGGCTCGGCGACCTCCTCGACGGTCTCGCGCTCCTCGCCGACGGCCACGGCCAGCGTGGACAGGCCGACCGGGCCGCCGCCGAACAGTTTGAGGAGCGCGGTGAGCACGGCCCGGTCCAGCCGGTCCAGACCGCGGCCGTCCACCTCGTACACCTCCAGGGCCTGCGCCGCGATCTCCCGGGTGATCAGGCC
Organism: Streptomyces mobaraensis; assembly: GCF_020099395.1. Lineage (NCBI taxonomy): Bacteria > Bacillati > Actinomycetota > Actinomycetes > Kitasatosporales > Streptomycetaceae > Streptomyces > Streptomyces mobaraensis. Next base: position 6,259,837 of record NZ_CP083590.1, on the reverse strand, counting down.
GTCGGCCTTCACCTGCGCGTAGTCGCGGACCCGGCGCAGCAGCCGGTTGGCGATCCGGGGCGTGCCGCGCGAACGCCCGGCGATCTCGGCCGCCCCGCCGTCCTCCACGGTCACGTCGAGCAGCCCGGCGGACCGCCGGACGACGCGCTCCAGCTCGGCGGGGGCGTAGAACTCCATGTGCCCGGTGAAGCCGAAGCGGTCGCGCAGCGGGGGCGGCAGCAGGCCGGCGCGGGTGGTGGCGCCGACCAGGGTGAAGGGCGGCAGCTCCAGGGGGATGGCTGTGGCGCCGGGGCCCTTGCCGACGATGACGTCGACGCGGAAGTCCTCCATCGCCATGTACAGCATCTCCTCGGCGGGCCGGGACATCCGGTGGATCTCGTCGAGGAAGAGGACCTCGCCCTCGGTGAGCGACGAGAGGATCGCGGCGAGGTCGCCCGCGTGCTGGATGGCGGGGCCGGAGGTGATGCGGATGGGGGCGCCCATCTCGGCGGCGATGATCATCGAGAGGGTGGTCTTGCCCAGCCCGGGGGCGCCGGAGAGCAGGACGTGGTCGGCGGTGGCACCGCGCTGCCGGGCCGCCTTCAGGACCAGGTCGAGCTGCTCGCGCACCCGCTCCTGGCCGATGAACTCCTCCAGGTCCTTGGGCCGCAGGGCGGCTTCGACGGCCTGGTCGTCATGATCGGCGACGGCCCCGACGAGCCGCTCGCCGGCGGGGGGTACGAAGTCCACGGTGGAAACCTAGCGGTCGGGGGCGTTTTCAGCCCGTCCGGCGTGTGAGGACAGCGCGCGGAGCGCGGTGCGGGGGGTCCGGGGGGTCCGGGGGGCGAAGCCCCTCGGGAAACTGGGGGCACCTCCCAGCGGTAGCTGGGGGAGAAAGGGCGGGGCCGGGGCGGAACCCACCGCTCACCGAGCCCGGTTCAGCGTCTGCAAAGCAGCTCGCAACAACGAACCGACCTGCGGCGAACCCCCCGCGGCCGCCGCCTGCGGCGCCACGGCCTCAACGGCTTCCTCCGCGTCGCGCGGCGCGTACCCGAGCCCGACGAGCGCGGCGTGCAACTGCTCGCGCCAGCCGGCGGGAGCCGAGGAGACGGCCGCGGCGGCCGGCGCGGACCCGACCGGCGCCCCCAGTCGGTCCTTGAGCTCCAGCAGCAGCTTCTGCGCCCCCTTCTTGCCGATGCCCGGCACGGCGGTGAGCGCCTTCTCGTCACCCGCGGCGAACGCGCGCCGCAGCGCGTCCGGGGAGTGCACGGCCAGCATGGCCTGGGCGAGCCGCGGGCCGACGCCACTGGCGGTCTGCAGCAGCTCGAAGGTCTGGCGCTCGTCGTCGTCGGCGAAGCCGTAGAGGGTCAGGGAGTCCTCGCGGACGACGAGGGAGGTGGCCAGCCGCGCCGGCTCCCCCACGCGCAGCGTGGAGAGCGTGGTGGGCGTGCACTGGACGGCCATGCCGACGCCGCCGACCTCGACGACGGCGGTGTCCGGGGCGAGGGCGGCGACGGGGCCGGAGACGAAGGCGATCATCGGGTGCCCTTCGGGAGGCGTACGGGAGCGGTGGTGCGGCGGTGGGCGGCGACCGCCTGCTGGAGGCGGCCCGTGGCCGGGGCCCGCCAGATGTGGCAGATGGCCAGGGCTAGGGCGTCGGCGGCGTCGGCCGGCCTGGGGGGCGCGTCGAGCCGGAGCAGCCGGGTGACCATGGAGCCGACCTGCGCCTTGTCGGCCCGTCCCGAGCCGGTGACGGCCGCCTTGACCTCGCTGGGGGTGTGCAGGGCGACGGGCAGCCCGCGGCGGGCGGCGCACAGCATGGCGACGGCGCTGGCCTGGGCGGTGCCCATGACCGTGCGCACATTGTGCTGGCTGAACACCCGCTCGACGGCGACGTACTCGGGCCGGTGCTCGTCCAGCCACTCCTCTATGCCACGCTCCACGAGCACCAGCCGCTCGGCGGTGTCCGCCTCGGCGGGCGTCCGGACGACGCCGACGCCCAGCATGCGCAGCGGGCGTCCCGCCGTGCCCTCCACGACGCCGACGCCACACCGCGTCAGCCCCGGGTCCACCCCCAGCACGCGCACCGCGCCCCTCCTTCGGTCAACTGTTCCGGCAGGCTACCGGGCGGCACTGACAACGCCCCGGACCGACAGCGCGACGGGCCGACGGGAGGTGTCCCGTCGGCCCGTCGGCGGCCGCTCGACTGTCGTGCACCGGGCGCCCGTTGAAGATCACGCGCCTGCTGAGGACGAGGCGCCCACAGAGATCAATCGTCCGCAGGGATCAAGCGTCCGCAGGGACCAGACGTCCACAGCGACCAGGCATCCACTGGGATCAGGCGTCGACCTTCGCCATGACGTCGTCGGAGACGTCGAAGTTGGCGAAGACGTTCTGCACGTCGTCGCTGTCCTCCAGGGCGTCGATCAGCTTGAAGATCTTGCGCGCGCCCTCCTCGTCCAGCTGCACCTGCATAGTGGGGACGAAGTTGGCCTCGGCCGAGTCGTAGTCGATGCCCGCCTCCTGGAGCGCGGTGCGGACCGCGACCAGGTCGGTGGCCTCGCTGAGGACCTCGAAGCTCTCGCCGAGGTCGTTGACCTCCTCGGCACCGGCGTCCAGGACCGCGCCGAGGACGTCGTCCTCGGTCAGCTCACCCTTGGGGACGATGACGACGCCCTTGCGGTTGAACAGGTAGGACACCGAGCCCGGGTCGGCCATCGAGCCGCCGTTGCGGGTCATGGCGACGCGGACGTCACCGGCGGCGCGGTTGCGGTTGTCGGTGAGGCACTCGATGAGGACGGCCACGCCGTTGGGGCCGTAGCCCTCGTACATGATCGTCTCGTAGTCGGCGCCACCGGCCTCCAGGCCGGCACCGCGCTTGACCGCGGAGTCGATGTTCTTGTTCGGAACCGACTGCTTCTTCGCCTTCTGGATGGCGTCGTAGAGCGTCGGGTTGCCGTCGATGTCGGCGCCGCCCATCCGGGCCGCGACCTCGATGTTCTTGATCAGCTTCGCGAAGAGCTTGCCGCGCTTGGCATCGATCACGGCCTTCTTGTGCTTCGTCGTAGCCCATTTAGAGTGGCCGGACATCCGCCTGTCTCCTTCGCGTAACCCATACTGAACGAACGACAGAGATCCTACCGGGATCTCAGCCGCGCGAGGCGCGGACCATGTCCACGAACAGCCCGTGCACCCGGTGGTCTCCGGTCAGCTCCGGGTGGAAGGACGTGGCCAGCACGTTCCCCTGCCGCACGGCCACCGTGTGGCCGTCGTGCACGGCCAGGACCTCGACGGGCGCCCCGGTGGACTCGACCCAGGGGGCCCGGATGAAGACGCCCTCGACCGGGCCGCCCGGCACACCGGCCATCTCGACCGACGCCTCGAACGACTCGTTCTGGCGGCCGAAGGCGTTGCGGCGCACGATCATGTCGATGCCGCCCAGAGTCTCCTGGTCCTCGCGGCCGTCCAGGATCTTGTCGGCGAGCATGATCATGCCGGCGCAGGTGCCGTAGACCGGCATCCCGGCCCGCACCCGCTCGCGGAGCGGTTCCAGCATGCCGAAGACCACGGCCAGCTTGGACATGGTGGTGGACTCGCCGCCGGGTATCACCAGGCCGTCGACCTCGGCGAGCTCCTCGGGACGGCGGACCGGACGGGCCGTCGCGTCGGCGGCCGCCAGGGCCACAAGGTGCTCGCGGACGTCGCCCTGGAGGGCGAGGACACCGATGGTGGGGGTGGACACGATCGTCCTGCCTCTCGGTCGTACGGGCCGGTGGGCGGCCCGCGCCTGTGCTGCGGGCCGCCCACCGGGGACTGCGGGGGACTACCAGCCGCGGTTGGCGTACCGCTCGGCCTCGGGGAGGGTGTCGCAGTTGATGCCGACCATGGCCTCGCCCAGGTTGCGGGAGGCGTCCGCGATGACCTTCGGGTCGTCGTAGAAGGTGGTGGCCTTCACGATGGCCGCGGCGCGCTTGGCCGGGTCGCCGGACTTGAAGATGCCGGAGCCGACGAAGACGCCCTCGGCGCCGAGCTGGCGCATCAGCGCGGCGTCGGCCGGAGTGGCGACGCCACCGGCGGAGAACAGCACGACCGGCAGCTTGCCGAGCTCGGCGACCTCCTTGACCAGCTCGTACGGGGCGCGCAGCTCCTTGGCGGCGGCGAAGAGCTCGTTGTTGTCGAGGGCGCGCAGCTTGCCGATCTCGTTCTTGATCTGGCGCAGGTGGCGGACGGCCTCGACGACGTTGCCGGTGCCGGCCTCGCCCTTGGAGCGGATCATGGCCGCGCCCTCGGCGATGCGGCGCAGGGCCTCGCCCAGGTTGGTGGCACCGCAGACGAACGGGGTGGTGAACGCCCACTTGTCGCTGTGGTTGACCTCGTCGGCGGGGGTCAGGACCTCGGACTCGTCGATGTAGTCGACACCGAGCGACTGGAGGACCTGGGCCTCGACGAAGTGGCCGATGCGGGACTTGGCCATCACGGGGATGGAGACGGCGCCGATGATCTCTTCGATCATGTTCGGGTCGGACATCCGGGCCACGCCGCCGTCCTTGCGGATGTCGGCCGGGACCCGCTCCAGGGCCATGACCGCCACCGCGCCCGCGTCTTCGGCGATCTTCGCCTGCTCGGCGTTGACGACGTCCATGATCACGCCGCCCTTGAGCTGCTCGGCCATGCCGCGCTTGACGCGCGCGGTGCCGGTCTCGGGGTTGGGGGACGTGCTGGTGGTGGACACGATGCGACCTCACTATCCGGGGCGTTGATCCTGCAGCGTCATCAAAGCCGTCCGGGCCGTGGGGTGAAAGGGCCAATTTCGGGTGGGTGGCCTGTGCGGGGCGGGAGGTGGCCCGCCCGGCTCAGCCTTCCGGCGGGGCACGGGGCCGGGGCGCGCGCGCCGGCGGCCGTCAGCCGCCCGGCCGGTCGACGAGGGCCGCGGGGGGCTCGTCGTCCATCTCGAAGGCGAGCGGGAAGGGGGCGTGACCGGCCAGCCGGAACCAGCGCACCACCCGGTGCCGGCGCACGGCCCGGGCGGCGCGGACCGCGTCGTTGTGGAAGCGGCGGGCCATCGGCACCCTGCGGACCGCCTGGTCGAGCTCCACCAGGGACTCCTCCCCGCCCGGCGCCTCGCGGACGGCCGTCGTCTGCGCGGTCTCGGCGAAGACCGCGCGCAGCGCCTGGCTCAGCTCGCTCTCGGCGACCTCCCGCTGCTCCTCCTCCGCCTGCCGGGCCGCGTGCGCGGCCTGGTAGAGGACAATCGACGCGGCCGGGTCGAGGACCCCGGCGGTGGCGAGCTCCTGGGCGACCGAGGCGCGGCGCAGCAGTTGGGCGTCCAGGGCGGCGCGCGCCGCGTCGATGCGGCTGTGCAGGCGGTCCAGGCGGCCGGCGGTCCAGCTGAGGTAGATGCCGACGAGGACCAGGGCGGCCACCGTCCACACGAAGATCCAGAGAGAATCCGTCACGCCGGGTCACAGTACCCGCCCGGGCGTCGGCCGACGGCCACTCCCCCGGGCTCTCCGGGCGCCCTCCCCTGAGCTGCTCGGGCGGCCTCCCCCGCGCTCCTCGGGCGGCCTCTCCACCCAGGGGTGGACGACGGGTGGAGAGGCGTCCCGGAGGAATCGACCCGTGCTCCGATCCGTCTCCACCCGGCCCGCGCCTAGCGTCGTGAGGGACAGAACTCCCGTCCACGCGGCGGGGTTTCACCGCTCCCGGGAAACCGTCAAGGCAAGGGGGTCGCCCCATGCGACCGCACGTCCCGCGCGCCAGGCGCGCCCTGCTCACCACACCGATCGTCGTCATCGTCCTCCCGCTGGTGCTGTACTACGTGCTCCGCGCCCAGGGAGCCCCCGCGTGGCAGGCGCTGCTGCTCAGCAGCCTCCCGCCGGTCGCGCACTCCGTTACGGCGGCCGTCAGGGACCGCCGGGTCGGGTACGTCGACCTGCTGGTGATCGGCCTGCTGGTCATATCCGCGGCGACCTCGCTGGTCAGCGGGGATCCCCGGGTGCTGCTGCTGAAGGACGCGGCGCTCCCGGCGGCTCTCGGGCTGGGCATGGGAGCGACGCTGTGGACCGCCCGGCCGTTCGCCTTCCAGTTCGGCCACCAGTTCCGCTCGGGCGCGGCGGCCGAGCGGGCGGAGCGGTACTGGGCCGAGTGCCCCGCCTTCCGGCAGGCCATGCGGTCGCTCACCCTGCTGTGGGCCGCCGCGGAACTGCTCGACGCGCTGCTGAGCACGACGGAGGCGCTGCTCCTGCCCGTCGACGCGGTACCGCTGCTGGGCCGCGTCCAGTCACTGGCCGTCGTGGGCGCGGTGGCGGTCCTCAGCATCCGCCGCAGCCGGCGGTTCCGCGACCGGCACGGGATACCGCTGTTCGGCTTCCGGGAGCCGGCGGGGGCGGAGGAGGCGGAGATACGGGACCGGGCCCCGGACCCGGTGTGAACCGGGGGCTGGCGGACGCTCGGGGCGCGGCCTCGCTGGTTGGGGCTCCGAGGGTCGGGGCTCCGAGGATTGGGGCTCCGACCGCCGCGTCCGTCAGGCCGGCGGCGCGGTGCCGGGGCGGCGGGAAAGCCGCCGAAGCCGGCGTCCGGGTGCTCTCACGGCGCGACGGGAGACCGCGTGCGGCCCGGCCGTTGGGCGTCGGCGGTCTGGGGATCGGGGGCCGGTACGGGGGTCCGGCTCCGGGAACGCGACCCGTGCGCGGGAGCGCTGGCTCCGGCCCCTCGGGGCCGTCCGGGGTTGTCGCTCCGGCGCGGGTTCGAGGCCCGAGGTACAGGCAGGCGGGGTGGGAGGTGGGGAGAGACGGGGGACGGCCGCCCCCTCGAAGGCGGGCTCGGGCTCAACTCCCGCGCGCGAGAAGGGGGGCGCTCCCCAGAGGGCCGGTCACGGCCGGTCACCGACGAGACCCCAAGCCCTGGAGAAGGCGGAAAGGGACTCCCCCGGCCGATGAACCGGACGGCCGGGCCCGGGAGAAGGCGGGGCAGACCCCGAGCCGGGGCTCAGCCCACAGTCGGCACCGGGGTGTCATGCGGCACCAGGACGCTGGGCCCGGGCACCCGGGACCGGTCGCCATGAACCGGACCGGGACGGCCATGGACCCGGACCGGGACGGCCGGGGGTGATCCACTATCGATCCCGGGATCAGTACCGGTACCGACCCCGGGTCACACGCCCCGGCCCGGGTTCAGTCCCGGGCGAGGCCCAGCCGGGCCCGCAGGCCGGTCCGTTCGTCCGTGGCCACGGAGGCCGCGCCGGCGGTGACCGTCTCGTAGACGGCGAGGATGTCGGCGCCGACGGTCGACCAGTCGAAGCGCCGGACGTGCCGGCTGCCCCGCTCGCTCAGTTCCGCCCGGCGGGCGGGGTCGGCGAGGAGGCGGACGGCCGCGGCGGCCAGCGCGTCGGCGTCCTCGTTGGCGAACAGCTCGCCGGCGGCGCCCCGGTCGAGGACCTGGGCGAAGGCGTCCAGGTCGCTGGCGAGGACGGGAGCGCCGGCCGACATCGCCTCGACGAGGATGATGCCGAACGACTCGCCGCCGGTGTTGGGAGCCACGTAGAGGTCGACGCTGCGGAGCAGCCGGGCCTTGTCCTCGTCGCTGATCATGCCGAGGAACTCGACGGCGTCCCGCGCTTCGGGGGGCAGGGCGGCGACGGCCTCCTCCTCGTCGCCGCGGCCGGCCACCAGCAGCCGGGTGCCGGGGCGCTCGGCGAGGATCTTCGGCAGGGCGCGCATCAGGACAGGCAGGCCCTTGCGGGGCTCGTCGATCCGGCCGATGAAGCCGATCGTCGCCGGGCGCGTGGGGTCGGTGGAAACGTCTGGGGGGAGGGAGCTCGGGCCGGGGTCTCCCTCGCCCTCGGGAGCGGCGGCGGCAGGGTCCCCGGGGGCCGCGGCGGCGAAACCCGCCGCACCGAGGCGGGGGTCACCGGACTGGGGTGTGCCCGGTCGTCCGGTCCCGGGCTCCGGGGCAGCGGGCTCGGCGGCACCGGACTCCCGCACACCGGAAGCCGAAGGCGCGCCGGGAGTCGAGGGCGCGGCGGGAGTCGAGGGCGCGGCGGGATCCGGATTCCCGCCGGAGACCGGGCTCCCGCCCGTACGGTCACCGGCACCCGTGTCCATGTCCGTGTCCGCGCCCGTCCATTCCGGGCGCGGCTCGGCGCGGGCGAAGAAGTCGACGTCGACGCCGTTGGGGATGACGACCGCGTCCCCGCCCAGGTGCTCGACCAGGGTCCTGCGGGCGTACTCGCTCACGGCGATGCGCGCGCTGATCTTCTCCAGGGCGGGCTGGAGGATCGGATAGGCGGCGATCATCGCCCGGGAGCGGGGGTTGGAGGTGTGGAAGGTGGCGACGATGGGCCCCTGGGCGGCCCAGCAGGCCAGCAGTCCCAGCGAGGGGGAGGTGGGTTCGTGGATGTGGATGACGTCGAAGTCGCCGTCGTGGAGCCAGCGGCGCACCCGGGCGGCGGAGAGGAAGCCGAAGTTGAGGCGGGCCACCGAGCCGTTGTAAGGGACGGGGACGGCCCGGCCGGCGGAGACCACGAAGGGCGGCAGCGGCGTCCCGTCGTCCGCCGGGGCCAGGACGGAGACCTCGTGCCCGCGCCGGATGAGGTGTTCGGCGAGGTCGCGGATGTGGAACTGGACGCCGCCGGGCACGTCCCACGAGTAGGGGCAGACGATCCCGATCCTCACGGCGCCTCCGTCCCGGGGCCGGCGCCCGGATGCGGGCGGGCGTCAGGGTGTGGGCGGGCGTCAGGGCCCGGCGCCGGGTCGGAGCTCGGGCCGGCGTCGGGGTGCGAGCCCGACGCGGAACCCGCCGCCGAGTCGGTGCCCGATCGGGCGTCGGAGCGCGAGCCGCCACCGGAGCCCGAACCGGCCTCCGAGCGCGGTTCGTCGTCGGCACCTGGGCCGGCACCAGCACCTGAGGCGGCGGCTCCCGGGCCGACGGCCGGGCGGAGGCCGACGTCCGAACCCGCCTTGGCGGCCATGCCCGGCCCAGCGTCCGAGCCCGCCTTGGCGGCCATGCCCGGCCCAGCGTCCGAACCCGCCTTGGCGGCCATGCCCGACCCAACGTCCGAACCCGACCCGGCGTCCGAACCCGACCCGACAGCCGAGCCCGGCCCGCCGTCCCCCGCCGGGGACAGGTCCGCGAGCCAGAGGCGCTGGAGCATGTGCCAGTCCTGTGGGTGCTCGGCGATGCCGGAGGCGAACGCGTCGGCCAGGGACTGCGTCATGACGGCGGCCTTCTCCGGGCGGGTGCCGGTCTCCGGGACCTCGACGGGCGGGTGCACTCGCCCCTGGAGCACCGGGGAGCGGTCGTACCAGAGGGTGACGGGCAGCAGGACGGCGCCGGTCTGGACGGCGAGCCGGGCCGGGCCGCCGGGCATCTTGGCGGGTTCACCGAAGAAGGAGACCTCTATGCCGTGGGCGGACAGGTCCCGGTCGGCGACCAGGCAGACCAGCCCGCCGGACCGCAGCCGGCGGGAGAGGACGCCGAAGGCGGTGCCCCCGGCGTGCGGGAGGACCTCCATACCGAGGCCCTCGCGGTAGGCGACGAAGCGGTCGTAGAGCGACTCCGGCTTCAGCCGCTCGGCGACGGTGGTGAAGGGCACGCCGAGCCGGGTGGTGACCCAGGCGCCGGCCAGGTCGTAGTTGCCCATGTGGGGCAGGGCGAGGATCACCCCGCGCCCGTCGGCCAGTGCCTTCTCCAGGTGGTGCAGGCCCTCGGGCGCGAAGCCGGCGCGGACCCGCTCGCGGCTCCAGGCCGGCAGCCGGAAGGATTCCATCCAGTAGCGCATGTAGGAGCGCATGCCCTCCCGGGACAGCCGGGTGAGGCGGGCGGGCGAGGCGTCGGGGACGACCCGGGCGAGGTTGGCCTCCAGCCGGAGCACCCCCTTGCCCCGCCGCCGCCAGGCGGCATCGGCGATCTCGCGGCCCAGCCGCGTCGCCACCGGTTCCGGGAGCCGCTTGACGGCACCCCACCCCAGCCCGTACAGGGCGTCCGTCAGCTGGTCCTTCACCCGGTCTCTCCCCCTCCCGCCGGCAGCGCGGCGTCCGCCTCGGCCGCCTCGCGGCGGACGGTCACCACGCGCTGGATCAGTGTCACGAGACTGCCCGCGGCCACGATCCACAACGCGATCGGCAGCAGCACCTGGATGCCCGGGACGCCGAACGCGTGCAGCCCGGAGAGCCCGCACGCCACCAGCGAGATGACCAGCCGCTCGGCCCGCTCGACCAGACCGTTGACCTTCACCGGGAGGCCGATGCTCTCCCCGCGCGCCTTGGTGTACGACACCACCTGGCCGCTGGCGAGGCAGAAGATCGACACCGCGCACAGCAGGATGCTGTGCCCCTCGTAGCTCGCGTACCAGAGGGCGAGGCCGCCGAAGATGGCCGCGTCGGCCACCCGGTCCAGCGTGGAGTCGAGGAACGCCCCCCACCGGCTGGAGCGGCCGAGCTGCCGCGCCATGTTGCCGTCGACCAGGTCGGAGAAGACGAAGAGGGTGATGGTGACCGTGCCCCAGAAGAACTCGCCCATGGGGTAGAAGACCAGCGCTCCCGCCACCACACCACCGGTACCGATGAGGGTCACCGCGTCGGGACTGACGCCGAGGCGGATGAGCAGGGCGGCGAACGGCGTGAGAACACGCGTGAAGAACGCACGCGCGTACTTGTTCAGCATGGCCTTCCCGGAGGGTCGTGTGCGGGCCGCGTGGCCGAAGGGCCACCGGCTGGCCCATCGTAGCCAGGCCGCACCGGCCCGCCGCGCCCGCGTCGGACACCTCGGCCATGGCACGGATCACTCCGCGGATCTCGCCACGGATCTCCGCGCGGCCGGAGCGGGCCGGAGCGGGGCGGAGCACGGCCCGGCACGGCGGGGCGCGCCACCCGAATGGCCGCGCTCCCCCGGGGAGCGCCGACGGCGGCGCGCGCCGGGGCGGGCGGTCGCGCCACCGTGTGCGACGTATGGACGCAGCGTGACCACGGTGGAAAGCTCGAAGGATCGCAAGGTGTCAACCGGAAGGCGAGGCACATGGGCGAGAAGACGAACCACACCGGTCACCCCGGGGCCGCCGGCAGAGCAGCGGCGGCCGACCGGCCCGGCGACCTACGCAACGTGGTGCTGGTCGGCCACAGCGGTTCCGGCAAGACGACCCTCGTGGAGGCACTGGCCCTGGCCACCGGCGCGGTCACCCGCGCGGGCCGGGTCGAGGACGGCGCCGCCCTCTCCGACTACGACGAGATCGAGCACCGCCAGCAGCGCTCGGTGCAGTTGTCGGTGGTCCCGGTGGAGTGGTCGGGCATCAGGATCAATCTGCTGGACACCCCCGGCTACGCCGACTTCGTCGGGGAGTTGCGGGCCGGGCTGCGGGCGGCCGACGCCGCGCTCTTCGTGGTGTCGGCGGCGGAGGGCGGCGAGGGCGTCTCCGGCGCCACCCGCGCCCTGTGGGAGGAGTGCGCGGCCGTGGGCATGCCGCGCGCGATCGTGGTGACGCACCTGGAGGCGGCGCGGGCGGACTTCGACGCCATGACGGAGACCTGCCGCGCCGTCTTCGGCGGCGACTCCCCCGAGAGCGTGCTGCCGCTCTACCTCCCGGTGCACGGCCCCGAGGGCCCCGACGGGCACCGGCCCGTCACCGGCCTGACCGGTCTGCTGTCCCGCCGCGTCTTCGACTACGCGGCCGGCGAGCGCACCGAGGCGGAGCCGGGCCCGGACCTGCTGCCGGTGCTGGAGGAGGCCCGCAACCGGCTCATCGAGGGGATCATCGCCGAGAGCGAGGACGAGACCCTCATGGACCGCTACCTCGGCGGCGAGGACATCGACGTCAAGACCCTGATCGAGGATCTGGAACGGGCGGTGGCGCGCGGCTCGTTCCACCCCGTGCTGCCCGCCGCCCCCGCCGTGGACGGCGCCCGCCAGGGGCTGGGCACGGTGGAGCTGCTGGAGCTGGTCACCGGCGGCTTCCCCACCCCGGCCGAGCGCGAGATCCCGGCGGTCACCGGGCTCGACGGCGCCCCGCTGCCCGCGCTGTCCTGCGACCCGGCCGGTCCGCTCGCGGCCGAGGTGATCAGGACCGCCTCCGACCCGTACGTCGGCCGGATCTCGCTGGTCCGCGTCTTCTCGGGCACCCTGCGCCCCGACGAGACCGTGCACGTCTCGGGCCACGGCCTCACGGACCGGGGGCACGAGGACCACGAGGCGGACGAGCGGGTCGGCGCCCTCTCGTCCCCGTTCGGCAAGCAGCAGCGCCCGCTCCCCCAGGCCGTCGCCGGCGACATCGCCTGCGTCGCCAAGCTGGCCCGGGCCGAGACCGGCGACACCCTCTCCTCCCCCGCCCGGCCGCTGCGCATGGAGCCCTGGCTCATGCCCGACCCGCTGCTGCCGGTGGCCATCCAGGCGCACAGCAAGGCGGACGAGGACAAGCTGTCGCAGGGCCTGTCCCGGCTGGTCGCCGAGGATCCCACGATGCGGCTGGAGCACAACCGCCACACCCACCAGGTCGTCCTCTGGTGCCTCGGTGAGGCCCACCGGGACGTGGCGCTGGAGCGGCTGCGTTCCCGCTACGGCGTCCAGGTCGACGTGGTGCCGCACCGGGTGGAGCTGCGGGAGACGTTCGGCGGGAAGGCGGCCGGGCGCGGCCGGCACGTCAAGCAGTCGGGCGGCCACGGCCAGTTCGCGATCTGCGAGATCGAGGTGGAGCCGCTGCCCGGCGGTTCGGGCATCGAGTTCGTGGACAAGGTGGTCGGCGGGGCGGTGCCGCGGCAGTTCATCCCCTCCGTGGAGAAGGGGGTGCGGGCGCAGGCGGTGAAGGGCGTCGTGGCCGGCTGTCCGCTGGTGGACGTCCGGGTGACCCTCCTCGACGGCAAGGCGCACTCGGTGGACTCGTCCGACGCGGCGTTCCAGACGGCCGGCGCCCTCGCCCTCCGCGAGGCGGCCGCCGCGGCCCGGGTGCACCTGCTGGAACCGGTCGCGGAGGTACGGGTGCTGGTCGCCGACGAGTTCGTGGGCCCGGTGATGAGCGACCTGTCCGGGCGGCGCGGCCGGGTGGTGGGCACCGAGCAGTCGCCGGGCGGCCGGACGCTGATCCGCGCGGAGGTGCCCGAGCTGGAGATCGGCCGGTACGCGGTGGACCTGCGCTCGCTGTCGCACGGCACGGGGCGGTTCAGCCGCTCGTACGCCCGGCACGAGCCGATGCCGCAACAGGTCGCCGAGCGGGTACGCGAACAGCAGCAGAACGGCGCATAGTTCACAAGCCGCCCACTCCAACTCGTTCCGGAGCGGGCGGCTTTCCCATGTGCTGCGACAGGCGACGGTCCGCACCGTTACGCTGGGCACGCGGCCCTCCGGCGTCCACCGCACCGGCAACGAGCGCGGGCGGACAGCCGGTCCGGGCCGTCGCAGCAGCGGCGTGCGCCTTGGGGGGCATCAGTGACAGACGGGTTCGACTTCAGCCCGGGCGCCCAGATCCCCATCTCGGGCGGGGCGGGGCAGACCGCGGCGACGCAGGCGCTCGCCTCCGCCGCCTACCGCGACGGGCCGATGGAGGAGCTCCTCAAGGCCAACTCCGACTGGGCCACCTCCTCCGTCAAACCGCCCCGTATCTCCCTCTTCGAACCCAACCTCGGCGAGGCGTTCGCCCGCGCCGTGCAGCAGCGGATGCTCGGCGGCGGCCGGAAGCCGCTCATCCAGTCCTTCGGCACCGAACCGCAGGTCATCGTCGAGCACTGCCTCGCCGCCAGCCGCATCCGCAGACAGCGCGACGCCCGGCTGACCGTCCTCATGGTGGTCTTCGGCGTGCTCTTCCTGCCCGGCGTCCTCATCTGGCTCGGCGTCTTCCAGCTCCGCCGCACCCTCGCCGGCGCGCAGAACAAGCGGATCGGCGCCCTCGGCACCGCGCTCCTGCTGGTCCTCGCCGTCCTCGGCGCCGTCCTCATGGTCAAGATGCCCTTCCACGGCTTCCTCGGCGTCTACCTCCGCGCCATGATGGTCGCCCCCATCATCGGCTGGGCCTGGGCCAAGACCATCTGCGAACGCACCGCCAAGGACCTCCGCGGCCGCTGGACCGGCCTGCTGGACGGCGGCGGCATCGGCGCCAAGATCCCCGAGGCCGTCCCCAAGAACCCCGGCGAGAGCGCCGCCGAACAGCTCCGGCAGAACCTGGAGCGCCTCTCCGCCGAGCAGAAGAGCAACGTCGTCTTCTACGCCGGCCCCAAGGGCATACTCGGCATGGGCACCCGCTGGGGCAGCTGGCAGCTCGCCGAGGAACTGGCCCCCGCCGACCCCGACAAGGAGATCCACCCCTTCCGCAGCTGGGACATCATGCGCGCCGTCCACGACCAGCTGCGCCTGCTCGAACGCACCCCCATCAACACCGGCGGCCTGACCCCGCCCTTCGTCGAGCACTGGGTGGTCTCCCCCATCGGCGAGGGCGCCGGCGCCGTCTCCCGGCCCGCCGGTGCGGACGCCTCCTTCCAGATAAGGGGCGCCGCCCTCCAGAAGATCTGCAACGAGCAGCACTTCGGCAGCGGCGACCGCCACTACCTCGGCGTCCAGTTCGTCCTCTGGGACGGCCAGTTGGTCATCACCCTGCTCATCAACGTGACCGTCCTGCACAAGACGCTGCGCATCGAGGTCACCGGCCACGCCCTCGGCCCGATCCACCCGGTCTTCAACGGGAAGCCGAAGAACCGCACCAAGACCTTCCGCAAGGGCCTCAAGTTCTGGGAGACCTGGGAGCGCCAACTCCCCGTCGTCGAGGCCCGCGAGGTCGTCCGGCTGGCCGCCCGCGCCCCCCTGACCTGGTACCCGCCGCTGCTGGAGTACTGGGGCGGCAAGCTCGTCCTCCCCGAGCCCTTCGGCCTGCGGCACGCCTGGGCCGACAAGCCCTGGCGCCACCGCTTCATGGCCGACGACGCCCTGCGGGCCGCCACCCCCGTCCTCCGCGTGGTGCACGAGACCGCCGTGCGCTTCCTCGCCGAACACGGGGTGAACACCGAGCGCTTCAGCAGCCGCGCCGGCAACCTCAGCGGCGCCGTCCAGGACCTGTCACCCCGTCAGGCCGACGTCTACAACGCGTAGTCGGACGCGGTAGGGCTCACCGGAAGATCCCGGTGTGCCCCAGCGAGTACCGCCCGGGCTGCGGGTAGACGGCGAGCCCGTGCGGCCCCGCGCCCACGGGGATGCGCGCGATCTGGTGCCCGTCCGTGGTGTCGATCGCGTACACCTCGCTGTTGTACCGCCCGGACAGCCAGAGCACCTTGCCGTCCGCCGACACCCCGCCCATGTCCGGGCTGCCGCCGTCCGGCAGCTCCCACTTGTGCACCAGCTTGCGGCTCTTCAGGTCGAGCACGGAGATCGAGCCCTCGCCCCGGTTGGAGATGTACATCGACTTGGAGTCCCGGCTCACATAGAGGCCGTGCGCTCCCTTGCCGGTGGGCATCAGCCACGGCTCGGTGAACTTGTCCCCGTCCAGCACCCACAGCCCGTCGGCCATCATGTCGGCGACGTACCAGGTCCGCCCGTCCGAGGCGATCTTCACGTCCTGCGGCATCGCCCCGTCGAACGGCAGCTTCTGCTGCCCGATGACCTTCATCTTCT
Source organism: Streptomyces mobaraensis (assembly GCF_020099395.1). Classification (NCBI taxonomy): domain Bacteria; kingdom Bacillati; phylum Actinomycetota; class Actinomycetes; order Kitasatosporales; family Streptomycetaceae; genus Streptomyces; species Streptomyces mobaraensis. Next base: position 6,244,279 of record NZ_CP083590.1, on the reverse strand, counting down.
CCGTGTCGACCTTCAGCAGCTCGCCCGAGAACTCGCAGGAGACGATGAAGTACCGCCCGTCCGGCGAGAAGTCCGCGTGGTTGACGCCCAGGCAGCTCACCGGAACCGTCTTCTTCCGCTTCATGGTGTGCGCGTCCCGGAACACCAGCTCCCGGTCCATCGACGCCATCACCACCGCGTACTTGCCGTCCGGCGTGAAGTAGAGGTTGTACGGGTCGTGCACCGGCACGGTCTTGCCCGCCCGGCCCGTCGCCGGGTCGATCGGCGTCAGCGTGTGCCCCCGGTCGTTGTTGACCCACAGCGTCTTCAGGTCCCACGACGGCACCACGTGCTGCGGCTGCGACCCCACCGGGATCGTCTCGATCACCTTGTACGTCGTGGGGTCGATGACGCTGACCGTGTCCGACTCCGTGTTCGGCACGTACACCCGGGACGGGAAGTCCTTCACCACCGGGGACAGCGCGTTCGGCCGGTCCGCCGCGTACACGTCGTTCGGGTCCAGCAACGGCGGCATCCCCGGCAGCCCCTGCGGCACCCCGCGCGCCGCGCCCTGCCGCTGCTGCTCGTGGTGCGGACGGCGCCCGGCGGCCTCGTCGCTGCTGCCGCCGCCGCAGCCGGCCGCGGCCAGCAGCACCCCGCCGGCGGTGAGCACCGCGATCCTGCGGAGCCCGCGCGGCAGCCGGCGCGGGCGGGGACGGTCACCGGGGCGGAGAAGAGGACGGAGACGGGGACGGACGTGCGAGAACTGGATCATCAGGTCAGCAGCTCCGAAGTCGTCACCGCACGCAGACCGCGGCGGTGCAGGCCGTCGAGGATCGCGGGCAGCGCGGCCACCGTGCCGGCGTGCCCGAAGTGCAGACTCACCACCGACCCCGGACGCACCCCGTCCAGGACGGCGCGCTCGACGGCCGCCGCGCCCGGATCGGTGAAGTCGAGGGAGTCGACGTCGTACGACAGAAGGTGCGGGTACCCCGCCCTGCGCGCCAGCGCCACCACCTGCTCGGTGGCGAGCCGCGTCTTCGACGGCCGGAACCAGCGCCCGATACCGCCGGTCAGCCGGCGCAGCCGCTCCGCGCACTCGGTGATCTCGGCGTACGCGGCCGTGGCGCTCATCGAGCAGATGTCCAGGTGGCGCATGGTGTGGTTGCCGAGTTCATGCCCGCCGTCCAGCACCCGGCGGGCCAGGCGCGGCTGGGCGTCCAGCCAGTCCCCCACCGCCAGCACGGTCACCCGCGCCCCCGCCCGTTCGGCCTCGGCCAGGCAGCCGGTCGCGGTGCCCGCGTCGCCCCGGCCGTGGAAGGTGAGGGCGACGGCCTTGCGGTCGCGCGGCCCGTTCTCGATCTGCGCGGGCAGTCCGGCCGGCAGCGGCGGCAGGGCGGGCGGACGGGCGACGGACCCCGGCGGCGCCGCCCCTTCGGACGCCCGCGCCCCGGCGGCGGAACGGCGCTCCTCGTCACAGCCGACGAGCGGTGCCCCCGCCAGTCCGGCGAGGACACCGCTCGCGGCTGCGCGCAGCAGGGTACGGCGATGCGGGAAGGTCACCGCACCATTAGAGCCTTTTTGTACGGTTTTGTGGTGATTTCCGACTCATGGGGCCGGCGCGTGTCCCCGCCGCACCCCCGGCCGGCACCCCGGCGGCTACGCCTCCGGCCAGGCGTCGGCCAGCATCTTCCGCGTGTCGGCGAGGAGTTGGGGCAGCACCTTGGTGTGGCCGATGACCGGCAGGAAATTGGTGTCCCCGCCCCAACGGGGGACGACGTGCTGGTGCAGGTGCGCGGCGATCCCCGCCCCCGCGACGCCCCCCTGGTTCATCCCGATGTTGAACCCGTGCGCCCCGGACGCCTCGCGCAGCGCCCGCATCGCCCGCTTGGTGAAGTCGGCCAGCTCGGCCGTCTCCGCCGCGTCGAGCTCCGTGTAGTCGGCGACATGCCGGAACGGGACGACCATCAGGTGCCCGCCGTTGTACGGGTAGAGGTTGAGCACCGCGTAGACGCGCTCGCCCCGGGCGACGATCAGCCCGTCCTCGTCCGACTTCTCCGGAATGGAGCAGAACGGGCAGCCGTCGCCGGCACCGGGCCCGCTGGGCTTGTTCTCCCCCTGGATGTAGGCCATCCGGTGGGGCGTCCACAGGCGCTGGAAGGCGTCCGGGGACCCGACTCCGATCTGCTGCTCCGGCTCACTCGTCATGGTGAGCAGCATATTCCTTGGCGGGGACGCGGCGAGGGGCGGCCCTGTGGGGGCCGCCCCTCGTCACACACCGGAACCCGTCACACCTGGACGCGGCGCTCCACGACATCGAGGAGCTCAGCCAGGGCCTCGTCCTTCGGGATGCCGTTCTTCTGCGAACCGTCGCGGTAGCGGAAGGAGACGGCGCCGTTGGCCACGTCCTCGTCACCAGCGATGATCATGAACGGGACCTTGGACTTCTGGGCGTTGCGGATCTTCTTCTGCATCCGGTCCGAGGAGGCGTCCACCTCCACCCGCAGGCCCTTCTTCTTCGCCTCGGCGGCGAACTCCTGGAGGTACGGCACGTGGGCGTCGCCGATCGGGATGCCGGTCGCCTGGACGGGGGCCAGCCACGCCGGGAAGGCGCCCGCGTAGTGCTCCAGCAGCACCGCGAAGAAGCGCTCGATCGAACCGAACAGCGCACGGTGGATCATGACCGGACGCTGCTTGGTGCCGTCGGCCGAGGTGTACTCCAGCTCGAAGCGCTCCGGCAGGTTGAAGTCGAGCTGGATCGTCGACATCTGCCAGGTCCGGCCGATCGCGTCCTTCGCCTGGACGGAGATCTTCGGGCCGTAGAAGGCCGCGCCGCCCGGGTCGGCGACGAGCTCCAGGCCCTGCTTCTCGGCGACCTTGCGGAGGGTCTCCGTGGCCTCTTCCCACGCCTCGTCCGACCCGACGAACTTCTCCGGGTCCTTGGTGGAGAGCTCCAGGTAGAAGTCGTTCAGACCGTAGTCGCGCAGCAGGTCCAGGACGAAGGTGAGCGTCCGGTCCAGCTCCTCCGCCATCTGCTCGCGGGTGCAGTAGATGTGCGCGTCGTCCTGGGTGAAGCCCCGGGCGCGGGTCAGGCCGTGCACGACGCCCGACTTCTCGTACCGGTAGACGGTCCCGAACTCGAAGAAGCGCAGCGGGAGTTCCCGGTACGAGCGGCCCCGCGCATCGAAGATCAGGTTGTGCATGGGGCAGTTCATGGGCTTGAGGTAGTAGTCCACGCCCTCGTCGAGCTGCATGGGCGGGTACATGCCGTCGGCGTACCAGTCCAGGTGGCCCGAGGTCTCGAACAGCTTCGACTTGGTGGCGTGCGGGGTGTAGACGAACTCGTACCCCTCCTCCTCGTGCCGGCGGCGCGAGTAGTCCTCCATGACCCGGCGGATGATGCCGCCCTTGGGATGGAAGACCGCAAGGCCCGAGCCGATCTGCTCCGGGATGGAGAAGAGGTCCAGCTCGGAGCCCAGCCGGCGGTGGTCCCGCTTCTCGGCCTCGGCGAGGAACTCCAGGTGCGCCTTCAGCTCGTCCTTGGTCGGCCACGCGGTGCCGTAGATGCGCTGGAGCATGGGGTTCCGCTCGCTGCCGCGCCAGTACGCGGCGGCGTTGCGCATCAGCTTGAACGCCGGGATGAACCGGGTGGTCGGCAGGTGCGGGCCCCGGCAGAGGTCCTTCCAGCACAGCTCGCCGGTCTTCGCGTCCAGGTTGTCGTAGATGGTGAGCTCGCCGGCGCCCACCTCGACGTTGGCGCCGTCCTCCTGGGAGGCGGAGCCCTTGAGGCCGATCAGCTCCAGCTTGTAGGGCTCGCCGGCGAGCTCCTCGCGGGCGGCCTCGTCGGTGACGACACGGCGGGAGAAGCGCTGGCCCCGCTTCTGGATCTCCTGCATCTTCTTCTCGATGAGCTTGAGATCGTCGGGGGTGAAGGGCTTCTCGACGTCGAAGTCGTAGTAGAAGCCGTCCTTGACCGGCGGGCCGATGCCCAGCTTGGCCTCGGGGAAGAGCTCCTGCACGGCCTGGGCCATGACGTGCGCGGTCGAGTGGCGGAGGATGTCGAGGCCGTCCGGGGACGAGATCTCGACCGGCTCCACCTCGTCGCCGTCCGCGACCTCGTACGCCAGGTCCTTCAGCTGACCCGCCACCCGCGCCGCGACGATGGTGCGCTCGCCGGCGAAGAGGTCGGCCGCGGTGGTGCCCGTCGTCACCACGCGCTCTTCCCGCTCGGAATCGCGTTGGATGATCACACGGACGTCTGACACCGGACTCTCCTGACTCTGGGCACGGCAGCGGACGCTGCGCGTCTGAATCGTACCGAGCCCGGCGGCCGGGCCGCTAAACGGTCAGACGCCGCCGCCGTCCCGGGCCCCGAAGCCGTCCGGGTCGGCGTGCAGGGCCTTCAGCAGCCGCTCCCGTTCGGCGTCGTCCACCGGCAGGGGCAGCACTCCCCCGGCGCCGGCGAGCCGGCGGAAACCGCCGCCGCTCTCCAGCCGGCCGTCGAGGCGTACGGGCCGGCCCGCGAGGTGGGCATGCCCGGCGGCGCGGTAGTCCGTCTCGCCGAGGTCGGCGCGGACTTCCGCGACGTCCGCCCCGGAGAGCACCCGGAGCCGCACACTGCCGCCGCCGCCCGGGGTCTCGCGCCACAGGTGGGCCACGGTGCCGGTGAGGCGGACGGGGACGGCGGGTTCACCGTGCAGATAGCGGGCGCTCGCGGCGCGCAGGACGGGCAGGTCCCCGGGGGAGAACTCCACCGGCTCGGGGTGGGCCGGGTGTCCGGACGGGGGCCCGGCGACGGGGGCCCAGTGGAACCGGACGCGGATCCCCTCGGTCCCGGTCACCAGCGCGACGAGGGCCTCGGTCAGCTCCCGGCAGACGCCCGCCCGCACGGCGGCGGCGAACGCGTCGGTACGGCCGGTGGCGCGCTGGTAGTCGGTGGCGTCGCGCGCGGCGTACAGCGCGGTGAGCAGGGCGGCCACGGACGGGCGGCCGTAGGCCGGACCGGGGCCCAGCGGGGTGAGGACGGTCAGTTCGCGGGCCGAGCTCGCGGGACCGAGCAGCAGCCCGGCGAGGGCGGCCTCGGCCGTGCGGCGGTGGCGGGCGCCGTGGTGGCCGGCGGCCGCGCGGGCCGCGAGGGCACCGGCGGTCAGCAGGGCGCGGACGCCGGCGCGCAGCCGGTCCTGGGCGGCCCAGTCGGCGTCGGGCGCGGGGGTCCTGCACTCGCAGTGGATCTCGTCGCCGGGGGTGCCGAGGGCGAGGAGGATGTGGCGGGCGGTGGGGTCGGCGCTGCGTTCCAGGGCGGTGCGGGCCTCGGCGAGGAGGTCGGCGCCGTCGGGGAGGGCGGGGTCCTCGGGGACGAGGAGGCTGGGGCCGCCGGTGCCGTTCGGCGGGGGCGGGGTCCAGCGGCCGTAGCGTCCGGCGGTTCCGCCGCGGCGGCGCCAGCCGTGGCGGGCCAGCAGGGCGGCGAGAACGGCGGGTTCGGCGGGACGGGGTGTGTCGGCCGGCGGTCGCATCAGGGTCTCCCTCCCGCCCCGACGCGCGTCATGATCTCGCAGAGGGCGTGGTCGTCGAAGACGTGCGCGGTGGGGATCCGCACGGTGGTTCTGTGCCGGCCGGTGACCGGGTGGCCGGCGAGGTTGGTCCAGTAGCAGCAGTGCCGCACGGCGAGCCGGTCGTGGTCCGCGTGCACCCAGTCGTCTCTGGCGCGGGGCACGAGCATGACGACGAGGATGCGGTGGACGGCCACGGGGGTGCGGGCGAGTTTGACGAGGTGCTCGTTGTCGAGCGTGAAGGGGAAGGTGGCGCCGGGCGGCCGGGGCGGCACCTGGTAGGTGGCCTTGAGCTGCACCTTGATGGTGACCTCGTCATCGGTGGTGTGCCCGGGGGCGGTGTGGCTGACGTGCCAGTCGATGCCGTGGTCGGGGAAGGGCTGCGCGAGGGTGCAGCCGGCCGCCGCGGCGACGGCGTGCAGATGGCCGATCTGGAGCGTCTCCATGCAGGCGGTGCCGGCGAGGGCGCCGCGGCGGGGCGGGGCAGGGCCGTGCGGGGGGCGCCGCCCCTCGGCGCGGGGTGGCCCGCCGGTCGGAACCGCCGGTTCGGGCCGGATGAGGGCCATGTCCGAAACACCTTCCGGGAGCACGTCCACCGGTGCCTACACCGCTGTTGTCTCCACCCGAACTCCTTCGCAAACAAGGGCGGTTCGGGCCGCACTGAGACCGGGTATCACTCGACGGAGGGAGGGGATTCACGCCAAATTCCGGTCAAGCGCGAGGAGTTGTGACATGCCGAGCTGGTTCGAGGGGCCGCTCGCCGCCTTCGACACGGAGACCACCGGGGTGGACGTCGAGCACGACCGCATCGTGTCCGCCGCCCTGGTGGTGCAGTCACGGGCGGGGGCCTCGCCGGCGGTCACCCGTTGGCTGGTCAATCCGGGCGTCCCGGTGCCGGAGGGCGCCACGGCGATACACGGGCTGACGGACGTGCACCTCCAGCGGTTCGGGCGGTGGCCCGCACCGGTGATGGAGGAGGTGGCCCGGGCCCTGGCCGAGCAGTCGGCGTCGGGGACCCCCCTGGTGGTGATGAACGCGCCGTTCGACCTGACGCTGCTGGACCGGGAGTTGCGCCGGCACCGCGCCGCGTCCCTCGCGGCGTACCTGGGGTCCGCACCGCTCTGCGTCCTCGACCCCTGGGTACTGGACAAGCACCTGGACCGCTACCGCAAGGGCCGCCGGACACTGTCCGACCTGTGCGCCCAGTACGGGGTCGAGCTGACGGGCGCTCACGACGCGGCGGCGGACGCGACCGCCGCGATGGCGGTGGCCCGGGCGATAGGGCAGCGGTTCGCGGTCCGGCTGGAACGGCTGAGCGTGGCCGAGCTGCACGCGCGGCAGGCGGTGTGGCACGCGGCGCAGGCACGCGGGCTCCAGGCGTGGTTCGCGAGGAACGGCTCGGAGGAGCAGTGCGATCCGGCGTGGCCGGTGCGGGCGGAGTTGCCTTCGGCAGCATGACGAGGCCGGTCCTTCTGGTGAAGGACCGGCCTCGTGGTGTGTGGGCGATACTGGGATCGAACCAGTGACCTCTTCGGTGTGAACGAAGCGCTCTCCCGCTGAGCTAATCGCCCGGGAGTTTCTCGGGGTTGCCCCCGGGAACGCACTGAACAATACAGGTCGGAGCGGCCCTCCATCAAATTCCGGCCGGGGGGGCGGAGGGGTGTGCCCCTGTCCCGCCCTTTCACCGTTTCTTGCGGGGGCGAGCCCCCGCACCCCCGAAGCGCGCTGCGCGCGCTGTCCTCAAACGCCGGACGGGCTGATTTCAGCCCGTTGGGGGTACCCCCTCTGGGGGAGTTTGAGGACAAGGGGGTCGGGGGCGCAGCCCCAGGAGACGGCGAAGAGGTGGGACCGGGGCACGACAAAACACCCGTGGTCCACGAAGGCTTGCCTCGCGGACCACGGGTGGGATGTGGGCGATACTGGGATCGAACCAGTGACCTCTTCGGTGTGAACGAAGCGCTCTCCCGCTGAGCTAATCGCCCGGGCGCACCGCAAACATTACCGCATGTCAGGCGGCACCCAGAACCACCGCCGGGACGCCCGGGCCGGAGCCGGTCACGGGACGTCACCCTGGGTGATGAAGGGGCCGGGGCGCGCCCTTGACGGAACTCACCGGAACGGCCGTACGCGGAGCGCGACGGCTCGGCCGTACGAGGTATCCGAAGGATCCCAAAACGGTCAGAGGGGTTTACAACGGCACCGTAGGTGGCATGTCGATTTCGCCGACGTGCGAATCCCCGAGCGCACACTGAGCGAAAGGCCCTGGCGCTTATGAACACCACGGTCAGCTGTGAGCTGCACCTGCGCCTCGTTGTGTCGAGCGAATCGTCACTGCCTGTACCCGCAGGTCTGCGGTACGACACTTCCGATCCGTATGCCGTACACGCCACCTTCCACACCGGAGCCGAGGAAACGGTCGAGTGGGTCTTCGCCCGGGACCTGCTCGCCGAGGGTCTGCACCGGCCCACCGGCACCGGCGACGTCCGCGTCTGGCCGTCCCGCAGCCACGGTCAGGGCGTCGTGTGCATCGCGCTCAGCTCTCCGGAGGGCGAGGCCCTGCTGGAGGCGCCGGCGCGAGCCCTGGAGTCGTTCCTGAAGCGGACCGACGCCGCCGTCCCGCCCGGTACCGAGCACCGGCACTTCGACCTGGACACCGAGCTCTCCCACATCCTGGCGGAGAGCTGAGGCGGTCCACACCAGGAGGTCCGGTCCCTGCGCGCCGCCCACTCGGGGAGGCGGCGCGCGTCCCGTCCCGCTGACACGTCCCTCGCGCAGCCGTCGCACGGCCGCGCCGCCGCCGCGGAGACCACCGTGGCCGACGGCGCGGCCGTGTGGCGTTTCCCCCGGAGCCAGTAAGGTCGGTGCCCACCGTCGAACAAGTTGCCGCCCCGCCGGCCGGGCCAGGGAGCGAACCAACCGTGCTGATCAATCACGACACCGGGTGCGCGCTCGACGCCGTCGTCGACCTGCTCAACAGCTCCCCCGCGGGGGCGCCGGCCGCCGTCAGGGACGACGGGCTGCCGGACGTGGCCGCGCTGCGGGCCTTCGTGGAGCGGCACGACATCAGCGGGGTGGGAGAGCTGGACGAGGGCGATCTGCGGGCCGTGCGGGAGCTCAGGGGGCGTTTCGCCCGGGTCTTCGACACCGAGGGCACGGCGGAGGCCGCCGAGCTGCTCAACGCCCTGGTCGCCGAGGCGGGCACCACGCCCCGGCTCACCGATCACGACGGTTACGACTGGCACGTGCACTACTTCGCGCCGGGGGCCTCGCTCGCCGAGCACCTGGCGGCCGACGGCGGGATGGCGCTGGCGTTCCTCCTGGTGGCGGGCGAGCGCGAGCGGCTGCGGCGCTGTGGGGCGCCGGGCTGCGGGCGGGCCTTCGTGGATCTGTCACGGAACCGGTCCCGCCGCTACTGCGACGGCCGGACCTGCGGGAATCGGCTGCATGTGGCCGCGTACCGGGCCCGGCGGCGCGGCGCGGCCGACTGAGCGGGCTGCCCACGGCTCACCACCGGTAGAGGTCGTGGACCGCGGTCGCCAGGATCAGCGTCGCCACGAAGGCGAGGAACAGCATCAGGGGTGGCTGGGAGAGGGCGAAGAGGCAGCCTCGCGGTTCCTTGGCGAGGTCGCTCAGGTCGAGGTCGTTCAGGTCGGACAGGTCTGCGGTCAGTTCCGCGGTCATCTCGGCCGGTTCGTCGTTCATCTCCGGCAGATGATGGCGCAGCGCGTTCCGTCAACGGGCCGATCGTGTGGAGGTGTTCGTCAGATCCCGTGCTTTTTGAGGATTGCCTCGATGTCGTCGAACTCTCCTCCGGTATCCTTCCGCCCCTTCGTCCCGGAGCGCCCCTTCGGGCGGTCCGCCGGCCGGCCCGCGGGCGCGCCTATCGCGGGGGCGCCGGGCGTCAGGGCGTCGGGGCCGCCTGCCGGGGGCAGGTCGTGGCCTCCGGAGCGGCGCCGCTCGGCGGCCCGGCTCACCAGGAAGAGCAGGGCCGAGAGGGCGAGGACGCCGAAGCCGGCCCAGACGGTCGGCTTGAAGACCAGGTCGGTGACCCAGTCGATGATCCCGGTCATGACGAGGCCGATGGGGATCAGGGCGAAGGCCGCGATGCGGGTCGCGGCGAGGAAGCGCTTGCGGTAGGCCGTCAGCAGGGCGATGCCCAGGCCGCCCGCGGACACCGCGGCGCAAACGGTCGAGGTCAGCATCCGGTCCTCCTGCCGATGGGGGCTCCTGTGTCCATCCTGCACCGGGTGACGGTCCGGAAGCCACGACGGGGGGCGGGGATCAGGGAGAACTCCGGGTTGTCCCCTGAGGGCTCTCCTCCTCAGGGTCGACTCGGGGCCGGCTCAGGGCCGGGTGTTCCTTGGTCGGGGCTCCCCGGGCCGGTCTCCCGGCCGGGCTGGGAGACTGGGGGCATGAGCGAGTCCAACAGCCCTTCCGCCGCGTCGTCCGCCGACCCGGCCGTTCCCGCCGTTCTCGATGTCTGGTGCGACCTCCAGTGCCCCGACTGCCACGCCGCCCTGGAGGACCTGCGGGCGCTGCGGGCCCGTTACGGCGACCGGCTGGACGTCCGGCTGCGGCACTTCCCGCTGGAGAAGCACCGGCACGCCTTCGCCGCCGCGCAGGCCGCCGAGGAGGCGGCCGAGCAGGGCCGGGGCTGGGAGTTCGCGGAGGCCGTGCTGGCGCGCGCCGGGGAGCTGGGCGAGCGCGGCGAGGCCGTGCTGGTGGAGGTGGCGGCCGGGCTCGGGGTGGACGCCGAGGAGGTGGACACCGCGCTGATCGACGGCCGGCACCTGCTGATCGTCGACGCCGACCAGGCCGAGGGCAAGGCGATCGGGGTGACGGGTACCCCGACGTACGTCATCGGCGGTGAGCGGCTGGACGGCGGGAAGAGCCAGGACGGGCTGCGGGGGCGGATCGAGGAGATCGCGGACCGCTTGCTGGCCGGCTAGCCGACGCGGGCGGAGGCGCGCCCTCCGCCTCACAGCGTCTTGTGGAAGTACAGGTTCGTGGTCGCGTAGCCCAGGGACTCGTAGAGCCGCCGGGCCGGGGTGTTGCCGGCGAAGACGTTGAGGCCGATGCGGTCGTGCCCCATGGCGAGGGCCTCGCGTTCGGCGACGAGCATCAGGGTGCGGCCGTGCCCCCGGCCGCGGTGTTCCGGTGCCACCCTCACGTCGAAGACGTAGCCGATGCCGTCGTGCGTGCTCAGCCAGAGGGTTCCGACGTCGGCGCCCTCGTGGGCGAGGACGCGGAGGGCGACGCCGGGGGTCGCGCCGGCGTGCGGCAGCAGGGCCGCGTGGTCGGCGTCGCACTTGGCCTCGGCCTCGGCCCGGGGCACGCCGCGTTCGGTCAGCGACTCGACGTAGCCCTCCTTCTCCTCGGCGAGCCACGCCGGGAAGCGATCGTCGTCCATGGGGCGGGCCTCGCTCCCGGCGGGCAGGGCGGGCGGCGCGGTGAGCGCCTTGGCCATGTTCCGGCTGCGCTCGGTGTAGCCGAGGGCGGTCACCAGGCCGAGCACGGCCGTGTCCCCGGCGGGGACCCCGACGCCCACCCAGTGGCAGCCCCAGCCGCGCAGCACCTCCTCGGCCGCGAGGGCGGCGACCGTGCCGCGGCCCCTGCGGCGTTCGCCCTCCCGGACGAAGAGCCGCTCTATGGAGCCGGCCCGGGGGCCGAAGCGGGGGTGGGTGGCGAGCTCGGCGTCGCCGACGGGCCTGCCGTTGACGCAGATCTCGTAGCCGCGGCGGCGGTGGCCGCCGTCGGTGCGCTGCTCGGGTGCCGTGGGGCGCAGGGTGGTGGTCATGCCGCTGTTCTACCCATGCGCCGGGGCGGATGTCGCCGGTTTTTCCCTCGGCCGTCCCCGGTTCAGGGGTCGATGTCCGCGGCCGACCGTTCGGCGAAGACGCGCATGGCCTCGGCGGTCACCGGGCCCGGGGCGCCCGGGAGTTGGCGGCCGTCGAGGGTGTGGAGGGCTTGGACGTCGCGGAGGCTGGAGGTCAGGAAGATCTCGTCGGCGCGGTCGAGGACGTCCATGGGCAGGTCGGTCTCGCGGGCTCCGGTCCACTCGACGACGAGGGCGCGGGTGATGCCGGGGAGGCAGCCGGAGGCGAGCGGCGGGGTGTGGAGCTCGCCGTCGAGGACGACGAAGACGTTGGTGGCGGTGCCCTCGCAGAGCGCGCCGGAGGTGTTGGCGAGGAGGGCCTCGGTGGCGCCCCGCTCCTTGGCGCGGGCCAGGGCGACGACGTTCTCGGCGTACGAGGTGGACTTGAGGCCGGTGAGGGCGCCGCGTTCGTTGCGGGTCCAGGGGACGGTGACGGCGGCGGTGGCCGTGGGGCGGAGCGCGATGGGCGCGGCGGCGACGAGGAGGGTGGTGTCGGCGGCGCTGCGGTCGGAGCCGAGCGGGGAGAGGCCGCCGGTCAGGGTGATGCGGAGGCGGCCGAGGGCGAGCGGGTGGGCGTCGAGGACGGCGGCGCAGGCGCGGCGTACCTCGTCGGCGTCGGGCGCGGGGAGGCCCAGGCCGCGGGCCGAGGCGGCGAGCCGGGCCAGGTGCCGGGTGAGGGCGAAGGGACGGCCGTCGACGACCTTGAGGGTCTCGAAGACGCCGTCGCCGACCGTGAGGCCGTGGTCGAACACCGAGACGCGGGCGGCGTCCTCCTCGACGAGCTTCCCGTTGAGCCAGACGGTCACCGTTGCCTCCCGGCGGTCGGACTGTGGGTGGTCGGGCTGTGGGTGCCCGACGCTATCGCGAGCAGCCGGGCCGCCTTGAGTTCGGTCTCGGCCCATTCGCCCTCGGGGTCGGAGCCCCAGGTGATGCCCGCTCCGGTGCCGAAGCGGAGAACGGGGCCGCCGGGGGCGGTGCGGTCGATCCAGAAGGTGCGGATGCCGACGGCGAGCTCGCCGGTGCCCCGGTCGGCGTCGACCCAGCCGATGCCGCCGCAGTAGGGGCCGCGCGGGCCCTGTTCCAGGCGTTCGATGATCTCCAGGGCGCTGGCCTTGGGCGCGCCGGTGACGGAGCCGGGCGGGAAGGTGGCGGCGAACAGGTCCATCCAGCCGGCGCCTTCGGCGAGCTCGCCGCGGACGGTGGAGACGAGGTGGACGAGGCCGGGGTGCTGTTCGACGGCGCAGAGCGCGGGGACGGTCACGGATCCGGTGGCGCAGACGCGGCCCAGGTCGTTGCGGACCAGGTCGACGATCATCACGTTCTCGGCGTGGTCCTTGTCGAGCAGGTCGGCGGCGGTGCGGCCGGTGCCCTTGATCGGTCCGGACTCCAGGACGCGGCCGGTGCGGCGCAGGTAGAGCTCGGGCGAGGCGGTGACCACCTCGGTGCCGTGGGCGGGGAGGCGGACGGTGCCGGCGTACGGGGCCGGGTTGCCGGCCGCGAGGTGGGCGGCGAGGGCGTCGACGTCGGCGTGGTCCGGGTCGGGCAGCGGCGCGCTGAGGACGCGGCAGAGGTTGGCCTGGTAGACCTCGCCGGCGGCTATGTGCTCGCGGATCCGCCGGACGCCCGCGAGGTAGGCGTCCCGGTCCAGGGAGCTGGTCCACGCCTCGGGTGCGGGGCCGCGCCAGCGCCCGGGGGCGGGGAGGGGCGCGGGGCGCACGTCGCCGAAGCGGGCGCACCGTACGTCTCCCTCGAAGTCCGCGACCACGGCCCACCAGCCCCGGGAGTCGAGGGCCTCGGGGTCGCTGGTGACGTCGCGCAGATCGGTGGCGAGGAGGCCGCCGAAGCGGGCCATCGGAGGGAGGTCATGCACGTCATCGAGTCTATGGGCCGGTCCCCGGCGCTGAGCCGGGTGAAGGAAGAGGGCAGCACGCTGCGGAAACGGAATTTGAGCTGGCGCGGGAATCCGCTAGAGTTCAACACGTCGCCGGGACGCGGAAGCGAAACGGCGGGGCAGCTTCCGGATCATGGTCCGGAGGATGTGTGCGGACATAGCTCAGTTGGTAGAGCACCACCTTGCCAAGGTGGATGTCGCGAGTTCGAGTCTCGTTGTCCGCTCGAGTGGGGGATCTTCCCGACCCCCGCACTCCTGGTGGAGTGGCCGAGAGGCGAGGCAACGGCCTGCAAAGCCGTCTACACGGGTTCAAATCCCGTCTCCACCTCCAAGGACGATTAGCTCAGCGGGAGAGCGCTTCCCTGACACGGAAGAGGTCACTGGTTCAATCCCAGTATCGTCCACCAAGGTCCTCGCGGACCTTCCCGCGCGATTAGCTCAGCGGGAGAGCGCTTCCCTGACACGGAAGAGGTCACTGGTTCAATCCCAGTATCGCGCACGCAGCACACCCTCCCGGACGATTAGCTCAGCGGGAGAGCGCTTCCCTGACACGGAAGAGGTCACTGGTTCAATCCCAGTATCGTCCACCAAGGTCTTCACGGACCTTCCGCGCGATTAGCTCAGCGGGAGAGCGCTTCCCTGACACGGAAGAGGTCACTGGTTCAATCCCAGTATCGCGCACCACGATCGGCCGGAGGCCGGGGCTTCGAGCTCCGGCCTCCGGCCGTTTCCGCAGGTCACCGACGAGTTTTCCGCAAAGGACGGGCCGGGCACCTCCCCAGGTGCCCGGCCCGTCATGCCGTCCGCCGCACCCCCGTCCCCACGGGGTTATGGCCGGCCCGTCCCCGACCCGGACCGCTCTTCCGGGAGCGGAGCGCTCAGCGCCCCAGCATGCCGGCCACGGACGACGCTTGGGTGACGACGGCATCCCAGCCGCCGAAGGCGACGGCCAGGACCGCCGCGCAGGGCAGCACTATGGCCAGCGCGACCAGAGGGTGCCGGTTGTCGGCGGGGCGGCCGCCGGGGAGGTCGGGGAGGCTCCGGTGGACGTCCGTCCGCCCCGGCGCGCGGGTCGCGCGCCGTACCGCCTGGGCCATGGCGCCCCTCCCTTCCGGTCCCTTCGGACCCGCCCCCGCCCGACGCGGCCCCGCTGTGCGCGGGCCGCCGGGCGTGCCGAATGGTGACAGCGGCGGGCGTTCCGACCTCGGGGGACGAGTGTTGCGCCCGCCGCTCGGGATCCACACTAGGCGGCCGGGAGGGGGCCGGGCGTCATGCCCTCGTACCCCTTGCACCGCCTCCGCGAGGAGGAGGGAGGGGCCGGGTCGGTACTCCCCTGGGTGGAGAACAGAGGAGCGGATCTCCGGGATCGCCCGGGGGCGGGCCTCCGGGTTCTCCCCCAGGGGACCACGGTGGGGTGATCTGCCTCACGTCCGCTTCCCTTCGGCCGTGGCACCCGGACCGACGGGGTGTCAGGTGTTCGAGCGGCGGGCGGCCCGGGGGCGCCGGCCGGCGGGGAGCGGGCCGTCGGCCCGTCAAACCCCGGGTGGCTGGCGGAGCTTGGCGGTCGGCGGGCGGCGGACGGGCGCGGGGCGGGCGCCGGGGAGCGGGCGGGCGCGGGCGCGCGGCGGAAGCGGTCATCCGATCGCCGACGCATGCGCGGCCTCTCAGCACGGCCGCCCGTCAATCCGTAAGCTGTGGCTCGTCAGACGGACCGGCAGCGGGGATGAAGATGACGATGATGCGGCTCCGGCGCGAGGACCCGCGTGTCGTCGGCTCGTTCCGGCTTCACCGCCGGCTGGGCGCGGGCGGCATGGGCGTGGTGTACCTCGGCTCGGACAAGCGCGGCCAGCGGGTGGCCCTGAAGGTGATCCGGCCGGATCTCGCCGAGGACCAGGAGTTCCGCTCGCGCTTCGCGCGCGAGGTGTCCGCCGCGCGGCGCATCCGCGGCGGCTGTACGGCACGCCTCGTGGCCGCCGATCTCGACGCGGAGCGGCCGTGGTTCGCGACGCAGTACGTGCCCGGGCCCTCGCTGCACGACAAGGTGACCGAGGAAGGGCCCCTGTCGGCGGCTCAGACGGCGTCCATCGGGGCGGCGTTGGCGGAGGGGCTGCTCGCGGTGCACGACGCCGGGGTGGTCCACCGGGACCTCAAGCCGTCGAACATCCTGCTCTCCCCCAAGGGCCCGCGGATCATCGACTTCGGCATCGCCTGGGCGACGGGCGCCAGCACCCTGACGCACGTCGGCACGGCCGTCGGCTCGCCGGGCTTCCTGGCGCCGGAGCAGGTCCGGGGCGCGACGGTCACGCCGGCGACGGACGTCTTCGCCCTGGGCGCCACCCTGGCGTACGCCTCGACCGCGGACTCCCCTTTCGGGCAGGGCAGTTCGGAGGTCATGCTGTACCGGGTGGTGCACGAGGAGCCGCAGCTCCTGGGGGTGCCGGACGCGCTGGCGCCGCTGATCCTCGCCTGTCTGGCGAAGGACCCTGAGGAGCGGCCGAGCACGCTCCAGCTGTCGTTGCGGCTGAAAGAGATCGCCGCGCGCGAGGCGCACGGGCTGCCGGACGGCCGTCGGGTGCCGTCGCGGCGCGAGCCCGAGCGGCCCTCGGACCGGCGGGCCGCGGACCACGCGCACCAGCCGACGGAGCCGCGCCCGGCGGCGGCCGCGCAGGGGGGCTCCTCCCCCGCCCGGCCGCCCGCGACCCGGCCGCTGCGGCAGCCCCGCCCCGACCGGCCGGCCGCCCGGCCCGCGAGCCGGCCGCGGCCCGGTGCCCGTACGGGAGCCCGTGCCGGCGCGGCGGGGCGCCGGACCGGCGGCGACCCCCGGCTGCTGCGGCAGCGGCTGATCGTCTTCGTGGTGGTGACGCTGCTGGTGGCCCTGGGCATCGCGGCGGCGCAGGGGTGCGACGGGCCGAAGAAGTCGTCGGGGCTGGGGCGGGACCTGGGGCGGGAGCAGTCGTGCGTGGTCGCGGTGGATTCCTGCGGTACGTGAGCCCCGCCCCCTGCGTACCCGCCCTCAGCCCCGCGTGTCCGGGGGCCGCTGCGGCATGAGCGGCTGCCCCGCGCGGGCGAGGCCCAGCAGGTCGTAGTAGTCGGCACAGCGGGTGATCGACCCGTCGGGGGCGAGCGCGAGCACGGTCGCCGCGTGCACCCGGAACGGCGGTCCGGGCGGTTCCGCCACGGGAGTTCCGGTCCAGAGCAGGGTCGCGCAGGCCCTCCCGTCATCGGTGCCGAAGCCGTCCTCGATCTCGGCCGTCAGGTCGGGGGTGGCGGCGCGGGTCTCGCGGTGCCAGGCCGTGATCGCGGTCCGTCCCCGGTGGGCGCGCCCGGCCGCGACGTCGGTGTAGACGGCGTCCGGGGCGAACAGCGCGCCGAAGGCGGCGGAGTCGGGCACGGACCAGGCACGGGCCAGGCGGGTGGCGGCGGTACGGGCGTCCATGGCCGGAACCTTCGTGTGGGTGCCGGGGGTTCGTCCGGTCGGGGTGCGGGGCGTGGCCGGATCGGCGGGCTTCGTCGCGGCGTGCCGTTCCGGGGGCGCCGCCGGGGTGGGGGGTGTGTCCGGCGCGGTGGCGGGAGTGCGCGGTCCGGCGCGAGTCCGGTTCGGGGGCGCGACGGGGGCCCGAACCGCGCGGGCGGCGGAGGCGGGTTGCCCGGGGGCGGCCCGGTCGGGGGTGATGGAGAACTCGGCGTGTTCGGCGATGGCCGTACCGGGGGTCGTCGTGGGGGCGTAGGGCGCGGTGGTGGTGAGTTCGGCCGGGGTGGTGAAGCGGTGGTACGGGTGGGGGCCTGGTTTCCCGGGTGGGTCCAGGGCCGTCGGTGGGCCCAAGAGGGCGTGGACGCGGTCGTGCCAGCGGATGTCCGCGTGGCCGGAGTGGCGGATGAGGGAGACGCCGGGGTGGGGGGTGAAGGAGACCCCGGTGGCCGTGGCCGCGAGTCGTTCCGTGGCCCGGGTGAGGACGAGCAGCGGGGTTCGGCCGCCGCCGGGGGTGCGCAGTTCGGCGCAGGCGAGGGTGAACGGGCCTGCGTGCAGCCGGGCCCAGTGCCATGCGCGGAGGTCGGCGCCGAAGTCCAGGGTGCCCCAGTTCTTGTCGTGGTAGCCGGTTCCGCGCACCTGCCAGGTCCGGCCGGGCACCGACAGCCGGCCCTCCACCGTGCCCCGGGGCACGGCCACCAGCCAGCCGAGGTAGCGGCCCGGGTCGTCGGCGAGCGTGACGGTTCCGGTGCCGACGCGGGAGGGCGGGGCGGTCGAGGTGAGGGTGAGGTCCGCGGCGGCCGACGGCGTTCCGGCGCGGATGCGGTACCGGACGAGGTCGCCGTGGGCGCGGTGCGGGCCGAGGGCGACGTCGCAGTGGTCGCGCGCGGCGTGGAAGGAGGCCGGGTCGTGGCGGGTGCGGCCGGCGTGGACGCGTCCGTCGGGGGTGCGGACGGTCAGCGACAGCCGGGGGGCCAGGGGGCCGGCGGAGGCGGCGAGGGGCTTGGTCTCGAAGACGACGACGGCCCGGCTGCCGTCGTCGCACTCGGCGTCGAAGTACCACCATTCGAAGGTGCCCGGCCGTGGCGTCTCGCGGAGGCCGTCCTCCCAGGGTTCCGGTTCGCGGGTCAGGCCGGCACGGCGCAGATCCGCGTCGCTCTCCCGGACGGTCAGACCACCGGTCCGGCGGTAGGTCGCGGCGGCCGGGTCCTCGGGGGCAAGGTCTTCGCGGGCCGGGTTCTCGGGTGCCGGGTCCTCGCGTGCCATGGCGGGCCTCAGGGTGTGGTGGGCAGCAGCAGGTTCTCGGGGTAGCCGGGCCGGTCCGGGGGGACGACGGTCTCGGGGAAGTGGCGGCGGGTGTCGGCGCCCCACGCCATGTAGCCGGAGACGAGGAACTCCAGGTCGCGGGCGTACCGTTCGACGGCGGCGCGCCGCGGGGCGTCCAGGCCCAGGGTGCGGGCGAGGGCGGGGACGCCGCGCCGGAGGGCGTCGAAGCGGCGCAGCCGGTCGTTGACGAGCGCGTAGGCGGTGTCGATCGCGGCGGCGCGCGAGCGGTTCCCGTCCCGCTCCAGGACGAGGACGAGGTTGACGACGTCGCCGCGCGGCTCCTCGCGGTCCAGGGTGTAGACGTCGTTGGCGAGGCAGGGCAGTTCCTCGGTGAGCCGCCGCAGTTCGATCAGCGGCAGGCTGTGGAAGGCGACGGCCGGGACCTCGTAGCCGCCGATCCGTTCGACGAGGTCGCAGACGACGCTCATGGCGCTGACGCCGATCCGCAGCCGCAGGAACGTGGGGAAGTCGGGGACGGCGCCGGCCAGGCGGGCGGCCGATTCCTGGGCGTAGGAGGCGAAGTAGTACTCCCAGTCGTAGGCGGCGCGGGCGCGCCAGGCCGGTGGCATGCCGTCGGCGGCGCGCCGCCAGATGTCCGCGAAGGCGCGGGCGGCGGCGGTGGGCCGGGGGCCGGTGGTGCCCTGGTGGACGACGGCGATCAGTTCCTCGCAGGCGCGGGCGGTGGCGGCCGGGTCGAGGCCGAGCGGGCTGTCGAACTGGTCGTCGAAGGGGTACCAGAAACCCATGTGGTCGGTGACGAGCCGGAGGCCGGGGCCGGTGGCGTACGGGTACATGCAGGCCGAGACCCGGGCCAGGTCCCAGGAGTCGTACAGGGCGGTGGCCTCGGGCCCGTCGGCCATCCGATGGGCCCGGGCCCAGGCCCGGTTGCCATCCCGGGCCTCCTCCAGGTGCGGGCTGACGGCGAAGCGGAAGCCGGCGGGGAAGCGGATCCTGGTGTCGGCGGGCATGGGCCCTCCCGTGGTCGGTGATGCCGTAGGGCACTCTCCGTGCGGGGCCGAGCGGTGTAGCGGACGCTCCGCTTCGGGCTGTACCCATGAGGGGCCGGTGCGGAAACGATTCGCCGCACCGGCCGCCGGGCCGGGGCTCGCTTGCTACTCCGGTGTCCCCGCCGTCACGGCGTAGAAGGCGACGGCCGCCGCCGCGCCGACGTTGAGGGAGTCGACGCCGTGGGCCATCGGGATGCGCACCCACTCGTCGGCCGCCCGCAGGGCCTTGGCGGACAGGCCGCTGCCCTCGGCGCCGAGCATCAGGGCGACCCGCTCCAGGCGGTGCGGGGCGGCGGCGTCCATCGCGGTGGCCTGCGCGTCCGGGGTGAGGGCGAGGACCCGGAAGCCCGCCGCCCGGACCGTCTCCAGGTCGCGCAGCCAGTTCTCCAGCCGGGCCCAGGGGACAGAGAACACGGCGCCCATGGACACCTTGACGGACCGCCGGTAGAGGGGGTCCGCGCAGTCCGGGGAGAGCAGGACGGCGTCCATGCCCAGGGCGGCCGCACTCCGAAAAATGGCACCAATATTCGTATGATCGTTGACCGCCTCCATGACGGCGACCCGGCGGGCCGTGGCCAGCAGCCCGGCGGCGTCGGGCAGCGGCTTGCGTGCCATGGAGGCGAGGGCGCCGCGGTGCACGTGATAGCCCGTCACCCGCTCGGCGAGCTCCGGCTCCACGACGTAGACGGGTGCGGGGGCGTCCTCGATGACGTCGCGCATCACGTCCACCCACTTGGCGGAGAGCAGCATGGAACGCATGCCGTAACCCGCCTCCACCGCCCGGCGGATGACCTTCTCCCCCTCCGCGATGAACAGGCCCTCGGCGGGCTCGCGCCGACGGCGCAGCTCGACGTCGGTCAGGCCGGTGTAGTCCTGGAGCCGGGGGTCGTCGGGGTCGTCGATGGTGATGACCTGGGGGGACTGCGTCATGGGGCTCACGTGTCTCGTGGTGCGTAGGGGTGGGATACGGAGGCTCAGCCGGCGGCGTCCGAGGGGGCAGCGTTGGAGGGGGCCGCCTCCCGGCCGATCGCCACGACCTCGCCGATGACGATCACGGCCGGCGGGCGTATGCCCTCGGCCCGCACCCGCTCCCCCACCGTCCCGAGGACCGCGTCGACGCGCCGCTGGGCGGCGGTCGTGCCCTCCTGGATCACCGCGACCGGGGTGTCGGCGGACCGGCCGTGCCGGATGAGCGTCTCGGCGATGGCGCCGCACTGCTCGACGCCCATGAGCACCACGAGGGTGCCGCCGAGGCGCGCGAGCGACGGCCAGTCGACGAGGGACCTCGGGTCGTCGGGCGCGACGTGCCCACTGATGACGGTGAACTCGTGCGCGACGCCGCGGTGGGTGACGGGGATGCCGACCGTGCCGGGGACGCTGATCGAGCTGGAGATGCCGGGCACGACGGTGCAGGGGATGCCGTGTTCGGCGAGGGCCTGCACCTCCTCCTTGCCGCGGCCGAAGACGAACGGGTCGCCGCCCTTGAGGCGTACGACGGTCTTCCCGGCCTTCGCGTGCTCGATCAGGGCGTCGTTGATGGCCTCTTGCGCCATCGAGCGACCGTACGGGATCTTCGCGGCGTCGATCACCTCGACGTGCGGCGGGAGTTCGTCGAGCAGGTCGCGCGGGCCGAGCCGGTCGGCGACGACGACGTCGGCCTCGGCGAGGAGGCGCCGGCCGCGCACGGTGATCAGGTCCGGGTCGCCCGGACCGCCGCCGACGAGGGCCACCCGGCCGCCGCCCGGGCGGGTACGGCGGTGGGGCGCGGCGATCGAACCGTCGCGCAGCCCCTCGACGATGGCGTCCCGCAGGGCCGCCGTGCGGCGCGGGTCCTGGCCGGTGAGCACGGCCACGGTGACGCCCGCGCTGCGGCCCGTGGCCGGCGTCCAGGCGGTGGCCGCCTCCGCGTCGTCGCTGCGCACGGCCCAGACGCGGCGGGCCTCCGCCTCGGCGGACGCGGCCCGGTTGGCCTCGGGGTCGTCGGTGGTGATCAGCGCGTACCAGGCACCGTCCAGGTCGCCCTCGCGGTAGCGGCGGCGCTCCCAGCGCAGTTCGCCGGCCTCCGCCATGGCCTCCACGGACGCGGTCGCGGACGGCGACACGAGCAGGACGTCGGCGCCGGCCGCGATGAGGGCGGGCAGCCGGCGCTGGGCGACCTGGCCGCCGCCGAGGACGACGACGCGGCGGCCCCGCAGGCGGAGTCCGACGGGGTAGGCGGCGGGTTCTGGGTGCTCGGCCATGGGGGTTGCGGGTCTCCTCGCTGGTCAGGGGCGCTGGGCATACCCTACGTGGGCTTTGTTAGCGGGCGGTTTCGCCCCGGGCCCTCCCTTTCGCCGTCTCCTGGGGCTGGCGCCCCGCCCCGCTTGTCGCGGCTTCGCCGCTCGTCCTCAAGCGCCGGACGGGCTGGAAGTGCCCGCTCAGGCACCATCCAGCCCGTCCGGCGATTGAGGACAGCGCCCGAAGGGCGCTTCGGGGGTGCGGGGGCTGCGCCCCCGAAGGAAACGGCGAAAGGGAGGGACCGGGGCATCAGCCGCCCGCAGGGCCCCCTACCCCTTCTCCGCAACCCCCGCGCTGTCGAAGGTCGCCACCTCGTGCATGGCCCGCGCAGCGCTCTGCACGACGGGCAAGGCCAGC
Source organism: Streptomyces mobaraensis (assembly GCF_020099395.1). Taxonomy (NCBI): domain Bacteria; kingdom Bacillati; phylum Actinomycetota; class Actinomycetes; order Kitasatosporales; family Streptomycetaceae; genus Streptomyces; species Streptomyces mobaraensis. The sequence goes on along the minus strand of NZ_CP083590.1, from coordinate 6,222,549 downwards.
AGGGCGCCCGTCCCCTCGCCCAGCCGCAGGTCGAGGTCCACCAGCGGCCGCAGCCCCAGCTTCGTCAGAGCCGCGACGTGCCCCGGCTCCGCGCTGCGATGCCCCGCGATGCACGCGGCCAGCGCCTCGGGCGCGATGGCCCGGGCCACCAGAGCGGCGGCGCCGGCGCTGACGCCGTCCAGGATCACCGGCGTGCGCAGCGACGCGGCACCGAGGATCAGGCCGACGAGAGCGGCGTGTTCGAGCCCGCCGACGGCGGCGAGGACGCCGATCGGGTCGGCCGGATCCGGGCGGTGCAGCTCCAGCGCCCGGCGGACGACGTCGATCTTGCGGGCGTGCATCTCGTCGTTGATGCCGGTGCCGCGCCCGGTGACCTCGCCCGGGTCGGAGCCGGTGAAGACGGAGATCAGGGCGGCCGACACGGTGGTGTTGGCGATGCCCATCTCACCGGTGAGGAGCGCCTTGTTGCCCGCGGTGACGAGGTCGCGGGCGGTCTCGATGCCCACCTCGACGGCGCGCAGCGCCTCCTCGCGGGTCATCGCCGGGCCGGCGGTGAAGTCGTCCGTGCCCGGGCGGATCTTGCGCGGCAGCAGGCCGGGGCGGGCCGGCAGGTCGCCGGCGACGCCGACGTCCACGACGCAGACCTCCGCGCCGACCTGGTTGGCGAACGCGTTGCACACGGCCCCGCCGCCCAGGAAGTTGGTCACCATCTGCATGGTGACCTCCTGCGGCCAGGCGGTGACGCCCTGGGCGTGCACGCCGTGGTCACCGGCGAACACCGCGACCGCGGCGGGCTCCGGGATGGGCGGCGGGCACTTGCGCGACAGGCCGCACAGCTGCGCGGAGATGATCTCCAGCATGCCGAGCGCGCCGGACGGCTTGGTCATCCGCTTCTGCCGCTCCCACGCCTCGCCGAGCGCCTTGGCGTCCAGCGGGCGGATGCCGCGCAGGGTCTCGGCGAGCAGGTCGTGCGGGTCCTCGCCGGGCAGCGCGCGGCGGCCGTACGTCTCCTCGTGGACGACCCAGGACAGCGGGCGCCGCTTGGACCAGCCGGCCTGCATCAGCTCGGGCTCGCCCGGGAACTCGTCGACGTACCCGACGCACAGGTACGCGACGACCTCCAGGTGCTCGGGGAGGCCGAGTTCGCGGACCATCTCCCGCTCGTCAAAGAAGCTGACCCAGCCGACGCCGAGCCCTTCCGCGCGGGCGGCGAGCCAGAGGTTCTCGACGGCGAGGGCCGACGAGTAGGGGGCCATCTGCGGCTGAGTATGCCGGCCGAGGGTGTGCCGGCCGCCCCGGGTGGGGTCGGCGGTCACCACGATGTTGACCGGGGTGTCGAGGATCGCCTCGATCTTCATTTCCTTGAACTGCTTGGCCCGGCCCTTGGGCAGCGAGGCGGCGTACGCGTCGCGCTGGCGGGTGGCCAGGTCGTGCATGGTCCGGCGGGTCTCGGCGGACCGGATGACGACGAAGTCCCAGGGCTGGGAGTGCCCGACGCTCGGCGCCGTGTGCGCGGCCTCCAGGACGCGCAGCAGGACGTCGTGCGGGATGGGGTCGGGGCGGAAGCCGTTGCGGATGTCGCGGCGTTCGCGCATCACGCGGTGGACGGCTTCCCGCTCGGCGGCGGCGAAGCCGTCGGCCGGGGGGCCGAGGGGGACGCGGGGCTCTTCGGGCTCTTCGGCGGGCTCCGCGCCGCCGGGCTGCTCGGCGGTGCCGGGCTCGCCGGTCTGCGGCTCGTCGTCGCGGACGAGGGCGAGGTGCACGGGTGCGGGCGCCTCCTCCGCAGCGGGGGCGGCCGGCTGCGCCGCGACGGGTTCGGCGGGCTGCCCGGCCGGCTGCGCCGGTACGGGGGCGGGCTCGCCGTCCGGGGCCACGGCGGGTGCGGGCGCCTCGGCGGCGGGCTCGGCCGGGGTGGAGGTCTCGGCCGGGGCGGGGGTCTCGGCGGACGCCTCGGCGGGGGCTGCCGGGGTGGCGGGGTTCTTGGCCGTGTCGGAGGCGGCGGGCGCCCCTTCGGTCACGGCGGATACGGCGGCCGTCGCGGGGACCTCCGGCTGTGCGGGGGTTTCGGCGGGCACGGAAGTCTGAGCAGGCACAACGGTCTCGGCAGCCACGGGGTTCTGGAGGGGCGGGACGCCCTGGGCGGACATGGCGTTCTCGGCGGGCGCGGGTGTCCCGGCGGTGGCGGAAGCCTCCGCGGGGGCGACGGCCTCCGCAGCGGCGGCTGCCGCTGCGGGGACTGCCGCCTCTGCGGGGCTCACGGTTTCTGCGGGGTCAACGGCCCCTGCGGGGGCGGGAGTCTCCGCTTGGGCGGGCGCGTCGGCCTGGGCGGGTGCGTCGGCTGGAGCGCCGGGCGGGGTGGAGACGTCGGCGGGGACTGAGGCGTCGGCCGGCGCGGTGGCGTCGGCTGAGGCGGACGCGTCAGCCGGGGCGGAAGCACCGGTCGAGACGGGCGCATCGGCCGATGCAGAGGCATCCACGGGGACGGCGGCATCCGTCTGGGAAGACGAACCCGCCGGGACAGAGGCGTTGGCCGGGGCGGGAACACCGGCCACGGCAGAAGCGTTCGCCGGAGAAGGCGAACCGGCCTGCGGGGATGCGTCCGCCGGGACCGGTGCGCCGGTCGAGGCAGGAGCGTCAGCCGATACGGCGGCCTCCGTCGGGACAGGGGCCTCGGCCTGGGAGTCCGGACCGACCTGCGCGGGCGCTCCCACCGGGACGGCAGCGTCCACCTGAGAGGTCGAACCGGCCGGGACGGACGCGTCCACCTGGCCAGGTGCGCCGACCGCGGCAGAGGCATCCGCCGGGACGGAAGCGTCCCCAGGCACAGACGCGGGAGCGTCGGTCGACGCGGTGGCAACGGCCGGAATGGAGGCGCCCGTCTGAGCCGAACCGGCCTGGGCGGAAGCGTCCTCCGGGACAGATCCGTCGGTCGGGGCAGGAGTGTCGACCGGCGCGGCGGCATCCGCCGAAACAGAGGCGTCGGCCTGAGGAGACGACCCGGCCGGAGCGAAAGCTCCCCCCGCGACAGGTCCGTCGGCCGGGACAGGAGCATCGGCCGACGCGGCGGCATCCGCCGAGACAGAGG